>JBGAJR010000100.1:0-10969 GCA_044224815.1 Polyangiaceae bacterium
CGGCGCGCATCGCCAAGCGCTGCGTGACCGAACTCTCGCTCCGCCCAAGTCATCGTCGAAGACCCTCGCATGCCGCGGCGAACGCGGACCTTCCGCCATTAATTCCCGACGTTGCTCACGGATGGAGCCAATGGTCAGACTTGGGTAGTAGAAGGAAATGTCGGACTGACTGGCATCGAGACGTCAGGGTGACCGTTGGCTTGCGGCGCATCGCTGGAATTCCGCGGATCGGCGAGGCGCGAATCGACGCGGATGACCTTGCGGTCGTGAGCCGATCGCCCCAGATCGAACCACTCGTCACGGCGTTCGGGGGACGCGTTCTACTACTTGGGTAGGATTTTCGTCCCCGGCCGATCGTGATTCGCTGTCGAAGCGGTGAGGAGAGGGGGAGACGTGTCGACTGTTCCGTGCCCGAAGTGTGGCGGCGAGCTTTCGCGTGGCGCCAGCGCCTGTCTGCGCTGCGGCGCGCCCGCATCGGCCGTCGCGCCGGTGGCCACGACCAGCGACACGATCGCCAACGTGATCGCTCTGCTCAACATGGTCGGCACGATCCTCATCTTGGGTGGGCTCCTCGGCGGCTGCCTGGCGCACACGCTGAGCCCCGTCGTCGGCGGGGGCGTGCTCGGCCTCATGGTCATCGCGCTGGCGATGGTGCTGCCGCGCGCGGGAGCGCAGCCGTCTCGCCAAGGGCGCCGCAAGGCGCGCTGATCACCGCGCCGCCCTCGGTCCCCCGCCGTTGACGAAGATCTTCTTCGGCGGCGTCGAGCCATCCTCGAGGCGCAGACATCGTGGAGCGCCCAGCGAGCCGGCAGGTCGGAACGAGAGCGAGAGCGCGAAGCGACGCAGCGCGTGTGCCTTGCGCGAAGCCTTGGTCTTGGGCGGCGTGAAGACCGCGAGCACGTCGTATTGGCCCGGCGGTATCGCGAGCGGTTCGAGATCGCCGTCGTCGTCGCTCACGCTGCGGAGGACGAGCGGCCCGCGCACCGTGATTGGAAAGGTGACGGCTTGAACTGCGTCGGGTGCGATCGTGGCGTCTTTCGCGCCCGCTTCGTTCACGACGCTGACGAGGGCGAGCTCGGTGTCGGAAGGTGAGGCGATGCCTACCTTGGTCGGGAAGATCGACATTCCCTGCGCGCTCTCGCGTTCGTCTTGGAAGAAGACTTGCTGGTCCTCCTCGGTCGTGCGCTCGGCTGGCTCGAGGTGGAGCTGCGAGTACTCGCACGACACCCGTCGCTTCTCGACCTTCGGAGCCTTCTTCTTCGCGGCGGGGGCGTCCCCGGTCGCCATGCTGGTGACCTGCTTCGCGAGCAGCCGCGTCGCCGCCGCGACTTCGCCGAGCGCCTGCGCGAGCTCGGTCGGGCTCGCGCTCTCGAGCGGACGGAAGAAGCCCTCCGCCATACGCGCGGCGATGGCCGGGAAGCACAGAAGGACGTCCTCCAGGCTCTCCTCTCGCACGCGAAAGCCATGCTTCACGAGCCATTCGCTGGCCTTCGCCTCGCGCCCGAACCGGAACGCGAGCTCGAACGCGAGGACGAGCTCCTGTCCATACCCGGCGCCGCGCTCGTCGCGCGGCCAGTCGGCGAGGAGCTCTTCCAGTCGCGCCAGGGCTTCGAGCTCGGTCGACTTGGTCGCGTGATCGGGGTGCGCGAAGAGCTGGATGCGCAGCCATCGATCAATGGTGCGTTGCGGGTCGCCGGGCTTCTTCTTTTGCCAAGCGTCGTCCTTCGGGAAGGCGTCGCCGTACGCGACGTGAGTCACGCGGTAGCGGGCGCCGCGGTCGATCGCCCGGACGCGCTCTTCGAGCGTGCCTTCCGTGACGAGCGCCCAACGGTGCGTGGGTCGACCGTGGGTGAGATCGCCGAGGCCCGCGACGTGACAGAAGACGTCGATGGCGTGCGTCGAGAGCGCATGGACGACGTCCTTTGCGGGGGGCAGCTCCATCATGGCGTGGAGCACCGCCCGCGCGCTCGGAACGTCACCCGCGAGCGCGGCGATCTTGAACGCTTCGTAGACGAGCGGGTGGGCCTTCTCGGGCTTGGTCGCTGGGAGCTTCTTCGCGATGCGCTCGAGCGCGACGATCGACTTGGCTCGTTTCGCCATGACGCGAGCATACGCTCGCTCTCGTCACTCGAGCTTGCAGCTCTCGACGTGGATCGTGTTGCCGGTCGCGCCCGGGCCCGCGACGTTCGCGCCGCCGGCGCACGTGGCCGCGGGCACGCCGATGCTTGCCGCGGTCGTCTTGCAGTCGACGCCGGCGTCACCCACTGCAAAACGGTTGCCTCGCGCCCACACGGTCGCGCCGGCGTCGGCGGTGGCCATGATGCACAGGCCCGCGCCGCTGTTCGGCGCCGTCGGATCCTGGAGGACGTTTCCGCCGGCGTTCGTCGTCGTGTCCAGGCCGAGATCGAATCCCGAAAAGTCGCCCGCTCCCGAGAGAACGACCCCGATCTTGTTCTTCAAGACGACGCTGTCGCGGAGCTTGAGGTTTCCGCCGGCCGCTGCGATGCCGTTCGAGTTGCCTTCGACCACCGCGCCCGTCACCGTCGCTTGAGGATTGGCTCCAACGGGTGTGAGCTGGATGCCCGCGGACGTGCCGTTGCGGAAGAGGACCGAGCGATTCGCCGCGACGCCGGTGACCGCGACCTTCGCGTTCTGGACGACGGCCAGGTTCACCTGGTTGTCGTGGACGTCGATGCGACCGACCGTCGATGCGATCGTGAGGGCGGAGCCGTTGCCGACGTTCACTCCGACCTGGCCGCTTCCGTAGATCTCGACGGGCGCGCTGGTGCTCGAGCTCGCGATCGCGACGGCCGCGGTACCCATGGCCATGAGGCCGACCTGGAGCGTGTCGTGGATCCTGGTCCCGTCGTTCACGACGAGCACACCTTGCGCGTAGACGCCGTACGTCGCGCGACGGACCTCGACGTTCTCGAGCTCCGCGGCACCGGTCGATTCGACGTTGATCCCATACGAAGGGCTCACGCCTGGGCTCGCCGGCGTCACGTTGGCGTCGATGATCACGTTGACGAGCTTCACTCCCGTCGTCGCGATGCGCAGGATCGACAAGCCGCCGTGGATGGACCCGGCCGGGAGCTCCGCTCCGCCGCCGCCTTCTCCCTCGAGCGTCACGTTCTGGGGGAGCGTGATCGGATAGGTGTCGCCCGTCGTGCCCGACGCGAGCACGGGGCCGCGCAATACGATCTTGGTGCCCACCGGCGGCGCAGCGTCGCCGGCCGCGAGCGCGATCGCCTGGGCCGCACGTTTGATCGTCTTCCACGCGCACTCGCCGGCTGCCGTCCCGCCCGCCATGCCGCTGCCCGCGGTGGTGTCGTTGCCGAGCGCGGGATCGACGACGTACGTGTTTCCGCTGCGCGCGTCACAAGGCTTGCAGTTGAAGTCGACGCACGCCTGCCCGCCGCTGCACTGGCCGCTCGTGGTGCAGGTGCCGGCGACGCACCGACCCTGGTAGCAGAAGTGCGGACCGCCATCGTAAGCCGCGGCGCACTGCGGGGACTCGAAGTCGGTGCACGTCGAGCAGAGGCCGCTCTTGCAGAGCCCTTTGCTTCCACTCGGGAGGTTGCACGCCGAGCCTTCTCCGCTGCAGGGGATCGACGCGTCGGCGTCGGCGTCGGCGTTGGGCGCGTCGTTCGTCGCGTCCGTGGCCGCGTCGAGCGCGCCGCCGTCATCGGTCGTGGCACCGTCCAGCGGGGCGCCGTCCGCCGCGCTCGCGTCTCCCCCCGCGTCGCGATCGCTCGTCGTCGCATCGCTCTCGCCCGCGTCGTACTCGGAGACCGCGCCGTCGGTCGCGCCGTCGGTGGGCGCAGATTCGTCTGCGCTACATCCGGCGAACGCGCTCGCCGTCACGATCCCGAGCATCAACCAAGAGCGTTTGGTCCACGGTCGCATGCGTCGTCTCCGTCTGGCCCCCGGTGCCGGGAGCATACCGTGACGCGATCCTCAGGCGAGGGCGCACGCGCACCCGCACGCTCGCGCGCGTGGTTCATGCACGGCGAGGTGGTCGCTCGCCTTGCCGCCGCGCCGCGAACGACAGAGCGACGCGGGGGCGGGTGCGAGCGTCGATCAGAGCAAGCAGACCGGCGAGCCAGCGGTGGATCCCGGGCACGCCGTGCCCGTCGCGTTTCGCCAACGGCTCACCTTGCAGCTCGGCATGCTCGTGAACGTGTTGGTGGCGACGAAGTCCGGACCGCTCGCGTCGGACGACCAGCCGAGGAGGAGCCCGGTGTCGCCGCCGCCGTTCTGGAACGTGGTGTTCTGGATGAACGCGGTGTCGGGACGTCCCGCGAGGAGCAAGATCGAGGCGTCGTTCTCGGCAGGGCCGCAGCCGTAGCCTTGCGCACCGCTCGGCGCACCTGCGTACTCGATCGTCGCGTAGGTGATCGAGTTGCCCGTGGACGGCGTGTACGAGAAGTAGATGTTCTTCCAATCCGCGGCGGCCGGCGTGTCCTTCGCCGACGTGAAGCGAATGGGCGCGGTCGCCGTTCCGTTGGCGACGAGGATGCCTTGGCGCTGATCGGAGGTGCCGATCTGAAGGCCGCTGTCGGCCCAGGTCTCGAAGCGCAGCGTGGCGCCCGCTTCGATGTTCAACGTCACCGCCCCGCCGTCCGCCGCAGGGGCGACGCGCATGCGGCCCGACACGCGGTACGGAACGCCGCGCGCGTGGAACGTGTCGGTGATCATGGCCGTGTTGTCGGCGATGATCTGGACCTCGTTCGCCGTGTTGCCGGTGAGCGTCACGGTCGGCAACGTCGAGAGCGTGCCTGGCAGCATGCGGATCGGGAACGGACGATCGGCGCGTCCGCTACCCGTCACCGTGATGTTGCTCGAGTCGTCGGTGAAGCCCGTGAAGGTGTGGAAGTTGAAGCCGTAGCCACGCGCCTTGTCGACGGTGACGTTCACCGCGCGCACGGTCTTCAGGACCGAGCCGGTGCCGACGTCGTTTCCGTAGGTGATGACCACGCCGCCGCCGTTCTGATCGGCGGTCGGGCTCGCGCCGTCACGCAAGATCACGTCCTCGAGATCGAGCATGCCCGAGCCGTTCACGTAGATGCTGCCCCACGGCTTGGCCGAATCGGAGGCGGCGATCGTGACCGGTCGTTGGATGGGCTTGCCGTTCGCGTCGACACCGTGCTCGCCCTTCGCGATCAGCGTGCCCTTCACGTTGGGCGTGTTGCCGATGGTGATGGAGTAGCCGTCGTCGATGAGCACCGTCGCGCACGGCTCGATGCGCACCGTCGACAGAACGCGCGCGTTGTAGGTGATGCGGTGCGGGCTACCCGCGAGCGTCCACGTCTCGTCGGCGGTGATGTCGTTCTTGTGCTCGGTGCCGGCGCCCGCGGGCGCGGCCGGGCAGGGGGCGAGCGTCGGTCCGCCGCCACCGTCGCCGCTCGATCCGCCGTCGTCGCTCGGGCCTCCGCCGCCGTCACCCAGCGAGACGCCGCCGTCGGTTCCCGAGGTTGCGGGCGGGCTCGAAGAGCTGTCGACGCAGGCGGCGACGGGCAAGGCCGCGAGGCCCGAGGAGAGAAGGAGAGAGAAGCACGAGGAGGAAAAGCGACGCATGGGACCGATCATGCCGGACTTCGGTGCCGGCACAACCGGATTGCGTCAGCTCGGCCGGTGCACACCCCTACCCACCGGTGCGATCCAACCTCACGCGTATTCGCTCGACGACTCGCTCGAGGTGTCGCTGCTGCCCGCGTCGGCGTAGCTCGCGCCGGAGTCGGACGACGAGTCGTACGACGTGCCCGCGTCCGTGTAGCTCGACGTGTCGTTCGCGCCGCTTCCTTCGGTGCCGTACGTCTCGCTCGAGCTCGCCGCCTGTTGCTCGCCACCGACGGGAGCCGTGTCCGCGTAGTTGCTCGCCTGCGGTGAGCCCGAGTACTCGTTCGAGTAGCTCGGCTGCTGCTCGCTTGCGTTCGTGCCCGGCAGGCCCGTCGGGTTGGCGTGGACGTCGGGCAAATGATCCGGCAGCCGAATGTCCGGCACCGGGATGTTCGGCAAGCTCGGCAGGTGATCGGGGAGCGGGATGCTCGAGATGTCGGGCAGGGGCACGTGGCTCTCCGACGCGCTCGCCGAGATTCCGTCCCCGTTCACCGACACGTTCGCGTCCGCCTGCGCGAGTGGCACGCCGAGGACCGACGCGTGCGCGGATGCCGGCGTGCGCGCCCACCAAGTTGAGCCCGGCCAGTCGCTCGCCGTTCAGCGTGGCTTCGGCCGGCACCGCGAAGGACGCATTACCCGAGAACCCCGTAAGCTGGCCTTGGTCGTTGTACGAGAGGCTGCTCTGCGCATTGGCGTCAGCGCCCACGCGCACGCCGAGGCCGGTCGGGTCGTGGGTGAGCCCGGCGTCGGCGTGCCCGTTCAAGCCGAGCGAGGTGGGAAGGCCGGCCGCGTCGCGACCGACCTCGACGCCACCCCGAAGGTTGCCGGTCAGCGAGAAGTCGCCCACGCCGACGTTGGCGCGTGCGTCGAAGCCGGCGCCGGAGAAGTTGCCGTTCGAGTCGTGGGTCGTCGAGATCTGGGCCGCGAGACCGTTGCCTCCGACGTCGTACGTCGTGTGGGCCGACCCGTCGCCGCGCGTCTCGGTCCGATCGCTCCACACGCTACCGGGGCGCACGACCTCGGACCCCACGGCGTTGCCGTGCGCGTCGTAGGCGGTGCGCTCGGTCTGTGTATATTGCATGCCCCACCACGAGTACGGCGTCTGCCGCTCGGAGATCGTGCCTCCTTGAGGGAGCGCGAGCCCGCCCGAGACGGCGTCGAGCAGATCGAGATCGAGCGACTCGTGCTTCTCCGCGACGCGCGACGCGCGAGGCGGCGCTGAAGCACGCTCGGCCTCCTCGTCCTCGGAGCGCGCGGAAAAATCGATGAAGGCTCGAGTCACGACTGCTGACATGGGCTCACCCTTTCGTGCGTGCGGTGTCGCCGGCGTGTGCCGTTCGTCGCGACGCGGCGACGACATCCGAGCGGTCATGAGGCTGGTGCACGCGGCCGAGGCCGCACGTTTTCGCAACTTGCGAGAACGTGCCGACGTGCGCTTCGACCTGCTTCCTCATTCGAATGACCACCGCTGCAACGGTTGGGCCTTTTTATTAGCGGACTCAAGCGCTTACGTTGTCTCACATCGGCGCGGATGCGGCGCTCACCAGGCGGCGCAGTGGCTCCCGTAAGATCGACGCGTGCCGACCGACCGCGAACGACGACGTGCCCGCGAACGCGCTCGCGAGGCGTTGATCGTTTCCGCCTTGACGCTCGCTCTCGGCGGTTGCGGCGCGCGTGGGCCGCAAGCAAGGGTCGGTGGGGGAGCGCCTCGTGAGGACAGCATCACGCTCCAGGCGAGGGCCGCGCGCGAGAAGGCGCGCTTCGAGCGCGGTGTCGCCGCGGAGGCGACGCCTTCGCGCCTCGCGGTGCATTCCGTTGCGACGAACGTCCTCGTCGATCGCGCGCGCGGTGTCGTCTACGTCCTCGATCCGACGCTCCTGGCGCTGGATCTCGGGACGGGCGCCGTTCGATGGAAGCGCGACGACGTGCGCGGCACGAGCCTCGCTCGTGCAGGCGGCTGGCTCGTCGCGCTCGGAACCGAGAGCCCGACGCGGCCCATCGTGTGGTTCGTTGCGCCGGACACGCCCATGACCGCGCGCGCGTGCGTGCCCGCGCTTCCCATCCCCGCCGAGGCGGAGACGGTCTCGCTTGCGCCGTTCGATCGACGCGGCGCGACGTACGCGTTCTTCTCGAGCTCGGGCCACATGCGCGTCGGTGGCACACCGCCGACCGAGAGTGAACGGAAGCGATACGAGGCCGGGCGCGCGTGCGGCGTCGTCTCCATCACGCCGTCGTCGTGCCGTGTCGAGCGCGCGTCGACCGCCGACTTCTTGCTCGATCCGCCGCGCGACCTTGGAGCCCTTGTCCCGATCGATCCGACGGACTGCCGCTACCTGAGCCCGAGCTTTTCGATGCCCGCGTACGCCGCTTCGACCGCGCCGCCGTGGCCCGCCGACGCCACGCCCCGGCTCAAGATCGTGACGACGCGCGGACCCTCGAGCGGATGCCTCGTTCGGAGCGCGGTGCGCCTCGAGGCGCGCGACGCGAGCGACGCGGTCGTCTGGTCGCACCCGCTGCCCGAAGAGACGAGCGACGAGGGGTGCCCAGGCCCACCGTGACAAGCGGCGCGCCAAGATCATCCGGAGCGTGCGATTCGGCTGGAATGCGCCGGTCGTTGACAGCCACCAGCGCACCCGGTCTCCTCGCTCGATGCTCGCGCTCATCATCTGGGGAAGCCGTGGAGTGGTGAAGAACATGGGCCGCGGGACCTTCCATTGTCCGCGCTGCCAGCAGCCCACGCCCTTCACGCACAAGAAGGCGCAGCGTTACTTCACGCTCTACTTCATTCCGCTCTTCTCGATCAGCAAGGCCGTCGAATACGTGGAATGTGCACATTGTACGGGCCACTATCAGATGACAGTGCTCCAGCTCGGAGGGCCGCAGGTGTCGGCGCCGCCCGCGTACGCGCAGCAAGGAGCGCCCCAAGGCTGGGGAGCGCCGCCGCCCGCGGGCTACGGGGCGCCACAGTACGGCGCGCCGCCCGGCAGTCACGGGCCTGCGCCCGCGGGGTATGGGCAAGCGCCGCAGCAAGGGTACGGTCCTCCGCAGGGGTACGCTCCTCCGCAGCAAGGGTATGGCGCGCCGCCCGCGGGCTACGGAGCGCCGCAAGGATCGGCGCCGCCTGGCTATCCGCCGCCCGGCTATCCACCGCATGGTCAAGGGGGACAGGGGCCGCACGGCGGGGGACAAGGCGGGTGAGCCGTCACGGGGCGTTCGCGTTCGCAGGGCACCTCGTCCTCGTCGTCCTCGCGGTGACGGTCGTCGCGTTGACGTCCGCGGCCGACGTCGTCCGCTCGTTGGGGCGCGCCGACGTGGCCGGCGCGGCGATCGTCGGCGCGCTCGCGGCTGCCATCGAAGCGAGCGCCCAACGTCGCCACGACGACGTGGTCACCTCGACGGTCGGGCGCGCCCTCGCGACGGCGACCGGTGCGCTCCTCTTCGTCGTGATGGTCGTGGCGCCGGCGCTTCGCGTGAGCGCGAATGCATCGCCAGGCGCGCCGTCTTGCATCATCGGCGCCGTGCTCGCGGTCGCGGGGGCGCGTCTTCGCGGTCGGAGCATCCGCGTCCTCGGCGCGGACTTCGTCACCGAGCATCGCGCGCCTCCGTCGCTCGTCACCCATGACGTCTACGCGTGGGTGCGTCACCCATCCGAGATTGGGCTCCTCGCGCTCGTGCTTGGTGTGACCACGATGGCCCCGACCACGATGGGCATCGCCGCCGCGCTCGTTCTCGCCGCGCTCGTCTTCGTTCGAGTCGCCCGCGAAGAGTCGCGCCTCGTCGCCGATCTCGGCGTGCCCTACGCGCATTACGCGGCGCGGGTCCCCGCCTTCGTGCCGCGACTTCTCAGCCGTTGATCAAGGCGCGGCGCGGCAGGTGGTGACTTCGGGGATGCAGTCGCCCGCACACTCGGTGCCGAGACCCCGTAGCCATTTCTCGTCGTACGAGCTGCCGTTCTTGAGCGTGACGTGGACGACGAGTCCCTTGTCGTCCGCCGAAGCGACGGTGACGCTCGACGTCGCAACGCCGCCGCCCGAGCCCGTCGGATAGAGGAGCCCGCTCGGAAGGGTCATCGCCGCTCCCGGAGCGACGACGTCGCCGCTCGCGGGGAGGGTGCCGCAGACTCGCGCGCTCGCGTCCGAGCCGCGCGCGTGAGAGACGATCGCGAAGACGCGCCGCTGGTGATCGACGCCGAGGTTCGCGATGCCGCTGTGGAAGTACTCGACCGCGTCGCCGCCGCTTTTCACCTGCGGCTCGCCCGGGCCAGGCGACTGGGGCGCCGTGCCTGGCGCGCTCGGATCGTCGGTGGCGCCGCCGCACGCCACGAGGCTTGCGGAAAGGAGGACAAGGAGGGAAGCGAAGCGAGAAGCGTAGGAGCGCCGAGTCGAGACGCTGGACGAGCACATGCGCGCCGCATAGGCACCATGCGTGCCGCGCCTCACAACGCTCCGCGCGCGGGAAATTGCGCTTGGAGCTGCCCTCGGGCGCATGTGCCAGATGGCACATCGCGACAGTCGCGCCGCAGGCGAGCGTGCCTCTCTCTCCGCGATGAGCTTCGCTCACCGACGTCGGATCCGTATGCTGAGGAGATGGCATCGGCGCGCCCGAACGCTCCCGACGAGGGCTATCGAACGAACGCGCGTCCGGCGGCTCCGAGCATGGAGACGAGCCTCGGGCTCTCGCCCCGCGAAACGCGGTTCTGGCGGTGGGCGACCGGCATCGGCCTCGTTCTCACGCTCTGGGTACCGTTCGAGCTCGTGCGCGAGGTCTCGGAGAAGGTCGCGCGAGGTGCCGCTCTCTGGACGACCGGTCGCGTCGTCGGAATCGCCGCGTTCTCCGCGTTTCTCTTCACCGCCGCGCTCTGGATGATCTGGCGCGTCTTTCGCGATCAGGGCCTCTCGCTTCGCCTTCGGGGCGGCGACCAGGCACTCCAGTGCGATCTCTCCAAGCGAGGGGAGGACCTCGGCGGCGACGCGATCCCGTGGTCCGACGTCGGCGAGTTTCGGCTGGAGCCCACGAGCCCGGGGCAACGCAGCACGGCATACCGGCTCGTGCTCGACGTCGCGGGCAAGCCTCGCCCGATTCACGAATCGGCGATCGCCAGCCCCGCGGCGTGGCGCGATCGGCTGAGAGCGCTCAACGCGTTCGTCGCTTCTGCGCGCGCAGATGCGCTCGCACGCGCGCCGTCGAACGTGCGCGTGGACTCCGGGGAAGTGCCGTCGAACGTGCGCGTGGAGCCCGCGGAGGAGGAGCCGGTGGAGGAACGGGCCGCGGCGGAGACGAAGTCGCGCTCGGCGTGAGCGCGCCGATCACTCGCGGGTGATCGACACCCGAAGGACGCGCGCGCCGCTTC
>JBGAJR010000038.1:0-83191 GCA_044224815.1 Polyangiaceae bacterium
GTTTACGGATCATCTACATGTATCGATCACACCGCGCGCGATCCGTCGATCGAAAAAGCGTCCAATCCGACGCGTTGGGGCTGCCCTCAGTCGCGAAAATGCCTGCTCAACGCGTCACTTTTGCACCGCGATGTAGCTAGCGCACTTTTCGAACGAGGCGCGTGATGCCGACCACGTTCCACACCGCGAAGCCGAAGAAGAGGACGAGGAGGGTCACCGCCCACCGCGAGCGCTCGGGCGTCTCACCATCCACGAGGAGCCACGCGCCTTCCGGAACCGCATCGGCGACCCCGCGGAGACCACGATGGCGCAGCCCCGCGCGATCGAAGCGCACGAGGCGACCTTCGAACTGGCTCGGCGGCACGAAGCGTCCGGTCTCTTGTCCCGACGGCACGCGAATCTCGACCCAAAGGTCCGTGCGTTCACCACGACCGGCGAGGGGCACCAAGCGATAGGAGTCGGGCTCGAACGGGCGCTCGTACCGGATGCCACCGGCAGCGCCGACGAAGCCGTCACCACGAACGAGCGCGTTCTCGACGAACGCCGAAGAAGGCGCGCTGTTCAGGTTGCCGAGGTCCGCGCTCGACGACGACGCGAACGCGTACGCCGCGTCGCGCATGAGCGCCGCGCACATCGCGAGCGAGGCGAGCGCGGTGATGACGAGCACGGCGACCGTGAGGTTCCGCTCCTTGCGGGGCGGGTCCGGAAGCTCGAGGAGCTCCGGGTCGACGGCGTCGGGCGCGCCGACGGCGGGATCCAGGAAGCTCGGGGCGGACGGCTCGGTGGGGCGCATCGATCGGATCGGCTCTCGGGACGATATCGGAAAAGCGGAAAACCAGGTGGGGGCCGTGGGTTGCTCACATTCCGACAGCGGCTCCGCTCGGACGTTCCCGAAAAAATGAAGCCTGGCCGGAGCGCCCGCTCGATCGGCCCTAAATGCGCGGCAACTACGCGCCAATCCTCGTCAAATTCACGTATGCGACCGTCTTCGCCCTCGCGCCCTCCCCTGGCCCGGCAAAGAGCGGGACGGGTCGTGCAAGCGAAGTGCACCAATCCGGCGAAACCCTTTAGTATGGGCGCCTCATGGCTGCCGCCAACGTCATTTGCCAAAACTGCGGTTTCAAGACCAACCCCGCGGGCTCGTCGCGTTGCGCGTCGTGCGGCGCCAAGCTGGAGAACCTCGGCAAGGTCCAGCGCTCGCGCGAAGAGGAGCTCGAGCGGCGCTACCAACAGGAAGGCCTGAACATCCAATGGCTCGTGATCGCGATCGCGGTCCAAGCCATCCTCACCGGCGCCATCGTCTTCGGCTTGCCGATGGTCATCACCGCCATCGATCTCGAGGGCGGCAACGGGATGATCATGTGCATCCCGGTGTGGTTCGTGGGCGGCCTCCTGGTCGGAATGATCTCGCCCGGACGCACCTTCATCGAGCCGATGATCGCGAGCTTCATGGTCGCGATCCCGAGCACGTTCCTGCTCGTGCAGAGCCAGACCGTGCGCGTCCTCCCGACGTTCCTCTACGTCATCATGGCCGTCATCGGCATCCTCTTCACGCTCATCGGCTCGTACATCGGCGAGCGCATCCAGCTCGGACCGCCGCCCAAGCCGCAAGAGTAAGGACCGGCGCGTGAACGCCGAGTACGACGTCGTCATCGCCGGCGGAGGGCCCGGCGGCGCGGTGTCGAGCGCACGCCTCGCGCAGCTCGGGCGACGCGTCCTCGTGCTCGAAAAGGAGCACTTCCCGCGGTTTCATCTCGGCGAGTCGCTCCTTCCCCAATCGATGCCGATCCTCAAGGCCATCGGCGTCTTCGACGCGGTCGCAGAGCGCTTCATCGTCAAGCGCGGAGCAAACTTCCACGAGAGCGCCACCGGCCGCACGTCGCGCTACGCGTTCGCCGACGCGTTCGACAAGAGCGTGGGCAGCGCTTTTCAGGTGCCGCGCGACGAGTTCGACGAGCTCCTCCTCCGCCACGCCGAGCGTGCCGGCGCCGAGGTTCGCGAGGGCTGGACGGTCACGCGCACGCTCGAAGAGACGCGCGACGGCCGGACCTTCGCGTGCGGCGTGGAAGCCAAAGGCCCCGACGGCGCGCGCGTCGAGATCCCGGCCCGCTTCGTCATCGACGCCACGGGCCGCGACGCCATGACCGCGCACCGCGGCCGCCGCACGGAGCGGGTCCCGCGCCTCGATCAGACTGCACTCTACACGCACTTCAAGGGCGCCTACCGCGACGCGGGTGAGCGCGAAGGCGACATCCAGATCGTGGTCTTCGATCCCGGCTGGTTCTGGTTCATCCCGTTCAAGGACGGGCGCACGAGCGTGGGCGCGGTGGTGAACGCGGACTGGATGCGCGCGAGCCGTAACGGACGCGACGTCGAAGCGCTCTTTTGGAAGGCCGTCCGCGAGTCCGCGGTGGCGACGCGCTTCCTCGAGGGCGCCGAGATGCTCATGCCGGTCGCGGCGGCGGCCGACTTCAGTTACCGCGTCGACACGCTCGTGGGCGACGGCTGGATGCTCGTGGGTGACGCGGGCGGCTTCCTCGATCCGCTCTTTTCCACTGGCGCGCACCTCGCGATGACGGGCGGCCTCCGCGGGGCCGACGCGATCGACGGCGCCCTCCGCGCAAACGACGTCCGTCGTGAAGCCTTCGCGGAATGGGAGGCGTACGTACGCAAAGGCGCGAGCTTGTTTCTCGGCGCGGTCCAAGCTTTCTACGACGGCAAGCTCCAGCCGTTCCTCTTTGCCGACAAACCGCACCCGTTCTTGCGCCACGCCATCACGTCCATGCTCTCCGGAGACGTCTTCGAAGGCGACGAACGCTGGCAGCGCGAGATGCGTTCGCGCTTTCCGGCCGTTTGGTCCGCTGAGGCCTGAGCGGCCGACGCGACGCACGGCTTGCGCCCGACCTGCAGCGTGCGCGCTGAGCGCGAGCACACACACGCGCGAATCGCGGCGGCGCGCGGGGCATGCAGATTGCACGCTTTGCCGTCTTCGAGGTGAACCCATGAATCTCTTCGCCCGTCCGCTCCGCTCGCGGCCCTTCTGGACCTTGGCCGCTCTCAGCGTCACCGCCTTCGCTTCGTTCGTCGCATGCACCGACGACTCCTCGAACGGAGCGACCCCCACCGCCGACGCTGCCGTCACGCTGGACGCAACGTCCGGCAACGACGCCTCCACCACGGACGCGAGCGGCTCCGACGTCGTGACCAGCGACGTGACGACCACCGACGCGGGCACCGATGCGGTCGCCGACGCGGCGGTCGACGCCGCCGATGCGAGCGACGCGGCGATCGTGCTCCCGCTCGATTCGGGCACGTACGCGGCCGGCGCCACCTGGGGCCCCAAGCTCGCCATCGCGGCACCGAACTACAGCGGCGGTCTCTGGGGCGGCCAGACCCTCACTTTCGATGCGAAGGGCGGTCTCACCAAGATCGAGAACGTGAGCTGGTCGCTCTCGACCACGAGCGCGCTCCCTGAGTACGGCGCCGACGGCATCGTCGCTTGGGGCCGCTGGGCCGACGGCACGAGCACGATGGGGAGCGGCATGGCGATGGTCGCGCCCAACTACATCGCCGGGAAAGACACGGCGCAGACGAACCAGGTCAAGGCGTCGTACGCGGCGTTCGCGTCCACCGCGCCGACCGCGATTCCGAACGGCGACGCCGGCACGACGCTCGTCGGCGCGTCGAACGTCGTCACGGGGACCATCACCGTGTCGGGGAGCACGATCACGTTCGCGCTCGACAACATCACGGTCGGCGGGCACACGTACGCCATCAGCGGCACCACGGGGTTCTACGCCGGGACGGGCATGCTCGGAGGCGGGACCGTGACCTCCAGCACGAGCGGCTGCTCGGTGGCTTGCGCCGGCAACATCACCAACGCCGGTGCCACGCAGGGCTGGTTCTTCGGAAGCGCCGGCGAGCGCGCCGGGATCAACTACGCCTTCACGTCGAGCGCTGGAGACGTGAGCGGCGCGGTCGTCTTCAAGTGACCTGTACCGGCACATAGCCCAGCACGACAAAACGCGACAGCCCGCCACCCTCGATGGGTTGGCGGGCTTCGTCGCTCTTGCGCTCGCGGCCGGCGCACGGGGCGCCGGTCGAGGCGAAAGCTCAGGCGTCCTTCTGATCGCGGACGCGGGCGGCCTTGCCCTGGAGCTCGCGGAGGTAGAAGAGGCGAGCGCGGCGAACGACGCCCTTCGAGACCACTTCGACCTTCTCGATGCGCGGGGAGTGCGTGAGGAACACGCGCTCGACGCCGACGTTGAAGCTCACCTTGCGCACGGTGAACGTGCTGCGCGCGCCAGCGCGGTGACGCTTGATGACGACGCCCTGGAACACCTGGGTACGCTGGTTGTCGCCTTCGACGATGCGGTAGTGGACGCGGACGGTGTCGCCCACGCGGAACTCCGGCAAGCCCGTCTTGAGTTGGGCGTTCTCGAGCTCGGCGATCTTCGGAATGGTGTTCATGGCGGTCTCTCTGGTCCCGGCGGACGAGCCGCGAGGGGAGCGGGCTTAAAGCACGGGGGGATCGGCGTGTCAACGCGGAGGGCCCCATCGTGCGCTTACCCGGCGGAAAGGCCCTCCACCCCGCGTGCCTTTTTTGCCGCAGCTTCCTGGGCCCGTGAACGCGACGTTACAGGAGGTCGTCGTCGGAGGAAGTCGCACGGGGATCGTCGTCGTCTGGCGGTGGCTCGCCGGTTGCGAAGCGAGCGACGTGCTCCCGCTCCCGACTCGCCGACACCCCATCTTCCGCCGCGTCCGCAGCGTCCGCCGCGCGCTCCTCGCCCTTCACGCGGCCCTCGTGATTGCACTCCCCCGCATCGCCGCCGCGCAGATGGACGTCATGCCCGAGGAGCCCGAGGCGGCGCCCGCGCGCCCGAAAGCCCCGGCGGTCCCGGCCCCGGCCTGGCCGGCCTGCGGAGACGATCTGGTCGTGCTCCACGACGGCGGGATGGTGCGCGGCCAAATCGTCGAGCTCCGGCCGCGGGAGTACATCTCGCTGCATCTCTCGACGGGCAAGGTCGTGGTCGTCCCCTGGACGGACGTCCACCACGTCGAGCAAGGGGGACCTCGAAGCGAGACCTGCCCGAACGTGAGCCCGACCGCGTCCGCGCCGCTCGACGAGGCGGGCAGTGTCTTCCTGGAGAGCGACGCCCAAGGCGTGTTCCTGGAGGTCAAGCGCGACGACGGTTGGGAGCTCCTCTGCACCTCCCCGTGCCGCGCGGAGGCCCCGCGCAACGGCTACTACCGGGTGGGCGGGTCGAACATCCGGACCTCCACCCCGTTTCGGGTGCAAGGCGCGGCTGGGGACACGGTGAAGGTGCAGGTCGACGGCGGCAACAAGGCAGCCTTCGGGATGGGTGTCGTGAGCGTAACGGTGGGCGGCCTCCTCTTGTGCGTCGCCTACGTCGAAGCGCTCCAGATGACCGGACCGAGCTCTGTTCCCTTTGGCTACACGTACGAGGGTCGCTACGCGAGCTCGCGAGGCACGTCGAACGGCCACCAGACGATGGCCGTGTCCGCGCTCTTCGCCGGGCTGACCGCCACCGTCATCGGCTCGGTCCTCATCCACCACAACGTCAAAACGACGGTTGCGCAGCTCGTGACCGATCTCCGCGCCGCGCCCCCGCCGCCGCCCGCGCCCCACCGCGTCGCACCGTTCAAGGAGGCCCGCATCACATTGCCGGGGCCGCTCGATCCGAAGCCCGCCATGGCGCTCCCGGTCTTCCGAGGCACCTTCTGACGTTGCGCGGCCGCGACTCCCTCGCGCAGGATTTGACGGACTCGGCGGGCTCGCGGCAAATGAGGACGTGCGCCGCCGTCTCGCCCTCGCGCTCTTCGCGCTGACTTCATGCGCGCGGAGCGGACCGCTGCCCGAGTCGTCGAGCTCGCTCCCGATCGACGCCGGAGCCGAGCCGATCGTCGCGGTGGCCGACGCAGGTGCGCCTCGCGCGGACGATGCCGGCCTAGACGCAGACGCGGAGCGGAGCGTCGACGCTAGCGTCGGGGACGGCGGCGACGAGCTTCCACGCGAGCTCGACGGGATGCTCCTCGTGCCCGCAGGCCCCTTCACGATGGGCGCGGACCGCGGCGGCGAAGAAGACGAGCATCCGGCGCACGTGGTCACGCTCCCGGCGTTCTATCTCGACCGCACCGAGGTCACGAACGCGGCCTACGACGAGTGCGTGCGCGCCAAGGCGTGCCCGCCCCCCGACGCGAACACCGCCCGCGCGAACCACGCCGGCGACGTCGCGCGATTCCGTGGTCCGAATCAACCCGTCGTCGGCGTGAGCTTTCACGACGGCGCCGCGTACTGCGCCTTCCGCCAAAAGCGCCTCCCGCGCGAGGCGGAGTGGGAGAAAGCGGCGCGCGGAACCGACGGCCGTCGGTTCCCGTGGGGCAACGAGCCGCCCACGCCCGAGCGCGCGGTGTACGGCCGCGCCATCAACGTGGGCGCGACCGACGACGTCGGCTCCCACCCCTTGGGACGCGGCCCGTACGGCCACGAGGACCTGGGCGGCAACGTCTGGGAGTGGATCGCCGACGAGTACGATCCCTTGGCGTACAAACGATCGGGCGCGTCGCGCGGCGAGCCGGGCACGTGCCGCGAGATCCTCAAGGCGCAGGACGAGCTCCGTCGCGACGGGAAGCAGGGCTACACGGGCTCGAATCCGATCCCGACGATCTGCGAGCATCCGCTCCGCGGCGGCGCCTTCAACTACGACGGCCCGGGCCTCCGCGCGATGAATCGCGTGCACCACCCCGGCACCTTTCGTCTCGTGATGTCTGGCTTCCGCTGCGCCCGCAACGCGCCTTGAACGCGGACGGCCACCCCCCGCAAAATCGATCTGTGGCATGGCACAGATCGATCGTTTCGCGAAGGGTGGCGCGGGGTTGGGCGCGATGGGGTCAGAGCGCGGGCGTCGAATAGAGCGCGCCGAACTGGCCGGCCACGAACACCTTCCCGGCCGCGAAGCTCACTCCGTACGCCGTCGGTGGGATCGCCGTGCGGCGCTGCCAGTCGATGCCGTTCGCGCTCGTCCAGAGCTCGGAGCGCTCGGCGCCGCTGCCTGCGGCGATCCACTTTCCGTTCGCGTAGGCGAGCCCGACGAGGGCCGGCGCTTCCGCGATGTGGTGCGGCTGGAAGCTCGCGCCGTGATCGGTCGACATCCACACGTGGCCTTCACGGCCGGTAACGACGATGGTCCCGCCCACGATCGAAAGCCCCTCGAGCGACATGCCTTGCGCCTGATCGAAGAGCGCGTCCTTGAACGTGACGCCGTCGGTCGTGGTGAGGATGTGACCGTCGGACGTGGTCGCGACGAACGTCGTGCCTTCCCACTCGAGGCTCATGATGCCGTGGCCCGCGCCGACTTGGTGCGTCCAGGTCTTGCCGTCGGGTGACGTGAAGAGCCCGTTCGAGCCAGCGGCGATGGTGAGCGCTCCGCTCGAGGCGATCGCGCGGAGCGAGTCGGTGGTCGGCGACGTCGACGCGACGTCCCACGTGCCAGTCGCGCCGGTGTCCGAGCTCATGATCGTGGACTTGTCGCCCACCATGTAGAGCTTGCCGCCGATGGCCTTGGCGCCCCAGAGGCCGTTCTGATTCGGCGCCGCAACCGAGGCGAAGTGGAGGCCGCCGTCGCTCGAGTGAAGGTAGCGGCCGCCGAACGTCCCCGAGACGACGACGTTGTCGCCCACGCTCGCGACGGTGCGCGTGAGGAGATGCGTGAACGACGGCGACGAGCGGTGCAGCTCCGTGACCGCGGCGCCCGCGGTTTTTCCGAACACGAGCTCGTCGCTACCGACGCCGACGATCTTGCCCGCGGCTTGCGTCGCGGCCCACATGCCGCTCGCACTTGCAGCCCTTCGAGATCGAGCACGACATCACCTTCCCGCTCTGACCGAAGACGGCGAGCGTGTCCGCGCCATCGAACGCGACCGCGCCCCACGTGTCGGCCGCGGTGCCGGCGTTGACGGTGGCGAAGGTGAGCGTGCCCGGCGCCGTCTCTTCCACGTGGGCCCAGAAGCCGAGCATGCCGACGAGGTGGAACGCCGGAACCGGTCCGGAGGCGCCGACGTACTTGCCGAACGCCGAGCCGTAGATCGGCGCGCCGAGGAGGAAGCCCATCTCGCCCGCGGGCGAAGGCGCCCAGGTCGTGAGGTCGGCGTCGCCTTTCAAGTAGAAGGCGTAGCCGCCGTTGCCGTTCTTGTCGCTCGCGGTGACGACGAAGTAGTCGAGCGACGCCGCGTCACCGTACGAGATCGTGCGGAGCTTGTAGTCGTAGCTCGAGCCCTGCGTGTGGTGGAGGTTCGTGGTGACGGCCTTCCACGTGATGCCGTCCGCAGACGAGAGCACCGTCGATTCTTCACCGATCGCCACGAAGCGCGCGCTCGCGCCCTTGCCGCCGAACGCGACGCCGTTCAGCGTCGTCGTCGCGCCGCTCGTCTCCGACTGCCACACGATCGCGTCCTTCGACGTGAAGATCTGACCGCGGCTGCCGACGGCGACGAAAGTCCCCGCGCCGAACGACACGGCGTTCAAGCTGCCGTAGCCGGGAACGCTCGCGTCGTTCCACGTCGTGCCGCCGTCGGTCGATCGCATGACGCGCATGCCGTCACCGACCGCCACGAGGACGCCGGCACCCTCGGCGACGCCACGGAGCACCTGCGCGTTGTGGCGCATGTGGAGCTTGTCGAACGAGAACGGCGTCGCGCTCACCTCGGCCGACGCCGCGCCCGACGCGGCCGCGCTCTTCGGCGTGACTTTGTAGAAGTAGGTGGTCTCGGCTTCGACGCCGGTGTCGACGAGCTCGGCCGCGCTCACGGTGGTGAGCATCACTTCGGCGCCAGACGACGTCGCGCGCGCGACCTCGTAGCTCGTCGCGCCCTCGATCGCGGCCCACGTCAGCTTGACCGCGCCGTCGTCCGCGACGGCTTTCACCACGGGCGCCCCGAGCGCCGCCGGCGACTGGCCAGACGCGGCCGCCGGATCGACCGCGGCGGCGCCCGGAGAAGGACCGTCCGAGCTCGGGGCCGGATCGGCGCCGCCGGCGGCCGCAGAAGAACCACACGCAACGAGACAGAAGAGCCCGACGATCCCGAGAAACGACTTGGTCATGCGGAGCGCTAGAGCACCGCGCGTGCCGCGCCCAACTTTATGAAATTACTGACCAAGCTCTCGCATCGGCCCGTGCGCGCACGGGCCGCACGCGTGCGCGCACGGTGGCGTGTAGGTGTGAGCGCTTGACGAAGAGAGCCCGACCCGCCATTCTCCGCGCCCCTCGAACCTCGAGGTGTGGCGCTTCGGCGCCCCGTTCCCCCCGGCACCTGCCCGCTTCGCTCCGGGCACCGTGGGTCCGAACGGTCCTTCGTGAACACCAGTGGGGCTCCAGAAGGGGCCACGTGTCCCTTCGAAACTTGCGCAAGAACGAGAGCGAGCAAGGAACCGCAGCAAACATGAACACTCTCCCCGGTATCTACGGCAAGAAGCTCGGCGTCATGTCGGTCTTCACCGACGACGGCAGCGCGAAGGTCGTGACGGTCATCGAGGCCGGCCCGGTCGTCGTGATCTCCAAGCGCACCAAGGAGAAGGACGGCTACTCGGCGCTCCTCGTCGGTATGGGCGAGCGCAAGGAGAAGCACACCACCAAGCCCGTCGCCGGCCAGTTCAAGAAGGCGGGCACCACTCCCAAGCGCTTCGTGAAGGAGCTCCGCTGCGACGAGGCGTTCGCCGCCAAGTTCGAAGTCGGCGCGACCATGAAGCTCGACGAGATCTTCGAGGCCGGCCAGCACGTCGACGCGCAGGCGGTCACCCGCGGCCGCGGCTTCACGGGCGTCATCCGCCGTTGGAGCTTCGCCGGGTTCGTGAGCTCGCACGGTACGCACGAGTACTTCCGTCACGGCGGCTCGATCGGTACGAACATGACGCCGGGTCGCACGCTCCCGAACCTCAAGATGCCGGGCCAGTACGGCAACGAGAAGGTCACCGTGCACAACCAGAAGCTCCACAAGGTGGACGCCGACAAGCACCTCCTCATGATCGAGGGCGCGGTCCCGGGCCCCAAGGAGGGCATGGTGATGGTGCGTCAGGCGATCAAGAAGTCGAAGAAGCGCAAGCCGGCCTGAGCCGAGCGGTCGCGTCGCGAGACGCGAGCTTCACGCAGCGATTCGCCGCACGCCTCGACCGAGGGTGCGGCGAAGTCGCTTTGTATGCATTGTACAATCAGCGCCCCACCCGGAGATCGCCGGCCGGGCCCAGCATGGGCGGCGCTCGCGTCGCCCATTTGAGCGTGGACGGGTCGACGCGCGGGAAGGTACCGGCCGAGAGGTTCCATCCCGGCGGCCAGCCGGGCGCACGCCCTACGACGACGGGCCGCTGGCACACCGCGGCGCCGGCCGAGTCGACGGTGCACGCGTACGCACGCTCGACGGTTCCGCCGGGGTCGGTCGCGCCCAACCAGTACACGTCGGTGCCGAGGACGCGAAGCACGAGCGACTCCTGACCGAGCGCGTTCTTCGAGAGCGTCGCGTCCTCGAGATCGTGCTGGCCAGCGTGACCGCATCCGGGATCGTCGAGGTACCGCGACCAGAGCGTCACGTCGGTGAGCGTGAAGCCATGGTCGGTTTCGAGCACGAGCCGCGCCGACTGCTCTGCCGGATCGTCGACGATCACGAATCGCCCGCTCTTGAAGGGTCCTTGGCCCACCACGCTCGACACCTGCGCGGGCGTGGGCGTCGGCGTCGGCGCGCAGTGCGGGCCGGGGATCTTGCCGGGGTACCGATCGCCGGGGAACGCGACGTCGATGCGCGGCGTCATCGCCTTGTCGTACGCGGCGCAGAGCGCCGCCACGCTCGGAAAGGGCCCGCGCGGCGGCTCCCCGGGCGGAGGCACCTTGTGTGGAACCACGCCGTCCAAGCGACCGATGGCCATCGCCGGAAGGTGCGTGGGGTTCTCGGGAGCGCCGTTCGCGTAGCCGATCACGCGCAGCTCCGACACGGTGAGCTCGCGCCACTTCTTGTTCGTGCCCGGAGCGGTGGCCAAGACGTCGACGCGGAAGTCGCCGCCGGGAGCGTCGACGGCGATCGATTGAAGACCGCGCAGCTCGGGGTCGAGCTCCACTTCCCGCAACGTCACGCCCTCGCGTGAAACACGCACGCGCGTGATGCGGTGGTTCATGGTGAAGAGGTCGCCCTCCGGGCCGCGCTTGTCGAAGCCCACCGTGAGCTCGACGGCGAGGACGCGCGTCACGGACGGCACGCGGAACGCGATGAACCCGCCGAGGTCTCCCGTCTTGCCGTTCCACGCCGTCTCCGGCTTTCCGTCGACGAGGTGCTCCGGGAAGTCACGCGGGTTGTCGACCTTCGACGAGACGGCGACGACCGCGTGGACTGCGTGGATCAGATCGACCGGCGCCTTGGGCTCGTCCGTCGACGCATCGGGAGTCGGCAACGCGGGTGCGTGTGCCGCGCTCGCGACGGAGGGCGGCGGGGCGTTGGGCGTCGTGGTCGGCGCCGCGGTGCACGCGACCACGAGCGCGGCTCCCCACGTGGCACCCATGAGGGGACTGGCGCGTCGGGTCATGGCTCGGGGGGTCGGGCACTCCGCACGGCTCTTTTTACGCCCTAAAAGTGCGCGCCATTCCGCGATTCGACGCTTCGCCCGGAACCGGGCCGTTGCCACACGAAAGTCGGGTGCTAAGCCGTTGCGAACCGAGGGGGCCTGGTCGATGGCGCGTCATCAAACAGCGTTCGCAGTCTTCGCCGTGCTCGCCACGGGCGTGCTTGGCGCTGGTTGTAGCGCGGCGCCGAACGATGCCGTGGCGACGACGGACGAGTCGCTCGATGCGCTCCTCGGCCCGTCTTGCGACGTGGCCAGCGCGCGCCGCTTCGACGTCGCGCTCGAAGGCGACGAGTCTTGCGAGTCCGTCGCTGGACGGGACGGCCTGTGGATCGCACGACCGATCTTCGGCGACGCGCCCGAAAGCATCCGCGCGCGGACGTGCCGCTTCACATGGCGAAGCGATGCGCATCGCGGCGCCGGTCCGGACGCCGACGCGCTCCGCGATCGATTCCACGGCGTCTTGGCGCCGACGTGCGCCAAAGGTCGTCCGCCGGTGCTCGAGCTCTCCGATCCGGACGAGTCGCCGCCCAACGTGGTGCAGGGCGGCTCGATCGGCTGTGACGTCTGCGGCGTGGTGGACAACCGCCGCGGCTGGATCGTGATCCCGCCCGGTGGCGACGGCCGCATCGTGCACGTGACCGTGCCCGTGTTCGACGATCACGGAACGCGCATCCTCCGGTTTGCCGCTCCGGCACCGCCGCGGGCGACGGCGCTCGAGGTCCACCTGCCGCCACCGCCTCCCGGCGCGCAGTACGGCGGCGGGCGCATCACGATCTCGCCCTGATTCGAGCTTTCGAGCTGGCGAGTCGTACACCGGTGCTCGCTCCACGAGCGGCCGCGCGATGACACGCGCGCGCCGAGGCGGTCATCGCACATCGTGTGTCAGATCGGCGCGGGTCGCGACGAAGACCGTGAGGACTCGCTTCGCTCGCGGGTCGCCCGCTCGCGCACGCGCCGTCCCACCTCCCCGGGCTGGCGCGTGCGCGGGCAATCCTCACCACCACGCTTTCCTTCCTTGGCTTTCTGAACACGCACGCCTTTGGGCCATGAGCTCGGCGCCATGTCACCGGGGGGTGCGGGCGCCGGGCTCCGCCCACCTCACGCGCGCGCGCGCTTTCCCCCGCGCTTCCGCCCGTTTCGGGTACCTTACGAAGGTCATGTCGCGGGGAGACAACCCGTATAAGCGGCCCGATCATCGGACCCAAGAAGCGAAGAAGATGGGCTTCCCCGCGCGAAGCGTCTTCAAGCTCGAGGAGATCGATCGGCGCGCGCGCATCCTCAAGCCCGGCCAGCACGTGGTCGACCTCGGGGCGGCCCCCGGGAGTTGGGCCATGTACGCGGCGCAGAAGGTCGGCCGGAACGGTCGACTCCTCGCCATCGATCTCCAGCCGATCGAGATCGCCCTCCCCGCGTGGGCGACGGCAGTTCAAGGCGACGCGCTCTCGCTCGACAACGACGCGCTGGCGACGTTCGCTCCCTACGACGTCGTCCTCTCCGACATGGCGCCGAGCACGACCGGAAATCGGCTGACCGATCAAGCGCGCAGCTACGATCTCTTCATGCGCGCGCTCGCGGTGGCGGAAGCGCTGCTCAAGCCCGGCGGCCACTTCGTGGGCAAAATCTTCATGGGTGAAGACTTCCCGGCCGCGCGCGCCGAGGTGCGAAAGCTCTTCGACAGCGAGCGGCTCATCCGCCCCGAGGGCACGCGCCAAGTGAGCTACGAGATCTTCGTCTTGGGCCTCGGCCGCAAGCCGAAGTGAGCACCGAAACCGCGCGAATGGCACGCGGAAGAGAGCGGACGCAGCACGCAGCACCGAGCGATACGCAGCAAGAGCAGCACCGACCGAGAGCACGCTGAGACGGACGCCGCAGGCAGGCACGCGAGGAGACGCGACGCGACATGGTGATGCCCCAACCGAACATGCTGCTCGGCGGTCGCTTCGAGATCGAGCGAGAGGTCGGTCGTGGCGCGGCCGGCATCGTGTATCGCGCGACCGATCGCGTGACCGGGCAGCCCGTCGCGCTCAAGGTCATCGCCATCCCCGGCGTCGACGCCAGCGAAGAGGCGCGCTTCCAGCGTGAGGGCCGCCTCTTGGCCGGGCTCCGTCACCCCGGGATCGTGCGGCTCGTGGCGTTCGGCCAGCTCGACGAAGGCTCACCTTACCTCGCCATGGAGTGGCTCGACGGCGAGGACATCGCGGTCCGCCAGCGGCGCAGCCCGTTGCCTCTCACGATGTGCCTCGACGTCGCGGCGCAGATCGCCGATGCGCTCGCCGCCGCGCACGCGGCAGGCGTGGTTCACCGCGACGTGAAGCCTTCGAACGTCATCCTCGTCGGCAGCCGCGACGGCACGCTCGGTCCCGTGCAGGCCAAGCTCGTCGATTTCGGCGTGGCCGCGAGCGAGGACGGCAAGCTGACGCGCACCGGTGCGATCATCGGGACGCCGGCGTACATGGCGCCCGAGCAAGCGCGCGGCGACGGGGAAATCGAAGCCCGCGCCGATCTCTATTCGCTCGGCGCGACGCTCTTCGAGATGATCGCCCATCGCCCGCCGCACGTCGGCCCGACGCCGATCGCGATCCTCGCGCGCCTCGTCACGACGCCCGCGCCGCGGCTCAGCGAAGTCCTGACCGGCGTTCCGCCCGCGCTCGACGACCTTCTCGCGAGCCTGCTCGCCACCGCGCCCGGCGAGCGGCCGGTGAGCGCCGAGGTGGTGGCCGAGGACATGCGACGCATCGCGAGCGAGGTCGCGCTCGACGCCGCGCACGGTCAGCGGCGCATGGCGCCGGCCCCGCCCGAATCGGAGCGTGACGCGGTGAGCAGCGCGAGCGGGGGCGCGAGCAAGGCCCCGGTGAGCGGCCTCGCGCCTATCTCCGGAGGCGGCTCACGCCTCGTCACGTCCATCCTGGCGACGCACGTGCCCAAGGGCCCGGCGCGCACACGCCTCGTCGCGCACCTCCGGGCGCGCGGCGCCGAGGCCACCGAGCTCGGCGGTAACGCCGTCGTCGCGCACCTCGGCGTTCGCAAGGCCGCGGGCGACGAGGCCGTCCGCGCGATCGACATCGCTCTACGCATGGCCAAGGCCGGCGCGAGCGTGGGCGTCGCCACTGGACGAAGCCGCATCGACGGCGCGCGGCCTAGCGGAGAGGTCGTGGACCGCGCCGCGGCCCTCTCGCGCGACGCCCCGCGCGGCAGCGTGCTCGCCGACACGACGACCACCGAGCTTTCGCGCGGCAGCTTCGAGTTTCAAATGCGCGACGACGGCTCGACCCTCGTCAGCGAGCAGGTCCTCTCGAAGCGCGAGGTGATGGGGGGCGCACCGTTCGTCGGGCGCGAGGCCGAGCTCGCGCAGGTGATGAACGCCTTCGAGCGCGCCGTCGACGATCGCACCGCCGTCGTGACCACCATCACCGGCGCCCCGGGCATCGGCAAAACACGCCTTCGTCGCGAAGCGATGGCCCGCGTCGCCGCGCACGCTTCGAGCCCACGGCTCGTGAACGTGCGGGCCGAGACGTTCGGCAAAGGGCAAGCGCTCGGTGTGGCGGCCAGCATCGCGCGCGCGCTCGCCGGCATCGTGAAGAGCGACTCGCTCGCTCGCGCCCAAGAAGCGGTGGCGGATCTCATGACCTCGCCCGAAGCGCGCGAGGCGTTGGCCCGCCTCATCGTCAACGAGGCGCTGCCCACCCACGCCGACGGACGCGGCGCCCGCGACGCGTTGTGGCTCGCGCTCGCCGAGCTCGCGATGCACGAGGCGCGCAAGACCCCGCTCGTCATCGGCCTCGAGGACGCGCACTGGGCCGACAGCGAGAGCCTCACCCTCCTCGATCACATCTTGGGACGCGCCTCGGGGCTTCCGTTGTGGATCGTCGCCACGGCGCGCCCCGTCTTGTGGCGCGAGGATCCCAACCGCTTCGCGGGCCGCGATCACGTACGCATCGAGCTCCGACCGCTCGCGCGCCGCTCCACGCGCGCGATCGCGGCGGCGGTGCTCGGCGATCGACTGCACGGACAGGACGGCGAGCTCATCGCCGAGACCATCGCGGCCCAGGCCGCGGGCTCTCCGCTCTTCGCCGAGGAGCTGGCGCGGCTCACCGCGCAGGGCCGCGACGCTACGAGCGCGCCCACGATCGAAGCCGCCATGCAGGTGCAGCTCGACGCGCTCGAGGACAACGTCCGCGACGCCGCGGCGCGCCTCAGCGTGTTCGGCCTCTCCGGCTTCGATCAAGGTCTCTCCGCGCTCGGCGTGAGCAACGCCGGTGAAGTACTGCGCGCGCTCGCGTCCGCGGAGATCGTGCAGGAGCAGTCGCTCTCCCGTTTTTCGGGCACGCGCGAGTACTCGTTCAAGCACGCGCTCATGCGCGAGGTCGCGTACGCCTCACTCGCCGAAGAGACGCTCAAGGAGATGCACGCGCGCGCGGGCGAGTGGCTCGCCAAGATGGCCGAGGACGACGCCACGGTCGCGCGGCATTTCGAGCTCGGCGGACGCGCGCACAAGGCCGCGCACCACCTCGAGAAGGCCGCCGCGCGTGCGCTCGCGACCCACGCTCTCGCCGACGCCGTGTCGATGGCCGACAAGGCCCTCGCCTTCGCCGACGACAAGCCGTCCGCGTTCGCGCGAGCGCTCATCCTCGACGAAGCGTGGAGCCGTCTCGATGCGCGCGCGGGCGAGCGCGACTCGGCGATTCGCGCGCTCGAAGAGTCGGTGTTCGACGACGCGAGCGCGGTGCGCGCGCGCGGCGCCCGGGTCCGTTACGAGGACGCGTGCGGCGGGGCACCCGAGACGGCCGGTCGGCTCGATCAAGTTCGCGCCGAGGCGAAGGCGCTCGGTCTCTTCGACGAGGAGGCCCGCGACGCGGCCGCGCTCGCTTCACGCCACGCGTTCGCCGGAGATCTCGACCAGGCCGAGGCCGCGGCGGCGGACCTCCTCGCGCTCGCCAAGGAGCGCAACATCGCGGCCGCGGCGGTCGACGGCTGGCAGACCCTCGCCGTCGTGCGCCAAGCGCGCGGTGACGTCGGACAAGCGCTCGCGGCGCGCCGAAGCGCCGCCGAAGCCGCGCGCGCGGCCGGCCTCGCGGCGCGCGAGGCGACGTTGTCGATCAACGTCGGCTTCGCGCTCACGACGATGGGCGCGCGCGACGAGGCGCGGGCGGCGATCGCCAGCGGCATCGCGCTCGCGCAGCGCATCGGCTCGCCCGGCACGCTGCGCCACGGCCAGATGATCCTCCTCTGCTGGAGCGCGACCTTCGGCGTCGATCGCGAGCTCGATCGGTTCTTGGTCGAGCCGCGCAGCACCGCCGAAGCCGCCATCTTCGGGAGCTGGGTGCCGCACGACCGCGCGACCTTGGGCGTCCTCTTCTATCGCGGGCTCGAGCTCCTCGGGAGCGACGCGCCGCTCGCCGCGCAGCAAGCGCGCACGCTCCTCCGCACGGCGGCGCACGGATACCGCGCGACCGAGATGCTCGACGTCGTGCCGGTGGCGCTCGGGTACCTCGCCGCGTCGGAGCTCCGCACCGGAAACCCCGAGGCCGCGCGCGACGTCGCGCGCGAGGCGGCCACGTTGCTCGACGAGGGCTCGCCGAGCCTGCTCAACGAGGCTCCGATTTACCTCGCGCTCCACGAAGCGAGCCTCGCTCTCGGGAACGCGGCCGAGGCGCGCGAGGCCATTCTGCGCGGCATTCCGCGCCTCGAGAAGCGATTGGCCGGCCTCGCGGGGACGCCGTACGAGTACGACTTCGTGACCGCGCTTCGCCCCAACGCCGATCTCATCGCCATCGCAACGCGCTACGGAGCGCTCCCGGACGCGATCCGTGCGCTCGTCGCCCGTGGCCGCATCACGATGGTCTGAGCGCTCTCCGAACCTGCTCGCGCGGCGACCCGATCAGCCCGGTGTGTACGGGGTCGGCGTGGTCTCAATCGGCGGCAGGTTGCCGTCGGTGGTGAAGTACCCCGAGAGGCCCAGGAAGAAGATCTGCCGAATCGTCGCCGGATCGCCGGGCACGAAGCTCGACGTCCCTCGGAGATCGTAGCCGCTGTAGATCCCGAGCCAACGCGTGAGGCCGTAGCGCGCTTCGACCCCCGCCCCGAGCGCCTCGATCGACGCGCTCCCACCGCCGGCCGCCGGCACGCTCGAGTGCGTGGCCTGCACCGAGCCCACGACGTGGAGCGCGCGATAAGCGCGGCCTTGAATGGGTGCGCCGGAAATCGATCCCGTGAAAGCCACCGTCGGTCCCGCGCCCAGGCGCGCGCTCACCGAGCTGTACGAGAGGCTCGCGAGGCTGCGCACCGTCCACCGGCTCCCGGTCACGGTGAGCTGCTCGGAGCCGGTCGGGAAAACGACGATGCGCTGATCGGGATCGATCGCCTGCGGCGTCGTCATGCTGAAGCCAACCGCCGTCGTCGTCGTCACCGTTTCGCTGAAGGCGTGCGTAAGCCCGACGCTCGGCCCGACTTGATGAATGCTCTGGGGTCCGGCGAGCTGAGGCGGGTTCGTCCCGATCGAAAGGGCGTACGGGCTGTAGACGTAGCGATAGTTCACCGACACCGTGCCGGTGTCGCGCTTGCCGAGCTCATGACCGAGCGAGGTCGTCGCGCTCGGGAGGACGCCGTCGATGCCGCCGCGCTCGAGGACCACGCCGTTGGCCGCCTGGAGCGGCGGCGCGGAGAGCGTGTTGGTCACGGTGCCCCCCGCGTACTGACTGAAGGTCCACCGCGGCGCGAGGGCGTAGCTGTACGTGAGAAAGAGCCCGTAGCTCGCGACGGACGTGGCCGACGCCGTGGGATCGAGCGTGAGGAGGAAGTTGCCGTCGCCCGTTCGCGCCGACGCGATCGACGTGGCGGACGCGGTGGCGGATACGGCGAGCGCGCCGCGCGGGCTCGTCGTGAACGTGGCGCCGTACGAGAGGGAGAGCGACGCGTTGGGCGCGGGCGTGGGCACCGAATCGAGCCCGACGTAGACCTGGGTGCGGGCGCGGATCTGGATCGATTGGGTGTCCGCATCGCGCGCGGTGAGGCGGAGCGTAGCGAGCCCGTCGAGTCCGGTGAACGTGGCCGGATGCCGATCGACGTTACCTTGCGCGTCGCGCGTCTGGGTCACGTTGTCGTTGATGCCCTCCACGACGGCGACGTTGGCTGCGCCATCGACGTTCGCGTTGAACAGGGGCACGGGGAGCATCAGACGCGCCTCGTCCGTGCGTAGAGCTCGAGGTAGCGATCGGTCATCGACTCGATCGAAAATTCGGCGCGCGCGTAGGCCGACGCGGCCTCGCCCATCGCGCGGCGCTCGCCCGCGTCCGCGAAGAGGCGCTCGAAGGCCGCGGAGAGGCCCTCGCGATCGCCGGAGTGCGCGAGGACGCCGACGGTAGGCGGAACGATGTCCGGCACGCCGCCCACCGCAGTCGCCACGACCGGAAGGCCCGCCGCCATCGCCTCGGGGATGACGAGCGGGAGGCCTTCGGTCGTCGACGTGAGCGCGAAGACGTCGAACGTCGAGAGCACGTCGGACACGTCGGTGCGAATGCCGAGAAGATGCACGTGCGGCGCGTGCTCTTTGGCGAGCGCCTCGAGCGCGGGACGCTCCGGCCCTTCACCGAGGAGGACGACGTGCGCGCCCCGCGCGAAGAGCGGCGCCGCGGCCGCAATGAGGAGCGATTGCGCTTTCTCGGGCGCGAGGCGGCCCACGGTGCCGATGACGAACGCGTCTTGAGGGAGCCCGAGCGACTCGCGCATACGCGCGCGCGCGCTCCGCGTGGGATCGAAGTCACCGAGTGGGATCCCGTTGGGAATGACGCGCAAGCGGCGCGGCGGAACTCGCTCCTTGTTGCGCGCGGTCACCGCCGTTCCCTTGGAGCACGCCACGAACGAGGTGGTGAGGCGAGCGATCGCCTGCGCCGCGCGAAGGGAGCGTGACCCGTAGATGTTGGCGCCGTGCTTGGTGTGGACGATCGCGTGGACGCCGAGCCCCTTGGCGATCGGCACCGCGTAGAGCATCGGCGACGGGTTGTGGGTATGGACCACGTCGGGCTTGAGCGACACCAGGGTCGCGGCGAGGCGCACCGGCAGGCGCGCGTCGAAGCCCTCGCGGCGCGCGAGCTCGATCACGCGCACGGCCGTGGGCGCGTTCGGATCGCCGCCCGGCGCCTCGAAATCCGGGCGGAGCGCGCCGCCCGGCGTGAGCGAGATCACCGTGACGTCGTGGCCACGACGCCGAAGCTCTCGGGAGAGATGCAAGACCAGGCGCTCCTGCCCTCCCAAACCGAGGCTCTGGACGACGTGCACGATCCGCATGGGCCGCTGGCGTCAAAGTGGGTATCACAGATCGCGTGCGCGTTGTCGCGGTCACGCGGATCTTTCCGAACAGCCTCGAGCCCTTGAGCTCGCCCTTCAATCGGCAGCAATTCTCGGCGCTCGCGGACATGTGCGATCTCGAGGTGCTGGAGGCGATCCCGGCGGTGCCGGTGGCCGACCGCTTCGGATTCCCCGAGCGTGCCGCACGCCTACGCGCGCTCCCGCGCGAAGAGACCGTGGCCGGCATCCCCACGCGCTACATGCGGACGCTCTACGTGCCCAAGGTCGGGCTCGGCGTCGCGGCGCCGCTCTTTTGGGCGTCGTCGCTCCTCCACCTCGACGTGGTGCGCCGCGCCGACGTGGTGCTCGGCGCGTGGGCCTACCCCGACGCAGCGTGTGCCGTCGCGCTGGCGCGCGCGCTCGGCAAGCCCTCAGTGGTGAAAGTGCACGGCTCCGATCTCAACGTGATCGGGAAGCGCCCCGGCGCACGCGTGTGGCTCTCGCGCCTCTTGCCCATGGCGACGCGCGCCGTCGCGGTTTCGCGCCCGCTCGGCGCCGAGCTCGAGGCCCTCGGCGTGCCGCGCGATCGGGTGCGGTTCGTCCCGAACGGCGTCGACGCGTCGCTCTTCCGCGTGCGCGACCGGACCGAGGCGCGTGCCAAGCTCGGTGTAAAGCACACGGATCCGATCGTGACCTTCGTCGGGCGCCTCGAGCCGGCCAAGGGGATCGAGGAGCTCCTGACCGCGATCGCCGGCGTTCGGCGCGCTCGTCCCGACGCCCGCTTCGTCTTGCTGGGCGACGGAGTCACCGGTGATCGCGTGCGCACGCTCGCCGCAGGCGCGGGCGAGCACGTGCTCGCGCCGGGCTCACGGCCGCTCGCCGAGGTGGCCGACTGGCTCGCGGCAAGCGACGTCTTCTGCCTGCCGTCGCACCGCGAGGGCACTCCCAACGTCGTGCTCGAGGCGCTCGCGTGCGGCCGGCCCGTCGTGGCGACGCGCGTCGGCGGCATCCCCGACGTCGTCGACGACGCGGTCGGGCGCTTGGTGCCGGCGCGCGACGCGGGGGCGCTGGAGGCCGCGCTCCTCGCCGCGCTCGAGATTAAATGGAGCGCGGAGGCGATCGCCGCGCGCGGGCCAAAGTCGTGGAAAGAGAGCGCGGCGATGCTGCACGACGTCCTCGTGGAGGCGCGCACCGCCCTTTTGCGCTGAGGCGATCCGTGCCACGATCTTCGCGTGCGTCGTCGTGATTTCTTGCTCGGGTCCATCGCGTCGGTCGTCTACGTGGCCTGCGGGAGCGACGATCGCAGCGGCCTCACCACGACGCCCGACGGCGGCCGCCCGCGTGGCGACGGCGGCGCGAGCGAGGGCGACGCGACGCTCCCGGTCGACGCGGGCCCCGTCGCCTCGCCGACGTCGACGCCCGACGAAAGTGACCGCGTCTTTCCGCAGGGGCTCGCGTCGGGTGATCCGCGCGTCGACCGCGTGATCCTCTGGACGCGCGTCGAAGCCAAAGAAGCGAAGAAGGCCGAGACCGACGACGTCGAGCTCTTGCTCGTCGTCGCGAAAGACGAAGCCCTCACCCAGATCGTCACCCAGAAGAAGGTCATCGCCACCGCCGACTCGGATCACACCGTGCGGATCGTGCCGACCGGCCTCGAGGCCGGGCAGATCTACTGGTACCGATTCGAGGTGGGTGGCGTGACCACGCGGGTCGCGCGGACGCGCACGGCCCCCGCCGCCGACGCCGACGTTCCGGTCACGCTCGCCTTCTGCGCGTGCCAAGACCGGATCGGCCGCTACTGGCATTCGTGGCAGGCGCTCCTCGACGAGGGCGTCGACTTCGACTTCGTGATGTTCCTCGGCGACTACATCTACGAGTCCGTCAACGACGCGCGGTTCCAGTCATCCGCGCCGGGCCGCGACATCAAGCTCCCCGACGGCATGGACACGTCGGCGGCGCAGGACGGCTCGCGCATCGCAGCGGCCACGCTCGCGGACTACCGCACGCTCTACAAGGCGTACCGCGGCGACCCGCTCATCAAGGAAGTGCATCGGCTCTGGCCGTTCGTCGTGGTGTGGGACGATCACGAGTTCGCCGACGACTGCTGGCAGGATCACTCGACGAGCTTCAACGAGCTCGATCCCAAGACGGGCGGCTTCACCTCCGAGCAGAACACGCCGCGCCGGCTCGCCGCCGATCGCGCATTCTCGGAATACCAGCCGATGGAGATCGTCTACGACCCCAACGCGGCGTTCCCGGGCGACATCAAGATCTACCGCACGCTGAACTGGGGAAAGAACGTCGACCTCTTCCTCACCGATCAGCGCCTCTATCGCGACGATCACGTGATCCCCGAAGGCCCCACCGACGTCAGCGTCGGCAAGGTGCAAGCGAACTCGATGATCGGGGCGCGCTACTTCGTGCGCAAATCGGCCTTCGATCCGATCGAGGAAGCGGCGCAGCCCACGCTCCTCGGCCAGCAGCAGCGCGAGTGGCTGCTCCGCGCGATGAAGGCCTCCAAGGCCACGTGGAAGGTGTGGGGCAACGAAGTTCAGATGTGGCAAATGGCGCTACGACTGGGCGAGCTCCCGCTCGTCCCCGCCATCGTCAGCTACACGGCCTACATCAACTGCGATCAGTGGGACGGCTACCGCAGCGAGCGGAACGCGATCCTGAGCGAGCTGGCGGCCGCCAACGTCCAGAGCCTGCTCGTCCTGACCGGTGACATCCACGCGTTCTTCGCCTCGCACCTCAAGGCCGACTTCGACGCCGGTGCTGCTCCGTCGGTCGGCGTCGAGTACGTCACGGCGGGTATCTCGTCGGCGTCGCTCAAGCAGCTGATCGACAAGCTCGTGCCCGCCGGATCGTCGCTCCGCGCGGTCGCCGACGCGTGGGCCACCGGCGCCGACGCCGCGCTGCGCCGCACGAACCCGCACCTCGTCTTCGCCGACAGCAACGCCTACGGCTTCTCGGTCGCGCGCATCGACGCGCAGGAGACGCGGGTCACCTTCGTGCAGCTCGGCGATCCGACCAACGCGAAGTACGGCGGCGTCATCGCCCGCACCAAGTTCCGCACCAAGGTCGGAACGAACCAGATCGAGATCGTGTGACTGGGCGCAGCGGCGCGGACTTCTCGGTCCTCGTGCCGAAGCTCGAAGGCGCGCTGCGCCGAGCGCTTCGCGTCCAGTTGACCCGCGCTCCGGAGCTCGCGATCACCGCGCCGCGCTTCGGCGGTGCGCCCTACCGCGAAAGCGAGGCGTGGCCCTCATGCACGGCGTGTCGAAAGCCGTTCACGTTCCTCGGGCAGATCGACGCGCGGCCAGCCCTCGCGTTCGACCCCGGCTTCGCGCTCGCGACGCTCTACTACTGCCGCGGCTGCAGCGTTCGTTCGTCGAAGGCGAACGGTCATGGCTTCTACGTCGATCGCTTCGCTGCGCCAGCGCCGGCGCTGCACGTCCCGTTGTCCCCGAAGGACGCCGACACGTTCGGCGTCGCGCGCCATCCGTCGTGCGGGGTCGACCTCGACGGATTTCGTTCGTTCCCGCACTGGGAAGATTGGGACGAGTGGGGGCTCGACGCGCTTTCGTCGCGAACGCTCGGCAAGCCGGACGACGCGTTCGTGCGTGCCTTCCGCGCGTGGCTGCGTCCGCTCGTCGTCACGCGGTTCGGAAGCTCGAGTGACGCGAGCACTCTCTTCTCGTACCTCGGCGGGCATCCGTACTGGGCCAATGGCAACGTCGAGCACGTCGCCATGGGCGGCGTGACGTGCGCGTGTGGAGCGCGCGTCGTTCAGCTCCTCCAGCTCGACAGCGAGGACGCGCCCGAATTCACCTTCGGGAAGGGCGCCGGGCTCCTCAACTTCTTCTTCTGCCCGGGATCGCTCGACCCGGCCCGAGCTCACGCTCCTGGCGGCGTGGACGCGTTCCGCTTCGTCCACCAGATGATCTGACGCAACACCGTGCCGCCGCGATTTCGCACGCCGGTCAGTTGCGGCGGCGATCGATCTCGCTGCGGCGGTGCGGCGAGAAAGCCGACTCGAGCGCGGCGCCGAGCTCGTCGCCGCGGGTCCGGCGATCGCGACCGAGGCGGCGATCCTTGAGCATCGCGCGGAGCTCGGTCACCGTCCCGGCCACGCGCCCGGCACGCGTGTGCATGAGCTCATGAGTGCCGCACACGACGACGAGATCCCCCGTGCCGATGCGCGTCGTCGTGAGCGCTCGCGAGTCTTGCGAGCCGCAGACGGTGCAACCACTGGCGTAAGACCACGCTCGACCGAGATCGCTCATGGGCCGAAGCATCGTCGCGGGCGGCCCGCTGGGCCAACTTTCAGCGCACATCCCCCGACACGAAGCGTCAGGCGGCGGGGGCGCGCGGCGGGGGCGGGACTTCGTAGTCGTAGAAGTCGCTCGGCTCCCCTTCCCGGTCGTCCATCGCCGCCCGCGCCACGTTGTACATCTCGCGCGCGGTCACGTAGTGGAGCTTCGCGCCGAGCGCCCGCGTGCGCGCGCGCAATTCCGTGTGGAGTGCATGCATCGGCTCGCCGAGCATCACCTCCGCGTTGCCCTCCGGCGCGCCGTGGGTGTGCACCTTGACGAAGACCCACTCCGGCCGGCCTTCGACGTGCACCCCCTGATCGATCCACGTGGCGAGGCGTCCGCGCGTCGGCGGATCCGACGCGTCGAGGGCCGCGCTCTCGATGCGCACGCGGCCGCGGCTGCCCTTGCCGCGCCCCGGAAGGTCGTCGCGGAGCGACATGGCGAGCGGCCCCTCGATGAGGAGGAGCTTGGCGCGCTTGCCCATGCCAACGTGAGCGCGCTCGGCCTCTTCGTACGCGCGCCGACGGCGGACGTCGCCCTTCGGGTAGTAGATGGAGTTCACGATCGCCGGCTGGCATTGATCGGGCGCGCTCGGGAACGTGAAGTCCGCGTAGCAGCCGAGCTCGTAGAGGAGCTCGAGCTCGTCGTCGACGCCGCACCACCGCCCGTCGCGTCGCGCGTTGGCGAGGCACCAGTTGCCGTGGATGAACGACCACTGGGGCCCGCCGCGCGGCGAGCGAGAGATGAGACCGTGTTGCATCAAATCGGCGAGCGTCTTCTCGAGCGCGACCTGGAGCGTCGCCCGCGTGTCGCCATCGTGGTGGAGGTGCACCTCGACCTCGCCGAGGCCGGCGCTGCACATTTCGGCGAGCGGCTCGACGAACGACGGGTGGTATTCCTCGCCGGGAAAGAAGTACGAGTGGCGCGGCGGTCGGCCCGCGTCGTCACGGAACTCGCGCGCGAGCCGCGGATAGTCGTTGCGCCAACGCACGACGCGCGCGAGGCCGCGTTCATGGTCGACCTTGCCGTGGAGCGGCTCGTAGTGATCGCACACCGAGAAGAGGACGTGCTTCGGGCGCACGCCGCCGAGAGCGCGGCGGCGGGCGCGGTCGGCGATCCACGCTCCCAGCCAGAGGTGGACCTCCTTCTTGAGCGCGGCGCCGAGCGGACCGGGAACGCGCTTGGGATCGAGCTTCCAGAGCGCGAAGTCCGTCAACGTCCGCGCCCTCGCCCGCCCCCCGAGCCCTTGCCGTCGCTCGTCGCAACGGCGGCTTGATCGGCGTCCCACATGACGACGCCCATGGCTTTTCGCTCGCCGAGCTGACGCACGGCTTCGCGGAGATCGTTGCCGAGCGTCTTGCCGCTCCGCGCGACGATGATGACGCCATCGACCGCGTCCTCGACCACGTTCGCGTCGCCGGAGCCGAGGACCGATGGCGCGTCGAGCACGAGGAAGTCGTAGCCACGCGCGAGGAGCGCGATGGCGTGCGCGAAGTACGTCGAGTGGAGCGTCTCGGGGAAGCCGGGCTCGTTCTCGTCTTCGGCGAGGACGTGGAGCGCGGGCCCGAGCGCGACCACGCACCACGGGTCGGTGCCGCCGCGCATCTTGCGGGCAAGCTGCGTGGAGAACCCCTGCCCCTGCGGCGTCCGGAACCCGAGGATGCGGGCGAGCGAGGGGCGCGCGAAATTGGTCTCGACGAGGAGGACGCGCGCGCGCTGCGACTCGGAGAGGACGAGCGCGAGCTGCGACGCGAAGGTGCTCTTGCCCTCGCCGGGGCGCGCGCTCGTGACGGCGAAGACCCACATGCCGTTGGCGCGCTTTTGCTCGAGGCGGTGACGGAGCACGCGAAGCGCGGCCGTCGCCTCGGGCGCCGTGTCGCCGAGCATGACGAGGACGTGCGTGTCGGGCGGCGACGCCCACGCGGCGACGACGCGAACGGGCGGCTCGCCTCCGCCGGGGGCACCCGCGCCGCCGGCCGACGAGGCGCCGCCGGCGGGCTCCCCCCGCACGAGGACAAGGGTGCGCGTCGGATCAACCGGCACGGGTCACTCCTTCGGGTCCTTGCGGCTGAATCGCGCCCGTGGTGGCGGGTGCCGACGGCGGCGGTGGGAGTCGCGGGATCACGCCGAGCACCGGGATGAGGCGGAGCGCCTCGACATCGGCGGGATCGTACATCGTGTCGTCCGAGAGGACGCGTCCCGCGGCGTAAGCGATGGCGAGGACGAACGCGAGGCCGAAGCCAGCCATCGCCGTATTGCGACGTCCCTTCTTGGGCTGCGTCGGCTTGTACGCCGGATCGATGATCTCCATCTGCCCCGCGCTCGACGCCTCGGTCGCGCTCGCCTTGAGGCGCGCGCGCTCGGAGCGGCGGCGGAGGTCCTCTTGCACCGCGCGCGCGTCACCGACGGCGCGGAGGAGGCGCGCCCACTCGGTCTCGAGCGCCACGACGGGGTGCACGGGCTCGATGCGTGCGGACGGGAGCGCGCCAGCGGCGCCGCTCGGTGCGGGAACGGTCGGCGAGCTTGGGCCACGCCGCGCGAGCTCGCGTTGCCGATTCGCGATCTCTCCGTTCAGCTCGGTGAGCTTCGCTTGGAGCTCGGTCTGGGCCGCGCCGGTGGGCGTCGGCGGGGCTTGTGCGCTCTTGGCAGCCTCGAGCTGCGCCTCGGCGGTGCGGAGCGCGGCCGCGGCCGTGTCGGCTTGTGCCTTGGCGGCGACCATGTCGGGGTGCTGATCGGTGAGGCGCGTGCGCTTCTCGGCGAGATCGGCCTGGGCCTGCGCGACGCGCCGCGCAGCCTCGTCGCGCGCGCGTGTGAGCGAGGTGATCGTCTCGTTCGGCGCGGGTGGGGTCACCTGACCGGCCGCGCGCAGCTCCGCCTCGAGGCGCGCCTTCTGGCGGAGGAGCGTCGCGAGCTGCGGGTCGGCGTTGGGAGACGGCGCGGGCGTGGGCGCGGGAAGCGCTTGCGGCGGCGGAAACGTGCCGGCCTGGGGACGACCGCCGAACGGTGACGTGGCGTTGTCGGCCGCGAACTCGGGGTGCGCGGCGAGGAACGACGCGAGCGCGTGGTTGGCCTCTTCGAGATCGTTCTCGGCGCGGGAGAGCTCGTTGTTCAAGAAGTCGGCTTGCTGCTGCGTCGTCGACGCGTTGGCGCGTCGGAAGTCGGCCATCGTCGTCTCGGCGAGCCGCTGGGTGATCACGCGCGCCCGATCGGGATCATCGTCCTCGAAGGAGATGACGAACGTCTCCGAGTCGCGCCCCTTGAAGCCGATGTGCTTGCCCATCTCTTCGACGGCATCGTTGATGCTCCGATGCTCGACCGTGGTCGGGTAGAGCTGGAACTCGCGGATGATGGGCTCGAGGCGCGAGCGCGTGAGGAGGGTGTCGCGGAGCTTGGGGGCCAGGCGGACGGCGCGCTCTTGCGCAGACTCCTGCTCTTCGGTCTTGAGGTTGGGCTTGACCAGGATGACGCACTCGGAGACGTAGGTGCGCTTGATCTGGAGCGCGTACGCGAGCGTGGCGCCGACCACGACGAACAGAACGAGGAACGTGCCCTTCCAATAGCTGCGGGCGCGGAGCGCGAGGCTCTTCGCGCGCTCGATGCGCTCGCGGGTCGTCGGCTCGGTCGACTCTTGCGATTGGGCGTCGGCCATTGCGTTGGGCGCGTTGGGCGCGTGGGGGGCGAGAGGGCGTGGGGAAGCGTCGGGCTCGAGTGCCCGAATGGCGCTCCAGGGGTGAGTATATCCTCACTCTTCGGGCGAGGTTCGTCCTACCATCACCGGCCATGGCAACGATTCTTGTCACGGGCGGCGCAGGGTTCATCGGGTCTTCCATCGCCGAGGCGCTCCTCGCGACGGGCGAAACCGTGCGAATCCTCGACGACTTCTCGTCCGGCCGGCGTCAGAACCTCGAGTCGATGAAGGGCAAGGTCGAGCTCATCGAGGGCACGATCGTCGATCCCGACACGGTGAAGCGAGCGATGACCGGCTGCTCCGTGGTGTTTCACGAGGCGGCCATCCCGTCCGTCGCGCGCTCGGTCGAGGATCCGCAGCGGTCGATGCTCGCCAACGTCCAAGGCACGACCGTGGTCCTCGACGTCGCCCGTCACGTGGGCGTGCGCCGCCTCGTCTTTGCGGCGAGCTCGTCGGCGTACGGCAACACGAAGGAGCTGCCCAAGGTCGAGACGATGACGCCGGAGCCGCTCTCGCCCTACGCAGTTTCGAAGCTCGCGGGCGAGCACCTCCTCCGGAACTTCTCCGATCTCTATGGCCTCGAGACCTTGTCGCTGCGCTACTTCAACGTCTTCGGTCCAAAGCAGGATCCGACGAGCCAGTACGCCGCCGTGATCCCGAACTTCATCACCGCCGCGATTCGGGGCGAGGCGCCGACCGTGCACGGCGACGGCGGCCAGACGCGGGACTTCTGCTTCATCGACAACGTCGTGGCCGCGAACCTCGGCGCGATGAACACCGCGAACAAGCTCGCCGGGCAGGTCGTCAACATCGCGTGCGGGGAGCGCATCTCCCTGAACCAGCTGCTCGACATCCTCGGCGAGGAAGTCGGGCGCACCATCGACCGCAAGTACACCGAGCCCCGCGCAGGCGACGTGCGCGACTCGTTGGCCGACATCTCGCGGGCGCGCGCGCTCATCGGCTACGAGCCGAAGGTCGACGTGCGCGCGGGCCTGAAGAAGACGTTCGCGGCGTTCAAGACGTTCACGAAGTAACGGTCGTCCCCTGCGGGGTGCGGCGTCGCGCTGGTGGCGCTCTGTGTTTGAGTGTGGCGCGTGGGTGCGCGCGGCTTCGCGGGCGCGTGTTCGTGGGCATGCGACGCGCGTTCCGCCCTGGCTTCTTCCGCGACGGCTCCGCCGCGGGTGTGGGCCCTGCGGGAGGGCCGCCGTCGAGCGGTGTGTAGGGGTCGGGTTTCTGCCAGAAGGCCTCGGTCGCGGCGCGCGGGTGTCCGAAGGACAGGCAAAAGTGTCCGCGGACAGGGTGCGCCGGCGATTCCGCGAAGGATTCTGCGAGCCGCGTCTGGCGTGCGGTTTGTATCCGGGCGTGGCGTGGCCGCGTTGCGCGCGCGCGGCCGCTTTGCGTTTTGTCGTTCCAATCGGCGGCCAGGCCACCGTGCCGTGTGCTGCCGGAGGAGAGATTCAAAGGACTAAAGGTGTCTGCATACGGGGTCGAGTGGAGGCAGACGAGTGCCGCCCGAGGCGGCCACACGTGGCGGAGGGAGTAGCTCCGCTCGGGTGGTCGCACAGTCTCGGACGGTTCGAGGAGCTCGCGGAGGGAGCGGTTCGTCGGTCGCCGAATTGATGGGCGCCGCGAAACAAATTCGCTCGCAGCTGGCCGACACTTTTCTCGAAGGGCTCACCACAAACGGGTCAAGCACCCGGAAGAGCTTTTACGCATCGATCGATCTCAGCTCCGGGAGCTCGAGAGCCTCGCGCTCATTTTGTTGGTGCCGGGGGTCGTTTCTTCCCTGGCGGGGCTTCGTCAGTCGCCCGGGCGGAGGCGGCTGAAGACGAAGAGGAAGACGAGGATGACCGCGTCCGCGCCCGCCACCCAGCCCACTTCCTTTCGAACCAGCTTCACTTCGAACGCGGGGTTTTGCTGCTTCGCCACGCCATAGAGCGCACCGACCAGGCCGATGTAGATCCAAAGGAGCGCGTGGTACGCGAACGACAAGAACGCAATACCGACCATGAACGCACAGAGCGACACGAACACCGCGGTGGCGAGCTCTTTGATGCGAGGGTCGGTCCCGGGCGGCGTCCGGAATGCGAGCACGAACGGGATCTTCAAGGTCACGTACATGACGAGCGACCAAAGCAGCATGCCCGGGAGGCCGAGCTCGGCCGCGGTCAGCAGATACGAGTTGTGCGCCGTGATGAAGTAGTGGTCACCGAACATCCCGCGCCCTACGCCGAACAGCGGGTACTCGCGCACCAGATCGACGCCCTTGAAGAGCGCGCCCGCACGCTCCTCGGAAGACGAGTCGGCCTCTTCGCCCGAGCGACCGCCTAGCAAAATCACCGGCGCCGCCAGCGCCGCCCCGATGATCGCGCCCTTGCTGATCCCGTACCGACGCACGAAGTAGATGCCGAAGACGACCGCCGCGACGAGCACTCCGGTGCGCGACTGCGACGACACGATGCAAAAGCCGATGAGGCCCGTCGCCCCGGCCATCAACGGATGGCGCAACCACGAGCGCGCGACTCCGTAGAACCCGAACGCGAGCCCCAGCGCCGCCGCGAGCGCCACCGAGAGCTCGTTCGGATCGGCCAAGATCCCTCGGTAACGAACGCGACCGTGCGAGACGGTGAAGGTGTCGAACGGGCCGGCCTTCTCGCAGACGTACTCGAACTCCTCCGGTGAATAGAACGGCGACGCTGCGCGGTCGTCGGTGTCGCACTCGAGCCGGCTCGACATGCACGGCAGGCCAGTGGGTTCGCCGCTCGTACGTTGCCCATTTCGCACGTCCTCGGCGGAGAGCTTGATGCACTCAAAGGAGTGGAGCGCTTGCGTGGTCCCCACCCAGCCGAGCGTGAGCCCGAGCAAGATCAAGACACCTACCATCGCCCGGAAGCGCAGGAGCGAGCGCGCACCGAACATGACGACGCTCATGAAGATCACCGAAAAGAGGATCGTGCGGTGGGCGCTGTCGATGTCCCCGAAGCCGGCGCGGACGATGACCGTCACGTAGCACCAGACGAGGAACGCGAAGACGAACGGGAGCTGCGGTGAGCCGATGCGGCGCAGCTTGCCCATGGCCGCCTCCACCGCGATGCCGATGACGCCGATCGCCGTCGCCACGTTGAGGAGCGCGAAGCTCTCGAGCCCCGGGATGAACTCCTGGGGCCGGATGATGATGATGAAGACGACGAGGACGGCGCCTAGGAAGGCCACGCGCTCAAGACTCGGCCGGACGGAGGTTCTTCATCGGGCCGCCAGGACGAACCGACTCGCCGCTCTCCGGCGGGGCGTCGTCGATCTGCGGCGGCTCGTCGCTCCAATCCGGCTTGAGCGCGAAGGTCACCAGGCCCGCCGCGAAGCCGGCGCCGTGCGACGCGTGGATGACTGGAAACATCGCCCACACGAGCGGGACCGCGAGCGCGCCCTCGCGCCTTCCGACGCGCACCGCCTCCGCGCCCGTGAGGAGCGCGTAGGTCGCCAGATACGTCGTGAAGAGCGGCGTGGACGTGACCGCGAGCGCCGCGCCGGTGGCCACGAGCCCGAACGGGAGCGCGGGCCGAAGCGCCGCGAACAGCCCTGCCCCTCCCGTGCGCGGAAAGCGCCGGTGCTTCACCATCGTGCGGGCGCGGCCTTTGCCGTAGCGGAAGTACTGCCGCGCCAGCGACCTGAAGGTGTCGCGCGGGAAGTAGTGCACCACGATCTTGCGCGACAAGTAGAGCTTGCCGCCGCTCTCGAGGATGCGCTGATTGAGCTCCGCGTCCTCGTTGGTGAACGCCTTGGGATCGTAGAGCCCCACGCGCTCCAAGATGCGGCGCCGGAAGGCCCCCAAAAAGATCGTGTCGACGAAGCCTTCGTTCTCCGCGGACCGGTATTTGGAGCCGCCGACACCGAGCGGGCTCTCGAGCGCCGCGCAGAGCGCGCGCTGAAAAAGGCTCTTGGCCTTGGCGCGCTGCGCCCCGCCGACGTTGTCGGCCCCGGTTTCGTCGAGCACCTCGACGCAGCGCCTCACGTAGTCGGGCGCATACTCGGCGTGTACGTCCATCCGGATGATCACGTCGCCGCGCGACACGCGAATGGCCGCGTTGAGCCCGGCGGCTTGGAGGCGGTCGGGATTGTCGATGATCTGGATGCGCGGGTCCTCGCTGCGCAGCCGGTCGAGGATCTCCCGCGTCCCGTCCATGCTCATGCCGTCGGCGACCAAGATCTCGATGCGATCTTTGGGGTAGTCCTGCGCGAAGACCGAGCGCAGGCAGGACTCGATGTAGGCCTCTTCGTTGAGGCACGGCATCACGATGCTCACGAGCGGCAACATTGGGGGTTCCATCGTGACCGCGTCCGAGCCAGTTCACAAGCCCGTGTGAGGCGATTACCGTGAGCTCTCCCGTGCGCGCGCTCGTCGTCTCGTACAATTTCCCGCCGGTCGGTGGCGCCGGCGTGCAGCGCGTCCTCAAGCTGGTGAAGTACCTCCCCGCCCACGGCGTCACGCCAGAGGTGCTCACCGTCTCGAATCCCTCGGTGCCGGTCCTCGACGCCTCGCTCGAGAAGGACTTCCCGCCTGGCCTGGTCGTTCATCGTGCGCGTACGCTCGAGCCGAGCTACGCCGCCAAACGCGCCGCGTGGGAAGCGCAAGCGGCCGCCGCCACGAGCGATGGCCCGTCGGGCACCGACGCCGCCGGCGCCGGCGCCGGCGCGGCGAAGCATGCATCCCCGACGCTCAAGCAGCGCGTCACCCGCCGCCTCTCCGCCGGCGCCAAGCAGCTCCTCTTCCCCGATCCGCAAGTCCTCTGGCAGCCCGCGGCTCAAGTCGCCCTCGCCCGCCTGTCCGCGCCCGACGCCGTCCTCATCAGCGGGCCTCCGTTTTCGCAGTTCCTCCTCGCGCCCACCGTGCGCGCGCGCTTCCCGCGCGCGGCGCTCGTCCTCGATTACCGCGACGAGTGGAGCACCTACCGCACGAGCTACGAGATGATGGGCAGCCGCGTCGGCGCCCTCGTCGGAGATCCGCTCGAGGCCTCGCTCCTCAAGCTCGCGCACGCGATCACCATCGCCACCGAAGAGTTTCGCGCCGCCCTCCTCGAGCGCTTTCCCTTCGTCGATCCCGCCCGCGTCCACGCGATCCCCAACGGCTACGATCCCGACGATTTCCCTTCGAATCTGCCCGAACCGCCGCGCGATCGCCTCGTCGTCACCTACGCCGGCACCATCTTCAAGCTGACGAGCGCGCGCGGCTTCCTCGCCGGCCTCCGCCTCCTCCACGAGCGATCGCCGGAGCTCGCGCGCAAGCTCGACGTCCGCTTCATCGGCCGCATCGTCGAGACGGAGGCCGACGCCTTCGCGGGCGCCGAGGCCCTCCGCGTCACGCGCGCCGGGTACGTGCCGCACGACGAGGTCGTCCGCACGCTCGCCGCGAGCCACGTCAACCTCTGCATCTTGGACGACGTGCCCGGCGCCGAGCGCATCTATCCGGCCAAAATCTTCGAGCTCATGGCCCTCGGTCGCTCCATCCTCACGCTCTCGCCGGAGGGCGCGCTCACGCGACTCGTGCGCGCCGAAGGCCTCGGCGACGTCGTCCCTCCGCGCGATGCCGCCGCGATCGCCGAGGCGCTCGCCGCCCGCGTCCGCGCGTTCGAGCAAAGCGGCGGCACGCTGCCCGGCCCGAGCGGCGGCGCTCGAGAGCGCTACTCGCGGCGCGCGCTCGCCGGCACCTTTGCCGACGTGCTCCGCGAAGCCTCGACGCGCGCGCGCACACGCGGGCCATGGACCGGGAGCGCTCGTTGAGGCGACCGCCCGTCGCGGCCCTCGCGCTCTTCGCGATCTCGTTCGTCGCGGTCCTCGCCGCCGGCCTCACGCTGACGCGCGGCGAGCTCGTCCTCCCACTCGACGACGCGTACATCCATTTCTCGCTCGCGCGGACGCTCGCCGACGATCACACCTATGGCTTGCAGCCGGGTGTCTTCTCCACGCCGGCCTCGTCGCTCGTCTGGCCATTCGCACTCGCAGCGGCGCGCGCGCTCTCGCTCGCGCTCGATCGCACCGCGCTCGTCCTCGGCGCGCTCGCGAGCGCGTCGACCGTCCTCTCACTCGATCGCGTGCTCGAGCGCGCGGGCCTCGGCGATCGCGCGCGCTTCGTCTGGCTCGCGGTCGTGATCGCCTTGGTGCCGCTCGCCCCCATCGCGGCCCTCGGCATGGAGCACGCCGCTCACATCGCGGCGGTCGTCGCCCTCGTCGCCGAGGCCACGCGCGCGCCCGCGCCGCGCTCCCGACGCCTCGCCTTCCTCTCCGCGTTGGTCGTCGGCCTCCGCTACGAAGGCGTGTTCGTCGTCGCCCTCGTCGCGCTGCTCTTGACCCGGCGCCGCGAGCTACGCGGCGCGGCGATCGCGCTCGCGAGCGGCGCCGTGCTCCCGCTCGCCGCCGCCGCGTTCTTCATCCATCACGGCGCGCCGTTCGCGCCCGCGTCGGTGCTCATGAAGCGCACCGAGGTTCCGCTCGGCGCGCTTCCGAGCACGATCCTCGATCGCCTGCGCGCGAATCCGCACGTCGCCGCGCTCCTCGTCGGCGCAGCGCTCCTCTTCCGCGCCGTGCCGCGCGACGCCCCGGCTCGGGGGTGGCTCGCGGTGGGCTTCGGCGCCCTCGCGCTCCAGACGGCGTTCGCGCAGATCGGTTGGCTCTACCGCTACGAGGCTTACGCCGTCGCGGTCACCCTTGCCGGAGTGGCCATGTCATGGGCCACCCTCCGCCGAGCCTGGCGCCCCGTCGCGATCGCCCTCGCCCTCGCCTGCGCGCCGCGGGGAGCGCTCGCGCACGCGACGGTCCCGCGCGCGGCGCGAAACATCGCCGATCAGCAGATGCAAATTGCACATTTCCTTGCGTCGCGTCGCGAGCCGCGCTCGCCGGTCGCGGTGAACGACGTCGGCGCGACCACGTTCTTCGGCCAGAGCCGGATCGTCGATCTGATCGGCCTCGGTGACCTCCGCGTCGCCGCCGCGCGAGGGTTTCGCATCGACCACGGCCTCTCACGGGACGACCTCGTGCGGATCACGCGCGAATCGGGGGTCCGGCACGCGGTGCTCTACGAGCCGTGGTTCAAGGGCACCGTCCCCGACGAATGGACCGCGGTCGAGCGATGGCGCATCCGTGACAACCGAGTGTGCGCTTTCGACACGGTCACTTTCTACGGCACGTCGCCGGACGCAGCCGCCGAGCTCGAGCGGGCCCTCGACGCCTATCGCGCGAAGCTCCCGGAGGGCGTAGAGGCGCTCCCCATCTTTCCGCGAAAGTGATACCAAGGTGCACATGCGTGCCTGGGTTTTGGCGGCTGGTCTCACGGCCTTGCTCACCGGCTGCGGCGCCGCGCCCACGTACGACTGGAAGACCGAGAGCTCGCTCGGCTACCGCGTCGGGTCCGGCGACGTGTTGCGGGTCAGCGTGTGGAAGCACGAGGAAGTGAGCCAGCAGCAGGTCACGGTCCGTCCGGACGGCGCCATCTCGCTGCCGCTCCTCGGCGACGTGCCGGCGGCAGGCCGCTCGGCGACCGAGATCTCCAACGACGTCGCCAATCGCCTGAAGCAGTTCTTCCAAGACCAGCCGCCGGTCACCGTGCAGGTGTCCGAGGTGAAGTCCTACCGCGTCTACGTCGTCGGCGAGGTCCAGAAGCCCGGCGAGTACGCGCCCAACTCGGAGATTTCCGTCCTCCAGAGCCTGGCGCTCGCCGGCGGGTTCACGCGCTTCGCCAACCCCGACCGGATCGTGCTCATTCGACGCGATGCGCGGGGCGTTCGCCGTATTCCGTTCGACTTCTCGGGTGTCGTCGAACGTGGAGAGCTCCAACAGAACTTGGCGCTCCAGCCCGGAGACGTCGTCGTCGTACCGTGAGCTGACGGGCGCCGATGTTCGATCTGTTCCGATCCCCACGAAGGCTCCTCCTCTTCGCGTACGAAGGAGCCATCGTCGCCACGCTGCTGATCTTCGCCGCGTGCGTGCGCCTCGGCGTGCACGGCGGGCTCATCTACGAGCACGTCATGCTCAAGGCGTTCGTGTTCGCGCTCCTCGTGCAGGGCGCGTTCTACTACTCCGGCATGTACGATCTGCACGCGGTCCAGTCGCCGCGCGCGATCTATCAGCGCGTCCTCCAGGGCCTCGCGCTCTCGAGCATCCTCCTCCTCGGCATCTTCTACGTCAGCCCGACGCTCAACGTCGGCCGCGGCATCTTCCTCACCGCCGTCGCGCTCACCGCCCTCGTCATCCCGGCGTGGCGCCTCCTCTACAACACCGTGTCGTCGAACGCCGGCTTCTTGCGGCGCGTGCTCATCCTCGGCAACGGTGACCTCGCGCGCGAAATCGCTGCGCTCATCCGCGAGGGTCCCGACCTCGGCCTCGAGCTCGTCGGCATGCTCGCGCGCGATCGCTCGCAGGTCGAGCCCGACATCGGCATCATCGGCACCTACGCCGAGCTCTTCGACGTGGTCATGAACGAGGACATTCGGCTGGTCCTCGTCGCGTATCCCGATCGGCGCGGCACGCTGCCGGTCGAGCAGCTCCTCGAGGTGAAGTTCCGCGGCGTCGAGGTCGAGGAGGGCGTGAACTTCTACGAGCGCACCACGGGCAAGATCTACGTGCGCGAGCTCAAGCCGAGCCAGCTCATCTTCGCCGAGGGCTTCTCCGCGCGCCCCACGACGCGCCGCTTGAAGCGCCTCCTCGACGTCGTCGCCGCGTCGGTGGGCCTCGTCCTCGCGGCGCCGCTCATCTTGCTCACGGCGCTCGCGGTGCGCCTCGATTCGCCAGGCCCCTTCCTCTACTCGCAGGTCCGCGCCGGTGAGTTCGGCAAGCTCTTCACGATCTACAAGTTCCGGTCGATGCGCATCGACGCCGAGAAGCACGGCGCGCAGTTCGCCAAAGAGAACGACGACCGCGTGACGCGCGTCGGCAAGATCATCCGAAAGACGCGCCTCGACGAGCTCCCGCAGCTCTGGAACGTGCTCCGCGGCGACATGAGCATGGTCGGCCCGCGCCCCGAGCGGCCGGTGTTCATCGAGCAGCTCGAGCAGCAGGTGCCGTTCTTCAAGCAGCGCCTCTACGTGAAGCCGGGCGTCACCGGCCACGCGCAGGTCCGCTGCCGCTACGGCGCCTCGACCGAGGACATGCTGGAGAAGCTCCAGTACGACCTCTATTACATCAAGACGTACTCGCTCTGGTTCGACCTCTCCGTGATGATGGACACGGTCAAGGTCGTCCTCCTCCGCATCGGCGCCCGCTGACGCGCATTTTGCTAAGCTTCCCGGGATGCCCTGGTACCCCGAAGGCGAGCCCTGGCAGTATCGCGTGCTCGATCACATGAAGCCAGGCGTCGATCGTGCCCAGCTCGCGGCGGCGCTCGAGATGAGCTTCGAGCAGCGACTCGCCAAAGCGGAGGAGCTCGCGGCGCTAGGAGAAGAGCTTCGTCGCGCGCTCGCGGCGAAGAAGGCCGGGGCGTGACTGCAATGCGCGCGCTCCTCCAACGCCTCACGGCGGCAGGGGTCGAGTTCGTCATCATCGGCGGCCTGGCAGTCATCGCGCACGGCCACGTCCGCGCGACGCTCGACGTGGACGTCTGCTACGCGCGGACACCCGACAACCTCCGGCGCCTCGTGTCGGCCCTCACTCCGATAAGGCCTCGCCTGCGCGGCGCGCCTCCGGAGCTCCCCTTCTTCTGGGACGAGCAAACGCTGCGGAACGGTCTCAACTTCACGCTCGTAACCGATGAGGGCGACCTCGACCTCTTGGGTGAGGTGGCCGGGCTCGGCACCTACGCCAACATCGAACCTTCGGCGATCGAGGTAGAGCTCCTGGGATTTCGCGTGAAGATCTTGAGCCTGGCCGATCTGATTCGATCGAAAGCGGCCGCCGGGCGGGCCAAGGATCTGATCGACCTCGAAGCCCTCCGAGCGCTCCCCGCTCGCTGAGGCGGCCGCTGACGCGCCCAGTCAGCGGCCGAGGACGAAGTCGGCGTAGTCGGCGACGCTCTCGCTCTTGGTCTGATCGCCATCGGTCATGATCGCGACGCCGAGGAAGTCGGGCACCGAGGCGTTCGGGTCGCCCTTCTCGAAGTGCTTACGGAACTCCGCCTTGAGATCGACGGACTCGGTGCGCCACTCGCCGAGCGGGCCGCCCGACTCGAGGACCACCGTGTCTTGGGCGACGAACGGGTTCCGCTTCTGATCGCACACCGCGCCCTTGGGGCCGACGGCGCTCCAGACGTACTTGAGCGTGTAGTAACGGAGGCCGCGCTTCCAGGTGGCGTAGACCACCGCCGCGGAATCGCCCTTGCCGTTCGCGCACTCGTTGCCGCCTGACGGGAGCGTCACCGCGCGCCACGACCATTTGAGGGTGCGGGCGCGCTCACGATCCGCATCGGCCACGCGCACGCCGAGCACGGCGGTGTCGTAGGCGGGCTTGTATTCTGCACGGATGTACGGCCGCGCCTCGGGGACCACGCGGTAGTAGTCCACCTTGCCGCTCTCGCGCGGAATGATCCGGAAGTCGCGGACGTCGAGCGCCACCTCACCCGGCCCGGGCGCAGCCGCCAGCGCCGCCGCGACCGACAAGACGACTGCGCAAATGGCGCCCCCCATGAGCCGAGCGTGCGTCTTCACGCCCCCAACCTAGTGCCGCCCCGTCGGGAGGCAAGCTTTCGCGGGCGGGCGCGCAACCGACTGACACGCGTGTCAGTTTTCTGGTGCGTACGGTCGCGAGAGGGGCAAACTAGAGATCTCCGATGGCTTCTCCAACTCGGCTTTCGGCGCTCTTCTCCGAGGGCGTCGAGCGCATCCCGCTCCCTTTCGCCGCCGCAATTCGCCGGACCTTCAAGAACGGCTACACGCGCGACGACCTCCGCGCCGACGCGCTCGCGGGCGTCGTCGTCGCCATCGTCGCCCTGCCGCTCTCGATGGCCCTCGCCATCGCGGTGGGCGTGCCGCCGCAGCACGGGCTCTACACCGCCATCATCGCCGGCGTCGTCGTCGCGCTGACGGGCGGGTCGAAGTTCCAGATCACCGGGCCCACGGCGGCCTTCGTCGTCATCCTCGCGCCCATCGTCACCAAGCACGGCCTCTCCGGTCTCTTGATGGCGGGCCTGATGGCCGGCGTCCTGCTCGTCGGGATGGGCATCGCGCGGTTCGGCCGATTGATTCAGTTCATTCCGCACCCCGTCACCACCGGCTTCACGGCGGGCATCGCGGTCGTGATCGCCACCCTCCAGTTGAAAGACGCGCTCGGCCTTCCCATCGCGAAGTGGCCCGAGTCGTATGTCGAGAAGGTCGCGGTCATCGGGGAAGAGATCGCGCACGGGCACGTGAACCTCGGCGAGCTGATCATCGCGACGACGACGCTGATTCTGCTCCTCGCGATCCCCAAGGTGACCAAGCGCGTGCCCGCACCGCTCATCGCCATCGTCGCGGTGTCGGCCGGCGCCGTCGCGCTGCGCCGATTCGTTCCGAGCTTCGATGTCGCGACCATCGGGAGCCGCTTCCACACCGTCATCGACGGACACACGGTCGCCGGCATCCCGCCCACCCCGCCCAAGCTGGTCGTCCCGTGGCACGAGGGCGGCATCTCGATGGCGACCTTGCGCGAGCTCTTTCCGTCGGCGTTCGCCATCGCGATGCTCGGCGCGATCGAGTCGCTCCTCTCGGCCGTCATCGCCGACGGCCTCACCGGCAAGCGCCACGATCCGAACTCCGAGCTCGTGGGCCTCGGCCTCGGCAACATGATCGTGCCCTTCTTCGGCGGCATCGCCGCGACGGGCGCGCTCGCGCGAACGGCGACCAACATCCGGTCCGGCGGTCGCTCGCCGTTCTCATCGGTCATCCACTCGGTGCTCGTGCTCCTGGCCATGGTGCTTCTCGCCCCGCTCGTCGCGTACATCCCGATGGCGGCGCTCGCGGCGCTCCTCTTGCTCGTCGCGTGGAACATGTCCGACGTGAAGCACTTCGGACACATCCTTCGCGTCGCGCCGCGGAGCGATGTGATCGTTCTCGTCGCGTGCTTCCTCCTCACCGTGATCTTCGACATGGTCGTGTCGGTCACGGCGGGCGTCGTCATGGCGGCGCTCCTCTTCATGCGCCGCATGGCCGACCTCACCTCGGCGCGCACCGTGCTCGATCGCGGCCTCTCCGAGACCGATCGCGAGCTCCCGCCCGGCGTCGCGCTCTACGAGATCGCGGGGCCCTTGTTCTTCGGCGCCGCCGAGAAGGCGATGGGCGCGCTCGACTCGGTCGATCGCGGCGCGCGCGTCGTCGTCGTGGATCTGTCGCGCGTGCCGACCATCGACGCAACGGGCCTCGTCGCGCTCGAGAGCGCGCTCGGCAAGCTCGGCGCGGCCAAGCGCAAGATCGTGATCGCCGGTCCGCTCCCCGAGCCAAAGCGCGTTTGGGAAAAGGCACACATCGCCGACCGCGCGACCGTGACCGAAACGCGCGAGCGCGCCATCGCGGTCGCCGCAGAGCTCGCGGGTGAGCTCCCCCCAAACTCCCGCCGCCCCGCCACCGCGTAATCCGCCGCGGCGCGGCAGCTCGTCCAAAAATTGGACGAACCTCACGCCTGAAAATCGCCCGAACTACGACCTGGGTCTGACCAATGGACTCATTTTGTCCTGGACCGCCTGCTTCTTTTGAAATCCACGGTGTGGATCGCGGCGACGTAGATCGAGAGTCGGTCGAGGCCGCGCGCGAGCGTGATGGAGCCCGGGGGGCCGTTTCGCTTGCCGATCCAGCCTCCGAGCTCGGCGATCCAGTGCGTGGCTTGAGCGAGAGTGGGCATGTCCGGGAGCTTGATACGCTTGCCCTCTGCACGCATCTCGCGCTCGAGCTTCATGGCTTCGATCTCGATCGGAAGAAACTCGACCGACGCTGGCAGGTCAGGCTCGGAGCGCGAGAGGTACTTGAGTCGCTCGATGCGGACGGCGACGGCCGCGAGAATGGTCGCCCACTTCACGACGGCCTCGAGCGAGCGAAGCTGCGTCGTTTCGACTTCGCATTCGCCCTGCTTCCACGTGCGATGGAACTCTTCGACGCGCCAGCGCGCACGGTACGACTCGACGACCTGCAGCGCCGCCTCCGCGGAGGTGATCGGCGCGTTGGTGTAGAGCATCCAGTCGAGCTGCTCCTCCTTGCCAGGCACGCGAACGAGCTCGCGCACCCAGACTGCGTGGACCTTCATCGTCGCCTCGGGCGAGATGCCGAGCTGACGGAACCGAAGCTCGACTTCCTTCGCCCGTACTTCGACCTCGGCGCTTCGTGGTGGGCGCTTTCCGGTGCGGCGCACGTCGACCACCATCTTCGCGAGCGGAGCCTTCTTCAGCAGCGCGGCGCGCACCGACGAGTCCTTCTCCGCTTGCGCCAGCGTCCGGTCCTTCGTGCCGCGAATCGTGAACAGACACGGCTCGTCCTTGAACCGCTCCAAGATGTGTCGCGAGTCCGCTTCGCGATCGATCACGAACCACGGCACGACTTCCGCCGGCGCGAGCCGCGCGATGGTGGCCTTCACCGAGCGCATGAACCACGCCCCCTGCTTGTCCTCGAAGGGCCGATTGAGGTTGCGCTTCACCTTCTCGCGGAGCGTGCCGGACTGACGCTCCGACCGCGTCCAGAACTGCTGATCGACGAGACCGAGCGGCACGCCGACGGGGGAGACCGCGAGCGCGTTGACCATGAGCACGCCGCGGCAAGGACGATTCGACGCGCCGAGGACGCCGAAGTCCTTGCTCTCGTCATCATCGGTGAGCGTGAGGCTCGAGAAGTCGAGCGCCACGAAGACCGCTCGGTGCCCACTCGTGCGCTCCACCGTCGCGCGGAACATCGCGTCCGCCACAGACGAGGCCGCCACATGCTCGCTCTCGAGGAAGTCGTACGCTCCCTCGCGCTCCTTCTCACGGTCGAACACGGCCGACACTCTACCGGATGGACGCTCCGCCGCCCGTGCCGCCATCGCACACAAGCGACGACTCCGGCGCGCATCGCCAAGCGCTGCGTGACCGAACTCTCGCTCCGCCCAAGTCATCGTCGAAGACCCTCGCATGCCGCGGCGAACGCGGACCTTCCGCCATTAATTCCCGACGTTGCTCACGGATGGAGCCAATGGTCAGACCTGGGTGGGATGGCGCGGGGCGCCGCTCGGGCGCATGCTCGTGGTGGTTGGCGACGCGCCTCGTGACGCGCCGCCCTTCGCGGAGATCCCCATGAGACCCCTTACGCCTGGCTTGCTCGTTCTCGTTTCGCTGCTGGCCCTTGCGAGCGGTTGCGCCGACGCTTCGCGCGGAGACGCGACGCCCGCGATCCGGGCCGAAACGCAAGGAGCGACGGCGGTCGATCGCGCCGGCTATGCGCACACCGTCGAGAAGTCGCGCTTCCGCTTCGGGGGGACGCCCGTCGCGCGCGCCATCAGCGACGCCATCCGCTACGAGGGCCCCGAGGGCGCTGCCCTCATCGAGCCCAACACCGCGTTCTCGGCCGTCCCCAACGCGGGGGCGCCGAGCACCACGTCCGCTTTCACCGGGAGCGCGGAGGATCACAACGCGGCCGTGCGCGACTACCTGACCGGTGCCGGGCTGCCGGCCGACCAGATCCAATCCTTCGGCGTCGGAACCTCCGCGTCATCGAGCGGCGGCGGCGGGAGTGCGGGCGGCACGACGTTCGGCGGTTACACGACCTCCCTCGGCCGCGCGCTCGACGGCATTCGCGTGGTCGAGTCGATCGCGACCGTAGTGATCAACGGCCGCGGCGAGGTCGTCCAAGAGACCGTCTACTGGCCACCGATCGGCGGCGAGGTGGTCGCGGCCGCGACGCGCCTCCAAGCGACCCTGGCCGACAACGCTGCGGGTGCCGACTTGCGGAGCCGCCTCAGCGCAGCGGGCGTGGAGCCCGCGCGCGCCGTGGTGGTGATTCACCACGCCCCGGCCACTGGGGGAACGACCGGCGCGCCGCTCGCGTGCATCGACGCCGCGGGTGCCTCCGTTCGGCACTTCGACGCCAACGGAGACGAGCTCCGCCTCCCGCAAGAGATCGGCTCCACGGCCGGAAACCACCCTTGAGGATGTCGTCTGCGACGTCTACCGGCATTCGGTCGGCGAATCGCGAGGAGCCAATATGTCCAGGGCGCAGAGCGTCGCGCGTTCATGGTGTTTCCCAGTGAAGCTGATGAGCGTCATCGGGCTCCTGGTCCCGGTCGCGTTTCTTGCCTGCACTTCAACCAAACCGACGGAGTCAGGCCCTTCGGTCGACGGTGGGCCGGCAGACGGGAGCACAGACGCCCCCACGTTTCCGATCGACGCTAGCCTGCACGACGGCGCGTTCGGCGCATGGTACACGCCGGCGGCTATCCCCTCAGGGTCGTGCAGTACCGCCCAGCCGGCGATCGAGTTCAACGTGAACCCGTGCTGCAACGACCCTGACACGCCAGAGCTCGCGCGGTACCGATGCGAGTGCAGCCAGGGAAGTTGGGCGTGCAAGGTCCTCTTTTCTGGCGCCGGCTACTGCCGAGACGCCTCGGCCGAGAACAACTGGAACGCGTGGACACCGAGCTGTGAGCGTGATGGCGGCTGAACTCGCGCGAGTCGATGCGCGGATCCCGACTCGGGAGAGCCGCAATGAAGCCATGCGACGTGCGATGACCGCGCTGGGATTGCTCGCGTGCGCGATGGGCGCGTGCTCGCGCACGACCAACGACGAGGCGCGCGGCGATGGCGGCGCAAACGTGCCCGCGTGTGGTCCGCGGTTGCTCGACGAGTTCGACTCCGGCCGCGACTGCTTCGCGAGCGCGCCCGACGTGGCCGGCCTCTGCACGACCGCGCCGTCCGGGGAGCGCACGACCGGGATCGAAACCGTCTGTGTCGCCAACGCGCAAGGCCGCGTCTTCCTCCTCGACACCGCAACCGACGTGGCGATCGACGGGTCCGGCTGGACGGTGGGATCGCGTGCCGCCCCGGGCCTCGTGCCCGCCGCGCCCGCGCTCAGCCCGGCGCTGCAATCCGAATGCACGCGCGCGCTCCGCGCGGCGGCTGGAGGGCTCGGCCCACGAAAGCGCTGCGACTCCCTAGATGGGGGCGATCTCGCCGATGCAGGCGTGGTCACCGTCTGCACAGTTGGCTGGCAGATCGTTGATGCCGCCCACGCGTGCCTGGGCGCCAGCAGCGAGATCCCTGCACTCTGCATGACCGCCCCAGCGACCCACAAGGGCGTCTACGCGCTCTGCGCGTTCAGTCCGACCCACGCGCCCTACTTCCGCCAAGTAACGCAGCCCGTACACGCGAACGCGCCTGGCTGGACGTTCGCGCCCGGCGCGACCGCGAACGTGCTCGGGTTGCCCGTCGCGAGCGCCGCTGACGAAGCCGTATGCGCCCAGGTCGGGTCGATCCCACCCCCCATGTGCAACTAGACCATGCGAAAGAGAGACCCTCGAAACGGAGACGCGATGCGCGGTGCGCCTCGAGCAGCGCGCGCGATTGCGAGCTTCGCCGCCGCGTGGCTGGCGACGGTCACCGCGTGCGTCGCGGCGAGCGTCGGCACGCCAGATGGCGACGCCTCGGCGGACGCCGCGGCGCTCGACGGGGGAGCGGACGAGCGCGGGGCCGTGTTCGCTTGCGATGCCGCCGGTCCGGTTCGCACCGTTGCGCAACTCCCCGCCGGAGCGTGCGTCGCGACGAGCACCTGCAGCCTGCCGGTGTGGCACCCGTGCCCATGCGCGAAGGAGCACGCCGGGATCGACGGCTACGAGTGCAGGTGCGTCGACGCGTCGTGGCAGTGCGAGCGAACGGCGGTCGGTGCGACCGCGTGCTTGCTCGACGCTGAGTGCCGTGACCGCTCCGTCGACGCGGCGCGTGGCGATTGAGCGGCTGCTTCGCTCACTTGGTCACGGTGGCGTGGAACGTGCGGCGCTGGGCGCCGACGAAGCCCACCGGATCGAGGAACTGAGCCACGTCGCCGACGCGCTTCTGTGCGAACGCCGAATCGACCTTGCCGCTCGTGTCGGCCGAGAGCTCGAAGTCGACCGGGCAATCGCTCACGTTCGTCTCGAGCGAGCCGCTCATCGACTCGACGTAGACACCACCGGCAATCGGACGCGCCGTGTCGTCCACGCCCGGCTTCATGCAACCGTTCCACCCGGTCAAGCGCACGGGGCCGTTGACCGACTCGGTGTTGATGGTGACCGGTGTGTGTGGCGTGACGGTGCTGGGCGCCTTCACGATCGTAAACGGCGCGGGCACCACCACCTCCGACCCGAGCGCGGACGCTTGTCCACTTGCGCGAATGAATCGGATCGCGACGTGCACGGAGGCGTTGGGCGCGGGCACTTCGGCGACATAGTTCATGGTCGAGTCCACGACGGTCTCGGTCATCGGGATCTCCGCGCCGCCATCGATGACGGCGACGAGGCGGTCGCCCGGGCCGAGTCGACGGTTGTCGGCGTTGAGGCTCGAGAAGCGCGCGAGGATGCGCAGCGAGGTCTCATACGCGCGCGCGCTGAAGTGGGGCTCGAGGCTCGACGTCGCGACCCCCTCGGTCGTGTTCCGGGGGGCGGCCTCGTCGGTCTGCGGCTCGAGAGTGCACGCGAGGAGATTGGCGGACACGAAGGCGGCGATGACGATGTTGCGCATGCGACGGAACTCTGCAGCGCGTGTGCCAGCTGCCCCTCGTCGGAGTTATCGCGACTCTAGCGAGCGACCGTGGCGCGCGGTTCACGACGCGCCTCCCAACGGCGCCGTGGATCGAGCCGGAATCAGCTCGATTTTCGCCCACGCTGGCAAGCGCGCCGCTCCGGCAGTCAGCGGGCGGTCATCGGAGCGGCCACCAAAGCGAGCGACACGCGGTTTCCCAACTTGCGATCCCGCATTGCCGCCGGCGAGCGGTTGCTTGCGACACCGCCCTCGCAACGCTAGACGAGCGCTGCGCATGGTCGCTCGATCGTTCATCGCGCCGCTCGCGGTCACCGCGGCGGCGCTCGCGCTCGGGTGCCCGGGGAAGGATGTTGACGCGCCCGCGAGCTTGACGACGCGGACGTGCGGCGTCGACGTTTGGTATCGCGCGACCTCCCGCGACGCGCGCGTGGAGCTCGTGGGGAGCTGGGACGGATTCACGCGTCCGGGACGCGCGCTCGCCGCAGAGCGCGACGACGGCTGGCGTCATGCGCACGTCGACGCCGCGCCGGGCGCCTATCGCTACGCCCTGATCGACGATGGCGTGTGGCTCACCGATCCGCTCGTGGGCACGACGGCGTGGGAGGGCGACCGCGAGGTCACCTACGTCGACGCGGCGAGCTGCGAGGCCCCCGCCCTCGCCGTGGACGACGTGGCGGCGAACGGCGACGAAGGCCGCGCCATCGTTCGCGTGGCGCTCGCCGCAGCATCGAACGGTCCAGCGCCGCTCGACGCGCGCTCGATCACGGTCACCACGCGCGCCGGCGCATCGGTGTCGCCACGCGACGTAACGAGCCGCGCACCAGGTGTGGTCGACATCACCTTCGAGGGCCTCACGCGCGGGAAGCACGTCTTCACCATCGCCGGGCGTGACGCGAGCGGGCGCGCGGCAGAGCCGACTCGCGCTTCTGTCTGGATCGGCGCGTCGCCGGAGAAGCGCGACACCGCCATCTATCAGATCGTGATCGACCGCTTCGAAGGCCCGACGGGAGCGCTCGCGACGCCAAGCGAGCCCGGCGCACGCGCCGGAGGAACACTCGCCGGCGTCACGCATGCGGTCGAGCGCGGCGACTTCGAGGCGCTCGGGATCTCCACGCTCTGGCTCTCGCCCGTCTACAAAAATCCCGAGGGCTTCTTCCCGGGCGGCGAAGGACGCCGCTTCACCGGCTATCACGGCTATTGGCCCGTCGACACGCGCGCCATCGATCCGGCCCTCGGCGACGAAGCTGCGCTCGACGCGCTCGTCGCCGCGGCGCACGCGCGCGGCCTCCGCGTCATTCTCGACGTGGTACCGAACCACGTCCACGCGGACCACCCGTGGTGGAAGGCGCGCGCGAACGACGACGCCTTCAACGCGCCCGACGGAAAGTGCCTGTGCGGAACCGACGCGTGCCCGTGGGATACGAGCATCGAGAAGTGTTGGTTCGCGCCGTATCTTCCCGACTTGAACACGCGCCGTGAGCCGGTGCTGGCGCGCGTCGTCGACGACGTCACGTATTGGCTCGATCGCTTCGAGCTCGACGGTCTTCGCGTCGACGCCGTGCCGATGATGCCGCGCTCCACCACGCGCCGCATCGCGGCGGCGGCGCGCGCGCGGTTCGAGCACCCCAAGAACCCGCTCTACTTGGTGGGCGAGACCTTCACCGCGGCCAACGGGTTCGACGCGCTTCGCTACAACCTCGGGCCGATGGCGCTCGACGGACAGTTCCACTTTCCGATCATGTGGGCGCTCCGCGCGTCGATCGCGCAGGAGTCCGCGCCGCTCCTCGTCGTCGATCTCGCGCTCGCCGAGGGCGAGGACGCGTTCCGCGGGTCGGGCGCCGTCATGGCGACCATGATCGGCAATCACGACGTGACGCGCTTCGCATCCGAGAGCGACGGAACGGCCGCCGGCGACGGCTACGTGACGCCCGCTCCGTCACCGCGCGATGCCGTCGTGTACGCGAAGCAGAAGGTCGCGCTCGGCGTCGTCTTCACCTTGCCCGGCGCCCCCGTCGTCTACTACGGCGACGAGGTCGCGCTCCCCGGTCGCCTCGATCCCGACTCGCGTCGCGTGATGCCCGCCGAGGGTGACCTCTCGGATGCGCAGCGCGACGTGCGCACCTTCACGCGCCGCATCGGGAAGCTCCGCGCCGCCTGCCCGGCCCTGCGGAGCGATGCGTACCAGAAGGTCGACGCCGATGCCGAGTCGTGGGTCTTCGCTCGTGGGGGCGCGGAGCCAGGAACGAGCGCGGCCCTCGTCGTCGTCGCGCGGAGGCCGTCGAGCGCCTCACGCGCGGTGTCCGTCGGGCCGCGCTTCCGCCCCGGACGCTACGCGGACGCCTTGAACGGTGAGATCCTCACCGTTCCCGAAGACGGCGTGGCCTCGCTCCCCCTCTCGCCGTTCTCGGTGCGCGTGTTTCTGCCCGAGGGAGACCCGTGCCTTACGCCGAGCCGATAGGTCGCGTCGTTGGAGCGCGCTCCGCTCCCCAAGTCGAAGCGCGACACGTGACGGAGGATCGCGGTCGCGTTCTCGGCCACCGCGATCGCCGTCGCCGATAGCTCCTCGGCTTGCGCGGCGGTCGTCTGTGCCACGTCGTCCATGCGCGTCATCCCGCCCGAGACTTCGTCGAGGCCGCTCGTCTGCTCGTGGGTCTGGCGCGCGACGTCGACGATGAGGTCACTCACGCGCCGCGTCGAGTCGACGACCTCGGAGAGGACGCTGCCGGACTGCTTGGCGAGCTCGAATCCGGCCGTGGTCTTGGCGAGTGAATCGCCGATGAGCTCGCGGATCTCCTTCGATGCGGCCCCGCTCCGCTGCGCGAGCGCACGCACCTCGGTGGCGACGACGGCGAAGCCGCGGCCGGCCTCGCCCGCGCGCGCCGCCTCGACGGCGGCGTTGAGCGCGAGCAGATTGGTCTGGAAGGCAAACTCGTCGATGGTCGACGTGATCGTCGAGATGCGCTGGAACGACGCTTCGATCGCGCCGATCGCGTCGACCACGTGCCGCACGAGCCCGCCGCCCTTGGCTGCCACGTCGCTCGAGGCGCGCGCGAGCTCCGAGGCCTCGCCGGCCCGCGCGACCGAGCCGTGCATCACCTGGCCGAGCTGCTCCACGTTCGCGCGCGAACGGTCGACGGCGGCCGCGAGCTCTTGCGCCTTGTCGGAGAGCACGTTGGCTGCAGTCTGCACCTCGGCCGTCGAGGTGGCGACGCCGGTCGCCGCCCCGTGCGTCGCGACGACGATCGACTGCACCTTCTCGACGAAGGTGTTGAACCAGAGCGCGACCTCGGCGGTCTCGTCCTTGGTGTGAACGGCCAAGCGTCGCGTGAGGTCGCCATCGCCTTCGGCGATCTCGCGCAGGTGTTCCACCGTCGCGCGGAGCGGGCCGGTGATGCTGCCCGCGATGACGAGGCCGGCCGCACCCACCACGATCACCGTCGCGAAGAAGGCGATCATCATCGTGCGCAACGCGCCCTCGCGCCCGGCCACCGCTCCGGCGCGAGCCCGCGTCGCCGCGTGCTCGATGACGGCGCTGAGGGCCTCCATTCGATCTTCGAGCGTCTTGAACGCCACGAAGAACTCGGGCAGCGCCGCTTCGGCCGCGCCCACGTCCGCGCCGGCCAAGCTCACCAAGCGCGTCGCCAGGTCGACGTAGGCCTCGAGCGGGCCCGTCACCTCCGCGAGGGCCATCGTGATCGTCGAGTCGGCGTGGCCGTCGCGAACCTTGGCGACCGCGTCGCGCAGCGTCTTCGCGTGGTCGGCAACGTCGCTGACCGCACCCTTGCTCCGCTCGGCGTCACGCGCCTTGCCCGCGGCGAGCGACTCCAGGACGTCGGCGCGGAGCGCATCGTGCATCATGTCCGCTTCCATGTGCGCGCGAAGGGTCTCGGTGGTGGCTCCGAGGACGGCGTTGGCTTCCTCGGTGCGCTCGAAGCCGCTCCGCGCGCTCCAAACGACGACGCCGAAGCCGAGGAGGGCGAGCGCGAGGAGCGCGAAGAGCTTGTGCTTGATCTTCATCGCGCCGCTCCTTGCCGAGCCGCCGCGTGAGGCGAAGGCGGAGCCAGGCTGCCGGCGCGTCGCGCCCCCGCCCGCACCGAATCGAAGGGCAGCATCGTGAGCCCCGCGAAGAACGTCACCGTTCGCGTGTCACGATAGAGCGCCGTATCGGCCCCGGCGTCGAGCACGAGCTCGGGCATGGGCGAGAACGAGAGCGCGGTGAGGACGCCGCCGTCGTGACCGGCGTACGCGCCGCCGCCGTTGTACGTGTAGCCCTCGATCATCGCGCCGAACCCGAACGCCAGATCGCGTGAAACCGCGAGCGCGGCGAGGGTCTGGAGCGCGGGCTTCTTGTCGAGGCTGAGCGCGTCGAGGCCGACGTTGATGTCGCCGTGGAAGCCGAGGAGATCCTTCGAGACGTAGATCCACGTGCTCTCGTCGTAGGTGCGAACGGCCGCGCCCTCGTCCTTTGCGGTGGGAGCGCTGACGAGCGCCGAGACCGCGATGGCCGGAACGCGCTCGCCCTGCGTGACGACGACCAGCTTGGGTCCACCGAACGCGCCGTCGAAGCTGCGCGTCGACGTGCCCGCCTGCGCGAGGAACACGTTGTTGGTTCCGAGCTGGAGCTGCAGGCGATCGGTGATCGAGTACTTGCCGAGGACGGCGGCGCCATGAACCCCCGTGCTCGCCGATGGCGTGCGGCGGAGGGCATATCCAGCTTCGATCTCGAAGTGTCCACCCGGAACGATCTCCGCGGTGCAGGCGATCGTCGGTCGACATGGGAGGGCCCGCACCCCCGCTTCGGGCGTCGGCTCGTCGACGGCGTCGGGCTCGGGCCGCGGCAGCTCGTCCGCGGCGCTGCTTCGTGAAAGGAGAGGGAGGATGAGGGTGGCGAGGACGACGATCGCTTGACGCATGAACTGGGCAAACGGCACCCGCCGCGCGCCCATAACGCTTCCAATCGAAACTATTTTGGTAACGATTTGGACTGGCCACGGGCTCTCCGAGGCCTGGAAACAGCCACTCGAGCCGCACACGCGTTGACATCGCTGGCGCTTCCGCCATGCTCCGTCCGCCCGTGTTTCCCGCCGTGCCGACCGCATCGTCCCGCTCGCTTGGCCCCCAAAGGCGCTCTGCCATCCGCCCCTGGATAGGCGCGCTCTTCCTGGGTGTGCCGCTCGCCGTCATGACCGCCGCCTGCGGCGACGACGCTCCGCGCACCAAGTCGACCGGCGAGCCGCCCGACGCGTCGCTCTTCGACCCCGGAAAAGGCCCCGCGCCCGCGGGCGGCTACTACGGGCCCACCGACACGACGCCGGTGTGTCCGGAAGACCAGCGCCGCTGCCTCGTGACCTTCACCTACCCGTTCGGCGGCGAGAAGAGCGTGGAGCTCCGCGGCGACTACCGCGACGACGCCTGGGTGAGCGGCGATCCCTTGAAGCTCTCGGGCACCAAGTGGTCGGTCACGGTGCCGGTGCCGCCCGGAAAGACTGTACAATACAAGTTCTGCGTCGATGGCTGCAAGACGAGCGACGGCTGGAAGCTCGATCCGGATCCCACGGTGCAGAAGGTCACCGATCCGCAGAACAACTCGAACAGCGTGCGCCAACCGACGACGTGCGACTCGACGTGGGTCTGCGACGAGCCGCCCTTGCCGCCGCCGGGCGTCTTCGACTGGCGCGACGCGGTCCTCTATTTCGTGTTCGTCGATCGCTTCAACGACGGGAGCGCCGCCAACAACTCCCAGGTGCCCGGGGTGTCGGGCGCGCCGGGGCAGTACCAAGGCGGCGACTACGCGGGCGTCACCAAGAAGATCCAAGACGGATACTTCGACGATCTCGGCGTGAACGTCCTCTGGCTCACGGTGCCGGTCGACAACGCCGACGTGGCCGGCAAAGGCGCCGGCGGCGATGACAAGATGTACTCGGCCTACCACGGGTACTGGCCGAAGGAGCTCGATCCCAAGACGCCCGAGTCCCACTTCGGCACCGGCGCGGAGCTGAAGGCGCTCGTCGCCGCCGCGCACGCGAAGAACATCAAGATCATCTTCGACTACGCGATGGTGCACGTGCACGCGTCGAGCTCCATCTACGCAGCGCACCCCGAGTACTTCTATCCGGGCGGCGGCTCGTGCGTGTGCGGCGTGACGTGCGACTGGAACGCCGACGCCAAGCGCTGCTGGTTCACCGACTACCTCCCGCACTGGAACTACAACGTGCAAGCTGCACGTGATTTGTCGGTGGGAAATGCCATCGCCTGGGCCAAGGAGTACGGCATCGACGGATTCCGGCTCGACGCCATCAAGCACGTCGAGGACAGCTGGCTCACCGATCTGCGCGCGCGGCTCACGGCCGAGGTGGTTCCGCTCCAAACCCCGCCGCAGCGCTTCTACCTGGTGGGCGAGACGTTCTCGTACAGCCAGAACGACCTCAAGTACTACGTCGACCCCACGACCAAGCTCGACGGACAGTTCGACTTCCCCATGCGCCTCGAGCTCGTGAAGACGGTGCTCATGCGCAAGGCCGGCATGGACGAGCTCGCGTCGTTCATGCGCACCAACGACACGGCGTACGGCTCGCGCGCCGTCATGAGCCCGTTCATCGGGAACCACGATCTCGGGCGCGCCATCCACATGGCCGAGGACACGCCGGCGTGGGACGAGTACTCGAACGGCGACAAGGCGCTCGGCTGGTCCACCACCGAGCCCGCCCAGCCGACGAGCGTGAACGCCTACGAGCGCCTCGCCAACGCCTTTGGCGTGCTCTTCACGTCCAAGGGTGCGCCGCTCATCTACTACGGCGACGAGATCGGCCTCGCCGGCGCGGGTGACCCGGGCAATCGCAAGATGATGCCGTGGACCGGCTGGACGCAGAACCAGACCTGGCTCAAGTCGCGCATCGCCAAGCTCACGTCCATTCGCGCGGCGCACCCGGCGCTCCGGCGCGGCCTCCGGCAAACGCTCACCGCCAACGCGAACCTGTGGGCGTTCTCGATGACGACGACCGGGGACACGGTGTACGTGGCCATCAACCGCGGTGACGGCCCCGAGACCGCGAGCACGATTCCGCCCGACACGTACCAAGAGCTCGTCGAAGGACAGGTGGGATCGCCGCCGTTCTCGATCCCCCCGCGACAGACGCGCATCTTCGTGAAGAAGTGAGCGGGCTCGTCGCCTTCTTCGAGGCGAGTGATCGCCGGCGACTCGGCCTCGCCCTCGCCGCCGTAACGGCACATGCCGCGCTGGTCGCGCTCGCGATGCTCCCGCGGTACGACGCCGTGGCGTTCACGCTCGTGGCTGCGCTCTTCGCACGCGCGGCGGCGCGAGCGAAAGACGCGCCCCTCGCCGAGCGCACGTCGGCCATGTTCTTCCTCGTCTTCGCGGGAGGCGTGTACGCGAACCAACTCTCGACGGGCGTCGAAGGCCGACACGCGCTCATGGGCGGCATCATCCCGTGGAGCGACGCCGAGGGCTTCCTCTCGAACGCGTGGCGCATCGGACACGGGCTGCCGTTCAGCACGAACGTCACGCTGACGGCGATGCGCCCGCTCTATCCGCTGTCGCTCTCCTTCGTGCTCTCGGCGGTGGGCATGGACCTCAAGCTCGCGCTCGCCCTCTATGCGGGGGTCGTCGCGGTCCTCATGGGCAGCGTCACGTCCGCGCTCGGCGCGCGATACGGGGTGCGCGCGCGCTTCGCCGTGACGGTGATCTTCGCGTTCTACCTGCGGCGCTACCTCTTCGTGGTGGGCACCGAGTCGCTGGGGGTGCTCGCCGGTCTCATCGCCTTCCGACTCCTCCTCAGGGCAACCGCGCGCGCGGAGCTTCCCCTCCCGCTCCTCGCGGGCTTCTTCGGCTGCTTCGGGCTCGCCCTCGCGACGCGGCCCGGGCCCGTGCTCGCGCTTCCGCTGCTCTTCTTCTGGGTCTGGCGCACGTCCGCGCGCGAGCGTGTGAAGCGGACGCTCGCGTGCGCCGGGGCCCTCGGCGCCGCGCTCGCGTTCAACGCGCTCGTGGTGCACAAGACCGCCGAGAGCGGGACGCCAGGCGGCGAGTTCCCGCCCATCCTCTACGGCGCGATGCACGGTGAGGACTACACGTATCTGGGTGAGGTCCACCCCGAGGTCGCCAACCTCCCGCAGACGGAGCGCATGGGCGCGACGGCGCGCCTCATGGCCTCCGAGATCGCGGCTCGCCCGTGGGTCGCGCTCGGGTTCCTGCAAGGGAGCGCGGGGTTCTTGGCCGGACCGCACGGCCTCTTCTCGCTCGCGTTCTACGATCCCGACGACTCGTTCTTCGAAGGTAAGGCCCCCATCGGCGAGAAGCTCGCGCGCTTCCGCGCCGAGGCCGGCGTTTACCGAATGCTCAACCTCGTGGGCATGGCGGTGCTCGCCGTCACCTTCGTGGGCGCAGTCCTCCGGGGCGGAGTCTTGGCCCTCCGCGCGTGGCTCCGCAGACGACGCGCGGCGCAAAGCGGCGACGACGACGCGCTCATGACCGCCGCGCGACTCGTCTTTCTGGGCGCGATCCTCTCGGCGGCGGTGACGCCGCCCTGGATCACCGAGGCGGCCCAACTCCAAGCCACCGTGCTCCCGTTCACACTGCTCCTCCCGTGGCGCCCGCGCGCGCGTTCGACCGCCGCGCCGAACGAGGTGCCCACCTCGAGCGCCGTGTGGCTCGCCCCGGCCGCGCTCGCGCTCACGCTCGTGGTCGCGCTCTTCTTCGCGGTCCGCGCACCACACGACCTGCCCGATGCGCCATGCACGGATCCGCGCGCCTTGGTCGCCGAGCCGAGCCTTCTCGTCACCATCCAGAGCGACGCCGAGGGCGGCTACACGATGGCGCGCTTCCGCGAGAACGCGCGCTTCGTTGGCAAGCACAACCCGGACCTCACCGAGCCGCTCCTCCGGCGCGCCGCCCCCGGCTTCGCCTTCGAGATGGTCTTCGACGCCTGCACGGGCAAGGCCGCCGTCGTCGTGGGCGGGTTCGAAGCGCTCTCGGCCCTCCCACGCGGCGTGGTGCGAGCGTCCGTGGTCGAGAGCAGCGCGAACCGTCGGGTTCTTTCGCTGCCGCATTGATCGACGAGCGAACGCGCGCACGCAGATGGTGATGGTTTGCGACATGGGTGGCGCGCGACGCGCCGCTCGTGCGCGACGAGGACCGACGAGCCTGTGCGACTTGCGGCAATTGCGTGGCAGATTCGGATGAGCGGCGGCCACGACGAGCTTTGCGATCGACCCGAATCGCAAGGACTCCTCGAGCGAGCCCCCATGGCCCGCGTCCTGCATGAAGTGGGGCGTGTCATGCACGACACGAAGGAGCACATCATGACGATCTCGAACGCTGCCGCGATTCCCATGGCCGAGCTCTCCCTTGATGAAATGGAAGCGACGACGGGCGGCGGGACTATGTTCTGCGACATGGCCGGGTTGGCCATCACCGTCGGTCTGATGCCGGAGCTGGGGCCGATGTCCCCGGTGGCGGGCCTCGCCATGAAGAACTTCTGTGAGGTCGTGACCGCACCAGGCTTCGCCGGGTTCGGCTTCGGCAACAATCGCGGCTTCATGATCTTCTGAGCCGCGTGTCGCTGGCCGCGCCAGTGCCACCCGGTGTACGGCCCGACACCACGCGTGTTCGGGCCGCTTTCTTTTGAGCGCGAGCTCGCGCGCCCTCTCCGACGGAAGCGTGGCGCGAGGCGCGCCGCCCGCGCGGGGCGAGTCAAGGTACGTGAGGTGCGCGAGGCAGCCGATTCGTTCGGCGCCGGAGAATCGCTTCACGGCAGAGCGGACAATTCCGGCGACGCGTTTGCCGGCGGGAGGTTGGGCTGATGCCCGAATCGGAAAGAGAACCCAGGGGGGGCAGCCCGGCGGCCGGTGGCGACATCGACGAGATGTGGGACGTCGCGGTGCGCTGAGCGTGTTCGGCCAACGATGACGCGAATCTCGGTGCAACTGCCCGCCCGATTGCTAGGGTACGGCCCGAGACGATGGGTGCTCGGATCGTTGCTCTTCGGGTGGTTGTCGCAGCCGCCGCGGCCGGCGTCGGGGTCTTCGTACCGACGACCGCGGTCGCCGGCGTCGAGGCCTTCCGATCGCAAAGGTTCTTGCCGTCGTCGAACGGGCGAGCGTCGATCGCGTACGACTCCGTCGCGGGCAAGCTGACTCACTTCTACGAGCACCCGTATCGCTTCCCGTCGGCGGGCGTCGAGTCGCGCAACTTCGCGTACGACGCCTACCCCGGCGTCCGCGTCGGCGGCGCCGGCACCGCTGGCACGTGGCTCACCGCGGTCACGCCGTCGCTCGTCGAGTACGTGCGCGGCACCGGCGTCGTGCACGTCAAACGAAGCGCGGCCGGGCTCGATCTCGACGAGTACCACTTCGCGCCCATCGGCCTCGCCGAGCAAGCGGCGTTCATGATCCTCAAGGTGACGCGCACCTCCGGGAGCGGCGCCGTCGATTCGTATGCACTCTACAACTTTCACCTCGGGAGCGGCAGCCCCGCGCCTGGCGCCGACGGAGAGCAATCGAGCTACTCGGCGTCGCGTGACGCGTTCTACGAGTACGGGCCGGCCGGGCTCACCATCGCCTACGGCAGCATCGGCGCCTCGAGCCGTCACGCGTCCACGCCATCGGGCCCCTTCGCCGCGCTGAACGCCGGCCAAGATCTGGCGAACAACGCCGGCACTTCCAGCGCGACGAGCGACGTCGCCGTCGGCTTCCAGTCGTCGCTCGGCGATCTCGCCGTGGGCGCGAGCGCTTGGTCCGGCTGGTACGTCACGACCGGCCTCGACTCCGACGCGCAGCCGGTGGTCGATCGCGTTCGCACCTTCATCGGCGCGCGCTCCGCGGAGACCGTCTTGAACGACGAGATCGCCGCGTGGCAGTCGTGGCGCGCGCCCGCTCCCGCCGGGGCGTCGACGCTCGAAGCGGCCGCGTTCGATCAGGCGCAAGCCGTGCTCCGCATGGCGCAAGTGCGCGCGACCGGAAAGCCCGACGGCCAGATCCTCGCGAGCCTCGCGCCCGGTCAGTGGAACATCGCCTGGGTGCGCGACATGGCGTACGCCACCGTCGCGCTCGCGCGGCTCGGTCACGTCGAAGAAGCGAAGCGCGCGATTCGCTTTCAGCTCGCCGCCACGGCCGGCCACTATCAAGATTACGTCGGCAAGCCGTACGCGATCTCGGTGGTGCGCTACTTCGGAAACGGCGACGAAGAGTCGGACTCGAACGCCGACGGTCCGAACGTCGAGTTCGACGGCTTCGGCCTCTTCTTGTGGGCGCTCGCCGAGACCGCGCAAGCGGCCAAGGATCCGAGCTTCGTCACCGAGGTGCTGCCGCGCTCGGAGACCGAGGTCGGCGACGTGCTCGTCTCGCTGCAAGAAGCCGCCACCGGGCTCGTCGCCAAAGACTCGTCGATCTGGGAAGTGCACTGGAACGGCAAGGAAGAGCACTTCGCCTACACGAGCATTACGGCGGCGAAGGGTCTTTGCGCGCTCGCGTCGCTCGTCGAGTCGTCGGGCGGCGACGCCACGCTCGCCAAGACGTACCGCGCGGCGGGAAAGCGCGCGCGCGATGCGATCGTCTCGTACATGCGCGCGCCGAGCGGCGCGATCGCCCAGAGCGCCGAGGCCCTCGCGCGCGGCAAAGACTTCCTCGACGCGGCCGCGGTCGAGGCCATGAACCTCGGCCTCGTGCACCCGCGCGGGAAGACGGCCAAAGCGACGCTCGACGCGATGCGCGCGGCGCTCGTCCCGCCCAGCGGGCGCGGCTTCTTCCGCAATCAAAAGGGCGGCTGGTACGACTCGCAAGAGTGGATCTTCGTCGACCTCCGCACCGCGCACGCGATGGACGCGGCCGGAGCGAGCGACGCCGCGCCGCTCCTCGCGTGGAACGTCGCGCAGGCGTCGGAGAACTTCGGTCTCTTCGCCGAGCTCCACGATCGCGTCACGGCCGACTACCGCGGCGAGGTGCCGATGGTGGGCTTCGGCGCCGGCGCATACACGCTGACGCTGCTCGATCGCGGCAAGGCGATCGATCCCGCGTGCGGAGATTTCCCCGACGCCCCCACCGAGCCGACGAACGACGGCGGCGTGCCCGACGGCGGCGGGACCGCGGTGCCGCCCGACGCTTCGAGCCCGAACGGGGCCGATCCCGGTGGCAACGGCGCTGCGGTGCCCGGCGACGATTCTGGATGCGGCTGCGCGCTGCCCGGTCACGCCGCGAGCACGCGCGCGGGCGGCGTCGCCGTCGTCGCGCTCGCAGCCCTCGCACGCATCGCGCGTCGTCGTCGCGGTCGGAGGGAGTCGTGATGCACAAGATCGCTCGGTCGCTCCCGCTCGTCCTCTCGATCGGCGTCGCCGCCGCGGCGGGCTGCGGCGACGTGCACGACAGCGACTACGTGCCGCCCGATCTCTCCGAAGCGGGCGCGCAGGGCGACGCCGCCCCGGGCAACGACGGCGCGTTGGACGCGACGACGACGGACGCCGCGAGCGGACCGTGCACCACGTCGTTCCGCTTCACGCCGCCCGCCGGAAAGACGTACTTCCACGTGGGCGTCACCGGCGACTGGAACGCCTTCGCGAACCCGGGCGTGGAGATGAAGGGCCCCGATGCGGCAGGGGCCTACGCCGCCGAGGTGGAGCTCGCGGCCGGGCTTCACGCGTACAAGCTCCTCTTGGACGGCGAGTTCACGATCGATCCCGAGGCGCGCCACCGGAAGTACGTCTCCGGCGTCGACAATTCGGCCGTGCTCGTTCGTGATTGTCACCTCCCGTCGCTCGCGTTCGCGTCGCAGAAGAACGAGCGGCCCACGAGCGGGGCCGGTCACTACGCGGCCACGGTGCGCTTCGCGCCCGGTAAGGACGGCCCGGGCCTTGATCCCGCGAGCGTGCACGCCACGCTGAAGCGCGATGGCGCCGCCGATACGACGAACGTCACCGTGACGCCCGACGCCGCCGCCGGCACCGTGGGCCTCGACGTCGCATCGCTCGCCGATGGGAAATACACGCTCACCGTCGACGCCAAGGACACGACCGGCCACGCGACCGATCCCTTGCGCCTCGTCTTCTGGATCGAGCCGGAGACGTTCGACTGGCGTGACGGCGTGCTCTACATGGCGATGAACGATCGCTGGAAGAACGCGGTCGCTTCCAACGACGTCAGCAAACCAGCGTCGGTCGATCCGCGCGCCGCGTTCGAGGGCGGAGATCTCGAGGGTGGGCGCCAAGTGATCGCGTCCGGCGCGCTCGACGGCCTCGGCGTTCGCGCGATCTGGTTTTCGCCCTTTCACCGCAACACCGACGCCGCCGAGAAGGCCGACGACGGCACGCACGACGTGACCGCGTACCACGGCTACTGGCCCACCCGCGCGCGCGAGGTCGATCCGCGGCTCGGCGGCGACGCCGCGCTCCACGCGCTCGTGAAGGAAGCGCACGCGCACGGCATCCGCGTGGTCATGGACTTCGTGGTGAACCACGTCCACAAAGACCACGAGTACTTCGCGGCGCACCCGGATTGGTTCCGCACCGGCTGCACGTGCGGCACCACCGGCTGCGACTGGACGGCGCACCGCCTCGACTGCCTCTTCGCGCCGTACTTGCCGGACGTCGACTGGACCAAGCCCGAGGTGTCGGATCAGTTCGTGTCGGACGCGATCTGGTGGGTCGACACCTTCGACATCGACGGCTTCCGCCTCGACGCGGTGAAGCACGTCGAGGACGCGGCGGTCGTGAACCTGGCCGGCGGCCTGCGCGATGCGTTCGAGCAGAACGGCACCAAGCTCTTCATGACCGGCGAGACGGCCATGGGTTGGAGCGACTGTGCGGCCGGGAGCTGCCCCGGCAACGACAACGACTACCAAACGATCGCGCGCTACATCGGCAAGACCGGCCTCGACGGCCAGTTCGACTTCGTCCTCTATCACGCGGCCGCGTACCGCACGTTCGCGTGGGACGATCGCGGGCTCGGCCACGCGGACTACTGGCTCCGCGCGAGCCTCTCGTCGTATCCGGAGGGCGCGCTCATGACGCCCTTCATCGGGAGCCACGACACGCCGCGCCTCGTCACTCAGGCCACGTACCGCGACACGAGCGGTACCTGGTCGCGCGACGTCGCGGGCAACAAGTGGGACAACGCCGCGGTGGCGCCGCCCGACGGCGAGCCCTATGCGCGCCACCGCCTCGCGCTCGCGTGGCTCTACTCCATCCCGGGCGTTCCTCTTCTCTATTACGGCGACGAATACGGTGAGTGGGGCGGCGCCGATCCGAACAACCGAACGATGTGGCGCGCCGACGCGTCGCGCACCGCGAACGAGAAGGCGACCTTCGCCTTCACCGCCAAGCTAGGCGCCGCGCGCCGCGCGCTCGCTCCCTTGCGGCGCGGCTCATACCGAAAGATCGCCGCCGACGACAACACGCTCGTCTTCTCACGTGAGCTCGGCACCGACGTCGTCATCGTCGTCATGTCCCGCAGCGGCGGCACCGTGCACGTCACCCTCCCCGCCTCACTCCTCATGCCGCAAGGCACAGTCCTCCACGACTGGCTAGGCGGCCCCAACGCCACAGTGAGCGCGGGCACCTTCGACATCACCCTCCCCCCCCGCGCCACCGCCTACCTCTCGCAAAAGTCGCCCTAACGCTGCCGGCCTGGGGCCCGGGGAGCGGCGCTCCCCGGTGCTGAGTCGAGGCCGAAGGCCGAGCGAAGCACGCAGGTGGTGAGCTGGCCGCAGGCCAGCGAGGAGGGCGCAGCCCTCCTACAAACCGAGCACGCAGGTGGTGAGCTGGCCGCAGGCCAGCGAGGAGGGCGCAGCCCTCCTACAAACCCGACCTCCTACTTAACCGGAGCGTAAGGCTTGCAGAAGGTGTCTTGCACGAGCTTCTCGATGCTGTTCGCGAGCGACACCTTCCCACTCACCACGTCGGCGAGCTCGTAGACGTCGCCGAACGTGGCCTTGGGGATCGAGTCCTGCCCCTGATACGGCCCGAACCATCCCATCGAGACATCGGTGGTCTCGTCGGATCCGCCGAGCTTCGACGCGTACGAGAAGTCACGAACCTGCGTGTCGATGAGCTTCTTCACCGTCGCCGGGTAGCTGTGCTGGATGTTCACGCCGTCTTGCGTGGTCGGTCCATTCCAGAACGTGTCGTCGGTCGTGTGGATGACAATGCGAAGGCTACCGGGACGCCAGTGGAAGCCGTCGGCCGCGGCATAGAGCGCGTCGAGGCTGTTCTCTGGGTACGTCATGTTCGAGCCGTTGCCGCTGAGCTCGGAGTTTCCTTTGGCGAACTTCGCCCACTTCTCGAACTCTTGCTTCAGGCTGTCGACGTTCTGGAACGGGTTGCCGTTGTTCAAGAGCATGGCGTCGTCCACGAACACCGCGAGGCCGTAGTACGGATTCGCGACGGGGCTGATCGCCTTGAGCTTCTGATCGACGACCGGCATCTCCTGCGCGAGCTTGTTCAAGAAGCCATCCATCGACGTGGACACGTCCATGACGAACACGATGTCGATGTTCTGCGCGCAGTCGCCGCCGCCGTCTTGACCCGCGTCGTCGGGCCCCACGATCGAGCCCGGCGTGCCCACGCCGCCGTCGCCGCCCGCGGCCTTGTTGGAGTCGCGGCTCGAAGCCGAGCACGCGAGGGCGAGGGTGAGCAGCGGAGCGATGGCGAAGGCTGAACGAAAGCTCATGCGGGGGCCGTACCCTAGCGCACGGCTGCGTTCGGAAAAGGCCAGACGCGCCGAACAACCGCGTCTCGACCCACCCCAGGGCGTTAAGTCTTGCGAGGAACGGGCGCCACGACCTCCATCGAGGCGGCGATCACGTAGCCGGCGGACTCGACGAAGCGGCGCGGCTCGAAGCGGAAGACGATGGCGTCGTCGGGCACGTCGGCCGTGCCGAGCGACCACGACCGAAGGATCGCCGCACGGCCGCGACGGAAGAGCGACCACGGAACGGCCGTGACGCGAACGTAGCTCTCCGAGAACGACGGGCTCTTCACGTAGACGACGCCGTCGAACTGGAACGCCGCGAGGGGCGGCGTGACCGGCGGCGGCCAATCGACGTCGTGCACCTCGAACGTGAGGCGGTCGGCGTCGGCCGCGGTCCACACGACGCGCGTGTGCTTGGCGAGCGTCTTGGTCGCGCGCGCCGTGAGCGCGTCGAGCTCCGCATTCGCCGGAACGGCGAGCGGCGGACCGTTCTCGCGCCAGCGCGCCGGCGCGACGTCACGCGCGACGACGTTTCCGTCCTCGTCCTCGAGGAGGAGATCCACTTCCTCGCCGATGACGAAGTCGTCGACGAAGGCGTAGCGGCGCTCGACGTCGCGCGCGCCAATCTCCCCTTCGACTCGACCGACGCCCGCCTCGCTGGACCAGCTCGTCACCCGGTAGCTCATCGCAACCGACGCGTTACCGGGGAGCGCGCGCCGCGGCAAGGGCAGCGCCCGCCAGATCGCGGAGCTCCCCGAGCGGTCCGGCGACGCGACGACGGAGCGCACGCGCCGACCGACGGAGAAGCGGTCCACGCGGCACGTCGATCACGCTCTCCCGCGAGACCCGCCCCTCACGACCGTACGAGGCGAGCGCGGCCGCGAGCGACGCCGCGCTCGGCCAGCGCTGCTCGGGATCCTTCGCGAGGCACGCGTCGACGATGCGCGAGAGTTGGGCGGGGACGTCCATGACCTGATCGAGCGACGCGTGAGGCTCGTAGAGAATGCGCGACAGCGTGTCGATCGGGTCCGGGGCGCAAAACGGCCGCTGCCCGGTGAGCAAGTAGTAGAGCGTCGCCCCGAGCGACCACACGTCGGCGCGCTCGTCCACCCTCGCGGCACCCGCGATCTGCTCGGGTGCCATGAAGGGAACGGATCCGAGAAGATCGACCTCGCCCGTGATCTCGGTCGGCGCGTCCTCGCCGGCCGGCGGCGGTCCCTTCACGATTCCGAAGTCGAGCACCTTCACCACGGGAAGACCGTACGCGTCGTGCGTGAGAAAGAGGTTGGCCGGCTTGATGTCACGATGCACGAAGCCGTGCACGTGCGCGTCGGCGACCGCGAGGCTCGCTTGCCTCACGTAGCGGCACGCCTCGGCGATCGGCAACGGGCCCCACATGCGGACCATGCGCGCGAGATCGAGGCCGCGGAGTCGCTCGAGCACGATGAACGGCACGCCGTCTTCGAGGCCGACGTGGAGAACGCGCACCACGTGCGGACCGGCGATCTGCGCAGCGGACTTGGCCTCGCGGAGGAGCCTCTCCGCCAGGACGCGCGAGGCGGCGAGCGAAGTTCGGAGGCATTTGACGACTACGACGTCGCCGGTGTGGGTGTCGACGGCCTCGTAGACCGACGCCGAGCCGCCCTCGCCGATGAGTCGGGAGATGAAGAAGCGCTCCTCCAGGTAGTCCCCGGCGAAGAGCCCTCGATGCGCGCGGCGACCACGTTGCTCCGTCGCTGCTGCTGCTGCTGGTGCTCGCGCCACGTCGACGAACGAAGCAAGTCGAGAGCCACACGCGCGCATGCGTTGCGTCTCTCCTTTTCTACTGGCGCTGCGCGTGCGCGGCCGTCCGGGGCGCGAATGCACCAGGCCACCGCTCACGTGTCTGGATCCCTCGAGTGACCACCTGGATCGCATACGTCGCGCCTCGATGAACGGTGAGGTAGGACCGTGTGCCGCGCCCGGCCGGAGCGCCCGCGCGTGTGATGCTCTCGTGAGGGGTGCGTTTTGGGGTCGGCGACGCGCCACGAATCAGCGACCATCACCCGACCTCACATGGCGCTCGATCCCAAGAACCTCCCGACCCAGGACCAGGAACGTCGTCGCATCGCGAGCGAGCTCGCCCAAGAGGCCAAGACGGCGCTCTCGCAGAACCAGCCGCTCGTCGCGTCGCTCAAGATCGCGGACGCGCTGATGCTCTTCCCCAACGAGCGCGATCTCCTCGATCAGTTCGACGAGATCGTCTTCGCGTCGCAGGACCCGCTCTCGCTCTTTCCGGTGGCGACAGGGGCCATCCACGTGGCGACGGCCGCGGGTCGCGCGCGCGTGCTCATGATCCAGAAGCGCCTGCCGGAGGCCATCGAGCTCATCGGCGCCGTGCTCGAGGTGAACCCCACGCTCGGTTACCTCGATTGGGTGAGGCGTTGGCTCCAGCCGCACGTCATTCAGATCCTCTCGTGGGATCTCTTGATGGGGTCGATCATCAAGCCCGCGCTCCTCACCACGCTCGACGTACCCGTGCCGCCCTCGCCGGACGATCCGCGCCTGCCGACGCTCCGCTCCGCGAGCGAGATCTTCGCCGCCCTTCTCCCGATGCACGGCGGACAGGTCGTCTTGTGGGCCGGCTCGGCGATGATTCGAAGGCGCCTCGGCGACGTGGCCGGCGCGCTCGAGGCCGCGGGCGAAGGCGTGCGCCGCTTCCCGCAGGACTGGGGCCTCCGCACGTCGCTCTTGAACGCGCTCCGCGACGCCAAACGCCCCGACGAGGCCTTCGAGCAGGCCAAGATCGCGATGCAGATCGATCCGAGCTCGCTCGCGCCGCTGCACGACGCGGCGTGGGGCTACCTCGACGCAGGCCGCGCCGACGTGGCCGCGCAGCTCTTCGGCGACCTCGTGCAGCGCGATCCGCACTACCCCGACGGCCAGGCTTGCTTGCATTATGCACGGGCCCGCGCCTTCGGCTCCGAGGCCGACAAGCAAGCGCTCGTCATGATGCGCGATCGTCGGAGCTGGGACGCCACCGCGCGGCGCCTCGCGAACGAGCTCGACGCGCCCGTCCCGTACGTCAACGTGCTCCCGGGACCCGGCGACGCAGCGGCCAACTTCGCGCGCGAGGTGGCCGACGAGCTCGCGGTCGTCATGCGCTGCTGCGGTCAGGGCGCCAAGGTCGGGATGAAGATCCGCTCGCGGTATCCGGAGTCGCCGAGCGCGCGCGTCGCGTTCGACATGGCGCTCCGCGCCGTGGGCGCCGGCAGCGCCGACCTCGCCATCGAGGTCGCGACGATTCAAAACCCCGATCCGCGCGCCAACAAAGGGCGCGTCGATCTTCCGGTGTGGACGATGGTGTCGGATCCGCGCGAGCAAGGCGGTGCCGCGCTCCGGCCCGTGTACGCGCAGGGCGATCCCAACGCGCAGCAAGCCATCGGCCGCATCGCGTATCAGCCGTTCCGCAAAGACGTGTGGGACCCGGCGGCGCGGGACCTCGCGGCGAGCGCGGGCCCACAGGCCGTGCACGCGTTCATGAGCGTCTTCACGAACCCGCCGCCCGCGCCCGACGACTTCGACGGCGTGAGCTGGACGTTCCGCTGCCAGGTCGCGACCGCGATCGTGCTCTCGCACATGGGCCCGTGGGAGTCGGGGCCCGCGCGCGCGGCGCTCTACTCGCTCGTGTCCGGTCCTTCGGACTGGGTCACGATCGCCGGCATCGTCGCGTTCGCGTGGCGGTCGGGCGACAGCCCGCAGCACCGCGGCGAGGTCGACGGCCTCTTCGGTTGGCTGCGCACCCTCGTCTCGGCCGAGGGCTTCACGCCGTGGGAGCACGCGCTCGTTCACGCGTGGAGCTCGCTCGGCGCGGTGGGCGGCCCCGGCGCCGCGCCGCTGCCCGACGCGCTCGCGCAAGACCTCGCGGCGTGGGCGCGCCGCTACGACGACACCGTGTCCGAGAAGAACGAGGTCGAGTCGCTGCGTCGCTACGGCGGGCTCACGCTCGAGGAGTACGCAGCGTTCTCCTCCGAGCGCGATCGGCTCCAAGGCGGCCTCGTTTACGGCGGCGTCGCCGCCGCGATGCGCGCCGCGTTCTCGCCGTCGCCGGCCATGCAGCAGCTATGTGCAAAGTACAACATCAACCCCGGCTACCCGTTCGTGCCCGAGTGGCAAGAGGCCATCAACGCGAGCCCGGGCCTGCAGGAAGAGTTCATCGAAGCCAAGCAGGCCTACGAGCTCCAGCAGATGGGCGTGAACAAAGAAGAGAAGGCCGCGCTCGACGAGATCCGCGCCGGCAACATGGACATGCACCTTCGCATGGCCCAAGCCCAAGAGGCGCAGCGCGCCGTGGCCCAAGGCGGCGAAGGCGCGGGCGATCCCGATCCGGTGGTCTTCCCAGGGCAAAAGGTCGCACGGCTCAGCGACTACGTGCGCATCCTGAAGGGCATGCAGACCGGCAACATGATGGGCGCGCTCGCACCGTACGGCCTCGACATGATGAGCTACGGCCAGGTCGCGCAAGCCTGGGGCGCCAAGATGGCCGCCGACCCGGTGCTCACGGAGAAGTTCTCCAAGATGATGAACGGCTAGCGCCGAGCGGACCGCGCCCGGCGGTCCCTCACGCCGTCGCCACGGGCGGGCGACATGGACTCACCGCGATCCAGCCGCGCCCCACCATCGCTGCAAACTGCAGACGAAGTGCGTGGGTCCACGCGGCACGGGGTGTGCTTGGGTGGGAGCACCCCCATGCGCTTCGCTCCTCTCGCCCTCGCTTGTCTCTCGCTCATGGCCGCGACCGCGCTCGGATGCAGCGGCGCCGATGAGCGAGAGGGCGACGGCCAGGGCGACGACGAAGAGGCCCTCCAGCTCCGCGAAGCGTTCTCGAACGCGGTCACGGACCTCGGCTCCAAGCTCGCGAAGACGCCCTGCGCGTGGCTCGAGAAGATCGGCACCAAAGACAACCTCGCCCACGTCGGCTTCTTCTACGGCTACCAGGTCGACGGCTCGGTGGGCGTGCTCCCCGAAGGCAGCATCGACTACGTCTGGGACCTCTACGATCAGCAAGTGATGGTGACGCGCCATCGCGGCGCCGCGTTCTTGCCCAAGGGGACCGCCAACGCAGGCGCGCACGCCGGCGTCATGTACGGGTTCAAGAACACGGTCGCCGAGTTCCAAGGGCACTTCGCGAGCACCAACGTCACGCTCGGCATCCCGTTCGCGAACGACATCCTCGGCGCCGGCGTCGGCGGCTTCGCGATCACGAACGACGCGAACCACGACGGCAAGACGTCGCTGAACGAGATCGACAAGGACGGCATCTTCGGCTTCGTCGTCACCGCGTCGGCGGCGTTCGACAAAGCCCCCGTCGACAAGACCCAGGTCGCCTCCGGGATCGCAGAGAACATGTTCGTCCCGGCCATCGACGCGATGCAGGTGCTGCAGGAGTCCTTGAAGAAGGAAGACATCGACGTCGGCATCGTCGACTCCGAGACCGGTCAGACCTGCTCCGCCACGGCGAGCATCGAAGGCCGCGACTGCGTGGTCGGCTTCGGCACCGATCACACCAGCCACTTCTTGAAGGCGCGCGCGCTCGCGAAGGGTCTCAAGAAGCACGCGGGCAAGCTGGAGTCGATGGTCGGCCCGATCGGCTCGACCGCCCTGGCCATCGGCGCGCTGCGCGATCTGGCCTCCGGCGGCCGCTCCCTCGAGGCGGCGATGGGCCGTCTCTGCCCGCAAAACAAGGCGAAGTGAGCCGGCGCGCGCGACGGCTCCGGCCGCTCGGCCGGACCGGACGGTTTTGTTCGATGGCGCCCCCCTCGGAGCCTTGATAAGAAGCGGCCCGATGAAGGGCCGGGCCACGTCCGCTCCGCTGCGACCCGCGATGCTGGTCGCGGCCTTCGCCGTGGCCGTGCTCGCTTCGCCGAGCGTCGCGCGCGCCCAGAGCGAGGGCGCGGGCGGACACGCGGAGCCGGCGGCCACGTCACCGAACGCGACGGCGTCACCCGTCGCCGGCAGCGCTGACGCGAGCCCGTCCGGCGCGGCGAGCACGTCGTGGCCCGCCGGGAGCAAGCGCGTCGTTCCGGTCGCGAGCGCGGCGCCTGCCGCCGGCGAAGCCACGGCCACGGACGCGAGCACGGGCCGCTTCGAGTTCGGATCGTACGGCCGCGTGAACGTCGCGAGCGACGGGCGCGGCGGTACTGGACGCAACGCGGACATCGTCGCGTTCGGCTCGCGCCTCGACGAGGACAGCTACGCCGAGCTCGAGCTCCGGCGCGAGGACAAGTGGTCCGGCGGCATCGATACGCGCATCGTGACGACGCTCGCGCTCCTCCCGCCGTTCTTCCATTTCTCCGGCAAGCCCGACACCACCATCGCCGTGCGCCAGCTCTACGCGCAGGGCGCGCTGGACGGATGGACGCTCTGGGGCGGCGCGCGCATGGTGCGCGGCGACGACGTCTACCTCATGAACTTCTGGCCGCTCGACAACCAGAACACCATCGGAGGCGGCGTCACCAAGACGCTCGCGTCGGACACGCAGATCGCGCTCCACGCGGGCATGCAGCGGCTCGACAACCCGTACCAGTTTCAAGAGCTCCCGGCGGCGATCCCGTACGGCGTGGGCGCGACCAACATCACCGTCCTCGATCGCCCGCGCACGATCGAAACGCTCAAGGTGACGCAGCTCATTCGGAACGACGCCGAGCACGTCCGCTTCACGCGCCCGGGCCTCGAGAAGGCCGGCTTCAAGGCCGTGGTGTACGGCGAAGCGCATCAGATCTCCGCCGGTGCGCGCCGCGACACGAACACCAACCAAGACGTCTCGCTCCCGAGCGACACCGGCTGGATGCTCGGGAGCCAGCTCACGTTCTACACCGGCAAGCGCGACACGTTTGCCACCCTCGTCATGCGTCACGCGCGCGGGCTCGCGGCCTACGATCCGCTCGCCGCGCCCGACACCTTCGCCAACGATCGCACGACGAGCGGCGCGAGCGAGACGCGCATCGTCCTCTCCGAGAACTGCGAGATCGGCGACTGGGGCTTCGCCGCCGCCGGCTATTTGCGCTGGTTCCGCGACGCCGGCCCGTCGGCGACGTCGCTCTCCAAGTACGACGAAGGCAACGTCGTCGTTCGACCGCAGTGGTACTTCGCCGAGCACTTCGGGCTCGCGGTCGAAGGCAGCTACCAAGCGCGGCGCTACGCCGTCCTCGCGCCCGACGGCTCGGGACCACTCACCGGCTCTCTCGTGCGCGGCGCGGTGCTCCCCTACTTCTCGCCTGCCGGACGCGGGCTCTTCAAGCGGCCGATCATCGGCCTCGTCTACATGGCGACGTCGCGTGATTCGGGCGCGCGCACCCTCTACCCCCAAGGCGACGTCTTCGGTCAGCGCCGCCTCGAGCACTACGCCGGCCTCACCGTCGAGTGGTGGTTCAACTCTTCGTCGTACCCCTGAGCCATGCGTCGCCTCCCTCCCCTCACCTCGATGTTCTTCGGCCGCACGGCGCGTTTCGCGCGCGCGCTCTTGAGCGTCGCGCTGCCCTTGACGGTGACCGGCGCCGCGATCGCGCCGCAAGGCGGCTGCGTCACGCTCCCCGCCGAGGCGACGGACACGACGCTTTCGACCCACGTCACCGACTGGCGCGACGAGGTGCTCTATCAGGTGCTCGTCGATCGCTTCGCCAACGGCGACGTGAACAACGACTTCAAGGTGCAGCCCGGGGCGCTCGCGCGCTTTCAGGGCGGCGACTGGCGCGGGCTCGAGGAGAAGATTCCGTACCTGAAGGAGCTCGGCGTGACCGCGCTCTGGATCAGCCCCATCGTGCGCAACGTCGAGACCGACGCCGACGTGGACTCGTACCACGGCTACTGGGCGCAAGATCTCACCGACGTGAACCCGCACTTCGGCGACTTGCCGGCGCTCAAATCGCTCTCCAAGCGACTTCACGAAAACGGAATGAAGATCATCCTCGACGTGGTCACGAACCACATGGGGCAGGTCTTTTATTACGACATGAACATGAACGGGCACCCCGACATCTACATCGGGGGCACCGGCTCGAGCTCGCCGCTCGAGCGCGTCACGGAGTTCGATCCGGACTGGGATCCGCGCGGCGTGCAGGCGTCGACGTCGCTCGGCATCGCGGGGCGCGCGCCGATGATCTTCTTCGACGTGCCGGAGATCCATCGCCAGGCGCCCAAGCCCGGGATCCTCGGGACGGCGGCCGCGTACCACGGCTTCGGCCGCATCATCGACTACAACGACGACAAGCAAGTGATGCTCGGCGACTTCCCGGGCGGCTTGAAGGACCTCGCGACCGAGGTCCCCGAAGTGCGGCAGACGCTCGTCGACGTGTTCGCCCACTGGGCCGAGGAGGTCGACTTCGACGGCTTCCGCATCGACACCGTGAAGCACGTCGAGCACGAGTTCTGGCAGGTGTTCACCCAGAACGTGCGCGCGCGCCTCGCCGCCAAGGGGAAGAAGAACTTCCTCATGTTCGGCGAGATCTTCGACGGCCGCGACTCGCTCATCGGCAGCTACACGCGGCCCGGCGAGCTCGACAGCGCCTTCTACTTCTCGCAGCACTTCCAAGTCTTCCGCGACGTCTTCCAGATGGCGCACGACAAGACCCAGCAGAAGGGCACGCAGCAGATCGCCGATCTGTGGGCCGCGAAGGCCAAGAACTACGGCACCGAGCCGCAAGAGAACGGAATCGGCGTCGCGCCGGCCAAGGCGCTCGTGAACTTCCTCGACAACCACGATCGACCGCGCTTCTTGTTCGACGCGGCGAACGACACGGCCGCGCTCCGCAACGCGCTCACGCTCCTCATGACCGAGGAGGGCATGCCGTGCATGTACTACGGCACGGAGCAGGAGTTTCACGGCGGCAACGATCCGGCGAACCGCGAGGTGCTCTGGAACACGGGCTTCCCGACCACGGGCGACACGTTCCGTCACTTCTCCAAGCTCGCGCGCATCCGCAAGAAGTACGCGGCGCTCCGGCGCGGCGACCTCGCCGTGATCTACGCGACGACGGCCGTGGCCGAGGAGCGCGACGCGGGCCTCTTCGCGTTCGAGCGAAAGGGCGGCGACGCCGGCGCGGACGCGCTCGCAGTGGTCGTCATGAACACCAACGCTCGGCACCCGAGCGCGCCGCTCGGCGGCACCAAGACCCTGAAGACGACCGCGAAGCCGGGGAGCACCTTGGTCGACGTGCTCGATCCCGCGGGCACCACGGTGACGGTCAAGGCCGACGGTACGCTCGACGTCACCGTGCCCCCGGAGAGCGCGATGATCCTGGTCCCCCAAGGCCAGGAGTAGCTCGCCGCGCGCCGCTCAGTGCACCTCGTGCGCGCGCCACGAGGAGAACCAGCCGTCGGTCAGCACGTCGAGCAAGATCTCGGCTTCGCTCGCGCGCACCGACGCGTCGAGCGCGGCGACGCTCCCGCTAGGCGCAGCGCGCGCCTCGATGAACGCGCGCTGCCACGCCGCGAGCGCCCCGACGACCTCACGCCCGATGCGCTCGGCGATCGCGCTCTCGGAGAGTCTTAGGCGCGCGACCGCGAGCTCTTCGCCCGCGAAGAGCAGCCGATCGAGGCGGAACGCGGCGCGCGCTTCGAGCCACAGGTTCGCGCGCGCGGTGTCGGTGGTTTTGAGCGCGTCGTCGGTGAGGGTGGCGTCGACGCGCGCGGTGTCGTCCCAGAGGCGCATCGCGCGAAGCCGAATCTCCGGGACGATCCCCGTGGCGCGGGCGCGCGCCGCCATGGAGTCGAGCGCGTCTTCTGGAAGGAGATGCGCGGCCCGAAGCGCGGCGCGTACCGCCGCGCGTGCGACCCGTGGAGTGACCGGCAGCGCCCCGAGCGCGGGCGCGGCGCCGCTGCCCGCGGCGTCGGACACCGAGAGCCGCGCCGCAGTGGATGCGGCGCCGAGCGACGCGACGCGCGGACGTGGGCCGTCCCAGGCCATCCCGAGCTCGGCGAAGACGCGCGCCTCGCCGCGACCGCCATCGGCGACCGCGGCCCCGAGCGTGAGCCAGCTCGGCACCGGTGCGTTCGCGAGGGCGTCGTCGTCGTCGAGGTCGTCGGCGCGAGCGAGTCGACACGCGAGAAGGAGCCCAAAAAGGACGGCAAGGACGATGGGCCAGCGCAGCATGCCGCGCGGGGCTTCAATCCCCGTGCCGTAACACCGGGCACGAAATCATTGGGGTTCGAACGAACCGAGGGTGTCCCAGGACGATCGGGCCCTGTCCCAAGACAGGCGCGGGGGCGCGAGCGCCCGACCTCACGTCGAGATCAAGAGGGGCTGCTCGGTGACCCACGCCCGCTGAGCCATCGCCAAGAGCGTCGCGAGGTGAACGGCATGGGCCGGAGGCGGCGGGAGCGCGAACGCCACGCGACGCGCGCGCTCCGAAGCAGGGATCGAGAGGAGCGGCCCGATGTCCGACTTGTCGCGGCCTTGCAGCCACTGGCCATCGATGACGGCGCCGAACCACGAGAGCGCGATCGCGCAGTGCATCGGCTGGAGCGTCCCCACCGCGAGGAACGCCTGCAGGATCGCATCGGACGACACCCAAGACCCGCCGAGGTCACGCATGACCGCCTGCGGCGACTCGAAGAAGCCGTTCGCGCGCAGGTGGCGCACCGGGGCGCCATCCCACCCGAAGTCGGCGAGCGCCTGCAAGCAGGCGAGAAGGGAACCTACAATAACGGCTCATGGTGGCTCGACATGAACGGGTCATGCACGTGGGCTCTGGGTGACCTGGCAGCTAGCGGGTTTCGGTCAAGCATCCGACACGCCTGTCGCTGGACGCTGGTACTAGCCAGGGAGCATCAAGATGGATACTCGAGTCATTATTCTATTTCAGGCGATGCTCTTGGGATGTGCACGGACGGGAGAGGACGTTGCCCAGTCTCGCGTTCACCTAACCCCTGCCGATGCGACCGCTGCGACGCCAGAGGTCCGGAACCCGGACGACGGCCCGACGCGGATGTGCGGAGCGGGCGAGCTACCAGAACAGGCATCTTGCGTTGACGGCCGTCGAATCACCGGCCCTTGGCGAGCTCTCGCTCCGCAGGTGGAGGGCTGCTACCGCCCGGGGGAGCCAACCGGTGATGGGCGCGTCAAGGTTACGTTCGATCCGAAGACCGGGGCTGTTAGCAACACCGCGGAGTTCCCTCCTTTCGCGGGGACCCGCGAAGGCGCGTGCATAGCAAATGTATATCGCACCATTCGAATTCCGCCGTTTTCGGGAGCAGCCTACACACTCGGGCTAACCTTCGTCGTCCGCGGCGTCGCCGGATGGGATGGCAGCGCCGGGGCGTCCGCTCCGGAGCCAGATGGGGGCCAGGGCAATGCGGTACTAGCGCCACCAGCGTCGGATCATCCTGGTTGACGTGATCCGAGCGAGAAGGCGGTCCAAAGCGGACGTGTCGAAGAAGAGAAGTGGACGTAACGCCCGATCCACGCACTTACCCCGAGCAGTCCAGTGAGCCTGGAACTCGGACTGGAGTGGCAGGCATTGCGAGGAGCGCATCCGGCAGGCGTACCACGGTCGCCCGAAGTCGACACCGCATCGCCGCCGGTCCGGTGCGTCGGCGCGTCGCTCAAGGCGCTCGCTCGACCGCGCTCGGGGGGGAAGAGCACGAGCCACACGACGCAGAGGGTGCCACGGTCGCCCTCGTGTGGTGGCCAGAATCACTCCTCGCGTCCTGGCGTCGGCGGCTTGGACCGACACGGGCCTTGGTCTTCGGTTTCCCAGTCTGGAAACTGTCTGCCGGCGACCTTTTCGTAGAGCGTGAAGTCTCCCGCCTGTCCGATCGAACGAAATGCTGGCCCCGGCGGCTGGTCGCGGAATGGATCGATGCCGCCGCGGACGAGGATGTAGTCGTAGTAGGCCCCATCGACCGCATTGCGGAACAAGCACGGGTGGAATACCCAGAGCTTGGTGTCCTTGTGCGGCGGAGCGTTCTCGGCGCGGTAGTGGAGCGGCCAGTGCTGCAGCTCGGAGAAGGAGAACGCGGCCACACCACCGCGCCTGACTCGGAAATACGAACCGAAGTAGAGCCACGCCGGAAAGTGCGTGTGTTCGGACGAAATGTGGAAGTTGAGCGACAGAACGCGCGCACCCATGCGCGTGCCCTCGAGCAGCGTACCCGCCGAACCCAGCTCCTCGCGAACGGTCGCGCGCATCTCGACCGCAGCGTCGGCGGCCGACACGATCGATACGCCGAACACAGCCAAGAGTGGCCAGCGCGGTGCCTCTTGGTGTGCTCTCTGCGCGGCCAAGATCGCGAACAGCGCGAGAATTGGCGCGAGGCGGACGTTCAGCATGTAACCGGCACCGATCTGGAACGGGAACACCGTGTAAACGAGCGCCAAGAAGAGAAATGGGAGCATGGCTCCGTCGGCCGAACGCCGCGCGGTTGTACGCGAGCGCGAGCGCATCGTGTTGCGTACGGCGACGAACGCCACCGCGACGAAGGCGCTCCAATAGACCGCGGCACAAGCCTCATCCACGTGAGACCACCAGATGTCATGCGTCCATAGAGCGAACGCGCGCACCGTACGTGCGATGCCCATACGCGCGACGTGCTGCACTTCGTCGTCGCTCGCTGGGTCGACGTTCCGCCCAAACGCGACGGCCCAGCCCACCGCCATCGCTCCTGCCGGTAGCAACCACGTATGCAGCCCGATAGACTCAATCGTCGAGCGCCACAGCCGGCGAGCGACGCTGGCGCTAGGGACCTCGTCGCGCAGGCGAACCTCGACGCGTGCCCACACGACCACGAACGAGCAAGCAGCGAGCAGCATGAACGCGCTCACGTGGACGTAGAAGAGCGCGAGCGCGAGAAGTGCCAACACCCAAACGCGCCATTTGCGGTCACGCACGCCCACGGCGACGGCGAGGCCATAGAGCATCAGCGGGACCGATGCGACGAACGGCAAAAATCCGACGAGAAGCGGTCGACTCCAGAAGAGCGGACACGCAAACAGTGCGAGTCGCTCGTCACGGTCAAAGGCACAGAGAAGCGCGCGAAGAGAAAACGGCAGCGCAATGCCGATCGACGCAAGCAGCAGCCGGTTCGCGAGGTCCACGTCGCCGACCAGGAGCGAGAGGACAGCGCCTGTGAAGTGGTAGAGCAGATACTGACTCTGCCCGAGCGTGAGCGTGTAGTGCTCCTGAACGCGGTAGGCGGGATCCCACCAGTGCCGGAGCGACGACATCACCGCGAGATGCTCGGGCAAGTCGGTGAACGGCAAGAACGCTACGACAAACAGTGGCGCGACGGTCGCGACGGCCGCAATCCACAAGAGCGCGTTCCAGCCCACCGGCTCCGCGCGAAGCCGCGCAAGCCCTGAGATCACGCGTCGCACGCCCGAAACTAGCGGGTGGCGCCTTGCTCGCGTTGGCGGTCGGTCTCCAGTCGCTCATCCGACAACATCAGGTCGTCGGAACGAGTGTACGTGGTGGACTCGTAGCAATCCCTGGCGCCGGGAGGACAGCCGGCCCCGCCCGCGGAGCAGCCGACCTGGGCGATGGTCACGATGGCCACCGCCGCGAGAGCGAACAGGGGCAACGCACGCACGGGTAAGGTCATGAGAACGCGCACCGTCACCATGTCGGCAAGCTAGCGGTCGCTTGGTAGTGCGCAAGAGAAATTCGGTCGAGCAAGCTAGGTTCGTCCTTGTGATGTAGCCCCTTCCGGAGGCGGACAGGTCCACAACGGATAGGCTGGACACATGTCGAAGACATTCGAAGCGGAGCCGGTGCTCGCTTTCGAGCGGAGGAAGCCGGGGACGCGGCGGCGGTACACGGCGGAGCAGAAGAGGATGATCCTGGAGGAGGCAGCGCGGCCCGGGAACTCGATCTCGGGAGTCGCGCGGCAGTTTGGGATCTCGCCAAGTCTCGTCTTCCATTGGAAGCGGCAGATGGACGAGGGTGCACAGCAAGCTCTCGAAGCGGGCGAGGCGGTGGTGCCCGAGAGCGAGGCAAGGATGCTCAAGGCGAAGGTCCGTGAGCTCGAGCGCTTGCTCGGTAAGAAGACGATGGAGGTCGAGATCCTCAAGGAGGCGATCGAGGTGGCCCGCTCAAAAAAATGGCTACCGCGCGGCTCCTCCTCGAGCGGGGAAAGTGGACAGTGAGCGCGGTTGCACGAGCGCTCGGACTCTCCCACCCGCACCTCTCGGCGAATAGGCAGCCGAGTGAGCCGCGCGGAGCATCGACCAAGGCCCCCGACGACGACGCGCTGATCGCGCGCATCCGCGCGGTCGTCCAGCGCCGCGGCAGCTACGGCTATCGTCGCGTCACGGCGATCCTGAATCGGTCTCGTGACGCCCCGAGGGTCAATCACAAGCGAATCTACCGCGTGATGCGTGGCGCGGGCCTGCTGCTCCCACGGTACACCGGTCGCCCCGTGCGCACGCACGACGGCAAGGTGGTCACGGCGGCGAGCAACATGCGTTGGTGCTCCGACAGCTTCGAGATTCGCTGCTGGTCGGGCGAGCGCATACACGTGGCCTTCGCACTCGACTGCTGCGATCGTGAAGTCGTCGGCTGGGTCGCGAAGCCGGAGCATCTGGTCGGCGAGGACATCCGCGACCTCATGGCGCAGAGCCTCGAAGCTCGATTCGGAGCGGGCACCACGCGGGTACCTGCGCCGCTCCAGTGGCTCAGCGACAACGGTCCGCCCTACACGGCCAACGAGACGCGCGCCTTCGGCCGTGCCGCTGGCTTCGAGGTCTGCACGACGCCGTCCTACTCGCCCGAATCAAACGGCATGGCGGAAGCCTTCGTGAAGACCTTCAAGCGCGACTACGTGTACCTCGCCGAGCTCCACAATGCCGACGAGGTCCTCCGCGCGCTCGCGGCTTGGTCTGACGACTACAACGAACACCACCCGCATCGCGGGCTCGGCATGCGCTCACCGAGGCAGTATCGAGCGCTACTTCTCGCAGCTGCTTAGCTCAGGTCTCTAACCCGACCTGTTTGCTCTTGCGGGGGCAACTCCAGGCTGCGCCGACGCGCCCCCGAAGCTGGTTCCGGATCCTCCTGCACGCAGCTCTTCGCCGATCGTCGGAACAGCCACTACTTGCCCCGCGCCAACTGCTCCCCGTTGTACGACCACGGGAAGAGCGCTCTGGGCGCGCGCACGGGGGAGTAACACTTGTTGCCAATACGCAGATCCGTGCGTCGTGCCCCAGCAGTTGGAAATCAGGGCTCTGCGGCAAGAGGACTGCGTACCGGCGACGGACTGCACGCCCGGCACGACGGAGCGAACGGACGCTTGCAACTCGCGCACGTGCGGCGAAGATGGCCGGTGGATGTCCACGATGAAGGACTGCTCCCGGACGTCTGGACTGATGTCCGATGGCAGTGCACCGCCGTGGACGGCTCCAGGCTTGGACGGGGGCTTCTAGCGCATCCGTTTGGCTTGCACTCGTTGGAGTGCGACTTGTGCCGTCTCGTGCAGGCGAGAAGGCGGTCCAAACGGATCGGCAAAGCGAACAGAGTGGACGTAACCTCCGACCCACGAACTTGGCTCGACGAGTTGAGTGAGGCTGGAACTCGGACTGGAGTGAGCACTTTCAAAGGCACAGGTCGGCCGCGACTGCGCGGAGACGGCAGCGTTACTCGTCGTCGTAGGTGACTGGCGCGGGCGGGTTCGTCGTCCTCGTCGGAGGGATCGCGGGCGCGGGCCCGTGGGGGAGCGTCCGTCGGCAGGTTGAGGCGCTCGAGCAGCGCGCGGACCCGGCTTGCGTCGACCACGGCGCCGAGCACGCGGAGGCGGCCGTGACACGCAGCGCACTCGAGGACGTCGACCGCGAACGTTCTCCGGAGGAGCGTGGCCCAATCGATGCGGACCGTGGCCGCGTACAGCACCCCGCCCAAGAGTCGCTGCCAGTGGCGCACGGAGAGCACGTTCGGCAAGAGGCGCTCGACGCGCGGCGGCGACGAGGCAATGTTCGTGGGTGCGCTCCGAGCGGCGCTGTTCGTGACCCCGCGGGCGTAGCTCGTCGCTTTGCAGGAGAACGCTACGAGGAGCTCGCGACCGCACGCGTCGCACCGGCAGCGCACGAAGCCGTGCGCGAAGACGCCGCAGCGAAGTAACCCTCGAGCTCTTCTTCGACGTAGCGCGGGAGCGGACGCTCGTTCGATTTGCCGGACGCGTGCGACTACGGAATCGCGCGGAGGGCGTGCTCGTCACGCGTGAGCACGAAGAGGTCGGCCGGCATCTCGGCGCACGTCGTCTTCGCGCTCCTCTTGAATCCCAGCTTCTCGAGCACACGGACTGAAGCGACGTTCGCGGGGACGACGCTAGCGACGATCCTCTCGAGCCCGAGGACCTCGAAGCCGTAGCGGAGGCAAGCCCACGACGCCTCGGTCGCGTAGCCCTTCCCCCAGTGGTGTCGGAAGAATCGATACCCGAGGTCGACCTCTCGGGTCTCTTCCAGGAGCTTGAGGCCGCACCAGCCGAGGCGCTCGCCCGTCGCGGAATCGAGCACCACCATGCGTCCGAGCCCGTGCTCGCTTTGCCGGGCGAGGCGCGCGATGATCTCTCGGGCCTCGTCCTCGTCCCGGAGGGCGACGTTGCCCGTGTAGCGGACGACCTCCGGATCGGCGTTGAGCGCCATCATGAAGCTCACGTCCGTCTCGTCGTGGAATCGAAGACGAAGGCGCGCAGTGCGAAGAGCCAGGTCCTTCACGGATGTCGCCTCACGTCGAGATCAAGAGGGGCTGCTCGGTGACCCACGCCCGCTGAGCCATCGCCAAGAGCGTCGCGAGGTGAACGGCATGGGCCGGAGGCGGCGGGAGCGCGAACGCCACGCGACGCGCGCGCTCCGAAGCGGGGATCGAGAGCAGCGGCCCGATGTCCGACTTGTCGCGGCCTTGCAGCCACTGGCCATCGATGACGGCGCCGAACCACGAGAGCGCGATCGCGCAGTGCATCGGCTGGAGCGTCCCCACCGCGAGGAACGCCTGCAGGATCGCATCGGACGACACCCAAGACCCGCCGAGGTCACGCATGACCGCCTGCGGCGACTCGAAGAAGCCGTTCGCGCGCAGGTGGCGCACCGGCTCGCCGTCCCATCCGAAGTCGGCGAGCGCCTGGAGGCACACGATGCCGCCGAGCTCGTGCGCCGGACGGAGCGCGCTCATGAGCCACTCCTCGGCGGCGCGCGGGATCGGGTAGTTCGCATAGCCGAAGCAGCCGTACGGGTGATCGAAGACCCGCGCCGGACACGACTGACAGTGATGGCCCAGCGCGTTCAATGGCTCGGCGCGCGCGCGAAGGTCAGCCAAGGTCACGGCCTCGGTGCGATCACCCGTCGGAAGGCGCGTCACCACGTTGATGCGAACGGCGCTCGGATTCGCGCCCGTGCGCAGGCACTCTTGCTCGATCGCGTCCGCGCGGCTCCGCGCCTTGAGCATCTCGAGGATGACCTCGGTTCCCGCTCCGATGTCACCCTGCCCCAGGTGAGCCTTCGGCGCGCAACCCAACCCGACGCACAAGTCGATGCCCATCCGGCGAGAATACGCCTCAGCCGTCGCCACGTCCCAGGCGACGCCCCACGCGAGACCCAGGCTCAGCGCGTGACCACGCGAAAGGACGACCAATCGGCGGAGGGATCGGTCGCGCGCACGCTCGCTCCTGCGATCCTGGTTGCCTCGGCGAGGCTGCGCTTGGCGACGAGCTCGCGGGCCACGAGCCCCGCGAAGCGATGCGCGAGCGCGTCCGGGACCTTTCGCGTCGGCGCGAGCACGGCGTCCGCTCCCGCGGCGACGAACGCCTGCGCGAGGCCGAGCCCGGCCGCACCGCCGGCCGCGTCGCGAGCCGCCTCGCAGCCCGCGAGCACGACCGTGCGTGGCACGGGCGACGCGGCGAGGATGTCGCCGACCGTGAGCGCGCCTCCCTTGGCGAGCGGCAGCGCGCTGTCGACGCCATCGGTGCCGGCGAACACACCGTGACCTGCATAATGCAACAAATCCGAGCGACTCAAGAGAGAGAGGAGCTCCGCGCGCCGCGCGTCGTCCCGCACGAGGAGGGTGACCGGTCCGCGCGGAGCGAGGAGCGCCGCGACCTCCTTCGACTCGAGGAGCGCTTCGGGCAGATCACTGGTCGGATCGCCGACGACGACGCTGCTCGGCGCGCGCTCCCCCGCGGCGCCCTCACGCGCGAGCCCGAGCGGATAGTCGATCGCCACGCGCTCGCCGAACGGCACGCCGCCCGCGATCGCGAGAGCGTGCACCTCGACCCCGCGGTACGCGCCGTACGCGACGACGTGGAGCGCGCTCGGCGCCATGCCGCCTTCACCGAGGACTCGCCCCAACGTCTGAGCGATCGCCCCGCGGTCGCCCGTCGGCGGTGGAAGCGGTGCGCTCCTCGCCCGCTTGCCGGCTCCGCCGACGATTCCGATCCACCCGCCACGCACGGGGTGGATCGCGAGGGTCGGAATCCCATCGTCGTACGGAGCGACCGGCGCCCCGGCATCGCGACGCGTCTTGCCTCCGACGGCGACGAGAGCCATAGCACGTTCGAGCGCCGCGCCGAGCTCGCGCTCTCGACCTTCGCGTGCCACGCGGACCCGCGCCAGGGCGTCGGCCGGGAGCTCCCAATCGTGCTCGGCCTCGCGATCGATCGCCGCGCGCGTCCGCTTGTACGCATCGATGGCCGCATCCCACGTCGCGCGCGCTTCGCCCGAGAGCTGCTCGATGCGCAGCGAACGAGCGACGCTCGTGAGCACCCGCGCGTGCGATCGCACGGCGACTCGCAGCGCATCATCGACGCGGTCGCGCCGAACGAGGAGCTCCACCGCGATCTCCGCCGCCGCGGACATCGCCGTCGCGAACGCGGACCGGCCTTCTCCGAGCGGCGCGAGCAAAACCGCCTCGTCCACGAGGGCGTCGGCGGTCTCGGCCGCGCGAATCGCGTCGTCGATTCGACCGAGCTTCTCGAGCGCCAGCGCGCGCACCACGTGCCCTCCCTCCTCGTTCGTCAGGAGGAACGAGGCCCGCGCCCGCGCGACGAGATCGTCGGCCTTGGCGAGGGCGCGCTTGGCGTCGCCGCGCGCGAGCTCAATCCGCGCCTCGAGCTCGAGCCACGAGAGCCGCTCGGTGCCGCGGGGCTCGCGAACCGCCGCGCGTGCGCGCGCGAGGAGCGCCTCTGCGCTCGCGAGATCGCCCGACTCCACCGCGAGTCGAGCCAAGTTGCCGAGCGCGAAGCTCTTCACGTAGGCATCGGGGCAATCGGTGACGGCGATCGACCGCTCGAGCGACGCGCGCGCGTCGTCACGTCGATCGGCGAGGAGCGCACCCCACCCGAGGTTGTTCTCGATCTCGGCCCGCTCGCACGGCGTGAGATCGGTCGCGGCCGCGAGCTTGCGCAACCCGTCGAGCGACGCCGCAGCGCGACCCAGCGCCTGCATCTCCACCGCGCGCGCCGAAGCGGCGTTGCGCGCCAAGCGATCCATGCCGAGGGATCGCGCGCGCTCTTCGGCCTCGCGAAGCAGCGTGAGCGCCGTTCGGTGATCGCCGGTCTCGCCGGCGAGGATGCCGCGGTAGTACGGGAGACGCGCTGCACCCTCGGGATAGCTCGCGGCGATGGGCGCGATCGCGTCGAGTGTGGCGCGCGCTTCGCTGTAGCGCTGGCTCCGTTGGTGAAGCGCGAACGCGAGAGCGAACGAATCGTCGCTCGCGTCGCTGACGCGGCCGGCGGCGCGATCGGCCTCGATCGCGCGACGAAAGAGGGGGAACGCGCGCTCGGCGTCGCCGCTCGCGAGCTCGACGCGCGCGAGGAGCCCGAGCACCGCGGCGCGGACTCCCGGAGACGCCTCGTCGGCGTGCGGAGCGAGCACGTCACGCGCCCCCGCGAGGTCACCTTTGGCCTTGCGCTGACGCGCGTCTTCGATGAACGGTGGGTCCGCAGCACGGATTCGCAGCGCGATCTCCGCCGTCTGACGCGGCTCCGCGCCCACGGTCTCGACCTCGAGGCTCGACACGGACGGCGACACGGCGACGCGCACCGAAGGGCCGCGCCCCACCTCGCGTGCTCCGCCGCGCACCACGATCGTCGTCGTGGGCACCGCGCTCACGGTCAAGGTCGCCGCCGGTCCGACCTCGCACACACGCGCGGATCCCGCTTCTCCGGCGCGTTCGACGACACCTGCGCACCCCGCAACCAGAACGGCAAGAGCGCTGGAATCGGTGTGAGCGCCACCGTCTCCGGTCGCGTTCACTGGACGCCGACATCCTGCAAGGCCGGCGAAGCCGATCCCGGCGATCACGAGGGTTCGGAGAGCGGTGCGTCCGGCGAAGGGCACGTCGTGGTGGCTGCGAGGTGATCTCGGCATCGGCGCGCCCGTCACATTCTCGCACGATCGCCCGGCCGTGCGGGTCGACGCGGCACGAAGCCTGCCGGGCGCGATTCCGGCTACGCTGGTGGTTTCATGGTCTCGCGTTCCCTGCGGAGTATTCGCTTCGTCGAAATCATGTTCGCGTGCTCGCTCCTCGGAGCATGCCAAGCGCTCCTCGCGATCGACGACTCACCGAGCGCGGGTAGCGACGCGGGGATCGGCGCCAACACCGACGCGTCCGCGGGGACCGACGCGACCACGACCGCGGACGGTGCAGGCCCCGCCAATGACGGCGCGGCGCCCTCCGATGTCGTGACCGCGGACGTGCCGTCGGGCGACGCGTCCCTCGACGTCGGCGACGCAGCCCTCGTGCTGAGAGCAGACTTCGAGGACTCGGGCCCCGGCGACTTCGTCTTCGATCCAGCCGGCGGTGGCGGGGGCGTCGATTCGACCTTTCCGACGATCGGGCCCTCAAGAGTGTGGAGCGCGACCACGACGACAGAGAAAGCGAGCGGCTATCTCCGACCGAGCGCACCGATCAAGGCGGCGGAGTGCGATCTCTGGGTGGCGGCGGCCGCCGGCTCGGGCGCGGTGTCGGTGCTGACGATTGTGGCGACTGACCTCAACTTCCGAAGGCAAGTCGAGGTGTCCAACGCGAGCCTCCGCATCTTCGACTATGCGAGCGATGCCGAGGCGCCCCTGGGCACGATAACGGGGCAAGGCATGCGGATTCACGTCTCCTTCGGCCCTGGAAGCACCGCTTCACTCGTCCGACTGGGAGCCACAGCGGACGATGGGGGCGCGGGTGCCCTCCAATTCGACGCGGGGGACGGCGGCTATTGGTTGTCGATCGGTCCCAACGGGAGTGATCCGGGCCGGACCCTCTTCGTCGACGACATCGTGTGTATAGTGCACTGAGGCGAGATCGCCGGCCGAGCGCGCGACGAGCTGAGCCGTTCAATTTCGCGTTAGGATGCGGATTCGATGGCCCTGCGATCCCGTGGGCGCGCTCGCGCTCTCGCACTCATCTTCGTGTGCTCGTTCCTCGGCGCGTGCCAAGCGTTCCTCACCCTCGATCCCGAGACGAGCGCGCCCGTCGACGGGGGTGGGAGCGCGACGGTGGACGGCGCGATCGCGAGCGATGCCACCCTCGGTGATGCGAGCTCGAGCGACGCGAACGCAGGCGACGTCGACCCGAAGGACGGCACGAGCGACGACGCGCTCGCGCGCGACGCGAGCGCGGACGCGGCGGTCGGGGATGCAACCTCGTGGACGTGGACCGCCGACTTCGAGGACGGAGGCATCGGCAACTTCTTGCGAGCGACGGTGAACGGCGCGACCGCCAACGTGGTGCTCGACAAGAACCACGTGTGGCGGGTGAATACGACGGCGAGCCACGCCAACGCTCACCTCGAGCTCTTGGCCGACGCGGCGCCAGGCGGGGTGGATTGTGAGCTCGACTGGCGCGTCATCCCCCCAGCGTCTGACCAATGGACTCATTTTGTCCTGGACCGCCTGCTTCTTTTGAAATCCACGGTGTGGATCGCGGCGACGTAGATCGAGAGTCGGTCGAGGCCGCGCGCGAGCGTGATGGAGCCCGGGGGGCCGTTTCGCTTGCCGA
>JBGAJR010000039.1:0-80535 GCA_044224815.1 Polyangiaceae bacterium
CTGTGTCGTCGCGGCCGCGTCGTCCGTGGATTCGGGGGAAGACGTGGCTTCGGCGTCGGTCGCGTCCTTCGCGCCTTCGGGACGCAAGCGATCGAGGATGCGGCGAAAGAAGCTCATCGTCCTCAGCGATCGAAGCGGGCAACGGGAACGCCGTCGCGCGTATCCGAGAAGGCGTCTCCAGCGAGCAGCTCGACGACGCGGCCGGTAGCGAGCGAGCCGAGGAACGCGGCGCCAGGGCGCGTCGTCATGAGGGCGATCCATCCGTCTTCGGAGGTCGTTTCGAGCGACCAGCCATCGACGACGACGCTCGGTCCGAGCGCCGCGTGATAGCGCTCGCCGGCGATGTCGATGGTGACGCCGCCCGCAGACGGGGCGATCGCGCAGGGGACTTCACCGCCCAACGAGAGCGTGATGGCGTCCGTGACGGGGAGCGGACCGCCGAGGCGCACGCCGCGGAGCAGCGTGCCGTTTCGGCTTCCGGTGTCGGAGACCTCGGGCGTACCGCTCGGGCCGCGGGCGATGCGGAGGTGGGTGCGACTGATCGCGGCGTGTGGCACGACGATCGCCCCCTCCGATCGGCCGACCTCGATGGCGCTCCCGAGCACCCAGCGCTCCGGCGGCCCGGAGCCGCGCCACACGCGAACGACGTGACCGACGATGCGGGATGCACGGAGGCCGTCGACGCGTGCGCGGAGTGCGTCGTCCATCGGGTGGCGGCGCGCGAGCGCTTCGAGCTCGGCGAGGGCGGCGCGGCGTTCGCCGCCCGCGAGGAGCGCGTCGGCGCGCGCGATACCGCTCCGAAGCTCTCGCGCGTCGCGGTCGGCCGCGGCGTCCTCGTGGAGTGCGAACTCGAGCTCCTCGACGTCGCCCGAGGCGACGAGCGCGCGGGTGCGACCCTCGTCGTCGCCGAGGAGGCGGTACGCGTCCGCGGCGCGTTTTGGCTCACCGAGGGACTCGAGGTCGGCGGCGGCGCGCCGGAGGTCGTCCTTCATCCCGAGCGGGAGCGCGCCGCTCTCGGCGAGCTCGAGGAAGAAGGCGGCGCGTCGACGGCGTGCCTCGTCCCGCGGCGCGGAGCCCGTGGGGCCGAGCTCGATGGCGCGTCCGAGGAGGGCGAGTCGCGCCTTCGGCTCGAGCTCGGCGTCGCTCCGGGCGACGAGCACGCGCGCCGCGTCCGTGGTCGCGCCCGCTTCGCCGAAGAGCTCGGCGGCGCGCCCGAGATCGCCGGCGAGCTCGGCGCGGCGCGCCGCGCGGAGGAGCCGGCCTTTGCCGAAGAAGCGATCGATCAAGCTCACGAGGTCGCTCTCGAAGACCGTCCCCGAACGCTATCACGTCAGCGCGTCGTCTCGGCGTGGGGCCCTCGCTTTTTCCCGCAAGTTCGCTTGACGGATCCATGGGCATCCCCGACGATTTCGTCTTCCGTCGGCCGAGGCCCGACCGCGCGTCGCGGGGGCACGTCGTCCGGGGGACGCAGGTTCAAGGATGGCCAATCAGAATCGCCTCGGAGAGCTCCTCGTTCGGGAGAAGCTCATCTCTCTCGCCCAGCTGCGCAAGGCGCAGGAGGAGCAGCAACGCTCGGGCGCGAACCTCGGCTACACGCTGCAGAAGCTCGGCTACATCAGCGACGCCGAGATCACGACGTTCTTGTCGCAGCAGTACCGAGTGCCGACGATCAGCCTCGACGAGTACGAGGTCGACGCCGAGATCCTGAAGCTCGTGAACCGCGAGCACTGCGAGAAGCACAAGGTGCTCCCCATCTCGCGCGCGGGCGGGTCGCTCGTGGTGGCGATGGCCGACCCCACGAACCTGAACGCGATCGACGATCTCAAGTTCTTGACCGGGTACAACATCGACCCGGTGATCGCGTCGGAGACCGCGATCATCGCGGCCATCGAGAAGTACTACAACCAAGGCCCCTCGTACGACGAGGTCATGGCCGGGTTCGAGGAAGGGGAGATCGAGTTCTCCGCCGACGACGAGGGCGACCTCAACGTCATGGAGCTCGAGAAGGCGAGCGAGGACGCTCCGGTCGTCCGCCTCGTCAACATGATCCTCTTGAACGCGATCAAGAAGGGCGCGAGCGACATCCACATCGAGCCCTACGAAAAGAAGCTCCGCGTTCGCTACCGCATCGACGGCGTGCTCCAAGAAGAGATGGCGCCGCCCTTGAAGCTCAAGAACGCCATCGTCAGCCGCCTCAAGATCATGTCGTCGCTCGACATCGCCGAGCGTCGATTGCCACAAGACGGGCGCATCAAGCTCAAGCTCGGCAAGGGCCGCGAGATGGACTTCCGCGTCAGCGTCCTCCCGACGCTGTGGGGCGAGAAGATCGTCATGCGTCTCCTCGACAAGGGGAACCTGCAGCTCGACATGGCCAAGCTCGGCTTCGATCCGAAGCCGCTCGAGGACTTCATGTGGGCCATCCACCAGCCGTGGGGCATGGTGCTGGTCACGGGGCCCACGGGGTCCGGCAAGACGACGACGCTCTACTCGGCGCTCTCGGAGCTCAACAAGCCCGGGCACAACATCAGCACCGCCGAGGACCCGGTCGAGTACAACCTGCACGGCATCAACCAAGTGCAGATGCACGACGAGATCGGCCTCAACTTCGCCATGGCGCTCCGCGCGTTCCTCCGTCAGGACCCGGACATCATCATGGTCGGCGAGATTCGTGACTTCGAAACGGGCGAAATCGCCGTCAAGGCCGCGCTCACCGGCCACATGGTGCTCTCGACGCTCCACACCAACGACGCGCCGGCGACGATCTCGCGCCTCCTCAACATGGGCATCGAGCCGTTCCTCATCACGGCCAGCGTCAACCTCGTGCTCGCGCAGCGCCTCGCGCGCAAGGTCTGCAAGGACTGCGCGGCGCCGGTGGACGTCGACGCAAAGACCCTCTTCGACGTGGGCTTCACGGAAGCACAGGTCGCGCAGGCGGGCGGGAAGCACATGAAGGGCGCCGGCTGCAAGACGTGCAACGGCTCGGGCTACAAGGGCCGCGTCGCGCTCTACGAAGTCATGCGCTTCAACGATTCGCTCAAGCAGATGGTCCTCGAGGGAGCGCCCACGGCGGAGCTCAAGCTCGCGGCGATCAAGTCCGGCATGAGCACCCTGCGTATGAGCGGCATCAAGAAGGTCATCGACGGCGTCACCACGCCGGAGGAGATCGTCCGCGTCACGATGGCCGACTGACCGAGCGCGCGAAAGGTTCAACCGCCGTGACGATGAACGAAGGTACCGAGCTCAAGTTCACGCTCCATCAGCTCCTCAAGGCGATGATCGAGAAGGGGGCGAGCGACATGCACATCACCGCCGATGCGCCGCCGCTCTTGCGCATCGACGGGGCGGTCGTCCCGTTGAAGCTCCCGCCGCTCACCGGAGTGGACACCAAGCACCTCTGCTACCAGGTGCTCTCCGAAGAGCAGAAGATCACCTTCGAGAAGAACAACGAGATCGACCTTTCGTTCGGCGTTCCGAACCTGTCGCGCTTTCGCGCGAACGTGTTCATGCAGAAGCGGAAGGTCGCGGCTGCGTTCCGTACGATCCCGTTCAAGATTTTGAGCTTCGACGAGCTCGGGCTCCCCACGATCGTTTCCGACTTGTGCAACAAGCCGAGCGGGCTCGTGCTGGTGACGGGGCCGACCGGCTCCGGAAAGTCCACGACGCTCGCGTCGATGATCGACAAGATCAACAGCGAGCAGCGTCTGCACATCCTCACGATCGAGGACCCGATCGAGTATCTGCACAAGCACAAGCTCTCGGTCGTGAACCAGCGCGAGATCGGCGACGACACCGAGTCGTTCAAGCTGGCGCTCAAATACGCGCTCCGTCAGGACCCGGACGTGGTGCTCGTCGGCGAAATGCGCGACCTCGAGACCATCGAGGCGGCCCTCACGATCAGCGAGACCGGTCACTTGGTGTTCGCGACGCTCCACACGAACAGCGCGATCTCGACCATCAACCGCGTCATCGACGTCTTCCCGCCGCACCAGCAGCAGCAGATTCGCTCCAAGCTGTCGTTCGTGCTCCAGGGGGTGCTCAGTCAGCAGCTGATCCCGCGCTTCGGGCAGCCGGGCCGCGCCCTCGCAATCGAGGTGATGGTGCCCAACGCGGCCATCCGAAACCTGATCCGCGAAGACAAGGTCCACCAGGTCTACAGCCAGATGCAGGTCGGGCAGGACAAGTACGGGATGCAGACCCTCAATCAGTCGCTGTTCTCGCTCTACCAGCGCCGGATGATCACGCTCGAAGAGGCGATGAGCCGCGCGATCGAGGTCGAGGAGCTCAAGATGATGGTCGAGGGCCGCACGGCCCTCGGCGGTCCCGCTGCGAACGCGCCGCGTCCGCCGCGCTGAGTCAGCGTCGCCGGCGCCAGGGCTCGTCGTATCCGGTCGGGATGGCGATCGGCGTGCCGTCGCCTCGGCACGGGGGCGCGCCGCGGTCGTGACTGATGACGAGCTCGCGCACGAGCGGGCCACGGACGTCATCGGGCGCGCTTCGCGCGGGACGTGGTGAGGCGTCGGCATCGCCCGGCACCCAGTACGAGAAGTCCGTGGCCAAGACAGTCGAGAGCATGCGGCGCAGGAACGGGCGGCGGTCGCTCACAGTGTCGATCGGGTGAATCGCGAAGCCATCCTGTTCGGCGCGCGGGTGCCAGTGCGTGGCGATCGCCTCTTCGGCCGAACCCTGGATGTTCAAGTCAGGGATGTCTGGGAACTCGGCTTCCCAGAGATGTTGGAACGCGACGAGCGCGCGGTCGGTGAGCCAGACGATTCGCTGACGACGGTTCGCTTCGTCTTTGAAGCGGCGGACGAGATCGAGGCCTTCGAGCGCCTTCAGCATGCGTGAGACGACCGAGGGGTGCACGCACATATCGAGAACGAGCTCGCTCTGCCAGCGAGGTCCATCCCGCAGTTGAAGCAGAAGATCGAGTCGCGCGGGCGTCAGCCCCGCGAACTCAGCGAGCTTGCGCGCGCATCGACCGGCGATGAGAACGAAGCGTTTGAGCGTGAAAATGAGCGGTCGCATGCCGTTCCGAAAGCACCCCCCATGCCACGGCGCCCCCCCCACGCGAGTGGCATCTGTGCCATGACAAACAAGCGGATTCTCAGATGCCCCTGGCGGGGAGGGTGTCGGCGGACAGAAACGGGGTGTCCGCGGACAGCTCAGCGGCCGCGGTGGGGCTTGGTCGGTTCGCCCGAAGTGGGGGCGGCGATGGTGAGGCCGAGGGCCTCTCCGGCCGCCACCACGTCGGGGGAAAGGACGCCCTGGCTGACGAGCGATTGAACGACGGGCACGCCACGCTTTCGATCCTTCATGGCGGCGAGCGCTGCCGCCGCGATGAGGCGGACAGGGGCGGGTGCAGCGTCCGGCGGCGGCTCCAGCGCGGCGGAGCGTCCGCGCGCATCGTCGACCTTTCCCGCGCGTGCCGTCGCAAAGGCGCCCAGCCACGACGAGAGCGAGCCCGTGGCGCCAGGATATTTAGCGAGGATCGGACCAATCTCGCCGGGTTTCTCACGCGCCGCGAGGACCATCGCCTCTTCTGCCACGGAGCGAATCGTCGGTGTTGCCCGCGTGAGCGCGGCCGCGGCGAAGTAGTCCGCGTCGTCGAGCCGTGACTGGTATCGCGCGAGCCGTGCAAGGCGAAGCGCCCGCAGGGCCGCCACTTGCTCTTTCGATGTCTGCGCCAGCCACCGGCTCCCGATCGCCGCCGCGGCGTCGAGGTTGCCCGTATCGAGCGCCACATCCATGGCGATCACGTCGCTCCATAGGTCGTCGCTTGCCGCACGCGCGACGAGCTTCCCCGGTGGGATGTCGGCGTGTCCCGCCAGCGCCCCCGCTGCTAGCAGCGCAGTGGAGACGCCTGGCGCAGAGCGACGCGCTTCGGGCAACGCCTCTAGGGCGCGCGCGAGCCCGTCGGCGTCGGCGCGCTCGTACGCGACCACCGCGCGCGCGGTCGCCACCTCGGGCTCCTTCGCGTCGAGCTCCTCGGTGGCCTTCATCGCTTCGTCGAGGCGGCCACCGAGCAGCGCGACGCGCGCCGCGAGGATGCGCGCGCGTGGATAGACGGCGGAGTAGCTGACCGCAGTGAGGGCGGCTTTGCGCGCGAGCGCCTCGTCTTCCGCGTCGAGCGCGAGGAAGCCGAGCCAGCTCGCTACGCCCGGCCCATCCACGACGGTGAGACCGCGCTTCACGGCGTCGCGCGCGTCCGGTAGCGCCGCCTTCTCCAGCGCCAAGCGCGCTGCGACCGCGTGCGGCACCGTCGCGAGTCCGAGCGGCAGGCCCTCCCGCTTCGTGAGGATCTCGCTCGCCTCGACCGGCGGCTTCGGTTTCGCCGGATCGCGCGCCCACGCGAGCGCCGCGAGCGCCAAGCCCTCGACGCGATCGGGATGCTTGCTACGGAACTGAGCGACGAGCTCGAGCGCGCGGGCGCGGTCACCCTCGAGGAGCTCGTGACGAATGAGCGCGATTTGCGCCGGCACGAAATCGGGCGCGAGCTTTACCGCCGCCGCGTAGCGCTCGAACGCGCGGGCGTCGCCGATGCGTTCGAGGCAAGTGCCGGCCAAGAGTTGGTACCACGGGTCGTTCTGCGCCACCCCGTCGAAGCGGGGGAGGAGCGAGACCGCGCCCGCCGTGTCGTTCTGGAAGAGGAAGGACGCGATTTGCGTGAAGGCGAGCTCGGTGTCCTTGATCCCCACCGATCGCGCGCGACTCGTCGCATCTTCGAACGCCACGTCCTGTCCGCCGCGCACGAGCCCGACGAGCGCACGCTCACGCGTCCAGGCGAGCGCCGCGTGCGCCGAGCGCGAGTCGAGCTCGAATGCGCGCGTGAAGGCGCCCTCCACCGCGGGGATTTTCTCGAGCCGCCCTTCGAGCAAGCCGGCGTCGATCTCGGCCATCAGCGCCTCGGCCGCGAGGCGCTTCTGGGTCCGCTGTTGTTCGACGTAACGGTAGGTGCCCGCCGAGCCCGCGACGAACAGCACCATGGCGGTCACGAGGAGCCAGGTGCCCTTCTTCTTGGGTCCCTTCGCCGGCTTCGTCCACTCGAGCCCGCCCGCGCCGCGTCCTCCCGTCTCGAACACTCCGGCGAGGCTCAGCGCGTCGAGCAGCTCACGCGGCTTCGGCTGCGCGGTCGTCGCCATCGGATCGAGCGCGACCTCCGGCAAGCTCGGAACCATGTGCCTGCCCACGGGCGACGACGCGAGATCGAACGTCACCGACTCTTCGAGCGCGGCCGGGTTGGGCGGCGGCGGGTCCTTCTCGAACAGAAAGGCCGGCTGTGGTTTGGGGAGCCCGTGTGGAGTGAGCCCGAGCGCCGCTCCGCCCCCGACGTCGTTCGAGCCCGTGCCGAGCGAGGTCGCGCGCGTGTGCGGCAGCGCGGGGGGCGGCGCCGAACGCGCCGGCGGCGCCGGCGCGGGCTTGGGCGGTAGGTGGGGCGCCGGCGGCACCGTCGACGAGAGGTCACGCACGCGCGTCGGAGGATCGGCAATCGCCTCCACGGGAAGTGTGCGCTCGCTCGGTCGGTCTTCGTCGTGGTCGAGCTCGGAGCTCGCAGCGGGGGCGGTCCGCTCGACTTCGGCCGCGACGGCTCGCGAGCCGGCCTTCGTCTGCATCGCCTTGAAGATGCGAGAGCGATCGAGCCAGAGCCGAGTGCCAGGATCGGTCGCGCCGAGCTGCATGGCCCGCTCGAGGACCTTCTCCGCGCGGTCCGCGTCGCCGCGGCGCAAGAGCACTTCGCCCAGGATCCGGTACACGTTCGCGTCGCGCGGTGCGACCTTGCCGGCCGTCACGAGGATGCTCTGCGCGTCGGACAACCGGAGCGCGCTCATGTACATGCGCGCGATCGCGAGGAGGACCGGCACCTCACTGCCGAGGCGATCGGTCGCGAACGCGCCAACCTCTTGGATGAGTGACGCGTAGAGGGGACCGCGAACGACGTTGGCGAGCGCGATCGTGTTCGCCGCGTCGGGAGCTCGCTTCCAGCGCAAAGAAAGCTCGGTGACAGAGTCCGACATGCGACGACCCAACGCAGAGTAGACCATCCGTCCGCGCCGGGGTCCAAGCTTTGACCACCGCGCGAATCGCCCCGGGAATCCGAGGTGCGTCAACGGACGACAACGTGCGCACGAGCGCCCGCCGGCCCGCGCGGAATCAGGGGCCTCGGGAGAGGAGACGGATGCTGTTTGGCGATACGGTCTCGGTGTCGAGACCCCAGCGAATGACCGTGCGCCCGCCCTCGCGCCCCGTCACTTCGACGATCGCCCCTTCGGGGAGCGGCGTCGATCCTGGCCCCGCACCGAGGCGAGCCTCGGGCGCGATCACGACCGCGAACGTTCGGTCGCGCTCTCCGACGCGCGCCCGCGCGAGCCATGCCGCGATTCCGCTCAGGGGCAGGGCGAGCGCGACGACGACGAGCGCGCCCGTTCGCAATCGGCGTGCGGCGCTCCCGTCGGCGCCGCGGAGGCGATAGGCGAAGAGCCCGGCCGCGGAGAGCAGCACCGACGTGATGCACGCGAAGAGACCCCAGCCGTCGGCGTCGAGGAGCGACGCGACCGAGTCCGAAAGCGCGCGGCTCTCGAGCTCGACGGCTTGGTTCCGGGCGCGCTGTCGAGCGATTTCCGTGCGGAGTACACGGAGTGCGTTCTCCGCGTCGCGTCGGAGGCTCCCGTCGCTCGTGAGGCGCCGCGCCTCCTCGAACCCGTGGACGGCACGCCCCAGATCTCCTGGCTGAGCGCCGCCGAGCCGCACCCGCTCGGCGTACGCCAAGCCGCGATCGAAGCTTGCGTGCGCATCCACGACGCCACGGTCCGCGAGCGCCTCGAGCTCGGCGATCGCGATCTCGGGCTTACCCTGCGAGAGCGCGTTCGCCGCCTTGCCGAAACGCTCGTCGGTCTCGTCTGCGCGCGCCGGGCTCGCGAACGCGCTCGTCGCGATGACCAGCAGCACCGCCGCGCCGGTCGCTGCGCCACGCGCGCCGCGCCGCGCCCCGCGCTCGAGTCGATCCACCGCCGCGCGCGCGGCGCGAAGACGCTCCTGCACCTCCGCGGTGGAGCCGCCGCCGGGCGCGAACCTCGCGGTCGCAGCATCGCCGAGCACCTTGGCGAGCGCGTCCGCGACGTCCGCGGCCACGCCCACGCGCACGAGCTCGCTCGTCACGCGGCTCTGCTCGAGCGCGCGGATCGCCACGCCCACGCGCTCCTTCACGCTCTCCTCGACGAAGCGGACGAGCGCGGCATCGGCCGCTTTGGCGTCGCCCGCTTTGAGCGCGCGCTCCGCCGCCTCGAGCTCGCCACGGAGCTTCCGCTTGGGATCGTCCTTCGCCGCCGCGCGGCGGGCGCGGAGCGACGAGGCGCCGCGCGAGCCGAGCACGAAGGCGAGGGCCAAGACGGGCGCCGCCAGCCAGACGGCCCAGAACGCGGGTCGATCGACGAGCGCGCCGCCGCTCTCTCCCCGCTTGCGCGCGGGATCGAGCTCGAGCCGTGGGCGCGGCAACCCCTCGAGGACCTGCGTCGGTGCATCGTCGGTGCGCGGGCCGCCAGGCTTGACGACGACGCTGCCGAGCGCCGCGCGCGCGACGTCGTAGCGCCGCGTCGCGGGATCGAAGAAGGGAACCGCGATCTCTCCGAGGTCGACCGTGCCGGGCTCGTGCGCCCGGACGATGTACGTGAACGTTCGTCGACCGCCGATTTGCCCTTGGTCGTCGGGCGCGATTGCCGACTTGACCTCGGGCGGCAGCCACTCGAGGCCTTTGCGCGGCGGAGGCGTGAGCGACGACGGCAGGTTGCCCGTGCCTTCCAGCTCGAGCTCGACGGAGATCGCTCCGCCGGCCTCGATCTCGCGCGGCGCGACGGTCGCGTGGAGCGCGTACTTGCCCACGTTGCCGAGTACGCTTCCGGGCGGCCGACCCGCGGCCGGCGGCTCGCTCACGTCGACGGTGAGCCGCTCGCTCTCGCGAAGCGCCGCTTGGGTGCGACCGCTCGAGATGCGGACTTGCATCGGCGTGATCACGAGCGTGCCGGTCTTGAGTGGGAAGAGCGCCACCTTGCGGAGGAGCTTGGCCACCCATAGTCGCCCCGCGATCGGAGCGTGACCGAGGACCTTCGGCAGCTTGTCTTCGGGCACGATCGCTTGCCGCAAGAAGTCGCTCGTCCCCGATTCGTGGATGTCTTCGAAGCGTGGCTCGGCCTGCTCGGCGTCTACGTAGAGGTAGACCGAGTAGGTGACTTGCTCGCCGACGACGGCTTGGGTCTTGTCGACCTCGGCGTGGAGGAACGCGATGCGACCGCGCGGAGCGTCGACCTTCGCGAGCCCGGGATCGGGGTTCGCGCCCGGCCGCGCGCCGGAGAGGGGGTCGTCGAGATCGAAGAACCCCTGCAGTGGATTCTGCCCCGCGAAAGGGTCCTGCCCGAATGGATCCGCGAACGGATCGAACAGGTTGGGCTGCCCGCGCTTCACCCGGTTCTGTTTCTGGGGTGCCTTGCCGGGTGGAACGACGCGGAGCTCGAGTGGGCGCGCGCGCATGCGCTTCGCGCCGATCACGACGCTCGGCGTGATGCGGAAGGTTCCGACCTTGGTGGGAGTCACCACCCACGTCGCGCGAATCCCGCGTCGATCGGTGCGGACGCCGTTGATGATGCTGATCGAGTGCACCGGTCCGACGCTCGTCTGATCGACGCGCACCGCACCGGGCACACCCGGATCGGGCGCGTCGACGTCGACGTCCTCGGCGCTCGCTTGAAAGCTGATGCTGGCCGAGTCTCCGAGGGCGACGATGTCGCTGTCGAGCTCGGCGCGGATCTCGGGCGCCGCGAGCGCAATCCGCGGGAGCGACACGCCCGCAACGAGGAGCACCGCCCAAGCGCACGCGGCGACGATGCGTCGCACGAGCGAGCTCGCGATCAATCCGCCGCTCATTTGTCGGCCGCTCCGCGCACGCGACGGTTCTGGGCAGCCCGCCGCGAGAGCTCTTGTTGGAGGAGGGGCGCGCGCTCGAGGTCGTTCAGGATGCGCTCGTCGGGCGTCGCGCTCGCGCCGCGATCCTCGGAATTCTCGGGCGGCGGTGAGTCGTGCGAGCCGCCGTCGTCACCACGTTGGCCAGCGTCGTCGCCGCTCTCCTGCGAGCCCGAGTCCTTGTCGTTCTTGTCTTGGCCTTGGCCGCCGTCCTTGCCGGCGTCGTCCTTCGAGCCACCGCCGCTGTCGCCACCGCCGTCCTTGCCCGCGTCGTTCTTCCCACCGTCTTGCCCGGCGTCGCCTTGGTTGCCGCCATCCGGGCTCGCGTCCGGGCTTGCGTCCGGGCCGGCGTCCTTTTGGTCGTCGCGGCGTCGCATCGCGACCGCCCGATTCCACGCGGCGTCGCGACCGACCTTCTCGTCGTCTGGCGGCGCACCTGGGCCTGCATCCACCGCCGGCGTGCCCGGCACGAGCGAGAGCGCGCGCTCGTAGGACGCGATCGCCTTGTCGAAGTCGCCCGACAAGAAATGGAGGTTGCCCTCGAGGTAGTGCGCCTTGGCGAGGAGCACGTACGGCGTGCCTGGCGCTTCGATGACCGCGCGCGCGATGCGGAGCGCGCACGTGAGCATCTCGCCGCGCGCCTTGGGATCCGCGCCTTGCGGCGCCGGCGCCTTACCATCGCTCTCGAATCGCGCGCCGTAGGCGTCGGCGATCGCGAAGAGCGCGAGCGAGAGATCGAACGTGCCCTCCTTGTGCTCAGCGAGGCTTTGCGGCGCGCCGATGGACCCTTCGCGGCACGCGCCCGTGCCAAGGTAATCCTCGAGCATTGTTGCCGCCGCCTGGGCGTCGCCCGCGTCGTAGGCTGCCGTCGCGCGCGTGACCTCCGGCGACTCACGCTCGAAGGGGCGGCGCGGATCCCAGCCGCAGCCGACCCCCGTCGCGGCGACGATGCTCGCGACGACGAAGACGAAGACGCCGCGCTTACGCATGGGCGGGCGCCTCCTCCTCGGACGTCATCTTCTTCTTTGCTCGGCGCCGCGGCGTCTCGAGGAACAGCGCCTCGAGCACGAGCAAGACGACGCCGATCGCGAGCGGGGTCGCGTAGACCTCGGCGTAGACCGTCTCGACGCGCTCGGAGAGCTCCTCCTTCATCGACTTGCCGAGGTTCTTGGCGATCTTCTCGATGCCGGTCTTCCCGCGCTCCGACCGAATGAGCGTGCCGCCGCCCTCGCGCGCGACGGACGCGAGCTGCGCCTCGCCATCGGCGGTGAGCTCGGTGGTCAGCGGCTTGCCCGTCTCGTCGCGACGAATGCCGAGCATCTTTCCGTCGGGCCCGATGTCGGGGATGACCTCGGGGGCGCGCCCGCCGATTTGCACGACGTCGACGCGCACGCCGTCCGTTGCCGCGGCCTTGGCGGCCGTCACTGGATCGCCTTCCAGATCTTCGCCGTCGGTGACGAGCACGATCACGCGCGCGTGCGACTTCGAGCGCGGATCGCGATCGAGGAGCTCGCGGGCGCGCTCGAGCGCACGGGCCGTCGCGGTGCCGCCGACGGGCATGTCGTTGGGCTCGAGCTGGCGGAAAAACTGCCCCACCGCGGCGCCATCGCTGGTCAACGGAAGGCTGAGCGGCTCTCCGGCGAAGGCGACCGCTCCGAAGCGCGCTCCCGGCAGCGACTGAACCAAGCTCGACACTTCGGCTTTGGCGCGCGCGATGCGGCTCGGTGCGATGTCGCGCGCGTACATGCTCTTCGAGAAATCGAGCACGATGACGACGTCGAGCGCGCGCGCGGGGACGAGGCGCGTCCCGTGGCCGAACTGCGGGCGCGCGAGCGCGAAGAGCGTGAGCGCGAGGCCGATGACGAGGAGCGCGCCCTTTATCGCGCGTCGACCGGCGGCGTCGTAGGTCACGAGCGCTGCCACGCGCTCCGGGTCGCCGAAGCGCCGCTCGGCGCGCGTCCGCGCGAAGCTCGCGAGGACGAGCACCGCCACGAGGCCCACGACGAGCGCGCCGCCGAGCAAGGCGAACACGATCGCCGGGAAGGCGAGGAGGTCGTGCGCGAACCTCACGGGAACCTCCGCGCGAAGAGAACCCGCAAGAGAACCTCGAGCACGACGAACGCGGCCGCCGGGAGGAGGAAGAACGGGAAGAGCTCCTCCATCGTGGTCTGTGCCGACTCGAGGCGCGTCTTTTCGAGGCGGTCGAGGATGGTGTGCATGCTCTTCTCGAGCCCGACCCGGTCGGTCGCAACGAACGCTTCGGCGCCCGTCGTGCTCGCCATCTTCTGGAGGAGCGCCGGATTCACCGGGTAGCGGCGCCGCTCGTAGCGCGGCTGCCCGAAGAGATCGGTGCCGACCTCGACCTCGACGTCGTCGCCGTTGCCGATCTGGACGGTGTAGATGCGGACGCCGTTCTTGGCTGCGAGATCGGTGGCGTAGTCGGGCGACACGCTCCCCGCGTTCGAGTCTCCGTCGGTGAGGAGGATCACGACCTTGGAGTGCGCGGGCGAGCGACGGAGCCGAGCGACGCCGACGCCCACCGCGTCGCCGATGGCGGTGCCGTTCCCGTCGATGAGATCGAGCTCCATGCGCTGCACGAGCGCCGAGAGGAGCGAGTAGTCGAGGGTTGGCGGCGACAGGACGTAGGCGTTCTTTCCGAAGACGACGACCCCGATGCGGTCGGTCTTTCGCCGCGCGACGAAGTCGAGGATGACGTCCTTCGCGGTGGCGAGGCGCGTGGCGCGCTTTGCGGCGGCAGCGTTTCGCGGCTGCTGCGCCGTGCCCTTCGCGGGCGGCGCTTCGCCGTCCATGATCGCGCGCATCGAGCCGGACATGTCGAGGACGATGGCGATGTCGATGCCGAGCTCGTCGGCGTTGTCGACGCGCTGGAGGTTCTGCGGGCGCGCGAGCGCGAGCGCCGCGAACACCAACGCCGCGCCGCGGAGGAGGCCCGGGAGATCGCGGAGCCGAGCGCGGAGACCGCGCGGACCGGTGGCGAGCGGCGCGAGCGTAGGCAGCCGAAGTCTCGGCGTGCGCGCCTCGGCGCGCATCGTGGCCGAGTAGACGACGAAGGGCACGAGCGCGAGGAGGGCGAGCCAGAACGGATGCTCCCATCGCACGGCGAGCCACTCGCTCCCGCGCAAGACGAGGGGGCCGATCGCGCCGAGCGCGATGAAGAGGAGCGTCCCCGCGCCGATGAGAGCGCCGCGCATCGCGCGAGCCTTCGTCATGCGGCCGCTCCTTGCCCGCTCGGCGTGGCCGTCGGCGGACGGAGCACCGGCATCGTCGAGCGGACGATCTGGTCGGCCGAGGCCATGAGCTGCGTGCAGTCGCCGGGTGCCGGAACGACACGCGCGAACTTCACGAGGTCGGCGGCCTCGAGGAGCTCGATGATCGCCGTGACCGACACCGTGCCGAGCGAGAGCGGGACGAGGGCTCTTCGAATCTCCACGGTCGTGGACTCGATGCCGTCGAATCCGTAGCGCGCGCCGAGATAGGTGCGCAGCGTGTCGCTGACCGCGTCGACGTACTCGCGAAGCTCGCCGCGCTCCAGCATCCCGCTCCCGCGGATCTCCGTGAGCCGCGCGAGCGCGATCTCCCACGGCGGGCGCGCCGGGACTTTGGGCGCGGCCCTCTTGGGGCGACGCGCGAGCCGCGCCGCGATCATGGCTGCGAGGATCGCGAGCACGATCGCGAGCACGATGGCGATCGCGGCGATGCGCGCGGCCATCCAATCTTCGCGCTGCGGCACCGGCGGCGGGTTCGGCTGGGGCGCGGCCTCGGCGACGTTCGCGATCGGATCCTCGACCACGATCGAGTGCGACACCGTGCACGCCGTCATGAGCTCGCCGCTCGCGCGCGCCACGGCGATGGGGAGCGGCGGGAGCTCGAGGCGCGTTCGCCCCGGCTTGTCGGGCAGGAGCAGCAGCGGGAGCTCGAGCACCGTGTGCGCGCGCTCGGGGCGTGCCGGATCGGGCGTGGGCACGCCCAAGCGCGCGGGCGCACCCGCGTCCTGGTCGGGAAGCGCGAACCCCGCGGACTTGAGGTCGCTCCACGCGGCGGCGCTCCCGCTCACCGCGAGCCCTTGGGGAAGCACCGATTCGCCGCGCCCGTGCTCCACGTCGATGCGGAGCGTGGCCGAGTAGCCGCTCACGCCCGCGGTGGGGAAGGTGTCGCGAACGACCGGCGCGACGGCGCCTTCGGGCAAGGTCGGCGTGCACGCGCTCATCGCGAAGCCTTTCGCTTCGCGCGCCGCGCGAAGAGGTCGCGGAGCGGTTTTACGTACGAGCCGTCGGTGCGGACGGTGACCGCGTCGAGGCCGAGCTTGAGGAACTGGGCGCGCCGCTTGTCGGCGAGGGCCTTCATCTCGTGCGCGTAGGCCGCGCGCACGCGGGCGTCGCTCGTGTCGACGACCATGGCCTCACCGGTCTCGAGATCCTCGAAGGTCGCGAGCCCGACGTCGGGCAGATCCACGTCGCGCGGGTCGGTGAGGACCACGGGAATGAGGTCGTGCTTGGCGGCGGCGAACGAGAGCGCGCGCTCGTAGCCTTCGGCGAAGAAGTCGCTGACCACGAAGACGACGCTGCGCCGCCGCGCGACGTGCACGAGCGACTCGAGGGCCGTCTTCAAGTCGGTGGCGCCGCCGAGCGGTCGCTTCACCTTCGCGTCGGCGAGCTCGGGCGCGCGGGCCGGCTCGTGCTCGGGCGGGGTGAACCCGAGGATCTCGCGCACGACGCGCATCACGTGCTTGTCGCCGCGCTTGGGCGGGACGATGCGCTCGACGTGATCGGTGGCGAGGATGAGGCCCACGCGGTCCCCGTTGCGAATGGCGCTGAAGGCGACGAGCGCGGCGATCTCCGAAGCGACGCGGGCCTTGTCCGCGCGGCGCGTGCCGAAGCGCTCGCTACGCGAGAGGTCGACCACCAGCATGACGGTCATCTCACGCTCTTCGACGAACACCTTCACGAAGGTCTCGTTCATGCGCGCCGAGACGTTCCAGTCGATGGAGCGAATGTCGTCGCCGGCCTGGTACTGCCGCACCTCACGGAACGCGAGTCCCTGGCCCTTGAAGCTCGAGGTGTAATTGCCGCTCAGATTCTCATTCGCGAGGCGCGCCGTGTGGATCTGGATCTGGCGCAGGGCGGCGAGGAGCTCCTTCGGAATCATCGTCAGGTCCGCGGCTCTCTAATCTCGCTCGCCCTCAGGGGACCGGGACGACCTCGAAGACGCGGCGCACGAGCTGCTCGGCGGTCACCTCTTCGGCGTCGGCTTCGTACGTGAGTACGACGCGGTGGCGGAGCACGTCGGCGCCCACGGCCTTCACGTCGTCGGGCGTGACGTATCCGCGGTGACGAAGGAAGGCGTGCGCGCGCGCCGCTAGGTTGAGCGCGATAGAGGCGCGCGGGCTCGCGCCGAACTCGATGAGCGGGGCGATCTCGCGGAGGCCGTACGCCTTGGGATCGCGAGTCGCGAAGACCACGTCGACGATGTAGTCCTTCACGCGATCGTCGACGTACATCTGCCCGATGGTCTTGGCGGCGTTCTGGATCTCGGCCGGCGTGATGACGGGCGAGGGCTTCTGCGGCACCGCCATCGTCATGCGGTCCATGATCTGCCGCTCTTCTTCCTTGGTCGGGTAGCCGACCTTGACCATGAGCATGAAGCGGTCGACCTGGGCCTCGGGGAGCGGGTAGGTGCCCTCCTGCTCGACGGGGTTCTGCGTGGCCATGACGATGAAGGGGCTCGGCAGGGGGTAGGTCTTGTCACCGATGGTGACCTGCTTCTCCTGCATCGCCTCGAGGAGCGCGCTCTGCACTTTGGCCGGCGCGCGGTTGATCTCGTCGGCGAGCACCAAGTTGGCGAACACCGGGCCGAGCTTGGAGGAGAACTCGCCCTTCTGCTGGTTGTAGATCACGGTGCCGAGCACGTCGGCCGGCAGGAGGTCGGGCGTGAACTGGATGCGGGCGAACTTGGCCGCGATCGCATCGCAGAGCGTGCGCACGGTGAGCGTCTTGGCGAGGCCGGGGACGCCTTCGAGGAGCACGTGACCGCCCGTGAGGAGGCCGATCAAGATGCGCTCGATCATGTAGGACTGACCGACGATGACCTTGCCGACCTCGGCGATCACGCGGTCCGTGAAAGCGCTCTCGCGCGCCACGATCTCGTTCAGGGCACGTACGTCGTACATCGCAGGAGAACCTCGAGGATCCGTCTAACACAGCTCCCGCCGGGCGAACCCCGAGACGTGAGGGTTTGTTCCCGCCCGGGCCCCACTCGCCGGGCTCAGTCGACGGAGAGGACGACCTTCCCGAAGAGCGCCCGGGCTTCGAGGAGCCGATGGGCCTCGGGGGCCTCCCAGAGCGAGAGGACCCTGCCGACGACCGGCGAGAGCTTCTTTTCGCGGACGAGCTCGAGGATGCGGAAGAGATCGCCCTTGGGCCCCATCGTCGAGCCGAGGATCTGGATCTGCTTGAAGAAGACGTGCCGGAGATCGAGCTTGGGGGTGAAGCCCGCCGTGGCCCCGCAGGTGACGATCTTCCCGCCCCAGCGCACCGCGGCCACGCTCTTCTCGAACACCTCGCCCCCGACGTGCTCGATGACGACGTCCACGCCGCGCCGGTCGGTGAGCTTCTTGCATTCTGCAACGAAGTCCTGGGTCGTGTAGTTGATGGCGGCGTCGGCGCCGAGCGCGCGTGCGGCCTCGCACTTGGCGTCGGTGCCGGCGGTCGCGATGACCCGCGCTCCGAAGAGCTTGGCGATCTGCACGGCCGCGCTCCCGACGCCGCTCCCCGCCGCCTGCACCAAGACCGTGTCTCCGGCGCTGACCGCACCGCGCCGCACGACCATCTGCCAGGCGGTGAGGAAGACGAGCGGCACGGCCGCCGCGTCGGTGAAGGCGAGGTCGCCGGGGTAGGGGAGGACGTTCACGTCGGGCACGTTGACGTGACGTGCGGTGCCGCCCTGCGTGCTCTCGCCGAGGATGTGGTACTTCGCGCAGAGGTTGTCGCTGCCGGAGAGGCACTGCGCGCAGACGCCGCACGATGTCCCGGGGCTCACGACGACGCGCTGGCCGACGGTCGCGCCGCGCGCGCCGGGGCCGACCGCCTCGATCTCGCCAATGATGTCGGAGCCGAGTCGGTGCGGATATTCGAGGCGGAGGTTGGGGAGGCCGCGGCGCACCCAAACGTCGAGGTGGTTCACGCCGACGGCACGAACGCGGACGCGAACCTCACGTGGCCCGGGATCGGGGAGCTCGAACGTCTCGCGCTGGATCACCTCGGGCCCGCCGTGCGTGCGGAGGACCATGCCTTCGGTCTGCATGCGCCGCGTGTTACGAGGGCCGCCGGCAGGGCGCAAGCCCGCCCGCGAGGCTCAGGCGAGGAGCTCGGTCGAGCGCTTCTTGGAGCGCTCGTCGGGCTCTACGGCGTGCGAGAGCGCGAGCACGAGCACGAGCATCGTCTGGTAGACGAGGTGCACGTCGTCGACGTCGACGTCGTGATCGCCCGTGCCGTCGTCGAGAGCAGCCTCGAGGTGCACGTGGATGAAGTCGACGATGCCGGGTTGCTCTTGTGCGATCACGTCCTCGAGATCGAGCGGCTCACGCGGCCTTTGGGCGCGGAGCTCCTCTTCGAGCGAAACGGCGTCGACCGTCGCTTTGAGCGCGTCGCCGTCGACTTCACCGAGGCGTCCGTCGAAGGCGCGCTCGAAGGCCATGAAGACGACGATGGATAGGAACGACCCCAGCGCCGTCGCGGTCTCGTCGAGCGGACGGTCGAGCACGCTCGCCACGTGCTCGGCGAGCTCGGGCTGACGATCCTCGAAGCGGTCGAACGCGGCGTCGAGGATCGTGTCCGCGCCCTCACCGGCTTGCGACAGCTCTTCTTCGATGCGCTCGAGGACGGAGCGATCGATCACCGCGAACGGCGGTACGGGGCGAATAGCGACGGGGCGAGCCCACACGCCCGAGAGCGTAACATCCCTCGCCGTCCGAGGAAGCCCCGGCCGCGCACGATTCCAGCGGTGACGGTCGCGGTCGAACACCCCATTTCCGTCTGCTAGCGTGCGCCGCATGCGAGGGCGGGGGTGGCTCTTGGCGGTCCTCGTCGGCTGCTATCACACGGCCATGATCGTGGCCGCGAATCGCTACTACGCGGGCGCGGTCGCGCGGCTCGCGCGGTCCCTCGCGCAGACACCCGAGGCCGACGGATCGACGGCGCTCGATCACACGCTCGTGGTGTGGGCCAACGAGTTCGGGCGCGGAGACCACAGCCTCGACAACGTTCCCATCGTGCTCATCGGCGGCCCGCTCGCCGACGCGACGTCGCGCGGTCGCCTCGTCGACGTCGGCGCGCAGCCGTTCCAGCGCGTGGGCTGCACGATCCTCCGCTCGATGGGCGCTTCCGCAGAGGGCTTCGGCGATCTCGTCGCGTGCGGTCCGCTTCGCGGGTTGTGAGCGTCGCGGGTCAGCGCTTCTTCTTCGCCGGCGCGGGCCGGAGGACGCGCGGGATCGACGCCGCTGCGCTCGGCGCGGGCGCGGCCCCCGCGTCGGCGAGCTCTGGTGAGGTCGTGGTCGCGGTCGACGTCGCCGGCGCGGCGCTCACGATGGCGCTCGGCGCGACGGGCGCGACCGGCGGGGGCGCCGAGGTCGGAGTCGCCCCCAGGCTCGCCACCGGTGCGGCCGCCCGACGATTCACGGCCACGAAGCCGGCCGCGACCGCCGCGGCGAGCACGGCGGCGACGGTGAGAACGAGCGCGCGTGAACGAGGCGAAGGCGCCGTGGTCGAGAGTGGGCCGCCACTCTGGCCACCCGTCGTCTTCACCTCGACCGAGAGCTCTTGGCTCTCCGTCGACGGGAGCGTCGGCAACTCGACTCGCTTGGGCGTCATCGGCGTGAGCGACGTCGTGATGGGGCGCAGTCGCTCGGAGCGGGGCATCGCCGCGATCGCCTCGACCCGTTTGGCGAGCCCTTCGTGCTGCGGGGAGCCGAACGTCTCGAGGCGCTGCACCAAGCTCAGGATCGAGGAGAAGCGCGCGTTCGGGTCCTTCTCGAGGCACCGCTCGATGACGCGCGCGAGGACGCCGCCGACGTCGGGACGGGCGATCCGGATGGAGGGCGCCGGCTCGCGGAGGACGAGCGCGCAGGTCTCGGGCACCGAGCCGGCGTCGAAGGGCGGCTTGCCCGCCAGGAGCTCGAAGAGCGTCACGCCGAGCGCCCAAATGTCGGCGCGCGCGTCGACGTCGCGCGCGCTCTTCATCTGCTCCGGTGCCATGTACGCCGGCGACCCGAAGATGTCTTCGGTGCGGGTGACGCTCGCGCCCGCGAGCGGATCGACCTTGGCGAGCCCGAAGTCCAGCACCTTGAGCACCGTCTTGCCGCCCACGCCGCGCGCGAGAAACAAGTTCTTCGGCTTGATGTCGCGATGAACGATGCCCGACGCGTGGGCTTCGGCGAGCGCCTCGCACGCCGACAGCACGTGATCGACGGCCTCGGTGATGGGCAAGGGGCCGCGGTCTCGGAGCTCTTCCTCGAGATCGCGACCTTCGAGGAGGTCCATCACGACGAACGGCGAGCCGTCGTCGAGCTGTCCGAAGTCGGTGACGCGCGCGACGTGCTCACTCTGCAGCTTGGCAACGACCCGCGCCTCGCGGCGGAAGCGCTCGACGGACGCAGACGACCGCTGACGCAGCACCTTGATCGCCACGTGATGCCCGAGCTCCGCATGGACCGCGGCCAGCACGACACCCATCCCGCCGGTGCCGATAACCCCCTCCACGCTGTACCTGCCGGCGATGACGTCGCCGGACGCAGGAACCGTGAAGTCTGACATCTTCGATCAGCGTACACGCCCACGGCTCCGCTGAAAGTCTCGTTTGGCGCACGAAGCGTGGACGATCGGCTGACCAGCGATGGCCGTCACGCCGCTCGGCTGTAGAGAAACATTGGTGCTCAAACGAAAAGGGCGCGGCGAGTCGAAGGCTCACACGGTGCGAGCAAAGGCGACGATCGCGGCGATGGTCTCTTCGGTGCGATCGCGCTGCGGCGAGTGGCCGCAGCTTTCCCAGATCCGCGCCTCGACGCGCCCGGAGCAGCGTGCGGCGAGGCGTTCGACTTGCCCCGTCGTGCCGTACTCGTCCGCGAGCCCTTGGAGGACGAGGACCGGGCAAGTGATGCCCTCGCATTCGCGCTCGATGTTCCACGCGCGAAACTCGGGCGATAGCCACACGTCGTTCCAGCCACGAAACGCGCAGTCGACGTTCTCACCGTGGTACTTGGCGAGGCGAACGCGGAGATCGCCTTGTTCGTAAGCGACGCGCGCGGCGGCGATCGCGCGCACCGAGCGCTCTTCGACGAACACGTGGGGCGCGATGGCGACCACGCCGCGGAGCCGCGGCGAAGCGAATCGACCGGCGTAAAGGAGGGCGATCGACGCGCCGTCGGAGTGACCGACGAGGATGAAGTCGCCGATGCCAGCGGCGCGGAGCACGTCGGGCAGCGCGCCTTCGGCCTCGTCGTGCATGAAGCGGACGGGGCGGGGGAGCGCCACCGGATCGGAGCCGCCGTAGCCGGCGCGACTGTAGACGAGCGCGGGGAAGCCGAGCGCGCTCGCCACGCGATCGGGAAGATCACGCCACTGCGCGACCGAGCCGAGCCCCTCGTGCAAGTAGACGAGGGTCGGTCCCTTGCCGGAGAGGGCGCGCGCCTCGAGCCGGTGACCGGCGGCGACGAGCGTCGTGCGCTCTTCGTTCATCGCGCGCGGAGGAGGAAGCGCTGGATCTTGCCCGTCGCGGTCTTGGGGAGCTCGCTCACCACGGTGACCCATCGCGGGGCTTTGTAGGGCGCGAGGCGCTCTTTGGCGAAGGACTTGAGGCGCGCTTCGATGTCGCCGGCGCTCGCGCCCTCGCGGAGCACGACGAACGCGTGCGGCTTCATGAGGCCGCCTTCGTCGGGGCTCCCGACCACCGCGCACTCGACCACGTCTTCGTGCGAGATGAGCGCGCCCTCGACCTCCACCGGCGAGACCCAGATGCCGCCCGCCTTGATCATGTCGTCGCTGCGGCCGCCGTGGAAGTAGTTGCCCCGCTCGTCGCGGTAGTACTTGTCGCCGGTGCGGATCCAGTCGCCGCGGAGCGCGTGCTTGGTCGCTTCGTGCTTGTTCCAGTAAAGCGCCATCGTCGAGTCGCCGCGCACGAGCAGATCGCCGAGCTCGCCGTCGGGCACGTCGGTGCCGGTCTCGTCGACCAAGCGAAGATCGTAGCCGGGGACCGGCGTCCCCGTGGAGCCGGGCACGCACGCGCCGGGTCGATTGGAGAGGAAGATGTGACAGATCTCCGTCGAGCCGATGCCGTCGAGGATCTCGGTGCCGGTCCGCGCTTTCCAACGCTCGAAGAGGCTCGCCGGGAGCGCTTCGCCGGCGCTCACGGAGAGCCGCACGGACGAGAAGTCCGCGTCCGCGCCCGCGTCGATCGCCGCGAGGAGGTTCGCGTACGCCGTGGGGACCGCGAAAAACAGCGTGGGCCGGTGGCGCTTCACGGCCGCGAAGATCGCCTCCGGCGTCGGGCGATCGGCCATGAGCGCCGTCGCCGCGCCGACGTGCGCGGGGAAGTAGAGCGAGTTCCCGAGCCCGTAAGCGAAGAAGATCTTCGCCACGCTGAAGCACCGATCGTCGGGCCGGATCCCGAGCACCTCGGTGCCGTACGTCTCGGCCGCGATCCACATGTCGTGCTGGAGGTGAACGACGCCCTTGGGCTCGCCGGTCGTTCCGCTCGAGTAGAGGAAGAACGCGAACGCGTCGCGGTGCGTCGACGCGTAGCGCGCCGCGGGCTCGGCCGCGGCGATGCGCGTCGGAACTTCGGCCACGTCCCAGACGGCCGCGTCCTCGGGGGCGACGGCGCGCGCCGCGATCCGCGGATCGAGGACCACGAGTCGCGGATCGCAGTCGGCGAGGATGGCGGCGTGATCGTGCGGCTTGAGCAGCGTATTGATGGGCACGGCGACTGCGCCGGCGGCGATTGTCCCCCAGAAGCCGATCGCCAACGGGAGATCGTCGGGCGCGACGAACGCGACGCGGTCGCCGCGCCGCACGCCGGCGGCGGTGATGGCCGCGGCGAACGCGCGCACGTCGCGATCGAGCTCCGCGTAGGTGAGCGACCGGTCGGCCGTGACCAAGGCGAGCGCGTCGCCGCGGCCTTCTCGGGCGTGACGGCCGATGAACCACTCCGCTGCGTTGAACTGGACCGGCAATCGCTCCGCCGCGCGCATGGCGACAACGTACCAGCTCGCCCCGCGCCCGCGAATCGGGCCCCCGCCGACCGACGCCGCCCTTTACGCCCGGCGAAACGCGGCTACTGTCCCGCGCTCAGCCATGGACCTGCCGAAGCTCCAAGACCTCCTCTCGCGTGTGAAGAGTGGCCACCTCGACGTCGAAGGCGCCGTGCGCGAGCTCAAGGACCTTCCGTTCGTCGATCTCGGCTACGCGATGGTCGACCATCATCGCGCGCTTCGTCAGGGCGTTCCGGAGGTCATCCTCGGCCAGGGGAAGAGCGCGCTTCAGATCGCCGGCATCGCGCGCGAGCTCGCGCGCTCGGGGCAGAACGTGCTCGTCACCCGCGTCGAGGCCGACAAGGCCGCGGCGGTGTGCGCCGACGTGCCCGGCTTCCGCTACCTCGAGATGCCGCGCCTCCTCGTGCTCGAGCAAGCCGAGATCCCTGCGCTCACCACGGTTCCGGTCGCGCTCGTCAGCGCCGGCACCAGCGATCTCCCGGTGGCGGAGGAGTGCGGCGAGACGCTGCGGCTCCTCGGCGTTCCGGTGGAGCGCGTCTACGACGTCGGTGTCGCTGGCATCCACCGCTTGCTCCACCGGCGCGAGGCCCTCGATCGCGCCAGCGTCGTCATCGTCGTCGCCGGCATGGAGGGCGCGCTCCCGAGCGTCGTTGGCGGGCTCGTGCGCGCGCCGGTCATCGCGGTGCCCACGTCGATCGGATACGGCGCGGCCCTCGACGGCTTCACGGCCCTTCTCTGCATGCTCACGAGCTGCGCCTCCGGAATCACCGTCGTCAACATCGACAATGGGTTCGGGGCGGCGTTCGCCGCGGCGCGCATCCTTCGCGGGAGGGCGTGATGGCGCACGGCGGGGGCCACGATCACGATCACGGGCACGGGCACGGGCACGGGCACGGGCACGGGCACGGGCACGGGCACGGGCACGGGGAGAGGGTGGGGCGTGAGCTCGGGGCCAAGAGCGCGGTGGGGAAGACGCTCTTCTTCGACGCGCCGAGTGGGCTCGCGGGGGACATGACGATCGCGGCGCTCGTGGATCTCGGCGCGCCGCGCGCGGTGGTCGAGGACGCGGTCGCGCGGTTGGGGCTCTCCGGCTTTCACGTGCACTTTGCAACCAAATCGCGGAGCGGGGTCGTCGCGACCGCGTTCGACGTCCACGTCGACGCGCCGCAGCCCGAGCGCACGTACCGCGAGGTCAAGGCCATCCTCGACGCGTCATCGCTCGCGCACGGCGTCAAGGCGCGCGCGCACGCGATCTTCGCCCGGCTCGCCGACGCCGAGGCCAAGGTCCACCGCGCGCCGCTCGACGACGTGCACTTCCACGAGGTGGGCGCGATCGACGCGATCGTCGACGTGGTGGGGAGCGCCGCGCTCTTCGATTATCTCGGCGGCGACGTCGTGGTCTCGCCGCTCCCGATGGGGCGAGGCTTCGTGAACGCGCGCCACGGCGTGCTCCCGCTCCCGGCGCCGGCCACGGTCGAGTGCCTGCGCGGTCTCGCGACCTACGACGGCGGCATCGACTTCGAGTTCGTCACGCCGACGGGCGCTGCGATCATGGCCGCGATGGCCACGTCGTCGTCGCGCTGGCCGGCGCTGGCTCCCGAGGCCATCGGTTGGGGCGCCGGCACCAAGGACCTCGCCGATCGACCGAACCTCCTGCGCGTCGTCTTGGGCGCGACGCCCGCCCGCGATGCTGCCGACGAGACGCACGTCGTCGTCGAGACCAACGTCGACGACGCGACGGGCGAGCTCCTCGGGAGCGCGATCGAGATCCTCCTCGAGTCGGGCGCGCTCGATGCGTGGGCCACCCCGATCACGATGAAGAAGGGTCGCCCGGCCTTCACCGTCTCGGCCATCGCGACCCGCGCGCGCGCCCCCGAGGTTGCGGCGGCGCTCCTTCGCGAGACGACCAGCATCGGCGTCCGGACCTACGCGGTCTCGCGCGTCGAGCGTCCGCGTCGCTCGATCGAAGTGTCGACGCGCTTCGGCACCATCGCGGTGAAGGTCGCCGAAGGGCCGTTCGGTCCGCCGCAGATCAAGCCTGAGGTCGACGCGTGCCGCGCCGCGGCCCGCGCCCACGGCGCGCCCCTCCGCGAGGTCATCGCGGAGGCGATGGCCGCCGCGCGCGCCTCGCTCGGCTGAGCCTCTTCGGGGCCCTTCGCAGGGGCGCTTCGGGACCGCGCCCGGTCCTGATTGCCCCGCGAGTTCTCCCCCCTCCAAACCGCCATCTCCGATATGCTCCGCCGGCGCGCCCGGCCGCCTCTCGACGAGGCCGCGACGCGAACGAAAGGCCTCGGTTTTCGTGATGAGCGCTTGCCCCAAGTGCGGCTCGCCCGTGCTCCCCACCGACAAGTTCTGCAACTCGTGCGGCTTCGCGCTCGCCCAGGCCGCTCCAGTGGCGCCCGCCGCCGCTGCGCCGCCCTCGCCGTCGCCTTACGGCGCGCCCCCGCCCGCGTTCGGCGCGCCGCCTCCGCAACAGGCCGCGCCCCAGCCTTTCGGCGCGCCGCCGCAAGGGCCGTTCGGTGCGCCGCCCCCCGCGCAGTCTCCTTACGGTCCGCCGCCCGGCGGCCCGGGCTTCGGAATGGAGGCGACCGCCCCAGGCGGGCCGGGCTACGGCGCGGACGCGTACGCGCCGCCGCAGCAGCAGCAACAGCAGCAACAATATGGGGGCCCGCCGCAGGGCTACGGCCCGCCGGGGCAGCCTCCGCAGGGCTTCGGCCCACCGCCCGGGGGCCCGTCGCCGTTCGGCGCGCCGCCTCCCGGGGCGTCGCCGCAGCCGAGCCCGGGCTTCGGCGGCTTCGGTCCGCCGCCAGGCGCGTCGCCCTACGGCGCCCCGCCGCCCGCGGGTCCGCCGCCTTTCGGCGCGCCCCCCGGTGCGGGTGCACCGCCGCCGGCCGGCCCGCCGCCAGGGATGGCACCCGGAATGGGCGCTCCGATGGGCGCTCCAGGCATGATGCCGAGCACGGGCTTCCCGCCGCCGCAGCAGGGCGGGCCGGCCCCGGGCGCGCCGCAGCCGGGAATGTCCACGCCCGCGAACGAGCCCGCGCCGGGCGCAGCCGTCTCGCCCACCAACCGCACGCTCCGCGGGTTCTTGGTGGCGTATCAATCGAACACGCAGGGTGAGTTCTGGCCGCTCTCCGGCGGACGCGTCGGCGTCGGTCGCGCGAATTCCGGCGAGAACCTCGACATCCAGCTCCCCGATCCGACCATCTCGTCGAAGCACGCCGCGCTCCTCGTCGACAACGTGTCGGGTGCGATCCACGTCGAGGACACCGGCTCGACCAACGGCACCTACGTCAACGACGAGCACCTCGGCTTCAACGGTCGGCGCGAGCTCAAGGACGGCGATCGGGTCCGCTTCGGCGGGTTCACCACCATCGTGAAGATCATCGGACGCGTGTAATATGCAAGTGTCTCTTCGGCGCGCGCTGGCCGTTTGGCTCGCTTCGCTTCTCTCGCTCACCATCGCCACCGTGGCGCAGGCCGCGCCGGAGGCTCACATCCTCCGGATCGATCCGCGTGCCGCGGTGGTGAGCGGCACGCCGCTCCTCACGACGCTCGTCGAGGTCGTGCAGTTCAACCCGCTCTCGCAGATCATGACGCCCTGCGCGAACGTGGCGGGCGCCAACGCGACGATCGATTGCATCAGCGAGAACCTCGAGAAGCCGAGCGCCATCTGGAGCCCGCTCCCGTTCCTCGAGCCCAACGCCAGCTTGCTCGTCAAGGTCGAGGGCGCCGACACGCTCGCCACGCTCGCCGGACCGGTCGAGCGCTGGGGCGACGCGGTGAAGCGTCGCGAGAAGGGCATCGGCACGTCGTGGCTCGTTCTCCTCGACGCGTCGTCGAGCATGGGGAACCGCTACGCCGAGGGCCGCGCCGTCGCGCGTCAGTTCATCGAGGCCATGCAGCCCGCCGACTTGATGCGGCTGATGATCTTCGACGATCGCCTCGTCATTCAGGACTCGCAGTGGAAGACGTTCGCCCAGCGCAACGACCTCGTCGGCGTGCTCAACGCGCAGCCCGCCCCGGCGCCGTCGCATGGTCGTGACCGAACCCTGTTCGACCTCCTGAAGAAAATGACGGCCGACGCCTTCGGCTCGCTCGGCAATACGCAGGGGCCGCAGGAGATCCCGCTCCACCAAGCCGAGGTCATCCTCTCCAACGGCGCCGGCCGCAACGATCCGTCGAGCATCTCGGCCACCGCCACGGTCTTCAAGCAGTTCGTCACCAAGGGGCGCTTCCCCGACGAAGCGACCTCCACGCCCAAGACGCCGCTCCCGATCATCAGCATCTGGATGCCCAACGCGGGCGGTCTGGTGAACGACGTCTTCCGCAACAACGACCAGCAGTTCATGCAGGAGCTCGCCAATCCGGAGATCGGTGGCTTCTTCGACATCGTGCGCGAAGGTCAGGGCGAGGCGAAGGGCAAGAAGATCATCGACCTCGTGCGCGGCCGCTTCAACGCGATGTACCTCGCGAAGTGGAAGCTCTCCTGCTTGAACCCGACGCTGACGCAGTCGTTCGATCTCGAGTTCCGCAACGTGAAGACGCCGATCAAGGGCGACGCCACGTTCAAGGACGTGCCGATCGGCATCGACCCCACGCAGTGGCCGCTCGACATCGACCTCGCGCGCACCAAGGCCGAGGCCGACGCCAACCCGGTGCACCCCGGCGGCACCATGAAGGTCTACGGCACCTTCTGCTGGGGCGGGGACTCCAAGCGCGCCGAAGCCTACTTCGTCCCGGCGGGCACCAAGCCCGATCCGAACATCGCCAGCACCGACGTCGCCACCGTGCGGCGCATCCAACAGAACCTGATCGCCCAGAACATGCGCGGCGGCGCGCGAGAGGTGAACGAGTCGTTCGCCGTGTTCGACGTGCCCGACGAGGAGAAGCTCCTCGAAGGCACCGGCGAGGCGATGGTGACGCGCGTCCTCGTGTACGACAACGGCGCGCACCGCGGCTCCGGTCACGACGAGCAGACGGTGCTCACGCTCAAGGCCGAGAAGAAGCCGTTCAACCTGCTCCTCATCCTCGGCATCGCCGGCGCGGTCATCGTCCTCCTTCTCCTCGTCCTCGTGCTCATGCGCGGCGGCGGGGGCGGGAAGGGCAAGCGTGGCAAGGGTGGGGGCGGCGGTGCGCCGCTCGCGCCGGTCGTCGCAGGCGGACCTCCGCCCGGAGGCGGCTACGGCGGTCCGCCTGGCGGCGGCTACGGTGGTCCTCCGCAAGGCGGCTACGGAGGGGCGCCGCCGATGGGCGGCGGCGGAGCGCCACCCGGTGGCGGCTACGGCGGGCCGCAGTTCGCGCCCGTGCAGCCCGTGCAGTCTGCACCCATCGGTGGTGCTCCCGCCGCGGTCGTGCAGGTGCGTTGCCCGCATTGCAGCTCGATGACCATGGTCACGCCGGGGCAACCGTCGGTGTGCTTCTCGTGTGGCCAGCCCCTGCCGGCCAACATCGCGGAAGGAGGTGGGGGCGCTGGCGCCCCCATGTTTCCACTGACGGGAGGAATGCCTGCCCAGCCGGTGCCGCCGCCCAACCCGTACATCGGGATCGCGCAAGCGATCCTCTCCGGCGGCGTGGGCGACTTCACGATCAAGCCCGGCGACGAGGTGAAGGTCGGACGCGACCCGTCGCTCTGCCCGGTGATGCTCCCCGAGCCGCGCGTGAGCGGCGTTCACGCCACGCTCAAGCTCGAGGGCCAGCAGCTGTGGGTGCGTGACGAGACCAGCAACAACGGCACCTACGTGGGCGGGGCGCGCATCGCGCCGGGCGTTTGGACGCCGGTTCCTTCTCCGGGACCGCTTCGCTTCGGCCCGATCGAGTTCGCCGTTCGCGTGCAGTGAAGGTCCGCCCCTGCCGAATCGTCTGAGGCCGTAGCCAACCATCGTGGAAACGCTCGTACACGCCGCTTCCCTCCGACCGCGCGTCGAGGTCGCATCGCGCACGGATCCCGGCCGCGATCCCGACAAGCAGGTCAACGAGGACGCGTTCGCCTACCGGCCGACGCCGTTCGGGCATCTCCTCGTCGTTTGCGACGGAATGGGAGGTCACCACGCCGGTGAAGAGGCCTCGAACCTCGCCCTCCGTACGGTGATTGAAACCGTCGAGTCCGCGCCGCTCGACGCGCCCGCGCGCGCCGTCCTCGCGCACGCCGTGCGAACCGCCAACGAGCGCGTCTACGGTCTCGCTCCCCCCGACGTCGCGGGGCGGCCCGGGTCCACCATCGTGCTCGCGCTCGTGCAAGCGTCCGGTGCCGTTCTCGCGCACGTCGGTGACAGCCGCTGCTATCTCCTCCGGCAAGGGCACTCGCTCGCGCTGACGCGCGATCACTCGGTCGTCCAGCAGATGGTCGACCAGGGGATGATCACGGCCGAGCAAGCGATCGGTCACCCCGACGCGAATCGGATCCTTCGCGCGCTGGGCGTGATCCCCAACGTCGACGTCGAGGTTCGGCCCGACAACGTGCCGTTCGCCGCCGGCGACACGTTCCTCCTCTGCAGCGATGGCCTCACCGACCTCGTGATGGGACCGGAGATCGCGCGCGTCGTTCACGAAGCGCCCACGCTCGAAGCGGCCGCCTCGCGGCTCGTCGATCTCGCCAACGAGCGCGGCGGTCACGACAACATCACGGTGCTCGCGATGCGAGCGTTCGATGATGCGACGACGCAAGCCGCGCCGACCGTGGTCGGGACGCCGCCGCCGGGCCCCGTGACCACGCTCCAAGCGCCGGCGGCGCCGATGCAGCCGCAGCCGATGGCGCCGATGCATCCGATGGCCCCGCAAGGCTCGTATGCCCCGACGCCGCCGATGGGGCAGGCGCCGATGCACGGTCCGATGGGGCAGCCCACGACTCCGATGGGGCCCGCGCCGATGGGACCTGCGCCGATGGGGCACGGTTCCATCCCGTACACGCCCGGCCCGATGCCTGCGTACGTGCCGCCTCCACCGCCGACGCCGTCGTCTCCGCAGGGTTACGCGTCGGGACCGTCGATCGTAGAGCCTCCGTATTCGCAGCCCACGGTCCCGCCGAGTCGAGCGCCGCGGCGCGGCGGCGGTGAGCGGGGGCTCCTCGTCGCGGGGATCGTGCTCGCGGTCCTCGGCGTGGTCGTCATCGGCGGCATCGGCGCGGTGCTTTGGTACAAGCATCACCCGCACACCAAGACGCCGGCGTTCGTGGAGGCGGGCGTTCCCGACGCGGGCGCTCCGGTGATCCCGCCGACGCCTACCCTCGACACCCCCACGACTCCGCCGCCCGAGGTCCCGCCGCTCAGCGACGACGCGGCGATCCCGACGCCCGCGCCGAGCGCCGAGCCCGCGCCGACGAGCCCGCGGCTTCACCGCGGTCCGCGCATCACCCAATAGGAGAGCGAGCACGTGATCCCTGGACTCGGAAAAGAGACGCTCATCCTCGGCGCCGCACCGGACGCGGACGTCGTCGTGCAAGGCCCCGGCGTCGCGCCGCATCACGCTCGCCTGATCAAGCAGAACGGTCAGCTCTTCTTCGAGGGCGGCAACGCCGCGCCGAGCGCCGCGAACGGTGCGCCGATCGCGCCCGGACAGCTCGTTCCCTTCGACTTCCGCACCCACTTCCATCTCGGGCAAGCGCCGCTTCCGCTCGCGCACCCGGCGATCGTCCTCATGGCGTGCAGCCTCGGCCAAGCGCAGGCGCCGCGCGGTCAGATCATCGTGGGCCGCGATCCGTCGCGGGCGTCGCTCGTCATCGCGCACGGCGCCGTGAGCAGCATGCACGCCACCGTGATGCTCGACCGCATGCAGGTGGTCGATCACGGCTCGACGAGCGGGACGTACGTCAATCAGCAGCAGATCCCCGCCAACCAGCCGACGCCGTTCGATCCGAGCGGTGTGTTGACGTTCGGCCCGGTGCCCGTCCCCGTGGCGGTGCTGGTGCAGCTCGCGCAGGCGATGGCGCAAGGCGGCGCGCCCGCCGGCGTTGGGCCCGCGCCCATGCCGATGGGCGCTCCGATGGGCGCGGGAGCTCCCGCGGGACCGCCGCCGGCGGGCGGGGCGAAGAAGCACCGCACGGTCATCGGCGAGCTCTCGATGGAGGCGCTCCAGCAAAGCGTCATCACCATCGGCCGCACGCCCGAAAACAAGATCGTGGTCCCGCACGCCCAGGTGTCGTCGCGCCACGCGCAGATCGTCAAGCAAGGCGATCAGCTCTTCATCGAAGATCTCCGGTCGGCGAACGGCACCTTCGTTCGTGGTCAAAGGATCGCGCCCGGCCAGCGCGTGCAAGTCGCGAACGGCGAGAAGGTCTACATCGGCCCGATGCCGCTCCTGATCCACATCGCGGGTCAGCAGCTCAACGTCGTCGTCGAGGACCAGCAGGCCCAGTGGGCCGGCAAGCCCCTCTACGAGATCGAAGCCTGGGATCTCTTCTTGGAGGTCCCGGACCGCGACAACAAGGGCGCGATGAAGACCTTGCTCGACCACGTGTCGTTCAAGGCGCTGCCCGGCGACATGATCGCCCTCATGGGGCCGTCGGGCGCCGGCAAGACGACGCTCCTCATGACCCTCAACGGGTACATGCCACCCACGAGCGGGCAGGTGCGCATCAACGGCGAGGACCTCTACTCGATCTACGACGCGCTCCGCGGCTCGATCGGCTACGTCCCGCAGGACGACATCGTCCACCCCGAGCTCACCGTGTTCGAGGCGGTGAAGTACTCGGCGCGCTTCCGCCTCCCGCCCGACTACTCGGAGGACGAGATCGACCGCCGCGTCGAAGAGACGCTCCGCTCGCTAGGCCTCGAAGGCGTGATGAACCTCCAGATCGGCAAGCCCGAGAAGAAGGTCCTCTCGGGCGGCCAGCGAAAGCGCGTCAACATCGCCCTCGAGCTCGTCACCGATCCCGTCATCCTCTTCCTCGACGAGCCCACGAGCGGCCTCGCCGCCGACGACACGGCGGCTTTGATCTCGCTCTTGCACGATCTCACCAAGAAGACCGGCAAGACGATCATCATGACCATCCACCAGCCCGCGAAGGACGAGTTCGAGAAGTTCAATCTCGCCTTCATCATGGGCTACGGCGGCATCCCGACGTACTTCGGCCCCACCGGCGACGCCGCCTACCGCTTCTTCGCCACGCAAGGCGCCGGCCGCAACATCGACAACCCGCGCGACATGTTCGACATGCTGAACGTGCGCGAGAAGCGGGTGCAAGACGAGATGCGCCAGCGCGATCCCAACGCGACGCGCATCGCGGCCCGGCTCGAGGCAGCGCGCGCGTGGCGCGGCGAGTTCTTCCAGAACCAGAACCCGGTCTTCCAGGTCATGTTCGCTGGCCAGCGCGCCGTCGGCACCGAGGCCGCGCGCCGTGGCGTGCCGCACCGGCCCGACGTGGCCGTGGTGCGGCAGCTCTTCCTCCTGATGTCGCGCTACTGGAAGGTGAAGATCAGAGATCGCGTGGGCGCGATCATCATGTTCCTCCAGGCGCCCATCATCGGCCTCATGCTCGCCTTCGTCTTCGGCGGACAGAAGCAGGCGATTCCGTTTTGGTGCCTCGGCGCCCTCCAAGACCTCGCGAGCCGCACCCAAGACGTCGGCTCGAGCGTCGATTTCTTGAAGCAGATGAAGCCAACGCCCGACCACGCCCCGGCGATGTTCTTCGTCGTCGTGTCGTGCGTGTGGTTCGGTACGAGCAACTCGGCGCGCGAGATCGTGACGGAGCGAGCGATCTACATCCGAGAGCGGATGGTGAACCTCTCGCTCTTCAATTACGTGATGTCGAAGTACATCATCCTGTCGCTCGTCTGCGTGTTCCAGTGCTCGACGCTGCTTGCGATCGTGTTCTTCACGTTGGGCTTCAACGGCGGCATCCAGGCATTCCTCATCGAGCTCGCGATGATGATCGCCGTCAGCATGAACGCGACCGCCCTCGGCCTCCTCCTCTCCACGGTGGTCGCTTCGGCCGAGGCCGCGATGGCCCTCACGCCCATCGCCCTCATCCCGCAGGTCGTCTTGGGCGGTCTCATGGTTCCCATGACCACCAACCCCATGCTGAAGCCGCTGATGACGATCATGCCGGCGCGCTGGGGCTTCCAAGGATCGATCGGCGAAGAGCGCGCCGCGATCGCCAACAACCCCGCGTGGGTCATCGATCTCCACAAGGCCGGGCTCACGAGCGCGCCCGACTACGTACACGACGGCCGGTTCTTCTGCGCCACGGCCCAGATCGGCAGCGAGACCTTGGCCGGTGGCTGGGGCTTCGCCGACTGGCAGCTCACTTGGCTGCCGCTCGCCGTGCTCTATGGGATGACGTTCGCGATGCTGCTCATCCTGTTCGTTCTCCTCAAGCGGCGCGACCCGGTCTGAGGCGCGGTCGTGGCGAGCGAGGAACCGAAGGGCGAGCCGCCTAAGGCGGACGCGGCCTCGAAAGAGAGCGCGTCCCGCCCGGCGTTCGCCGCCGGCTATCCCGCCGATGCGGAGCTCGACCGACTCCTCGACGCCTTCGCGCGTGGTGACTACCGCGCCGTCCGCGCCGGGACGAGCGCGCTGAAAAAGAGCGACGATTCGGCGCTCCGCGAAGCGGCGCGCGATCTGGAGAGCCGCACCGAGGCCGACCCGCTCGCCAAGGCGGTGCTGCTCTTCACGTTCCTCCTCCTCGCGTGGCTGTTCGCGTATTGGGAGCGTCACGACGGGAAGCGCAATCTGGAGCCCGACCGCCCCACCAAGACCGAGGCGCGCTGAACGACGTCGCGCGTGCCGCTTAGAACAGGTGCGTGCCGTGCTGTCGGCCCAAGAGGACGTACAAGAGGATCGTCAGCGGCTTCACGCCGACGTTGATCTCCCACGAGACCTTGGCACCGTCGACCGGTACGAGGATCTGCGGTCCGGCGTACGCCATCCCGAGCGCCGTGACGTACGGGCTCACGTGGACGCCGCTCCCGCCACCGTCGCGCGCGCGGTGTCCGTAGCCGAGCTCGACCCCCAAGATCGGGATGCCGGCCTCGAGCGCGATCGTCGTGCGCCCGAACGACACGTCTTCGCCCGAATAGTGCTGTCCGCGGTACAAGCCGCCGAAGTGCGGCAAGGCGAGGAGATCCGAGCCCGGGCTGTTGCCCCACACGAGCGCGCCCGCCGACACTTCCACGCCGAGCCCGTCTTTGCCGTCGTTGGGGGAGACGCTGTACACGACACCGGGCGAGACGAACGGGAGGACGTCGCTCGCGGCCGCGCGGGTGGGGGTGCACACGGCGGCGACGAACAGAAGGGCGAGCGTGAATCGCCACGGTGCTCGCCCCTTCATCATCGCGCTCGATCCGCGTCGCCTCGAGCGCGTCGGTCAGGCCTCTTGCATGAACGGATAGCCGACCGCGGTGGGCGGTACCCAGGTCTCCTTGATGACGCGCGGCGAGGCCCAGCGGAGGAGGTTGTACGCGCTCCCCGCCTTGTCGTTGGTGCCCGACGCGCGCGCACCGCCGAACGGCTGCTGTCCGACGACCGCGCCGGTCGGCTTGTCGTTCACGTAGAGGTTGCCGGCCGCTTGGCGGAGGCGCGCCGCCGCGTGCTCCACGGCGGCGCGGTCGCGCGCGAAGATCGCGCCGGTCAGCGCGTACGGGCTCGTCTGGTCGATGAGCGTGAGCGTCTCGTCGAGTTTCGCGTCCGGGTACACGTACAACGAGAGGATGGGCCCGAAGAGCTCCTCGTTCATGACGGCGTGCTTCGGATCTTTGACCTCGCACAGCGTGGGCCCCGCGAACCAGCCCGTCTCGCGCGACCAGCCCTCGTCGATGATCATGTCGACCTGCGCGTCGGCCTTCAGACGATCGCGCCACGTCGAGAGGCGTTTGTACGCGCGCTCGTTGATCACCGCGCCCATGAAGTTTCGGAAGTCGGCCACGTCGCCCATCTTGATGGCCTTGATGTGCGCGACGAGTCGCTCCTTGAGCGCCGGCCACAGCGACGCGGGGACGTAGGCGCGCGAGGCCGCCGAGCACTTCTGGCCTTGGAACTCGTACGCGCCGCGGACGAGCGCGACCGCGAGCGCGTCGACCTCGGCCGACGGGTGCGCGAAGACGAAGTCCTTGCCGCCGGTCTCGCCGACGAGGCGCGGGTAGGTGCGGTACGTGGCAATGCGCTCGCCGACCGTGCGCCAGATGTCTTGGAACACCTGGGTCGAGCCGGTGAAGTGCACGCCCGCGAGGTGCGGATTCTCGAGGCACACCTTGGCGACGGGCGCGCCCGCACCGTAGACGACGTTGATGACGCCGGGAGGCAGGCCCGCGGCCTCGAGCAGCTTCACGATGTACGCCGCGGCGAAGCTCTGATTCTCGGCCGGCTTCCACACGACCACGTTGCCGAGCATCGCCGGCGCGGTGGGCAGGTTTCCGGCGATGGCCGTGAAGTTGAACGGCGTGACGGCGAAGACGAAGCCTTCGAGCGGGCGGAGCTCGAGCGCGTTCATGATGCCGGGCGACGAGACCGGTTGCTCGGCGAGCCGCGACGCGAACGCGACGTTGAAGCGCAAGAAGTCGATGAGCTCGCACGCCGCGTCGATCTCGGCTTGGAACGCGGTCTTGCTCTGCCCGAGCATCGTCGCAGCGTTGAGCGTCGCCCGATACGGACCCGCGAGCAGATCGGCGGCGCGGAGGAAGATGCGCGCGCGGTCGTCGAACCGCATCGCGGCCCAGTCACGCTGCGCCGCGAGCGCGTTGTCGATCGCGCGCGTGACGATCGCCGGCGTGGCGTTCCGCGCGCGCCCCAGCACCTTCTGGTGCTCGTGCGGCGACGTCACGTCGAACGTCTCGCCCTCGTGCACCGCGGCCCCACCGATGACGTGCGGAATCTCGAGCCGCTCGGCGGCGAGCGACTTGAGCGCCGACTTGAGCGCCGCGCGCTCGGGGCTCCCCGGCGCGTAGGAGAGAACGGGCTCATTCTGCGGGAGCGGAAGGGGCTGGGCGACGTCGAGCATGGCGGCGGAGGATAGTCTCCCACCCGGCCTCGCGCCAGGCCGCTCGCGCGCGCTCGCCGCCGCGGAAAAAAGGCCGCGTCAGAGGCAGCCGGGGAGGGGGACGTCGAGCTCCTCGGCGTCGGGCTCGAGCCGCTTGGCGGCGGCGAGGGCGTCCTTCGCCTCGGCGCACTTGCCTTGCGCAGCGAGCGCGCGCGCGAGCTTGTAGCGATCGAGGGTTTGCAGCGACGCGTAGGGGTTCGTCATGTCGACGAAGATGACGCGCGCGGTAGCGATCACGAGCGCGAGCGACGCGACGAGGAGTCGCAAGAAGCGCGGCCCAGGACGCTCGCGCGCGCGCTCCCACGACGCCGCGATGATCGCGCCCGCGACCGCGCCGCCGATGTGGGCCGCGTTGTCGAAGCCGAGGAAGAGCCCGAACACCACGATGGTGCCGAGCCAGCGCCCCATGTCGCGCGTGAGCGGGTTTCGAAAGCCCTGCGCGCGGATGCCCATCACGAGCACGGCGCCGATGACGCCGCAGATGGCGCCGGACGCGCCCGCGCTCGATCGCTCGAGCCCCGCGCTCCACGCGCTCTCGAGCTCGGGGCGCTGTGCGAGGTGCCCACCGGCCGCCATGAACACCTTGAAGCCGCCCCACCCGGCGCTCGTGACGGCGCCGAAGACGCCAGTCGCCAAGTAGAGGAGCGCGAAGCGACCGCTGCCCACGAGCCGCTCCACGAAGGGCCCGACCTGACGGAGGGCGACCATGTTGAAGCCGATGTGGAGGAGACCGAAATGGAGGAAGCACGAAGTGAGGAGCGTCTCCCAGCGATGCTCGTGCGCCACGGCCGCGGCGTAGTTGGCGCCGACCGCGAGCATCGTCGTGACCTTGGGCTGCATCAGGGCGGTCGCGCTCCGCTCGACGACGAGCTCGATCAGGAACGCGACGACGTTGAGCACCGTCACCGTCAGGACGACGGGGGCCCCGGCGTAGGCGCGGAGGCGCGTCGGCGGCGCCGCCGGCGCCGGTTCTTGGGTGGGCTCGGACGGGGTATTCAAGCTACAAATCCATCGTGGAAGGCGCGGCGCCCAGAGAGTACCTCGAGTTTTACCGGCTCGATCTGTCGGCGGCCACGCGCGCGATCCTGGTTCCGGCCGGCTTCTTCATCGCGCTCGGCGCTCCGTTCGTTTGCGTGGCGGCTGCGCGCATCCCGATCGGCGTCGACGTCCCCCGCGATCTCGTCGGCTTCCTCGGCGCCGGCAGCGTGCTCGTGGGGCTCGTGATGGGGTTCGGCGGCATGGGCCGGCTCCTCCTCCACGAGGGATTCGTGGGCGTGACGCTCGACGGCATCCACGTGCGCGCCGAGCGACGCGACGAGTTCGTGCCGTGGAGCGAGGTCCGCGCCGTGCGCCTCGCCGAGGACGCGCGCACCGTCGAGCTCGTCCTCGACGACGAGCGAATCGTCACCCTGCCTCACGTCTCGGCGGCCAAGGGCGGCGCCGTGGATGCGCGGCTCGAAGAGCTCCGTCGCAAGGCGAGCCTGAACCTCCTCCGTCGGTGACCCGTCCGCGCTCACGGGCTCGCGTCTTTGCAGCAGCGAAAGCCCGTCGAGTAGTCGTGATACACGGCGCCGTGGGCGACGGTCTTGTACCGGCAGCCGGGCCCGTTGAGCGTCGTGTCGAGGTAGTAGCCGCCGAGGAATGTCCCTTCCGGATCGTCCACCCACTCGTGCAGGTTACCGACGAGATCGTAGACGCCCTCCGGGCTCGCGCACGCCGCGTGGCTGCCGGTCTTGGAGACGCTCCCTTCGACCTGGTTCAGCCGCGGATCGTTCATGCGCTCCCACTGCTCGGGCGGGAGCACGTTCGCGAGGGCGCTGAGCGGCGCGCGCCCCTGATCGTTGCACGCGCCGGGCTTTCGCGCGTTCCCACCGTAGGGGAACGTCGCGTGCCTCGGTCCGGCGCAGGCGCGGACCCACTCGGCTTCGGTGCAGAGGCGCTTGTCGGACCGCTTGCACGCGTTCGCGGCCTCGTTCCGCGAGAGATAGGCCTGTGGCACGACGCCGGCCCGCGAGACCGCCCGCACCGTGCGCTTGCCGACGGTCTCGTAGGGAGACAGGTCGCGCTCGGACGAGCCCGCGACCTCGACCAGCGACGCCTCCCATCGATCGATGCAGTATGCATGCGTGCCGTCGACGATGCGCGCCATCTCGCTCGGGCACCCGAGCGAGGGGAGTAGCGACGGCGGCGGCGTCTTGTGGCTCGCGCCGCAGCCGACCGCTGTCGCGACCGCGAGCGCACCGAGGCTCTTTAGTGCTCGCCCCTTCATCGTCCTCTCCGCATAGCAAGGTGCGGGGCGGTGCGACAGTTCCCGGGCCTGTTCACGCCTCGTCCAGAACTTGGCCGGGCCCGATCGGCTCTGGTACCGCCGAGGAGGTGGAGCCTCTCGTCCGCGCGTCCCTCATCGCTCGCAGAGCTGTACGTCGCGGCGCTGGGCTGCTCGTGCTGGTCGGCCTCGCCGCGTTCGTGGTCGAAGGCGGCGTCAGCGCGCCGGCCACGAGCCCTGCGCTCGTGCTCGCGCTCCTCGTTTGGACCGGGTTCGTGGCCGTGCGCGTCGCGCGCAAACTCTCCATCACCGGCGAGGCCCCGGTCCTCGTCGACGTCGAGCTCGGCCTCCTCCTGGCCCTCGGCCTCGAGGCTGGGCTCGTCCGCTTCGAGGGGAGCCTGAGCGGGCCGTTCTCGCCGGCCGTGTACGTGCTCGTCGCCCTAGTGGCGGCGTTCGCCCGGCCGCTCGCCGGCGCCATCGTGGTCGCGGGCGTGGTCGTCCTCGAGGCCGCCATCCGCCGCTTTACGTTCCACGAGACGAGCTTCGGGTCGCTCGCCCCGCACGCGGTCTTCGTGCTCGCGTTCGCCGTCCTCAATCTCTCGTTCTTGCGCGCCGAGGTCCTCCGCACCCGCGCGACGGCGAAGAAAGAGGTCGAGGGACGTCTGCGCCGACTCAAGGAGGATGCGCGGAGCTACCGCTTGCTCGGCGCCGGTGGCACCGCCGCCAGCGACGAAGGCTCCGAGGATCGCCTGGCGCGCGCCAGCGTGGAGGAGATCCACGAGTCCGTGCACTATGCACTCGATCTCCTGCGCCGGACGCTCGACCTCCACACTGCCGTGCTCCTGTGGCTCAACGACTCGGGGACGCACTTCCGCATCAGCGAGCTCGCCACCGAGTCCGACGACATCGAGGGCGCGCCCATCGCCGCCGGCGACGGCGTGCTCGGCGCGGTTGTGGCCCGCCGCGATCGCCTGAACCTCATGAACCTCCGGCCCTCGTACAAGGTGCCGTACTACGCGGGGCCCTGCCCGATCCGCGCGCTCGCGGCGATCCCGGTCACGGAAGGCGACACCCTCCGCGGCGTCCTCGTCATCGATCGCACAGCCAACGAGGCCTTCACTCCGCACGAGGAAGACCTCGCCGCGCAAGCCGCACGCTACTGCCTCCGCGCGATCCAGAACGAGCGCGTCTTCGTGCAGCTCGAGCGCGCCAAAGTCGAGCAAGGAAAGCTCTATCGGGCCGCGCAAGCGCTCCAGGCCGCGTTCTCCGAGAAGGACGTGCTCGAGGCCGGCGTGAAGGCCGCGCGCGAGATCGCGAGCTTCGATCTCGCGGCCGTGACCGTGTTCGACGACGCGACGAAGATGCACGAGGTCTGCGCGGCGGTGAGCGACGGCGGAGAGCTCGCCGGCCTCGTCGGCGCGCGCTTCCAGCAGAACGCCGGCCTCGTCTCGATGGTCGTGCAGAACCGCTTCCCCTTGCCGTACAAGGGCGACTACGACGGCGCGCACCAAGTGGTGCTCTCCAAGCGGCACGCTTGGCCCAAGCTCCCGAGCCTGCTCGTCCTCCCGCTCCTCCATCACGCGCGCCCGCTCGGCACGCTCATCTTGGGCTCGAAGCGTCGCCACGCCTTCAGCGACTCGGTCCGCGCGACGCTCGAGGTCTTGGCCTCGCACCTCGCCGTGAGCCTCGCCAACGCGCGCATGGTGCAGAAGCTCGAGCAGATGGCGACCACCGACGGCATGACGGGCCTCTTCAACAAGCGCGCCATGCTCGAGATGGCCGAGCAGAAGGTGCAGGCGGCGTCGCGCTTCTCGCGCAAGCTCTCCGTGCTCGTCACCGACATCGACTTCTTCAAGAAGGTGAACGACACCTACGGGCACGACGTGGGCGACCAGGTCATCCGCGGCATCGGCGAGATCTTGAAGCGCCAGAAGCGGAACACCGACGTGGTCGCTCGCTTCGGCGGCGAGGAGTTCGTGGTCCTCTGCGAGGAGACGAGCGAGAAGGGCGCGCTCCTCTTGGCCGAGCGCATCCGCGAGGAGGTCGAGAAGACGACCTTCCAGACCGCGATGGGACCGCTTTCGGTCACGTGCTCGGTCGGCATCGCCACGTTCCCCGAGGGCGGGCGCGACTGGGACAGCCTCTTCAAGTCGGCCGACGAAGCGCTCTACGTGTCGAAGCGCTCCGGTCGCAATCGCTGCACGGTCTACCACACGCGTCACACCGAGCGCGCGAGCGGGGTCGCGTCGCTCAAGCCGAAGGCGAACACGGGTTGAGGCCTCAACGGGGCACGAGCGCGCATCGGCCGCCGTGGCACCGGCAATCGTTGGCGTCGACGGAGGCGCAGTCCATCAGCAGTGTGCAGCCGGCGTTCGGCTGGCGCGGCGTGGCCTTGGCCTTGGCCACACAGGCGTGCGCGTGACACGGCGTCGCGGGAGCGCAGTCGGCATCGGAGGCGCACGGGTCCTCGCTCACCACCGCGGACCGAAGGCGGCAGGGATCGATCTCGACCACGTCGTGCGGGGCCGGGGTCACGGGTTCGGTGGCTCGCGCGCCGCTGCACGCGATGACCGTCAGCGCGACCGCACACGGAGCGACGAAGCGACGCCTCATGCGCGCCTCTTAGCATGCGGCCGTCGCGGCCGTGCCTTATGATCGACCCATGACCGACCCGAACGATCCCAAGAATCCCGATCCGATCGAGGACGTGCGGAAGGGCCTCGGTCTCTTGTTTCGCGCCGCGCGTAGCGTCGTGCGTGAAGTCCCCAAAGAGAAGATCGAAGAGGCGGTGTCGACGGGGCTCCGCGAGGTCGGGCGCGCCGTGGAGTCGGTCGCGAGCACGATCGAGCGCGAAGTCTTCCGCGGTGGCGGGTCACGACCCGATGCACCGCCGGCCGACGCGGCGTCGCCGAGCGCGAGCGTGCCGCATCCCGAAGCACATCATGAAGGAGCCCCGCCGCCGGTCGCGCCGCCGACCACCGCGGTCGAGCCTCCCGCGGTGAGCGCGGAGGCGCCACCCAAGGCGCCCGAAAATCCGAGCTGATTGGCGGGCCTGCACGCGAATCGCGCCGTCCAACGACTGCGCGATCGCGCGGACTGCCTTCACTGCCGCGAAAGCGCCGACATCCTGGGGGACGCTCCTGCCTTGTGGCGGGGTGGCGTACCTAAATATCGGTAATGACATCGATTTCTGTGCACCAATTTCGCGTGATCATGCACAGTCGATGTTGGGCTTTCTATGGGTCGAACGCTGGTCCTATCGACTGCACTGCTGACCCTCGTGGGCGCTGGTTGCGTCCGTACTCCCGATGCCCGCGTGCTCAACGCGATCGCCAAGGCCCAGTCCGGCGTCGTGGCGGTCGCGACGCAGCAAGAGGGAACCCCCGGCAACGTCACGCTGTGCAGCGGCGCGCTGGTCGCGCCGAACCTCGTCCTCACGGCGAGGCACTGCGTGTCGCGCGCGATCACGACGACGCCGTCGTGTGACGCGGACGGGCGCTCGCACAACGGCGCGCACGTCTCGGAGGATGCTGACCCGGCGTCGATCGCCATCTACAGCGGCGACGCCGTGCGCGTCGACCGCGATCTCCCGCGGGCGCGTGCAGTCCGCACGTATCGTCCCGCGGGCAACGTACTCTGCAACGCCGATGTTGCGTTCCTCGTTCTCGATCGCCCCATCCTCGACGTGCCGGTCTTGCCGCTCCGCTTGGAGAGCCCGGTCGAGTCGGGCGACGAGGTGCTGCCGGTCGGCTTCGGCGGCGGCGACGCGAACGTGATCGGCACGCGCAAGGCGCGCACGCACAGCCCCGTCCTGGCGGTGGGACCGGCGTCGAACGACTCGACCGGTGCCGTGCTCGGGCCGAGCGAGTTCGAGGTCGAGGTGGCGACCTGCCGCGGAGACTCGGGTGGGCCGGCGTTCGATCTGCGAACGGGCGAGGTCGTCGGCGTCATCTCGCGCGGCGGGAGCTGCACCGCCAAGGGCAATCATGTCTACACGCGCGTGGACGCGTATGCGCGGCTCGCGACGGTTGCCTTCAAAGCCGCGTCCAAGGCTTCGCAAGAGAGCCTCGCGCAGCGTCCGGAGTGACGAGGCGCGCGCGCACAGGGTGACACGGGCGCGGTGAGCCGCCCGACGGTCGCGTCAGAAGCTGCCGCCTTCGCTGCCACCGCCGCCGTAGCCTTCGCCCCCGCCGTCGTGCCCGTCGCCGCAGCCCGCCCCCGCACCGCCGTCGTGCCCATCGCTACAGCCGTCTCCGCCGTAGCTCTCGTGCCCGTCGCTGCAGCCGTCGCCGCTGTAGCTCTCGTGCCCGTCGCTGCATGCGTCGGCGCCGTCGTGAGTGTCGGCGGCTTCATGTTCGCCGAACGTGTCGCTCCCGTGATCGTCGGCAGCCGCGTCGGCGGGGGCCGTCGTGTCCCCGTCGTCGCCCTGCTGCGGCGTCGTTCCGTGAAAGCCGTGATCGGCGGATTCGCGCGCGTCGTGCATCGCCTCGAGGGTACCGTCGATGTCGGCATCGAACGGCGGGGCCGCGTGCACATCTTCGTCGCCGGCAGACCACGCGAGCGGCGGTCCGCCCGGGGGCGGAGCGGGCTCGCCCCGCCGATCTTCGATGTTGTTCGACTCGCGGAAGCCGCTCCAGAACCCGCTCGAGCCGATCAGGGCGTCGGCGGGCGAGCTGACGACGCGCCCGTCTATGCTCACCGAGCCTCCCGAGACGAGGTGCAGTTGCGAGAGGTCGAGGGTCGGAAAATCGCGCTTGCCCATGCCGAGGGTTGTGCACGTCCCGCGCCATCGAAGCGCTTCGCTGCGCTGCCGACCGAAGCCCACGTTTTCCCGAAGGACCGTGCGCGCGTCTCCGCGCTGATACATTGAAACTGAGGGGAAATTCCCGGGGCACGCGCGACCGAATGAGGCATGCTGCTGCCGCGTTCTGGGAGGGGGCGTGCGCGCTCTCTCGATGGTGAAAGATGACCGCGGAGCTCGATCGAGAGGGTGCGAACGTTCGGGCGTCGAGAGGCATTCGACGTGCCTCCCCCAGACTCGGCGGCGGCGATGACTGATCTCCACTGGCTCTATGTCCACGGCGTGCAGGCGGGCGCGTTCACGCTGGCCATCGCTGCGGTCGTCGGCGCCTTCGCGGCGCACGTGCGCGCGCAGCGCAAAGCGCGCGCTCGTGGCGCCGCCGCCTCGGCTGCGTTGGGCTCGCCGATCACGAAGGTCGACGCGATTCCGGCGGGAGGCTCCGCCACGTTGAGCGGCGTACTCGACGCGGGCAGCGAGACGTTCGACGTCGCGAGGTCTGCGTCCGTCGAGCGCGCTCCCGAACGCTTCGTGCTCCGTTTGGAAGACGGCGCGCGGATCGCCATCGCAGGTCACGCACGCCTCGTCGTCGGCTCGTTCGAGGCGCCCCTTCGTGCGCGCGTCGTCGCCGGCGACCGAGTCATCGTGCGCGGACACGTCAAGCATGTGGCCAAGGAGGAGGGCGAGGGCTATCGCGAGGCGTCTTCGTCCATTCGCTTGGAAGGGCGACCGTCGGTCGAGGTCGTCTTCGACGGTGCGCCGCGCGCGCGCGCGAGCCTCGCGGCGTTCCTCGTGCATGCGGCGCTCGGTGCGGCCCTCGGAGGCGTCGGCCTCTTCGTGCTCGGTTGGGTGGCGGAGCTAGGGTCCCCGGGTGACGGGACCTCGCTCACGTTCCACGCGCTCGCCGCGGCCACGCCTTCTCGCAAGGACGCGCTCCGTTCGCTCCTCGACGAGCTCGAGCGCGTTTCGTCGTTGGGCGGCGACGACGAGTCGCGGGCAAACCTCGCTCGCGCTTCGGACGTGTCGCTCCTCTTGGGCGACTGCGCGCACGCAGCGTCGATCTGGCTTTCCTTGGCGGAGGGGGCGCGGGCCGAGGTGGTCGCCTCGTCGTGCGGTGCCACCATCGATGGCGACGCGTACCTCAGCGTCGGCGCCGTGGACGCCGCGAGCCGCGCGTACGAGCAAGCTCGCACGGCGAGCTTCAAAGCGTGCTCGACCCATGCGGCGGCTCGTCGCTATGCGCTCGCCGCGTCGTGCATCCGCGACGTCACGCCCGGGCGGGAGCCAGGACGCGACCCCGGTTCGCGCGACCGCGCGCAGGCGATGGGATGCATCGCCGACGCACTCGATGTCCGCGCTGGGCGGGGCGCCGCGCTGGAGCCGCTCCGCGCGGCGGCCCGCGAGCGCGCGATGTGTCGTGTGCTCCTCGCCGACCTGCTCGAAGGCGAGGAGCGGCTCGCGCTCTTCGACGATCCCGCTGCGGCGTGGGCGTGGCGCGACGCCCAGGCCATGGATTTCGCGAAGGGCCGGGTCGTCTCGACGGCCGCGCGGCTCACCGAGGAGGTGCGCGGACCGTTCCCCGAGGAGCGCTACGCGTTCTCCGTGAGCTCGGACGCGGTCCTCGCGAGCGATCGTTGGGAAAGCAACCATCGCAGCGACACACCGGTTTGCTTGCTCGCGGCGCTGTCGAAGCGACCGACTCCCCAGGCCGCCTATGGCTATCGGACCATGCTCGGCGGCAACCTCGCGCAGTTCTACGCGACGCTCGGCGATGCACGCTCCGCGCTCGACGCCTTGCGTTCCATTCGGGACGTTCCCGATGCGCCGCCAGCGGTGGACTACGAGTGGCGGCGACCGTCGTCGACGGAGCTCCAAGCCGTCATCGATCGCTTGCTCCGACAGCCGGAGAGTGGCTCGCGTTGGATCGGTGGACGGTCCTTCGACCGCGATCCCTCGGTGTGGGTGGTCCTCGATGATCTCGCCGCGGTACGCCGCTCCGCGAGCCGGGGCAGGGCGCTGGGCAGCGCGGTGGTGGCGCGTCCCGTCGAGCGCATCCAGGAGGCGCTGATTCGTCGTGAGACGTGCGTCCCGCTTCACATGCTCCAGGCATTCGACTTGAAGCGCTGAGCGGAGCGTCGGCTGGCGAACCGTCCGCGTGGCGCTCGGTGACGCGCGGCGTGGCTCGACTCAGTGCTTGGTGCAGACGAGGCGCCACGCCTTCTCCACGATGTCATCCGGGTCCTGGCTCCCGACCATCATGGAGATGTCCTTGTCCTTGCCGCCCTCGGTGAGGAAGCTCGTGGGGATCTGGAAGGTGTAGCGCTTGCCGCGCCATCCCGGTCGAGGCTCTCTGCCCATTCCCCGTGGCGCTCAGCCACCCCGACGCCGCGCCGGGGGCCTTTCGCAGCGTGACGGTCTCGCCTGCCGAGGAGCTCGAGCCCGCCGAACGGCCGTCGTCAGGGGAGCGCGCTGATCCACGCATTCACCGCGTCGACATGCGCCGTGTCGACTTGGTGGGATGCGAGCGGCGGCATCTGACCGTTCGCGTTCGTCGGATCACGACGGCCGATCAAATACGAGATGGCGCTCCCGCTCGGGTTGCCGTGCGCGATGCGCTTGTCGGGTGCGGGCGCGAGGCTCGCCGTCACCTCGTACGTCGTCGTGTAGGCCTTGAGGCTCTTGACCGACGCTGCGCCCCCATCGCTCGGGTGAAGCTCGTCGTACGCGAGGCGAAGTACCATCCCCTTGAACCCGCACGATGCGCCGGGGCTCTTACTGTGGCACGTGACCCCGCAATTGGAGTGGAGCCATCCGAGCGCGGGGCCCGCGACGCCCGTCGTGTCTTCGGGGATGGTGAGAGAGGTCGCGGGCGGCGGATTCGTGAGAAGCCCGTCACTCACGAGCGAGGCGAGGGTGATGCCTGTCGCTCCGGGAAGGCCGAGGTTCACCGCCTCGAAGCCGAGGACTTGGTCCTTGCGACCCCCGTGACACTGACTGCACTTCGCCGCCGACGGGATCTCGTACGCCCCGGCATCGCCGCCGCTCGCTCCGGGCCATTCGCCGCTGTCGAATCGCGTGGCGGTCGATTCGGCAGCGTCCCACTTGTACGTCGTCTTGAGCCACGTCGATGCGTCGACCTTCCATAGAAAGCGCGTCTCGATCTTCTTGCCGCCGAGGACGAACTGCTTCCAGAACTTCGTTCCCACGGGGAACGTCCATTCGTCCATGTCGCTCGTGTCGATCTTCTGGCCGGGTGGCAGTCGCACCCAGCGCGTCTTCTCCGCGCTGTCGCTCCAGAGGGGGTGCGCCGGCGCGTACTCCCTCACGTCGCTGGCGATGGTCGAGCTCGGTCCCGGCGCATAGAGGCCAGTGCATCGCAGGTCCTTCGGCGCGCCGAGGCTCGCGCCCGCGTCGGGACAGTCCGCGGAAGCGGGCGACGCGTCGGTCACATCCTCGCCGCCATCCACCGGGCTCGCCGCGTCGACGGCGGGAGAAGCGACGTCGACGGTCGACGCGTCGACCGCGGGCTCTTCTTCGCGCGCGGCGTCGGACGAGCACGCCGACCATGCGCCGAGGGCACCACCGAGAACGACGAGTGCAACGAGCGCGCGAGGTCCCATGGCCGTGCCGACATTGAACCACGGTCGGCGGGGAAGGGGCAGCGGCGCGGGCTCCTCCCGAGAGAGGAGGGGACGAACCGGCCCCGAGGTCTTGCGCCTCTAGCGTGGGATGGTGATGGATGAGGCAAAGGCCCAACGGACGCTCCACATCAGCTCGTAGGGGGTGCGACCATGAAGACGCTGCTCTCGTTGTGTGTCGTCGTGGCGTCGGTCGGCGCGTGCTCGGCAGGCGGTGGCGGCACGGGATTGAGCGACGGCGGAGCAACCTCCTCCACGGCTTCGGACGGTGGCGCGAGCACTCCGCCAGGTACGTCACCGTCGCCGAGCGGCACCCCGACCACCGGCGACTGTCACGTACAGGTGATCGCTCCGGCGCTTTCGGGAGGCTGCGCGCCGCGGCTCGTCACTCCGGCGGCGTGCGAGGTGGTCGATCTCAGCGGCGGGAAGACGTACGAGGTCGCGTGGACGACCGACGGCACGGGCTGTGAGACTCCGTGGAAGCTCTGCGTCGCCGGAAGTCCCGTCACCGATCCCAACTCGGCGTGCGTGAGCCTCTCCGAAAACGTGTCGGCCGGCATCTCGAAGACGGGCGGCATCCTCAACATCTCGGCGAGCGATCTCGCCGGATTGACCAGCGACAATGGCCTCTATCACGGCCTCGTCGCGAGCTTCTACGGCTCGCATGCCGGCAGCGTAGCCTTCACGATCAAGAAGTAGCGCGGCCTTCACTGCCGATGCGTCGCGGAGCCACCTCGAGGCGCCGTCGGCCGAGATGCCTCAGGGCGCCTTTCGCTTCATTATGCCATCGACCAGGCGCGCGAGCTCGAGGCGCTCGGGAGCCCCGTCACGCTCGAGGAGCGCCGTCACGTAACGGTCGGCGACCGCCTGGAGCGAGGCGGTCGCGATCCGATCGCCGAGCGCTCGCGCGATGGCGAGTCGGTCCGAGACGGACTCGGCGACGGTGTCGACTCCGCACGTGGCGCACGGCGCTGGCAGCTTGGTCTTGGCCCATCGCTCGAGCGCGCTGCGATCGCCCCGCACCCGCGCGAGCAGCGCGCCGAAGACGGGGCGCGCGGTGGTGTGCGTCTCCTCGAGCACGCGCACCGCATCCGCGGCGCTTCCGCCTCGTTGCGCCGCCGCGAGCACATCGACGTTGGGGAACCAGAGCGTCCCCCAACTGGGATCGCCGAACCGGGGATCCGACTCGGGGCGCCGCTTCAGGACGAGATGGTGCTCGATGACGGCGCGCGAGTGCGCCTCCGCTCGCGGCAGGTACCGCTCCGCGCGCGCATCGTCACCGGCCTCGAAGGCGGCGCCGGCCGCGACCGCCAGGACCTTCTGCCAGCGGAAGTCGTTGGCCGCGACGTCGTCGGGGAAGTCCGCTCGGTTCGAAGGGTAGGGAGGCTCGGCGAGGGCGATGGCGTCGACGAGGTCCAGGTGTGCGAGCGCGCGCGGGGGGTCGCCCATCACCGCGTAGAACGCCGCGAGCTCGGCGGCGTGGTGGCCGAAGTCCGTCTTGTCGTGATCCCACTCGATGTCGTTCGGCGCCCGCGCGCGGAACGCCCGCTCGAGGACCGACTTTTCGAGCGCGAGCGGCCGATGCCGGAACCATGCGCCAGGCGCTTGCACCACCGCGTACGGATCGTGAAACTCGCCACTGCCGGAGCCGCCGTAGCCTTCGGCGTCGAAGAGCGCGCTCATCTCGTCCTCGTGGCGGCGGTTGCCCCCGGAGACACCGAGCGTTCGGTAACCGTAGTCCCCGGCGATGACGTCGCACACCAGCGAGTGCGGCCAGTTCTTGATCGCGTGATCGAGCGCCGACACCCCCGCCGGGTCGCCGCCGGCCCGCGCGAATCCGTGCATGATGCACTCGAGCGCTTGTTTCTCCTCGCCGCCGGGGCCCGGATACCAGCGTTCGATCATGACGCGAACGACGTCGCGCGCGGCGAGCGGGCGCTTGGCGAGCGAGTGGGCCTCGACCTCGCTCACGCTCGGTGTGAGCGTCGGATCGACGGCCCGCGCGGACATCCACTCGTCGCTGGCGGCCGCGAACTCTCCCAAGAGAAAGTGAGCCTCCGCTGCGGACGCGGGATCGTGGCAGCTCGGCAGAGCGAGCGCGCCCCGGGGATCGTTCGCCGCGAAGTGCGGGGCGCGCGCGCTCGCGCATGCGACGCGATCTATCCGGGCGCGGGCTTCTCGCGCGCGCAAGAAGGCGTCGCGCGCGGGGCCGCTCGCGATGGCACCGACGGCTGCGGCGAGAAGCGCAGCCGCGAAGACGCGTCCGCCCGGTCGAAAGCGGGCCGGCGTGGCCAGGACGATCGGGAGTGGGGCGTCCGGCCAGTCAGACCGGGTCGCGCCGCGCAGTCGTCGCTTCATTCGCGGACGGCGATACGCCGCGCCACCGGATGCCTGCGTGTCGTGCGAGTCGTCGGTCGCCGCGGGCTTCTCGTGAGTCGTCTCCGAGTCGGCTTCGGGCACGAGCTCGAGGGTGCCAGCGACGCGGACGCGGTCCCCGGACCGGAGCACCGACAGCCCTCCTGCCGCCGGCTCGCCGGGCGCGACGGGACAGGGAACGCGCAGGCGCAGCGCCGCGGTCCGGGCGTCGCCGCGGGGCTCGGTCTCGCGGCTGCCCGAGAGGACGACCAACGGCAGCGCCAAGTGCACCTCGCCCCCGGAGAGCTCGACGATCGCCTCGCCGTCGACGGCGGTCTTCGCGTGCTTCGAAACCTCGTCGGCCGCGACGCCATAGGGGTGGAAGGTCACGATCGCGTCCGCTCCGCCCCGGACCCGCAGCGTTCCTTCGATCACGACCGATTGCCCGTGCGCGGTCGCGAGCGCGGCGCCGTCGGGGACGGGACGACCGATGCGTGACGTGAGGCGTCGCGCGCGTCGCGTCGCTCGCCAGCGATGCACGCCGAAGAACGCGACGAGGCTCAGCGTGAAGAGCGCCGTGGCGCTGACGATTGAGAGGGTGGGGCCGGCGCCCAGGAGCTGCGTGGTCATGGGGCTGAACGCGATGTGCAGCGGCTACTGGTCGGTGTCGGTCAGCGCACACACGTGCTGACGTCGATCTGTAACATGGAGCGTCTCGTGACGGTCGAGTGCGACCGCGGCCGCACCGGTCGCGTGGGCACGCCTCGGCTCAAGCCCCGCGTGGCACGCCGAGCAGCGGGACGAGCTGACGCCGTCCGGCTGGCGTCGCGTACACGTCGAAGAGGGCGAGCGCAGCTCGCGCGTGGACGTCGAGTCGCTCCGCGGGGTCGCGGCTGGGAGCGGCCAATAGCGCTGCGGGGAGCCAGAAGAAGATCTGCGTGAGCACCTGGACCCGAAGCAGCTCGCGGTCGGTCCGGTCGCCGTCGAGCAGGCGCGCGTCCACCAGGTGGGCGATCAGCCGGTCGACGCGCGCCTCGCGCGCGCGCTGCAAGCGCTCATGCCGCTCTCGGAGCGTCGGGAGCGTCAGCATGAGGTCCGCGGCGTCTCGCATGAACCAGCGGTGCTCGAGGTCGCGCTGCATGACGCTGCGAATGATGTGGTCGAGCTTCACGAAGTCGAGCGGGCCCGACGGGGCGGCGACCGCGTTGTTCATGGCGTGCGCTTCGTCGACGAGCGCGGCGATCAGCGCCTCCTTGGTGGGGAAGTGATACGAGAGGTTTCCCGGGCTCAGGCCGAGCTCGCGCGCGAGATCGCGGACCCCGACCGCCCCGACGCCGCGCTCGTTGAACGCTCGCTGGGCGTGGTCGAGGATTCGCCGTCGAGTCCCTGCCGGCTGCGATTTAGGACGTTGACCTAGGGCCATCGCGGAGATAGTACAATGTACTAATGGGGCGGACGATCACGAATGCAGCGACGGGCGAACGGGCGACGTACCTCGAGACGTCGCGCGAAACCGGGGGCGCGCGGACGTCGCTCGAGCTCGAGGTGCAGCCGGGTGGGGGAGTCCCCGTCCACCGCCACGCCGACCACGACGAGCTCATCGAGGTCGTGGCTGGCGAGATCGAGGTGACCCTCGGCGGCAAGAGCCGACGGCTCGGCGCGGGCGAGAGAGTCCTCATCCCGCGCGGCGCCATCCATCGGTGGAGCAACCCCTCGCCCGACCATCCGCTGAAGTTCCGCGGGGCGATGACGCCCGGGCACCCCGACTTCGAGCTGTTCTTGCGGGTCTACGCGGGCCTCGGAAACGACGGTGAGCTCGGCGAGAACAAGCTTCCGAGGCGACTCGGGGATCTCGCGCTGCTCAGCGATCTGGATCCCTCAATCTTCGTCGGACTCAAGCGCCTGCTCCGTCCCCTCATGCGGTGGACGGCCGCGCGAGCGCGTAAGCGGGGGCGCGAGGCGGAGCTCTTACGGCGCTACGGCGGCGAGTGAGCGACCCGGTTCGCTGAGGACCGTTCACGCGAGTCGTGCGCGGTACGCGCAGTGGGTTAGGCTTGTACCGTGCGTCCTACGCCGCGCCCGCCCCGCCCACCGCCGCCCGGAGAGGGCGACGAAGCCGAGGGAGAGCTCGAGCTCACGCTCTTCGTGAGCTGCCAGGGTGGCGTCAGCAACGTGCCCCTCCGCACCGACAAGCCGAGCGTCATCGGTCGTGACGTGACCTCGGACATCGTCATCCCCGACGAGTCGGTGTCGCGCAAGCACGCGGTCATCGTCCCTGGCAATCCGCCGCGACTCGAAGATTTGGGCAGCACCAACGGCACGTTCCTCTTGGGGAGAGAGATCGAGTCGAACGTGTCGCACGATTTTCCGGTCGGGTCCGTCGCGCAGATCGGCATGGCCACCGTCGCGCTCCAGCGCATGCGCTCGCCCAGCTCGGCGCTGGGCGAGCTCCCCACCGCTCCGCCGCCGCCGCCCACCATGCAGATCGATGGCGAACGCGTCGTCGTCGATCCGATGATGCAGAGCCTCTATCGCGCGCTCGCCACGGTCGGGCCGACCACGCTGAGCGTCCTCATCCTTGGCGAGACCGGAACTGGCAAGGAGGTCTTCGCCGAGGCGGTGCACCAGCGCTCACGCCGCGAGAGTCGGCCCTTCTTGAAGCTCAACTGCGGAGCCTTGCCGGAGTCGATCCTCGAGAGTGAGCTCTTCGGCCACGAGCGCGGGGCGTTCACCGGCGCCGTCACGTCCAAGCCGGGGCTCTTCGAGGCCGCTGACGGCGGGACGGTCTTCTTGGACGAGGTCGGCGAGCTCACGCGCGCGACGCAGGTGAAGCTTCTCCGCGTCCTCGAGACGGGCGAGGTGATTCGCATCGGGAGCGTGAAGCCCAAGAAGGTCGACGTCCGTTTGGTGTCGGCCACGAACCGGAACCTGAACCAGCTCGTGGCGTCATCGGAGTTCCGCATGGATCTCCTCTTCCGCATCAACGGCTTCACGGTCACGTTGCCGCCGCTCCGTTCTCGCCCGGCGGACATCCCCGCGCTCGCGCGGCACTTCGCGGCGCGCGCGGCGATGCGCGGCGGCATGCGCACCCTGGAGTTCACCAAGGCGGCGCTCGACGCGCTCGCGCAATATCCGTGGCCTGGCAACATCCGCGAGCTCCGCAACGTCATCGATCGATCGATCGCGCTGTGCCCGCCCGAGGCGGTGGTCATCGACGTCGGAGAGCTCTTGCTCCCGACCCTCGAGGAGTCGTTGGTCGCCGCGCCCGTCCCGGTGTTCTCGGACAGTCCGATGGCCGACTCGGCGATGATGGAGAGCGTGCGCCTCCGCCCCATGAAGGTCGACGTCTCCGCGGCGTTCGCGCGCGAGGAGCTCACCCAACCGACGCTGCGAGAGCGGCTGCAGATCTTCGAGCGCGAGCAAATCGAGCAGGCCCTCGAGACGTCGGGCGGCCATCAAGGCCGAGCGGCGCAGCTCCTCGGCATCTCCCGCCGCACGCTCTTCAACAAGATGGAGCAGCTCGGCATACGGCGACCACGCGGGGACGGCGAGCCCCCTTCGTCGCGAGGCGACCCGTAGGAGCAAGCCGAGTCAGAATCGCAGCGCGCCGACGCTCGACCACGCGCTCGACGTCGGAGGCGGCGCGTGAAAGATCGCGACGCCGATGCTCACACCGATCGCGAGCGCGACCAAGAACCCGGACGCCGCGACGATTCTCGAGAGTCGCCGCCGCGCGGCGGCCCGCGGCAATTGGGCGGCGTAACTCTCTTGCAGCGCCCCAGCGTGATCCACTACCGGCGAAAGCGCATGGACCGTCGTCGGAACGAGTGAGGCCGCGGGCCCGGCCGGGGCCACATCGTCGACGAGCGCGCAGGCGCGCTTCTCGAACGTGAGCTCGACTTCCGAGGTGGGAGCAGGCGCCGCGATCTCGACGTCGACCGAGATCTCGAGATCCTGCGTGGCGTCCTCCTCGAGGTCCGGGAGCGTGGCGCGCTCCGCGGACGGCGTGGCGCGGGGTGCGGCCATCACGCGCGCATGGGACCGCGCAATCGGACGATAGAGACGTGTGGCCTCTTCGTCGTCGGGCGAATCACAGCGGACCGGTCGCGCGTGCAGCGCGGCGATGCACACGTCGAGTCGCGTGGCCTCGTCGTCCCACAAACCGCTCCTTCGTTGGGGCAGCATGGTCACGAGACTCCGTAGAGGGCGGTGGGGGAGTCGTCGACCTCGAGACCGTCGTCGAAGCTCGCTTCGGACGGAGGGCTGGCGAGGCGAAGACTGTGTGCGTCACGCGCGAATGTTCCGCTCGGTCGTGGTGGCATGAGCGTTGGCGCGGTCTCACTGATGTCGTCGGCGTCGGCCTGGGGCGGTCGCACGGTGATGCGCTCGGGCTCCGCGGCGAGGGACGTCGCTTCGGCGGCGCTGACGCCCGAGAAGAGCACGCTGTCGTCGCTCGCGCAGATGAGGAGCCGCTTCAGGGACATCAGGACCTCCACCCAGTCTCGAAGCGAGCGTCATGCCAAGCAGAGTTTCCCATGGGAAACGCCCCAAGCGGCGGCGATGGGTCATCCGTTGCCCAACGGTTTGGGAAGAGATCTTCCCAACCGCGAGACAAACCATGCCGATGGAAACTTACGCGACCGGGAGGTCGAAGCGGGTGCCACCCCCATGTTTTCGCTGCGGTTCCTTCTCGTCGGTCAGGGCTCGTCGAAAAGCGATGCGGCCGCCGCATCCTTTCGGGTCGCTCGAACGTGGTGGGGACATGATGCCTGCGACCGCTAGCCAGAAAAGCGCGTCGACGTTCCGCATGGAATGTCGTGTCTCGATCCACGTCCTCGCGAGCCCCGAACGGGTGTGGCGACTCCTCACCGACGCGGCGGACTTCCCTCGCTGGAACTCGACCGTCACCTCGATCGAAGGACCCATCGCGAAAGGGCAGAAGCTCCGCGTTCGCGTTCCTTTCAGCGACCGAGCCTTCGCGCCGACGGTGACCGAGCTCGTGCCGGGCGCTCGCATGGTCTGGAGCGACGGGATGGCGCCCATGTTCAAGGGCGAGCGCACGTTCACCCTCACGGCGCGCGGAGACGGCACGACCGACTTCGAGATGGTGGAGGTCTTCTCCGGCGTCATGCTGCCGATGATCAAGGGCTCGCTCCCGGACTTCGGCCCGCTCTTCGATCGCTATGCGCTCGATCTGAAGCGGGAAGCCGAAAGGAGCGCGGCGTGAAGCGGGTCGTCGTCCGGTACAAGGTCCACGCGGATCGCGTCGAAGAGCACGAGGCCAAGGTCCGCGCGGTCTTCGCGGCGCTCGCCCTCGAGCGGCCCGTGGGGCTCTCGTATCAGGCGCTCAAGCTGGGGGATGGAGTGAGCTTCGTTCACGTCGCGACGATCTCGACCGCCGACGGAACGAATCCGCTCACCGAGCTCCCGGCCTTCCGTGCCTTCACGGCCGGGATCGCCGACCGCTGCGAGGAGCTGCCGACGAGCTCGCCGGCCACGGCCGTCGGCGCCTACGAGGACGCGCGCCCAAACGGGCCCGACACGGTGGTGTAGGGTTCGGTCGTGACCGACACCCCCACCACCATCGCCGCGGCGCGCGAGGAGTTCTTGAGCCTCGTCGCCGGGGTGCGACCGGATCTGCACCGTTACTGCGCGCGCCTCACGGGCTCGGTCATCGACGGCGAGGACATCGTGCAGGAAACGCTCGCGAAGGCCTTCTACGCGCTCAGTCAGAGCCCCTCGGTGCCGCCGCTCCGTCCGTGGCTCTTTCGCATCGCGCACCACGCGGCCGTCGACTTCCTTCGAGCGCGCGGGCGCCGACAGACGGAGCCGAGCGACGCGATGGACGCGCTCCCGGCCTACGACGAGGCGCCGGAGCCGCTCGTGGTGCGCGCCGCGCTCGCGCGCTTTCTCACCCTACCGCTCGTCCAGCGGAGCGCGGTCATCTTGAAGGACGTGCTCGGACATTCGCTCGAGGAGACCGCGGAGACCATGGGAACCACCGTCATGGCCGTAAAAGCGGCGCTGGTGCGAGGCCGCAAGAGCCTGCTCGAGGACGCGCGTGACGAGGCGGCCGCGGCGCCCGACGTGAGGCGGGAGCTCGAGCGCTACGCGGCCTGCTTCAACGCGCGCGATTGGGACGGCGTGCGCGCGCTCATCGGCGACGACTGTCGGCTCGACCTGGTGGCCAAGTCTCAGCGGCGAGGGAAGGAAGTCGGGCTCTACTTCACGAACTACGCGAAGTCCGACGTGCAGCTCTCTCTCGTTCGTCTCGAGGGAGCGGTCGCGCTCGCGGCGCGCGTCGCCGGCGCCGAGGCGCCGGCGTATTTCATCTTGCTCGAATTCGAAGCGGGCAAGGTCGTCGCGATCCGTGACTATCGTTACGTGCCGTACATCGCCCGCGAGGCAGCGTTCGAGCCGCTGTGACCGAGGCGCGCCATCCACCGGCCGCTCCCGCGTCGGAGCCGCTCAGAACTTGGTGCAGACGAGGCCCCACGAGTGCTCGACGATGTCGTCCTCGTTTTGGCTCCCGACGATCATCGAGATGTCCTTGTCCTTGCCGCCCTCGGTGAGGAAGCTCGTCGGGATTTGGAACGTGTAGCGCTTCCCGTACCCTTCCTTGTCGTGGCTCTTCTGCCCGTTGCCCGTCACGCTCAGCCAGCCCGAGGCGGAGCCTGGGTTCTTCCGGAGCGTGACGTTCTCGACGCCGAGGAGCTCGAGGCCCCGCGCTGACGAGAGCTTGAGCGACCCGACGCCCGTCTTGGCGACGGACAGGTTCGCGTACACGTCTTCGTACAGCGAGTGGCAGCGGATGTCGGCGCCGCCGGCCACCGGTGACGGCAGTCCCGGGTCCGTGCCCTCGAGCGGCTCGACGGGATCGCTCGTGTCGCCTCCCTCATACGTCATGTCGAACTCGGAGGTCTCGACGAGATCCTTGAAGTGGAGCTTCGAGCCGGCCTTCGTGACCTCCCACTTCTCGAAGACGTTGCCCTTCTCGAACTTGATGGTGAGCGTGTTGCCGGAGACCGTGTACTTGCCCGTCGTCGTCCGCACGTCCTGGATCGGAAAGGCGCGGCCCGGATACATCACGACGGTGTAGCGGCCGTCTTCTCTGAGGACGAGCGTCTTGATGGTCCAGGCGTCGGGCGCGCCGGAATGCTTGTAGGTTCCAGGTTTCAGCGACGACGAGGTCTCGAGTGCTCCGCTGACGTCGCCTGGGTTCCCGGCGTCCGCCGTGCTTCCTCCGCACGCGAAGGCCGAGCTGGCGAAGGCGACAACGAGGAGCGAGCAGAGAGGCGAACGTCGAATGGTGGGCATGTGGACCTCATCGCACGAAGGACACTGGCTCCCTGCACAGGCCGTGCCTCTCCGCGAGTCAGCGAAATCGGCGCTTTTCGTCGTGTAACGGCGCACCTGAGATCTGTAGGTGGGGATCCTCACCGACCATGCTCGCCGCGAGCGCGAACGCTTCCCGCGAAGGGACGACCCGGGAAGACGCGAGCTCATGCTCGGCGAGGTCGACGACGCCGTCGCCGCGGCGCGCTGGGTCGCTGCGTCTACGTGACCGGGCACAGCGTCGGCGGCGGCATCGCGTCGTTGATGTCGCTCCGTGGAGAGGCGCCGGTTCGGTTCACCGCCAGCGTCGGCGGGATCTACCGCGCGCACACGTTCCAGGTGTGGGCACGCGGACCGACGACGCAGCATCTCGTGCGCTTCGATGTGTCAAGTCGGGACGAGGTGACGCTCCGCCTCCTCCAACCCAACATGCGCGAGCTCGCGCATCCGCACGTCACGTACTCCGGCGTGCGCGACGACTTCGACGTGCGCTACGCGCGAGAGGCTGCCGCGCTCGCCGCGAAGCTCGGCGCGCCGTTCGAGGCGGTGGAGGTGCGCGGCGATCACATGTCGTCGTTGGTCGACGCGGTCGCCGATTTTCGGGCCCGCGTCGAGCGCGACCTCCCGGCCTGCCGCGCCGGCGAGCCGCCACGCGTCGGCCGCTAACCCCGCTGGTCAGCGTTCGAGGCTGGGGATGCGGAGCGTGACGGTCGTCCCGTGCCCGAGCTTCGAGTCGACGGTGATGGTGCCGCGGTGCGCGCTCATCACGTCGCGGACCATCGGGAGGGCCACGCCGGAGGTCTTGCCCGTGAGTGGGTCGGGCTCGAACAGACCGCGCGCGATGCGCTCCGACATGCCGGGCCCATTGTCGGACACGCGCACCACCATGGCGCGCTCGGGCGCGTCCCAGCCGATGGAGACGTGGACGTGCGCGGCCGCGCGCTCGGAGAGCGCTTCGCGCTGCGCCGCGTAGCGAAGCGCGTTGCCCACCAGCGTGGCCAGCGCCCAGGCGATCTTCTCGCCGTCGAGGAGCAGCGCGGGCGGCACGTTCGGCGCCTGGTCGACCGTGAGATCGACGCCGCTCGCCTGAGCCTGGCTCGCGAAGGCCTCGAGCGTCCGCATGATGAGCTCGCTGACGCGCGCGTGAGACCGGCGCAGCGGGAGCCCCTCCACCAAGAGGAGGTCGACCTCGAACGGCCCGCTGACGCTTTCGCACTGCACGGTTCGGCGATGCAAATAGTGAGGGCCGGGATCGGTGTGGACGAGCTCGGAGGCGGCACGACGGAGCGCGCCCGACGTTCCTCTGACCTCGATGAGTCGACGCCCCACCCACGTCGTCGGAGCGCCGCCGTGCACGGCGTCGACGACGCCGTCCGGTCGCAGGACCACGCTCCAGCGCGGGCTTCCTCGTTTGCCGTTCACCGTGCCTCCTCCGTTCTCTCGAGAATGGATCGTCCGAGATCAGGAATTGATCAGGGCGTACGACAGCGGCGCGATTTCGAGACGGTCCTTTGCAGGTACGCAACGGACGACGGCTTGATTCGGTGCGAGGCCGCCCTAGGCTTCGCACCTATGGCAAAGACGATCCTCGTATGTGGCTACGGTCCCGGTATCTCGAACGCGGTCGCGGAGAAGTTCGGCGCCGGAGGCTTCTCGGTCGCGCTCGCCGCCCGCAACCAAGAGCGGCTCGACGAGGGCGTGAAGGCCCTCGCGGCCAAGGGCATCAAGGCCGCGGCCTTCGCGACCGATCTCAGCGATCCGGTGGCGGCGAGCCGCCTCGTCGGTCGGGTTCGCGAGAGCCTTGGCCCGCTGACGGCGATTCACTGGAATGCGTACGCCGGCTCGGCAGGGGATCTTCTCGCCGCGGACGCGGCCGCCATCCGCGTCGCCCTCGACGTCGCGGTGACGAGCCTCGTCATCGCAGTGCAGGCGGCGCTCCCCGATCTTCGCAAGGCCGAGAATCCCGCCGTCCTCATCACCAACGGTGGGTTCGGACGCATCGACCCGCAGATCGACGCCGTCGGCGTGCAGTATGGCGCCATGGGCCTCTCTCTCGCCAACGCGGCGAAGGACAAGCTCACTGGCCTCCTTGCAGCGAAGCTCAAGCCCGAAGGAATCTACGTCGGTCAGGTCACGGTGCTCGGAACCGTGAAGGGCACGGCTTGGGACAGCGGCAGCGCGACGCTCGCGCCGAGCGCGGTCGCCGAGAAGTTTTGGTCGCTCTATTCGGCCCGCGCAGAGACGCGCGCCGACATCGCCTGAAGCGAGAGCGCTCGCGCAGAAAGCTTCGGGCAGGTCGTCACGGATTGAACCGGGCGACCCGAATGCCGTCCGCCGACTTCGTCGCGAGGACCGGACGATCGAAGCGGTCCACCGCGAGCGCGCGCGCCGGGAAGTAGCCCATCCCGAGGTCTTGCGTGACCGCGGCGCCCGCTGCTCCGAAGGCCAAATCAGGGGCACCGTCCTCGGTGAGCCGTGCCACGCCGATCTGCGCGCTCGCCCCGGTGCCGCTCTGGCCGCCGATCACGATGCGGCCCTTGGAGTCGAGGGTCATCGCCGCCACGGCAAGCGCTCCCGGGATCGCGGCGCGCCCGCTGGTGCCGAACGACGCGTCGATGGCTCCGTCGGGGGAGAGGCGAGAGACGTAGCCGACGTTCGATTGGATGGATCCGGCCACGAGGATGCGACCGGCCGCATCTCGCGCGAGGGCGGAGACCGAGTAGGCATCGACGGGGGCGGTCCACGTGCCCGACGACGCCCACGTCGGATCGACTGCGCCCGCGCCCGAGAGACGCAGCACGTCGTGCTCGGTGTAGATGTCGACGCCGACGAGGATCCGCGCCGCGGGATCGAGCAGGAGCGCGCTCACGACCGCCGAGTGACCGGTGAGCGCCGACGGCACCGGCGGAGCGATGAAGCCCGAGGGCGAAGCGAACCCGGCCGTGTCGGAAACGCCCGCGCTCGAGAAGCGCCAGACCGCCATGCGTGCGTCGATGGCGCCGCCCACCAAAATGTCTCCGTTCGGGGCGCACACGATCGCGTTGCCGCGCGGGCGCTCCGGCACGGTGGCCGGTGTGCCGCGCGTGAGCGAGCCGGTGCCGTTGAAGGTTGCGTCGCGGCTGCCGCTCGCGGTGAGGCGCCAGGTGGCCATCACCGTGCCGCCGTTGCCGGTGCCGTCCTCGCCGGTGAGCACGGGGCGGTCGTCGGCGTCGACGCACACCGCGTTGGCGAGGCCGAGCACCGCGCCTGCCGTGTCGTTCACCCATTCCCCTGACATGCCGAACGTGGAGTCGAACTGTCCCGTCTCGTCGACGCGCCACGCCGCGGCTTGGTGATAGCCGGCTCCGTCTTCGCCGACGATGACGATGCGGTGATGTGAATCGATGACGAGGCCGTGCGGCGCGGCAGCGCGCGTCCCGGAGTCGCCCCACGCGCTCGCTCGGCTCACGATCCCAGTGCCGCCGAAGCTCGTGTCGGGCGTGCCAGGCGCCCCCGTCGGCGTGAACGCGTCCGCGGTCGCGTCGTGCCCACCGTCGATGGGGGGCGGCGTCGTCGCGCTGACCGTGGCCGTCGGCGAAGAAGACGAAGAGGCAACCGCTGGCGTCGTCCCGTCTTCGCCGCCGGAGCCGCAGGCCTGGAGCGCCGCTGGCCCGCCCACGAGGACGGCGGCCGCGAGGAGCGTCGCGCCGGAGGTCGAGCCGAGTCGTTTCGTCATGCGCGCTGCCACGGGCCGTCGCGCCGAGCGTATCACCTGCGGTCGTCCGGTGGACTTTCGTGGGGCTGCTCGTCATGCTGCGGCGACCTGATGCGCGTAAGCTCCGCAAAGCCGCCGCTCCTCGTTGCGCTGGTCGTCTCCTTGGGCCTCGCGACGGCGAAGCCGGCCGTTGCGGAAGAGGAGCCGGAGAGGGGACCGCCGCCTTCGACGCGTAGACCCGCCTGCGACTTCATGCCGTCTGGCAAATTGGGCTTCGGCGTTGCCGCGCACCGAGATGCGCCGCTGGCCTTCAGCTTCGACGCGCGCGTGTCTGTGTATAATGCACGATTGGGCGAGTGCGCCGTGCTCTCGCCGCGCGTCGGCTACCAGTACGACGCCAGCGAAGCGGCGGGCGGCCACTTTGCGACGGTTGCGCCGGCGCTCGTCTATCCGGCACGCCCGGTTGGCTTTGCGGTTCTACCGACGATGCTGGTCGGCGGCTCGCGAGCCGGCTTCGCGCTCGGATTCTCGCCGACGGTTCAAGTGAACTTCTTCGTGGGCCTGCTCGGTCTCGAGCTCGCGCCGGAACGCGTCTGGGCCACGCGCGGCGCGGTCTTCGACGCGGTCCGGCTGCACCTGACCTTCGACATCGGTGAGCTCGTCGCTTTCATATGGGCCGTCGACACGATGGTGCATCACGGAGCCCGCGGCGGTGGTTCACCGCCGCAGCGCGCTGTGTTCGAGTAGGCTCGCGCGCGATGTCGCTCCAGGACCTGCTTGGCCGTTCGGCCACCCTGCCCATCGTTCGCTTCGGTCCGCCGGGCGCGTTCTTGGCGCTCGAGCCCGACGCACCCGACGGCGACGTGGTGCTGCTGCTCGGGAGCGAGATCCCGGAAGGCGCGCGCGAGGGCGACGCAGTCCGCGTCTTCATCCACCGCGACTCCGAGGGCCGACCGCTCGCGACGCGGCGCATGCCCAAGCTCGAGCTCGGCGAGGTCGCGTTCTTGCGCGTCACGGCGCGGACACCGATCGGCGCATTCGTCGACTGGGGGCTCGACAAGGAGCTCCTCGTTCCCTTCGCCGAGGAGACGAACGAGCTCCGCCCGGGCGATCGCCAACCGATCGGGCTCTACGTCGACAACACCGGACGCCTCGCCGGCACGATGCGCGTCAGCGAGATCCTCGGGCCCGCGCGCCGAACGGTTCGCCTCGACGAGTGGGTCGAGGGCGAGGCCTGGCGCAACGATCCGGCCGTCGGGCTCTTCGTGATCGTGGAGCGCAGCGTCGTCGGGCTCGTGCCCGCGTCGGAGCCCCATCGCCTCTCGCGCGGCGAAGCTGCGCGATTCCGCGTGACGCACGTACATCCCGACGGCCGCATCGAGCTCTCGCTCCGCGGTCTCGCGCACGAAGAGATCTCGGGCGACGCGGAGCGCGTGCTCGCCGCGCTCCAGCGTCCGGACGCGCCGAAGCTGGGAGACAAGTCCACGCCCGAAGTGATTCGCGACGCCGTGGGCCTCAGCAAGAAGGCTTTCAAGCGCGCGGTCGGTCGCTTGCTGAAAGACGGCCTCGTCGAGATCGACGACGCGGGCTTCGTCTCGCCGCGTCGCTGATGCGTCGCCGCGCAGCTACTTCTTGGCGATCCCGAGCTCTTTCATGACTGCCTGGAGGTCTTCCCAGGCTTCGCGCTTGGCTTCGGCTTGCTGCGGGCTCGGGCGGAGCAGATACGACGGGTGATACGTCGGCATGACGAGCGTCGTGCCCTTGTAGAGCTTCCACTGGCCGCGGAGCTTGGAGATGCCAATGGTGGTCCCGAGCAGCGTGCCCACCGCGGTGTTGCCCATCGCGACGATCACCTTCGGTGCGACGAGCGCGAGCTGCTCGTGCAAATACGGAATGCACGCCTCGGTCTCGTCGGGAGTCGGACGGCGATTGCCCGGCGGGCGACACTTGATGATGTTGCAGACGTAGACGTCGTTCTCGGGCGAGAGGCCCATCGCGCCGATCATCTTGTCGAGGAGCTGGCCGGCGCGCCCCACGAACGGGAGGCCTTGCTCGTCCTCATCGGCGCCGGGCGCTTCACCGATGAAGCAGAGCTTGGCGGCGGGGTTGCCGCGCGAGAAGACCGTGTTCGTGCGCGTGGGCGCGAGGCCGCACTGGCGACACGCGGCGACGGTCTCGCGGATCACTTCGAGGCGAGCCACGCGCCCCTCTGCGGTCTTCGGCACCTCGATCGTAGCGACCGCGGTGGGACGCGCGGCGCTCGTCGCTGCCGGTCGACCCGCGGGCGGCTCGGTGAAGATCGGCTGGGTGAGCTCGGCGCGCGGTGGCGGCGCATCTACGGGTTCCGCGGCGGGCGCGCGCGCAGGTGGCGGGGCGGCGGGCGCTGCCGGCTCGGGCGCGGGCGCAGCGACAGTCGCCGATGAAGCTTCGGCGCTCGTGGTCGCGCCGCGCGGACGCCGCGGAAATCCGATGGTGCCCGACTCTTCGTGCCACTCGAGGTACGCGCGCAAGCTGGAGACGATGCTCCGGAGCTCTTTTCGCGGGTCGTCACTCGCAGCCATGCGCGCGCATTCTAGATCACGCGCAGCGTCGCCGTCGGACGAACCGCGAGGGCGATTCTCGAGATGCGGCCGGTGCCTCGGATACGATCCGATCTCCGATGAATTGCTCGGCTTGCCAGACCTCCTCGATGTCAGCGGTGCGTTTCCCGGGGCTTCGGTCCGCTGCCCAGGCTGCGGTGCTTCGATGACCGTGCCACGGTCGTCGGAGTCCGCCCCGCAACGCGCCCCGGTCCCTGCGAGCGTGGTCGACGGGACCGCGCGCGCGGAGCGTTGCCCACGTTGCGGAGGTGCGCTCACGCTCCGTCATGGCGAGCTCACCGATGTGGCGGCGTGCCGCGCCGGGCACGGCGTATTCCTTTCCCACGCCGCGCTCGAAGCGCTAGAGCGCGCGGCTTCGGCCGGCGCAGAGGTCGCACGGCGCGGCCTCCGCGGCGACGGCGCGAGGGCCGGACGAGGTCGTGAAGACGCTCATGTGTCCGCGCTGCGGTGAGCCCATGACGCGACGCGCCCGCCCCCGCGCGGGCACGAGCCACACGAACGTGGTGGTCGACGTCTGCGAGGTGCATGGAACGTGGTTCGACGCGGGTGAGCTTCGCCAAAGCGTGGGAGCGTCGCGCCCCGCACCGAGTGATGCTCCGAGCGGCGCGAGCGGCGACGATGCGCGCGCGAAGGCCACGCTCGACGTGGCGCTGGCGCTCGAAAACGCCCGCGACGAGGACACGGCGCGTCGCGGCATCGCGATCGCCGAGGATCTCCTCGACTTGTTCGTAGGCCCGCGCATTCGCCGCGGCCGCTGGCTCTGAGGCGGACGCCTCCGCCACCCGAACGAGAACGCTCAGCGCTCGAAGCGGACGCGGAACGGCTTCGTCTGCGAGACGATCGCTTGCCCCGTCGGGTCGAGCGCGGTCTGGAAGCTCTCGCGCATGGCGCATCGCTTGGCCGCCGTGCCGAAGCCGTGGCCCGGATCTTTGATGACGTCGACCTTCTGCGGCTTGCCGTCGGGGCCGACCGTGACTTGGATCGTGACGAGGGCCTGATCGATCTGCTCGCTGTCGGCCTCGGACGGCCAGAACGAGGAGCAGTTCCAATCCGTCGATCCGAGGAGGCCAGCGGGTCGGCTCTTGTCGACCACGGGCGCAGGCGCCGCCGTGGGCGCTCCGGTCCCGGCCGGCGTGCCCGTCGCGCGCGCGTTGGGGTTCGCGACGGCGGTCTTGCTCGTGCCCGCCGATTGGGTGACGCCGCCCGCGTAGGTGTCGGCGTTGCCTTGGGTCATGGTGAAGTCGGCGACCTCGTCCGAGGGCGGGCCCTCTGCGACGAGCGCGCGTCCGGCCTGCGCGGCCGCGGGCGGAGGAGGCGGCGGCTCGGCAGCCTTGGCCGCGGGCGGGGGAGGAGGCGTCGGCGCCTTGTCTTCCTTCACCTCGGGCGGCGGGGGAGGCGGGGGCTCGGGCGGCTTGGCGAGGTCGACCTCGTAGAGATCCTGCAAGCCGAGCGCGACGCGATCACGCACGATGCGCGACCACTCGCGGAGCTCGATCGACATCGTCAGCGCTTCGGCGGCAAGGCCGAAGTGGAAGACGAGCGCGAGCACCGTGCCGGCGATCATCGTCGTGTTCGACGAGCGGCCCTCGAGCCCGAGCACGCGATCCATCGGATCGGCACCGGGCGAGAGACCTCGCCAGTGCGAATCGATCGCGACGCCGTTGCCGGATTCGGTGCTCATGGTGCTGCGTGAGGAAACGATCGAAACGAAGAGAGAAGAGGTTCAGGGCTTGGCGGGGGCCGGCACGGCCGGCGCGCCAGGAGCGGCAGGGGCGGTGGGGCTCACGCCGAACGCGATCTTGGAGATCTGCGCTTGCTTCAAGAGATCGAGCACGTGGATGACGCGCCCGTGCGGCACGGCGCTGTCGGCCTTGATCACGGCGCGAAGCTCCGGGTTCTTCGCGCGCGCCTCGCGCGCGAGGCCGATGACCGCGTCGTCGTTGGGGAGCGTCTTGCCGTCGACCTGTGTCTGTCCGTCGGCGGCGAGGACCACGCTGAACACCGTCTGCACTTCGCTGCCCGTCGCCGCCTTCGGCAGATCGAGCGGCACCGACTGCGAGACGATGAGCTTGGCCGTCACCATGAAGATGATGAGGAGCACGAGGACGATGTCGACGAGTGGCGTGACGTTGATGTCTGTGATCGCGTCGTCGCTGTCTTTTGCTCCGGCGCCCATCAGTTCGTCTCCTCGTCTTCTTTGGACGCGGCGCGCTTCGATTCGGTCTTCGCTTTCGGCGCGGGGGCCTCGGTGGAGGTCGGACCCTGGGCCTTGAGGTGCGCGAGGAGCACGTGGCTGAGGGCCTCGGTGTTCGAGAGCGTCGTCTTCACGTGGCGCTGGAACCCGTTGAACGCGGCGACGGCGGGGATGGCGACGAGGAGACCGACGGCCGTTGCCACGAGGGCCTCGGCGATGTTGATCATGACGGCCTGCGGCGCGATCTGGCTCGCGGCGACGGCACCAGGCGCGCCCGGCGCGGCGCCGCCCGCCTTACCGAGCTCTTCGAAGGCGCCGACGATTCCGATCACCGTTCCGAGGAGGCCGATGAACGGTGCGTTGGATCCGAGCGTGCCCAAGAAGGCGAGTCGCTTCTCGAGCTTGAGCTTTTGGAGTGCGCTCGCGCCCGCCATCGCCTCTTCGGCGGCGTCGGCGCCGAGGTCGGCTTCGACCACGCCGGCCATCACGACCGCGGCCTCGGCGCTGGGCGACGCCTCGAGGCGCTTGCGCGCGCCCTCGTAGTCGCCCGCGCGGAGCAAGCGACCAAGCTCGCGCATCAGGCCCGCGACGTCGTCACGGAGCGACCAATAGAGCCACGCGCGCTCGAGCATGATGGCGAGGGAGACCACGCTGAGGAGCAGCATGAGCCAGAGCACCCATGTGGCGCCGGCTCCCACCATCGCGTTCTTGACTCGTTCGATCAGGTTCATGCGCGGGTCGTTCCTTCGTCCGCGCCGGGGGCGTCCGGCGTGGGGTCGGTGTCAGAAGGCAAGTCGGATTCGCTAGCAATTTCAGGGATCGCGCAGGCGAGCACCGTGGTTGCGTAGGCGCCACTGGGTAGCACGAATTGGACGCGGACGGCGGCCGCTTGTTCCGGGGCTCCAATCGTTGCCATGGCAACGATTGGCTCGGGCGGGAGGACGGTCGCGGACACATCCGTTACCCACTGACGCAGAGGCCGGCGCGTTCCTTCCCCGAGGTTGGCGTGTCGGCGGAGAAAATCGTCCCCCGCGCCGAGGTCGGCGAGGGCCGCTCGGATCACGTCGTCCTCGAGCGCGCGGGCTTGGGCTTCGGGCCACCGCATCCTGTCCCCGACCATAGGGCCGGTAGCCGACACTTCCCCAGCCCTTGCACGCTCCGCGTCGATCTGAACGTCGGTGCAGACGAACATGCCGCCGCTCGCGTGCTTGGTGAGGAGGTCCCCCTCGATCGCGCTCGCCCACGTGCCGTCGGCCTGCCGCCGCGCGAGCACGTCGTTGAAGACCTGCGATTGCCAGACCGAAAACGAGAAGCGCCGCGCCTTGGGATCGCGCGGGCCGCGGTCCCGACCCGACAGCCACGCGCGCGCTCGCTCGAGGTTCGCGCCGCCGCGGCCGAAGCGCTGGGGGCCGAACGCGTTGGGCACACCCTCGCGAGCGACCCGCTCGAACGCGGCGAGCGCCGCCGCGGGATCGGACACGTCGCGCACGACGATCGTGAAGCGGTTTCCGCGGAGGTGGCCCGTCTTCAGCTTGTTTTTGTGCCAGCGTGCGTCGAGCACCTCGACGCCTTCGAGCGAGAGCCCGCGGACGCGTGCCTCGAGGTCGGGCTTTCGCGGGAGGGAGATCGTTTGCGTGGTGACGGCGATCTTGTCTTTGAGGCCGGCCACGCCGACGTCGCGCGAAGGGATCTCGAGCGCGCGCGCCATCGCGGAGACGACCTCGGCGGTCGTGCGATTGCGTTTTCGGAAATGAACGAAGAGGTGATCGCCGTCACCGACGGGGTCGTAGGCAGCAATCTCGTCGACGACGAAGTCGTCGGGCGTGCGTTTGAGGGTCGGCATCGGCGTCTCCCGCCGAGTGTCTAGCGCGAAAGCGCCTCGGCGCGTGCGCCGACGCGCAACTCAGTTGCCTTGGCCGCCGCCGCCCGGGCCGCCACCGCCGCCGAATCCGCCGCCGCCGCCACCACCGCCACCGCCACCGCCACGACGAGCGCGGCAGAACTTGATGCCGACGCCGCCGGGGGCGTTTCGGCAGCTCTGACCTTGCGGGCAGTCGGCGTCGGACTCGCAGAGCACGAACGATCCGCCGCCGGGCCCAGGCCCGCCGCCACCGCCGCACGTCGCCTGGCAGGTCGCGGATTGATCCTGAAGGTCGAGGCAGCAGACCTGGCCGGCCGCACAACTCGCCTTGCTGGAGCAATCGAGGGGCAGGCCGGGGCAGCTCCCGTTCTTGGCGATGCACTTGGCTCCGCCGTTTTGATCGAGGCAGCAGCTCTGCGAGGCCGCAACGCACGTCGAATTGCCGCACGCGATCGTGGGCGAGGGCTTGGTCGGCCCACCGCCGTCGACTGCGGTGGGCTTGCCGCTGCCGGTCGAGCCCGAGCTCGAGCTTCCCGAGCCCGAGCTACCGCCGCTTCCGCCCGTGACGCCGCCGCTCCCCGTGGCTCCGGGGCCGCCCGCGCCAGTCGCCGTTCCGCCGTCGAGCCCGATCGCGATGTCGTCGAGGGACACGGCGCCGCCGCAGGCGACCGAGCCAGCGACGAGCGAGATCAAGCCAAAGAGCCCAAGCGTGCGTGCTGCCATGCGTTGGAAGTACCCTTTCGGCCGGAAAATCCGCCGTCTCATAAGGGTCTGAACGGGTGCGCCGGAGACCGACCGGCCCCGATTAATCGTTCCCCGATTCGATCTCGTGGGCCATCACGTCGCGCGGGCTGCGAAAATGTTGCTGCGGCGAATACGAAACGAGGTTCGAGACGCGTGACGTGTAGAGGCACGCGTACTCCTCGACCTGGGCTCCGAAGCTCGATTGCTCGTTGCCCTCCTTGAGGAGGCTGCCCCAGAAGGCGTGGAAGCGCGCGTCGGTTCGGCGCACCAGGACGTCGAGCTCGGCCTCGAGCTGACGGAGCCGCGCGCGCACGTGGTCGACCGCGCGCTTCACGCGCGTCCGCTCGGCTTCGAGCTCGCCCGCGCCGCCGCCCAACGTCGGGCGCGAGGGCGCGGGGGCGGGGATGCCGTTGCCGTTGCCGCTGCCGTTGCCGCTGCCGCTGCCGCTCAAAGGGAGGCGCGCCTCGCTCGGACGTTCGGCTGGCACGCGACCGTCGAGCGCGCGCGAGAGCTCCTTGAACCGCGCTTGGTAAAAGCGGAGCTCGTCCTCGAGTCGCTCGCGCGCGTCCTCGAGCTCCTGCACCCGATCGAAGTCGTCGCGGCACGACTCGTACGCGGAGATCTCGGTTTCGAGCTCCTGCATGATCATGACCGTGCGCCAGGCGCTGTCCTTCTTGGACCGAAGGATGTCGCCGTAGATGTGGTCTCCGACGTAGAGCACCTGATCGCCGGTGACGTTGAGCGCGCGCTCGAAGTCCTGCAGGTTGCCGCCCTGGTAGACCTTGCCGCGCTCCAGCGGAAAGACGGCCGGCTTCGTCTGCGCGCCGTCGAGCTCGAGGAGCGGCCGTCGCTCTTGGAAGAACGCGGGCTTCGTCGCCGCGACGACGGCGACGTCGAAGAAGTTTCGCCACGACGGGTACTCGGCCATCGCGCCGCCGAGGAGGTACGTCATCATCCGGTCGGTGTACGACCAGCGCGAGTTGGTGAGCAGGAAGAGGCGCTTGCCCGCGCTGCGCAGCTTGTGGAGCGTGGGCGCGAGCGCCCCGTCGCGCTTCACGAACCGCGGCAGATCCGCGGCGACCGCGTCGAGGATCGTTCCGTCGCGGTGCGCTTCGTCGATGCACTCGCGGATGTCGGTGAAGGCGCGCGCGTAGTCGATCGCGTGGCCGCGCTTCTCGAGCGCGTCGGTGAGCGCGGCGTAGAGCGACGCTTCGCTGAGCGCGTAGAGCGTGTCGATCCAGTGGTAGCGGGGCGTCGCCGGTCGGATCTTCTTCGAGTGGTAGAGCGAGCGGATCTCGTCTTTCGAGAGCTCGCGGAAGCCGTGGTAGCCCTTACACACGTGCTTGTAGCGGTCCATCTTGAGGATGTGGCCGTACCGCTTGTCGATGAGGAGGCCGCGCACGGGGAAGTCGAGCGCGTGCGGCACCTCGGCGACGAAGTCCGGGTACCCGCGCGCGATGAGCTTCTTGATCGTCGCCTCGATGCTGAGGCGATCCATCTCCGGCTGGTCGTAGATCGCCAGCGTGTAGTCCATGTCGAAGCCGACCCACGCGATCTGCGACATGCGAAGATCGCGATTGCAGAACACGCGACGGCCGCGCGGGATGCCGGGGCCACCGGCGCGCGCGAGGTAGTCGTCGATCGGGAGCGGGAGCTGGGCCGGTCCGTTCGCGCCGCCGTCGGCGTTCGCTTGCCGGGTGAGGCCGTCGCCGTTCGAGGTCGCTGTCGCCGCGTCGTCGGTCTTTAAGGTCATCGGGCCTGCGAAGGTGCCGCTCTCACCAAACGGGTCGTGGCGAGCTCTACGCGACCTCGCTCACGAGATGGTGCCCCATGCAGAGGGCGTCTTCTTCAAGAAATGCCACGTTTTGAGGTTCGCGACGAGGTAAGCCGCATGCTCGCGGCGATTTCGGTGGGGGACCCGAGCCATGCGGTGGGCGATTTGCCGCAGGCTGTAGAACTCTTTGTAGGCCGTGTCGAAGCCGTCGCGCAGCGTGTCCGCGTCCATCCCGTCGGGCTCGATGAGGAGGGAGCCGTAGTCGTAGCGGCTCCAGTCGTCGGTGCGGATGCGACCTTGGCGCTTCATGTCGTCGTAGAAGCCCGTGCCCGGGTAGGGCGCCGGCGTGAAGAACTTCACGAGGGTGATCTTGTTGTCGAGCAAGAACGAGAGCGTGCGATCGAAGGTCGACGCGTCTTGCCCGTCCATGCCGAGCATCATGAGCGCGATGACGTGGATGCCCTTCTCGCGCAGCGCGGCGAGATCGCGGTCGTAGCGCGACGCGCGGTTGAAGCGCTTCTTGATCCCGTCGAGCACCGCCTCTTGGTTCGACTCGAGGCCGATGGAGAGCGCGACGCAGCCGGAGCGCGCGGCGAGATCGAGGAGCTCGGCGTCGCGCGCGATCTCGATCGTGCACTGGCTCGTCCACTTGATCTTCTCGGGGATGAGCCTTCGAAAGAGCTCCTTGGCGGCGTCGACGTCACCGATCGGGTTGTCGTCGAGGAAGAGGAGGTTCTTGCCGCCGAGCGCCTTGATGCGACGCACGTCCTCGATCACCGCGTCGACGTTTCGCGTGCGATAGCTCCGCTTGTAGAAGCTCTGCACGGCGCAGTAGCTGCACGGGTGGGGGCAGCCGCGGCTGAACATGAGCGGCCAGTGGAAGTAGAGCCGATAGAACGGGCTCGACTTCCACTTGTCCCATCGGACGAGCTGAAGGTCGGCGTAGTCGATCTTGGAGAAGACGTCGTCGTCGCGATCCTGCGCGACGCCGCGATCGTCGTCCTTGGGCTTGGTGAGCGTGCGCCCGCCGAGGCTCACGAAGTTCTCGCTGCGGTAGATGCCGGCGCTCTTGCCGGCGAGGAGGTCCGAGAGGACGCGCGGCCAGACGCGCTCGGCCTCGCCGACCACGATCGCATCGGCGTGCGCGAGCGAGCGCTCGTGCGGCGCGAGCGACACCCACGGCCCGCCGAGAACGACCTTCTTGCCGCGCGCGCGGAAGGCGTCGGCCAGATCATAGGCGCGCGCGATCTGCGGCCCCATCGCGCCGATGCCGACGACGTCCGCCGGGTGATCGAGGTCGACGTCGCTCATGAGCTCGTCGACGATGTCGACCTGCCAGTCCTTGGGCGTGAGCGCCTTGAGCGCCGGCATGGTGAGCCCGCTCGTCCAGTACCGCGTCGTCTTCACGAGGCGGCCGTCGGCGAGGTGATGCGACGGCGACACGAGGTAGAGGCGAGGGGACATGCGGACCGGTCCGCACTATATAAGTCACGAGCGGCCGCGGAGCCGCCGCAAAGTGCGGCGCTCCCGCTGGGCCGGACGAGCCGATCGACCGATGCGAGTCTTGGTGTTGAGGGCAGGGGACGTGGTCCCGAACGTGGCGGTGCGCCGTGGCGAGTTCGCGGAGTTCATCGAACGGGGCTTCGGCGAGTCCGGCGACACCTTCTCCGAGATCGATCTTCGCGCCGAAGGCGCAAAGTTCACCGCGCGCGATGCCGACGCGTTCGTCGTCACCGGATCGTCGAGCAGCGTCACCGAGCGCGCGGCGTGGATGGAGCGCGCTTGCGACGGGCTTCGGGCGATCGTCGCTGATGGCGCTTACCTGCTCGGCCTCTGCTTCGGGCACCAGCTCATCGGCCACGCCTTCGGTGGCGAGGTCGCGCTCAATCCGCGCGGGCGCGAAATCGGGACCGTACAAGTCCGGGTTTTGAAAGACGATCCGCTCTTCGCGGGGCTCGGGGCCACGTTCCCCATCCAAGCCACGCACACCGACTCGGTCGTGCGCCTCCCGCGCGACGCGCGCGTCCTCGCCGAGACCGCGCTCGAGCCCGTCGCCGCATTCGCCATCGGCGAGCGTGTTCGCTGCGTGCAGTTCCACCCCGAGCTCGATGACGACGCCATCCTCGGGTACCTCGAGGCGCGGGCGGACCGGATCCGTTCCGAGGGCCTCGATCCCGACGCGATCCGGGCGGGTGTGAAGCCGGCCCCCGCCGGGCACGCAATGCTGAAGAACTTCCGTAACCTAGTGTCGCGGGGTTGACGCGATCGCTGAGGGGTGGCACCCGAAAAGCACGGGGACGACGCGCGGTTAGCGCTCCCGAAGTGGGCGAGAGTATCCCACCAAAGTGAGGGGCCCTTTGCGGAAAGATGGGCCCTTCACCCGATCTTCGACTACCGATTCTTTCCTATGCGTACCCCCCGCGTTGCCCAGAAGTCGCCAGCCCGCAAGGACGCTCGACCGGCCGCGAAGACCCGTGGTCGCGCGCCCACCCGCACCGAGCTCGCGCTCGCGATGGCGGACGCCCTCACGGACATTCTTCGGTACGAGGCTCAGGCCCGTCGCCGTCGCTGAGCTGGCCCGTTCGGGGCTCGCTCCCTCCGTTTCTTCGCACGTTTAGGTCGCTGGGCGTCGCATCGCGCCGCTCGCCCTCTCGCGCCGCGCGGCGCCTGCAAGCCATCCTCGCGCAAGCGTTGCTGAATGCCCGACGCCCGCCGCACGGAGGGCTCTGCGCAGAGCGCAGGCGTAACGCTACAGCTCCGATCGAGCTGTCGCTTTCATAAGTGAAAGGCGTGAAAGCGCCCTTTCTTTCAGTTCTGAAGCGCTCCACGAGGCCGCCGACGTGGTTGCGGTGGGTTGGGCCGTCGCCAGCGTTGGCAAGGCGCGTGCATAACCCGTAGTCAGCGGCGCTCAAGGCTTTCCCCCCCCCCCGGCCTTGGGCGCCGTATCTATTTTGTCCGCGGCGCTGCCGCGAGACGCGGCTCGAGCCGCAAGCTCACAACGCGACGCGGAGCAGGCCCTGCGAGAGGAACGCGAAGAGCGCCTCGACCACGGCCTCCTCCGGGAGCGCGAGCTCGCGCAGGACGACCTGATAGAGGAGCTCCTTGAGAGCGCCGAGCGTCATGCATGCGAGGAGGGTCACGTCCCCGCGCACGACGAGGCCAAGCGCTTGGCCGTCGGCGAGGCTCTCCATGAGGAGCTTGGCGATCTCGTCGGTGAACGAGTGAACCTTGCGATCGAACGCCTCGTCGACGCCGAGCGCGCCCGTGAGGAGGATCTTCGTCGTCGCGCGGTCTTCGAGCAGGATCCGAACCACGCGACGGATGTTTTCTCGGACCTGATCCGCGACGCTGCGTGATGGATCGTGAGGATCGACGCGAAGGATCGCCATCGCCAACTTCGCGAGGGTCCGGTCGACGATCTCCTCGAAGACGGCGCGCTTGTCCTCGAAGTAGAGATAGAACGTGCCGCGCGCGACGCCGGCCGCGACGACGATGTCTTCGATCTTGGTCGCGTGGTAGCCGCGCTTGGCGAACACCTCGCGCGCGTGCTGCAGAAGCTTCTGTCGACGCTCGTTCTTGTCCACGGCAAATCGGCGCGGAGGGGACGAGCCCACTCCGCGCCGATCCTCGTAGCACAGCTCGCGTCGCGCTTGCGCGCGCGGTGGAGCGCCTACTTCGTCACTTGATCACGGGCCGCGGCACGATGATGCCCATGCAGTTGCAGAGGCCGAAGTCGATGACCGTGTCGCGGCATCCGGCGATGGCCGAGCAAGAGCTCACGCCGTCGGAGGACGACGGGAGACCGGCGCCGATCGGGACGCCGACGGTGATGGCCACGCCCGCGCCGGCCGAGGACCCACCCGCTCCCGACCCGTCGCCCGACGAACCGCTCCCAGAGCCACCGCCGCTGCCGCTCGAAGGCGCGCCGGCGCCAGCGCTGGAGCCGCCGCTGCCGCTACCGAAGCCGAATCCGCCCGAGCCGGAGCCCGAGCCGGAGCCGCCCGACGGCGAGCCGGCGCCGGCGCTCGAGCCGCCGCTGCCGGAGCCGGTCCCGCCCGTGCCGCCGCTGCCACTTCCGTAGCCGCCGCTGCCCATGCCGCTCCCGCTCCCGCTCCCGTTGCCGTAGCCGAAGCCACCCGAGCCAGAGCCAGTGCCGGAGCCCGACCCGGTGCCCGGAAGACCGGGTTGACCCGACGAGCCCGAGCCGCCCGAGCCGGAGCCCGAGCCGCTGCCGCCCGCGCCGCCGCTGCCGCCCGCGCCGCCGCTTCCCGGGACGCCGCCCGAAGTCGACGAGCCGGACGCGCCGCTGCCGCTGCCGCCGCAATCTCCGTAGCAAGCGCCAGAGCTCGTCGTATCGCAGCCGCCCGCGCCGCCGCTCGCAGGCACATGCGCCTCGACGCTGGAGCCGCCGCCGCCCGAGCCGCTGCCCGAGCCGCCCGAGCCAGAGCCACCGCCCGAGCCGGAGCCACTGCCCGACCCGTTGCCAGAGCCAGAGCCCGACCCACTTCCGGAGCCGCTACCGGAGCCACTACCGGAGCCACTGCCGCTGCCCGAGCCCGAGTCGATGCCCACGATGCCGCTGTCGTGGCTGCAGCCGCCGCCGCCTGCGTCCGTGCACGTGACGGTGGTGACGATGGCCTTGCCGACGCTGCACGCCGCGCGCTGGTTGATCCACTCGCTCATCACGTCGGTGCGCGCCGCGTAGAGCGTGCCCGTCGTGACGCCGCGCCCGTGGACGATGCCGTAGATGGTGTGGCCATCCGGGCTCATCACTGCGCCGCCCGTGTCGACGCCCTCACCCGAGTCGAGCTTCATCGCGTACGTGAGCGCGAAGCCGAGGGACTTGCCGCTCGTGAGCGAGGCACTCACGCTCTCGAGGTTCCCGTCGGCGTCATGACGAATGCGATACGCCGCCGTGTTCTCGGGCGCGGCCTTGCTAGCGACGCGCGGGTAATCGCGGAGCTCGATCGGCGAGTCGAGCACGATGACTGCGAGGTCGTGGCGCGTGGGCTGCGCCGTGTCGTTGGTCGTCCAGTCGTAGACGTAGCCCTTCGATCCGGTCGCGGAGACCTGGGCGCCCGGCGAGACCACCTTCCAACGCGCCTTGCCGACGACGCAGTGCGCGGACGTGAGGACGCGCGTGGAGCTCAAAAGGACGCCGGCGCACGAGCCGGTTCGCGTCCCGCGAAGATCGAACATGCCGACGTCGACGTGGGCCGATTGAATGGAGTCGTCGGGGGCGGCAGGACCTTCGCCGCTGCACGCGCCGAGCGCGGCGACAGTGGCGAGGCCGAGCAAGGTCGCGGGGGCGAGGGGAGCGAGGAGCCGTCGTCGCATGGGGGAGCCTCCGAGGGGTTCGCAGACGAGGGACAAAGCTGTCCGTTCGTGCGTCGCGGCGGAAATCGCACGCGACCACGCTCGTCCGTGGGCAGCCGCGGAGAGTGCACGGACGAGGCCAGCCTGGGGCACTCGCGATCCGTGCGGGCTGAACGCAATTTCACAAACGCCCTTCGTCGCGGCGAGGTGACAACCGCAGGGACCGGCAAGGCTTTTTTGCAAACCTCGGCGAACCCTCGGAATTCGTCGCTGGAGTGTCACCGCGAGAGGGGGGTGGATCTCCGGAGATGGATCCTGTCCGGACCACCGCTACATCCACTCCTCACCTCCGCGCCGCCCTTGGAGAAATCGTTCAATGAGCCCACAAACCCCGCCCGCTCCCTGGATCGCGAGCGTGATCTGGGTGGCGGGCGGCGGGATTGCGGCGGTTCAGTGTGGGGGACGCACGGTAAGGACGGGGACGGGGCTGGTGCGCACCACGCGCTCGGCAACGCTACCGAGAACCACGTGCGCAACGCCGCGACGGCCATGCGTGCCGATCACGATGAGGTCGCTCTTGCTCCGCTCGGCTTCGCGCACGATCTCGTCGGCCGCGAACCCGCGACACAAGACTGCCTTGGCGTGAGGCACTTCTTTCCGAACCCGCCCGAGCAGCTCCTCCAGTTGGCTGCGCGCCGCGCTTTCGATCCCCGTGAGGACGTCCGCTGGAGCGAAGCCGAGGCCCGGGTAGGCGTAGGCCGGCAGCTCCCACGTGTGGACGAGCGTCAGCGCCGCGCCGGAGTCGCGGGTGAGCTGCAAGGCGAGGGCGAGCGCAGGCTCGGCGGACTCGCTGAAGTCGGTCGCGAGGAGGATGTTCTTCCAGACGCTCATGCGATCTGCGAGGAGCACCGCGCGTGCCACGCGAAGTGTGCGAATCTCCACGAGGTCCGCGTGCGCAACGTGCACGGACTGCGCGCTCCCAGCACTTTCGGCGCGCCCCCGCCCCGACGAAACCCGATGTTTGGCATGGCAAAGATGCATCGATTGGCGAAGGGGCTCGCGGGGTTGGCGCTCGCGCTGATGGGGGTCGCGCCACGCGACGCCGCCGCCTGCGGGGGCAGCGGGCCTGGCGGCACGGGAGGATGCGAATTCCGACTCGACCGGCCGCGCGAGCCCCGCATAGGCGCGAGCGTCGTCGCCACCGACACGACGATGCTCTTCGGCGACGGGCGACGTGCCCAAATGGAGCGCCTGGCCACCTTCGCGTCGCTCGGGTGGCCCCTCTCTCGGCGCCTCACGTTCGAGGCGTCACTCGGCGCCACGCTCGGCGGCAAGCTCGAGACGCCCGGCGGAACCGTATCGCTCCTCCCCGGCGCGGCCAGCGCCGTCGGGCTCACGGGTCGCGTGCTCGATGAGGGAGAAGTTGCGCCGTTCGTCGTCGCCGGGCTCACGCTCTCGGGCTCGACCGCGCGCGCGCGCGACGCGGCGCGGAGCTTCGAGGCCTACGATCTTCGTGCGAGCGCGATCGTGGGCAAGACGCTCGCGCGGACGCTCGCGCCGTATGTCCTCGGTCGAGCGTTCGGCGGCCCAGCCTTTTGGCGTTGGGACGACGGCGCCCGCGTCCAAGGCACCGACCTCCACAAGCTTCAGCTCGGCGCGGGTCTGGCGCTCTCGCTCGGTCCCGTCGACCTGTTCGTCGAAGCGGTGCCCGTCGGCGAGCGCTCCCTCGCGGCCGGCTTCGGCATCCGACCGTGAACGCCCGACGCGCGAGCGATCAGGCTTTGAGCACGCCGTTCTTCTTCAGCCACGCAACGGCGCGCTTCCAGCCGTCGTCGGCCGCGGCCTTCACGTAGCTCGGGCGGTAGTCGGCGAAGAACGCGTGCCCCGCCTCGGGAAAGACCACGATCTCGCTCTTGGACTTCGCGTCCTTGAGCGCCGCCCGCATCTTCTCGACGCTCTCCAGCGGGATGCCGGTGTCCTTGCCGCCGTACAGGCCGAGGACCGGCGCCTTGATGTCCTTGGCGACGTCGACGGGATGCTTGGGTTGGTTGGCCGTCACGTCCGACGTGAGGCGGCCGTACCACGCGACGGCGGCCTTCACCTTCGGATTGTGTGCAGAATACAGCCAAGTGATGCGGCCGCCCCAGCAGAAGCCGGTCACGCCCAGCTTGTCCTTCGCGGCGCGCCCGCTCTCCTCGGCCCACTGGGCTGCGGCGTCGAGATCGCTCAGCACCTGCGCGTCCGGGACCTTGGAGACCACGCTCCGGAGGATCTCCTGGATGTCGCTCATCTTCGACACGTCGGCGTAGCGGGCGTAGAGCTCGGGCGCGATCGCCATCGCGCCGAGCTTGGCGAAGCGGCGGCACACGTCGCGAATGTGCTCGTGCACGCCGAAGATCTCCTGCACGACGAGAACGACGGGGAAGGGGCCCTTACCGGCGGGCGACGCGACGTAGGCCGGAAGCGGCCCGTTGGTGGTCTTGAGCTGCACGGTCTCCGTGGCGAGGCCGGTCTCGTCGGTGTGCACGAGCGTGTCGGCGCGCACGGGCTGCACGGCGAGCGCGAAGCCCGAGGTGAGCGCGGAGGTCACGAAGGTGCGGCGGGTGAGCGCGTCGACGGTGGTCATGGCGCAGCACGATAAGGCGCCGACGCCCGACGAGGAAGTCCCGCCGTGCCGATGCGCCCGCATCGCGAGCGGCGGTCGTGCGAGGATTGCCCTCCAAAACGACGCCGCTTACGCGCGCGAAAGGAGCTCGCCGTGATCGATCACACTGGATTCAACGTCTCCGACCCGACGAAGAGCCGCGCGTTCTACGACGCGGCGCTCGCCCCGCTCGGCTATCGCGTCCTCATGGTGGTGCCGCCCGAGCACACCGGAGGTCGGGTGGTGCTCGGCTACGGCGTCCCGCCCAAGCCGGATTTCTGGCTCGCCCAAGGCGAGCCGCAGACCCCGCGCGTGCACCTCGCGTTTCGTGCCGAAAACCGCGCCGCGGTCGATGCGTTCTATCAGGCAGCGATCGCCGCCGGCGGTCGCGACAACGGGCCGCCGGGCATCCGCGCGCACTACCACCCCAACTACTACGGTGCGTTCGTGCTCGACCCCGACGGCTACAACGTCGAGGCGTGCTGTCACGATCCGGCGTGACCCGAGCCCGCGTCGCATCGCCGATCGTGGCGATCGCGCTCGGCGCACTCATCGCCCTCCGCTCTTCGGCGCTCGACGCGCGGGGAGCCGCGGTCGCGTACGCCCCGAGCTTCGTCGCGTGGATGATCGGCGTGTCGCTCGACCGCGCTTGGCCCACGCGGCCGCTCGGCGCGCGATGGCTCGCGTGGCTCGGCGTGGCGGCGATCGCGACGTCGTTCATCTTCTCCGGTGCGCTGGGCGTTCACCGGTGGCTCGAGCTCGGCCCGATTCGCCTGCACGCCTCCGCAGCGTTCGGGCCGCTCGTCCTCGTCGGACTCACCGGTAGCGACGACCGGCCCTCGCTCGAGGGGCTCTTCACCGTTCTCGTTGCCCAGAGCCTCCACGCGCTGCAGCCCGATGGCGCGCAGTCGATGGCGCTCGCGTGCGCCGCGCTGCCGCTGCTCGCGAGGCGGGGCGCGCGCGCGAACGTGACGGCGGCTGCGCTCGTCGTGCTCGCCGTGGTGGCTTGGCGTCGCCCGGACCCGCTCCCACCGCTCGCGCACGTGGAGGGGACTTGGCTCCGTGCTGCCGCGCTCGGTCCGGCGTGGCTCGCTTCGGCGCTCGGGTCGATCGCGTTCCTCGTGCTCACACTCGTTCGCTCATCGGCAACGACACGCCACGCGCTCGCCGCCGCGGGGTGGCTCGTCGGGGCGAGCGTCGCGTCGACGCTGGGCGCGTTCCCGGTTCCACTTCTGGGAGCGGGCGCTGCGCCCGTGCTCGGGTTCTTCGTCCTCGCGCAGGTGATGGGGCGTCAGTCGCAGCCCATATCTCCGCCACTCTCTTCAACGAAGCGAAGCTCCGACACGTGAAGCGCGCCGTCGGGAGGACGAGCGTCGCGAGCAGGAACGCACGTGCGAGACCAGGCGCGTTCCCAGCGGTCCCAAACTGACACGCGTGTCAGTTTGCGGGCCTTCGTCTCCAAGAGGACTCGTTTAGTCCCAGTGGTTCTCGCGCATTTCGTAAGTGTTCGGAATAAAACCGGTCCTCGCTTCGTCTGGGGAAGGACAAATCGCTTTCCCCCCGGCGGGAAAGCCGGTACGACTCCGGACTGACACGCGCGTCTAGTGCGTGTGCATCCGGAGGCGCCGCCCGCGCGTAAGCACGAGCGTCGTCGTTTTTGCGGAGCCGCGAGGAGGCTGGATGGGTTCAGAGGGACAGCTCGCCATCGGTATGGACGTCGGCTCGACGACCGTGAAGGCCGTCGTCGTCGACCCCGAGACGAAGTCGATTCTCTGGAGCGACTACCAGCGTCACAACACGAAGCAGCCCGAGTTCGTGCTCGCGATGCTCGAGGCGATCCTCGCCGCGTTCCCCGAGCACGCGAAGCGCCCCAACGCGTTCCGCATGTTTCTCACGGGCTCGGGCGCGAGCCCCTTGTGTCCGCCGACGGGCGGCAAGTTCGTTCAAGAGGTCAACGCCGTCACGCTCGCCGTCGAGGCGATGCACCCCGACGTCGGCTCGGTCATCGAGCTCGGCGGCCAGGACGCGAAGATCATCATGTTCAAGCAGTCGACGGGTGACGACGGTCAGAAGACCGCCACCGCGTCGATGAACGACAAGTGCGCGTCCGGTACGGGCGCCACGATCGACAAGTGCTTCATCAAGGTGAACGCGCCGGCCGACATGGTGACGACGCTGCGCTTCGACGATTCGAAGCTGCACCACGTCGCGGCCAAGTGCGGCGTCTTCGCCGAGACGGACATCGTCAACCTGGTGAAGAGCGGCATCCCGGCCAACGAGATCCTCTGCTCGCTCGCGGACGCGATCGTCCTTCAGAACCTGAGCGTGCTCACGCGCGGCAGCACGCTGAAGCACCGCGTGCTCCTCCTCGGCGGACCGAACACGTACCTTCCGTTCCTGGTCGACTGCTGGCGCCTCCGCATCCCGCAGACGTGGGACGAGCGCGGCTACGCGTACCCCAAGGACATGCCGATCGAAGAGCTCATCTTCGTTCCGCAGAACTCGCAGTACTACGCCGCGTTCGGCGCGGTCATGTACGGCCTCCACGAGGAGGCGTCGGTGGGCGTCCTCGACGCGACGCTCGAGGGCCTGCGCCAGTACATGACCAATGGCCGCAAGGCGCGCCTCGGCGAGTCGGCGGGCCCGCCGCTCTCGAAGACCGAGGTCGAGCTCGAGGCGTTCCGTGAGCTCTACAAGATCCCGCGCTTTCAGCCGATGCCGCTCGAGCGCGGCGCGCTCGTTCGCGCCGTCATCGGCGTCGACGGCGGCAGCACGTCGAGCAAGGCCGTGCTCGTCGACTACGAGAGCGGCGAGATCATCGCCAAGGCGTACCAGCTCTCCAAGGGCAACCCCATCGTCGACACGAAGGAGCTGCTCGGGCAGATCCGCGCGTACGTCGAGGACGAGCAGGGCGCGAAGCTCGAGATCATGGGCTTCGGCGCCACCGGCTATGCCGCCGACGTGCTCCAGGAGTGCGTCCAGAGCGACGTGAACATCGTCGAGACCGTCGCGCACATGATGAGCGCGGTGCACTTCTTCGGCGACGTCGACGTCATCTGCGACATCGGCGGGCAGGACATCAAGGTCCTGTTCATGAAGAACGGCGACATCGCCAACTT
>JBGAJR010000002.1:0-382130 GCA_044224815.1 Polyangiaceae bacterium
CCTCGCGCAGTCGGAGTGCGGCACGGCGCGCTGAAGCACAGTTGCGCGGGCCCTCGCCCCTTCTACACGAAGAGCGCGGGGACGACCTTCTCGGCGAGCTTCCGGCGCGATCGCAAGAAGTAGTGATCGCTCTGGGGGAGCACCTCGAGCGATGCGCCGATGGTGCGCGCGAGCACCTCCGCCTCGGACACGTCGCAGAACTCGTCATCGTCGCCCACGAAGATGGCGATGGGCGCACGCACGGCCTTGGCGTCCACCTCGACGAACTCGAAGATGCGGACCGCAGGCGCGATGAGGACCACGCGATCGATGTCGCCGCGCTCGGCTTCCGCCGCCGCAGCGTGAAGGCCGACGCCGGTGCCGAACGAATAGCCGCAGACGGTGATGGGCTTACCGGGCACGCGCTCGCGGGCGAAGTCGATCACGGCGCGCACGTCGAGCGTCTCGCCGCGACCTTGATCGTACGCGCCCTCGCTCGCGCCGACGCCGCGGTAGTTGAAGCGCACGCACGCGGCGCGTTCTCCTTCTTTTTCGGCGAGCACCTTGGCGACCGCGAGCACCACCGCGCTGTGCATCGTCCCGCCGTAGACCGGGTGCGGGTGGCACAAGACCACGGTGCGCTCGGGGTTCGCGGGCGCGCGGAACGCCGCCTCGAGCGAGGGCTCACCGGGGAGCCCATGGATCGTGATGCGCTCTTCGCCGGTCACCCACGCGGGCGGGGACAGCTCGGGCTTTTCGGGCGGAGGCGGAAGCTCTTTGACGCGCGGCATGACCGAAGACGAAGGCGGGTACGGCAGCGCCGATCAGGCCGGCTCGAGATCGACGTCGCAGTTGAGCTCGGTGCAGGTGTGCTCGAGCTCTTGGCGAAGCGCGCGAAGCGGAACGCCGGTGGGCACCGTGACGTGCATCTCGACGGTGAAGAGCGGCGCGCCCATGAACGGCGCCGACTCGAGGCTGCTCTCGAGCTCCTCGATGTTCACGCCGTGACGATGAAGCAAGCTGCTCACGCGGTGCACGATGCCGGGCTGATCGAGCGAGTAGACGCGGAGGCGGAACGGGAGGCCCTTGGTGGGCTTCCAGTCGGCGGCCTCAGGCGCCCAGGCGACGGTGAGACCGAGCGTGCTGGCAAAGCCGGAGAGCTCTTCGCGGAGGCGCGCGATCGCGGGGCTCTCGCCGACGACGGCGACGATCATCGCGAACTGGCCCTGCATGTTGAGCATGCGCGCGTCAGCGAGGGAGAGCCCGCGATCGAGCGCGAACTTGGTGAACTCGCCGACGAGCCCCGGACGATCGCGGCCGATGGCGGAGACGATGACTTGTGCCATGCCTCCGTTATAGGCCACCCCTGCCCTACTTGGGAGCGTCGAAGGGCACGAACCCCAAGACGACGACGAGCCGCTCCGGCTTGTTCAGGTTCCACGTGGAGAACAAGAAGTCGCCGGTCGCCGGATCGAAGAACGCGCCCTCGGCGCCGCTCAACCCCGTGAGGAACGTCTTTCGCGTGGCGAGCGACGGATCGCCGTCACCCGTGATCTCGTAGGTCGCGACCGCGTTCTTGCTCCACTCGGAGAGCACCATGCTCGGCGCAGTGAAGAGCGGTGAGCCTTGCGGCACATAGGCGAACCCTTCGGGTCCGCCGGGCACGGTCATCTTCTGCGTGGCCGACGTGACGTCGGTGGGGCGACCGCTGCCGTCGAGCGCGAGCGTGGCGTCGTACCAGTTGCCGCCCTCCCACGTGACGAGCTTGAGCTTGCCCTCGCCGGGAAACCCCTTCGGCACGAAGCCGAGCGCGGCGAGCGCTTCGGGCATCGCGAAGTTGGTGCCGTTGATCGTCTTGGTGGGCGACTGCGCGCCGGGGGGCAAAAACCCGATCATGCCCGACGTGTTTTGCCGGACCATCTCGTCGCTCGGCCACGCCGTGAACATGAGCGTGCCGCCACCGCCGTAGACGAGACCGCCGTCGATGTACGGCGCGTTGGCGATCTTCTTCGCCGTGCCGGAGAAGCCGACGATGTGTTTGCACGCGCTCCGCACGAGCGTGACCGCGTAGATGCCGGCGCCCGCCTCGTTGGCCGCGCCGCCGATGAAGAGCGTGTTCTCGTCGCCTGCCGAGAGAACGAGCCCGCCGTACTTGGCGAGTGGCAAGCCAGGGATCGCGCCGAGATCGAACGCCGTGTACTTGGACGCGTACGCGGGATCGATCGTGATGTCGGTGGCCTTGTTGGGCGGCGCGCCGCCGAGGCATCCCGCGTCGACGCCGCTGCTCGGCGGAATGTTGGGATCGAACGCGCCGCCTTCCGCCGCGACCGAAGCGCCGCCGTCGGTCCCGGCGGGAGACGTGGGAACGGAGCTGCGAGACTCGCTGCCGCAACCCGCGCCGAGGACGAGCGTGAGCCCCCCCGCCGAGAGGAGAGCCATGGGACTGAGAAAACGCCTCATCACCGGTGGCTCTGCTCTCCCGGCGCCGCGAAATCAAGGCGCGGCGCGGCTCTTGGCTGTGACGCGGCGCTTCTCAGTCGCGCGAACAGGCGGCGATTCTGCGGCGCTCGCGAGCTCGATCGCCCGCGTCACGACCGTGTTAAATGCGTCCGCCCGCGTCACGACGTTGGTCACGTCGTCGCCCTCGCACGACGGGCCGCCGCGCGACACGACGCCGACGATTTCGTGCTTGCTCGAGAGCGCCGGGCCACCGGAATCTCCGTTGCACGTGGCCTCGCCGACGAGAAGCTCCGTCGCCGACACGGCCTCGACGGACACCGTGCGCGCGCGCCGCTCACCGAAGCCCGCTCGATCGCCGCGACGTCCGTAGCCGACGAAACGGACGCGCTCGCCGACGTGTGGTGCCGACGTTGCCACGGCGAGCGGCGTCACGCCGGGCACGTCGCGATCGAGGACGAGCGCGGCCACGTCGTGCTCGCAGAGCGCCGTCCCCGACGGGACGACCACCCCCGCGCCGCGCGCGACGGGCTCGCCGGGGAGATCCGTCCCCGTGATCACCACGATCGACTGGGGAGGACGGTCTCCGAGGATCTGACGACCCCGCGCGGGACACGACACCTCCTCGGTGGTGCGCGACACGCAGTGCCGCGCGGTGAGGACCACGTTGGGAGCGACGAGCGCGCCGGTGCAGTAGCCCTCGCCACCGAGGTCGAGCGCGACGACCGCGCGCTCCGCCGACGCACGACCGCCGACGATCGCGTCTTCCGATTCACCAGCCGCAGCGAAAGCGTCGTCTGGGGAGCTGCGAGCGCCGCACGCGACCGTGAGGGACGAGACGAGAGCGGACGCGGACACGAGGATGGGATTCAGCTTCATGTGAGAAACCTCCGCCGTCGCGTTAGCGAGCGCCGTGCCGGCGCGAGGCATCCCAGTTCCCCGAAGAAGTCGCTTTCCCGAGCTGTCCGCGGACGATCTTCGCCTGTCCGCGGACAGCTCGGAACAGGACAAGATGAAGAGTCCGCCCGATGGGTGACAGAACGTTCTACCCCGTGGGTGACGCACGGCCTGTCGCGCGGCGGGGCGCGCGAATCTCGGCGACGTTACGGTGCACGCTCTCGGGTAGCGCGAAGGCGTCCAAAGGGAGCTCGCCGAAGAACGGAACGTCGACGCAACGGCCCACCCTAGAACTCACTCCGACCAGTCGAAAGAGCTTCGAACTCGGACTGGAGTGGCGTCCCTCCAATCACGGCGCCGGCGCGCCATTCACGCAGCTTCGACCCGCGGGCACCCTGCGACCACACGCTCCGCAATTCATAGGGTGGGTCTGAAGGTCGAAGCACATCGATCCGCACACGGTCTCGCCCGGATCGCAGCGGGGTGCCCCATCTACGCAGCGTCCGCGCTCCGGCGCGGCGCGACCACACTCCCCACAGCTCGAAAGGCTCGTTCGGAGATCGGCGCACTCGTAGCCGCACACCGTCTGCCCGTCCGGACAAGTGACCTGTCCGCCGCTGCAACTTTGATGGGCGTTGCTGAAGACCGCGTGACCACACGTGCCACAGTTCTTCGGGTCGTTGTCGAAGTCGACCTCGCAGCGGTCGCCGCAAACGTCACATCGGGTGCACTTGCTCTGGTAGCACCTGAGGCCCTGCTCGCAAACGTCGTCGGACGAGCAGAGAGTGCCCGGTGTCCCGCAGTAGACGAGCTCGCACGACGGAACGCTGAGCGCCGTGTTGCATCGCGACCCGGGTCCGCAGTCGCGCGAATTCACGCAGCGCGCAAGGTTCCCGCTCGCCGCGCCAACGAGACACGAGGAAGGCGGAGCGACGCCGGGTGCGCCACCGCCGCCTTCTCCAAAGACGTGGCCCAACGCCGCGGCCTTTGTACTCGAGCCTGAGTCGGAGCTCGCCGCGGGGGTCGAGCTGCACCCGCACATCAGCACTGCGGGCGCCCAGGCGATCCGCTGCGCGCCCCGCCAGAGCGACCGAACCGCTCCAAGACTTCGCGCGAAGGCTCGGCGCACCGCGGCTCGCGCCCACGGCGGGAGGAGGACTGCGCCGTCCGCTTCTTGGGCGAACGACTCGTCGGGGCAGGACGGCCGGTACCTCGACATCGAAGGGCGCGGCATCGCCTCGTCCCCCGGGCGGCGTCTGATCGTTGAAGCTGCTCGCAGCATGAGCATCGAGATGCCACGTTCGCTGCGCCGAAAAAGGGAAGGATTTCGTCGAGCCGCTGACCCCCGATACGCCGCCTCGCGCATCCGGCCGAGCGCGATCTGCGAACTCACTCCCGACGAGTTGAAAGCAACGCGCGCGCCACTGTCGCGATCGAGGAGAGGCTTTGCGAGTGATGGGCTCGGAGAGTCATCCAAAGGGGAGCGCCGGAGCGGGACCGCCGGAAGGAGGGGATCGGTGGAGCGAGCGCGCTCGACAGCAAATCACCATCCAGGTGCGCGCCGATGCCAACAAGGAGGGCGATGAGACGTTCAACGTGAACCTCTCCAGCCCCACGAACGCGACCATCGTCGACGCCACGGGCGTAGCGACCATCGTCAACGACGATTGACCGCAGGTCGTATCCGCAGCGAGCGACGAGCTGTGCTCCTCGTCTCGCTCATGACACCCGGTACGATCGGTGAGCGGGGCCCGGACGCTCCGGGTTCTCATGGCTTCGTGCACGTGAACGGAATCGCCAGGGTCACGCGCTTGTCGACGTCGGCGACCTTGCGGAGCTCGGCCTCGGAGGGGAGCTTGTGTGCGGTCCAGAGCGCCGTCAGGATCGTCGACTCCTTGCAGGTCTTCTCCGGGGCGCCTTCGGCGATGCACTTTGCCAAGACCTCGTCTCGCTTCGCCTTGAGCTCGGCGATGCGCTGCGGCGAGCGAGGCGCTCCGCTGGTTGCCTCGGCCACCGTCGCGTACCAGAAGTCGATCTCGAGGCCCGCCAGCACGTCCGCGCTGTCCCAGAGTCGCTCGAGATCTTTGATGGCCTTCACCGAGAAGGTCGAGTCCTCGAAGTTGAACGCGGTGCGCTCACGGTTCAGCGTGCGCGCACCGCCGATGATGGTGATGGGCCGCCCAAAGCCGGGACCGATCCGGAGGAGGTCGTGGCGGGAGGCATCTTCGAAGTTGGCGATGCCGCTCACGTCACGGTCGGCGCCGTAGCCCATCAGCGTCACGTAGGGCTTGGTGTCCGGCGCGTAGACGCAAGCCGTCGCCGACGCGCCCGCAGCTTGATGCTTGCAGACGAGGTCGAGCGTCTTGCCCCCGAGCGTCGCGTCGCACTCGCTGGTGGCCTCGGCGGTGAGGGCTGATCCGCCTTCCTCGTCAGGCCCCGGATCCGAGCTGCACCCCGTGAGCAACGCAGCGGCGACGAGCAAAGATCCGAGGAGTCGTGAAGTGGTCATTGGAGGGCGTTCAGCAGGAGCCATGCCGACCGCTGGCGCCGATGGGCTCGCTGCGCTCTCGCGTAGGTGGCTGATCTCATGCGGGAGCCGCTGGCGCTCCGGGCCGCAGTGTTCACTCGCGTCGGCGCGGATCCATGGTCCGAGCAGTGTGATCGCCGCGTGCACGCCCACCTCGCGAGCACAGGCGGCGCACTCCTCCAACGCGCCGACGCTCCGCTACCGATGATTGCGCGTTGGCGCGTCTCGCGCGGGCGACAACTCCCAGCGTTTGGACCGGCTCGTTCGTCGCTGATCGCGGCCGTTCGGCGACTTTTGTGGGCTCATCTAGACGCGGGCATCGGGCATGACTCGTGCTCGGTGGAGGAGCGTGCGGTCCTTGCGTCCCTGGTCGTGCGTCCCCCTGGCGGTGACATGGCTCGCCCTCACCGCCTGCGGTCCCGCCGAGAGCGCACCTGCCGCGGCCACCGCGAGCGATGCGCTGACCCTCGCCAACGGCGATCGCTACGTCATCAGCGCCGACCCCGACGAGGGCAAGGTCGTCCTTCGCACGGCCGTCGATGGCGTCCCCTTGCCCTATGACGCCGCGCGCATGGTCGGCAAGGCCGTGCTGATTCACCCCCTCGCGCGCCGCGCCGAGCGCGGTCTCTACGCGCGAGTCACCGCCGCGCACGCCAACGGCGAAGAGCTCGAGCTCACCACCGAGCCGCTCACGCTGGAGGAGATGGGCGCGCTTCGCGAAGACGACATCATCCGCATCTACCTCGCGCGAAGCCTCACCGAGCTCGACGGCAACATCGCGACGCTGGGGCTCCACGTGCTCGATGCCGCCGACGCGGTGCCGCCTTCGCGCGTTTCGGCGGGAGATTGGACGGGCGCCCTCGCCGGCAAGTTCCCGAGCGTCTGGGTCGTCTCGCCGACGCCGGGGGCCATCCAGTGGCTGGGGACGACCCGTCTGCGATCGCCGCCCGCGTTCGACTTCCAGCCGCAGGGGAAGTTCGCCTACCGCCGCGAGTCCGGGCTCGAGCTCGGCATGCGCGGATCGCTCTCGCTCAAGGTCGCGCTCGAGGCCAAAGGTGTGGCCGGCGGCCGCGTGACGATCTTCGCGACTCCGGAAGTTCGACTCCCCGCGCTGACGCTGATCGTGCCGATCGGACCGGTGCCGGTGCCGGTGCAACTCACGCTCGGGGGCAGCATGCGGTGCGACATGGTCGCGGGCGGCAAGGTGGACGCGCTCGTGAACGTGTCGGGCGACCTCCACTTCGGCGCCTCCGCGCGCTTTCATCCGGAGAGCGGCGTCAGTCCTTCGCGCTGGGTCACCTCTGGCGATTGGCCCTACGAGCTCGAAGCCAAGCTCGACGCGCACGTCGAGGGGACCCTCGCTCCCGGCGTCGGATTCTCCTGCATCATGCCGCGCATCAACCTCGACATGGCGATCGCGGGCATCACGGGCCCGTACATCGCGGTGGTCCCGCAGATCACGGTGCTCAAGGAGAGCACCCAACTCGAGCCGTCGCTTCGCGCCGGGTGGGCTTCCGGGACGCTGCTCTTCGGGAGCCCCGCGCGCGCCGAGCTGGAGCTGGTCTCCAAGAAGTTCACGATCGCGCGCTGAGAGAGCGGGCTCGCCGCGGTCGAGGCAGAGCTCGCCCGAAGGACTTGTTGTGCGCGAGGCGTTGCACGTCGCGTGCATACTCGCCTCGTCGCCGCGAGGGAAAGCCCCAAACAAGCCTCGTTTCAGGCGGCGGCACGCGCCTTGCTGGGCGCTGGCCATGGACGGATCTCGGTGCGGACTCTTGCTCGTTGCCGGCGCACTCGCTGTCGGGTGCGCGCCCGCGGCGGTGACGACCACGGACGAAGCGCCCATTCGCGGAGGCGTGCTCGATGCCGAGGACCGCGCGGTCGTGTTCGTCGAGATGGAAGGCGGCCATTCGTGCTCGGGAAGCCTCGTCGCAAAGAACGTGGTCCTGACCGCCACCCATTGCGTGAATGGCGCTCGGCCAACGGCGGTGTGGGTTGGCCCCGGTCCGTTCAACGCCGAAGGACGGGCCGGCGCCCCCCCAAGCTCGCGGCACGCTATCCGCGAGCTCCTCCAGTTCCCCGGGGTGACGATTGGCAATGATGGGGTCGTCGTCGATGGCTCCTTCGACGCTGCGCTCCTCCGGCTGGACGACGACGTCGCCGACATCCCGCCGCTGACGCTCGCGCTCGACCGTCCGAAGGTCGACGAAGAATGTCGCGCGGTAGGCTTTGGGTTGCACGACGGCGAAACCCACGAGACGGCCGCCCACGCGAAGCGCTCGGCAAGCGTGTTGGTGACGGGGTTCTCACAGTCGGGCATCGACACGCTCCGGATGACGGGCTCCGCGGATCGTGGTGACTCGGGCGGACCCCTTTTGTGCGGCGAGCGGATCGCCGGCGTCGCTTGGCGGCTGCTGCCCGCCGCTTCCGGCGGATGGAGAACGGATGCGCTGCGGTACGTCCGCGTGGAAGGCCCGGTCGCCGAGTGGGTCGGGACGACGATCGGTCGCTGGGAAGACGCGACGCGCTGAACCACACGCGGACGTGCCGGTCGCCAGCTCGTCGGCACAGATCCAAGAGCGTGGGAGCGCAGTGTTCGTCCCACTTCGATGCCCAGTCGTGGTCGAGCAAAGGGCCCGATCCGCGAGCTTCTCTCGACGAGCTCAGTGACCTTGGAGCCCGGACTGGCCGACGCGTTCCACATCTCGAGTGGCCACGCCAACGCCGAGGCACGGCATCTCCGCGTACGAGACCGCTATGCTCGTCGCATGGGCGTGCTCCAACCTGAACGAAGCGTCCTTCTCCACCGAATCCTCGTCGCGACCGGTGTGGCGGCGCTGCTCGACGGCGGAGCGGCGTGCGGTGGCATCGCCGCGGGCGGCGGCGACCCCAGCATCACCGACGCTGCCGCGGACGCTACACAGGACTCAGACGCATCGGGGGACGGTGACGCGGCTCCGCCGCGCCCGCTCACGCCCGCAGAGGCCGAGTGGGAGCACATTCAGGCATGTCGCAAGCTCGTCGTGTCGTGGCGAAATCGCGGCGCTCAGCGGACCGAGAACGTCACCTGTCCCGACGGGGCCCACGTCGACGCGGGAGATTTGACGACGGTGAGCGTCATCGAGGTTTGCTTCCCGGCTCCGGGGCCCAACGAGACCTGCGACGCTCGGTATGCGGACTGCGTGCGAGCAGGCTACCACTGCGGGCTCCAGGTCTACGCGGACGGCGTGTGTCAGCCCCAAATAGGGAGCGACGGCGCATGCTGTTACGTCGAGTACGGCGGCTGCCCGATTGGACGCCCGTTCGTCGTCGACGGGGTCGCGCGGACGGCCGTCGCGCGCGCGAGCGCGGATTGGCGCGGCGAGCTCGTCCTACGCACGGAAGACCTCGATCCGGTCACGCGCGCGACGCTCGCTGAAGCTTGGGAGCGAGAAGCCCTCACCGAGCACGCATCGATTGGCGCGTTCGCGCGCTTCGTGCTCGAGCTGCTCGCCGTCGGTGCGCCCGCCGATCAGGTCGCGCGGGCGGCGCGCGCGCTCGCCGACGAAGAGCGTCACGCGCGTCTCGCGTTCGACCTCGCGAGCACCTTCGCCGAAGCGCCGCGGGGCCCGGGACCGCTTGCCATCGCGGGGGCGCTCGCGGGCGATAGCGATCTGGCGAGCGTGGCCGCCCGCACCGCCGCCGAGGGATGCATCGCAGAGACGGTTGCAGCGGTCCTCGCACGAGCGGCCGCCACCGCGGCCCGCGATCCGTCCCTCGGCGCTGCGCTGTGCCGCGTAGCCGACGAAGAAGCGGAGCACGCGGAGCTCGCGTGGGTTCACGTCGCGTGGGCGCTTCGCACCGGCGGTGCTGGCGTCGAGGAAGCAGTGGCGACTGTCTTCGCTGACGTTCGGCGCCACGTCTCCTTGGGGACCATGCCGAGTGTCTGGCGCGGTGACGCCGAGACGCTCCGCGCCTACGGCGTCCTCGGTCCCGCCGAACGACGCAGCGTCGCGGAGGCCGCAGTCGTCGACATCGTGCTCCCCGCTGCACGAGCGCTCCTTGCATCGCTTCGCACCGGCGATGCGCAACGGCGCCATCCGCCGACTTCCGTGTGACCGTCCGGGGAGCTCTCCCGGTGTCGTCTCGCCCAAGCTACTTCTGAATCTCGATGCGCACGTTGTCGAAGGCGAGCTCGACGTCGTTGGTGGGGCCTTGGGCGACCATGCCGAGCCCGAGCGCGATCGGCCGGCCTTTGGTCGCCGCGAACGTGATGGGCAAGCGCGCGCCGGAGATGCCATCGACGAGCAGCTCGGCGTAGCCTTCCTCGCTCGCGCTCGTGGGCAGCGTCACGTAGAGCGTGAGCTCGACCCACTTGCCGACGCGCACCGATTGCGTCGAGAGCTTGGAGGTCTGGCCGTTCGCGACGTTCAGATCCATCACGTCGAGGTAGGTGCCCTTCTCGCCGCGTGAGATGGTGATTCCGCCCGACGGCGCGAACGCCAACTGGATCATCGTGTAGACGCCGACGTCGTCGGGGAAGCCTTCGGTCTCGATGCGCGCGTCGGCTTCGAACCGAATGATGCGGGCATCATCGGGCAACGTCTTTTGCAGGTGCGCGAGGGCCTGCTTTCCACTGAGCAAGACCGGCGCCGTCAGACGAAGCGCGCGCGGTCCGGAGGTGAAGCGCTCCTCGTCGAACGCGACGGTCCCGCCGCCGGCGGTGTCACGGAACGACTTGCTCGGACCGTCCCAACCCTCGCCCGCGCTCTCGACGGCGTCGAAGTCGTCGCAGAACCACGACGGCCTTTGGTTCTTCGTCTCGCACCACGTGCCCGCGTCGGCTTGGGGCGTGCCCGCATCTCCGCCATCCGGCCGACTCACCAAGCCAGGCAGATCGCCGATGCCGAACAGCGACCCGCAACCAAGCGACGAGGCCACCAGCAAGGCGCCACTGACCTTTAGGATTCGCCGCGAAAGAGTCACGGCGTTGGCGTAGCGCGCCCCACCCCCCGCGCAATTCGGCAGACCCGACGGCGCTGAGATTCACGCGTCGCACCCAGTTAATTGCGCGGTCCGCGCTCGGCTGGGCGAAATCTACGGGGGGCGGCGCTTCGGGCATTTATCGCATCCCCCCGCTCGATCAGATCGTCGCGGCGGCGGTCTTACGGAGATCGGCGATTTCGAGCACCGACACCGAGTGTCAGGCGGCGTCATTTGTCGCCGACGGCTCCTGCGCTCAAAACGAACGGCGCATGCTCTCCACGCCTTCCTTGCGCCGCTCCTCCGTCCGCTTCGCTGCGGTGAGCGCCGCGCTCGTTGCCGCCACCGCGCTCACCTCCGCGTGTCACTTCGGATGCTGGGACCCCGACCCGGACTGCCACGGCGACTACGATCCGGACACCTGCGGCTGCCCCTGGAAATTCGGCGGCGGCTACGTGCCTTCGTACTCCTCGCCGACGTACGAGTGCACCAGTGACAAGGACTGCGGAGGCCGTGCGCGCTGCAGCGGCGGGCGGTGCGACGCGGCGCCCGGTGCATGCCTCTCCGACGACGAGTGCCCGTATGGCGCGCGCTGCGACGGCCGTAGCTGCGTCTGCGCGTCCGACGTCGCCTGCGGCGAGGGGCTCTCGTGTCAGTACGGGGCGTGCGAGGTCTGCCTCGCCGGAGACGCCGGCAGCTATCCGGTCTGCCGCGCGCTCACGTGTGATGCGTTCGGCGAGTGCCCGGCGCCGCTGACGTGCGACCGCTCCGACCTCACGTGCCGGCTTCACGATCGCACGCCGTGCGGAGACGGCGGATCGTGTCCGCCCCTCATGGCGTGCGTCGACGGCTACTGCAAGCGCGGTCTGGGCGAATCGGACGACGCGAGCGCCGGGTCGGTAGACGCCGACGCCGGCACCGACGCGAAGAAAGACTGATCGACGCTCAGGCGAGCGCGGCGCGAACGCGCTCGGCGATGACGCGCGCGGCGTCGGCGACCGGGATCGCTTCGGCCTTCTTGGGATCCGGCTCGGTGCGCGGCTTGAGCTCGAAGTTGCCGGCGGCGAGGCCCTTGCCGCCCACGGTGACCCGCAGCGGAATGCCAACGAGGTCGGCGTCCTTGAACTTTACGCCCGGGCGCTCGTCGCGATCGTCCCAGAGGACCTCGATGCCCTGGGCCTCGAGATCGTCGTGGAGCTTCTGCGCCGCCGCGAGCACGGGCTCGTCCTTGCCGAGCGAGCAGATGTGCACTTGATACGGAGCGATGGCGAGCGGCCAGCGCATTCCCTCGGCGTCGTGGTTCTGCTCGATGGCCGTCGCCACGAGACGCGACACGCCGATGCCGTAGCAGCCCATGACGATGAGCTTCTTCTCCTGCTTCTCGTCGAGGTAGTGCGCGCCCATCTTCTCCGTGTAGTGGGTGCCGAGGATGAAGATGTGGCCGGCCTCGATGCCGCGGTACGAGACGAGCTTGCCGCCGCACTTGGCGCACGTGTCGCCGGTCACGGCGAGGCGCACCTCGACGAGCTGGCCCTCGAAGTCGCGCCCGCGGTTCACGCCCGTGAAGTGATGATCGGTCTCGTTGGCGCCGGTCGCGCCGTTCTTCACGGCGGCGGCGTCGCGATCGACGAAGAGCTTTCCTTTGAAGCCGACCGGGCCGGCGAACCCAACGTTCGCGCCGGTCGCCTTCTTCACGTCGGTCTCGCTGGCGAGGAAGACCTGATCGACGCCGGCGGCGCGTGCGAGCTTGATCTCGTTCACGTCATGATCGCCGCGCACGACGACCATGATCGTCTCCTCGCCCGCCACGTAGACGAGCGATTTGAGCATGCGGTCGGCGGTGATCTTGAGGAACTTGGTGATGTCCTCGATCGAGCCGTGCCCCGGCGTGTGCACCTTCTCGAGCTTGGCCTCGGCCTCGGTCGACGCGGCCACCACCGCCGGCGCCGCCTGCGCGACCTCGACGTTGGCCGCGTAGTCGCACTTGTCGCACGCGACGATGGCGTCCTCGCCGGAGTCGGCGAGCACCTGGAACTCGGCGCTCGTGGAGCCGCCCATCGCGCCGGAGTCGGCGGCGACGAGGCGGTAGGTGAGGCCCATACGATCGAAGACGCGGCAGTAGGCCTTACGCATCGTCTCGTAGCTCGCCTTGGCCGCCTCCTCGCTCACGTCGAACGAGTAGGCGTCCTTCATGGTGAACTCGCGGCAGCGGAGGAGGCCGCCGCGCGGACGGGGCTCGTCGCGGAACTTGGTCTGGATTTGGTAGAGGTTCTTCGGCATGTCGCGCCAGCTGCGGATCTCGCGGCGCGCGATGTCGGTCACGATCTCTTCGTGGGTCGGGCCGAGGAGGAAGTCGCCGCGCTTCCGGTCCTGCAAGCGGAAGAGGGTCTCGCCGAAGCGGTCCCAGCGACCGGTCTCCTTGTAGTACTCGGCCGGGATGAGGGCCGGCATCAAGATCTCGAGCGCGCCGGCCGCGTCCATCTCGCGGCGGACGATGCCCTCCACCTTGCGGAGGACGCGCAGGCCCATCGGCAAGAAGTCGTACATGCCGGCGCCGACGCGACGGATGAAGCCGCCGCGCACGAGGAGCTCGTAGCTCTTGCTGGTCGCGTCGGTGGGAGCCTCTTTGACGGTGGGGATGAGGGCACGAGAGAAGCGCATGAGGGCGAGGTGTTTACCATGTTTCGGCGCCCGCGGCGCTTCGCCGGCGCGGGCGCGACCGCCCTCGCCCCTCGGCGTGATTGAATGTCCATTCCACACAATTCAATCTCGATCATATCGATTGTCGACCATGCCCGCCGCGGCCATCCTCCCGCCATCACTTACGCGGAGGTTTGCCCATGGATGCTTGGATCAAGAGAGAAGCCCTCAAAGCCGCGGCCAAGGTCGCCCTTGCCGTCACGCCCCTCACCGCCTGCGGGGCGGTCATCGCGGATGAGGCGCCGAGCGACGGCACCGCCACCGCGTCCGCGGACGAGCTCGCGAAGCGACGCGGCACGGACGCCGGGTCACCCGACGACGCCGGCGCCGTCGACGCCGCCAAGCGGCGGGACGCCGCGGTCGCGGCCAACGACGCGACCACGACCGTAGGGGACGCGAGTGACATCGACTGCCAAACGCTCCTCGACACGCTCTCACCAGACGGCGGCGAGCTGCCCTCCCCGGCGCTGCCGTCGACCCCGGAGGTGAAGGCGTGCTGCTCGCGCCTCCTCACCGAGACCGCGCTCGCGTGGGAGCCCGACGGGAGCGTGCCCACGCTCCACGGACATCGCTGGGACTGCTGCGCCGCGGTCTCGACCGATCCGACGCAGCCCTGGACCAACGAGTTCAGCGCCTGCACGCCGTGGGGCCCGCCGATGCCCCCCAAGTTCGATCCGACCCGCGAGCTCGCCTTCTGGGAGGCCGCCTGATGGGCGCGGCGTTCGACCTTCGCGCCGAAGCGCGGCAAGAGCTCGTGCCTCTCGAGCTCCCGACGCACCTCACGCTCGCGACCCAGCGGACGTGGCTGGGGCGCATGGTCAACGAGTACTCGTCGTCGCGGGTCTTCAGCGCGCTCGCCGAGCAGATGGCGAGCGCCGGCTTCGCCGACGACGAGGTCGACGCGGTGCGCACGTTCGCCGAAGAAGAGCGAACGCACGGCGTCCTCTGCGGACGCGTCGTCGAGAGCGCCGGCGGCACCGCCATCGGCGCCTTCCGCGACGAGGGTGACCTGCCGACCCACGACGACGTGTCGCCGCGCGAGGCCGTCCTCCGAAACCTCCTCTCGGTGTCCTGCTTGAGCGAGACCATCGCCGTCGCGCTCATCGGCGCCGAACGACTCGAGATGCCGGAGAGCCCGCTTCGCGAGCTCTTGACGCGCATCTGGGCCGACGAAGTCGGTCACGCGCGGTTCGGGTGGCGCATCGTCCACCGCGAGGTGCCGCGACTCGACGACGCCGCGCGGCGCCGCCTCACGGCGTACCTCAGGGTCGCGCTCCGCGCGCTCGAGACGCACGAGCTCGCGCACCTGCCGGCATCCGGGACGGCACCCGAGGGCGGAGGCGCGCTTGGTCTTTGCAGCGGTGCCGACGCGCGCGTCCTCTTCTACGAGACCGTCACCAACGTGATCCTCCCGCAGCTCGAGGCGGTGGGGCTCGACGCTCGCGAGGCCTGGGCACGCCGCCACGCGTGATGAGGGTGTAGCGGCGATCAGACGAGCGGAACCTCGCGAAGCGCGCGCGCCAGCTCCTCGAAGACGGCGCGCCGCGGATCGTCGCCACGAAAGACGAGGCGGAAGAAGTCATGCTCCGGTCGCGCCGATGGGAGGACGCGCCGGAGCGTGCCCCGCTCCAGATCTTCCTTCACGAAGTACTCGGGGAGGACGGCGACGCCTGCGCCGGCGAGCACGCGCGCGCGAATGGCGTCGATGGTGCCGAGACGCACGATGCGGGCGAAGGTCGCCCCGTCGCCCCAGGCCGCTGCGTCGCGCACGTAGCGGAACAGCGGAAGCTCGCTCGAGATGTCGAGCAGCGTGTGGCTCGCGGCGTCGGCCGGCCGGCGAAACGGCAAGCGCGCGAGGAGCGAGCGCTCTCCACAGAGCACGTAGCTCTCCCGATGAAGGCGCACGGCGTCGAGCTTGGGATCCGTGAAGCGCGTCGATGTGATGGCGCAGTCGATCTCCATCGTGCGGACGCGGAGCACGAGATCGCTGCCCGACCCGACGTAGAGGTGGAGCGACAGCCACGGAAAGCGCTCGGCCAGGGCGTCGAACTGCGGAAGCACCCAGCTCATGCCGAGCTCGTGACGCGAGCCCACGACGAGCTCCATCGGCGGGGGCGTCGCGTCACCGCGTACCGCGCGCACGCACTCGGCGGCCTCTCCGAGGCAGCGCTCGGCGACAGGCGCGAGCCGGCGTCCGGCCTCGGTGAGGTGAACGGAGCGCGTGGTCCGCTGGAAGAGCCGCGCGCCGGCGCGCTCTTCGAGGCGCTTGATGCGCTGACCGAACGCCGCCGGGGTGAGCGCCGCCGCGCGCGAAGCCTTGCGGAAGTTGAGAGAGCGCGCGGCGAGGAGAAAGCAGCGCAGATCTTCGAGCTCGGGGAGCATCCCCGATCCATATCGCGTCAACTTACAATCGAGGACGGATTATTCGTCGCCGGCTCAGCGAGACCGAACGACGACCTCGGCGGGCGCGACCGGACCGTCGGGCGCCGCGGTGAGCGAAGCCAGCGCCGGCACCCCGACGACGACGGCGACGTTCCACGCGCCGACCCGCTCCGTGACCTGCCGCGTCGTGCGCAGCGCCAGCGGGCGACCGGCGAGGCGCGAGATCACGGCGGCCGGCAACACCGCTCGCCCCGAAGCCCCGTCCCATGTGCACGAAACGCTCGGGCTACCCGCTACCTCACCGTGAAGACTCGAATCCGCGGCGGGCGCGAAGCGCATCTCGACGTCGCCGCCGCCTTCGTAAGCCAGCGTCGCGTTCGAGGTGCCGCTGGTGACACCGCTCGCCGGTGACGGGTTCTCCAGACGAATGGGCGCCGGGAACCGGAGTGTTGCATCGAGCGGCGGCACCTCGGCGCCGTTGGTGGTGAAGCGCACCGCCGACCCGGCCGCCGGCAGCGCACCGACGGCTGCGCTCGGACCGCCGTAACGCCCGTCAGCCGTGCGGGGCACGCTCATCGACAGAGTGCCCTCCGACTCGACGCGCAGCGCGCCTCCGTCGTGATAGGCGAAGTCGCGACGACATGCGTCGACCACGCAGGCGCCGAACGTCTCCGGCGCGCATGACCCGTCTTCATAGGTGCCGAACACGCCGAAAGCTTCCGCGGCGAGCTGACCGGACGAAGAAGCGCGAAGTTCGAGCGAGACCACCGCGTAGCGTTGCTCAGGCGCTTGGGCAGTGCCGCCGCACGCGACGACGAGAGGAGCGAAGAAGACGACGCAAGACGATCGACAGAAGCTCACCCCGATTGGACGGGGCTGGTGGGTGTCTGTTCAAAGCGTCGTGAACGTCGCCGTGAGCGCGCCGAAGCACCGAACGCCGAAGCCCCCCATCGCGCACGTGCTCGAGCCGCGCGCCGCGACCGAGGTGACGCCGGTCAAGCCGGGCACGGGGGTCTGATTCAGCTTGTCGCCGGTGATCCCCGGTCCGAGCTGCCCGACGTCATTGCGGCCCCAGCAGACGATCTCGGTGGGAAGCGACAGCTGACACGCGTGAAAGTCACCCGTGCTCACCGTGGCCGCGGAGTACGTCGTGGACCCCGCGTCGGGAGTGCCAAACGTGAAGCGGGTGATGGTGCCGAGACCTTTGGGGATCGGGCTGGGGGTGGTCGTGCCGACGCCGAGCTCACCGAACGCGTTCGAGCCCCAGCAATAGAGCGCGTTGACCGTGCCGCTCAAGCGCCCCACCATGCACGACGACGAGCGCCCAAGAGAGAGCCGTAGCAGGGTGACGTTCGCAGGCATCTGGACCGGGGCGGGGGTCGGTGAGCTCGGTTGGCCACCGTTTCCGAGCTGACCCGCGCCATCGTCGCCCCAGCAGTAGAGCTGCGCGCCGGCACCGGCACAGCTGTGTCCGGCGCCTGCGCCCACCACGAGCGGCTGGGCGCCGACCGCATCGATCGAGAAGACCACTGGCGTGCGCGACTCGGGGGACGATGCGCCCGGCCCGAGCTGGCCCCGGTCGTTGGCTCCCCAGCACCGTACCTCGGGGACCGTGGCGGTCGGGTTGATGGCGCACGCGTGCGCATCCCCCGCTGCGATCGCCGACGCAGCAGAGACACCGACGACCTCACGCGCGAACGCGGACGAGGGCGCCATCGTCCCATCGCCGAGCTGACCGCGGTCGTTCGCGCCCCAACACATGACGCGGCCATCTTCGAGGAGCGCACAGCTCCACTTGTTGCCGGAAGCGAGCGCCGTCGCCTTGGGAAGACCGGCAACGGACTGGCTCGGGGCGGTGCGCGGCGTAGTCGTTCCGTCGCCGAGCTGGCCCCGATCGTTGGCGCCCCAACAACCGACCTGGCCACCCGGAAAGAGTACGCAGGCGTGATCGACGCCGAGCGAGAGGGCGAGCTCGGTGGTGGCGAAGGGGCCAGTAGGCGGAAGCGCAATCGACGCGGGCGCTGGACCAGCATCGTTGATGGCGCCAGCGTCGTTCCCGGATCCGCCACCGTCGACGGGGCCTCCGTCCGCGGTGCGCGCTGGACCTTGGGCGAGCAGCGTGGCCTCGTCGCAACCCGCACCGCAAGAGATGTCCGCTGGTACACACCCGCCGCGCACGCAAGTCTCGCCCTCGGCGCAAACGACGCCGAGGCACGAGAGGCGGAGGTCCACGCGCATCTCGATCTCGGTGCGACGCTCGAAGCGCAGCCTTCGCTTGGCGACGATGCAGCCCGCGGCGTTCTTCGCGTCGAGGCAACCGTCGGCCACCTGGCCATCCGGTCTCAACATCAGCGCGAGCGCGATGGGCGCGTCCTTGGCGCCGCCCGGCGAGATGACGACGCGGCCGAGATGACCGTCTGGCTCGCAACGGGTCGACGCCGCCGATGGAGCGCTCGACGACAATTCGCCGAGGCTGCCCGACATCACGAGCGAGGCCGGAGGATGGCTCGCGCACGGCGCGTCGGTGTAGACGTCGATGGCGATCGACGTGGGGGTCGCGCAGCTCGCCACGAGCGCGAGCGCGCCCGCGCTCGCCAGAGCCAGCCGACCTCCGAGCGTCATCAGGCCATCGTATCGTCGAAACGTCTGCGTCGCCCAACGAGAGGGCAATGTAGGGCACGGTGCGGCACGTGAAGTCGCCGGCTCGAAGGTCAACCGGGCGCGGTACTCTGTGAGGGATGTCCGCTCCCGTCCACACGCTCGGGCGCTACACGGTGCACGCCGCGCTCGCGTCGGGCGGGATGGCGACGGTGCACTTCGGCCGCCTGCGCGGCGCGGTCGGATTCTCGCGAGCGGTGGCCATCAAGCGATTGCTGCCGCAGTACGCCGCCGATCCGGACTTCGTCACGATGTTCGTCGACGAGGCGCGGCTGGCGAGCCGCATCCGGCACCCGAACGTGGTTCAGACGCTCGACGTCGTGGCCGAGGGCGGCGAGATCTCGATCGTCATGGAGTACGTGCACGGCGAGACGCTCTCGCGCCTCATTCGCGCGGCCTCCGAGAAGGGTGAGCGCGTGCCGCCGGCCGTGGCGTGTCGCATCGCGCGCGACATGCTCGCGGGCCTCCAAGCCGCGCACGACGCCACCGACGAGCGCGGGCAGCCGCTCGGGATCATCCATCGTGACGTCTCGCCGCAGAACGTGATCGTCGGCGCCGACGGCATCGCGCGACTTCTCGACTTCGGCGTCGCCAAGGCACGCGGCCGCGCGCAAGTGACGCGCGACGGTCAGGTGAAGGGAAAGCTCTCGTACATGGCGCCCGAGCAGATCCTCGGCCGCCCGATGACGCGCAGCGTGGACGTGTTCGCGGCGGCCGTCGTGCTGTGGGAGACGCTCGCGTGCCGACGACTCTTCCAAGCCGAGAGCGAAGGGCACGTCGTGCACCGCATCCTCGAAGCGGACGTGCCTTCCTTGGGGAACATCGCCGCCGATTTGGCGCGCTTCGACGCCGTCCTCGCGAAGGGGTTGGCGCGCGCGCCGGAAGATCGCTTCGCGAGCGCGCGTGAGCTCGCGCAGGCCCTGGCCGACGTCGAGCCGCCCGCCGAGGACGAGGTCGTTCGCGCATGGGTCGAGAAGACAGCGGGCGGGAGCCTCACGCTCCGAGGTGATCAGCTCGCGGCGGTCGAGCGCGACTCAAAGCCTCCTGAGAGCTCTTCGGCGAGCGCGGCCCTCACGCTCCCCGCGAACGACTTCGGTCCCCCGACGGGCGTGACCGTCCGCACCCTCGTGAGCGAGAGGCACTCCGACTCCGAGCGTGGCGCGAAGCGGCGCCGCCGCGTCATCGTCGCGGGCGCGGCGTTCGCGCTGGTGTGCGCGGCGGCGATCGTCGTCGTGCGGCCACGCGGCGAGAGCGCGAGCAACGAGCCGGCTTCTCGGCCGCGCAGCGACGACACCGTCGTGACGCCCACGCCGCCCGTCCAAGTGATCCCGGCGGCGCCGTCCGCGAGCCCCGCGCCGTCGCTCGCCTCCGCCGCCCCCGTGGCGTCAACTCCGCCGACCGCCCCGAGCACGCGGACGGCGGCACCGCCGAGGCGGCCTTCGGCGACCACGCCCCCGCGACCGACCACCTCGCCCAACATCCCCGATCGCCTATGAGCCGTCGCGCCCACCGCCTCCGATGCTTCGGGCTCGGCCTCGCCATCGCGACCGCTGGCGCATCGTCGTGGGCGAAGGGGCCGCCGCGAGGCCCAAAGCCGGCGCCGCCGAAACAGGAAGAGGCGCCCAAGTCCGACCCCGAGGCCGACGCAGCAGCAGACAAGGCGCGCGGAGATGCTGCCCTCGACCAGAAGCGCTACGAGGACGCGCTCGCGGCGTACGAGGCGTCGTATGCAAAATCCCCGCAATTGACTGTACTTTACAATAAAGGGCGGTGCTTACAGTTCTTGGCCCGCTACGCCGAAGCGCTCGGCGCGATCGAAGAGTTCGCCGAGAAGGCGCCCGAGGCTCTGCGCGCCCGCGTGCCCGGCCTGCCCGCGCTCCTTTCCGACCTGCGCGGTCGAACGGCCACGCTGACGGTCAGCTGCGCCCCGAGCGGTGCGCGCGTGCTCGTCGATCAAAAGCAGATCGGGACCTGCCCGTTCTCGGCCCCCGTTCGTCTGAACGCGGGCGCGCGCGTGCTGGAAGCGTTCGCCGACGGGTATTTCCCGCAGAGGCGTGAGCTCGCGCTCCCCGGCGGAGGGGCGACGAGCGTCGAGGTGCGGCTCACGTCCAAGGAGCGCGACGGCTTGCTCGTCATCAAGAGCGGCGTGCCGGGCGCGGAGGTCGCGCTCGACGGTCGGCCGCTCGGGACCGCGCCCGCAGAGAGCGGGGTGTCCCCCGGAGCGCACGTCATCGTAGTGCGCCGCGACGGACACGATGAAGCGCGCAGCCAGGTCGTCATCGGCCGCGGCGAGCGCAAAGAGCTATCGCTCGACCCCACGCCCCGCCCCTCCATCGTGACGCGCTGGTGGTTCTGGGGCGGCATCGGCGTCGTGGCAGCCGCGGCGGCGACGACCGTCGTCCTTCTCACGACGGAGCGCTCGCCGTCGAACGGAGACTTCTCTCCCGGCCGGGTGACCTTCTGATGCGCCGTCAGCGATCGACCCTGCCCCTCGCGGCTAGCCTCTCGGTCGTGATCGTCATGGCAGGATGCGGCCTGCTCGTCGATACGAGCGGGCTCACGGGCGGGAGCGTCGGCGCACCGGACGGCAGCGTCGTCGACGCCGACGCCTCGAGCGTCGACCCGAGCGACGAGGGCGGCGTCCCCAAGGCCGACGCGAGCGGCGACGACGCGAGCCGAGCAGACGGAGCGAACGACGCGGGGGCGCGCCTCTACTCCACTTCCGTCCTCCTCGATCATCCGCTGCTCTATCTGCCGCTGGGCGAGAAGCAAGGCACCCGAATCGGCAACGCGACTGGGAAGAGCACGCCGCTGACGATCGGCGCGCCAGTCCTCGAACGACCGGGCGCGATCGCCGGCGATCCGGACACGGCCGCCAGCTTCGTCAGCGCAGGTCTCGATTGTGGCGATGGGTTCGACTTCTCGAGCCTCGGCTTCTACACGCTGGAGGCGTGGGCGAAGGTCCCGGGAGACCTCGTAGCGGGCTCGCCCCGTTACATCGTGCGCATGGGAGACAACCTTCCCGACGGCGGCTCACCGATGAACGCGGTCGGCCTCTACTTCGCGGTCATCGGAGCCAGCACCCCCGACGCGATCCACAACCGCCGTGCAGACGGCCTCGCGCTCTCGACCGACTCCGTCGCGAGCGCAGACGGCGCCTTCCATCACTTCGTCGCCGTGTTCAACGGGACGCAGCTCCTCCTCTACGTCGACGGCAACCTCTTCGGCTCCGACGCCGACGATCGACCGCTCGGCGCCGTCTCCGGCCACCTCTACGTAGGAACGCGCGGCCCCTCCAACGGCTTCTTGAACAGCGAGCTCGACGAGGTGGCCGTGTACGATTACCCGCTATCGAGCGAGCGCATCATCGCCCACTATGACATCGGAGCGGGCAAGAGGACGACGCCATGAGCCGCCTCGGTTGGGCCGCGGTCCTCGCGCTGGTGAGCACCGCGATCGGCGCGTGCAGCCTCCTCACGGACACCGACGGCCTCACCGGTGGCGCCGACGCCGGGGGGACCGGTGACGCCGCTGACGTCACGACGGCTCCCGCCGGAGACGGGGCGACGAACGCCGATGGGAGCGCGACCGGCGACGGCAACGTCGCCGAAGACGCCGGTCAAGACGCCGGCGCCACTTGTGTCGACGACGCGGGTTGCTCGGGAGGCCCGTGTGTCTCCGGCAGGTGCCTGGTCGATCCGACGGTCGTAGCGAGCGCGGGCGTGAAGCTCTTCGGGCTCGTGGTCACCGACTCGACGCTGTTCTTCGGCAGCAACACCCGCATCTACACCCGAGGCTTGGATGGCGGCGCGTTGGCCATCGTGGACGACGGCGGCGCGCTCGGCCAGATGGCCGCCGACGACCGCTACGTGTACTTTCCACGCAACGGCGACATCTCTCGTCTTCCCCTTTCCGGCAGCGGCACGACCCTCGTTCACTCGCAGGTCGACTCTCCGATCACGACGGTCGCGACGAGCGGCTCCGAGATCTTGTTCATCGGCCCCGACCCGGGCAACCCGGGCCCGACGTCGCTCTTCACGCTGCCGGTGGACGGCGGTGTGCCGACGGAGCAGCTGAAGAGCCAGCTCACTTACGGCGAGGCGCTGTTCGTGGCCAACGGCACGATCTACATCGCCGACCGGCTCGCGGACTGCGTGTGGACCGTCGCCGTGAACGGACCGACGGCGTCGAAGCTCCTCCAGGTGCCCGGAGCGAACGGCGTCTTCGTCGCCCCGCCGCTCATGTGGGTCACGTCCTACGGGACGGGCACGGTCTACCGCACGCTGGCCGACGGCACCGGCCCGCTCGAGGCGATCGCCGTCGGACAGACGGCGCCTTCGCAGATCGTGGTGACCGCAAGCGACGTCTATTTCCTCGCGGGCGCGAACGTGATGCGCCTCCCGCGCTGACGACGAGCTCGCCTGTCACTCGCCGAAGAGCTCTTCGCCGAGGAGACCGGGCGGGAGCGTGCCGTGGGAGAGCGCCGCTTCGTGGAACTTCTTGAGGGAGAACGCCTTGCCCTCCTTGGCCTTGGCCTTCTCTCGGAGCGCGAAGATCTTCTCGCGACCGATGATGTACGAGAGCGGCTGAGTGGGCGTGAGCGTGTAGCGCTTGACCTCCGACAGCGCGAGCTCGCGGCCCAACCCCACCTGATCGGTGAGCACCTTCACGGCGTCGTCGAAGGTCATGCTCTTGGTGTGGAGCCCCACGTCGATGAGGACGCGCGCGGCGCGAACGAGCGCCCACTCGAGCTGCATCAAGCGCTCTTCGTCTTTGTAGTAGCCGAGCTCGGCCATGAGCTCCTCGCTGTAGAGCGCCCAGCCCTCGGTGAAGATGCTCGGACCGGTCACCTTGCGGATCGCGGACGGGTGGACGCGCGCGAACGAGAGCTGAAGGTGGTGCCCCGGATAGGTCTCGTGCACCACCGTGTCGACGATGTCGCCGTAGTCGCTCTCTCGGAGCATCTCTTCGCGCTGAGCCGCGGTCATCGAAGCGTCGATGGGGGTGACGAAGAAGAAGCCTTTCGTCACCTGCGTCTCGCCGAACGGCGGCGGTTGGTCGTACGCGGCGCTGATCGTCGAGCGCTGGAACTCGGGCGTCGGGATGACCTGGCAATCGTCGCCGGGCGGGAAGCTCACCGCGTCTTTGTCGACGAGGAACTTTCGCGCGCGCGCCATCTCCTTCTTGTAGGTGGGGATGATCGCCGCCGCGGTCGGGTGCTTGGACTTCACCTTCTTGACGACGTCCTTCCAGCTCTCGGCCTTGGGATCGATGCGCTTGGCGACCTCGGTGAGCTTGCTCTCGGTCTCGCCGAAGACGCGAATCCCGATGGCGAGGAGCCCGTCCGCGTCCTCGGAGAGGAAGTAGCCCTCCTTGAGCAGCCAATCGAACTGCTCGCGGCCAGCCGCAAACTGTCCTTCCGCAGCCGGGAGGACGTCGTCTTTGAGCCAAGCCTGGTACTCGGCGTACGCCTCCTTCGCCGCCTTGAGCGCGGCGGCGATGCGCGCCTTCTCCTTGGGGAGAGACTTCTCGAGGAACGGACGCATCCCGTCGAGGAAGGCTCGGGCGCCCCCCGCCGACTCGGCGCCGACTTGGACCCAAACCGCCGGGGCGGCGGTGGGCGTCAGCTCGGCGCGCGCGACCTTGAGGAGATCGGGCAGCTTCTCGATGCGCGCGAGCGCCTTACCCGCGCGTTCGGCGGCCGGTGCGTACTCGCGCGCGGTCATCGCGAAGAGCGCGCCGAGGGGCTCCGTATAGAAGTCGGGCCGACGCGCCCACGGCTTTTGCGCTTGGCGCATGCGCGCGTCGACGAGGAGCGCGCTCCGCAGCATTCGGAGATCGATCGACGCGGCCTTGGAGAGCTGAGCGCCCGCGAAGCGCGCATCCAGGTCTTTGACCATCGCCTCCTCGCGTGCCACGAGCGCGGCCTGCGCCTTCGCGCTGCGGTCGTCGAGGCGATCGTCACCGGCGTGCAGACCGAGCGACGTCGCCGACTCCGGCATGAGCTCCACGACCATATCGAGGTAGGCCTGCCCGGCCTTGGCCACGTCCGCATCGCCGAGCACCGGCGAAGGGGCGGCGGGCGCGGGCGCGCTGACCGGCGGCGGTGCGGGCGGCGGCGACGGAGGGGCGGCGCCGCACGCGGCGAGGAGGGCGAGCGAGACTACGAGCGTCGAGGGGGAGAGCGTTCGCATGGGCAAATCGGAGGGGACAGTACGGGCGAATGGCCCCGAACGCAGGCATTTTCGGCTGGCCCACCGAGTCCGGTATGATCCGGCGATCGGTCGCCGAGCGCGGCCGCATTCGCCATGGCTCCTCCCCCCTCTCCTCCCGACGACGACGAGTCCGGCCACCCGGCCGACGACGACTACGATCAGTCGAGCCGCACCATCGTCGCGCCCGCGGTCGTCGCACCGCGCGGCCCGGGGCCCGGGGCGTTTCGACCTTCGGGAGCGCCCAGCGCGGGCGGACCGCCCACCGCAGCCGCACCGCCCGGCGCAGGTCCCGCTCGCGCGGCGAGCGTCCCTCCGCCCGGCGCGGCGCCCGGTCCTGGAGCGATGGTTCCGGCCGGCCCCGCGGGTGCGGGCCTCGTTCGCGGGCACGCGCTCTTCCGACGAGAGTCGCTGGAAGCGCACCTCGCTGCCGCGCGCGACGCGGACATCCTGCGCGTCGCTCCCCCGTGGAGCCGGGCGGTGTTCTGGCTCGTCACGAGCGCGGTGCTCACTGCGGCCGTGTTGGCGTGCATCTTCGACGTCGAGCAAACCGGCTTCGCGCGCGGCATTCTCCGCGTGAGCGGCGGCGTGCAGACGGTCGTCGCGCAGGCCAACGGCGTGGTGCTCGAAGTCGGCCCCAAATCCGGTGACGTCGTGCCGGAGGGCGCGCTCCTCGTCCGCATCGATTCGGCGCAGACCCGCGCTTCGATCCTCGAATCGGAGCGGCAGATCGAGCTCGCCAACGTCCAGTTGAACGAGTTCGACAAACGCCGCGACCACACGCACGCCGAGCGGATTCGCCTCCTCCGGCAGCGGGTCGGCCTCCTCGGTGGTCGCGTCGCCAAGCAAGACGAGACCGTCCGCCGCCTCCGCGCGAAGCAGAGCGCGTTCGACAAGCTTGCCAAGGAAGGACTCGCGTCGGACCTCCAGCGCGGCGACGTCGGGGAAGAAGTGACGTCGGCCGAGCGCGAGACGCTCCGGCTCCGCGAGGAGCAGACCGCAACGCAGATCGAAATCGCGTCGCTCGAGGCGAGCCTGAGCCAAGAGCGCACCCAGCTCGTCAACGCACTCGAGCAAGCCAAGGCCAAGCGCGAGGCGCTCTCGGTGCAGCTCACGCAGACCGAGGTTCGCGCGCCGCGCGCAGGGCGCTTGGAAGCCATCGTCGTCAAGGTCGGCGACTCCCTCGCCGTCGGCGCGCCGGTCGGCAAGCTGGTCCCCACCGACGCGCCGCGCCAAGTCGTCGTGTTCGTGGCCGAGCGCGACCGCGCCTTCCTCGCCGAAGGCGCGAGCGGGCGCATCGAGGTCGATCAGCTCCCCGTCGGCGAATTCGGCACGTTGAACGCCAAGGTGTCGCGCATCGCGAGCGACCTCGCGAGCCCCTCCGAGTTCCAAGAAGCGATGGGTGACGCGAAGGCGCAGGAGCCCGTGTTCCGCGTCGAGCTCGCGCTCGAACCGAGTGAGAACCTGAAGAAGGTGGAGCAGTTCCTCCGCCCGGGCAGCCTCGTCACCGCGCGCTTCGCGCTGCGCAAGCGCCGCATCATCACCGTTCTCTTCGAGCCCCTCCGCCGGTTCTTCGCTTGACGTGAGCGTCCTCGGCCTCTTTTCCGTCTTCCGGCGCAAGGTGCCCTTCATCGCTCAGATGGAGGCGACCGAGTGCGGCGCCGCCAGCCTCGGCATGGTGCTGGCTCACCACGGGTGCCACGTGCCGCTCGCCGAGCTCCGCGAAGCGTGCGGCGTCTCGCGCGACGGAACGAGCGCGCTCGACCTCGTGAAGGCCGGCAAGCGTTATGGCCTCGAGACCAAGGCCTTCAAGACCGAGCTGGCCGGCCTCGCGACGGTGAAGAAGCCGGCCATCCTGCACTGGGAGCTCAATCACTTCCTCGTGCTCGAATCGCTCGACGGCTCGGGCGCGGATCTCGTGGACCCGGCCGTGGGGCGCCGCCGCGTCTCGACCGAGGAGCTGTCGCGCGCGTTCACTGGCGTCGTGCTGGTGCCCGCGCCCGGCGCCGAGTTCAAGAAACGAAAGAAGTCCGGTCGCGGCCTGGCCAAGTACCGGAGCGCCGCGCGCGCCGCGTTGGGACGCGCCCGACCGATGCTCGTCTCGGCGCTCGTGCTCGAGCTCATCGCGCTCGTCCAGCCCGCCCTCACGCAGGTGGTCATCGACTTCATCATTCGACCCAAGCAAGAGCGCTGGCTGATCCCGGTGGGCATCGTCTTCGCGCTGACTTTGCTCTTCCGTACGGCGCTGTCGATCTCGCGCGACCGCATCCTCGCCGGCCTCGGCGCCCGCACGGACCTCGATCTCGCGATGGAGTTCTTGCGGCATCTCGTCTCGCTGCCCAGCGCGTTCTTCGCGCAACGAAGCGTGGGCGAGCTCACGAACCGCATGTTCGTCCTCCTCAGCGTTCGCGAGTCGATGACCGCGATCATGCTCGGCCTGTTCGACGGCGTGCTCATGCTCGCGTACGGCGCGCTCCTCATCGCGTACGCCCCCAAGCTCGGGAGCATCGTGCTCGGCTTGGTCGCGCTCCGACTGCTCATCCTGCTCGCCTACAACGGCCGGATCCGCACCCACGCAACCGCAGCGCAGATCGCCGGCGGACGTACCCAGGGCGCGCTGGTGGCGGCGTTCAGCGATCCCGAGACGCAGAAAGCGTTCGGCGCGCAGCCGCTCCTCTTCGCGCGCTACTGCGGCGAGCGCGCCGAGGAGCTCAACGCCGTCACCCGCGGGAAATATGCGGCCGAGGTCCCACAACAGCTCATCGCTCTGATCGACGGCGTCGGCATGGCGACCATCCTCATGCTCGGCGGGCGCGAGGTCATGCGCGACACGATGACGGTGGGCGTCCTCTCGAGCTTCGTCGCCGTCGAAGCGCTCCTTCGTCGTCCGAGCCAGAGCTTCGTGTCGATGATCCTCGAGTTCGGACGCCTTCCGCCCAAGCTCGATCGCATCGATGACGTGCTCGACACGAGCCCCGAGAAGCGCGGCGAGCTCGTCCCCGAACGGATCGAAGGCGCCATCACGTTCGAGAACGTCACCTTCCGTTACGGCCCCAAGAGCCCGCTCATCCTCGACGGCGTCAGCTTCCACGTCGCGCCGGGAGAGCGGGTCGCCGTCGTCGGCCGCTCCGGCACCGGCAAGAGCACGATCTTGAAGCTCGTCCTCGGCATGCTCAACCCGACGAGCGGGCGCGTCCTCGTCGATGGCCAAGAGGTCTCGAGCTACGACCTCGGTGAGCTCCGGCGCCGCATCGGAAGCGTCCTCGCGGGCGGCACGTTCTTCGACGAGCCCGTGCTCGACAACGTCGCGATGGGCGTCGGTCACGCGGACGCCGAAGCGGTGCGCCGCGCCGCCGACGCGGCCTCGGTCGACGAGGTGATTCGCGCGCTCCCGTCGGGCTACCAAACGGAGCTGCGCGGCGGTGCGCGCCAGCTCTCGGGCGGTCAACGGCAGAGGCTCCTCCTCGCGCGCGCGCTCGTGAAGGAGCCCGACGTGCTCTTGCTCGACGAAGCTTCGAGCGCGCTCGATCGCGATCTCGAGTCGAGGATTCTTTCGTACCTCGAGCTCCTCGAGTGCACGATGCTGATGGTGGCGCACCGCACGTCGGCGCTCCGCCTCGCCAAGCGCCTGCTCGTGCTCGAGAAGGGCAAGATCGTCCAAGAGGGCACCTTCGCCGAGCTGGCGGCCGTCCCCGGTCCGTTCGCGGAGCTCGTCCAGAGCGGAGCCGGCCAATGATGGTGCCCGCACCGCAGCTCGACGTCGACGCGTACCTCGCCCAGCTCGTGAAGGTGCTCGCGGCGCACGGCATCGCGATGACGCCCCGCGTGGTGTTCGACGCGTGCGGGGATCTCTCGCCGAGCGGCGTCATCCGCGGCCTCCGGCGCTCCGGCCTCGACGCGCGGCTGACGCGCTTCCGCCCCGAGGACGTCGTCTACCTCCCCGAGCACTCGCTCGTGTGGCTCGACGACCCCATCCCGAGTGTGATCGTCGGCACGGGCCCGCATGGGTTGCGCCTCGAGCATCCGAACGGTGAAGTCGGACACATCGGGAGAGGCGCGCTGAGGAAGCGCATCAAGGGTCGCGCGATCACCGTGCGCGTCCGCGGCGCCGAGAAGGGCAACTTCCTCGACCGCGTGGTGGCGGCGCTCCGCAAGGACGGCCGCTTCGGGCGAGCGGTGGGGCTCCTCGTGGTGATGGGCGTCATCGTCACCGCGTTCGGCATCGCGTCCTCCTCGCTGTCGCGCCTCGCCCTCAACGAAGCGATTCCCCAACGCGCGCCGGGCAAGCTGACGGCAGTGGCGGTGGGCACCCTGCTCCTCTTCGCGCACCAAGCGTGGGCGGGGTGGATTCGTCGCCGCACGGTGATGTTCCTCGAGACCAAGCTCAGCGAGCTCGGCGTCGAGGAGCTCGTGCGCCACTTGCTCGGCCTTCCCTTCGCTCGGCTCGCCAAGCTGGAGCTCGGACAAGTGATCGAGCTCACGCGCATCGGTGAGCGCGCCGTCGGGCAGCTCCTCACCATCGCCACGTCGATCTTCGACGGCGTGATCGCCATCGGCTACCTGGCCTTCGTCTTCTGGCTCGACACGCTCAGCGGGCTCGCGGCCACGGTGGGCGCGCTCCTCCTGCTCGGCCTCGGCGTCTTGGTCGGTCGCCGGAGCTACGAGCTCCGGTCGGCGACGATGGAGGCAGGTCGAAAGCAGCAGCAGGCCTTGGTCGAAATCGTGTCCGGCATCGAGACGGTGAAAGCCGAGGCGGCCGAGGAGCGCATGCTCGTTCGCTACCTCGGACGGCTCGTCGCGCTGCAGGGTCTCGCGATCCGCGAACAAGAGGAGCAGTCGCTCCACGGCGCGCTCTCGCTCGTCATCGACCGCCTCGTCTACGGCGTCATTTTGATGCTGGTCGCGACGCGCGCGCTCGCCGATCAGGCGAACGTCGGCGATCTCATGGCGGCGATCCAAGCGAGCGCGTCGTTCTTCGCGAGCGCGCAGAGCGTCTCGAAGCTCACGACCATGGTGTACGGCTTGCGCGCGCAGGTGGCACGCGTGGACGAGCTGCTCGTGGAGCCCACCGAGTCCCTGGAGGCGCCGACCGTGACCGCCGCGGCGCCAGAGGGGGCCATCGCGATCACCCTCCGCAACGTCTGGTTCCGCTACGACCCGGCCGCGCCGTGGGTCTTGCGCGGAATGGACGTCGAGGTCCCACGAGGAGCGACCGTGGTGCTCGAGTGGCCGTCGGGCGCGGGGAAGAGCACCTTGCTCCGCCTCTTGTCCGGCTTGCTCGGCCCCGAGCGCGGCGATGTCCTCGTCTTCGGCACCGAAGCCACGCGCGCTCGGCACCTCGTGACGTACCTGCCGCAGCACGCCGCTCTCCTCCCCATGTCCATCATGGACAATCTGAAGCTCCTCTCCGGCGGGTCTTCGCTCGATCGCATCGCCGCCGCCGCAGAGGCGACGGGCCTCAGCGCGATCGTGAAGGCGTGGCCGATGGGGTTCGACACCATCGTTTCCGCGGGCAGCTCGAACGTCTCGAGCGGGCAGCGACAGCTCGTGCTGTTCACCGCCGCGGTCGCGTCACAGGCGCCGATCCTCCTCCTCGACGAGGCGTTCGCGCACATGGACGGCGTGATGCGCGCTCGCCTGGCGGGGCTCGATCTCCTCCGCGGCCGCACCGTCGTCGCCGTGGTGCACGATGCCTCTCTCAGGGAGCGGCAAGGCGCATCGGCGACGTTGGTGCTGGGCCACGGAGAAGGCGCCCGCCTTCTCCGTCAGTGACGCTGCGTCGACGCCTCAGCGGATGATCGTGCTGCCGCACTGGTTGGCCACGCCACCACCGCCGCAGGTCTGACCGTTGGGGCACTGGCCGCAGTCGGGGGTGAGCCCGCCGCAGCCGTCGGCCACCTGACCGCAGTTCGCGTTCGCCTGCTGGCAGGTGATCGGCACGCACGTGATGACGCAGATGCCGTTGTTGCACGTTTGGTTCGCGCCACACTGGCCGCAATCCGGGGTGAGCCCGCCGCAACCATCGGCCACCTGGCCGCACTTCGCGCCGAGCTGTGCGCACGTCTTGGCCGTGCAGCTCGGTGCACCGCACTGGCCGGGCACGCCGCCGCCGCCGCAGGTCTGGCCGTTCTGGCAAGAGCCGCAGTCGAGGAGGTTGCCGCAGCCGTCCGCGATTTGTCCGCACGCCACGCCTTGCGCTTGGCAGGTGGTGGGCGTGCACGACGGCGTGATGCAGAGGTTCTGCGAGCAGAGCTGGCCCGACGCGCAGGGGTTACCGCAGTCGAGCACGTTGCCGCACCCGTCCGAGATGGGACCACACTGGATGTTGAGGGTCTGGCAGGTCTGCGGGTTGCAGCTCGAGGCGCCGCACACGTTCGGTGAGCCACCACCACCGCACGCCTGACCGTTCGCGCAATCACCGCAGTGAACGACCCCGCCGCAACCGTCGGGGTAGTCGCCGCAGTTCATGCCGGGCGGGCACTGCGTGAGCTTGGTGCACGCGGGTGCGCCGCACACGCCCTTGGTACCGCCACCGCCGCACGTCTGACCCGAGGGGCAGTCGCCGCAGTTCTGCGTTCCGCCGCAACCATCACCCGCCGGGCCGCAGCTCAGCTTGAGATCGGTGCAGGTCTGACGCGTGCACGTGGGTGCGCCGCATTGGCCGGGGACGCCACCACCACCGCAGGTCTGACCGTTGGAGCACGAGCCGCAGTTGAGGAGGCCGCCGCAACCGTCGGCGATCTGTCCGCAGGTGATGTTTCCGCAGGTGAGCTTCGTACACGACGGCGTCACGCACTGGCTCGCCTGGCAGACGGTGCCACCCGCGCAGGTGTTTCCGCAGTCGACGAGGCCGCCGCAGCCGTCGGAGATCTGCCCGCACTGGCCGGCCTGGCAGGTCTTCTTGGTGCAGGTGGCCGCGCCGCACACGTTGGCCGATCCGCCACCGCCGCAGTTCTGACCCACGGCGCAATCACCGCAGTGGATCTTGCCGCCGCAGCCGTCGGGGTAATCACCGCAGTTCATGCCGTTCGGGCACTTGGTGAGCTTCGTGCAGCTCGGGGTCCCGCACTTGCCGGGCTGAAGCGCGCCGCACGTTTGGCCGCTGCCGCACGAGCCGCAGTCGAGGATGTGACCGCAACCGTCGCCGGCCGGGCCGCAGTTGTAGCCCTGATCGATGCAGCTCTTGGCCGTGCACGACGGCGCGCCGCACTGGTACGCCGTGCCACCGCCGCCGCAGGTCTGCGGGTCGGTGCACGTGCCGCAGTCGAGGAGACCACCGCAACCATCCGGCGGGCTACCGCAGTTGGCCGCGAAGTCGGAGCACTTCTTCTTGGTGCACGATCCGCCGCCGCACTGGCTCGGCGTACCGCCACCGCCGCACGTCTGCCCCGTGGGGCACGAGCCGCAGTCGACGGTGATGCCGCCGCAGCCGTCGCTCTGCGGACCGCACTTGCCCGGGTAGTCCGCGCACGTCTTCGGCTTGCAGGTCGCCGTCGTGCACTTGCCCGAGACGGCTCCCGGATCCTTGTCGCAGAGGAGGCCGTTGCAGCAGTCGGCGTTCGTGGTGCACGAGTTGCCGTTCTGGATGCAGGCCGCGGCGCACTTGAACACGCCGCCGCCCACGTCGACGCAGGGCGTACCGCAGCAATCCGCGGACGTCTTGCAGGACTGACCCGTTTGGGACTGGGTGCAGTCGACGATGCGGGAGATGCAGCGCGGAATCCCGAGGTTGTCGTGCTTGCAGCACTTCGACGGGTCGTTGTTACAGTCGCCCGAGGCCATACCGGGCGGCTCGCAGCAGTTGTTCGACGCCGAGCACGAGTCCGTCGCCGTCTTGCAGATCTCGCCGGGATCGCTGCACGAGCCACCCTGGTTCGCGCACACGCCGAACTGCGCACCCACCGGGATGCTGCAGACCTTCGCGTTGGGCTTGGGGATGGAGCAGCAATCCGACTCCTTGGTGCAGAGCTCACCCACCGGGTGGCAACCCGACGGGCTCTGGCAAACCTTGGCGCCGTTCTCCGCACCCGCCGTACCGCAGGAGCGCGAGCAGCACGCCTGGCAGTCGGTGCCAGTGCAGGTGAGACCCGAGACCGAACAGCCACCCGCGCCACTACCCTGGGCGTCGCCGCAGCGACCGTTGGCGTTGGCTCCCTGCTTCACGCAGTTCCCGGTGCAGCACTGGTCGTTGGCGAAGCAGATGTCGCTGACCTGCGCGCAGAAGGACGAGGCCGCGCACACGCCACTCTTGCATTCGCCCGAGCAACAATCGGTGTTGAGCGAGCAACCATTGCCGATCGTGCGGCACGTGGAGCCGGGGAGCGCCGCGCACTTGTTGCTGGTGCAGATGCCGCTGCAGCACTCGGTGCCCGAGGTGCACGCCTGGGCGACCGGGCTGTCCTGCTTGCACGCAGTGGCCGAGCACTTGAGGTCGGTTCCGCAGAAGCCCGAGCAGCAGTCGCCGGGCAAGGTGCAGGCGCCGCCCACGGTCTTGCACACGCCGCCGTCGGGCGTGCCGCAGACGTTCGGAGTGGGGATGCCGCAGATGCCGCCGTTGGCGCACGTCGCACCGCCGCCGCACTGGATGGTGCCGCCGCAGCCGTCGGGGAGGAAGCCGCAGGTGAGGCCGACACACGCGGTCGCCGGGTTGGCGGGCGTGCACGTCACGCCACCGCCGCACACGCTCGGGACGCCGCCGCCGCCGCACACGTTCGGCGCGGTGCACGAGCCGCAGTCCGGCGTGAGACCGCCGCAGCCATCGGCCACCTGACCGCAGTTCTTGCCGAGGTCAGCGCACGTCTTCGGCGTGCAGGTACCACCGTCCGCGCCGACGACGCTACCGCCGCCGCACACGTTGGCCTGACCGCCGCCACCGCAGATTTGCGGCGAAGCGCACGCACCGCCGCAAACCACGGAGCCGCCGCAACCGTCGGCGACCGAGCCGCAGTTCATGCCCGCCGGGCACTGCGTGATCGGAGTGCACGGCACGGGCGCGCACACGTTGGGCTTGGAGGGATCGCCGCCGCACACTTGGTTCGCGGGGCAGCCGGTGGGCGCGTTGCAGTCGAGCACGCCGCCGCAGCCGTCGGCGATGAAGCCGCAGTTCTTGCCTTGGGCGACGCACGTCGTCTTGACACACGTACCGCCGTCCGCGCCGACGACCGAGCCGCCGCCGCAGACGCTCGGAACACCGCCGCCGCCGCACTTCTGCGGAGGTGTACAGCCCGGCCCGCAGCTCACGGTCATCTTGCCGCAGCCGTCCGGCTGCGGACCGCACAGGCCGGGGTAGTCCGCGCACGTCTTCGGCGTGCACACGCCGCCGTCGGTGGTGCCGCCACCACCGCATCGGCTCGCACCGCCGCCGCCGCAGTAAGCGGGGGCCGTGCAACCGCCACAGTCGAGGGTGCCGCCACAGCCGTCGCTCTGAGGACCGCAGTTCATGCCGAGCGCGGTGTAGTCCGCACACGTCTTCTTCACGCACACGACGGCGCCGCCGCAGACGTTGGCCTGGCCTCCGCCGCCGCAGATGTTGCCGCCCGAGCACGTGAACGGACCGCACGTGACCGTGCCGCCGCAGCCATCGGCGATGACGCCGCAGTTCATGCCCGCCGGGCACGTCGTGATGGGCGTACAGGCCGGCTTGCCGCAGACGTTCTGCTTGCCGGCGCCGCCGCAGATCTCACCCGCGCCGCAGGTCGAGCCGCAGTCGAGGATGCCGCCGCAACCATCGGCGAGCTTGCCGCAGTTCACCTTGGCGCTGGCGCACGTGAGCGGAGTGCAGACGCCGCCGTCGGCGCCGACGACCACACCGCCGCCGCACTTGCTCGGCGTTCCGCCGCCGCCGCACGTTGCGGGGAAATTACACGGATTGCACGCCTCGGTCATGCCGTCGCAGCCGTCGGCTTGCGGACCGCACAGGCCGGGGAAGTCGGCGCACGTCTTGGGCACGCAGGTGCCGCCATCGGGCTGGCTGCCGCCGCACTTGCTCGGGCCGCCGCCGCCGCAGAAGTCCGGCGCGCTGCACGTGCCGCACTGGAGGGTGCCGCCACAGCCATCGCTCTGCGGACCGCAGTTCATTCCCAGCGCCACGTAGTCGGCGCAGGTCTTCGCGAGGCACACGCCCGCGTCGCCGGTGAACGGACCGGCGCTCACGCACTTGGCGAACGCGTTGTCCGATCCACACTGCAACCCCGCGCCGCACGTGCCGCACTGGATGACGCCGCCGCAGCCGTCACCGGCCGGACCGCACTCGATGCTCTGATCGGTACATGATTGCGGAGTACACGCACCACCGTCGCCGCTGCCGGCGACGCACTTCGACGGCGCGCCCGGTCCACCGCAGCGTTGGCCGTCGCCGCACGTGCCGCATTGGATGATGCCGCCGCAGCCGTCGCCGGCCGGACCGCACTCCACGCCTTGATCGGCGCACGTGCGCGGCTTGCAACCACCGCTCGCGCCTCCGCCCTCTCCGAAGGCGAAGCCACCCTCGCCACCCGCGTCTTCGAGATCTCCACCGCCGACGACGGCTCCATCTCCGGAGCCACACGCCGCGGCGAGACCCATTGCAGAAGCGAGAGCGAGGCCCCATCCGAGAGCGCGCGCGTAGCGATCGAGCATTTGATCAGGAGAGCAGGCGAAAGAGCGAGCGTGAAGTGGTCATCGAGCCGACCGGCACCACACCGAATCCGCAACGTGGTCGCAGGACTGTTCAGCCGATGTCGCGTCGCGTTACGTTTGAGCGCACCATCATGCGTAGCGCTCGTTTTTCGCTGCTCTTTGCGCTCTCGATCCTTGGGCTGGGGGCCCACGTCGCCTGCTCTTCGTCTACATCGAGCGGGGCTTCGCCCAGCGCGGACGGCGGCGGAGCGGACGGCAGCACGGGCGGAGAAGCTGGAACCAGCGGTGACGGCGGCAGCGTGAGCGCGAAAGGCAGCGACACTTGCGCGCAGTCGCTGACGTGCGTGGCCGAGTGCCCGGACAACGATCAAGCGTGCATCGACAAGTGCGACGCGCGCGCGAGCACCGCCGGCGCGACCAAGCTCGTGGCGCTCGCGAATTGTCTCGACGCGCAGAAGTGCGCCGACGCCACGTGCGCGAAGGCGAAGTGCGGCCCCGAGCTCGACGCGTGCCTCAACGACGTATCGAGCGGCGGCACGACGACGACACCGCCGGCCGGCGCGCAGACGCCGCTCCCGAGCACGCTCGTCGGAACGTGGGACAGCATCTCGAGCTCCATCGGCTTCGAGTACGTCTTCGCCGCCGACGGAAAATACACGGCGACGAGCGTCTATCAGGCGGGCTCGACGTGCCTCGCGATCTCCAAGCTCGTGACGAGCATCGACGGCGTCGCGGCCGTCGACGGCTCCACGCTCACGCTCACGCCCACGCACGGCAGCCAGTCGACGACCGACTGCGGAGGCACGACCAAGGACAAGACGACGAGCCCTTCGCCGCGCACCTTCACGTGGAGCGTGTCGGGCACCAAGCTGACGCTGACCGACGACACGGGCAGCCTCGATTACGCCAAGCAGTGATCCCGAAATGACGCGAGGGGCGCGTCACGTGGACACGCCCCTCGACGGTGCAGCCAGGCAGACGCTCGACTCAGGCCTTCTTGCGACGACCCGCGAGGATGGTCGCGACACCGGCGACGAGGAAGAAGGTGCTCGGCAGCTCGGCGGGCGAGCCCGTGCCCGCAGCGCCGACGGAGCAACCGCCGCTCGCCTTCTGCGCTGCGTTCTTCTTCTTGCCAGTGCCGCCGTCGGCCGCGCTGCTGGTGCCTTCACCATACGGGTTGCCGGTGTTGTAGCCCAAGCCGCCACCGGTCGCGCCGGGCGTCGGACGCTGCGAGGGATCGTCCGCGGCGCGGGGCGCGGTGGGAGGAGGCGTCGCCGCGGCCGTCTCGGTGCTCGAGGGCACGCCCGCGTCGTAGAGCGGCGGCGTGGGGGGGCGCGGCGTCGTCCCGGTGCTCGTCGGCGTGGGGGTCGGCGTCGGCGTGGTGCTCTGCTTGGTGCGGCACTGGCTCGTGGCCGTGTTGCACTCCTGGTTGTAGCCAGTGCAGTCGGAGTCGTACGCGCAGCCGCAGGTGTTGTCGTCGAGACAAGCCTCACCATGCGAGTTGCCGACGCACTCCGAGCCGCCCGCCGTGCACTCGCCGGGCGTCGGCGGGACGTAGACATCGGGCGTGGGCGTGGGCGCCGGGCCGGCATCGACGATCGCCGTGACGGTCGCGTCGGCGCCGGAATCGACCGAGGCCTGCGCCGGCGTCGTGCCGCCGATGGCGCTCGCGTAGCTGTCCCAGAGCCAGGTGTGGAGCGCAGCGCCCGCGCAGTAGTCGTTCTGCCCCGCAGCGTTCTTGCAGGCGGCCGACTTCTGGCCGCCGAAGTCCTGACCCGCGTACGGCGTGTACGTATACAGAACCGCCGTCGCCTCGTTCTCGGGCGTGATCTCCGCGCCGTCCGAGGTGGTCATCGGAATGCCGGGACCCCAGCCGGACGACGTCTTCTTCTTCGTCGTCACGTCGGACATGTGGCCCTTGATGACGCGGACGGCGCAAGAGAGCTGCTGATAGAAGCCCGTGTACTTCTCGGGCTGGGTCTTGCACACCGGCGCGTGCGGGCAGCCGCAACCGAAGGCGATCTTGAGGCGACGATCGAGCTCGGCGTCGCTGAGCTGACCCGCCTTGGTGCCGATGAGGCTCTGCTCGAGCTGGAGGCGAACGATGAGCTCGAGGGGGTTGATGCCGCCGGCCTTCGCCGCGTTGTAGATCGCCTTCGAGGCCGGAACCGTCTCCGGAGCTTCCGTCCCGTCGTCGAGCAGAACCTGCTTGTCCGCGAGCACCGAGCGCACCCCCTTGTGCGGGGTCTTCTCGAGGAACTTCTGAATCTGGGCTTCGGTCGGGACAACGGTCCGCGCGCCGGGCTTGCCCATGAGCTCCTCGTTGGTGAGGAGGTTGTTCGCCGTGCGGGCCGCCGAGTGGAGCTCGTCGTCCGACATGTCTCCGTCGTCCTCGACGTTGGAGCAGCCGACCGCGATGCCGGTCACGAGAGCGGCGGCACCCCAGAGTCCCATCAGGCGAAGCATGCGGTTCATGGTGGAGACGATGTGCGACAGCCGTGCCAAGCTGGCGCGGTCCTTTCCATCGGGATCTAGGCGGAAAATTGCGCTCTCGCGACGCCCGACCGGATCCACCTGGACCGTGGGCGATCCACGCGGGCGTGCAGGTCGACGGCGCTGGCGCCCCCGGACCGAAAGGCTCGGAACGTGGATTCGGCGGCGAAAGGCCGCCGGCGTCCAACGTGCTTCTGCGAGACGGAACCGGGACCTGCGATGCTAGAATCCTGAGGACGCTGCGCGCGTGCCGTGCGGTGACTGACACGTCCCCCTCGATTCGCTGCCCTCGACTCGCCCCGTGGACGCCTCCCCGATTCGACGCCTACTCGCCGAGCGCGACCTCTTCGTGGTCTTTCAGCCCGTCGTGGATCTGAAGACCGAGAAGATCTTCGCGTACGAGGCGCTCGTGCGCACCAAGTCCCCGCACTTCAACGGGCCCCCTGCCCTCTTCGAGGCGGCGGTTGCCGAGCGATGCACCGGCGAGCTCGGGCGATTGATCAGAGAGCTCGCCATCACCGAGTGCACTTCGCATCCCCTCTTTCTGAACGTGCACCCCAGTGAGCTGAACGAGCACTTCATCGTCCAGCCCGACGACCCGATCTTCCGTCACTCCGAGGACGTGTACCTCGAGATCACCGAGGGCGTTCCGCTCAGCCACTTCCATCTCTGCAAGAGCATCCTCCGCGAGGTGCGTGGGCGCGGCGTCTATCTCGTGGTCGACGATCTCGGCGCTGGCTACTCGAACCTCAAGTACATCGTCGATCTCATGCCGCGCGTCGTGAAGCTCGACCGCGAGCTCATCATGGGGCTCACGATGGACAGCCGCCTCCATCGCCTCGTCAAATCGATCGTGGTCCTGTGCCGCGACCTCGGCGCGATGGTCGTCGCCGAAGGTATCGAGACGCACGAAGAGCTCGAGGTCGTCCGCGACGCGGGCGCGCACTTCGGTCAGGGCTACCTCTTGGCGCGCCCTGCGACGCCGCCGCCGCCGGTGGCCATCCCGCCGAAGCGCTGACGCGCGCGGCTCAACCCTCGGCTTCGCTGCGGCCGCGCGCGAGGTGCACCTCGCCGGCGCCGAAGCGCGCGAGCGCGCCGTCGTCGCGTCGAACGAGGAGGCGCCCCTCGAGATCGATTCCCTCCGCGACGCCGCCCGGGTCGCCCGGCGCATCGCCGTCGCCGTGCACGCGCAGGCCGCGGAGCGCGTCGTATTGCGTGAGGCGCGAGTGGATGAGACCGACACCACGCGCCGCGACGAGGCCGACGTCGCGATCGAGCGCGGCGAGCAGATCGGCGAGGATCACGGCGCGCTCGGGCGGCGCCTCCTCGCGGGCGTGGAGCGCGACGGACGTGGCAATGGCGACGATGGCGGGATCGAACGCGCGCGCGTGCACGTTGATGCCCACTCCGACGATGATCGCATTCGCCTGATCACCCTGGAGCAGCCCCTCGACGAGGACGCCGGCGACCTTCTTGCCGTCCAGCCACACGTCGTTGGGCCACTTGACCATCGGAACGGTGCGCGTGGCCTTGGCGATCGCGTCGCGCGCCGCGAGGCCGCACGCGAGCGAGAGCGTCGGCAGCCGGCGCACCGGACATGCGACCCGGAGCACCACCGAGACCAGGATCGACTCGCCTCGAGATGCGAGCCAGGAGCGCCCTTGGCGGCCGCGCCCATGCGTCTGCGCTTCGGCGACGAAGGTCGTTCCGTGCGGCGCCCCGCTCCGCGCTGCGTCCTTGGCGAGGTCGTTCGTCGACGACACTTCGGCCTCGAGATGGAGAGGCTTTCCCAGGGTGCAGCCGCGGTCGGCGATGCGCTCGGCGAGGTGCGCGTAGTCCGCCCCGACGCCGCGCGGCACGCCGCTGCCTCCTCCTCCGCCCATGCCGGGACGAAGCATTCGCCCTGCTCGCTCAGCTCTCGAAGTCGAGGCCGATGTCGGCCGCCGGCGCAGAGTGCGTGAGCGCCCCGACGGAGATGGCGTCGACGCCGATGCGCCCAAGCGCGGCGACACGCTCGAACGTGATCCCACCCGACGCCTCGAGGAGCGCGCGGCCCTTGGTGCGCTGGACCGCTTCGGACATCTGGGCGTCGGTCATGTTGTCCAAGAGGACGATGTCCGCGCCCGCGGCGAGCGCCTCGTCGAGCTGCGCGAGGGAGTCGACCTCGCACTCCACGCGGCAGGTGTGCGGGGCGTAGGCGCGCGCACGACGGATGGCGGCTTCGATGCCGCCGCAAGCCACGACGTGGTTGTCCTTGATCAGGATCGCCGAGCCGAGGTTGTCGCGGTGGTTGCGCCCACCGCCGACGCGAACGGCGTAGCGCTCGAGGACGCGGAGGCCCGGGGTCGTCTTGCGCGTGTCGGTGATGCGCGTGTGCGCGCCCTCGGGCAGGGCACTCACGTAGCGATGCGTGAGCGTGGCGATGCCCGTCATGCGCTGGACGAGGTTCAGCGCCGTCCGCTCCGCCATCAGCAGCGAACGCGCCGCGCCGCGCGCGCGCCAGAGCGGAGTACCAGCAGGAACGAGCTTGCCTTCGGGGACGAGCGCCTCCACGGCGACCGCCGCGTCGACCCGCTTCATCACGTGGGCGAACACCGGCCCGCCGCACACGACGAGCTCTTTCCGCGCCACGGCGTTGGCGGTGGCGAGGGCGGCCGGATCGATGCACGCCTCGGTGGTGAGGTCGCCGCCGGAGAGGTCCTCTTCGAGCGCTCGATCGACGATGCGCTCGAACGCGGCTGGGAGGAGCAGCGGGTGATTCGTCACTTGTTGCACTTGAGTTGGTTGGAGTGGTTGCACTGCGGCCCCTTGTTGGTGGGGTTGCAGCTCTGACCTTCGCACTCCTCGGGGTTGCAGCACGGTTGGCCGTCGGCCTTGCTGTCGCGCGGCTTGCACTTGCCCTCGCCGAACTTGCAGGCCGGCGGGCCGAGCGTGCGATCGCAGTAGAGGTTGCCGCCGCCGCACTCGATCGTGGACGTGCAGGAGTCACCCTCCTGCGGGAACGGCGCGCAGAGGCCGCTCTCGCCGTTCAGCTTGCAGTAGCCCGACGCGCAGGCCGCGTTGGAGGTGCAGCCGCTTCCCTCTTTCACCTTGCCGGTGAACGCGTCGCCGCAGGCGAGCTTGGGCTCGGTGGCCTGACCGAGCGCGAAGAAATCCGAGCAGCTCTTGCCTTGGTCGTCCTTGAGGCAGGTGGCTTCCTTGGACGGATAGAACTCGAGGTCCTTGCGCTGGAGCGCCGTGGCAGCGGAGGTCGCGGTGGTCTTCAGCCACTCTTTGACGCCCGCCTCGCAGCCGTCGCGCTTCACGTCGCCGCCGGCGTAGACCTGCACGAGCTTGGACGCCGAGACCGCGTCGCAGCAGTTGAAGACGCGATCGCAGTAGTCCTTGATGCGCGCTGCTGCGGCGGAGTCCAAATCGGACTGCGTGCCGGGGGTGGCCGGGGCGGGACCGCCACCTCCGCTCGACGACGAGCTCGAGCTGCAAGCCACCACGACCAAAAGCGCGAACCCAAAAGCGTACGTGCCGAGCTTCACGGCGCGCACCTTATCACAGCAATCGCGAGTCGCACGTCGAGCCCGAAGCGGCTCAATACAAGCCGTATCCGCGCCCCAGCGCCTCCGAGAACACGTTGCAGAGGGCGTGGTAGAGGACGCCCGCGCCGACGCCTTTGGTGCGCGCGCGCAGCCACCCGAAAAGGAGCGAGGGGAAGAAGACCGCGAGGCGCCCGGGGTTGCGGATCGTGGCGACGTGCCCGAGCGCGAAGATGGCGCTCGCCAAAAGGAGCTCGACGCCGATCGGGGCCCCGAGGATGCGCACCTTCTTGGGGAACACGTCGGCGAGGCGTGACTGGAGGTAGCCGCGGTAGAACGCCTCTTCGGGGAGCGCGATGACGGCGAGCTGACCGAGGACCGTGTTGACGATCTCGACCGGGCCGACGTCGAGCGAGAATCGGAGACGCGGTCCCCAATAGGCACGCCACCCGAAGTAGAACGCTGGGAACGTCACCGCAGCAAAGAGGAGCGTCCAACCGACCGCGCGCGCGGAAGCGCGAAGCAGCGCGGGCGGATCGAGCTTTCCGGGCAGGACGACGCCACCGAACGTGAGCCCGTAGCGAATCACGACCGCGTCGTCGCGCCGCCACGCGAGGACGTACGTGGCGAGGAGGAAGACGGCGCCGACGGCGAGCGCGACGAAGCGATCGGGGAGTAGGGCGACGAGGGTGACGAGCCCGGTCACGACCGCCGATGCGACGAGCGCTTCGACGAGCGCGCGGGTTCGCGCGCGACCGTCTTCTGGATGCGCCGGCGTGGCGGAGTCCTCGCCGAGGAGCGGCGGATCGCCGTTCACGGTCGGCACACCACGCGCGCCGCGTACGGCTCGGCGTGGTTCGCCTCGGAGTCCTGCCACGCGAGGTAGAACTCGCCCTTGCCTTTGCCGGGCGCGACCCACGGACGCGGCTGATCGCCATTCACCTTGGCGATCGTCGACGAGGCGCTCACGCCATCGCGGGTGAGCACGGCCATCTTGACGCGCCCGCCTTCGTAGAAGGTGACGGTGACGAGGCCGTCCTTCGAGGCGGAGAGGCTCGGCCGGCCCCCCTTCTCGCTGAACTTCTTGCGCCACATCACCTTGCCCTTGGCGGGCTCGAGTAGGGCCGCGAAGGCGCCGCCCTTGTCGGCGTGCCACGCGACGAAGCAGCCCTCCGCGCCGCACGCGAGCGACGGGGCGTCACCGGGCGTCTTGTCTTCGTTCACGAGCGCGACGTCCCCGAGCTCGCGATCGACGGGCTTTCCGGCGCGCTCGGTGAGGCCCTTGCCGAGCTCCGGTCCAGTCAGCGGGACACGCATGCGATAGACCAGACGCGTAGGCCCGCGCTCGAGCGTGTAGCCGAGGAAGACGTTGCTCGCGGCGATGGCCAGCGACGGCGACCGCGCGTGCGCAGGCTTCCCGCCGATGGCGACGTAGTCCGTCGCGCGGAGCTCGGAGCCGAGCGGCTCGAGCTCGGGGCCGAGCTTGCGGAGGAAGATGTCGTCTCCGTCGCGATCGCGATCGTCTTGCCACGCGACGAGGAAGCCGTCCGGCGACTTCTCGATCGTGGGCCAGAAGTTCCCCGGCCGACCGGCGCCGACGAGCGTGCTGCCGCTCCCGATGCGACCGTCGGCGTCGATCCAGCGAACGCGGACGCCTGGCTCGCGGCCGGCGCGATCCCAGAAGAGGAGCGCGTCGCGATCACCCACCGCGAGGAGCGACGCGCGCACGACCTCGTTGGCCTCGGGCGTGAGATCGCGCGGCGACGACGTGTTGCGTCCGGCCTCGTCGATGACGACGGAGTAGACGTGATCGCGCCCCGCCTGCTCGTGATCGTCGGTCCACACGACGAGGGCGCCGCTGCGCGAGATGGCGATGCTCGGGCGCCCGACGTTGTGGGTCTGCCCGACGCGCGGGTGCGCGAACGCAGCCATCTTGCACGCACCACCGGAGGCCATGCCGATGCGAATCTGGTCGGCGAATATCCGTGCGAGCGCGGCACCGCCCATCTGGCTGGCGTCCTGCATCTTCTTGAGCGCGGCGGCCGCGTCGCCGTCGGCGAAGAGCTTCTGCCCTTCGCCGATCGCGCTCAGCCACTTGGGCTCGTCGGGCTTGGTCTGCACCGCGGCGCTGCTCGAGGGCGCGCTCGAGGGCGCGACCGTGGCCGAGGACATCACCGTCGGCGCGAACAGCTGCGGGCGCAGATAGTTCGACCAAACGACGTACGCGGAGAGCGACGTCACGATGAGGAGGACGCTCGACATCGCCCAACGGAGCGGCGAAGGCCGCGCGGGCGCCGCGACCATCGACGGGCCACGCTGCGAAGGCTCACCGCCCGCGAGCGAACGCTCGGACGCCATCGGTGACGGAAGCCGCCCCGACGGCGACGACGGCGGCGCAGGCGGCACCGGCAATCCGTTGGGAGACGAACGAACGAGCGGGAACGCGTCGCCACTCGGCGCCGGCGAGGGCGGACGAGGTAGGTCGAGCGTGTTGTCGATCTCGGGATTGGAACCGCGACCGAACGCCTCGACGAGCGCCGCGGCGAGCTCCTTCGCCGTCTGGAAGCGCTTGTCGGGATCCCGCTCGAGCGCGTGGAAGAACCAGTTGTCGAAGGCCTTCGGCAGGTCGGGTCGGATCTGCGATGGCACCGGGAGCGGATGCGTCGCGATGGCCGCGAACGTCATCGCCACGCCTTGATCGGTGTTCCACACCGGGCGACCGATGAGGCACTCGAACGCCATGCAGCCGAGCGCCCAGAGATCCGCGCGGTGATCGACGGAGCCCTGGCCCTTCACCTGCTCGGGCGACATGTACGCGGGCGTTCCGAAGACGGCGCCCTCGCGCGTGAGGCGCGCGCTCTTCTGATCGGGCGAGTCGACGGGCGCGTAGAACTTGGCGAGACCGAAGTCGAGGAGCTTGGTCGTCTCGTCGCCATCTTCGTTGCGCGTGAGGAAGATGTTCTCGGGCTTGAGGTCGCGGTGGACGATGCCCGCCGCGTGCGCCTTGCTGAGGGCCTTCGCGCAGTGGGTGATGACCCGCAGCGTGGTCTCGACGTCGATGATCCGGATGCGGGCCATGCGGTCGTAGAGCGACTCGCCGTCCAGCATCTCCATGCAGATGAAGGGGCGACCGTCCTCGAGGCGACCCGAGTCGTAGATGTCGACGATGAAAGGGCTCTTGATGCTCGCGGCGGCGCGCGCCTCACGGAAGAACCGCTCGATGACGATCGTGGACGCCGACAGCTCGCTCGCGAGCACCTTCACGGCAACCTTCTTGCCGAGGGCGAGGTGCTCCGCTTCGTAGACGGCCGCCATGCCGCCCCGACCGATCTCGCGAGTGACGCGATATTTCCCGACCAGGACTTGGCCGACCGGGATCCTCGACTCGTTGGGGACGGGGCGCATTCTCAGGGAGTGTCGGTCTCACGCCGTACGCCGTACGCGTAGCGGGCGGCGTGCGACCGGTGCGATGCTGTCGCTGGTCCTCGGGGGAGCCACCGAAAACCGCTTGAGGATACCCGAACTCACGCAACGAGTTCGCACGTTTGGCGAATGTCGACCGTTTGTCCGAAAACTTGGCCTTTCATGCACACCTCAGTCGCCTCGTCGGCCTCGGTCCCCAGGGTTATCCCACATCGCCGCCTACCCCGGGCCGGTGCGGCCGCGCTGCTCACGCTCGCGCTGACCCACGCCTCGCCGGCGCGCGCGAGCGAGCCCGATCCCGACCCGTGGCTCGGCCGCGACAAGGCCCTCCACTTCGGCGTGAGCGCGACCTTGGCGTCGAGCGGCTACGGCCTCGGGCGCGCCTTCGTCTTCGACCGTCGGCTCGACGCGGCGCTCGTGGCGGGCAGCTTCACGCTGGCGATCGGGGCGGCCAAGGAGAGCTACGACGCGCTCGGCCACGGCGATCCGTCGTGGCGAGACTTCACGTGGGACGCGATCGGAACGGCGGTCGGCATCGGCGTCGGGCTCGGCGTCGACTTCTTGATCGAGCGGCTCACGCGCGCGCGCCCGCACGAGCCCGCACCCGCGAGCGCCGCCACTCGCTGAGCTGTTTGTCCGTGCGCGTGGTGAGCACGTGCTCGGGACCGAGCCACGCGCGCCTCGCGATGCCGACGCCGTAGCGCAGGTAGTCGAGCTCACGCGTCGAGTGCGCGTCGGAGTTGATCGCGACGGGGACGCCCATGTCGCGCGCGAGGCGCGCGCCGTTCTCGGAGACGTCGAGGCGGAGCGGCGACGAGTTGAGCTCGATGGCCATCCCGGTGCGGGCGAGCGCTTGGAGCACCACCTCGATGTCGAGCGGGCTCCCCTCGCGCGCGCCGAGGAGGCGACCCGTGACGTGGCCGATGCAATCGCCGTGACCGGACTCGATCGCGCGAACGAGACGCGCGGTCATTTGCTCGCGTGGCATGTCGAGCTTGTTGTGGACGCTCAGCACGACCCAATCGAGATCGTCGAGATCGCCTTCGAGATCGAGCGAGCCGTCGCTCAAGATGTCGGCCTCGACGCCCGCCAAGATGCGGAAGCCCGTCTTTTGCTCGGCTTCGCGGATGCGCTTCACGTGGGCGCGCAGGCGCTCGCTGGTCATGCCGTTGGCGATGCGCAGCGACTGGGAGTGATCGGTGACGGCGATGTACGAGCGACCCGCGGCCTTCGCGGCCAGCGCCATCTCCTCGATCGTCGCGAGGCCGTCGGTCTCCTTGGTGTGCATGTGGAGATCGCCGCGGAGATCCCCGAGCGTGACGAGCGTCGGGAGCTCGTCTTCGCGCGCGGCGTCGATCTCGCCGCGGTTCTCGCGGATCTCGGGCGGCATCCACGCGAGGCCGATGGCTTCGTAGACCTCTTCTTCGCTCTCGCCGGCGAGGCTCTTCCCGCTCGCGTCGAAGACGCCGTACTCGCTGACCTTGAGGCCCTTCTTCACGGCGAGCGTGCGCATCGCGACGTTGTGATCTTTGGAGCCGGTGAAGTACTGGAGCGCCGCGCCGAACGACTCGCGCGGGACGACGCGGAGGTCGGCCTGGATGCCGCTCTTCAAGACGACGCTCGTCTTGGTCTCACCCTTGCCGAGGATCTCCACGACCTCGGGCATCGTCGCCCACGAGCTCATGATCGACGGCGCGTCTTCGTCCGCGGCAGCGACGAGGATGTCGAGATCACCCACCGTCTCGCGACGCCGCCTCAGACTGCCCGCGAACTCGCAAGCGAGAACGCCCGGCATGGCGCGGAGCTTCGCCGTGAGCGCCTCCGCGAGATCGAGCGCCTCCGCCATGGGGAAGCGCTTGGGCGCGCTGGCGCGCTTGCGCCACGCAGCGATGCTCTCGATGAGCTTTTCCTCGCGCTTTTTTCCGAAGCGCGGGAGGTCGGCGAGCTTGCCTTCCTTGGCCGCGGCCTCGAGCGCGTCGATGGTCGTGATGCCGCGCTCCTTCCACACCTGCTGCGCCGTCTTGATGCCGATGCCCGGCACGTTCATGAGGTCGGTGAGCCCGGGCGGGAGCTTGGCTTTGGCGGCCTCGAGCTCCTTCAAGTTGCCGGTGGCCACGAGCTCCTCGAGGCGACCGAGGATGCCCGCGCCGATCCCGGCGACGTGACCGAGCTTCTTCTGCGCGATCTTCTCGGCGATGGGCTCGCCGATCCCTTCGATCGCGCGCGCCGCGCCGCGGAACGCGCGGACGCGAAACTGCGTCTCGCCGCCGAGCTCGAGCACGTCGGCCAGCTCAAGCAGAGTCTTGGCGAGGGTGTCGTTGTCCATCGCCGCGCATGGTATCCCAAGGCAGAGAAGTCGACGGGGCGGGGGCGAAGCGCGTGCGGATCTTCTTTTTGGGTGGGACGAGGTTCATCGGGCATGCGGCGGCGAGCCGCGCGGTCGCGCACGGCCACGACGTGGCGGTGGCCCATCGCGGCCAGACCAAGTGCGACGTCGCTGGCGCCGCTGAGGTGCTCGTGGATCGAGACGACCCGACCGCGCTCGCACAGGCGGTGGCGCGCTTTCGCCCCGATGCGGTGGTCGACACACGCGCGATGACGCGGAGCCAAGCGGAGTGCGCGGCGCTCGCGATCAAGACCGTGGGGGTGCGCGCCGTCGTCTTGTCGAGCGCCGACGTGTACGCCCAGTTCGGCCGCCTGAACGGCGTCTCGAGCGACGCCGCGATCCGCGCGACTTTGGACGAGCACGCGCCGCCTTCGCCGCCCTTCCCGTTCCGTACCGTCGGACCGCACGAGGGCGGGCCCGACTACGACAAGAAGGACGTCGAAGCGGTGTTCCGCGCGCTGCCGCGCACCACGGGCGCGCCGGCCGTGGTGCTGAGGCTCCCCATCGTCTACGGCCCGCGCGATCCGAAGCGGCGCTTCGGGCCGCTCGTCGACGCGCTCGATGGCGGCCTCACGCGGCTCCCGGTGGCGGGCGGCGCGAGCCTCCGCCTCTCACACGTCGACGTCGAGGACGCGGCCCAGGCGATCGTCCTCGCGGCGACGTCGCCCGAGCTCGCGGCGATCGATCACGTCCTCAACGTCGGCGAAGCCGCGGTCCCGACGATGGGCGAGCGCGCGCTGGCGATCGCGCGCGTCATGGGTCGTCCCCTCGCGCTCGAGGAGACGCACGAGCCGCTCCCACCGGAGTGGGGCCTCTTCGGCAGGTTCCCGTGCGACGTGGTCCTCGACACGCATCGCATTCGCTCGGTGCTCGGGTACGCGGAGGCCGACTCGGCGGAGCGAAGCCTCGCTCGGCTCGTCGCCGCGCTGCGCAAGAGCCGCTGACGCGCGTCAGGTGTCGTACGGCCCGTGGAGCATGCCGCGGCGAAACGCCTCGAGCCGGCTCTCGATCCGCTGAGCGACCACGCGCGAGCATGGGAACGGTCGACCACGGGCCAAGCGCTCCGCGAACTCCTCCGGGAGATCGAGCAGCCAAGCGAGCTCCGACGACGGGCTGCCCGTCGAGGTGAGCCAGCGCTGCGCGCGTGGAGCGACGCGCCGTCGTCCCATGAAGGCCCGTCGACGTCACCGAAGAGGACGCGCAGCGTCGCCTCGTCGAGCCCCGCCAGCGCGCCGGCCCCGTCCTCGAGCACGGTCTCCACGAGGCCGCGCTTCTTGGCTTTGAGCGAGAGGATCTTCTCCTCGATCGTCCCCGCAGCGAGCAAGCGCACCACCGTGACCGGCTTGTCTTGCCCGATGCGGTGCGCGCGATCGGTCGCCTGATCTTCGACCGCCGGGTTCCACCACGGATCGCAGTGGATGACCGTGTCGGCGGCGGTGAGGTTGAGACCGGCGCCGCCCGCCTTGAGCGACACGAGGAAGAGCGGCGCGTCACCTTCTTGGAAATTGCGCACGACCACGTCGCGCTTGCGCGTCGAGCCGTCGAGGTACTCGTACCGGATCCCGGCCGCGTCGAGATCCTTGCGCCACAAGTTGAAGAGCTCGACGAACTGCGAGAACACGAGGGCGCGGCGCTTCTCGCTCACGAGCTCGCGCACGAGCTCCAAGAACGCCTCGCGCTTGGCGCTGGCCGACGGCGGCTGACTCGGATCGACGAGGCGCGGATCGCACGCCATTTGCCGGAGGCGCGTCAGCGCGGTGAAGACCGAGAGCTGTCCGGCGCCACCGTCGCGACGCTCCACGGCGCGCGCGATGCTCGCGCGAAGCGTGTGCGCAAGCGCGTCGTAGAGGCGCTTGTTCTCGCGCGACAGCGTCACGAAGCGATCGATCTCGGTCTTGGGCGGCAAGTCCGAGAGCACCTCGGCCTTGGTGCGACGAAGCAAGAACGGACGGACGATCGAGCGGAGCTCGGGCCCGAGCGGGCTTTGGAGGTTCATCGCCAGCGACCGCTCGTAGCGGCGCTCGAACGCGCTCTCCGTGCCGAGAATGCCCGGATTCACGAACGACACGATCGACCAGAGCTCGCGCAATCGATTCTCCACCGGCGTTCCGGTGAGCGCGATTCGCATGTCGGCCGCGAGCTCGACCGCGGCGCGGCGCGCCAACGCATCCGCGTTCTTCACCCACTGGGCTTCGTCCAAGATGACGGCGCGGAAGCGGCGCGCCGCGAGCACGTCCTTGTCTTGGCGCAAGACCCCATAGGTCGTGACCACCAGATCGGAGCCGTCGAGATCGACCTTCGCTCGCTCACGCGGCGTGCCGTGGAGGAGCGCCACCGAGAGCCCCGGCGTGAAGCGCTTGGCCTCGTGCACCCAGTTCGTGGCCACCGACGTCGGACACACGACGAGCGACGGCTTCGCGCCGTCGTCCTCCTTCCAGCGCTGGATGAAGGCGAGCGTGGTGACGGTCTTGCCGAGCCCCATGTCGTCGGCGAGGAGGCCGCCGGCGCCCATCGCGCGCAGGAACTGCAGCCACGCGAGCCCGCTCTTTTGATACGGGCGGAGCTTGGTCTTGAGCTTCTTGGGGAGCGCGGGCTCGGGCGACACGGCGAGCGCGCGGAGGCGCTTCCTCAGCGAGGCCACCGCGGCGTCGACGCGGCCGTCGTTCTCCTCGATCCAGCGCTCGAGGCGACCGAGCTGATGCGCGGGCAAGAGAGCGTGGTCCTCGTCCCCGAGCACCTCGGCGGCCTCGTCGACGAGGCGCGCCACCGTGCCGGTGATGCGGGCGAGCGTGCCGTCGGTGAGCGACACCCAGCGGTGCTTCTTGCGGAGCGCAGCCCGAATGGCGTCCATCTCGACGGGGATCTCGCGCGCCCAAAACTCGACCCTCGTGTCGAGCCAGTTGCCTTCGAGCGCGACGTGCACGCGCGGCGCGATGGCCGTGCCGACGCGCACCTGCGCGAGCCGCTCGGTGAGCTCGACCTCGATCGGCGGATCGGTCGCGGACCGAAGGAGCGGGAGCCCCGATTGCCAGAGCGCGATCGCGCCTTCTTCGACCGCCCCCACCCACTCCTCGGCGGGAGCGCCGTCGTCGGTCCCTGCATGATGCACGAGCCCGGCGGCGATGACGTGCGCGCGGGCACGTGACTCGGCCACGTCGTCGCGCGGCGGGACCGCCTGCGTGACGTGCTCACCGAACAGAGGAACCTCTCCGTGCGGGTAGACGGCGACGAGCGCGCCCATCACCTCGAGCGGATCGCCCGCGAGCCGAAGGACGAAGCGCGGCGCCTCGAGCGCTGGGAGCCCGAAGCGCTCGGTGCGCGGGACGACGATGCCGCGCGGGCGCGCCGCGCGGACGAGCTTCTGTCCGGCGTCCTCGAGCTTCGCGCGCGGCACGATGAGCGTCGGCACGCGCACGAGCTCGGCGGCCATGTCGACGTCGACGTCCGGCGCGACGCGATACAGCGGGCCGTCCTTCACCCACACGAACGCGAACGGCCCGCTGAAGAAGAACGACGACTCCATCGCGACGCGCGCGCCGTCGGCGATCCACGTGGCGCTGAGCGCGCGACCGCTGCCACCGGACGCGACCGGGGACTCTTCGATCGCCGGCCGCGCGAACGCCGCGCGGATGTCGATGAGGGACTTGTAGCCGTGCGCGAACACGCCGCCGTGCTCGCGGATGGCGGCCAGCGTGAGCGACGCAAAGGCACCGAAGACGACGAGAGCCTTCTTGCCGGACGCGCCGGTCGTGCCTCGCGCATACCGGAGCACCCGACGGTCCGAGGCCGAGAGGACGAGGGCGCCGATCTCCTGGGGCGCGAGGAGCCGCCGCTCGCCGGCGCGACGCACCGTGAGCGAGATCCCCGGACCGTCGTCGCGATCACCGTAGCCATGGAGGAGATCGCGCGGCGCAGGCGCGGCGGCGATCTCGACGCGCGCGCCGACCTCGGCAGGCGAGGTCCACGCGCGCAGGGTCGCCTCGAAGCTCGCCTCGAGGTGCATCGCGCGGCGCGCGGCGCGGACCGCCTCGTTGGGATCGAACCGCGACTCTCCCGCGAGCACCGCGTCGCGCAGCGCACTGGCGATGGCGAGGTCCACGGTGAGCGCCGCGCCGTGGCGACACGGCCCGAACGACGCCATGCACCGCGAGCACTCGACGGCGAGCGAGTCGTCGTCGCGGAGACGGACGGCCACGCGCGACTGAATGTCGACCGCACCACCGACACCACGCCCCGGCTCGACGAGGACAGCGTGAACGAAGCCCGCCTGGCCGAGGGTCGGCGCCTCGCCGTAGAGCATGCCGCTCGCGAGCGCGATGTCGAAGGACCGCCGCCCGAGCAGCTTGAGCGCGACGTGCGCGTCGAGCCGGGCGAGCCAGTGCTCGTCGTCGTGGGTGGGCGGCGGCCGCGGCATGCGTGCCCCGTCTTCTCACCGAGCGTCGGCCGAGCGCAAGTCGTGGCTCGCAGCTTCGAGGTCGGGCTCTTGGAAAAAAACGCGGCGCCCGGGAGCCGGGGGGGGGAAAGCTCCCGAGCGCCGTTGCTTATGAGTAGTGCACGTGCCGGGCCAACGCGCGGGCGCGCTCATCGTCACGAGATCGTTGGAGCGACCTCAGCCTCGGAATGCAGAGTTGAAAGGAACCGCCATTTCACCGTTGCACGGATGCACGGCGAGCCGCGCCGTCAGTCGTGTGCCGTGGCTTGCCCGCCGCGGGCGGTCTCTGCGTAGACCACGTCGGGCATCTCGCGCTTCGCGCTATTGAGCTGCCACTCACCCGCGAAGAGGACGACCGGGCGACCGCGCACGTCGCGCGCCGGAATCCCGAGCCGCTCACGATCGAACGCGAGGAGATCGAGGTCTTGGCCGTCGGCGCGAGACACCCAACGCGCGAAATCGCACGCGAGGGGCTCGAGGCGCGCGTCGACGTCGTACTCGCTCTTCAGGCGATGCTTCACGACCTCGAGCTGGAGGCGACCGACGGCGCCGAGGATCGGATCGCCGCCGCGCTCGGGCGTGTAGAGCTGGATGGTGCCTTCTTGCGCGAGCTGCTCGAGGCCCTTCTTGAGCTGCTTGCGGCGCATGGGATCCATCATCGCGACGCGCACGAAGTGCTCGGGCGCGAAGCTCGGGATCTCCTCGTAGGTGAACTTCGGGCCCGAGGTGAGCGTGTCGCCGATCTCGAAGATCCCGGGGTCGTAGACGCCGAGCACGTCCCCGGCGAAGCCCTCTTCGACGATCGTGCGCTCCTGCGCCATGAAGGTGGTCGGATTGGCGAGGCGCACCTGGCGATCGTCGCGCACGTGAAAGACCTTGGCGCCGCGCTCGAGCTTGCCCGAGCAGATGCGGATGAAGGCCACGCGATCGCGATGCTGCCGATCCATGTTCGCTTGGATCTTGAAGACGAACGCCGAGAACGACTCGTCGGTCGCCACGGTGCCCTTGGACGCGACGCGCGGCGTGGGGCCGGGCATGCGCGTGCAGAAGTCGTCCAAGAACGCCTGGATGCCGAAGTTGTTCACGGCGCTGCCGAAGAACATCGGCGACACCTCGCCGGCGAGGAACTTCTCGCGGTCGAACGCGTCGCCCGCCATCTCGAGGAGCTCCGAGTCCTCCTTGAGGCGCGCGTAGCCTTCTTCGCCGAGCTCGTCTTTCAGGCGCGGATCGTCGATGCCGGTCGCGACGTAGTCGGCGCGCTCGGAGCCGGTCTGCGTGCTCGAGCCCGCGCGATCGGCGTCGAACAAGAAGACCTGCTTCGAGTCGCGGTGGTAGACGCCGCGGAACGTAGCGCCGCGATAGATGGGCCACGTGACCGGGTAAACGCCGATGCCGAGCACGTGCTCGACCTCGCCGATGAGCTCGAAGGGCTCGCGGCCAGGGCGGTCCATTTTGTTCACGAGCGTGAAGATCGGCATCTTCCGCTGGCGACACACGCGAAACAGCTTCTTCGTCTGCGCTTCGACGCCCTTGGCGCAGTCGAGGAGCATCACGGCGCCGTCCGCGGCGTGGAGCGTGCGGTAGGTGTCCTCGCTGAAGTCGGCGTGACCCGGCGTGTCGAGGAGGTTCATCACCAGGCCGTGGTACGGGAACTGGAGAACGCTGGTCGTGATCGAGATGCCGCGCTCGCGCTCCATCTCCATCCAGTCGCTGACCGCCGACGCGCGACCGCGCTTGGCCTTGACGGCGCCGGCGAGCTGAATGGCACCCCCGTAAAGGAGGAGCTTCTCGGTGAGCGTCGTCTTGCCCGCGTCGGGGTGAGAGATGATCGCGAACGTGCGTCGCTCCGCGATGCGGCGGGCGAGCTCGGCGCGCTCGGGGGAATCGGCCATGACGCCGGGGACATAGCACGCCTCCCCTCGCCCTCCCACCCGGACGCGTGGGGCGGTGGGCTCAGAACGGTGTGGCGGCGGCGAAGTCGGTCGCGAAGGTGTCCCGCATCCGGGAGACGGCGGCGACGTCCGACAGGACGACGCCGACTTCCCTGTTCTTGTCGAGGGACGTGCCGCTCAGGTTCTCCGAGCCGAGGTACGCGCGGGCGCCGTCGACGACGATGGCCTTCACGTGGACGCCGGGCGCGGACATCCACCGCGCCGTGACGCCGACGCCCGCGAGGTACTGCGCGGCCTTGGTGTTGGTGTCGATCCAGCTCGGCGCCGCGAGGACCACCTTCACGTCGACGCCCGCCTTCACGCGGTCGGCGATGGCCGCGCGCACGCCAGGATCGGCGAGCTGCATCGACTCGACCAAGAGCTCCTTCTGCGCGCTCCGCACGAGCTCTTCGATGCGCCCGCGCGAGTTGACCGGCGAGACGACGAGCCGCGTGCAAGAGAGCGCCGGGGATTTCTGATCGAAGTCGGCGTCGAACAGCGCGGCCAAGTCCGCGACGTCGTCCGGCTCGGTGAGCGTGGCCGCGTAGTTTCGCTCCTTGAGCATGTACGACCGCGAGTAGTTGCCGGTCGACACGAGCGCGCGCGCGTCGTCGACCACGATCGACTTCGCGTGCATGTACGAGAACGCCGGGTCGCTCCACGCAACCTTCACGCCGTCGGCCTCGAGCATCGTCTTGTACTTCGTGTTGACGTCTCGCTGCGTCTCGCCGTCGAGGATCACCCGCACCGCGACGCCCGCTTTGGCCTTGGCGCGCAGGGTGTCGAGCACGCCGCCGAACCCCATCTGATACGCGAAGACGCGAATCGACGTTTGCGCTCCCGCGAGCGCCGTGACGTAGGGCGCCTCGCCGTCGTCGGGCAAGACGTGCACGTCGATGGTCGTGCTCCGCGGCGACGTCGCTTCGCAGCCGCGCGGCGTGACTCCCGCATCGGGCGGCGACGCCGGGGGCGCGGCCGCGCTCGGTCCGTCGGTGGACGGAGCGTCGACGGGCGCGGGCGCGGCTGGCTCCGCGGGTGCGGACGCCGGACTCGCGGCACTGCACGCAACGAGAGACAAGAGGGCGGTCAGCGAGAGGCCGAGCGTCGGTCGAACGGACTTCATGGGCGCGACTCTCCCGCGTGGACGGGGACCGCGCCCGTGAGAGTTCGTTAAAGCGAGGTCGCGATGCGCACCGCGGGATCGAGCAGCCAGCCGCCACCGCGCGTGACCAACACCGGATGCAAGCCGAGCTTGCGGAGCTGCGCGAGCGCGTTTCGAACGCGAATCTGTGCAGCGTCGTGGAGGATCTTCTCGCCCGGCCAGCCCGCGCGGACGAGCACGTCCGACGACGAAGGCTCACCCGGCGAGACGAGGCGTCGCTCGATCAAGTGACGGAAGATGCGCGTGAGCGGAGCGCGACGCGAGAGGTCGACCCGTCGGCCACGCGCGTCGACGAAGCACGTGCCGTCGGCCGCGAGCGCGAGCGCCGGTTGCGACGACGCGAGCGACTCTTCGAGCAGACCGAGCGCGAAGCGGACGCGGCTCCCGAATGGAATCCCGCCGGCGCCCCGCGCCTCGAGCGCGGCGCGGCGAGCCTCGGCGACCGGCGCGGCTCCCCGCGAGACGCGCGCGGCGAGGGCCAGGAGCGTCACGGCGCGCGCCGTCACCTCGTCTTCGAGCGGCCGTTCGGCGCCCCGGAAACGGCCGGCGAGCGCGAGGGCGAAGGCGCGGTGCTCGACCTCCAGCGCTTCACCGTCTTTGGCGCGCGAAAGCGCGCGCACCGCTGCCTCGCGGGCCGCCACCCGCTCTCCGAGCACCGCGTGATGCTGCGCGAGATGCACGAGCGTCACCGCCTCGTGCCGACGACTCGCGACCGCGCGATGCGCCGCCTGCGCCTCGCGGAGCAGCGGTCCCGCGGCCTCGGGCCTTCGCGCCTCCACCTCGAGGGCACCCCAATAGCTGAGCGCAACGCCCGCGAGAGCGCGATCGCCGACGGCACGAAAGCCGGCGAGCGCCGCTTCGTAGTGGCCGCGCGATTCGTCGAAGCGCCCGACCTCGTGCCCCACGTAACCGAGATGCATGCGGTCGGCGGCTTCACCACGACGATTCCTCACCGCACGATGGATTTCGAGCGCGCGCTCGTGGGCGCGCATGGCGTCCCAAAAGCGACCGGCGCGATGAAGCGCGACGCCGAGGTAAGACCACTCGATGCCCTCTTCGCGCGTTCGACCGAGCTCGCGGTGGATCGCGATGGCCCGCTCGTGCACCACGCGCGCTTCGCGGAGACGCCCGAGCGCGGCGAGTGACGTGCCGACGTCGCCGAGCGCGACGGCGACGTGAGCGCGATCCCCGAGACGCTCGTGGAGAGCGAGCGCGCGTTCTCGATCGCGCAGCGACTCTGCGTGGCGACCTTGGGCCCGCGCGACCGCCCCCAGGAGCCGCAGCGCCTCGGCTTCTGCGAACACGTCGGCGGGCGCGAGCGACGCGTCTTTGGCGCGGCGGAGGTGGCGGGTGGCCTCGCCGAGTCGCCCCGCGACGCGCGAGGCCTCGCCCGCGACGAGCGCGCGACGCGCGTCGTCATCGGGCGCGCCCATGCCAGCGAGGACGCGAAGCGCAGCAAGAATCTCGCCCGGCGTCTCGCGATCGGCACGGGCGGCGGCGAGGAGGATGGCCGGCTTGTTGCTTCCGAGAAGGCGCACGATCGCGAGGGCGCTCGCGCGATCCCGCGCCGGAATTCGCTCACCCCGCGCGTCCTCGGCGCGAGCCAAAAAGAGTCGTACCGCTGCGGCTTCACTCATCGCTCGGGCAGGCACGAATCGTTTCCTCGCGTGAGCGAGTCTCGCACACTCGGAGCAGTGCCGCAGAAGAGGCGCGAGGAGGCCTTGCCCTCGGGCGTCTTAGGAGCGACGTTGAGTAAAGTGAGATCACGGGCTTCGTCCCTCCCTCCCCCGTCGCCCGCGCGCATCGACCGCTCGCGGATTCGGGTTCGACGGTTCGCAGGTCCGGCGTCGTTCGAGGATCGCCTCGACCCCATCCGCATCGCGCATCTCACCGATCTCCACGTGGGCCGCGTGACCCCGATGCGCGTGCAGCTCGACGCCGTCGAGCTCACCAACGAAGCGCATCCGGACCTCGTCGTCGTGACCGGCGACTTCGTTTGCCACAGCCAGCGCTATCTCGACGAGCTGTCGACGATCATGTCCGGCTTCCGCGCGCCCGTCGTGGCGGTGCTGGGCAACCACGACTACTGGTCGGGTGCGGAAGGCGTGCGTTGGGCGCTGGGCAAGGCCGGCGTCACGGTGCTCGACAACACCAGCACGATCCTCACGCTGCGCGGGCAATCCCTCCAGCTCGTCGGCCTCGACGACGCGTACACCGGTCACGCCGATCGCTTGCGCGCCGTCCACGGGCTGCGCCCCGACGTGCCCACGATCGGACTCTCGCACATCGCCGAAGAAGCCGACTTCCTCTGGGATCGCGGCGTGCCGCTGGTCTTCTCCGGCCACACGCACGCCGGACAGATCACGCTCGCGCGCCTCCATGAGCTCTCCATCGGCAAGCTCGCCGGACACAAGTACGTGCATGGTCTCTACGGCACGCGCACCGCCGGCCCCGACGAGGGCGCGGTCTACGTGGGGGCCGGCATCGGCGCCGCAGTGATGCCGCTGCGACTCGGCGAGCGTGGCAAGCGCGAGATCGCCATCTTCGAGCTCGGCCATGCCCCCGGCACCTTCGACGAGCACCACGCCGAGCAGGCCCCGCTCGAGGGTCGCGCGCCCACCGACGCGCAGCGCGAGAAGCGGAAGCTCGCCGTCGAGAAGAAGCGCGCCCGACGCGAGCGACGCGACACGCTGGCACCCAAATGAGCGATCCGACCGATCCCAAGACGCGGCTGGCCATGCTCGGCGAAGTGGCGCTCGAGGTGGCGCACGAGCTCCGCAACCTGCTCCTCGTGATCGACGGCAGCGCCTATCTCGCCGAGCGTGACCCTGCCGCGAGCGCACCTCACATCGCCAAGATCACCCGTTCGGTGCGCACGGCACGCGCGGTGGTCGACGACGTGTTTCTTCTCGTCCGTGACGTCGACGCGGACGGCGGTATTCCCTGCGAGGACACCACGGTGGGCGAGCTGCTCGCCCTCGCGCGGAGCGAGCTCGAGCCCGGCGCGAACGCCCACTTCGACGACGTGGGCGCCGACGTTCCGCTGCGCGTGCACGACCGGTTGATCGCGCGACTCTTCAAGGTGCTCTACGAGAACGCCGTGCAAGTGATGGCGCCGCGACCGGTGGCGATCACCACGCACGCCCGCGTCGAGGCCGACGAGATCTCCGTCGAAGTGACCGACGACGGCCCCGGCGTACCGCCCGCCATCCGCGCGACGCTCTTCGATCCGCTCGTCTCGGCGCGCGCCGGCGGTACGGGCATGGGGCTCGCCCTCGCCCGCCGAATCGCCGCCGCGCATGGGGGCTCGATCACCCTCCTCGACGCCCCAAACGGCGCCTCATTCTTGGTGAAATTGCCACGCGCCCCACGGCGCTGATCGCGCGCCGGCCGTCCCGCGAATCGGGATAGGCTCCCGCTAGGAGTGAATCCGTCGTGAGCGCCTCCCCCATCGATCCGTGGCTGGTCCTCGACGCGATTGACGTCGGCGTCGTCGTCCACGACGCGACCGGGAAGATCCTCCTCGCGAACTCGGCCGCCGCGTCGCTCCTCGGCGTCTCCCGCGAAGCGCTCTTGGCGGGCAGCTCGCACGGACCGTGGGACATCGTGAACGCCGACGGCGAGAAGGTCACCCCCGACGACCAGCCGGCGATGATCGCCGCGCGCACCCGCGCACCGGTGCACGGCGCGCTGCTCGGAGTGGGGCGACCCACTGGCGATCGGATCTGGCTGCTGGTGACCGCGTTGCCGCGCGGCGAGGCGGACGACTTCCGCGTCGTGGTGAGCTTCACGGACGCGACCAAGGAGCACACCCGCTTCGAGAACGTGCAGTCGGCGCACGCCGCGTCGGAGCGGCGCTACGAAGCCGTCCTCCGCGCCATGAGCGAAGGCCTCGTCATCCACGATGCGAGCGGCGCCATTCGCTTCTCGAACCGCGGGGCCGAGCGCATCCTCGGCCTCACGCACGAGCAACTCAGGGGGGTCGAGGCCATCGATCCGCGCTGGCGACTCGTCCGCTCCGACGGAACGCCGCTCCCCGCGGACGAGATCCCGTCCGAGATCACGACCAAGACCGGCCGCGCTGCACACGCGCTCCTCGGCGTGGAGCGCGGGACCGGCGAGCGCGCGTGGCTCAGCGTCTCCAGCGACTGCATCGCGCGCGAAGGCGACGCATCGCATGGCGTGGTCGCGACGTTCACCGACATCACGGCCCTCAGGGAGGCGCAGCTCGCCGAGCAACAGATGGCCGACAAGCTCCGCGCCGTCGTGCGCGCGACGCCCGGCATCATCTTCCAATACGAGCGCAGCGACGACTGCAGCGAACGCTTCACGTTCATCGACGGCACGGTGCAGGAGTTCATCGGAGTCTCCGCGGCCGACGTGACGGCCGACGCATCGCAGACGTGGCGCTACATGCACGCCGATGATCGACCGACCTTCGTCGCCGCCATGCAGCGGTCGCGAGAGACGCTCGCGCCGTTCGATCAGACGGTGCGCGTAGTGGGCGCCGATCGGGTGCGCTTCGTGCGCATCCGGTCGAATCCGGAGCGACTGGGAAGCGTCACGCGGTGGACGGGCGTCATGCTCGACGTCACCGAGGAGCACAACCTCGCCGAGGGGCTGCGGCGCGCACAAAGGCGAGAAGCGATGGGCGACCTCGCGGCCGGTCTCGCCCACAACTTCAACAACATGCTCGCGGTCATCCTCCCCAACGTCGAGGCCGCGCGCGAAGCGGCGCCTTCGGTGGAGGCCATGCTCGCCGACGCGTCCACTGCGACGGTGCGAGCCGCAGAGCTGGTCAAGCAGATCCTCTACATCGCGCGCGGCACCGCGCGCTCCTCGCGCGCGGACGTCGATCTGGTGCAGGCGGTGCACGATGTCGTCGGCCTATGCAGGCGCACCTTCGACCGCGCCATCCGCATCGTGCTCGACTTGACCCCGGACGCAGCGTTCACGCTGGCGAGCCCTAGCCACGTCGACCAGGTCATCCTGAACCTGCTCCTGAACGCTCGCGACGCCCTCGTCGATCGCCCCGACCCGACGATCGAGCTTCGACTCACCGAGGTCGACGCCCCGCTCGCCGACGCTCCGCGCCACTACCGCCTCGTCGTGAAGGACAACGGCGCCGGGATGGACGAGGCGACGCTCAGCCGGCTCGGCGAGCCGTTCTTCACCACCAAGGCGCCCGGACGCGGAACCGGGCTCGGGCTCGCCACGATCTACGGCACCATGCGCGACATCGGTGGAACGATCGACGTGATGTCCGAGCTCGGACGAGGCACCACGTTCACCCTCTCCTATCCGGCCCAAGTCGCGGCGTCGCCGCGGCGTCAGCACGTCGCAACGGAGTCGCCGATTCAGAAGCTGCGAGTCCTCGTGGTCGACGACGAGGAGCTGGTGCGTCGTACGATTCGCCGCATGCTCGAGGGTCGTGGACACGTCGTCGTCGAGGCGGCGGGCGGCGACGAGGCGCTGGCCCTCGTCCCGAGCGACCCCACGCTCGATGCGGTGGTGCTCGATCTGTCGATGCCTGGCCTCTCGGGCCGCGAGACCTTGCGTCGCCTCACCGCGGATGGATCACCGGCCCCGGCGCCGCCCGTCGTCGTCCTCACGGGCGACACCTCCGAACGGGGCGGCCTGGAGAACGCCGCCGCGTTGCTCGAAAAGCCGGTCAATCTCGCCTCGCTCCTCGCCACGCTCCAGCGCGTCACGACGCGGTCGACACGCTGAGGCGTGCGTACGCGCCGCCCGCCGCTTGCCGGAGCCGGCCCCTCCACCTAGTGTCCCGGATCCTCTCGCTCGCGCGCTTCCGCGCCGCGAGATCGGAACATGCTGCCTGTCGTCCTACGCGGTGCGTCCACCCACAATCTTCGCGCGGTCGACCTCGACCTCGCGCCCGGCCAGCTCGTCGCTCTGACCGGTCCGAGCGGCGCCGGCAAGTCGTCGTTGGCGATGGACACGCTCTACGCCGAGGGCCAGCGCCGCTTCGTCGAGAGCTTCAGCCCGTACGCGCGCCAGTTCTTGGAGCGGCTCCCGCGCCCGCCGATCGATCGACTCGATCCGGTGGCCGCCACCGTTGCGGTCGACCGGCGCGCGCCCATCAAGTCCAGCCGCTCCACGCTCGCCACGATGGCCGACCTCGAGGCGTACATCGCCGGGCTCTTCGCGCGTGAATCGCGCCCAATGTGCCCGGACTGCCGCGTGCTCGCGGTCCCGACGTCGGCGGCGACGTCCGCGGAAGCGCTCCTCGCGAGCGAGCCCGAAGGATCGCGCGCGCAGGTGGCCTATCCGGTTCGGGTCGCGGACGCCGACGAGTTCCTCACGCTGCGCGAGGAGCTCGCCCGCGAGGGGTACCGGCGCCTCGTCGTGGGCGGGAGCGTGCGCGATCTCGACGAGGTCAGGCCGAGCGAGGCCACGCGGCCGGACGTGCGCGTCCTCGTCGTCGTCGACCGCGTGACGATGCAAAAGCGGGACGCGCGCCGACTCCAGCACGCGCTCGAGGCCGCCTGGGAGCGCGGCGACGGACACGCCGACCTCCTCGTGGACGCTGGCGCGAAGAGTGACGCTCCGCCGCGACGCCTGGCGATCGCGCGCGGGCTCTCGTGCCCCAAGTGCGCCAAGCGCTTCGAGCCGCCGCGGCCCGGCCTCTTCTCGTACAACTCGCCGCTGGGCGCGTGCTCGGCGTGCCGCGGGTTCGGTCGCACGATCGAGATCGACTGGGACAAGGTCATCCCCGACAAGACGCGCTCCATCAAGAAGGGCGCGATCAAGGCGTGGACGGGCTCGAGCTCGGAGTGGGAGCGCGAGAGCTTGCTGCGCTTCGCGAAGAAGCGCGGCATCCGCCTCGACGTTCCGTGGCAAGACCTCACCGATGAGGAGCGCGCCGGGGTGCTCGACGGTGAGGGCGATTGGGAAGGCGGAAAGTTCCCCGGCGTTCGCGCTTGGTTCAAGTGGCTCGAGACGCGCACGTACAAGATGCACGTCCGGGTCTTCTTGGCGCGCTACCGCGACTACGTGCCGTGCGCCACGTGCGGAGGCGCGCGGCTCGGGCCGAGCTCCCTCTCGTACCGCGTCGGCGAGATGAACCTCGCGGCGTGGCACGCCAGCACCGTGAGCCACGCGCGCGCCGCGCTCGCGGCCCTCGAAGCTCGCGACGCGCAGGGCGCACGCCTCCAGAGCGAGCTCCTCGCGCGCCTCGGGTACCTCGAAGACGTCGGGCTCGGGTACCTCACGCTCGATCGACAGGCGCGCACGCTCTCGGGCGGCGAGGCGCAGCGCGCGGGGCTCACCACCGCGCTTGGCGCGTCGCTCACCGGCGCGCTCTTCGTGCTCGACGAGCCCACGGTCGGGCTCCACGCCCTCGACGTGCCCGCGCTGTCGCACGCGATCCGTCGCCTCGCCGACGCGGGCAACGGCGTCGTCGTCATCGAGCACGACCGAAGCGTCGTCGAGTCGTGCGATCGCGTGGTCGAGCTCGGCCCCGGCGCCGGCAAGGACGGCGGCCGCATCCTCTTCGACGGCACGCCCGCCGCGCTCGCAAAGCGGCGCGATCTACCGACCGGCGAGGCGTGGGCCAAGGCTGCCCGCGCGGTCGCCGCGCCCCGCCAGGCGCGCGAGCACCTTCACGTTCGCGGCGCGCGCGAGAACAACCTCCGACGGATCGACGTGGAAGTCCCGCTCGGCGTCGTGTGCGCGATCACCGGGCCGAGCGGCTCCGGCAAATCGACGCTCGCCGAGGACGTGATCTACCGCGGCGTGGCGCGCGCGCTGGGCGACATGTCCGTGCCCAAGCCGGGCGCGCACGACGGCATCACCGGCGTGGGCGCGCTCAAGCGCGCGACGCTCGTCGATCAGGCGCCCCTCGGCCGCACGGCGCGCGGCAACCCGGCGACGTACACCAAGGCTTGGGATCGCCTCCGCGCGCGCTTCGCGGCCGAGCCGGGCGCGATCGCCCGCGGCCTCGCGCCTTCGCACTTCTCTTTCAACGTCGGCGGCGATGGCGCCGGGCGCTGCGAGACGTGCAGCGGTGAGGGCTACGAGACCGTCGAGATGCAGTTTCTCGCCGACGTCTCGATCTTGTGCCCGGTGTGTCAGGGCAAACGCTTTCGTCCCGACATCCTCGCGGTCAAGCACTGCGGTGTGAACGTCGCCGAGGCCCTCGCGATGTCGATCGAAGAGGCGCTCGCGCGGTTCGACACCAAGGAGGCCAAAGATCCGGTACTGCGCCGCGCCCTCACGCCGCTCGTTCGCGTGGGCCTCGGCTACTTGGCGCTGGGGCAGCCGCTCTCGACGCTCTCCGGCGGCGAGGCGCAGCGGCTCAAGCTCGCGCGCGCCCTCTCGACCGACGCGAAGGGCACGCTCTTCGTGGTCGACGAGCCGAGCGCCGGGCTCCACGCAAAGGACGCGGATCTCGTGGTGCGCGCGCTCCACTCGCTCGCCGACGAAGGGGCGAGCGTCGTGGTCGTCGAGCACGATCTCGACGTCGTCGCGACCGCCGACTGGATCATCGACCTCGGGCCGGGCGGCGGACCGAACGGAGGCGAGATAGCGGCCGCCGGCACGCCCTCCGACTTGGCCGCGTCGGAGTCCAAGACCGGGATCGCGCTGGCGGCGCTGCGGGCGAAGCGGGCGCCCAAGGCCGCAGACCGGGCGGCGAGTGGCTCTGCGTGGTCGCCCGCGATTCACGTGGACCACGCGCGCGAGCACAACCTGAAGGGTGTATCTTGCACGATTCCCCACGGGAAGCTTTGCGTCGTCACCGGCCCGAGCGGCTCGGGCAAGTCGTCGCTTGCGTTCGACGTTGTCTTCGCCGAAGGACAGCGCCGCTTCATGGAGACGCTGACGCCGTACGCGCGCCAGTTCCTCCCCACCCTGCCACGTCCCGACGTCGATCGCGTGGTGGGCGTTCCCCCGTCGATCGCGCTCGAGCAGCGGCTCACGCGCGCCGGCGGGAACTCCACGGTTGCGACGGTCACCGAGGTCGCGCAATACCTCCGCCTCCTCTACGCGAAGGTCGGCGAGGTCCACTGCCCCAAGTGCGACGCCGTCGTGGCTTCGCTCTCCGCCGACGAGCTCTATGACGCGCTGACGCGCGAGGCGGGCGGTCCTTACACGGTGTACGCGCCCGCGGTGCGTGCGCGCAAAGGCACCTACCTCGATCTCTTCACCGCGGCGTCACGCGCGGGCGTGCAGAGCGCGCGCGTCGACGGCGCGATCGTGTCGATCGAGCCACCGCCGCGCCTCGCCAAGGCCGAGGAGCACAGCATCGATCTCATCGTGCACTACGGGCCGCTCGCGTCGCTCGACCGCCCCACGTTCGAGCGCGCGATCGCGTGGGGTGACGGCGCGCTCCGCGTGGCCAAGGGCGCGCCGAGCGCGAAGCCGCGCGACGGCGAAGCGCTCTGGTCGACCGCGCGCACGTGCCTCACTTGCGGGACCGGCGTACCGGAGCTCGATCCCCGCTGGTTCTCGTTCAACACGAAGCAGGGTCAGTGCGAGCGCTGCGAAGGTCGGGGCACCGACGATCCCGAGCTCACCTTGGGAGATCCGGGCGCGAAGCCGTGCCGCGCGTGCGGCGGGACGCGGCTCGCTCCGGTGCCGCGCAAGGTGAGGCTCGCGGGCGAGTCCTATCCGTCGTTCTTGGCGCGGGACGTAAAGAGCGCGCTCGCAGCCGCCCAGGCGTGGACGTGGCGCGGACGGGCCGCCGCCATCGCGCCGCAGGCCCACAAAGAGCTCGTGCGTCGTCTCGCCTTCATCGACGAGGTCGGCCTCGGTTATCTCTCACTCGATCGCGCCGCCTTCACGCTGTCCGGCGGCGAGATGCAGCGCCTTCGCTTGAGCGCGCAGCTCGGGAGCGGCCTCACGGGCGCTCTCTACGTGCTCGACGAGCCCACGATCGGGCTTCACCCGCGCGACACCGCCGGCCTCCTCTCGAACCTACGCGCACTCACGCGGGCCGGGTCGACGGTGCTCATCGTCGAGCACGACGCGGAGACCATCGCCGCGGCCGATCATGTGATCGATCTCGGACCGACCGGTGGCCGCGGCGGCGGCCATATCCTCGCTGCCGGACCGGCGCGTGAGGTGCTCTCCGATGCGCGCTCACCGACCGCCGCCGCGCTGCGGGACGAGGCGCGCGCCGAGCCCCGCAATCGGGAGCCGGCACGCGCGCACATCGAAGTCCGGGGCGCGCGCGCCCACAATCTGAAGGACGTGACGCTCCGCGTGCCCGTGGGTCGCTTGACCGTGATCGCAGGCGTGAGCGGCAGCGGCAAGTCGACCCTCGTGCGACGCATTCTCTACCCGGCCCTGCGACGTGAGCTCGGGCTCGTGACCGACGACCCGCTTTCGTTCGCGTCGCTGCGCGGGGCGAAGGCCGTAAAACGCGCGCTCGCCGTCGATCAGTCGCCGATCGGACGAACGCCGCGTTCGGTGCCCGCCACGTTCCTCGGGATCTGGGACGACATTCGCCGCCTCTTCGCCGGGCTCCCCGAATCCAAGACGCGCGGCTACACGGCGGCGCGCTTTTCGTTCAACACCGCGTCGGGTGGTCGCTGCCCGGAGTGCGACGGCCAAGGATCGATCGTGAGCGAGATGGCGTTCCTCCCCGACGTCGTTTCGCCGTGCGCGACGTGTGGCGGCGCGCGCTTCGAGCCGGCCACGCTCGACGTGCGCTACCTCGGGCTCTCCATCGGCGACGTGCTGCATCTATCTGCCGACGACGCGGCCCAGGTGTTCAAGGCGCACCGGCGCATCGCGAACCCGCTCGCGACGCTGGGCGATCTCGGCGTGGGCTACCTGCAGCTCGGCCAAGGATCCAACACGCTCTCGGGCGGCGAAGCCCAGCGCCTCAAGCTCGCCGCCGAGCTCACGGCGGGGACGATGCACGAGCCCACGGCCTACGTGCTCGACGAGCCCACGACCGGTCTCCACCTCTCCGACGTGAAGCGCCTCGTGTCGGTGCTGCATCGCCTCGTCGATCGCGGCGACACGCTCGTGGTGGTCGAGCATCACCCCGACGTGATCGCGAGCGCGGACTGGGTCGTGGAGCTCGGTCCCGAAGGCGGTCGCGGTGGCGGACGGGTCGTGTTCGAGGGCACGCCGCAAGACCTCGTTCGCGCGGACACCGCGACCGGCCTCGTGCTCGGAGCCGAGCGACGTGCGCGTGCGAAGGAAGCGCGGGCAGCCAAGGCGAAGAAGCAAGCCCCCAAGGCGGAGCGGGCGCTCTCGCGCTGACACCACCGCGCCACAAGCAGACACGACGGCACGATGGATCGAGCAACTGGAGGGGGCGCGCGTGGGTCAGGGGGCTCGAGGACGGCGCACCGCGTCGCCATCGCGCGCGCCGCGCATCAACTCTTCGACGATCCGCGGGTCTTCTTGGATCCTCTCGCGACGACGTTGCTGCCCGACGAAGCGCGCCGGGCGCTGAGCGAGAGCGCGGGACCGCGCGAGGCCAAGCGCCGCGCGCTCCGGGCGTTCCTCGCCGCCCGGGCGCGGCGGGCGGAAGACGCGCTCGCCGACGCCGTCGCCCGCGGCGTCCGACAGTACGTGGTGCTGGGCGCGGGGCTCGACACCTTCGCGTTCCGAAACCCCTACCCCGAGCTCACGGTCTTCGAGGTCGACCTGGCAGCGACGCAGGCCGAGAAGCTCGCCCTCCTCGCCGCCCGCGGAGTGACCGTGCCTGCAACCGCTCACTTCGTTCCCGCGGACCTCGGGAGAGAAGCCCTCTTGCCTGCGCTCGAGGCCGCCGGGGCGAGGCGCGAGGCGACGTACTTCTCGTGGCTCGGAGTAACGCCCTACCTCGAACGGTCTGCCATCCTGGAGCAGCTCCGAGCGATCGCGAGCTTGCCGGCTCCGAGCGCCGTCACGTTCGACTACATCCCCGACGTGACCGAGATGTCGCTTCGCGAGCGAACGCGCTTCGAAGATCTCTCGCGCCGCGTCGCGGCAGCCGGCGAGCCCTTTCGCAGCGTGTTTCCGCCGAGAGATCTCGAACGCGATCTCTCGGCGCTCGGTTTTGCGCGCGTCGAGGATCTCGACCGGGACGCGCTCAACGCACGCTACTTCGCGCGGCGGACGGACGGGCTAGCGGTGGTGGGATCGGGACACGTCGTGACCGCGAGCGTCGCGGAGCCGCTCACTTCGCGCTGACGCTCTCGATCAACACTGCGACGTCGGCCGGCGGGAGCGGCGGGCCGCCGCAATACGCGTTGGGAACGCCGCTGATCGCCACGCCGACGCGACCCGCTCCCGAAGGCAGCGTGACCTCGAGCGTCGTCCATGGCGTCGCCCAATCGTATTGGTCGATGCTCGCCGGAAGCGCAGTGAGCGCCGGGCCGCCGGTCGAGCCGGTGTAGACACGATCCTGCTTCGGTTCGCCGCCTTCGACGGCCGATTCGACGAGCATCACGGACGGAAGGTACGGCGTCGTTCCCGTGTACTTGGGGTGCGCGAGCACCCGGTACCGGACCGAAGCTTTGCGCTGCGCGCCAGGTGTGAGCTGGACGAGGAGGCCGGCCGCGCCAGCGGAGCAACCGGACGAGGTGTCCATCGTGAGCCGCGCGCAACCGCCCGCTTCGCATCGCGAGTCGTTCGCGCCCGTAAGGCCGCCACCGAGGAGGTCGACCGCGCCCCACGTCGATGCCATCAGCACGTCGTCGTCGAAGCCGATGGTCGACGCCGCCGGCGGAAGCGGGAGGAGCTCGATGGGCTTGGATACGCGCGGAGACGTGAGGCCCGCACGATCCGTGAGCGTCTCGACCACACCACTCCAGGAGACGCTCGCCGGCCACGCCTTCGCTCGTGCGCTCACGCTGGTGACGCCCACCCAGTCGGAGACCTGCGGGCTCTTTTGCGCCCACGCGAGCGGGAGCGCGGCGCCGCCCGGCCCGGCGACGTGCGCCGCAGCGATGGCGTCGCTTTGCGCAATCGGCTCGGCGAGCTGAAACGATATCGAATCCCACGGCAGCAATTTGTCGGCCGGACCGGCCGTCGAGCTCGCGATGACGCGTGCTTCCGGCGCCGTGATGTCCGTGGTCAAGGTGCCCTGCCCGGTCAGGTTGAGGCTGTAGCCGGCGTCGCCTTGGAAGATCGTCTCGTCACCGGTCGCGGAGAACGTCCCCGCGAGCGAGCCGTCCTTCGTGCGTGGCAGCGTCAGGCTCACCCAACGATCGGACACGCCGCCCCCGCCGCCCGCGACGGGCCCAGAGGCGGTGAAGTCACCCTTCAGGGTGAGAGCCTTCGCGTCCTCGGTGATCGTCGCCAACGCAATCACGCCCCAGCGCGCCGTGAGGGCGCCGCGCAGAACGCCCGACGCTTCGCGCTCGAGATCGAGTCGGAACGAGGTCGTCTTCGACGGGGGATCGGAGGGCGGCGTGTACGAGCTGGGCGAAGTCGGAGCGACGGAGACCTGGGTGAAGCGGAGGTCGAACGAGCCCTCGAGGGCCAGGGGGCGCGCGTCGGGCTTCGCGTCCGGGATCTGCGACGGGTTGCGCGTCGGATCGGGGCTCGTCGTGCCCGGTCCGTCCGTGCCGCCCGAAGGTGAAGGACCGACGGAGCCGCCGCACGCGGCGACGAGGAGTCCGAGAACGGCCGAGGGCCAAAAGAAAGCGCGCGAGCGGGTCGACATGCCGACGCGGAGAGCAACGTGCGTACCGCGCGCAGCGCCCACGATTGCCGCGGGTTTCGGCGAGGCCCGATGTGCCGCCGTGTGCCAATTGCAACGCCGACCGCGGCAGTGGAGACCGGACGGCTCACGGGCCCCGGTCGCGCGGTCGTCCACTTGACAGATCGATCGCGGATCGGTTCCCTGCGCCGATTGTGCGGCTTCTTTCGAAATATTTTCGCGGCCGCGCTTTGAGCTCAACGGGAGGCGATGACATGCGTCGGTTTGGTTTCGCGTCGTTCGGTTTGGCAGTTCTGGGGGTGGCCGCGTTCGTGGCTTGTGACGACACGGTCGACGCGGTGAAGCTGCCGCCGGACGCCGGTGCGGCGACGGATGCGCCCGTGGACGCGCCCGTCACCACCACCGACGGCGGCGCCGACAGCGCGACCGTCGACGGCGGCAGCGACGCGGGCGACCCGGTCGCGCGCGGCAAGTACATCGTCGAGAACCTCGCTGCGTGCGGCGACTGCCACACGCCGCGCAAGGTGGACGGCAGCCCCGACATGACGAAGTTCCTCTCCGGTGTCGACTGCTTCGCGGGCGTGGATCTCACGACGCTCGACGCGGGCAGCACCGACGCGGGTGGCGACGCGGGCGACGCGGGCGACGCGGCCGCGCCGTCGGGACCGCCGGGCTGCCTCAGCTCGCGCAACCTGACGAACGATCCGACCGGCCTCCAGAACCGGACCGATCAAGAGATCATCAACATGTTCCAGCACGGCCTCCGCCCGAACAACGAGGCGCTGGCTCCGGTGATGCCGTACTGGGAGTACGCGAACATGACCGACGCGGACGCGAAGGCGATCGTCGCCTACCTCCGCACGGTGCCCGGCGTCTCGCACACGGTGAAGGCCAAGCAAGCGCCGTGGACGTTCATCACGACGCCCGCGCCGGCGCTCAACCTCACCACCGTGCCGGCGGCCCCTGCGGGCAACGACAGCGCGGCGCGTGGTCGCTACCTCGCGACGGCGGTCTCGTCGTGCATCGACTGCCACACGCGCGAGACCTCGCCGGGCAACGGCATCCTCGACACGTCGATGTGGTTCGCCGGCTCCAAGGTGTTCCCGGCCGCGCAGCTCGGCCTGCCGACGCCGCCCTTCCCGGCCGTGATCTACTCGGCCAACCTCACCAACCACGCGAGCGGCCTCGCGGGCTGGACCGCGGCCGACATCGTGAACGCGCTCAAGCAGGGCAAGTCCAAGGACGACGCCGGCATCTGCCCGCCCATGCCGGTCGGCCCGCACGGTCCGTTCGGCGGGTACCAGGACTCCGACGCCAACGACGTCGCGGCGTACATCCTCTCGCTCCCCGGGATCGCGCTCACGCGCCCCGACAAGTGCGTCGCGCCCTGAGCCGATGAGTCGACGCGCGCTCGCTTTCATCGTCACGACGACGATCTCCGCGGCTTCGGCCGCGGCGTGCGAGCGCGCGTCTTCCGATCCGACGACGCCGGCAGATGACGCCGGCGTCGCCGTGGTCGACGCGACGGTGACCGACGGGGCCTCGCCCGTAGACGCGGGGCGCGACGCCGCGCTTCCGCCGCTCCCCGATCCGCTCACCAAGCTCTCCGAGACCGGCTTCTACGACGACATCGCGACGAAGACGATCTCGCCCGCGGTCGTGGAGTTCGCGCCCGCGTCGGTGCTCTGGTCCGACGGCGCGGAGAAGCGCCGCTTCATCGCGCTCCCGCCGGGCACCCAGATCGACACGAGCGACATGGACCACTGGCGCTTTCCTTTGGGGACGCGCTTTTTCAAGCAGTTCGCGCGCGAGGGGAAGCTCCTCGAGACGCGCCTCATCGTGCACCGCGCCGACACCGGCAACACCGAGGCCGACTATTGGGTCGGCTCTTTCGTGTGGCGCGACGACGAGTCCGACGCCGACCTCGCGCCGGCCGGGAAGCAAGACATCCGCGGCACGGATCACGACGCGCCCGCGCAGACCCAATGCTTCACGTGCCACCAGGGCGACAAGGGTCGCATCCTCGGCTTCTCTGCGCTGCAGCTCTCCAAGCCGGGGCCGGGCGTGACCGTGAAGTCGCTCGCCGCGAGCGGGCTCCTCTCGAGTCCTCCGCCGAACGGCGTCGACTATCCGTTCCCCTTCGCCGGCACCCCCGCCGGCGCCGCGCTCGCGTACATGCACGCGAACTGCGGCCACTGCCACAACCCGCACGGGAGCTCGTGGCCCGACACCCAGATGGTGCTCCGGCTCGACATCGCCGACACCGATCTCGCGACGTCCGGCCCCGTGAAGAGCACCGTGGGCGTGGCGCTCCAGCGCTGGCAAAAGCCGGGCTTCACCGTGCGCGTGTCGCCGGGCAAGCCGAACGAGAGCGCCGTCCTGTTTCGCGCGAACGCGCGCGGCGATCGCGATCAGATGCCGCCCATCGCCACCGAGCACGTCGACGCCAACGGCATCGCCGCGCTCACGACCTGGATCCAATCGCTCTGACGGGCCCGCGCACGAGCGCGCGCGGCCCTGCTACATTCCGGGGCCATGGAAACCCTGGTCGTCGACAACCCGTACACCGGCGAGCCCGCGTGCTCGCTCCCCCTCGCCGACGAGGCCGCGATCGGCCGCGTGCTCGACGCGGCGCAGAAGGCGGCGCGCGCGTGGGCCGGGACGAGCGTCAGCGAGCGGAAGGCGCTGTGCGAGCGCGCCGTGTCGAACATGATCGATGCGACCGACTCGATCGCCCTCGAGATCTCCCAGATGATGGGGAAGCCACTCAAGCAGGCGCGCGGCGAGGTGGGCGGCATGGCCGGTCGCGCCAAGCACATGATCGCGATCGCCGAGGAGGCGCTCGCCGACGTGCGCTTGCCCAAAGACGGCTTCGAACGCCGCATCGTGAAGGCTCCGCTCGGAGTGGTGCTCGATCTCCCGGCGTGGAACTACCCGCTCTTGACGGCGGTCAACGTCGTCATCCCGGCCGTCCTCGCGGGTAACGCCGTCGTGGTGAAACATTCACCACGAAGCCCGCTCGTCGGGCACGCGTTCGCCAAGGCGTTCGAGAGGGCCGGCGCGCCGGCCGGGCTCGTGCAGGCCCTCGATTGCACGCACCCGATGAGCGAAAAGACCGTGGGCGATCCGCGCGTCGATCACGTGGTCTTCACCGGCTCGATCTACGGCGGCCACCGCATCGCGCAGGCCGCGGCCGGAAAGTTCATGCACGTCGGCTACGAGCTCGGCGGAAACGATCCGGCGTACGTCGCGCCGGATTGTGACTTCGACTTCACCGTCGAGAACGTGGTCGATGGCGCGATGTACAACGCCGGCCAGAGCTGCTGCGCGGTCGAGCGCGTGTACGTGCACCGCTCGCTATTCGATCGATTCGTGGAGGCCGCCGACGCGCTCGTGAAGTCCTACGTAATGGGCGATCCCATGAGCGACACGACGACACTCGGCCCCATCGCCCAGCCGAACCACCCGGCCGAGCTCGCCGCCATGGTCGATGACGCCGTGAAGCGTGGCGCCAAGCTCGTGCGCGGCGGCAAGGCGACCAAGGTCGACGGAAAGGGCCGCTTCTTCGAAGCGACGCTCCTCGCCGGCGTTCCGCAGGCTGCCGAGCTCATGAAGAAGGAGTCGTTCGGGCCCATCCTCCCCGTGCAGCTCGTCGACTCCGACGAAGAAGCGCTCGCGCGCATGAACGACTCGACGCTCGGGCTCACCGCGAGCGTGTGGACCAAGGACCGCGCGCGCGCCGAACGCTTCGGTCGCGCGCTCGAGTGCGGCACCGTCTACCAGAACCGCTGCGACGCCCTCGATCCGGCGCTCCCGTGGGTGGGCTGGAAGGACTCGGGGCGCGGTCACAGCCTGAGCACGTTCGGGCTCGACGCGCTCACGAAGCTGAAGGCCATTCACTTCCGCGACTGAGCGACCTTCTTCTTTTTGGCGGCGGCGGCGCGCTTCTTCGGAGGCGCGCCGTTCTTCTTTTGGGCCACTCGCTTCTTGGATGGGCGCTTCGATGGGCAGCCGGCGATGTGATCGTCGACGACACCGACCGCTTGGAGGAACGCGTAGATGATTGTCGAGCCGACGAACTTGAAGCCGCGCTTCTTCAGATCCTTGCTGATGGCGTCGGAGAGAGGCGTCTTCGCCGGCACGTCGCCCAGCGACCGAGGATGACTCACGACGGGGACGCCGTCGACGAACGACCACAAGTAGCGATCGAAGCTCCCGTGCTCCTTCTGCACGGCGAGGAAGGCAGTGGCGTTTCCCACCGAGGCCTCGATCTTGGCGCGGTTACGTACGATGCCGGGATCGAGCATCAGGGCCGCGCGCTTCTTCGCGTCGAACCGCGCGACCTTGGCAGGGTCGAAGCCGAGGTACGCTTTGCGGTACGACTCGCGCTTCCGAAGCACCGTGATCCAGCTGAGGCCCGCTTGCGCGCCCTCGAGGATGAGCATCTCGAAGAGGCGCACGTCGTCGTGCACCGGCACGCCCCACTCTTCATCGTGGTAACGGACGTACAAGGGATCGGTCCCGGCCCACGGGCAGCGCTGTGTCATGGCTCGGGATGACCTCAGCTTCACGGCCGCGTCAACGGCACCGTCTTCGTCTTCTGCAAATCCGCCTGCGTGACCCGCAGCGCGATCTCCTCACCGACCGCGGCTCCCTCCAGTCGAAGCCTAGTCTCCCCCTCCTTGTCGATCGTCACGTAGTGCACCGGGCCGTCGCCCAAGCCAATCCCAAGCGACCAAGGCCACGGCGCACCGACCACCTCCGCGTCCGGGGTCATGACGAGCAGGACTCCGTCGCTCGTTGCGTGTGCCGTGATGGCGAGGGCCTCGAGCACCGCCTCCAGTCGTCGCCCGCGCTGCATGAAGGAGTGCGCCGTCCCACACACACCGGGCAACGGCCCCACCGGTTTGGGCTCGATGCGTCGCACACGAGGAGAATACCAGGGGGCGCACGTGTGCGGTGGCGCGACAGGCGGACCCGCGAGCGCGGAAGCGCGTTAGCATATGGTACGTGACTGGTCCCGTTCCCCCCTCGTCCGATGCATCCGCGGGCCCGGCGCACCGCGAGGGGGACATCCTCGCGGAGAAGTACCGCCTCATTCGACGTGTCGGGCGCGGCGCCCACGGAACGGTATGGACGGCCGAGAACCTGGCGCTGGCCGGGCAGGTCGCCGTCAAGACGTTCGCGGTCAAGACGGGGACGGGAAGCCTCGAGCGGTTCCTCCGCGAGGCGCGAACGATGGCCAAGCTCAATCACCCCGCCGTGGCGCGCGTCTTCGACTTCGGTCAGACGCCGGATGGCGATCCCTTCATCGTCATGGAGCTCCTCGACGGGGAGGACCTCGAGACGTTCTTGGCGCGTGAGGGGGGAGTCGACGCGATGAAGGCGGTCCAGCTCGCCTTGCCGCTGGTCGAGGCCTTGGTCGCCGTTCACGCGAACGGGATCGTCCATCGCGACATCAAGCCCGGCAACGTGTTCTTGGCGAAGTCTCCGTCAGGCCACGTGCAGCCCAAGCTCCTCGACTTCGGCATCGCCAAGCAGCTCGCTACGGGGAGCGCGCTCACGCTCGACGGCACGGTGATTGGCACGGCGCAGTACATGTCACCGGAGCAGGTCGAAGGACGCGACGTGGACGAGCGGAGCGATCTTTGGTCGTTCTCCGTGGTGCTCTACGAAATTCTCACGGGTCGTCGGCCCTTCGACCGCCCGAGTCAGCTCGCGGTCATGCGTTCGATCGTCGACGACGACGCGCCCGCGGTGGCACACGACCGGGGCATCGACGACGCGCTCATCGCGATCCTTGCCAAGGGCATGACCAAGGAGCCGGCGGCGCGCTGGAGCTCGGCGCGCGATTTGGGGCGCGCCCTCGCGGAGTGGCTCAGCGCGCGTGGCGTCTTCGAAGACGTGTGCGGCGCTTCGCTCAACGCGAAGTGGCTCGAGGGAAGCTCGCCGCGGCTGCCTATCGCCGCGATGGAGGGTGCGCTCCCGACAGCCACTTCGCCGCACCGCGGACGCGCGGGGCGGCGGGTCACTGTGGCGGCATTGGCGCTCGCGCTCGCCGTCGCCCTTGTGTGGAGCCAGGCCCGACGCGCTGGCACTGCGGACGCGCGCCAACCGGACGTCGCCCTCACCGAAACGAGAACGCCTCCGGTCGAATCGCAGGCGCCCCCGGCCACGCGCGCCGCTGCGACGATCGATCCAGCAATGCCCATCGCGTCCACCAATCCGCCGACGCCCTCACGAGACGCGTCGGGACTCGGAGCGCGGGCCACGCCATCGGCTCGTCCGCGGCCCGCGGCGAGCAGCAGAGGGCGACCGAGCCCGTCCGCGTCCGCGGCCCCCACCGAGAATCCCTTCACCCTCTGACCATGCGCGCACGACATCGCATCGTCTCGGCCGTTCTGGCGCTCGCCGTGGTCCTCTCCGGACCGCGAGCGGCTCGTGCCGACGAGCCCACGGGCGCGGCGTCGGCCGCGACCCTGAAGGCGGAGGGCGATCAGCTCATGCTGCGCCGGGACTACGAGCGCGCGCTCAAGGCATACGAAGACGCGTACGCCCTGACGCCCGACCCGGCGCTTCTCTTCAACCAAGGCCGTGCGCATCAGACTCTGGGCAACGCGCCGGCGGCACTGACGCTCTTCGAGCGGTTCGCGCGCGAGGCGTCGCCCGAGCTGAGAGCGCGGGTTCCCAAGCTCGATGAGCTCCTCGCCGACGCGAGGAGCCGCGTCGCGACGGTCATCGTCTCCTGCGACGTGCCCGGTGCGACCATCGTCGTTCGCAACCGCATCGAGGGCCAGACGCCGCTCGCGACGCCACTCCGCGTACGGGCGGGCGCGACGACGATCGAGGTGCGAGCCGACGGCTACGAGCCCTTCCGTCGCGACCTCGATCTCCCGGGCAACAATGAGACGACGCTCCGGGTAACCCTGGTGAAGCGTGTGGACCGAGCGTCGGCGCACCTTTCGATTACCTCGGTCCCCGACGGCGCGATGGTCTCCATCGACGCCGCACCGCGCGGACCGGCCCCATTCTCCGCGGCGCTCGATCCGGCGCGCCACACCATCCTGGTCCGCGCGCCGGACTACGAAGACTCCAAGGTCGAGATCGAGCTCGCGCCCGGCGAGCACCGCGCAGTGCGCATCGCGCTGACGCGCACTACGCCGATCACCTCTCGGTGGTGGTTCTGGACGGCGATCGCCGGAACGGTCGTCACGGCGGGCGTCGTCACCTACGTGGTCGCGAAGCCGAGCGATCCGCCGAGCGGCTCGATCTCGCCGGGGCAGGTCCGCGGGCCGCTCACCGGCTCTTTTTGAACGCGCGCGGTCGCGCACCGATCAAGTCGAGTAGCTCTCGGCGGTGGCCTTGGCCTCCGCCACCGAGCCGCTCCGCGCGATCGTCGTAATCACCGCACGCAGCGCAGTGAGCTCGAGGGGCTTGCTCAGGACAATCTCTCGGTGCTCGTCGATGAACGCGCGCGCGGCGCGCGTGGTGGGGCCCGCGGTGACGAAGACCATCCGCGAAATGAGCGCCGGGTACCGGTCGGTGATGTGCGCGTAGAGATCCATTCCGCTCATGCCGGGGAGCTGGAGATCCGACAGCACGACGTCGAAGGCCGCGTTGGCTTGGAGCGTGGTTACCGCCGTCTCCGCCGACTCGACTCCGACGACGTCGGCGGTGCTCGCGAGCGCGCGCATGAGCGCATGCCGAACCAAGTCCTCGTCCTCGATCAGGAGGACCCGCGGACGTCGCGCCATTCGAGACGGCGCGGGAGGCGCTTTCACGGCGTGCGTGACGAGTGGCCATCGAACGGTGAAGGTCGTCCCACCTCCTTCGCCGTTGACGAATCCAATCGTGCCGCCGAGCTTGCGGACGATCTCGCGCGAGATGGACAGTCCGAGGCCGGTGCCTTCGTTCACTTCTCGCGTCGTGAAGAACGGCTCGAATACGCGCTCCTCGTGCGCGGGCGGGATGCCGACGCCGTCGTCGATGACCTCGAACACGGCGAAGCCGTCCTCCACCCGGGTGACCAGCTTGACCTGACCGCCGTTTGGACGGAGCGCCTGGAGCGCGTTCAAGACCAGGTTGCGCACCACCTGCGCGACGTAGTGACGGTTGGAGCTGAACTCCGGCACGCCTCCAAACGAAAACGCCATCGTCGCGCCGTGCGCGTGGGCCTCGCTGGCCAAGGCCCGCGTCGTGGCTGCGACCACCTCGTCGAGTCGAACGGCGCCCGTGTGCGGCACCGGTCGCGCATACATCTGCAGGTCCCCCACGATGGCGCGAATGCGACGCATGCCCTCGAGGGACTCCGCGACCATTTGAGACATCGACTCGCGCGCGCTCCTCAGCCCCGCCGCGTCCATCGACTGGGCGTGGCGGGCCAGATCCTCGGCGATGCACTCGAGGTTGTTCAGCACCCAAGTCGCGGGGTTGTTGAGCTCGTGGGCGACGCCGCCCGCGAGCTGCCCGACGGCGGCGAGCTTTCGGCGCGCGGCGAGCTCCCGCTGGGACTCGTTGAGGGCGAGCTCCATGGCCCGCAATCGTCGCTGCAAGAGGAATTGCCCGACGAGGTCGGCGGCGTCGAGGATGGCCTCGGTTGCGCCGCTGAATGCATAGGGCACGCGCGAGTAGACGACGAGCAAGCCGACGACATCGCCCTGGGCAAGGAGCGGCAGCGTGAGAGAGCTCTTCATTCCCGCGGCCGATGCGGCCTCGTCACCGGGCAGCGTCGGAGACGGCAGCGTCATCCACACGCGAGGCGCACGTTCATGGATCGCGCGCTCGAACGTCGAACCGACGACGGGGACCACGACGCCGGCCGTGTCGACGAGCCGCAGCGTGTCGTCCTCTTTCGTGTAGACGTCGAGTCGGTCGAATTGCACCGACTGACCGAGCTGACTCCGTATGCGGTCGAGCAGGCCCGAGTCGTCGGCGAGGCGGCGGAGATCGCTGACGATCGCGCCCACGGCGTCGTGCCGACGCACGACCTCGGTGGTTGGCTCCGAAGCACGTTCTGTCAACGGGTCCACGTCCACCTCACCTCGAGTCGTCGAAGATAGCGCTGGCGCCGGTCCAAGTCATCGCACGAGCCCATGCAACTAGACGCGCGCGTGGAGCCCGCTACGTTGGACGCGTGGCCGATCGGTCTCGTGGGCGTGCGGCTTCCGTGCTCGTCGGCGTCAGCGCGCTCGCGCTGTCGTTCGGCGGCTGTCACAGCGAGGCCTACATCGAGCTCGATGTGAGCACCAACGTGCAGTGCAGCGATGTCGGCGGCACGGCGGTGACCGTCGGCGTGCTGGGCCAGATCGAGACGCGGCCGCCGGTCGCATCCACGGACGCCTGCGGGCAGGACGGAAGCATCGGCACGCTGACCATCCTCCCGAGCGTTTCGGAAGACGATGAGGTGGCCATCAAAGTGGTCATGGGCCTGCATCAGCAGGGAGATGCCTGTACGCCGCCCGCGTACAAGGGCTGCATCGTCGCTCGGCGGGTCGCGCGATTCGTTCCTGGGCGCGCATCGCGGCTCAGCGTGGAGATGGACATCTCCTGCAAGGATGTGCCGTGCGGTGAGCTCGAGACCTGCTCACACGGTCGCTGCGTGCCCGTCCGCTGTGTCGACGGCGACTGTGAAGACGCCGACGCGTCCGTGTCCGACGCAACGGGCGACCAGACGGTCTTGCCGGAGGCCTCCATCGACTCCGGCAACGACGAGGACGCGAGCCTCGCCGACGCGCCTCCCGTAGACGCCAGCGAGGCGGCCGTGGACGCAGCCGATGCCAGCGCCGACAGCGCGACCGAGGCGGCCGGAGACGCATCCGACGCCGGCACCGATGCGGCCGCAGATGCGGCCGACGCGGAGTCGGGGGTCCCGGACTACGTCTACCGAAGGCCGGTCACGCTCGATCACACCAAGGTCGGTCTGGTCGGCGCGCCGGCGACGCTGGGCAGCTTCCCGGTGCTGGTCACCGTGAGCGCGCCGTCGATGAAGAGCGCGGCCAACGGTGGTCACGTGCAGAGTGCAAGCGGGTTCGACATCGCATTTCGTGTCGTCGGCGATCCGGTGACGTGCGGCGGCCCGGCCGACTGCACCCTCGACCACGAGATCGAGGCATACGATCCGGTGGGTGGCGCGCTCGCGGCGTGGGTCCGCGTTCCGGCGCTCAGCACCCGCTCGCGCGCGCAAGACAGCGTGATCTACGTCTACTACGGGAAGGCGGGCGTCGCGGTGTCACCGGAGAATCCCGCGGGCGTGTGGGACTCGCGCTTCAAGGGCGTGTGGCACCTCGGCGAGAGCCCGGCGGGCGCGGCGCCTCAGATGCGCGACAGCACCGCGAACGCCAATCATGGAACGACCAGCGGCAACATGCTCGCCGCGCAACGCGTGGCGGGCATCGCGGCCGGCGCGATGAGGCTGGACGGCATCGACGACTACGTGAGCGTTCCCGACAGCGCGTCGCTTCAATTCGGTGCCAACGTCGACTTCACGTATGGCGCGTGGGTCAAGACGGCCCAACTCGCCGTCCTCAACCAATGGCCGTGCGTCCTCTGCAAGGAGGACCGACTCAGCCTCACGCGCACGGGCATCGCGCTCTTCGTGCATCAGTCGAATGTGGATGCGCGCTGGTTCCCCGAGCTCTCCACGGCGGGCACGACCTACGGGCCCAAGTGCAACGACGTCGCGGACGGCACTTGGCACTACGTCGTGGGCGTGAGGACCGGCGCGAACCTCACCGGGTACCAGGACGGAGCGTTCGCGGCCACGCTCGCCGCCTCCGCGGCCACGACCATCGACGTCGGGAGGCCGCTCGTGTTCGGCGCTGCGCTGTCCACCCTGCCCGTCCCGCTTTCGTTCGTGGACGGCACGCTCGACGAGATCCGCGTCTCGGACGTGGCCCGCTCCGCGGATTGGATCGCCACCGAGTATTCGAACGTCAGCGCGCCCGCCACGTTCGCCGTCGTGGGGGCCGAGGAGGCGCTGTGAGCGCGCACACGTAGCCTCCCGAAATCGGGTACGCCACGAGACGCGACGGTCATCGGAGGGACGTGAAGAGCTCGTACAGGTCCGAGAGAGCGCGCACGCGGCGGTAGCCCATGCAGTTGATGTTGTCCGCGCTGTAGCGGGCCTCGGTCCCCTTCGCGTCGTACGTGCTCATGAAGTACTCGCGCCCGTCGTAGCCACCGCACGGAGGGTTCGTTTCGTACGTGAGCGCACGGAGAGCGTCCTCCACGCGCTTGGCCTCGGCGGCGTCGAGTCGTCGTTCGATCGCCGCGTATGGGGTCTCGACGCCTCCATTCGGACGCCCGCCGGGGCTGCCCGTGCAACCTGGCCAGGTCATCGTGCGGGTCGCTCGCTCGTACTCGACGGAGCGATTCGTTGGATCACACCCAGGCGCCGCCCCCAAGAATGCCTTCACGACGATCACGCGCACGATCGATCCATCGACCGCAAACGAGCGGACATCGGGGACGGCCGTCGCGCTCCCTGGGGTGGGCGAGGACGCCGCGCCGCGTGAGCGGTCGCCGGTGGCGACCTGATCGGCAGCGGGCCGCGACTCCGACGAAGAGTCGATGGCGCCGCCGCAGGCGATGAACGATGAAGCGAGAAGAAAGAAGATGAGCTCGGTACGCATCGGTGCGGTGCGTACGCAAACATCGAGCCGCACGCGGAATCGGCGTGACGCGGGCACGACGAGGCGGCCGACGCCTGTGCCGGATTGAGACAGACGAGGCACGCGTGTCGCGAGGCGTACTCGACTCTCTCGGCGTCTACGATCCTCAGCGCACGATTGCCCACATCACGGCCTACACGCGTAACCGCCCGAAAGCTCGGTCGGATCGCCACCGTGAAGAACGGTAAACGAGTGGAACGGCGCGCTCGGTCGCCCCGTCTACCTCTACGAGCCGGGAAGAACCCCGGCCTGAAAGGCAGATAGGACCGTGACTACGATCAAGCGTCTCTTCATCGCGATGACCGCCCTCTCCCTCACCCTCGGCGCGGGCGCCAGTGCCGCGTACGCGCATGGCCGCGACGGAGACAAGGCCTCCTTCCCCATGAAGGCGGACGAGTTCCAGAAGCGCATCGACACGCGCATCAACAAGATGCGCACGCACCTCGAGGAGCGCCTGAACGAGAAGCAGGTGCCCGCCGACAAGGCCAAGGAGATCCGCGCGCGCTTCGACGCCGGCGCCGTCAAGGTCAACGAGGCCACCAAGCAAGCAACGTCCGACGGCGTCGTCACCGAGGCCGAAGCGAAGACCGTTCGCGAGGCCTTCCGCGGCATGCGCCACCACCATGGCCGCGGCCACAAGAAGGACGGCGGCAAGGACGGCAAGAAGAGCTGACTTGCGTCTTTCGCCGTCCACGCGCTCACCGCTCTGACTCGTGACTCCCGCTTCGACTTTCTTTCTTGATTCGTAAGACCGCCCTCCGAGGTCGACCGTTCACGCCGAGCGCGCGTGAGGGCTCGACACGGAGGGCGGTCCGCTCTACGAGCGATGTCCGATGTCCGTTGCCGACGACCGCGCGCCCAACGAGCGCAGCATCCTTCTTCTGGTCGCGGCGGTGCAGTTCATCAACATCTGCGACTTCATGATGCTCGCGCCGCTCGGGCCCCAGCTCGCGCGGTCGATCGGCATCCCGGAGTCGAGCTTGCCCGACGCCACCGCGGCGTACACGTTCGCGGCCGGGATCGCCGGCATCATCGGCTCTACGCTCCTCGATCGGTTCGATCGGCGCCGCGCCCTCGCGGTGACCATGATCGGCCTCGTGCTTGGCACCGCTGCCGGGGGCCTCGCCACGGGGCTCTGGTCGCTGGTCGCCGCGCGCATGCTCGCCGGCGCGTTCGGCGGGCCGGCCACGTCGGTGTCGCTGGCGATCATCGCCGACGTCGTGCCCGAGTCACGGCGCGGCAAAGCGATGGGCACCGTGATGGGCGCGTTCGCCGCGGCGTCGGTGCTCGGAGTTCCGCTCGGCATCGCCGCCGCCGATCTCGGCACGTGGCGGACGCCGCTCTTCGCGCTCTCGATCGCCGGCGCGGTCGTGACCGCGCTCGTCATCGCGCTCTTGCCGCCGCTCACGGGCCACCAGGCTCGCGCTTCGGCCACGCGGCCGCCGCTCTTCCCGGCGGAGATGCTGAAGCGCCCGGCGGTGATCGCGTCGTACACGATGACCGCGCTCGCGAACGTGGGGATGTTCGTCCTCATCCCCAACATCTCGACGTACGTGCAGAACAACCTGGGCCTACCCACGCACCAGCTCAAGTACATGTATCTTGCAGGTGGTGTCGTGAGCTTCTTCACCACGCGGCTCACCGGCAACCTGGTCGATCGATTCGGGACGCTGCGCATCGGCACGCTCGGCACGTTGCTCCAAGTCATCGTCGTCTACGTGGGCTTCGCCAACGCGCATCTACTTCCGTGGGACACGCACCTGTTGGCGAGCAACTACGCCCTCTTCATGTCGTTCATGTTCGCGAACGGCGTCCGCAACGTCGCCTACTCCACGCTCACCACGCGCGTCCCGCGGCCCGAGGAGCGCGCGCGATTCATGTCGCTCCAATCCTCGATGCAGCACCTGTCGGCTTCGGCCGGCTCCTCGCTCTCGGCGCGCATCCTCGGCGTGACGCCCACCCACGCCCTCACCGGATTCGACGTCGTGTCGTGGGTTTGCATCTCCTTCGCCGTCACCATGCCGCCCCTCATGCGCGCGGTGGAGCGGCGGCTTCGCGAGGGGAAAGAAGCCGCGCTCGCGGTTCAGCGCATCGGCGCTTGAACGCCCGGGAGCTCCGTGCAACGAAAGCCCCGATGGGGCGGCGGCACCTCTCTCTCTCGACGTACCTGATCGTCGCCGCCCTCGCGCACGTCACGGCGGCGAGCTTGTTGCCGTACGGGCCGCCCAAGGCCGCCCCCGCGCCGCCGCAGCCGACGGATGAAGCGGGGCTCGTGATCGAGGTCGAGCGCGCGACCGAGGAGCGACGCGCGCCCGCGCCGATCGCGGCCGCCGAGCCGAGCGGCCCGCGCGCGCGCGCCGGAACGATGCGCTCGCGCCCCGTCGTGGAACCGACCGCGGACGGCGCCGAGCAGCCCGCCCCGAGCGGCAGCGCGGCACCCGCGAGCGAGTGGTCGTTCTCGCCCACGGCGGCCGGGAGCGCACGACCGAACGTCCTCGGCTTGAACGAGCACACCGGCGCGCTCGCGCGACTCGGTGGCGTCACGGTCGAGTCGGCTCCGCGCGACGCGGCGGGCCTCGCCGGCGCGATGGACGCGATCGATCGCGCGCGAGGCGCGGCGCGCGGCGGCCCGCTCAAGGACGCGGTCGAAGAGGCGGCCCGCAGCCCCAACGCCCCCGCCGAGGGCTCGGCGGTGTTCGAGATCGTCGTCGGGCCGTCGCACCTCGCCACGACACGACTCCTCGAAGCGTCTTCCGACGAAGCAGGCTGGGCGGCGTTGCGCGCCGCCATCGACGTCGCCGCGCGCCAGAAGACCTTGCGGTTCCCGGTAGGGCGACCGAACGACGCTCTTCGCGTGGTCGTGCGCGTCTCCGCCGAGCAGCGCTTCCCCAACGGCCAGCGCGTACGCGATCTCGGCGCGCACGTGTCGAAGACGGAGCTCGGCTTGAAGGACGACGCCGCCCCGGGAGAGTCCAAGCTCACGCTCCCCAGCGCGACGCTCCACCTCCGGGGAAAAGTGTGCTCGTTGTCGCTCACGCTCGGCGTCAGCGCCTCACCGATCGCCGGCGGCTGCGATCCCGAAGCCATCGGCGCGCGCTCGGCGCGGCGGGTGCGCACCGAGATCGTGTCCGAGGAGCGCATCTCGCTGGCCGAGCCACGCTGAGCCGCGCGCGCTCGCTCGATGTTATGTTCGTGCGTAAGTGCAACTCGCCGCACCGACGCTCTTCACGATCGCCTCGACCGCGTTCTTCTTCGTGCTCGAACGCGTACGTCCGGGTCGTGAGCTCCCGCGCGTGCCCGGGTGGTATGCGCGTGCGCTCGCCGTGAACGGCGTCCAGATGCTCATCACGCTCGGCCTCAATCGCGCGTGGAATCGCTGGCTCACCGGCCCCTCGCTCCTCGGCCTGCATCGTCTCGAGCGCCCGTGGCTCGAGGGCTTGCTCGCTTGGCTCATCGGAACGTTCTTCTTCTACTTCTGGCACCGCCTCCGCCACCGAAACGGGTTCTGGCGCGTGTTTCACCAGCTCCATCACTCGCCGGCGCGCATCGAGGTGGTCACCTCGTTCTACAAGCACCCGGTCGAGATCCTCAGCGACTCGATGCTCGGCGCGCTCGTCTTGTATCCGCTCGCGGGCGTGTCACTCGAGGGCGCGTTCTGGAACAACTTCTTCGCGGCGACCGGCGAGTACTTCTACCACGCGAACTTCAAGTCACCGCGCTGGCTCAAGTACTTCATCCAGACGCCGGAGCTTCACTCGATTCACCACCAACTCGACGTCCACCGCTACAACTTCGCGGATCTTCCGATTTGGGATCGACTCTTCGGGACGTACAAGGACACCGACACGTTCGCGCCCGCGTGCGGCTTCCCACGCCAGAACGAGCGCAAAATCGGCGCGATGCTGGCATTCCGCGACGTGTACGACGACCCGTGAGGGCGTCTTGGGGTAACGTCGAGAGACTCGGGTCCGAGCCGTGCACTCTCTCGCCGCGCCCCTTCCCCTCTTCGTCATCCAGGCGATCCTCATCGTCGTCCTCTCGCGCGTCCTCGGCGTGGGAGCGCGGCGCCTCGGACAGCCGCTGGTCGTGGCGGAGATCGTCGCCGGGATCCTGCTCGGACCGTCGCTCCTCGGTTGGGCGTCGCCCGGGGCGCTGCGCTTCCTCTTCCCGCCGGCGTCGCTGCAGCTCCTCGCGCTGACGAGCCAGGTCGGGCTCGTGCTCTTCATGTTCCTCATCGGGCTCGAGCTCGATCCCAAGCTGCTCCGCGGGCGCGGGCACACGTCGGTGGCCATCAGCCACTCGAGCATCATGCTCCCGTTCGCGCTGGGCGGCCTCGTGGCGTACGTGTTCTACGCCGACCTCGCGCCCAGGGGCGTGTCGTTCACCGCGTTCTTCCTCTTCATGGGCGCCGCCATGAGCATCACCGCGTTCCCCGTGCTCGCGCGCATCCTCGTCGAGCGCCGCATGCTCCGAACGCGGGTCGGCGCCATCGCGATCGCGTGCGCTGCGGTCGACGACGTCACAGCGTGGTGCATCCTCGCCTTCGTGGTGTCGGTGGCGCGCGCCACCGGCGTCGTGGGCGCGTTTCGCACGGTCGCCCTCGCGCTCGGCTACATCGCGATCATGTTCTGGATCGTGCGCCCCGCGCTCCACCGCTGGGCCGATCGCACCAAGCTCGGGCTCACCCAGAACCTCATCGCCGGCACCATCGTGCTCTTGCTCCTCTCGAGCTGGATCACCGAGCTCATCGGCATCCACGCCCTGTTTGGCGCGTTCCTCTTCGGCGCGATCCTCCCCAAGGAGAGCGGCTTCGCGCAGGCGCTCGCCGAAAAATTCGAGGACCTCGTCGTGGTCCTGCTCCTGCCGCTCTTCTTCGCGTACAGCGGCCTACGGACGCAGATTGGTCTCCTCGACACGGCGGCGAGCTGGGGCACCTGCGGTCTCATCGTGCTCTCCGCGTGCATCGGCAAGTTCGGCGGCAGCGCCGTCGCCGCTCGCGTCACGGGGCTGTCGTGGCGAGAGGCCAGCGCGATTGGCATCCTCATGAACACGCGCGGGCTGATGGAGCTCATCGTGCTCAACGTCGGGCTCGATCTGGGCGTCATTTCGCCCAAGCTCTTCGCCATGATGGTGATCATGGCGCTCGTGACCACCTTCGTCACCACGCCGCTCCTCCAGTGGATCTACCCCGCGAGCGAGATGCTCCGCGAGCTCGCCGACGAAGAGGTCGCGCCCGTCAGCGTGTCGGCGCGCTTCACGGTCCTCACCTGCATCGCCTTCGAGCGTTCGGGGCCGGCCCTCGTCACGCTCGCCGCCGCGCTCGCCGGACGCGACGAGCGCCGCGGGCGCCTCTACGCGCTGCGCCTCGTCCCGGCTGGGAATCGCGCCTCCTTCGTGCTCGAGCAACAAACGGAGCTCGAGGCGGCGGCCACGGGAGCGCTCGCGCCCGCACTCGCGCGCGCGGCCGAGCTCGCGGTCCCGGTCCGGCCACTGGCGTTCGTGTCGAGCGAGCCCGCGCAGGACATCTGCGACGTAGCGGACGTGAAGCAAGCCGACGTGGTCGTGCTCGGCTGGCACAAGCCGCTCTTCGGCGCCGCCATGTTGAGCGGCACCGTGCACGACGTGATGAACGGCGCGCGGTCGCATGTCGCCGTGCTCGTGGATCGGGGCCTCAAGAAGGTGGGCCGCGTGCTCGTACCCTACCTCGGCAGCGAGCACGACAAGGCCGCGCTCGCGCTCGCGAAGCGCATCGCCGAGAACACGGGCGCCCACGTGACGGTCCTCCACGTGGTGTCCAAGCCCGACGTTGCCGGCGCCGGGGAGAGTCAAGTCGACGAGCGCGTGCGCGAGACCTTCCGCGAAGAAGGGGCGAACGCCTACGACGTCGAGCTCAAGATCGTTCCCCACGCCGAGCCGAGCCGCGCCGTGCTCGAAGAGGCGGCGAATGGGCACGATCTCGTGCTCATCGGCATCGGACGCCTGTGGGGCCTCGAGCACCGCTCGTTCGGGCTTCAAGCCGAGGCGATCCTTTCGCGCGCCCCGACGTCGGTGCTCGTGGTGCGCGCGGGCGCGCACGTCAGCGAGCCGTTGGGCGAAGACGAGAAGAGCCGCGTGCGCGATCGCTTCGTCACCGCGCCCTGATCGCGGAGCGCGCGCGCCGAGTCAGAAGCAGCCGCGCTGGCGCGGGTCGACCGGCTCGCAGACGAGCGTGGTGCAGTCGCTCGGCGGGCCTTTGAACGGTAGACCGCAGCGTTGACCGCGCTGGAGGCAAAGCGTCCCGTCCGGTGGACAGTCGGGCGGCGGCGGCGGCGGGATCGGCGGCCCGGCATCGCTCTCGATGCACGCGCGTTCGGGACACGAGCGATACCAGTGGAGCACCGGCTCGACGTGACCGCAGTCGGGCCCGTGACAGGGAGGCTCGGCGTCGATCGAATCGGTTGTGGCCGCGTCGGGAGTGTCTTTCCCGATGAGCACTTCGCCCTCGCACGCCGAGAGGAGCGCGAGCGCGAAAGCCCCGAGCGAGGCGAGGCTCGCGGTGAGCCCGACGGCGGTGACGGCGGCGCGACGCATCTCAGTGCACTTTACACGTGCTCACGGTCGCGGCGTAAGGCCCACGCAGGACGCCTCGAGGCGCGGCAAGTAGGGCGAGCGCGGGTACCGAGCCACGAATGCGCTGGCGAAGCCTTTGGCGTCGGCCTCACGACCGAGCGCGCACAAAGCGAGGATGCGCTGCGAGGCGCGCTCTTCGGCGAGGACGCCGCTCGGATAGGCGCGCTCGTGCTCTGCGAGCCGCTCGAGCGCCACGTCGGCGTGCCCGCTCTGCATGGCCACGTTGGCTTCGCGAATGAGCCGCGTCTCCTCACCGATGCTTCCGAGCGCGGACGTGGCTGGCGGCGAAGGCGCGATCGCCGGAGCCTCGGCGATGCCCTTGGGAGTGACGCGCGAAGGCGCCGCGGGCTGCGATTCGGGCGCGCGGGCCGTGACGGGCGACGGCGCCGGGCTCGGCGCAGCGGCGACGGGCGCAGCGGTGACGGCCTCGGGGGCGACGACAGGCGCGACCTCGGGAATCGAATCGACCGGCGCGTTGGGCGCGACGTTCGTGCCCTTGGTCGGGCGCGCCTCGATCGGCGGAGCGTTTTCGCCGGCGCGCTCGGCCACCGTAGCGGTGACGGCCGGCGTAGGCGTGGGCGCGCTCGTCTGACGCACCAAGACCGCACCACCCGCGCCAGCGAGCGCGACACCGAGCACGACCTTCGCGGCGACCGAAGAGAGGACGGCCTTGGCTCCACCCGCGACGGCCACTTTGGCGACGCCCGCTGCGGCGCTCGTCGCGACACCGGTCGCGCCACCCGCGCCGCCGACGGCCGCGCTCGTCGTGACCGTTGCGGTCGCTGCGCCACTCGTCGCGGCGCTCGCTGACGCCGCCGCGCCCGTGTTCGCAGTAGCGTGCGTCGCAACGGTGCCCACCGCGGCGCCCGCGGCGATTCCCATCCCGACGCGCGCGGCGACGGCGCGGCGTACGCGCGCCCGGTCGGCGGCGCTCGGCTCGTCGGCGCTCGCGCCGAGATCGAGGATCGCCTGTGCTTCTTGGCTCAGATCCTTCATCGGGCCTTCTCCCGTCGCTCCGGAGACGCGAGCCTCCAGCCGTCCCGCGCGCGGATGCGCGCGACCCCCTGTTCGAAGTCTTGGCGTGCCGCGCGGAGGCGCGAGTACGCGGTGTTCAAGTTGATGCCGAGGCCTTCGGCGATCTCGGGCACCGGCAGTTGCTCGAGCTCTGCGAGGACGAAGATCTCGCGCTTCTCGTCGTCGAGGCGATCGAGGATCTCGTGGAGCATGCGCGCGGCTTCGTGCTTGGCGGCGATCTCTTGCGGATTCTGCTCGGTGGTGGCGATCTCGTCGGGGTCGGCGGGGCCGCCGTTGCCCTGCACCGGCAGGTCCTTCCGCCGGTACGCGCGGCGATAGTCGCGCACGACGCGAATCAGAATGGCGAAGAGCCAGGTGCGGATCGAGGAGCGGGCCTCGAACTCGGGGAGGCGCCGGTGGACCACGACGAACACGTCTTGCACGGCGTCGTCGACCGCGCTGGCCGGCACGCCGAGGCGACGCACGCTTCGCCACACGAACGAGAAGTTCTCGTCGTACACCTCGTCGAAGGTGGGGGCCGCCTTCGCGGCGCCCTCCTCGGGAGTCGCGGCGGCTGCTGCGCGCGGATCGCGCATCAATCCGACCGGTGTGGACACGACCATCGCTCCATTCGTGGCCGGACGCCGTCCCGTCCGTTCGCAAATCGTAGCGGTTTGTGAAGCCTCCCACACCAAGGAATCCAGGCACTTGGGATACGACTTTCGGATCGTGCCTTTACGCGGCCAGGCTGCGCTGCGAGAAGGGCTCGTGCCCTCGCTTCAGCCCCGCCCGCGCGCGTCCCACATCGCCCCCTGGCTCCTCTTAGCAGCGGCCACCGCCTTCGCGGCGTGCGCCTCCTCGGAGAGCACGCCCGCAACCGGCGCCACCGACGCCGGCGGGACCGACGCGAGCTCCGCCAAAGACAGCGGAGGCAGCACGACCGACGCTAGCGTCTCGACCGACGCCGGCCGCAGCGATGCCGGCTCGTGCAAGCTCGTGAAGCCTTACGCCACGAAAGATGTAGCTTGCAACGATTGCGCGGCGGAGAATTGCTGCGACGTCGTCAACGCTTGCTACAACGACACCGACTGCGACGACGGCTACGTGAACTGCATCCTTGCCTGCGTGCTCCTGCCCGACGACGCGGGCGCGGACGGCGGCGGCGACGCAGGCGTGGCGACGTGCACGGCCGCGTGCGGCAAGCAGTACCCGACCGGAAAGACGGAGTACGACGCCATCGACGCGTGCATCGCGTCGTCGTGCAGCACCGCCTGCAAGTAGCTCCGCTCCGGATACCTCCTAGGAGGGCACGCCGAACCGATAGGCCGAGGTCAGAGCGCGAGGCCCAGGCGCGCCGCCACGGCTGATTCGCGCACCGGGTATACGCGCTCGGCGGGGACATGGAGGGCGTCGAGATCGGACACGCGACTCCGCTCTTCGGCGACGCGTTCCGAGATGTCCTCGATCCTCACGATCCACTCGCTCGCGTAGCGCCGGAGGACCTCGCCGCGGAGCCCGAGCTGGATCGCGCGGCGCGCGAGCGGCGCGCCGCTCGGAGCGTGGTCCGGATCCCACTGGAGGCGCACGTCCGAGCTGGCGACGGCCTCCTGCCACGCTGCTTGGGTCGCAACCCCGCTGGCCCCGAACGACGACGCGACGGCGCCGGCGAGAATGGTGTCGAACGCGTCGCGACGGAGGTGCACGGCCAACGTCACCTCTTGGTCGGGCTTCGTGCCCCAGCCGCTCCGGTACATCATCCAGAGGAAGTTCGGCTTGATCCAACTCATGCGGCCAAAGCTGAAGTCAGGGCCGCCGAAGCGCCCGTGGTCGGCGGCGAAGCGGCCGATGCTTTGGCGATACGCCTGGTAGACGACGACGCTGTCGTCGGTGAAGGTCGCGAGGATGTGACGCCCCGCGTCGGGCCAGCCCGCGGCGACCCTTCCGTAAGGTTCAAATTGCATATTGATAAGGTCATTATGACTCTATTAGGGGCGCGCGCAACCGGCGCGCGTAACTTTGGCAGTGCGACGCGCGCCCGCGGTCGGCCCGCCCCGTCGGGCCCCGTCAGGTCGAAGACGCGACGGATTCTTGCCGACTGAGCGACTGGGTCACCGTGCTGCCCGGGGGCACGCTCCGCGTCAGCCAGACGCAGCCACCGATGCTGGAGCCGCGCCCGATCGTGATGCGCCCGAGGATGGTGGCCCCCGCGTAGATGACGACGTCGTCTTCGACGATCGGGTGGCGCGCAGCTCCCTTCACGACGACCCCGTTCTCGTCCGTCGGGAAGCGCTTCGCCCCGAGCGTCACCGCCTGGTAAATGCGCACGCCCGCACCGATGACGGCCGTCTCCCCGATGACGACGCCGGTGCCGTGATCGATGAAAAAGCGCGGGCCGATGGACGCGCCCGGGTGGATGTCGATTCCGGTCGCCGAATGCGCGATCTCCGCCACCATGCGCGCGATGATCGGCAGCCCGAGCGCGTAGAGCTCGTGCGCGAGCCGGTGGTGCCGCATCGCAAGGATGCCTGGGTAGCAGACGAGCACCTCGTCCACGCTGCGCGCGGCGGGATCGCCGTCGAACGCGGCCTGGAGATCGGTATCGAGCATCTCGCGCACCGCCGGCAGGCGCGCCGCGAACGTGCGCGCGAGCGACACGGCCCGCTCCCCCAGCGGCGCGTCGTCGACGTCCGGTGGGAGCTCGTAGCGGAGCTCGCGGAGGATCTGACCGACGAGGAGACGAAGGCTGTGGTCGAGCCGCTGCCCGACGACGTAGTCGACGCTCTCCGCCGATAGCGGCTCGGCGCCGAGGCGGTTCGGGTAGAGAGCCATCGAGAGCCCGTCGATGATCTCGGCGAGCACGGCCCGAACGGGCAAGCGCGGCGGCCGCCCCGCGCGGTTGCGCTGCTCGAGCGCACGGGTGCGCACCCCCCGCAAGCTCGAGACGACCGAGGCGAGATCGAGTGAGTCATTGTTCGGCGTTGTCATCGCGAGGCTCCGGTTGCGCGTTTTCCGACAGCGTTCAGCGTACAGGGTGAAGACGAGCCCTCCGCGAGGACCGGCGGATCGAGGCAGGAGGGGATCAGAAGCGGAGCTCGAGGCCGGCACTTCCGCGGACGAAGACAGGAGAGACCGTGTGGATCGTCTGGCTCGCGCCGCCCACGTCGACGACGAAGCTCGGTCGCCCGAACGGGAAGAGCGCTTCGACACCGGCGCGCACGCCGAGCGGCGCGAAGAGCGGCAGGTAGAAGTAGCCGCCGGCGCCCGCCGAGAGGAGGCCGGCGCCCGTGTCGAGCGGCGTGGTGACGTTGGGCGCCACCGCCGAGATGCGATCGCCCATCACGACGACGCACGGCCCGAGCTCCACGTCCGCGCCGACGCGAAGCACGTAGCAGCCGCGCGCCTCGCCGCCGACGGCGCCGAAGCGACCGATGCGCCCCGACGTGGTCTCACGGGGGAAGAGCGCGTGGACGCCGAGCTCGAAGCGGAGCGGCGCGAGCTCGCCGCCCACGAGGAGCGCGCCGCCGCCGCTGAGCGCGGGCAAGAGGCCGAGATCGCCGATGCCAATGGCGGCGACCGAGAAGCCATCGTGGCTCGCGGGAGGCGCCACGCTCGGGGGCGGCGTGGAGGCATCGGCCTCGACGGCGTCCTTCGCTGCGGGAGCGCCTGCATCCGGCAACGCAGTGAGCGGCGCCGGGCCCCCCGCGTCGCCGTGCGCGAGCGGATCGGTGAACGTGGTCACGACGACCGTCGCGCCATCCATCGACGCGTCGGCGAGATCACGAACAGGCGCGGTCACGAAGGGCGCGGTGCTCGCCGCGTCGACGGCGAGCGTGGTCGGCGCGCTCCGAGCGGCGTCGGGCGCGCTGGCATCGACGACGGCGGCATCGGCCACGAGCTGAGCCTGCCGCGCTGCGACCCGAACCGGATCAACGGCGAGCGCGACCACCAGCGCCGTCGCTTGGATCGCCTCGCCACACGACGGAACGTCGAGCGTGCGCTCACCATCGCGTCCGTCGATGCGCGTCTTGACGACGACGCGCCAGCCGCCCTGGGCGCTCGCGCGCTTCGTCGCTGTGGCGCGCGCCTCCACGGCGCGCGAGCCGACGGCGTCGCCGCCCAAGAAGCGCCCTACCTCGCGCGTGACCTCCTCGGACGATCCACACTGCGTGGCCCGCCACTCGACGGTGACCGGCACGCGATCGTTCTGCGCGAAGGTCTGGGCGGCGCCCCCGACGAGCGCGACGACGCCGAGCGTGAGCCCGAGCGCGACGGGCATGCGCGCGCGCAGCCGCACACCTCGGGGACGCTCGTGGGACGGCATGGTCTCTCCTTTTCGCGCGAACGGGCCCCGACAAGCAAGCCCCAGCACTGAACGTGCACTTTTGCCCACGAAAGAAGGCGGCATTGGCGCCGAAAACGGACGCGCAGGACGTGCTTCGAATTTCTTCCCACGGACGCGCGAGAGGCTGGCCACACCATCTACAGAGCGTGCGCGGAGCCGCTCATCTGGAGGGACTCATGACGCTTCTTCGTACCCTGACGATCGGTATCGCTTCCGTGACGTGCTTCGCGTGCAGTGCCGCCGGCACCACCACCGGCTCGACGCAATCGGCCATCACCGGCGACGAGGTCGCCGACGCCGACGCCCCCACGCTGTGCGATCCGAGCGCGTGCGGCGATCTGCCTGCGCCCCCGGCGCGCCCTGACGGCAACGATGACGGCGACCGTCCCGCGCCCCCCGTCGCCGACGATGGTGGTCTTCCTCCTCCCCCGCCGCCTGGTGCGCGCCCCGAGCGACCGCGCGACGGCGACGGCGGCGGCCCGGCCTGCGATGGCGACGGCGACAAGGGCGGCAAGGGTGGCGGGCGACGCGGTCCGCCTCCGCTCGCGTGCGTCCAAATCGAGTCCGGCAAGTGTGAGTGGCGCCCGTTGCCTCCGCCGCGCCACGGCGACGGCGACGGCGATGGCGATCACGGCGGTCGCGGTCCGAAGGGACCGCCGCCCGCCGGCGACGGTGGCCTTCCCCCGCCCCCGCCCCCGCCGGCGAACTGACGAACGCGACGCGCTCGCTCCGCGCTTCTATCGAGGCGCGGACGCGAGCCCGCGAACCACGTGCGCGAGCCCCACGGTCACGCGCGCGAGCCGCGCGACGTCGACCTTGTCGGGCGTATCGTCGGTGGTGTGGTAGTGCGGATAGCGAAACGGCGCGGTGTCGGTGACCATGAGCGCGGGCACGCCCACGAGCGTGTACGACTCATGATCCGACCAGCCGACGCCCGGGAGGCGAGCGGGCAGCGCGCCGCCCTGTGATGGGATCGAAGCGCGCTCGCGGAAGCGCCCCACGACGTCGCGCACGAGCTCGGCCGAATCGGAGCTCGATACGAAGCCGATGAAGTCGCCGCGGTCCGGGTAGTAGAGCGAAAACGGGAACGGATACTTTTGGCTGCCGGGCGCGTCGGAGAACCAGCCCATCGTCTCCAGGCTGAGCATGCCCACGACGCGATCGCCGCGCGCGACCGCACGGGCCACGTGAACGCGGCTCCCCATTCGATCGGCCTTGCGGAAGTAGGGCGGCTCTTCGTTCACGAAGGCCACGAAGCGCACCGTCCGCGCTGGCGCGGACGAGGCGAGACCGCGGGCGAGCTCGAGCAACACCGCGACCCCGGAGCCGTTGTCGTTGGCGCCCGGCGCATCGTCCGCCGAGTCGTAGTGCGCGCCCACGACGACGACCTCGGTCGCGCGGCTTACCCCGTGCACCTCGGCCACGAGGTTGTCGCAGCGCACGCCCTCGACGTCGAACGACTCGCGCGCGACCGAGAGCCCCGCTTGCGTGAGCTCGCGCTCGATCACGTCGGCGGCGGCCGCGAGCGCCGCAGGGCGCGCGACGTTGCGCGCGCCGATTTTTCCGGCGAGCTCCTGCACCGTCGCCGCGAGCCGGGACGCGAGCGCCGACTCCTCCGCCGTGGGCGGGGGAAGCGCCGCGGACGCGCTCGTGCCGGGCATGCGGACCATCCGAAACCACACGACCCCGAGCGCACCGCCGAGGAGAACGATCGCGCCCAGGGCGACGAACGCGAGGACGCGCGCGACCTTGCGGAGGGCGTTCAATCGAATCGCCCCCGGGCCTCGATCGGCCAAACGTCGATCACGCGCTCACCGTCCACCACGACATATGCATCATACATATTCACGGTCGGATCCACGTGACTGGGCACGAGGCGAACCTTGTCCCCCAGCACGAGCGGCGTCGCCCGCGCCGAGGTGCGATCCAAGATCATGTGCTCGTCGTTGACGGCCCGGACCGACCAGCCGCCGAACGTCGGCTGCGCCGGGCCGCAGTCGGTCGACTGGGCCTTGGCGCCGGCGTCGAGCGTGGCGCGCGCGCCGTCGACGCTCATGACCGTGGAAAGGATGGTGAGCGCCTGCTCGAAACGTGGCACCGATGCGTCGGGCTCGTTCCGCGCGTAGTCGAGATCCATGAGCGCGTACGAGCCGGGCTGGATCTCGTCGTAAGCGCCGCTCGCGATGTCGTAGGGAAAGCTGCCCGTCCCCGCGCCAGTGACGATCTCGACCCCGTGGCCAGCGCGCAGCAACGCATCGCGCGCGGCCGCCGCGCGCGCGCTCGACGCCGCGATGGCGGCCCGCCTCTCGGTGACGCGGCGAACGTGCTGCGCGCCGCCGTGGTACGCGTGGAGCCCGCGCAACGTGAGGCCCGGTGCTTCGCCGATGGCCCGCGCGAGCGCGAGCGCGGCCTCGTCGGTGGTGACGCCAGCGCGCCTTTGGCCGACGTCGATCTCCACGTAGACGTCGAGCCGGGCGCGCTCCCCTTCCCGGGCGCACGCGGCCGCGAGCGCGCTCACCTGCTCGCGCGCGTCGACGCACACGCCCACGCGCACCTCGGGATGGGCCGCCGCGAGCGCGGCCAAGCGACGCACCTTGCGCTCGCCGACGATCTCGTTCGTCACGAGCACGTCGGGAACGCCGGCCAAGATGAACGGCTCGGCCTCACCCACCTTCTGTGCGGCGACGCCGACCGCGCCGTGCGCACACGCGCGCCGCGCGACCGCCACGCTCTTGTGCCCCTTGGCGTGCGGGCGCACCCGAACCGCTCGACCGCTCGCCGCGACGTACGCCTGCATGCGCTCGAGATTCCGTTCGAGCGCCGCGGCATCGACGACGAGGGCGGGCGTGTCGACGTCGGCGAGCCGATCCCCGATGCGGGCCGGGACCCATCGCTCCATGTCCCAGGAGTACCAGACTCGCGCGCTCACCAAAGGCTCATGATCGCCGAGCGCTTGCGCCGCGATGAATCAGCGTGGCCGGGCTCTCGCGTCGGTCACTCGATGAATCCGCTCACCCGAGGAGCCTTCCTATGTCCGTCTCGTCCAGCGTGTACAAGAGCCTGTTCGCCGTCAGCGTCGCGGGGGCCATCGTCGCGCTCGCCCAAACCTCGGCGTCCGCCGATCCCATCCCGTTGCGGCCGACCCCGCCGCTTGTGATCAAGACGACGTTCGACTGCGCGTACGAGCCCACCCCCGCGACCGCGCACGTCGCGCTCAAGACCGGCAAGCTCGTCGGCACGGACCTCGTCAAGGTGACGATCAAAGGTCCGAACGGCCCGTTCTACGCGAACACGTGCGGCGATCAGTTCGTGGACGGCAAGGTGAACGCGCACCCCGTCGGCGGCACGCCGCCCACGAACGACAAGGATTGGATCTACACCTGCTCGGCGGTGCTGGCCGGCAAGTGCGCGACCATCACGCCGCCCAAGTGACTCACTTCGGGCTGACCGCGTCCGACGACGGCGCCTGGCACGTCGTCGGCTGCGGCGCGACCGGCGCCGCGTAATCGACGACGAGGCGGCCTGCGTACGAGAGCGCCTTCGCGAACACCGCGCCGTGCACGGTGGTGTCGCCCGCGAAGGCCACCGTAGCGTGCGGCGCGTAGAGCGTGCCGTGGAACGACTGCTGCCCCGCGTGCACCATGGCGTCACCGCCCACGTAGAGACGGAAGCTCGCCGCCGAGGCGCCGCTCCCCAGATCCAAGTCCCCTGCAGATTGCACATTTCCGTTCACGAAGAGATCGAGCGAGCTCCCCGGCGCGAGCTCGAACGACTCGGCGCCCACCGCGGTGAGGTCACCGTCGATGTGGACCGCGACCGCGCCGCTCACGCGCACGTGGTGGAGGCCCACCCCCGTCACGCTCGTGAAGTAGTAGTTTCCGGTCTCGAGCGTGAGCGCCCCGTCGCCGACCGACTGAATTTCCGACGCGAGGCCGTGCTTCGCGTTGTCGTTCTGGGCCTTGGCCGCCGCCACGCGCCCCGCGATGTCGAAGAGGCCCGGCCCCGAGCACCCGCACGGCTCGGCGACCGGCACGAACGGCGCGCGCCCGCCGAGGCTCTGCTCACCGGCGACGATGAGCTGACCGGCCACGCGCGCCGCGCCGGTCACATCGAGCGCGCCGGAGAGCGTGACGTTCCCACCGCTCGACAGATCGTGGCCCACCGAGAGCGTGCCGGCGCCCATGACGTCACCGCGGGACGCGAGGTCATCGTGCACCTTCACCTCGCCGGACACTCCGACGCCGTCGCGCGCCAGGAGCGCACCGCCGATCGTGGTCTCGGTGGCGGCCGTGAACCGGCCGTTGGTGCCGACGTCGGCGTGCGCGCCTCGGGTCTCGAGGGCACCGGAGAGCGTGATGTCGTCGCAGACGCAGACCGCGCGCGGCAAGAGCGCGGGCGCGGGCGTGAACGGGCAGTTGCCCGCCACGAGGACCTTCGCGTCGGGCGCGACGATCGAGCTCGGACCAGCGTTCGCCAGGGCGTTCCGTTCGCGGTCGATGTCCGGCGTCGTCCCGCCCGAGCAAGCCGCCGTCCCCACGAGCGCCATCATCGATCCCAAGAGCCAGAGTCGCGTCATGGTGAGCCTCCTCGTCGCGCCGGGCGACGAGTCACGCCATGCGAATGGCAGGCCAACCGTCCAGCGCGCGAACGCCGCGGAATTACGGCGGGGTCGCCCGCGATCCAGCGACGGCTCCGACGCGCAGGCCACGCGTTCCGAGATCGACCTGCGTCAGCGCCGACGCACGCTCAATCGCCGTCGTCGTCGCCGTCGACGTCGGCGCCGCGGATGCCCAAACGCGCGAGGAGCCGCTGCAGAAACCGACGGCTCACCCCGGACTGCTCGGCCGCACGGCTCACGTTGCCGCCGGTCTTCTCGAGCATGGCGCGCACGTAGATGCTCTCGAACGCCTCGACCCACGCATCGCGCGCCTCTTTGAGCGGGAGGTGCAACGGCACGATCGCTTCGACGCCGGGCGGCAGCACGTTGGCGCGCGCGGGTGCGGCCGACGCGCTCCCGGCGCCGCCGGGTGAGGGCCCGAACGCGGCCGCGCGCTCGATCGTGTTCCGTAGCTCGCGTACGTTGCCCGCCCACGCGCGTTGCTTGAGCGACTCGACGAACGCGTCCGGCAAGACCGATCCCTTTCCGGCGAGCTGCTCGTAGAAGCGCGAGGCGATGGCGGGGATGTCCTCACGCCGCGCACGGAGCGGCGGGAGCCGCACCTCGAAGACCGCGAGCCGATAGAAGAGATCTTCGCGGAACGTGCCTTCGTTCACGGCGCGCGCGAGCGGACGATTGGTCGCGGCGACGACGCGCACGTCGACCGGCACCGGCGTGTTGGAGCCGACGCGCCGCACGGTCTTCGTCTCCAGGGCACGGAGCAGCTTCGGTTGGAGCGAGAGCGGCATCTCGCCGATCTCGTCCAAGAAGAGCGTGCCACCGTGCGCCTCTTCGAAGACGCCCTTGCGGTTCGAGACCGCGCCGCTGAAGGCGCCGCGCACGTGACCGAAGAGCTCGGACTCCACGAGGTGCTCCGGGATCGCTCCGCAATCGACGGGCACGAACGGCCCTTCGCGGCGCCGCGAGGCGGCGTGCACCGAGCGCGCGACCACGTCTTTGCCGGTGCCGGTCTCGCCGGTGACGAGGAGCGTCGAGTCAGTGGGCGCGATGCGCTCGAGCGCGGCGTACACGCGGCGCATCTCGAGACTGCCGCCCACGAGCTCGCCCCACTCGGTGCGATCCGACACGGGAATGGTCATCGGCTCGTCGCTGAGCTCGATGCGGAAGGCGCTCCCGCCCACGCGCACGATCGCGCCGGCCGGGACCTCGGCCTCGCGAAAGCGCACGCCCTCGACCGACACGCCGTTGGTGCTCTCGCAGTCGCGCACCAGGAAGCCCTCGGGGCGCACCGTGACCTCGCAGTGCATGCGCGACACGGTGGGATCGAGAATGCAGAGGTCCGACGACTCTCCGCTGCCGACGCGAGCGCCGCTCGCGGGTACGGGCACGCGCGCGCCGCGCGAGGGGCCTTCGACCACCACGAGCTCCGCGGCTTGGATGCGCAGGCTCGGCCCTTGCGCGAGGCGTACCGTCTTCTCCATCGCGTGGGAGATCTTACACGCCCGCGTGAATCAGCGCCCGTACGGGTTGGGCGGCGGCTCCGGCGGGCCGCTCGGAGGGCGCTTCACACCGCTCGGTCGCACCGTCGCCGGCGGACGCACCGAAGGAGCCGCGGAAGGCGCCGCTGTCTCGGGCACCGACGCCGACGGCGCGGCGCTCACGAGCGGAGGCGTCACGATCGTGGGCGTCGCGATCGACACGGCGGACTTGGGCGGCTCGGGCGCCTTCGCCGTGGTCGTCGTAGGTGCGCGTGACGCGACCGACCGCACCGCGACTGCGACGCCGAGCGCGACCGCGATTACGCCGACCGCCACGAGCACGCGCGACCGGCGCGGCGCGGCGATCGGAACGTCGGCGAGGGTATTGGGCGACGAGAGCGGCGGCAGCGACGCGAGAGACGAATCGGACGGCGGTGCGCCCGCGGCGCGGAGGAGCTCTCGGAGCGCGGCGCGGCGCTCCTCGAGGCGGGGCCCCATGATCTCGGCGACGAGCGCGGCCACCTCGCGATGCGAGGCCACGAGCCCACGCGAAGCGGCCTCGAGCTCGGTCTGAAACTCGGCCATCGTCGCGGTGCGCGCGGCCTTCGACTTTTCGAGCGCGCGCGCGAGCACCTCGTCGATCGGCGCGAGCTCGGCCCGCACCGCCCCGAGCTTGCGCGGTCGATGGCGCTGCACGCGCTCGATCGTCTCGAGCTCGCCCTCGGCGTAGAAGAGTCGCTCCCGCGCGAGGAGCTCCCAGAGCACGACCGCGAGCGCGAAGACGTCGAGGCGCGCGTCGATGCCCTGGCCGCGCAAGTACTCCGGCGCCGCGTACGCGAGCTTTCCTTTGAACGTACCGTGCGTCGTCGAGTAGCCGTCGGAGCGTCGATGCTTCGCCACGCCGAAGTCGGTCACGCGCGTCACGCCGTCGACGCCGACGAGCAAGTTCTGCGGCGACACGTCGCGGTGCACGAGGCCGAGCGGAGTCCCCGCCTCGTCGGTGAGCGCGTGGGCCGCCGCGAGCCCCGCGCATGCGTCGAGCACGATGCGAAGCGCCACTCCGATCGGCATCTCGCGCGTCTCCGCGCCGCGCGCCCAGAGCTCGGCGAGCGACGCGCCCTCCACGTACGGCATGACGAGCGTGATGCCTTCGCCTTGCACGAGCACGTCGCGCACCTCGACGACGTTGGCGTGATGGATGCGCGCCGCGAGCGTCGCTTCTTCGACCAGCGTTCGGCGGATCTGCGAGTCCTCGAGGAGGTGCGGATGCGCTTCTTTCAGCGCGACGAGCTGGCGAAACCCGAGCGCGCCCTCGAGCACGCCCACGTGCACGGTGCCCATGCCGCCGCTCGCGAGCCTCATCAGCTTGCGGTACGCGCGCTCGGTCACGCTACATCGTCCCCGCGACGTTCAGCGTCGCGCCGCCGCTCTCCCAGCGTACGAAGAAGAGCCCGAGCACTGCGGTCGCTCCTCCGATGACCCCCGTCCCGAGCGCGAGCACGTTCGTGCGCGTCCGCGCGTCCGCCCCGCGCGTCGAGAGATCGGTACATCCCGGACCGTTGGCGGCCGGACAACCACGCGACTCGAAATCGCGCCGCAGGCTCTGCGTGTCGAGCCCGGAGAGCGCGGTCGCGCCGCCGAGCACGGCGGTGAGCCCGGCGCCGACGTACACGAACACCGGCGAGAGCGAGCGGCTCCCGTGATCGGCGGCCGGCGCCGGCGCCGGGTGCATCTCGGTGACCGGAGGCGGCGCGATCGGCGAAGGCGGCGCAGGCGGCGACGCCGGCGTCACGACCGCCGGTGGCTTTGGCTTGAAGCCGATCTCGACCGTCTCCGTCGCCGGCACGTCCACGACGCGCGTCTCGGCTTCCTCGCCCATCTGCGCGATCACCGTGTGCCGCCCGGCCACGACCCATTCGGGGCGCTCCGCCGCGGCCGCCGCTCCGTCGCGGGTCACGATGCAGCTCACGGCGCACCGCACCACGAGCCGGCCAGCGCGCCCCGAGAACCGGGCGCGCACTGCGGCAGCCCGCTCACCGAGCGACGCGTCGCGCGACGCGCGATCGGCCAGGGTGAGCGCCAGCGCCGGATCGTCGGCGCGAAGGCTCTCGTCGAGCGCGGCCCGCAACACGACGGCGTTGGGCGAAGCCTCGTCGGCGCGCGCGAAGGCCTGCGTCGCGCCGAGATAGTCGCCGCGCGCGTGGAGCTTGAGCCCTTGCTCGTACACCTCGCGGGCGCGCTTCACCGCCTCGTCGTCTGCGCGCGCCGGCGTGACGTGCACGACCGAGACGGCGCACGCCGCCGCGAAGAGAGCCGGCCACCGGAGGCGAAAGGCGCGCATCGGTTCTGTCGAACGTAGCACGCCCCGCCCCACGCTTGCCCGTTCGCCGAATCGCCAAGTTCGCTACGATGCTGGCTGTCGTGCGACCGCGTCACCGCTCCCTCGCCTTTGCGTCGCTGGCGCTCTCGGCCGCGCTCGGTGCGTTCGCGTGCACCACGGATTTCACGGTTGGCCGCGGGACGGTGGCCGGGGACGCCTCGAGCGAGGCGAGCGCCGACGACGCGGCCGCAAGCGACGCCGCGAGCGACGCCGCGACGCCGTCCTGCGAGACGCTCGAGCGTTCGCTCGGCGTTCAGTTGAACGCGGCGATCACGTGCCCCATGGCCGGCGCGATCTGCCCGTCGCGCCTCACCGACGAGTGCGGCTGCGTGCTCGGGGCGCCCGATCTGACCAACGCCGCGGTCACTCGTTACATGACGCTCCGCGACGAAGCCGTCGACGCAGGGTGCACCGCCCGGTGCCGGGCTTGCCCTTCGCCACCCACCTTCTTGTGCACGGAGACCGACGCCGGCAACGTCTGCCAGGATCCGACCGTCGGCTCGTTCTGAGCGCGCCCGCGCTCAGCGCCCGGAGAGGCCCTGAACGAGCTTCTGCTGCACGAGCGCGAAGAGCGCGAGGATCGGCGCGCTCAAGACCACGTTGCCCGCCATGAGGACGTGCCACCGAACGCCGCTCCCTTGTTCGCGGAGGAGCGCCACGCCCAGCGGCAGCGTGCGCACCGAATCGTCGGTGGTCATCACCAGCGGCCAGAAGTAGTCGCTGTAGTGGAAGACGAAGCTCACGAGGAAGAGCGACGCGAGCGTGGGCGCCATCAAGGGAGCGAGGATGCGGTACACGATCGTCCACTCGGAGGCGCCGTCGAGCCGCGCCGCCTCGACGATCTCGTCGGGGATCGACTGCATCGCCTGGCGCACGATGAAGGTACCGAGCGCGCTCACGGCGAACGGCAAGACGAGCGCGGCGATCGTGTTCACGAGGTGAAGCTCGGCGAAGAACAGATAGAGCGGCACGAACGTGACCTGCGCCGGCACGAGGAGGCAGGCGAGGACGAGCGCGAACGCCACACGGCGCCCGCGAAAATCGAGCTTCGCGAGCGCGTAGCCGGCGGGGAGCGCGATCGCGATCTGAAGGAGCGCGATGACGACCGCGAGCGCGATCGTGAGGGCCATGGTCCGCGCGACGGGCAGGGTCGCGAAGAGCTCGCGGTAGGCGCCGAGCGTCGGGTGCTCGGGCACGAGCGCGTCGGGGCGGGCCACGATCTCGGCGAGCGGCCGAAGCGAGGTCGCGAGCATCCACACGTACGGCCCGACCCACGCGACCGCCGCCAAAAGCGCGAGGGCGGCGAACACGAGCCCGGATGGCGATCGGGGGCGCGCGCTCACGACGCCGTACCTCCGCGCGCGCGGAACACCCGGAGCTGGAGCGCCGAGAGCGCGAGCAAGAGCGCGAAGAAGAGCACCACGAGCGCGCTCGCCTTGCCGACGCTGAGGTTCAAGAAGATCTGCTCGTAGATCGCGTAGACGAAGAGCGTCGTGCCCTTGGCGGGCCCGCCCTGCGTCATGATGCGCACCACGTCGAAGGCCTGGAACGACACGACGAGGCTGGTCGTGCTCACGAAGCCGAGCGTCGGTCGCAGCTCGGGCACGATGACGTGCCAGAAGCGGCGGATCGCGTTGGCGCCGTCGAGCGCCGCCGCCTCGAGCAGGCTCTTGGGCACCGCGTCGAGCGCGCCGAGGAAGATGACGAGCGCGTAGCCCGTGTTCTTCCACACCGTGACGAGCGCGAGGGTCACGAGCGCGGCACGCGGCTCGGTCAAGAACGCGAACCGGCCGAGCCCGAGCCCGGCGAGCGTCTTCGCCACCAGGCCCGCGTCGGGATCGAGCAGCCAGAGCCACAAGAGCGCGACCGCGACCCAGCTCACCACGTAGGCGCTGAAGATCGCGCTCCGCGCTGCGGCGAAGACCGCTCCCTTCCGATGAAGCAAGAGCGCGAGCCCGAGCCCGAGCGACGTCGAGGCGCTGACGACGATGGCGCTGAAGCCGAGCGTGCGCGCCGCGGTGCCCAAGAGCTCACCCCCCTCGGCGAGCTCGACGTAATTGGCGAAGCCGACGAAGCGCGGCGGAGTGAGGAGATCCCAGTCGTAGAAGCTCGCGATCGCCGCGACGATCACGGGCGCCACGAAGAAGACCACGAGCAGCGCCGCGGTCGGCCCCACGAGGAAGAGCGGATGTCGCGGCGAGCGCGGCTTCATGCGCCGAGCGCCCTCCGCGCGCGGACGCGCGCCTCGGCGAAAACCGACTTGGCGTCGAGGTGCCGGAGCACGGCGTCCTCGAGCCGCGGGTCCATCACGTCGCGCTGCACGCGGAAGAGGCCGCGCATCCACGGCCACGGATCCACGTGCGCGAGCTGCTCGACGGCGACGCCGTCGTTGGGGTGCTTGTCGTAGAAGCCCGCCGCGCGAAGCTCGGCGATGGCGTCGTCGGTGACCGGAATGTACCCGGTGCGGGTGGCGAACTCGCGCGCCGACGACGCGCTCGACATCCAGGCGAGGAACCGCGCCGCCGCGGCCTTGAGCTCCGCCGGCGCGGCGCTGAGGATCACGAACATCGTCCCGCCGGTGGGCACCGACGCGCGCGCGTCACGCGGGAGCGGCGCGGCCACGACGCGAAACTTCGCGTTGTCCTCGAGGTAGCGGACGTATGCCGTGCTGGTCCACAGGATGGCCGCGCGCCCGGAGAGGAAGTCTTGATTGGCCGCCGACCACGCGTTGTAGTCGCGGCCCGGCGGCGGCCGCATCACGCGGTCGTCGTCGACGAGCTTTTGGAGGAACGCGAGCGCGCGCTCTCCTGCGGCGCCGCCGAGCGTTGGCTCCCCGGCGTCGTCGACCAAGGATCCGCCGGCCTGACCCATCATGGCCACCCAGAACCACCACGACACCGGTACGACGAAGCCCCAGCGCAAGGGATCGCGGCGCGTGAGCGCGCGCGCGGCTTCGCGGAGCTCGTCCCATGTGCGTGGAATCTGCACGCGTTCGCGGTCGAGCAGATCCTGGTTCACGTACATGATGGGGGTCGACCGATTGAACGGCACCGCGACGAGCGGCCGCGCGTCCCCGCCGGCGTACGCGCCGCGCTGACCGAGCGCGCGCACGAACGGGCGGCTCGCGAGGTCGCGGTAGCCGTCGAGCGGCTCGAGCACGCCGGCCTCGGCCAAGTACGGAACGACCTCGCCCACCACGTGCGTGAGGGGCGGCGCCGCGCCGGCCGCGATGGCGGTCCGCACCTTGGCGAGGGCCTCGAAGTAGTCGCCCTGGAACACGGCGTCGATCCACACGTCCTTTTGCTCGGCGTGGAACCGGCGCACCAGATCGAGGAGCACCTCGCGGTTCTTGCCGCCGTAGGCGAACCAAAACGGAACCACGACGCGGCCACGCGCTTCGTCGGGGAGGCGCGAGCAGCCGACCGTGGCGGAGAGTGTCCCGCCGAGCGCATAGCGACCGAGATCGCGACGACCGATCAGGCTCACCCGATCCGCTCCTGTGCGCCGTCGGCCGCGAAGAAGTGGAGGCGGGAAGCATCGACCCGAACGCGGAGCGACTCGCCCGGGCGCCGCACGTCGAACCCCGCGCGGCGAAGCCGAAGCGTGGCTTCGCCCGCGCGCACCGACAAGACGGTCTCCGCGCCCAGCGGCTCGGCCGCGAGCACTTCGGCCGGGCTGCCGGCCTCGTCGACGTGCACGTCATCGGGCCGGACGCCGATCAAGAATCGCCGCTGCCCCGCGAGCGCGGCGGGGGCGGCCTTCCCGTCGACGACGAACGGACCGAACGTGATCCGATCGCCGTCGCGCTCGGCGGGGAGCACGTTCATCTTGGGCGACCCGAGAAATCCGGCCACGAACGCGGTCGCCGGCGTCTCGTAGATCTCCCGCGGGGTCGCGGCCTGGAGGATGCGGCCCTGGTTCATCACCACGATGCGGTCAGCGAGGGTCATCGCCTCGCTCTGATCGTGCGTGACGTAGAGGAGCGCACCTTCGAGCTCGGTGAAGATCTGCGCGAGCTCGACGCGAAGATCGTTCCGCAGCGCAGCGTCGAGGTTCGACAGCGGCTCGTCGAACAAGAAGACCTTGGGCCGGCGCACGAGGGCACGACCGATGGCGACGCGCTGCCGCTCACCGCCGGAGAGTTGCCCGGGGCGGCGGCCGAGGAGGTGTCCAATGCGCAAGACCTTGGCCACCGCGTCGACCGCGCGCGCGCGCTCGTCGCGCGACGCCCCGCGCATCTTGAGCGGGAACGCGATGTTCTCCGCGGCGCTCATGTGCGGGTAGAGCGCGTAGCCCTGGAACACCATCGCCACGTCGCGATCCTGCGGCGCGACGCCTCGTAGATCGCGCGCCCCTACCCGGATGACGCCCTCGTCCGGATCGTCGAGGCCCGCGATCATGCGGAGCAGCGTCGACTTGCCGCACCCGGACGGCCCCACGATGACGACCCGCTCGCCCGGCGCCACGCGCAGCGACACCCCCGAGAGCGCGGCGTGCGCGCTCCCCTCGCCGCGCGCGGCGAACACCTTACGGATTCCTTCGAGGACGACCTCGTCAGTCGAGCCTTCCACCGGCGCGGAAGATATCATCGGTCCGATGCCGCTCACCCTCGCGCTCATGACCGACGTGCACTTCGGTCCGGAGGCTCGGTTCCAGGGCAAGCTCCGCAAGCTGAGTCACGAGGCCGAGCGCCTCTCGCTCGCCGCCACCGCGGCCATCCGGGAGGCCGTGCGCCCGGACCTGATGGTCAATCTCGGCGACGACGTGGAGGACGAGTCGCGCGAGCTCGATCTCGGCCGCTACACGCGCTGCCAGGAGATCCTCCGCGGCGTGGGTGTTCCGGTGGTGAACGTCGCCGGCAATCACGACGTGGTGCACCTCGGCGCCGACGATCTCAATCGCGTGTGGGGCCGACCCGCCGGGACGCCGCTCTATTACTCGTTCGATGCCGGCGGCTTCCACCTGACGGTGCTCCACACCCTCGAGAAGAAGGACGTCGACATCCGCATCCCCGAGGCCCAGCTCCGCTGGCTCGCCGCCGATCTCGCCGCCACGTCGCTCCCGGTCGTGATCCTCATGCACCACTCGGCGAGCGAGCAAGATCTCTCCGACTCGCGCTGGTTCGCGGCGCGGCCGGATTTGGCGCTCGTCCGCGAGCGCGCGGACCTGCGCGCCATCTTCGAGGCGAGCGGCAAGGTGCGCGTCGTCTTGAACGGTCACGTGCACCGCAACCACGTCGACGTCATCGGAGGCATCCCGTACGTGACCTTTCAGAGCCTCATCGAGAACCTCGACGACGACGCCCCCGGCCGGCCCGCGGCCACGTACGCGAGCGTCCGGCTCGACGAGCGTCGCGTCGTCGTACGCGCCCACGGAAACGACCCGGCGCGCTACCAGTTCGAGGCGCTCACGTGAGCGGCGGAGGTGGACCGGGAGCGCGGCCCGCGTTCACCATCGGTGGACCGGTGGGCGCGTCCTCGTCCGTGTCGGTCACCGTGCCGCGCGCGATCCTCGCCGCGGTGCGCGCGCGCGGCCACGATCCGGCGCCGCTGCTCGAACAGGCCGGGCTCGACGAGTCCCTCCTGGCCGACATCCGCGCGCGCGTCCCGGCGGCGGCCGTCGGCTGCTTGTGGGAAGAAGCCCCGCGCCTCCTCGGAGACGAAGCGTTCGGCCTCACGCTCGGAGCCGAGAGCACCGAAGCGCTCGGCCTCGGCGTCTACATCATGCGTTCGTGCGCCACGTTCGGCGAAGGCCTCGAGCGGATGTGGACGTACTACCGCATCTTCAACGACGTACACGGCGTGGGCGTCGAGACGCGCGATCCGCTCGTGGTGACGCTCGCCCTCTCCACCAAGAACGAGCCGCTCCCCGCGCCGCGCCACGCGATCGAGTTCGCGTTCGCGTGGCTCATCTCGATGGTGCGCGCGACGACGGAGCGCGACGTGGCGCCGGTGGCGATCGCCTTCGCGCACGCGGCGCCGCGCTCGAACGACGCCCACGCGCGTTTCTTCCGGTGCCCGATTTCGTTCGGGCACGAACGAAATGAGCTCCACTTCCCCACCGAGTGGCTCGGGCTCCCGCACCCCAAATACGATCCGCACCTCCGCGAGCTCATCGAGCTCGAGGCCCAAGCCGAGCTCGCGCGCGTGCCCGAGTCGGCGAGCGTGTCCAAGCGCGTGCGCGACATCGTGCGGCCGCTCCTCGCGACGGACGCCGCGAGCCTGCTCGAGATCGTGGCCAAGAAGCTCCGCATGAGCGCGCGCACGCTCCAGCGCTACTTGAAGGACGAAGAGACGAGCTTCCAACGCGAGCTCGATCAACTCCGCCGCGAAGTCGCCGAGCACCGACTACGCGAGACCGACGACTCGCTGGCGACGATCGCGCACGAGCTCGGCTTCGCCGATCAGAGCGCGTTTCACAAAGCGTTCGTGCGTTGGACCGGCCGCACGCCCGGCGACGTGCGCAAGGGCTGAGCGTCGGCTGCGCGCTCGGGCACGTCGCGGCCGCAACGCGGACACGACGGCACCTTGGCGAGCTGGTCGCTCACGTAGCCGACCATGAACGCCGCGGCGAAGAAGAAGATGGGAATGGTGACGAGGTTGAGCGGCGGCATCACGGCCAAGAACGGCCCGCCGACGATGATGAAGACCCACACGCCCACGTTGGCGAGCTTCCAAGCGCCGCTCGGGCGCTCGACTTCGACCTCACGCTCACACGCCTCGCAGTGACGACGCACCTGTCCCATGGATCCCTCCTCCTGTTCGTCGGGGCGACGGGAGCGAACACCCCTCTCGGGTCCGCGCTCACCGACGCACGAGAGAGCTTGGGTTCACTGCTGCGCTTGGGCTTTTCCGGAGGCGCCAGAGCGATTGTCCGGAGACGCCACGCGCAGGAACACCGGGCTCACACCGACGGCGGAAGGCCGAGCCCGCGCTCGGTGAGCGCGAGGAGCGGAAGGATCGAGGGCGTTCGCCCGGACCTATCGCGAGCCAGGGACTGATCGATGGCCTGGGCGAGCTCCGGAGGCACGCCACCCGCGAGCGTCGCGATCGGGGGAATCTCGCGCATCGCGAGGCTACGCAGGATCTGGCCGACGGAGTTTCCATCGAGCGGGCGCGTTCCCGTGAGGCACTCGAAGAACACGACGCCCACCGCCCAAACGTCGGTGCGCGCGTCGATGTCGATCTCGCCGTAGAGCTGCTCGGGCGCCATGTAGTGCGGCGTGCCCATGAGTTGCTTCTCGCGCGTGAGCGCGCTCGTTTGGGCGGCCGCGCCTTCGGTGGCCGTGAGGCGCGCGAGCCCGAAGTCGAGGAGCCGCGCGCGGAAGCTCCCGCCGCCGGGGATCATCTCGAGGAAGATGTTCGGCGGCTTGATGTCCCGATGGACGATGCCGAGCGCGTGCGCGGCGGCGAGCGCCGACAGCACGGGGTGCATCACGTAGAGCGTCTCCGGAACGGTCAACCGACCGCGACGGGCGAGCAGCGCGTCGAGCGACTCACCGTGCAGCAAGTCCATCACCATGACGAGCGGACCGCCCGGCTGCGACTCGAAGACGTCGTGCACCTCGACGACCGCGGGGTGCCGCAAGACGCCACCCACGCGCGCCTCGCGCAAGAAGCGCTTCTGGAGCTCGGGGTGATCGAACTTGGTGAACTTCAGCGCCACCGGCTTGCGGGTGAGGATGTGACGCGCCGCCCACACCACGCCGAGCCCGCCCTCGCCGAGCACACGCTCGAGCTGGTACCGGCCCACGGTGTCACCAGCGACGAACCCGTGACCTCCAGGCGACGGCGGTCGCGAGCCACTGGCCGCGGGCGCCGGCGGGTGCTCGCTCGCGATGGTGTGCGCGAGCGCAGGGTTCTCCTCCGGCGACATCAAGCGGACGAGGCTCGACGCCACGCGCCGGCACGCCGCGCACTCGTCCAAGTGGCGCGCATGGTCGGCGCGCACGTCGGTCGGCAACGTGCCTTCGACCATCTGCACGAGGGCGTTCTCGTCCGGACACGCGACGGCGGGATTCATGAGCCGCCCCGTCTATAGCACCAGGCTGGCGGCCCGCACTCCGCCACGAGTGCCGGAGCGGAGCCTTTTTGGTACCCTCCCCGAGCCTTGGCGCCGGTCAGCGAAAACAGCGTTATTTCCGCGCTCGCGGCCGCCGGCGTGGACCCGGCCGCCCTCGGCGTCACGGCCGAGGAGGTCACCCGGTACTGCGTCGCGCGCGACATGAACCCGGCCTTCGTCGCCGACGCCGCGCTGGCGCTCTCGTGCGCGCGCGGTCACGCCGCGGGGATCGCGGAGTTCGATCGCCGATTTCACGGCGAGTTCGCCGGCGCGCTCTCGCGGTTTCGACTCGATCACGCGACGGTCGACGAGATCACCCAAGTCGTGCGCGAGAAGCTCTTCGTCGCCGGAAGCGATCGGCCGCCGCGCATCCTCGAGTACGGGGGCAAGGGACCGCTCGTCAGCTGGCTGCGCGCAGTGATCGTGCGCACCGCCATCGACTGGAGGCGCCACGAGGCGCTCGAGCCCAAGCCGACCGACGATGGCGAGCCCTTGATGGACGTCGGCGCCGCGACCGACGACCCCGAGCTCGAGAACATCCGCGCGCGTTACGCCGGCCCGTTCCGTGAAGCGTTGCGAGACGCGATCCACGCGCTCGAAGCCGACGAGCGAAACGCGCTCCGCCTGCACGTCGCCGAGGGCGTGTCGCTCGACGACATCGCCCGTATGTACGGCGTCCACCGCGCCACCATCGCGCGCTGGATCCAGTCCGCGCGCGAGCGCCTCCTCAAGGGAACCAAGAAGCTCCTCGAAGAGCGCCTGCGCCTCACGCCGCGTGAGTTCGAGAGCCTCGTGCGACTTTGTCAGAGCCGGCTCGAGCTCTCGTTCTCCGATCCGCCCGACGTAGCCCGCTGACGCGATTCGCTACGGCGCTTTGACCGCCCACCCGAGACCGCCGCCGTCGACGGCGGGTCGCTCCGGCGCAGGTCGCGTAAGGAAGTACGTCGCCGTGGCGGCGCCCGCGAGCACGACGCCCGCGCCCGTCCAGAACCACCACTTCTGCGTGAGCGTCGGCTTGTCCTCGGCGAGCTTGGCGGTGACGTCCACGCTCTGCCCCGGATCGAGCGCCGCTTGGGTCTCGAAGGGCAAGAAGCCTTTGTGCTTCACCGTCACGTGGTAGCGACCCGCGGGCCGGGAAATCGTGAGCGGCGCTAGCCCGACGTCCGCGCCGTCGACGAGCACTTGCCCGCCCTCGGGCGCCGAGGCGACGCGCATCGTCGCCGGCAATCGATCGAGCTCGAGGCGCAGCTCCGAGGTCGCGCCCGGCGCGAGCGTTTCGTTGCGCACGGCGTCGGCGAAGCCGCGACGAGAGACGGTGATCACGTGCGCGCCCGGATCGACGAGCACGCTGAACTTCCCCTTGGGCGCGGGCTTGCCCGGTCCCACCGGCATCGTGCCGGCGAGCAGCACCGGCTTGCCACCCTCGTCGGACATCGCCTCGAGGGGGCGGCCGTCGACGGCGATCGACACTTCCTCCGGACGAAGCTCGAGATCGACGTGCGCGAGGAGCTTGCCGACCTCTTCGGCCGCGCGCTTGGTCTCGTCGGCGAGCGCAGGCGAGAGCTCCTTCTGTCCGCTCTTCTCGTTCTCGGCGAGCGAGCGTTCGAAGTCTTTTCGCGCGAGCGTGTATTTGCCCATCGCGCGGTGACACGCCCCGATGTTGAAGCTCGTGAGCGCATGGCTCCGCGCGCGTGACGACTCCTCGAATGCTTGGAGCGCCTCCGCCCACTGCGCATCTCGCACGAGCTTCGCGCCCCGCAAGAAGGCGTCGCGCGCGACCGTCTTGGGATCTTCGTCGGCGCGCGCCGAGCCCGCGAACGCGCCGCTCAAGGCGACCGCCAAGAGCATCGGGAGTAGCGTGCGAATCGCGAGAGGCGTCGTCATGGGCACGGGGTCGTCGGGCTCAGAAGTTGGGCGGCGGCGTCAGGACCACTCCGCCGGGTCCGCGCGTGCTCGCGGCGGGTTTCGCCTCGGCGTGCTTGCCGACACGCGCGGGCGCGGGGCGCGCCGACGGCGCCGCGCTCGTCGCAGCCGCCGGCGCGATCGCCGCACTCGGCGGCGCGACGGGGGTCGCGATCGACTCCGCGCTGGGAGCGGCCGTCGGTGGAGCCTTGGGAGACGACTCGACGAGAGCACCAGTCGATGCGACTGCGGGCACGGGCGGCGGTCGACGCGTGACGAGCGCGGCCCCTCCACCCACGAGGCCGAGGAGGAGGACGGCCGCGGCAACGAACGCCGGCGCCTTCGAGCGGCGAGGCGCGGGCTGCACCGAGACCTCACCCGTGCGCGCGTGCGCGCTGGCCACTTCGGCGCCGTCGAGCGTGGTCCCCGCGGCGACGCGCTCGAGCGCCTCGCGAAGCGCGGTCGCAGTCGGCACGCGCCGCGTCCGATCGCGCTCGAGACACATGTCGACGACGCGCGCGAGGCCGGGCGACACGCCGGACGCGACTTGGGCGAGCGGAGTGAACGGCCCCACCGTCACGAGCTTGAGGATCTGTCCGAGGTTCGCGCCTTCGGTCGGTCGAACGCCGGACGCGCACTCGTAGATCATGATCCCGGTCGCCCAGAGATCGGTGCGCGCGTCGACGTCCTTCTCTCCGAACACCTGCTCCGGCGCCATGTAATAGGGCGTGCCCATCATCGCCCCCGTGCCGGTGAGCTTGGCGGTCTCGGCGGCGTCGCCGTCTTCGAGCTTGGTCACCTTGGCGATGCCGAAGTCGAGCACCTTCACGTCGAGCGCGCCGTCGGGCCGGCGCACCAAGAAGACGTTGTCGGGCTTGATGTCGCGATGAACGACGCCGCGCGCGTGCGCCGCTTCGAGCGCGCCGACCATCTGGAGCAGGATGCGAACGAGCTCACCTTCAGGGACGACGCGCTCGCGCTCCAGGCGATCGCCGAGCGACTCGCCCTCCAAGAGATCCATCACCAGCACGGGGAGCTCGCCCTCGATCTCGAGGACGTCGTGCACCTGGACGACATGAGGATGGCGAACGCTGCAGGCCGCGCGGGCCTCACGGAGCAGGCGCTTCTTCGACGACTCGTCCGCGACGTCGGCGCTCAGAAACTTCAGCGCGACCGACTTGCCGGTGACGACGTGCGTGGCCGACCAGACCGAGCCCATACCGCCTTGGCCGAGCTGCCGAATCAGCCGGTAGCGAGCGGCAACGAGCGTCCCCGGGGTGAGCGTCACGGCGGACGTCTAGCACGGCCGATGCGCCGCGCACGGCCACGCCGCCGCCCCCCGGGGTGAAAACGCGGGAGAGCCTCGATCCCACGTTATTTTTGCGAACAGCGGAGGCTGACGACCTCGAGCACGTCGTCCCCGGACACGATCCACATGTTGTCGTTGGACACGGCCACGGCCGTGACGGGTGGCGTCACCTTGACCGGATACGCCTGCCGGACGGCCCCCTCGAGGTCGGGGTCGATGAAGCCGTAATGCCCTTGGCCGCTCGAATCGACCCAGGCGAGCGCCCCACGCGCGCCGGTCACTCCGAACGCCATCCCCCTGGGGGCGTCGAGCGTGATGCGCGATTCCGGCGAAAGCGAGCCATCGTGATCGAGGGTGCGTAGCGCGAGCCCATCCGAGGTGCGCCAGGCGAAAAGCCCCCGATCGTCGGGAAGCGTGCCGACCCAGGGCACGATGCGCTCCGGCAATTCCGCCAGACGGATGTTGCCGTCGAGAGGCGTCATCGTCGGCGACAGCGCCATCCCGTACGCGACCCCTCTGGAGCGATAGACCGCGTGGGCGCGCGTCTTCCCGTCGGCCGCCGCCACGAAGTCGGCTCCTTGAGCGAGCGGGATGGACACGTCCACCGACGCATCACCCAGCGCAACCACGCGAATCTCGGCTCCGCGACGACCACCGTCGTGGAAATCCACCAGGCGCGTCCCCGCGCTCACCGTCATGGTGATCCCGCTCTCACGGGCCGTTCCCGCGGCAAACAGGTAACTCTCGTGCGGGACCGCACGACCGTTACGGCCAAGCGAGGGCGCGCCCGACGCGTCGAGAGCGAGCGAAGTGAAGCGGGTGTTCGCGCTCGCTCCACCGCCGATGCTCGCGACGACGCCGACGTCGTGTCCCAACGGCGCCGACGCGACCGAAATCGACGCTCCGGGAATGTCGAACGGCAGCTTGAACCACTGGAACGTCGTCTCTGGTCTGAGCGGAAGCGAAAGATCGAGGTACACGGGCTGCGCGTTACGACCGATCGTCGGGCCATTCTGCGCGAGGAGCGCGTGGTCGCCGACGACGCTGAGGCTGCTCGAGGTGGGACCGAGCAAGCGCCGATAGGTGCGGTGCCCCGTCTCGACGCACGGCGCGGACATCACGGGGACGGGGCGCGGGTCTTGGACCATCGGCGCGCCGCCCGCGTGGCGGTCCGTGGTGACCGCACGGAAGCCGACCACCGAGGCGAGGGCGGCGAAGACGAGGCCACCCGCGAAGAAGAGCGGTGCGCGCGGGAGGCGCGACCTGCGCTCCGCCGCACGCGGCTCGGTGGTCTCGGCGCGTCGGGCGCGATCGTCGTCGGTGACGACGGCGAGCTCGGTCGCGGCGCGCGAATCCGGCGCGTCCTCTTCGGTCCCGGCGGCGCGCACGGCGTGAAGCACAGCGAGCGGCTCGCTCGTTCCGAAGGGCGCGAGAGCACGCCGGAGCTCGGCGATGCTCGCGAACCGGTCCTCCGGTCGCTTCTCGAGGCAACGCAGGATGGCGGCGTCGAGCTCGGCCGGAATCTCCTTGCGCAGCGTGCGCGGGGGCGCGGCCGCGTCGGCCACGATCATCGCGGCGACGGCGGTCACCGAAGGCGCGTTCCACGGCGGCCGACCGACGAGGAGCTCGTAGAGCACGATGCCGAGCGCCCAGACGTCGGTGCGGCCGTCGACGCTCTTCATGCTGCGCACCTGCTCGGGCGACATGTAGAACGGCGAGCCCATCGTGTCGGTGGTGGCCGTGAGATCGAGCGACCCTTCGACGCTCACGGCCTTGGAGATGCCGAAGTCGAGCACGACGATGCGCTCTTGCCCGTCGAACCGACGCGCGACGAAGAGATTCGACGGCTTGAGATCGCGATGCACGATGCCGCGCGCATGCGCCTCACCGATGGCGCTCGCGGCCTCGAGCACGCATCGCACCGCGACGTCGACCGCGAAGACGCCGAGCACCTTGAGCGCCCGCGCGAGATCCACGCCGTCGAGACGCTCCATCGTCATGTACGGGACGCCACCGTCGAGCTCGCCGGTGTCGAGCACGCGAACCGCGTGATCGCTCTCGATGGCCGCAGACGCGCGCGCCTCGCGGAGGAACCGCGCCCGCGCGCCGGGGTGGGCGAGCGCGCTCGCGCTCATGAGCTTGAGCGCGACCGAACGAGCGAGATCGATTTGGTATGCGCTGAGGACGACGCCCATGCCGCCCTCACCGAGCACGCCGTCGACGCGGTACTTGCCGCCCACGACGTCGCCCGGCTTGATCTTGGGACCGCCCTCGCTCGCCACGAGGCCGATCATACTATCGGCGCAACGGCCCCAGCACCGGATCGCGGCTGCCCCAGGCATGCCCCGTCCATGAACGGGTGGCGCATGGTCGCCGTCGCGCTCGCATCCCGAGGAAAGCGCGATCTCACGGCCCGATCCCCGGACGGTTCGACTCGTGCATGAGGGCCCACGTGCGCGGGATTCGGACGCCGTTCTGCTTGGGGTTCGCGGGGCTTTTTGCTGCCGCGTTGGCCCCCGGCTGCGCGCCCAGCGAAGAGGATGCCTCGACCGCCGACGAGCTCGGCGCGAGCCCGACTTGGGAGCTCCCGAGCGACGTCGCGGCGGCGGGCGCGCGCATCCGGATCTCGTACGAGGACGCGCCCGCTTGGAACGGCGGTCGGAGCTGCACCGGGAGCCTCCGTGAGGGAGCGCGCGAGCTCGGCTCGAAGCTCCGTGATCGCTTCGACGTCATCGCCTCCGTCGGCGGCTACGCCTGCCGCCCCAACTCCGCCGACACCTCACGCGCGAGCGTGCACGGCACCGGCCGCGCCCTCGACGTCATGATCCCTGCGGCCGGAGACGCGGCTGACAGCGCCGCTGGCGATCCGATCGCGAACTGGCTCGTCGTCAACGCGGCCAACATCGGCGTCGATCTCATCATTTGGAATCACACCATCTGGCGCGCCAACGGGACCAACGTCGGTCCATACGGCGGTCCTGTTCCGCACGTCGATCACCTCCATGTCGAGCTCACCGAAGCGGCGGCGCGCAAGACGACGCCGTTCTTCACGCGCGGAGCATCCATCGACGTCGGCGGAGCGAGGGTGCCCGGCGGCACGACGGTGAGCGACGCGGGCGGGACGAGGAAGACGCCGAGCGGTGGCGCCAGCGGCGACTACGACGCGAGCGACGAGGCCGGCGATCCCGAGGACACGCCGATCTACGTCGGCGGCACCGACCCGCCGAGTGACTCGAACGGTCCGGGTGACTCTCCGTACGGACCGGGCGATGTCCCCGGCGGCAGCGGCTCGAGCGGCGGCGGCTACACGGGCGTGGGCTCGAGCGGTCCGAGCGACGACGGCACGGCGTGGCCCTCGTCCCCGACGGCGACGCCCACCGACGCCGGCGGTGGACGGCCGACCCCCGCCGCCGCCGCGCCGGTCGCACCGCCGCCAGTATCGCTCGCGGACGGCACGGTGGGCGCGCATGACTCGCTCGGCACTGGGACCCGGGCGACGCCGCCCCCCAAGTCGCACTTACCTACGCATCCGCCGATCGAGACGTGTGCGGCGACCCCGATCGGTAGCGGCACGCGCGCGCCCGCGAGCGCCCTCGCACTCATGACCGCGCTCGCGATGGCCCTCGTCAGTCGCGCCGCGCGGCGACGTGCCGCGGATCGATCTCGAGAGTGAGCCTCTCGAACCCCGGAGTCGGCGCCGGGCTCGTGTACCAATGCCCCATCGCGCGCGCCCCTGCGGGTCCCTTGCCGGCGCGGCTGTCGGGACCGCCGAGCTCCTTCATCACGCCGACGCGCACGCCCGCTGGTGCACGGATCACCATCTCCAGCGAAGCGCCGCCCTCCTTGGAGCTCCATTCGCCGAACGATCCGATCGACATCGTGTCGCCGTCGACTTTGAACGCGCAGCCCATGTTGGCGCGAACCGCCTCGAGCGTCATCGGCTCCGGCGGGTGACCGACGAACCGAAGGCGCTTCATCGTCGCGACGTAGAGGGTGCCCTCTTCCTTCGCTTTGACGATCTTCGCGCCGGCCGGGACGAGCACCTCGCGCACCTGCGCGGCGAGGGGCACCCGCGCGACCTCGAAGACCTCTCCGTTCTCGACCTTGCCCTCGGTAGGGCCGCGCACGATGCCCGTCTTGGACGCGATCGGGAGCGCCGCCCACTCCGCCGGCAAGCCGAGCGTAGCGGAGGTCTCGCTCGCCGCGCTCGGCGCCGGCGGCGCGCTCGCTGACGGAGGCGGAGGGCTCGACGACGAAGACATCGGCGTCACCGCGGCGTCGGTGGGCGGGCTACCCGCGTTGTGACAACCGACGAGGACGAAGGCCAAGGCGACGGCGCGATGCACGCTGCGGAGTATACGCGCAACGGGTCGAGCCGCTTCACGGGCTCGTGCCGCGCTGGATCTGCTGGCACCGCTGCATGCAGTCGATGTTGTCGGCGCACTGCGTGGCGCAGTCCTTCGACTTGCCGGACTTCTGAACGCAATCCGGATCGCGCTCGCACTTCATCGGATCCTTGGCCGCCGCCTTCTGCACCTCACCGCAGCCCGCGAGCGCGGTGATCGACAAGAGCGCGGCGAGCGAGCGGAACGAGAGCGACGTGCGCATCATGGCGAAGACCTCGGCGGTGGAGGAACGGTCTTGTCGAGCGACGGCCGGTCGTGCAGGCACTTGGCGAGCCCGGGCTCGAGGTGCTTCATCGCGGTGGGCAAGCGCGGGCGCCCCATGACCGGCGCGCCGAGCCGCGACCAGTCGATGCCCACGTCGGAGACGCTCAGCCACACGAAGAGCGCACGACCGCGGACATTCTCGAACGGCACACCGCCGCCCTGCCCGCCCCACCACATGCGCGAGTCGTGGCTGTTGTTGCGGTTGTCGCCCATCACGTAGACCTCGCCGTGCTTCACGTAGAACGGGCCCTGATAGGGCTCGCTGCGATCGCGCTCGTAAAGCGTGAGGTATGCCTCGTCGTCGAGGAACTCGACGAACAGATCGCCGGCGCGTTTGCCGCCGGTCTCGGGCGCCGTGTACGTGAACTCGCCCACAAGGCAGCTCGGGACCTCCCAGCCGTTGATGATGGGGTGGCCGCCCTTGGCCTCGAGCTTGTCGCCGGGGAGCGCGATCACACGCTTGATGAAGTCTTGCTCCGGCTGCTCCGGATACGCGAACACCATCACGTCGCCGCGCGCCGGCGGCATGTGCGTCCAGAGCCGCCCCTTGGTGAACGGGATCGCCGGGCCGTAGGTGAACTTGTTCACGAAGATGTGGTCGCCGACTTGGAGCGTCGGGATCATCGAGCCGCTGGGAATCTTGAAGGCCTCGACGACGAACGCGCGAAGGGCCATGGCCACCGCGACGGCCACGAGGATCGACTCGACGTACTCACGGACCTCGCTCTTCCGGAAGCGACCGAGGCGCACGTCGACCTCGCCGTCGGCGCGCACGAGCGCCTCGACGAACGCGTCTTCGTCGAAGGGCTTCTTGGCCATCTGCGCGCGGAGCGCGTCGAGATCGGTCTTGAGCTGCGTCTGCTCGCGCGCCGTGAGATCGCGACGAATGACGTCGGCGTTCTTCTCGAGGACGATGTCGGCCTCCTCGAGGAGCGCGCGCGCGCGCTGGAACGGCACGCGCATCGACTCCGGGAGATCCTCGCGCTGCGGCGGGTGCGCGTGACGCGCGAGCGGCAGCTTGAGATGCACCGACCATAGCGCCATCGCGAAGAGCGTGAAGCCCACGATGCCGACCGGCACCGGCTGCTCGCGCACGATCGACTCGATCATGCCGAGGATGCCACCGTGCTCGAGCCCACTCGGCGGCGTGAGGCCCCACACGAGGAGGCTCGCGCACACGAACGGCACGACGAAGAACCAGAGCACCCAGTAGAGCGTGCGCAGCGGCGCGCGCGCGGCCGACGCGGGACCGACCACGGTCGACGCCGCGTCGCTGGGCGGCTGCGCCACCGGCTGCGCTTCGGCCGACCGGCCTTCTTCAGGCGCCGCGTTCGTCTCGGCGGCGGCGGCGTCGTCGGGATTCGAGGGCATCACTCGGGCCTGAGGCTATAGCACGGGTCTGCGTTTTCCCGTCGTGTCGTTGGGAGCGCCTCGCAGCGCGCCTCATGCGAAAGCCGGCCCGCCCGCTTCACGGGACGAGCATTCCGCGAAGGCCGAGCACGAGACCGGTCGCGACCGCCACGGCGACGAAAACGACGACCCCGACCAAGACGAGCTTCCGTCGCTCGCGCTCGGCGCGACGGCTCGAGGCACCGTAATGGCGCGCCGGTGACGGCGGAGGCAGCGCGCGGCCACGCACGGTGGGCGGTGGCGCGGCCGAAGCACCGGGCGGGGAGCTCAGCGCTCGCGCCGGCGTCACGGGACGTGCGGCCGGACGTGCCGAGGGCATCCGCGGCGGCGTCGGGCGGGGCTCGATCTGGACGACGGTCGACTGATCACCGAGCGGTGAGTGATGAACGACGGGCGCGCGCTCGAGGCCACGCGGGCTCTCCGGCTGCGTGATCGAATCGTCGGCCTCGCCCTCGACGATGACGCTCGGAAGATCGTCGACGCGCACCTTCGCCGCGGGCGCGGGGACGGTCACCTTGAGGCCAGTGGCGCGACCGGTGCCGGCCACCTCGGGCGGCGGATCTCCGGGCTTCGCCGCGCGCCGTCGCTCTGAGCCGGGCGCGCGCGCGTTGCCGTTCGCAACGGCCGGCGGGCCGGTCACGATTGGGATGGGCTGGGTCACGTCGACGTCGATCGGGATCTCCATCGGCGGCGCTGGCGGAGGCGGAAGCGGTGCGCGCGGGCGGTCGATCGGCGCGGTCGAGGGCGACGGCGCGAGCGGTCGCGCAGCCTTGGTCTTGCTCGACGAGATGCCGCCCGACGGCCGCACCGGCGTCAGATCCTCGTCGTCGGGCTGCCGCACGATGGGCATCGGCACCGTCAGCTCGAGCGGCGCCATCTCCGTCGTGGGGTTGTCGTCGAAATCGGGCAGCCCGGGCGCGCTCGCGGGCGGGCGATCTCCCGGCCCGGTCGGGGTCATGCCCGTCCCGGTGGGGGTCATGCCGGTCGGATCAGTGGGCCCCGTCGGTGTGAGCCCGGTGATCTCCGCCATCGCGTTCGGCACGGTGCGCGCGCGCGCGGTGTCTTGCTCCTCGGCCTTCCACGTCGCGATCGGCACGCCCGCTTCGTCGTCGGCGATCGCGCCGCGGAGCGCGCCCCAGAAGACGCCGATGTCGGGCCATCGCTCGAGCGGATCGCGCGCCAGCGCGCGCTCGAAGACCGCGTTCACGTGCCCGCCGAGCGTGAGCCCGACCTGCTTCGGCGATCGGGGCGCGGCGAGCACGGCGGCGCGGATCGCCGCGGCGTCCGCGCTCTCGGCCACGAAGGTCTTCCCAGCCATCGCCTCGAGCACCACCAGCGCGAGCCCGTAGACGTCGGTCGCGAGGCCCACGTCGCCGAGCGACGCGTCGAGGTGCTCCGGCGCGGACCACGGCGAGATGAACAGCGCCTTGGGATCGGGCCACTCTTTTCCGCCGGTTCCTTCGGCGCGCACGGCCTCGGCGATCGCGAGCCACGCGCCGATGCCCGCGACGCGGAGCTGAATGCCGTCATCGGTCTTGGCCAGGAAGAGCTGCTTCGGCGTGAGCCGGCCGTGCACCACGCCCGAGCGGTGCGCGTGCGCGAGCGCCGTCGCCGCGGGCTCGATCCGCTTCACGGCGTCGGCCAGCGAGAGCGGCTTTCCTTCAGCCGCGATCGCCGCGTCGAGCGTGCGACCATCGAGCCACTCCGACGCCGCGAACGGCGCGTACGTTCCCACGCCCGTCGCCGCGGTGCCGAGCTCGATGGTGCGCACGAGCTGCGGATCGGCGAGCACGACGCCCGCGACGGAGCTCGCCTCGGCGCGCCACTTGCGAACGAACGCGTCGACCGGATTGGGATCGGCCGACACGCCGATCTTGAGGACGCGAACCGCGACCGGCTCGTCGGGACCGACGTGACGCGCGCGATAGAGGATGGAGAACGGGCCATCTCCGACGACCTCCTCCACACGGAAGTGGCCGCCAATCGTGCGCCCCACGAGGGCGAGCGAGTCGATGGCGCTCACCCTCGCACCATATCAGTGTCCGGGCCCCGGTTGGGGTCCATGAGCGCCGGCCGCGGCGTGATTTCAACGCCCGCGGATCGGCGCCCCGGCGCCGTCAGGGCGCGTCGCCGATTTGGAGGAGGTAGCTCACGACGGCCGCGCGATCGTCGAGCGGATTCGGAATCGGGCTCGACGGGCCCGCGCTCGCCGTGTTGTCGAGCACGACGAAGTAGCGACCCTTGGGCACGGGCCACGATCGCGCGAGCTGCGCGCCTTGCGAGATGGCTTCGGCGGCGACGCTCGGCGGAATGGGCTGCGCGGCGGCCTGCGTGAGGTAGGCGTTCAGCGCGGATTCGCCGACGTCGCGCGAGAGAAGCAGCACGTCCGCCGACGGCGCTCCATCGACGGTGGCGGTGACGAAGATGGCTTGACCGTCACGCTCGATGTCGATGGGGCCGATGAAGTCGCGCTCGCCCTGGTGGACCTCGGTGCGAAGGTTCTCGTAGGTCACGCGCTCGCTGCCGCCCACGGCGAACGGGTGCTGCGGCTTCTGACCGGGCGCGAGGATGCCCATCGAAAAGTCGGCCTCGCCGCTCGGCTCACGAATGACGGTGAAGCCCTCGGAGAGCTTCTGCGAGAGGAGCTGCTGGCCGAACTTGTCGGCGACGGGATTCACCTGGTTCATGAAGTTCGCGAGCGGCTGCTCGATGGCCGTCACGCGAAAGTCGGAGCCCTTCACCTCCTTGGAGCGGAACTGCGCGTACATGCGCGAGCCGTCCATCTGGAAGTCCTGGTCGTAGCGAACGCTGCCGGAGCTCGTGAACGTGAGCTTCTTGGAGAGGTTCGTGTACGCGTAGCCCGGGCCTTGGAAGGTGACGAAGAGGTCTCCGCCTTCGAGCTCCTGCTGCTGACACTGGAGCGGATAGAAGCGACCGATCACCGGCGACTCTTCCACGAGCTTGAGCGGCGCGTTGCGCTTCAGCATCTCTTTGCAGAAGACGTCGAGGCCCCACGACAGGATCGAGCGACGGAGCGTGCGGTTCCCCGGATCGTTGATGGGCCCTTCGATGACGCCGAGCGCGCGCTGGGCGGTGCCCGCGCAGCCGGAGCAACCGGCCGCACCGAACGGGGCGAGGACGGCGAGGACGAACGTCGAGACGCGCGCGAGATTCATGGCCCGTGATCGGTACCACAGGTGGCACAACACCTGGATGGCGGCGGTGACGGTGGGGGTGCGGGTCTCACGCTCGTCGACCGCGAAAATGCGTTGTCCATGCGAGCCCCGAGCGCTGTAGCTTCTTCGTCATGAGTCATGTGGCGGTTCTGGGGGCGGGGTCGTGGGGCTCCGCGCTGGCCAAGGTCCTCGCCGAGAAGGGCGATCACGTGCACCTCTGGGCGCGACGCGCCGATCTCGTCGACGAGATCAACACGACGCGCGTGAACTCCAAGTACCTGCCGGGCGCGCGGTTCGCGGACACGCTGCGCGCCACCACGGACTTGGGCGAGGCGGTCGGCAAGGCCGAGATGGTGGTCTTCGTCGCGCCGAGCCACGCCACGCGCGAGGTCGCGCGTCAGGCCGCGCCCCTCATCCCGCGTCACGCCATGGTCGTGAGCGCCACCAAGGGCATCGAGAACGAGTCGCTCCAGTTCATCGACGAGGTGCTCGCGAGCGAGCTCCCCGGTGAGCTCCACGAGCGCTTCGCGTTCTTGAGCGGGCCGTCGTTCGCCAAGGAGCTCTCGCTGCACCTGCCGACCGGCGTGGTCATCGCCAGCAAGAACGCCGACGTGCGCGACCGCGTGATGCGCGCCTTCCACACGCCGTACCTCCGCGTGTACGGGAGCGAGGACATCGTCGGCGTCGAGTGCGGCGGCGCGATGAAGAACGTCATCGCCATCGCAGCCGGCACGATCGAGGGCATGGGCCTCGGTCACAACACACGCGCCATCCTCATCACGCGCGGCCTCGCCGAGATCGCGCGCCTCGCCGTCGCGCGCGGGGGCAATCCCCTCACCTTGGCCGGCCTCTCCGGCATGGGCGACCTCGTGCTCACGTGCACGGGCGAGCTCTCGCGCAACCGAACCGTCGGCGTCGAGCTCGGCAAGGGTCGCCGGCTCGGCGAGATCTTGGCGTCACTCGGTCACGTGGCCGAGGGCGTGAAGACCACCAAGAGCGCCTACGACTTGAGCCGCAAGCTCAACGTCGAGATGCCCATCACGCGCGAGGTCTACACGGTGCTCTACGAAGACAAGCCCGTGCACGAGGCCGCGAAGACCTTGATGTCGCGCGATCTGACGCCCGAGTTCGACTTCCTCAACCACTGAATCACCGAGGTTCGTCCGTGATGCGCCACGCCCGCTCGCTCGTCTGGGGCTCGTTCGGAATCGCATGCATCTTGCACTCGTCGGCGGCCGCAGCGCAGACCGCGCCGCCGTGGTGGGGGCCGCAGCAGCCTCAGCAGCAGCAGCCTCAACAACAGACGTACCCGCAGCAGCAGCCCTATCCGCAACAGGGTTACCCGCAACAGCAACAGCCCTACCCCCAGCAGCAGCCCTATCCCCAGCAGCAGCCGTACCCGCAGCAGCAACCGTATCCCCAGCAGGGCTACCCGCCGCCGCAGCAGGGCTACGGCGCGCCGCCGCCGGTGCAGCAGCCCGCGCCCACGCCCGCGCCGAGCTCGAAGCGTGACGACGGCGAAATGGTCGCGCTCTACGTGACCGGCGCCGCGTACGGCGTCGGCATGGGCATCTGGCTCGACTCGCTCTTCAAGATCACCGACCCCGGCCTCGCGATCATCACGCCGGCCGCGCTCGGCGTCGCCGCGCCCATCGGCGCCTTCGTGTGGGATCGCAACACCAACCTCGCGCGCGGCGTGCCGGGCTCGCTCGCGCTCGGGCTCGGCCTCGGCGCGCTCGAAGGCGCAGCGATCTCCGGCGTCCACTGGCAGTACACCGGCAACGGGCCGATCGACGGCAAGGCCTTCCGCACCTATTCGACGATCACCTGGGCAGCCGCGACGGCCGGCGGCATCGGCGGCTACGCGTTCGGCGAGTGGCTACGGCCCGAGCCGCGCGGCCTCGCCTTCGTCGGCAGCGGCGCCGCGTGGGGCACCATCACCGGCGTCCTCTTCGGCGTGGGGGTGAGCGGTCGCGATTGGAAAGACGGCGCCGCGGTGGCCGGCCTCGTCGGCTACAACCTCGGCATCGCGGCGACCGGCATCGCGAGCACGACGTGGACCCCCGCCTGGCGCACCGAGCAAGCGATGTGGATCGGATACGCGGCGGGCGCGGGCGTCGGCTCGCTCGTCTTCCCGTTCTATCTCCTCTGCAAGGACTGCGAAGTGAAGCGCGGCTTCATCGCGATGAGCATCGTGAGCCTCATCGGCCTCGGCGCCGGCACGGCCTACGGCATCTCCACCGAAGGCAGCGGGCGCGCGCTCGGTCGGTCGCCCGCCCTCGCCCTCGACATGCCGCGGTGGAAACCGCCGGTCGACGTGACGGTGCTCCCGCCCCCCAAGTTCCCGCGCCTGCCGTGGAACGGCGACGTCACCGTGGAATCGGGCGGCATGCTCTCGGCCGCGCGAAGCTTCTGAGCGCGGGCACACGCTCGCGCTCGCGCACCGGCGCGACGCTTGGCTCGCCCGCTCGCGCGCGCGCTACTTGCCGGGGATCGGCGCGGCCGGCGCGCCCGGATCGACGCCGGCGTCGAGCAGGCCGTTGTCCGTGTCGGGCGTGAGCGGCGGCTTCTCTTTGCCACCACACGCCGTGACGAACAGAGCCAAAACCGCCAACGTGAAAAGGAGTCCCCGCATGAGGCAAGGAGAGCATAGCCCCGGCCGAGAGGGGAAGAACGATGCGGCAGCCCAGCGTGGCTGACCGGGCCGATTTGTGTGAGCATGGCGATCCGCCGCGAGATTCCGCGCTCCTCCACATGCCGACCCTGAAATGGTTCCCCACCGAAGGCGCCCCCAAGGCCTTCTCGATCTACAAGCCCATCACGACGATCGGCCGCGCGCTCGGCAACGACGTCGCAGTTCCGGCGCCGGGCGTCGCCGAGACGCACGCGCAGGTCATCTTCGACGGCCGTGACTTCAACTTGGAGGAGCTCGACAAGACTGGCGAGATCCTGATCAACGGGAAGAAGAAGCGCCGCGCGCGCCTCGTCCATGGCGACCGCCTCACCCTCGGCACCGCCGAGCTCTCGTTCGGCATCTTCGACGAGGCCCCCGCCTCACCGCCGAGCGTATCGTCTCCGTCGACCGGGGCCCCGCCGGCCAGCGGCGGCGGCGCAGCCACCGACGGCTCGTTGGCCGGGCTCCGCAAGCTCTTCGAGTTCAGCGAGAAGCTCCTCACCCTCCGCGACATCGATCCCTTGCTCGAGGCCATGCTCGACGCGGTGCTCGAGGTCACGGGCGGCGAGAAGGGCCTCATCCTCCTCATGGACAACGCTTTCGAGGACGCGCAGGGCGAGCCCGGAAAGCCCGTCGTCCGCGCGTCGCGCGCGGTGAAGCGCGAAGCCCTCGAGGGGAGCTCCGGCGTCATCTCCGACAGCATCGTCCGCAAGGTCCTCGAGACCGGCAGGCCGATCATCGTGTCGGACGCGCTCAGCGACACGCAGTTCGGCACGAGCGAGAGCGTCCTCGCGCTCCGCCTCTCGAGCGTCATGTGCGCGCCGCTCGTGACCCAGGGTCACGTCATCGGCGCCATGTACGTCGGAAACGATCGCGTGAAGGGCCTCTTCGAGCGCTCGCAGCTCGACGTCCTCTCCATCTTCGCCGGCCAAGCGTCGCTCATCCTCCAGAACGCGATGCTCTTGTCGACGCTCCGCGCCGACAAGGAGAAGCTGGCCGCCGAGCTCAAAGACAAGCGCTTCGGCGAAATCATCGGGAGCTGCGCCTCGATGATGGAGGTGTTCCGCAAGCTCCAGAAGGTCGCCACCACCGACATCTCGGTCCTCATCACCGGCGAGACGGGCACCGGCAAGGAGCTCATCGCGCGCGAGGTGCACCGCCGCTCGAACCGCGCCTCCGGGCCGTTCGTGGTCATCAACTGCGGCGCCATCCCCGAGAACCTCATCGAGAGCGAGCTCTTCGGCCACGTGAAGGGCGCCTTCACGGGCGCCATCGCGTCGCGCCCCGGTAAATTCCAGGCCGCCGACAAGGGCACGCTCTTCTTGGACGAGATCGGCGAGCTCCCGCTGAACCTCCAGGTGAAGCTCCTCCGCGCGCTCCAAGAGCGCGTCGTCTATCGCGTGGGCGACGCCAAGCCGGAGAAGGTCGACATCCGCGTCGTGGCCGCCACCAACCGCGTCCTCGAAGAGGAGATCCGCGCCGGCCGCTTCCGCGAAGACCTCTACTACCGACTCAACGTCGTCAACATCTACCTCCCCGCCCTCCGCGATCGCGCCGACGACGTGCTCATCATCGCCAAGGCGCTCCTCTCCAAGTACGCCGACGAGCTCGGCTCGCCCGTGCAGGGCTTCACGCCGCAGGCGCTCGCCGCCATCAAGAAGTACACGTGGCCGGGCAACATCCGGCAGCTCGAGAACCGCATCCGCAAGGCGCTCGTCTTGTGCGACCGCACGCTCCTCAGCGTGGACGATCTCGATCTAGGCGCAAACGCCGAGTCGCCGATCCTGCCGCTCGAGAAGGCCAAGGAGGAGTTCCAGCGCAAGTACGTGCTGGAGGTCCTCGAGCGCAACAACGGCAACCGCACCCAGACCGCGCGCGACCTCGGCGTCGATCCGCGCACCATCTTCCGTTACCTCGAGCGCGAGGCGAACCCGATGCCGAGCGGGGCCACGCCCGGCGCGGGCGGCAGCTCGTCGCCCGACAAGCCTTGAGCGAGCGCGCGCCGTGCTCGGCTACGCAGAGCTGATGACCGAGATCGCGTCGCTGGTGGAGAGCGGCGCGACGGGGACTTTGTTCGTCCGCACCCACGAGACGCACATGGCGCGCCTCGTGTTCGATGCCGGTCAGCTCGTCGGCGCCACGTACCGCGTCACCCACGGGATGGCCGCGCTGCCGCTCATCCGCGCCATCACACAGTGCACGACCCAGTTCACTGCAGGATACATGTTTCCCCGGACCGCCGACGACAACCTTCCCCGGACGGGCGAGGTGCTGGCGATCCTCGGGGCGACGCAGGTCGACCCCGCGGTGCGGATCGAGATCCTCGCGCTCCTCGGCGAGTTCATCGGCAGCTCCGCCGAGAGCATCTTGGACGACGTCGCCGCGCGGCACCCGCTCGACACGCCCGCCGGGTGGCACGAGGCCATCGATCGCTTGGCCACCGAAATCGAGGCCGATCAGGCCCCGGCGTTCATCGCCAAGGCCAAGAAGATCGTCGGCGCGTGAGCTCGACCATGCACGCGCCCGGAAAGACCCTCGCCGACCTCGAGTGGCCGGCGGCGCTGGCTGCCCTCGCCGAGCGCTGCCGGACGCCGCACGGGCGGAGGCTCGCGCTCGCGCTCCCGTTCGCCCAGAGCGCCGACGAGGCGCGCACCTGGCTCCGTGAGAGCGAAGAGGCCACCGTGCTCGCGCGCGCGGACGAGCCCCTCCCCGTCCCCGCGCTCCCCGACGTGGAAGAGCCCATCGCGCGCGTGGGCGCGTCGGGCGTGCTCACCGCGCGCGAGCTCCGCGACGTGGGCCTCGTCCTCGGCGCGGCGCGCGTCCTCCGGCAGTTCTTGAAGAGCCGACGCGAGCGCGCGCCCGCGCTCTTCGACGCGTGCACCACCGACGCCTCACTCGACGACACCGAGCGCGAGCTCGCCGCGGCGGTCGATCCCGACGGGACGCTGGCGGATCGCGCGAGCCCCGAGCTCAAGCGCCTGCGCGGCGAACGCGACGCCGCGCGCACGCGCATGTTGAACAAGCTCGACGATCTCATGACCAAGAACGAAGCGATCCTGCAAGATCGCTTCGTCACCGAGCGCGAAGGTCGCTGGGTCATCCCCATCCGCGCCGACGCGCACGAGCACTTCCCCGGCATCGTGCACGGGACGAGCGGCAGCGGCGCCACGCTCTTCGTCGAGCCGCGCGCGGTGATCGATCTCGGCAATCGACTGAAGATGCTCGACGCCGACGTCGCGCGCGAGGAGCTCGCCATCCTGACGCGCCTCTCGGGCGTCCTCGCCGCGGTCCTCCCGAGCCTCGAGCACGCCGCGGATGCGCTCGGCCGCGCCGACGTGCGCGCCGCCACCGCGCGCCTCACCGACGCCATCGATCTCTCGTTCCCGGTCATCGTCGACGAGCCGCGCATCGACCTCCGGCGCGCGCGCCATCCGCTCCTCGCGCTCACGCCGCCGGCGGGCGGCGTCGTGGCGAGCGATCTCCACGCCCAAGGCGGACACGCCGTCGTGGTGAGCGGTCCCAACGCCGGCGGCAAGACCGTGGCGCTGAAGACGCTCGGCCTCGCCGCGCTCATGGTGCGCGCGGGTCTACCGGTGGCCGCCGCGCCAGGGAGCGAGATCGGCATCTTCGACGCCGTCCTCACCGACGTGGGCGACAGCCAGAGCATCAAGACGAGCCTCTCCACCTTCAGCGCCCACGTCACGAACCTCGTCGCGATCCTCGAGTCGACGTTCTCGGGCGCGCTCGTCCTGCTCGACGAGCTCGCCGGCGGCACCGATCCGCGCGAGGGCGAGGCGCTCGCGGCGGGCGTCCTCGACTCGCTCGCCGCGCGCGGCGGAGCGGTCGTCGCGACGACGCACTACGAAGGGCTCAAGATGCTCGCGCTCGGCGACGCGCGCTTCGAGAACGCCTCGGTGGGGTTCGATCTCGGGACCATGGCGCCCACCTTCCAGGTCACGATGGGCGTGCCCGGAAGCTCGAGCGCGCTCGCGGTCGCGCGGCGGTTCGGCATGCCGAGCTTGGTCATCGAGCGCGCCGAGCGCTTCCTCAAGACCGAGGACCGCGACTTCGAGGCGCTCGTGCGAAGGCTCGAGGTGGAGCGCGCCGGCCTCGAGCTCGCGCGCGAGGACGCGGCGCGGCGCGGGCGTGAAGCCGACGCCACGCGGCGCGCGCTCGAAGAGGAGATCGAGGCGGTCAAGCGACGAGACAGCGCGCTCCTCGCGAAGGAGACCGAGAGCCTCGTCGCCGCCGTGCGCCGCGCCAAAGACGATCTGCGCGCCGCGCACGCCAAGCTCCGCGCCAAGAAGCTCGAGGCCAGCGAGGTCCGCGACGCCGAGCGGGTCATCGATCGCGTCGCGTCGCAGATCGCGATCGGCGGTGAGATCGAACGCGAGACGCGTCCTCGTGAGCCGGAGCGCGCGCCGGTCAGTCGCGGCGGGCTCAAGAAGGGCATGAGCGTCTACGTGCCGCGCCTCCGCTTCGAGGCCGAGATCATCGACGTGCTCGAGAACGGCAGCGTGCGCGTGGCCGCCGGGCCACTCAAGATTCTGGTCACCGCCGAGGAGCTCCGCGCCGGCACCGAGCCCGCGCGCGCGCGCGCGACGGGCGAACGAGGGCGTGAGAAGGCCGAGCCCGCCGAGCCCAGCAAGCTCGAGCCCGCCATCCAAACCAAAGACAACACCATCGACGTCCGCGGCATGCGCACCGACGATGGCGTGGCGATGGCGATGCAGTTCTTGGATCGTGCGCTGGGCGCGAACCTCAGCGCGGCGTTCATCGTGCACGGTCACGGCACCGGCGCGCTGCGCGACGCGATCCGCGCCGAGCTCGGACGTAACCCGCACATCGCCTTCTTTCGGCCGGGCGGACGGGACGAAGGCGGCGACGGCGTGACCGTCGTCTGGCTCGCTTGAGCGGGCTGCTCAGACGCTGATGGCGCCTTTGCGGAAGTCGCTCTTGGCGATCTTCACGTTCACGCAGGCCGGCTTTCCGGAGGCGAACGCCGCGTCGAGCGCGGGACCGAGATCCTCGGCGCGCTCGACCCAGAAGCCCACGCCGCCGCACGCTTCGACGACCTTCTCGTAGCGCGTGTACTCGAGCGCCGTCGCGACCGCGCGCGCTTCTCCGTAGATCTCCACTTGGCCGCGACGGATCTGCGTCCAGCCGGCGTCGTTGCCGATGAGCGCGATGACAGGCAAGCCCTGGCGCGCCATGGCCTCGAACTCCATCGCGTGGAGACCGAAGCTGCCGTCGCCGTAGACGAGCACGGTGCGCGCGTCGGGCCGCGCGAGCGCCGCCGCCATCGCGTAGCCGGGCCCCACGCCGAGGGTGCCGAGCGGGCCGGGATCCATCCAGAGCTGCGGCCACTCGAGCTTGAGCACGTAGGCGGCCGTCGCAACGAAGTCGCCGCCATCGCCCACGACGACGTCGTTCGGCCCGAGGCGCTTGCCGAGCTCGTGGCACACGTAGAGCGGATTCGGCGGAGTCGACACGCTCTCGATCTCGGCCCGCATCTTGGATTGGCGCTTGTCCTCGTCGGCGCGCACCGCGGCGACCCACGACGCGTCACCGCCCGACGGCGCCTCCTTCAGCAAAGCGTCCAAGAAGAGGCCGCTGTCGCTGTCGACGGCCACGTCGACGCGCCGATTGCGACCGAGCTCGTTCGCGTCGAGGTCGACCTGAACGATCTTCGCGTCCGGCGCCCACGTCGGGCTCCGTCCGTAGTCGACGCGGAAGTCGAAGGGCGTCCCGAACACGAAGACGAGATCGGCCTGCGAAAGCGCGAAGCGACGCGCGCGCGAGAAGAGATGCGCGTGCGCCGACGGCAGCGCGCCACGCGCCATCCCGTTCAGGAAGAACGGCGCGGCGTATGCGTCGGCGGCGCGGCGAACGGCTTCCTTCACCGGCGACCAACGAAGCTGCGTGCCCACGAGGAACGCCGGTCGCTTCGCCGCGCGGAGGAGCTCGGCGGCGCGCGCGACGGCGCGCGGATCGGGTCCCGGGCGCGCCGGCTCGGGCAGCGGTGCCGTGAGCGGGAGATCTTGGTCGTCGTGGAAGTTCATGAGGAGATCGAGCGGCATCTCCAAGAACACCGGGCCGGGCACGTTGGACTGCGCCACGCGGAACGCGGCGTCGAGGTACTCGACGATGCGGCGGGCCTCCGGCACCTGCACGCTCCACTTGGTGATCGAGCGCATCAGCGACACGTGGTCCATGTCTTGGAGCGAGCCCATGTCGGTGAGGGCGCGCGGGCCCGCACCGCCGATGACGATCATCGGGATGCCGGCGCGCTGCGCGTTCGCCACCGCCGTGACCACGTCGGTCACCCCGGGCCCGGCCGTCACGGCGCACACACCCGGCCGCCCGGTCACTCGCGCGTAACCGTCGGCGGCGTGGCCAGCGGTCTGCTCATGCCGCACATCGACCACGCGAATCCCCTCGTCGAGGCAGCCGTCGTAGATGGCTTGGATGTGGCCACCGCAGAGCGTGAAAAGGTGAGTCGTACCGTGCCGCCGGAGCGCTTGCGCTACGAGCCGGCCTCCATGAACGAGGGACATGCGCCGAACCTACCATGTGCCTACGGCGCGCCTATATGCGCGCGGTGCTCGTGGGGGCGAGGTGACTCTCCTTGGCGCAAATTTCCAGGGTGCGATACCTTTTCCAGGCGGATCGCCGATTTTGCGATCACCGCTTAACGGTTCACCCGCTTCGAGAGGTCGCTTCGCGTGGAGACTGACAAGGCGCTGCGCGAGATCCCCAAGCCGGGCGCGGTGCTCGAGGGCAAGTACCGCATCGAGCGCGCCATCGCCGAAGGCGGCATGGGCGTCGTGCTCGAGGCGACGCACCTCCAGCTCGAAGAGCGCGTCGCCATCAAGGTGCTGCGTCCCGAGATGCTCGGCGAGGGCGCGGCGAACGCGTCGGGCGATGTCGTCACGCGGTTTCTCCGCGAGGCGCGCGCTGCGATCAAGATCCGGAGCGAGCACGTCGTCCGCGTCTTCGACGTGGGCACCATCGACGGGAAGGTTCCCTTCATCGTCATGGAGCTCCTCGCCGGGCAGGACCTCGAAGCGCTCCTCGAGCACTCCGGCACGCTGAACCCGACCGAGGCGATCGATCACGTGCTCCAGGCCTGCGAGGCCTTGGCCGAGGCGCACGCCCTCGGCATCGTGCACCGCGATCTCAAGCCAGCGAACCTCTTCTTGACGACCACGGCCGCGGGCGTGCCCATCGTGAAGGTGCTCGACTTCGGCATCTCCAAGGTCGCCGCGGGCGCGGGCCACATGAGCATGACGTCCACCCAGGCCGTCATGGGCTCGCCGCTCTACATGTCGCCCGAGCAGATGCGCGCCACGCGCGACGCCGACGCGCGGAGCGACATCTGGGCGATGGGCGTCATCCTCTACGAGCTCATCATCGGCAAGCCGCCGTTCAGCGGCGAAACGATGACCCAAGTCTGCGCCGCGATCCTCCAAGACACGCCTCCGCCGATGGGCTCGCTCCGCAAGGACGTGCCGCCGGGCCTCGACCGCGTGGTGATGCGCTGCCTCGAGAAGCGCCCGGCCGATCGCTACTCGGCGATCGCCGAGCTCGCCGCCGCGCTCGCGCCCTTCGCATCGCTCGTCGGGCAAGAGGCCGCGCGACGCACCGCGCGCACCGCTTCGTTCTCTTCGTCGCCGAGCCTCGTGGCCGCCAAAGAGCTCTCGCTCGCGCCGAGCCCGGAGAGCAGCCCGGGGTCGAGCGCGGCCACGCAAGTGAAGCGCGACGGCGTCGGCGGCACCTCGACCGCCTGGGGCGACGAGCGCGGGAACGCCAAGAAATCGCGGACGCCCGTCTACGCAGCGATCGGGATCGCGGTCGCGCTCGTGGCGCTCCTCGGCGTGGCGATGATGATGGCCCGGCCGACCGCGCAGGCGACGCGCGATCCCGCGGTGCCACCGAGCGGCGAGATCCGCACCGGCGCGGGCACTCCGGCCGCGCCGACTGCGACGACCCCGCCCCCCGCGACCGCGAGCGCCGCCCCCTCGCCCTCCGCAGAGCCGCCCGCGAGCGCGGCGCCGATCGAGACCGCCGCGCCGATCGCGAGCGCGGCCCTCAAGGCTCCCGCGACGGGGCACGCGACCGAGAAGCCGACGAAGAAGCCCGCCGCTCCTTCTCCCACGCCGGCGCCCAAGCCGAGCGCCACCGCGCCGAGCACCAACTGGAATGAACGCAAGTAAACGAGCTCTTCTCCTTTCGCTTCCCGTCGCCTTCGCCCTCTCGTTCGCCGCGCCGGCGCGCGCCGGCGACGCGGCCGCCGCCGAGGCGCTCTTCAACGAAGCGCGGCGCTTGATGAGCCAAGGCGACTTCAAGAGCGCGTGCCCTCAGCTCGAGGAGAGCCAGAAGCTCGATCCCGGCATGGGCACGCTCTACAACCTCGGCGATTGCTACGAGAAGGTCGGGCGCGTGGCGAGCGCGTGGGCCGCCTTCCTCGACGTCGCCGCGCAAGCCAAGAACGCGGGCCAAGCGGCGCGCGAGACCGACGCGCGCGCCCGCGCGCAAGCGCTGGAGCCCAAGCTCTCGCGACTCACGATCACGGTCGAAGGCGACGCGGCTGCGACAGCGAACCTCGAGGTGAAGCGCGACGGCCAGGTCGGCGTCGGTCGCGCGCAGTGGGGCCTCGCCCTGCCGGTCGACCCCGGCGATCACACGGTGGAGGCCACGGCGCCGGGGAAGGTCTCCTTCTCGGGAAAGGTGCAGGTTGCACCCAACGGCGCGAGCGCCAAGCTGGTCATTCCCGCGCTGGCGAACGCGCCCGTTGCGCCGCCGCCGGTGGCGACGCCTGGTCCTGCCAAGCCCGCGTACGGCGACGCCGCCTCGGAAGGCGGCGTGAGCCAGCGCACGCTCGGCCTCGTGGTGGGCGGCGTCGGCGTGGTCGGCCTCGGCGTCGGCGCCATCTTCGGCTTCCAATCGATGGGCAAGAAGGGCGACGCCGACAAGCACTGCAACGCCGACAACTTCTGCGACGAGACCGGCCTCGCGGCCCGCAAAGACGCCATCAGCGCGGGCACGCTCTCGACGGTGTTCGTCGCCGCCGGAGCCGCGCTCGCGGCGGGCGGCGCCATCCTCTTTTTCACCGCGCCGAACAAGGACGGAAAGCGCGCGCTGCGACTCACCCCCGTCGCCATGCCGGGCGGCGGCGCGATGACCTTCGGAGGGAGCTTCCGATGACCCGACTCTTCACTACTCTCTTCTTGGCGAGCTCGCTCGCGGCGGCGTTCGTCGGCTGCAACTCGCTCCTCGGCAACGAAGAGGGCAAGCCCTACGCGGACGCCTCGGTCGGCGCGGGCGACGACGCGACCTCCGCCACGGACGCGGGCCCCGGCGACGCGGGCGGTGACGTGGTGGTCGCCGACGTCGTGGCGGACTCCGCGCTCCAGTGCGATCCCGGCGAGGTCGCGTGCTCGACGTTCCGCGCGTGCGTGAAAGTGGCGGATCCGAACTTCGGCTGCGGGAGCGCGAGCTGCCTCGCGTGCAACGCCACCAACGCGAGCGCGGTGGCGTGCGAAGGCTCCGACGCCGGCTTGCGCTGCAAGCCGACGTGCAACGCCGGCTTCAAGAACTGCAACGGCGATCCGTCCGACGGTTGCGAGGCCGACCTCACGCTGCCTTCGAGCTGCGGCGACTGCACGCGCGCCTGCGACGCGGGCGCGCCGCTCTGCGCGACCGTGGCCGACGGCGGCTTCGAGTGCGTGGCCACCTGCCCGCCCGGTCAGACCAAGTGCGGCAACCAGTGCGTGGACTTGAACACCGACCCGCAGAACTGCAAGGCGTGCGGCACGGCGTGCGCCACCGCCCCCAACAGCATCCCCGTCTGCAGCAGCGGCAATTGCGACCTGAAGTGCGACCTCAACGCGCACGCGTGCTCCGGGCTCACCGGCTGCTTCCCGAACAACGACGCCGAGCACTGCGGCGCCGCATGCGACAACTGCATCAAGCTCGCGCCGCCGCACACCAGCCCGTCGTGCCAAACCAACCAGTGCCATTTCGAATGCAACGCGGGTTGGGGTGATTGCAACGGCGACCTCGCCAAGGGCGCCGAGGGCGACGGCTGCGAGACCGATCTTTGGGCGGACAGCAAGAACTGCGGCAAGTGCTTGAACGCCTGCGGCACGATCACGATCAACCTCGCGACGCCCTACCTCATCGGCAGCACATCTTGCTGCAACGGCACCTGCATCCCGAGCACGCAGGCCTGCGCGTACAAGGAGCACTGAGCGCGCTCACTCGGTGGGGACGACGATCTCCCCCGCGAGCACGCGTCCGCGGAGCTTCTCCACCGCGTCTTTCACCGGCGCCGTGACGAGCGACGCGTGGGGGCCGACGCGCACGTAGTCGACGCCGCCTTCCTTCAAGCCGAAGACGCTCATTCCACCGCGGAACCGCGACTCGTTCACGGCGCGGATGGTCTCGAAGAGCGCGACGTCGACCTCTTTGACCATGCTCGTCAGCACGGTGCCCGGCATCTCGTCGTGTTGGTCGGAGTCGACGCCGATCGCCAGCGCGCGCGCGTCCCGCGCCGCCTCGAAGACGCCGTGCCCGGTCGCGCCCGACGCGTGAAAGAGCACGTCGGCGCCCGCGGCGATCTCGGCGATGGCGAGCGTCTTGCCCTTGGCGGGATCCTTGAACGCCTCCGGCGTCGAGCCCGCGTAGGCCACGTGCACCGCGCAGTCGGGGCACGCCGCGAGGACGCCCGCGCGATAGCCCGCCTCGAACTTCTTGATGAGCGGAATCGTCATGCCGCCCACGAACCCCACGTGGCGCGTCTTGGTGGTGAGCCCGGCCACGGCGCCCACGAGGAACGACCCCTCTTCTTCGCGAAAGGCCAGCGCAGCGACGTTGGCCGGCGGCCCCTCGGGGCCGGAGGGCGCGTAGTCGATGCATGCAAAGTGCACGTTCGGGTAAGCCCGCGCCACGGCGTCGACGTCACGCGAGAAGATGAACCCCACGCCCACCACGAGATCCATGCCCTGCGACGCGAAGAGCCGGAGGCCCGCCTCGCGATCCTCGCTCCCGACCGGCTCGAGGGTGGCCGCTTCGGCGCCGAGCTCGCGCACCGCGCGCTCGAGGCCGGCGTACGCCGAGTCGTTGAAGCTCTTGTCGCCGCGCCCGCCGACGTCGAGCACGAGGCCCACGCGGACATGCCGCGCCGAGCCCGCCGTGGGCGCCGCCGCCACCGCCGCGCCGCCGCGCCGTGGCACGAACGAAACGAGCGCCGCGAGCACCGCGCCCGCGGCGACGAAGGTCCACGCGCGCCGGATCGGATCGCGCTCGCTCCCCTTGCTCTCGCCCTGGGTCATCGACCGAGGGGTACCACACGAATGCGCGCGCGCGCCGACTGAAGGAAGGCCGTCAACGCGCCGCGGAGTCGCTCGTCGACGTACCACGCGCCGAGGAACGACTTCACCGCCTCGAAGCGCTGCCCACGGTACGGATGCGGCGCGGTGCGAAAGACCTCGCGGAGCTGCTCCTCGGACGGATAGAGGATCGGTCGGAGCAGGCGGTCGGCGTAGAGCGCGGCGCGCGCGCGGCGCACGAAGATCTGGTCGACCTCCTCGGGCGCGAGGCCTTGGGCCGCGGCCGCCGCCGCGAGGACGTCGTCGCCGCCCACGCGCGCCGCGACGCCCGCGCGGAGCACGGCCACGACGGATGCGATCTCGCGCGCGTCAGGCGTGCGCTCGAGCGGGAGCGCGGCGAGCACGCCTTCGACGACGAGCCGATCGATCGCCGCGCGCACGTGGCGATCTTGCACGCCCACGTTCTCGCGATCCTCGGACTTGGCCTCCACGGCCGCCTGGAACGAGAGGACGCGCTGCGTGATGAACTGCGGCTTCTTCGCGCCGCCGGTCTCGGGGGCGTAGAAGCGCACCGCGGTCGCGTCGAGCACGACCTCGTCGGCGTGTGCCGCGGCGCTACCGACGAGGGCAGCGAGCGCGATCGCCGCGGCGGCTGCCGCGTGAGCGAGCGTCCGCCGCGTCTTCATCGTGACTTACTCCACGCCCTCGAGCTTGGGCGACGCTACGTGCGCGAGATTGGCGCGCGAGTCGGGCGCGCCGGAACGCGCTTCGCGCTCTTGGAGCTGGTGCTCGTGGTGGTGCGCGAAGCCGCGGGCCGCGCGACGCGCCTTCAAGAACTCGGCGAACGAGACCACGGTCTCGATATCGCGCGGACCGAGCGCCTCACCGAGCTCGCGGAGCTGCGTCCGCAAGGTCTCGGCGCTGCGGATGCGGCGGCCGGGTTGCGACTTGGGCCCGGTGTCGAGATCGGGCGTGGACGCGACACTCTCGGGCATGACCTCGCTCTCCGGGCCGGGCGGGACGTCTTGCCACGCGGGGCGCGCGATCACCTGGATGCCGTGCGCGGTGAGCCACGCTTCCATGAAGGTGCGCAGGCGCTCGCTGCGGAACGTGAACCATCGCTCGCGATCGGCGCCGTACGACATGAGGACGTCCTTGAAGCGACGGAACGCGCCCTTGCCGTCGATGGCGCGCGTCAGCTTGTCGCGGATCTCGGTGTCCTCGACCATCGGGATGTACCGCTCCATCCATCGGTACTGCTCGCGCGAGCTCACCGGGTCGATGCGGAGGTAGTTGGGATCGGACGCGATGCGTACGTGCATCTGCGGATCCGCGACGCCGTCGACGACGCGCAAGACCTCGCCGGTCGTGAGGTGCAAGTAGCTGTGCACTTCGGGGGCGTTGTTCTCGAACGCGTCCTCGAGCGCCTCCCAATCCACGGGGACTTCCCGCGTGACGGCCGGGCGGCCGTCCTGCTCGTTCTCGGACATCTCTAGGCTCCTTCGAAGGTAACTAAGGCGAGGCTCCGAGCGGACAGCGTGGCTGGCGCCATCCGAGGAAAGAAAGCGAACCTCAAAAGAATCGCACGCCGCCCAGCCGCGCGAAAGAGGATGGAAATTTGCGCCTCTAGACCTACATCGAGACCGAGGTCAGGTCGCGTCGGCCTTAACCGATCACGTGCGCTTTCGCGCGGGCTTCGCGGGCGCGGCCTTCTTCTTGGCGGCGGCGACCTTCTTCACGGGCGCAGCCGTCTTCTTGGCAGCCGGCGCCTTCGCGCCCTTCTTCTCGGGCGCGGCCTTCGCGGCGACCTTCTTGGCGGCAGGCTTCTCGACCCTGGAGGTCGCAGCGCGCCTTTCGCGCGGCTTCGTCTTCGGCGAAGCCTCTTCGAACACCGGCTCCGGCGATCGCTCCGTCGCGGCCACGAAGAGCGAGGGCTCGTCCGCGCGCTCGGTGAAGAGCACGTCCGGCAGGGCCGCGCGCAGGCGCACGTCCCGCGACTCGACGCGACCTTCGGCGATGAAGGCGACCTCGTCCGTGGTGCCGGCGGCGAACGCGGCGGCGACGTCGCTCCCCGGCTCGGGTGAGAACAGGATCACGTCGAGCACGGGCCCCGACTTGTCGACCTCTGCCAGCACGAGCCGACGAAGCGTGCCCGCGAGTGAGCCTTCGAGCTCTCCGTCGAGGCGCTCTTCGGCGGGGAGATCGCGTCCGTCCCACGCGCGCCCCGCGAGGCGAAGCTGGGCCTCCGCGACGGGTCCGAGATCGAGGACGTCGGCGTCGTGCGCGGACGAGACGACGCGGAGCCGGAGCGGTCGCGGCGGCAATCGGAGCGCGCGACGCATGTCGTCGTCGAGCGCGTCGAGGTTCGGGAGGGGGCCCGCCCACGCGGCGAGCTCGGCGGACACGACCTCGGCCGGAAGCCGATCGAGCTCGTAGAACGCGTCGAACACCTCGGCCGAGCCGGGCTCACCGTTCTGGAGCGCGCGAACGATCGCCCGCGCGCGCGCAGCGGCGTCAGCGGTCGCGTGCTTCTCGACCATCGCTCGCGGGGTATCCGTCATGCGCGGTTCTTTCGCACACCTCTGCCTCCGCGTCGACAACCGTGCTCCCAGCGCGACGACCGGCTCGCTTACGAGAACGTCGAGCGGCATTGCGGGCCGACGCGCTCGCAGCCTCGCGGTTGCGGTAGGGAAGGTCGCGGCCACGGCGCGCCTCGAGCGTCTGGAGTACGCCTCAGCGACCGCGGCTGTCATGGCGAGAAACGCACCGGCCCAGCTCCTCTTTGAAGGCGAGAGGGCGTTCCACTGCGGCGAGGCGACTCTGTCGAGTCGCTTCGACGGCACTGAGCGAGCGCTCTCGGCAGCCGACCGCGTCACCTGGCGCCCCGGGTCGGTCGCATTGAGAGGAAAATCTTGTGCTCGTTTGGCGTGCGCGTGGACCACATGCCAAAGTCGAAGGGCATGCCGCGCCCAGTCGCAAAGACGATGTTGGTGATCGATGACTTCCTCGCCGACCCTGACGCGATGGTCAGCGAGGCCCGGCAGCGGACGTTCGTGGTCCGCCCCGAAGACCCGTCCATCTGCACGTCACCGGGCTCTACGTTCCACGCCGCGCTCAAGCGGAAGGTCGCCCAGATCGCCGCAGTCCGCGTCGAGTGGGATCGCCACAGCGGCTCCTATCGCAAGACGACCCGCGCCCGCATCGAACGAACCAAGAGTGAATGGATCGTGCACTCGGACTACGCGTTCGACGTGGTCGCGCTCCTTTACCTCAACGACTCCGCCACGTGCCATGGAGGGACCGGATTCTTCCGGCACAAAGAGACCGGCCTGGAAGGATTCCACGACCTCGCCGCGGTGGCTCGTGTCATGGAGCGCCGACGCCTCGACAAGACCGAGCTGCTCGCACGCATTGACGCCGACGCACGGCACGGTGACCGGTGGGAGCAGACCGATCTCCTGCAGATGAAGCACAATCGAATGGTCGTGTACAACGGACGACGGTTTCACTCACACGTGCTCGCCTGGGACAGTGCCAAGCGAACGTCCGCTCGCCTCACCTTCAACATGTGGGGCCGGTCGGCCTGAGAGGCGCTGGGGTCAGCGTTCGATGACGACCGCGTCGGCGCGCAGGAGGGCCGACGCGAGCTCCACGCGCGCCTCGGTCGTGCGGAGACCAGGAAGGTCGCCGACGGTGAAGCGCGGCCGTGACTGGACGAACGTCAGCGCCTTTGCCCCAACCTTGGCCACGCATACGACCGCGCGCGGCAGCCGTAGCTCGTAGAAGTCTTCCGTGCGGGCGACCTCGAGCGGCAACGCAGTGCGAACGAGTGGCGTCGAGTCATCGATCCGGTCGGCCGCGAGATGAGAGCGGAAGGCATCCTGCACCTCGGACGGCGACAGCGAGGCGCGCGACCGACGCCGTTCGCGAACGGCCACCTCGAGCGGCGTCTCGCGCACGGCTTTGGCGACGCGCCCCAGAAGTGCTCGGTAGGTCGCTTCGTCACGGGCTGGGGGACGCTCGGCGCCGTGGAGACCCCACGCTGGGCGACGAAACTCCGGGTCCTGCCTCATCGCGGAAAGGACCCGGTCGACCACGGTCGACACGATGTCGTGCCACCGGTCGCTCGCAACACCGACGGACAGGTGGAGCGAGTCCTGGTCCGGCGGTGACATCGGATCGTGCGGCGTGCCGGCCGGTAGATAGAGGACGTCGCCACGCTCGAGGGTGAGCGTCGCGAGCTTGCGCGCCGTCTTCAGGTCGGAGACCTTCCACTTGTCCGGAATCGTGTCCGACATCGCGTAGTCGAAGAGCGGCTCGTAGATGTCCCAGTTCTTCCGGCCCTCGACCTGCAGCACGAAGATGTCGTACGGATCCCAGTGCCAGCCCGAGGTCCGACAGTCGCGCAACGTGAAGTAGGCGTTCACCGTGACGTCGTGATGCAGCCACTCGGTGAACTGCGCGGCCAGGGCGGCGCACCCTGGATCGTAGAGTGAGAGCATCTTGACCGACATCGACGCGCGCTCGACGAAGAGCAGCCGCATCAACTTCTCCGGGTCGATCGTCGTACCCGTGACCTTGTCGTGAGCGAATCGCTTGCTCGAGATCGGGCTACCTCGCTTATCGAACACTTTCGCGTAGTCGATCGGGATATGACGATTCGCGATCAGCGAGCCCAACGTGTCGAACGAGAAGAGCTTGGCGAAGCGCTCCCGATCTTTGGCGCGGAAGTGGTGGAACCGTTGCCCGAAGTACTCGCCGAAGAAGCGCTTGGGGCCGAGCGGCGCCAGCAGTCCTGCGAGGGGCGACCGCGCCTCGGGGCGGAGCGTGGAGGCGACGGGCGACCGCGCGAGGAACCCGCGTCGAAACAGGGTCTCCCTCGGATCGTCGGTGGCTCCCGGGGCGGTTTCGTGGAGGACGACCTTGGCCATCGTCAGGGAGCCACCAGGAGACGGGCGGCTTCCGCGAGCGAGGTGCGGTACTCCGGCCGGGCCACCCACGGGATGAAGTCGAAGTCGACCGCCTCGAGATACTCGAGAGGCGTACGCGCCGGCGAGATGCGCATGAAGTATTGGTAATTGAAGGCCGTATACACGCGAGCCGTCGGGTTCATCGCGAGCGCGTGTTGAAACAGCACTCCGAGTGCGGCCCAATCGGCGGCCTTCGGCTTCACGGCGATCCCGAGAACGTCGAGTGTCGCGCCCAGGTGGCGCCGCAAAATCCGCTTGTACATGAAGTTGTAGTGGAGGAACGCGAGAGTCTGAATCTCGACCGCGCTCTCCAAGCCGAAGGTGTCGATGGTTCGATCGAGTGCCTCGCGCACGTGGACTTTGGCCGGCACCTGAGAGTGATAGTAGTTGAGCAAGAACGTCTGCACCCCGGCCGCACCGAAGTACGACGCAAACGTCTCGCACGTACCCGTAAAAGACTCACCAAGCAGCGCTTCGAACAGTCGAGCTTTCGCCGTGCGTGGAGCGCGTGCGCCTTCGGCCGCACGCCTCTCTTCGAGAATGCGCTCGAAGAGGGCGTGAGATGACTCGTGAAGGATGGGGCTCCGGTTCGGCCGCGAGATGGTCGCGAGGTCGTTCAGCGTGAAGCGCCCCGGATTGTCGGCTTCGATGTGGCGGAGCAGCGTGACCGTGTCGTCGTAGGGAACGACCTTTCGCTCCATCATGTAACGCAGCCCCATGAGCGGCCACGCCTGACACTCGGACATCTCGCTCGACGAGAAGCGGAACCCCATCGCCGTCACGCGCGCGCGGACGTTCCGAACGACTCGGTTCGTCGAGAACATGTATCCGTCGCCCAAGTAATCCGACAGCGGTGTCCGGTGCGCGTGCGCGTCGTGGAGCGCGAGCAAGTCACGAATCTTGGTGATGGGCCGTTCCACGCGTTTCTTGGGCGTGTTCGTGGGTGTCGGCGGAGCGAAGATCGAAGGGGAGCGGCGGGCGTCCATCGCTCGAGTATGTCCGACGCCCCGACTCCAGCAGCTTCTTTTTTCGCGCGCGTTGTTCATTGGCGCGTCGAGCAAGCCACACGGCAACGCCATACACACGGCTGCAATCGCATGACCAAACTCGCACCGACGCGTCGTGCAAAACGTGCCGCGGCGAGACGAACTGTTCACGTGAGAACGGAAAGGGTGCGCGCGCAGATGGAACACGTTGTGCCTCGTAGCCGCAGCCCCATGTGCGGGCATCTCAAAGGAAGAAACGAATGCGCAAAGACAGCAAGAAGGCGCCCAAGGCGCAGAAGAGCAGCAGCACCAAGAAGCCCGTCAAGAGCACGGACCGTGAGAACAAGCTCAACAAGCTCACGGAGGCCGACCTCGAGGACGTGACCGGCGGCTTCGTTGGCGCGTTCGACCAGCCCGTCTGAGTCGAAGCGATTGGGGGGCGCGCCATCGTGGCGCGCTTCTCTTTACTCCGTCTCAAGCCGACGACGAGGAGCACCGTGACCAACGACCGAGGTGAACACGTGAAGCTGGACTTCTCGAGCGTCGCCTTCTTCCCCGAGGTCGTCATGGAGCTCCTGCTCTCGCTTTGGAAGGATGGCTTGCTGCACGGTCCGACCACCATCGCGGGCCGACAGCATCACCTGCTGGGCGCCAATCCGCACTACGTGGAGTTCGGGGTCGCGCGGCTCTTGCAGCAGGTCCTCGAGACGCAGTTCGAAGCGCACGCCGTCGATCCGGGCGCGCCGTCGTTCGAGGAGCTTCGAGCCCTCTTCGACCGTGCGCCCCAATTGCGGGAGTACTTCCGACTTTCGCGACGCGGCGACGATTGGACGCTGAAGTTCGTGTCGACGCCTCGACCACTTCGTCGTCGAGACTGGGCCTCACGGAGTTGGCGAGTCGCGTTCGAGACGTCCGAGAAGCGGTCGTTCTTCCCACTGGCGCGGGGTGAGTTCGCGGCTTTCGGCGAGATGCTCTCCTGCCTCGACGGATCGTTCACCCCCGTGGCGCTTCGTCGCCGGTTCAAGGACCACGCGGCGCTCCTCGCTCGCTTCTTGGAGTTCGCGAACGCCCAGCGCCTCCTCACCACACCAGCTGCACGTCAGGCGCCACGCGCGCCTCCCGGCGTCGAGCTCTTCTCGCACTCGATGCTCGATCTCCGCTCCGAGTCGACGAACATCCTCATTGACCCGTGCCTTCACTTGCTCGACCACACCGGCGCGTCGCCGACCGATCGGGCGAGGCTATCGCGCAAGCTGGAGGAGCTCCGTCGCGCCACCGCGGTGCTCATCAGCCACGCGCATTGGGACCACTGCCACATTCCGACGCTCCTGCGGCTGCAGCGCGACGTCCCCGTCTACGTGCCCAAGGTCGTCACCGAGTCGTACTTCAATCCGTCCATAAAGAACCTGCTCGTCAGTCTCGGCTTCACGAACGTGCGCGAGGTGACGCACTGGAAGCGATACGAGATCGGAGACGCGACGTTCACGCCCATCCCGTTCTTCGGCGAATGGTTCGGCCCAGGCTCGAGCTTCGATGGGTTCTGCTACCTCGTCGCGATGAACGGCCGCACCTATCTGGGAACGGTGGACGCCGACCGCAGCGAGCGCGGGGACATGAAGCCGGTATTCGAAGAGCTTGCGCGTCGTGCGCCGGACATCGACTGCATGTTCTTCTGCAGCTCCGCGCAGACTCATCAGCGCCCCGTGTCGTGCGGAGCCCCCATCCACTACTCGAACACCCATGCGCGCCGTTTCGCCGACCGCCTGCGCTACCACCCGGACGTGGACGCCGTGGCCGGTTGGTGCCGTACGCTCCGGCCTCGAGTCATCGTCCCGTACGCCGAGTTCATCTTCTCGCACGCGACACCGCGGCCGCCCTTCTCGCTCGACGCGTTCGGCGAGCGCGAAGCCTTCGCAGACTACTGGCGGGCGCTCGAGCTGCCGGGCCAGGGCGGGCAGCGTGCGAAGCGCGTATGGAAAGCGTCGCTGCAACGTCTCATGGCGGCGGTGCGGCCCTTGGGGACCAAGCTCCTCATGCTCGGTCCGGGCGAGAGCATCGCCGAATCCGCGGCGGGCGAGGCACGCGCGTGGGCAAGCTGACGATCGTCGAGAGCGCGGCGCCGCGCAGTCACTTCGTCTGTGACCACTTCTTGGCCGACGAAGAGGTCCCGCGGTTCCTCGCGGAGATCGCGCGACACGAGCGCGCGTTCGCCCAAGGGATGATGTTCAACCCGACGCTCGGGCAGTCGCGAGACGAGCGGAAGCGAAATCACGTTTTTCACTTCGCAGACGGGCCTGCGTCGCCTGGTCGCGCGCCGTCGCCGTTGCTCGACGTCTTTCGTGAGCACCTCTACGCGCCGAAGTTCACCGCGCTGGTGGGCCTGCTGCACGAGCCCTTGTTCCAACTGATCCCAAGCAGCGTGGTCCCGGACATACAGGTCTCGGCATACGGAGATGGCGACCACTACGACTTGCATCGCGACACCGGAGGCAATCTGAACCTGACGGTGCTCCTCTTCTTGTGCCGAACGCCCAAGGCATTCCGAGGAGGAGATCTCGTCCTCTTGCATCGCGGCGCCACACGACGAATCCCGTTCAAGAACAATCGCCTCGTGGTCTTTCCGTCCAACACGCTTCATCGCGTGACGAAGGTGCGCGCTCCAATCGACACGCCTTTCGCACTACGTCGGTTTTCACTCCAAATCTGGATTCGCATGCGCACCGACACCGAAGCGCGCGCGCAGCGGAAAGCCGCGACCAAGACTCCGGCCCCTTACCTCGCGACCCTCATCCCACTGCGAGAGCGAGACCTCGTCACACTCTTCGAGTGGGCGCCGGGTGTCGCCGAGCTGGACGAACGGCGCCTCACCCTTTGGGGCAAGACGTTCGCGCTCGCCAAGTCCAATCTGCTTTTTCTCAAAGATCTCGTCTTCCGGGACCTGCCGGTCACCTCGCAACCCGTGCTCACCGTTGCCGCCCGAGATGCGAGAGAAGAGCCCACGAAGCTGGAGCTCGCGTTCACATTGGGTCGGGGAGCCCGCGCCGAGCGATTTGGCTACCGATTCGTGCGTCACGGGCGAGCCGTGTTGACCAAGCTCTTTCTCGGTGACCGCGAGACGGCGGTCGGCGAGGCTCCGGAGATCGCGACCATTCGCCGCCGCGTGGCGTCATGGCGATGAGGATGTTCACGCCGACGAGCTGACCGCGATTCGTGGTCCGCAGACCTTCTCGACAGCGGTCGCGAGGGGCTACGCGCGATCCTCGGGCGTCGTCCTCGCGCGGGCGTTCAGACCTCGTGCCTGCTCAGCTCGAGCGGGCGCGGCGGATGGCGTCCTTCCAGCGCTCCAGGTGCGCGGCGCGATCGCCGGCTGACATGGCGGGGGTGAACGATCGCTCGATGTGGACGAGCGACGCCGCGGCCTCCTTCTTGGCGAGCCCCGCTCCTACGGCAGCGAGCATCGCGGCGCCGCGGCCGGTCGACTCGATCTCGGTGGGACGCTCCACCTTCACCGCGCCGATGTCGGCTTGGAACTGCATCAAGAGATCGTTCTTGCACGCGCCGCCGTCGACGCGGAGGCGCGTGAGGCCGCGCTTCGCGTCGTGCGCCATCGCGTCGAGCAAGTCGCGCACCTGGAACGCGATGCCTTCGAGCGTGGCGCGCGCGAGGTGCGCCGCCGTCGTCCCGCGCGTGATGCCGGACACGAGCCCGCGCGCGCCCTGATCCCAATACGGCGCGCCGAGCCCAGCGAGCGCGGGCACGAAGCAGACGCCGTCCGACGACGTGACCTTGCGCGCGAGCGCCTCGATCTCGTCGGCCGACTTGATGATGCCGAGCCCGTCGCGCAGCCACTGCACGGCGGCGCCGGCGATGAACGAGCTTCCTTCGAGCGCGTAGGTCGTCTGGCCACCGATGCGCCACGCCACCGTGGTGACGAGCCCACTGTCGGAGAGCACCGGACGATCGCCGATGTTCACGAGCGCGAAGGCGCCGGTGCCGTACGTACACTTCGCGTCGCCTTCTTGGAAGCACGCTTGCCCGAAGAGCGCGGCCTGCTGATCGCCCGCCATGCCCGCGATCGGGATCCCGTCCGGCAAGAACGAGAGGCCGCGCGTCGTGCCCACCGGCTCGGCGCACCCGACGATGGTCGGCAGCATCGAGGTCGGCACGCGGAAGAGCTCGGCGAGCGACGGATCCCACTCCACGCGCGCGAGGTTCATGAGGAGCGTGCGCGACGCGTTGGTCGCGTCGGTCACGTGCACGGCGCCGCCGGTCAGCCGATGCACGAGGTAGCTGTCGATGGTGCCGAAGGCGAGCTCACCGCGCTCGGCGCGCGCGCGCGCGCCGGAGACCGCGTCCAAGATCCACGCGATCTTGGTGCCGGAGAAGTACGCGTCGATGACGAGGCCGGTCTTCTCGAGGATCTTGGGCGCGAGGCCCTCGGCCTTGAGGCGATCGCACACGTCGGCGGTGCGGCGGCACTGCCAGACGATGGCCTTGTGAATCGGCGCGCCGGTCTTGCGATCCCAGACGACCGTGGTCTCGCGCTGGTTGGTGATGCCGATGGCCGCGATGTCGGCGCCGGTGATCTTGGCGGCCGCGAGCGCCGCGCCCACCGAAGCCTCGACCGAGGCCCAGATCTCGGAGGGATCGTGCTCGACCCAGCCGGGCTTCGGGAAGTGCTGCGGGAACTCCCGCGTCGCCTTGCCGAGCGTCGCGCCCTCGGCTGAGACGACGATGGCGGTGGAGCCGGTGGTGCCTTGATCGATCGCGAGGACGTGCTTGGCCATGACGGGCCCAAGGATACGCACGCTCTCGCCTTCTGGTCGATGGGCGACCGGGCGCTCAGCTCGTCTGCCAAAGGTAACGGTGCTGGCGCGGGTGCGCCGCGCACGCGAAGAGGTAGCCGACGCCGTCACCGCCGGCGAGGAAGTCGGGGAGCGCGGTCGGTCGCTCCGGATCGTAGACGAGGCGACGCGGCGCGCCGGCGACGAGGCACGCGTCCTCGTCGTTCCACGACGGGAGCTCGGCGCGCACGAAGTCGATCGCATCCGAGTGCTGGAAGAGGAGCGTCATGCGCGCGGCGCACTCGGGGCACTCGGGCCAGGCGGCGCCCTGCACCCAGGCCGGCCACCCGCCGAGCTTGTCGCAGTCCCATGGGAACGCCGCGCGATCGGGCGCGCCGCCGTCTTCGGCGTGCGGCTCCTCCGCGCGCTCCGTCCACGCGACGACGCCGCCGCCGAAGTGCTCACGCGCGCCAGGCCGCGGGTGCGAGACCTCGTCGGTCGCGCCGCGCTCGAAAGCGAGGACGTGCACGCCGGGCGCGCTCGCGCTCCACGTGTCGCATCCCTCGGCGCACAAAAAGAGCTGGGAGACGAGGCTCGCCGCGCCGCTCATCTTCGCCGGCAGGCTCGCATGATCGAGCTGCACCACGTGCTGCATCGGCGCGCTGCAACCTTCGCACGCGGGCCACGACGCGCCCTTGGGCAAGGTCACGCGCGACGCGGCGACGCGGCACTCGGACGCCGCGCTCGGCTCGATGCGTGGCACCCACGACGGCCGCGCGCTGGGCGAGCGGGCGGGCGGCGGACGCGAATGGCGAACGGGCTCGCCACCGCGACGCGACTCCTCCGGACGCGGCGTCACGACGGCGGAGACGTAGCGAGACTTGGGCTCGGACCAGAACGCGAACGAGACCAGCGTGCCGGCCTCGACGTCGAACGCGTCGACCGCGTCGATGCGCCCGTCGGCGCCGACGGTGACCATCGCGCCTGGACCGGGCGTCCACCCCGCGGCCCCTTCGAGGAGCGCGGCGCCGCCGGCGCGGTCGGGCGCCGCGAGGACGGCGACGACTTGGTGGCCCGTCTCGCACGCCGTGAGCGCGAGCGACACGTCGCCGCTCCCCTCGAGCCGCGTCAGGAGGACGACGTCCGGATCCTGGCGGAGCGCAGCGCGGATGCCCTCACCGACGCTGGCCGTGGACGCGGCAAAGTGGAGATGGCCAGGGCGGCCATTCCCGACGCGCGCGCCCGGCGGATCCACCACGGCGACGTGCACCTCGCTGGGATGACCATCGACGAGGTGGAACGCGAGGCGCCGCGCGCACTCCGGGTCGCCCACGATGCAGAGCCGCTCGCCGTCGAAGAGCGCGCGCCGCAAGACGCGCGTGATGTCTCGTCCGCTCGGGACGTCCCTCAAGAACGCATCGAGCGATGCGATCGCAGCCACCCCCATCGTGGAGGCGAGCATACGCGCGAAACGCGCGCGAGTCAGCGCCGGCGCGGCCGCCCGAAAATCGACGCCAACACGAGGAGAGAGAACGCGCCGCCGGCGACGTAGCCCGCGATGCGCGCCGCGCGATCCTCGCCGTGGAAGTGGAGCTGGAGCGCGGCCACGCCCGCGGCGAGACCGATGGCCGTGTAGATGATCTGGCGACCGATCGAGTAGACCGTGCGCGCGCTCTCGGTGAGGCCGCGGACGCGCACCTCCATCTCGCCGCGCGTGGCGCGGACGAGGTACTTGCGGAGGTCGTCGGGGAGCGTGACGGCCTTGAGGGCCATGTCGCGCACCGTCTCCATCGCGATCTGGGTGAAGTCGCGGTTTCCGAGGACGAAGTCCTGCAGGTACGGCTTGATGATCGCCATCGGGTTGAGCTCGGGCGCGAGCGACGCGCAGCATCCGTAGAGAAGGAGGAGCGTCCGCTCGAGGAGCACCCAGTCGCGCGGCACGTGGAACGCGTCGGAGAGCTCGCGGAGCCCGACGTTCATGCGCCGGAGATCGAGCAGGTTCTCGAATCCCTTTTGGGGATCGATCTTGATGTCCTTGAGGTTCAAGCTCTCGAGCCGCACCTCCTCTTGGAAGCGCCGGTGGAAGTGCTCGATGACGCGCTCGGCCATCACCTCGTCGCTCGTGCGCGAGAGGAAGCCCATCTTGCGGAGGGCGCGGATCAGGCGATCGGTGTCGCGGCGGAGCACGCCCTCCAGGAACTCGGGGATGCCTTCGCGCATCTCGCTCGAGAGCTCGGCGACGGCGCCGAAATCGAGGAGCACGATGGCTCCGTCGCTGCGGACCAGGATGTTCCCGGGGTGCGGATCGGCGTGGTAGAGGCCGTCGACGAAGATCATCTGGCAGTACAAACGAACGAGCCGCGTCGCGAGCTCGGTGCGATCGATCTTGAGGGCATCGAGGCCCGCGTTGTCGACGACCTTGATGCCCTCGACGAACGTCGACGTGAGGACCCGCTTGGTCGAAAGCTCCGGGATCGGCACCGGGAAGACGACGCGCGGATCGGTCGTGAAGTTCTTGGCGATGCGCTCGACGCTCGTGGCCTCACGCTCGAAGTCGAGCTCCTGCCGAAGGAGCTCCTTGATCTCGTGGTAGTAGCTCTCGAGCCCTTGCACGGGCACGAACCACTGCACGATGGCGAGGATGCGGCGGATGGTCTTCAGATCGAGCTTCACGATCCGATCGATGTCCGCGTGCTGAACCTTCACCACGACACGACGGCCGTCGGGGAGGCGCGCCTCGTGCACCTGACCGAGCGACGCGCTCGCGATGGGCGTCTCGTGGAGCTCGGAGAAGAGGCGCGTCACCGGCTGCTTCAGCTCGGACTCGATGCGCCGCTTGATCTCGGAGAAAGGCCGCGGCGGAACTTGATCCTGAAGGCCCTCGAGCTCGGAGCGGAACTCCTCGGGGAGGAAGTTCGACAGGATGGAAAGGAGCTGGCCGACCTTGATGAAGAGGCCTTGGAGCTCGAGGATGGTGCGCTCGACGCGCTGCGCGTTCTTCTTGTGAACGCCGGTGAGCTCCTGATCGCGGTACGCGCGCCCGAAGAGCCGCGACTTGAACGAGAGCCACAGGTAGCTCCCGAGCACGACGAACGTCGTCGTGTACGCCTTCACGAAGCGCAGGTTCGCGGACGGCGGCGGCCGGAGCGCGAGCTTGCCGTCACGCGGTCGTGACGACGTCATCCGCGGCGCCGGCAAGCGCGGCGGCGGCGGAAGCGAAGAAGGACGCGTGGTCCTCTCCGCGACCTCCCCCGCGTGCGGCTCTTCGCCCGCCACGTTCGCCATTCCCCGACGGTAGCACCACCCGGGAGGCCTTGGCCCGTTTCACGCGGGCTCGGGGCCGCCCTCGTCGGGGCGTCGCTCGATCGCCTGAGTCGGTGGGATCAGGTACCCCGCGTCGGTGCTCGCGACGAGGTCACGCAGGCCGAGCTTCCGGAGCGTGGCCAGCGCCACGTACACGCGGTTGGCGGCGGCCTCGTAGCCCACGCGCTCGCCGGGCCAGCCTGCGGCCAGCACGTCGTCGAGCGAGAGCGCCTCGCCCGGCGACGCGATCCGTCGCTCCACGAGCGCGTCGAGCACGCGGCGAAGTGGCCGGCGGCGCGTGAGGTCGACGCGCTCGCTCGCACCAGGCGCGAGGAACGCGCGGGCGTCACCGTAAACGACGAGCGGCGCCGCCACCGACGCGCGCGGGCCCGCGGCGCGGCGAAACAGCCGAAGCGCGAAGCGCACGTCGTCGGAGGCGTGCGGCTCGGCGAGGCGCACCACGTCGGCAGCGGCACGCTCGTTCGGCGACGCCGCGTGATCGACCGACGCGCGATGGATGGCGAGGGTCGCGAGGAGCGTCGCCTCGCTCTGACACGCGGCGGCCGCGGCGTCGGCCGCAGCGAGCGCGTCACGCGCAGCCGCGAGGCGACCGCTCCGCGCGAGGACGACGGCGCGCGCGCCTTCGATGAGCGCCTCGTAGCGAGGCACGCCCACGCGCTTCATGTGCTCGAGCGCGCGCGCGAGGATGGGCTCGGCAGAGCGCACGTCGCCACGCTCGAGGTACGCGCCCGCGAGGTAATAGAGCGCGCTCCCCTCGCGGTGCGGGTTCTGCACTTCGCGGAAGGCCTGCGCCGCTTCCGCGTGCTGCGCGATCGCACCCTCGATGTCGTTCGTCTCTTGAAGGAGGATGCCGCGCCCGGCGAGGAGCGCGCCCTCCGCTTGCCTCGCGCCGCGCGAGCGAGCGAGCGCGAGACCTTCGTCGAGGAACGTGCGCGCGTCGTCGTACCGTGCGCGAAGGAGTGCGATGACGCCGGCCTCGTAGAGCGCGAGCGCGAGCCCTTCGTCGTGCGCGGCGGCGCGATAGAGCACGAGCGCGCCTTCGATCTCGCGCTCGGCGCGCGCGAGATCTCCCTCACGGCGAAATGCGTGCCCCAAGCGAAGCAGGGCTTCGGCCTCGCGCGCGCGGCGCGTCGCGCTCTCGGGCGCCGTCCGAAGCGCATCACGCGCCGCGCCGTAGAGCGCGCGGGCCTCGGCCGTCGCGCCCGAGGTCTCCACCAGCTCGCCGAGCCTCAGATCGGCGAGCGCCACGAGATCCGTGGCCGCCCCAGCCTCGACGCGCCCGCGCTCGAAGTCTTCGCGCGCCGAGGCGAGATCTCCGAGCTCACGCCGCGCGTGGCCGCGCGCGAGGTGCGCATCGGCGAGCTCGCGCGGCGCGTGCCCAGCGGCCGCCGCGGCGCCGATCGCCGCGTCGAGGAGGCGAAGCCGCAAACGAAAGAGCCCGCGCATCACCGTGAAGGGCTCGAGCGCGAGCGCGACACGAAGCGCGAGCGTCGCCGACGCGAGTGATGGCGGCTCGGCGATCGCGTGCGCGTGGGCCACGACGAGGTTCTCTAGCTCGTGCCCGAGCCGCGAGAGCGCCTCGGCGCTGCCAGTCGCCACGGCCTCGGCCGCGAGCGCGCTCCCTCGCTCGGTCACCGCGCGCGCGTGCGCCGCGGCAAGGCTCGCGCGATCTTCGCGCTCGGCGAGGAGCTCGCGCGCCACTTCTCCGATCGCCTCGAAGAACGCGTAGCGAACGTCGAAGCCGAGCTCGGGCACGGAGACCGCGCGCAAGAGCGAGTGCGCGACCAGCGTCTCGACGAGCGGCAAGACGGAGACGCCCTCGCGACCGAGCACCGCGTCGGCGAGCTCCAACGTGAAGCCGCCGCGAAAGACCGCGCACCCGGCGAAGAAGGCGCGCGACGCGTCGTCGAGGAGACGAACCGAGTCGAGCACCGCCGTGCGCATCGACGCGTGACGCCCGGCGTCGTTCGTGCGCACCAGGAGATCGAGGGGCTTCTCCAGTCGATCGCGGATCTGCGCGAGCGAGAGCACGCGCGCCCGCGCGGCCGCGAGCTCGATCGCGAGCGGAAGGCCGTCGAGGCGGAGCGCAATCTCGGCCGCGAGCGCCGGCGCGTCCGGTCCGAGCTCGGGGCGCGCGGCACGCGCCCGCGCGAGAAAGAGCTCCACCGCGTCGGCGGCGGGCGGCAGCGCGAGCGGCTCGAGCGGCCAGACCTCTTCGCCGGGCACGCCGAGCGGCACGCGCGACGTGACGAGGAAGACGATCTCCGGTGCGCGCGCGAGCCACACGCCCACCGACGCCGCCGCCGCGTGCGCGACGTGCTCGAAGTTGTCGAACACGATCAGCATGCGGCGCCGGCGGGCGAGGGTCTCGCCGAGCTCCTCGACGACGGCCGCCTCGGCCGCGCTCTTCTTGAGGACGATGCCGAGTGAGGCGGCCACTACCGCCGCGACCGCCGTCGCGCTCCGCGCGTCGGTCACGTCGCAGAACCACGCGCCGCCGCCGCCGTGCGCAGAGAAGCTCTCGATGCGCTCGACCGCGAAGCGAGTCGCGATGCGCGTCTTTCCGATGCCGCCCGGACCGACGAGCGTGACGAGCCGCGCGCCTTGCTCGAAGCGCTCGGCCAGCGCCGCGCGCTCGCGCTCGCGCCCCACGAACGACGAGGCGATCTCGTGCACGTTCGACTTGCGCCGCGCCACGAGTCGCACGGTAGCAGATGCTTTTAAGTCGGCTTAAGGTGCGTGTAGGGAGCACGCGGTGCACGGTGGGCGCCATGAGCATCCGCGCCACCTTCCTTCCGCTCGCCTCTGTACTCACCGTCGGCCTCGCAGCGTGCGGTGGTGCGGTTAAAAGCGAGTCGGTGCCCGCACCTTCGGAAGCGCCCGGAGGCGCCGCACCGCCCAGCCCACGGACGCCCGTCGTTCAAGCCGAACCGACGAACGTCGTGCCCGAGTCGCTTGGTGAACCGACGTGCGCCGCCGGCGAGACCGCGCTCGTCGTCGCGTCCGACGAGAAAAAGATGGTGGGCGCATTCGCTGCGGGGAGCTCGTGGCGCACGCCCGGAGCGCTCGCGCCCGCCACGCGCCTGGTCGCGTTCGCAGATCCGCAAGGCGGCCTCGGCGTCCTCTCCATCGCGTCCGAGGGTCGATACGCGCAGGCGGAGACCCACGATGGAACGCGCTTCGACGTCCTCCCCGAAGAAGTGTGCACCGGACCGCGATGCTTCACTCCCACAGTCAGCGGCCCGCTCGTCGCGCTCTCGGAGAGCAGCGTCGTCGGGACGACGCTGGTGGCCGGCGAGCTCTGGCAATGGACGCCCGCGTACTTCGACTCGGATGCCAAGGCTTGGCGCACGACGGGCTCGGGCGTCTATCCGGAGCTCGTCCAGGATCTCGCGGCGGCGACCGTCTCGGGCTTCGACGCGTTGGTCTATCGCGGCTTCGACGGTCATCTCATGGACTCGATCGCAACGGGTCAAGGGAGCGCACTCGCCCCGCCGCATCGCCACGAGAACGTGACGGTGGTGCGCGACGCCGAGATCGAGATGACGGGCATCGCCGCGGCGAGCGGGCGAGACACGCTCGGCGTGTTCTACCGAACGGTGGTGAACGGGCGGGTCGCGCTGGGGGCGATCACGAACCACCTGAGCAGCTGGAGCGCGCCCGTGACCACGCCGCTCGACGTGTCCGATCCGCTCCTCCACTTCGCGGCGACGGGCACCCCCGGCGGTGGGTTCGTCATCGCCGGCATCACCGTGAGCGGCCACCTCGAGCTCCGGAGCTACGTCGGCGGCACGTTCGGACCAGTGTTCACGCTGGACGCTGACCTCTCCCCGGAGAGCGGGCTCGCGATCGCGTCCGGCCTTTGCGGCGACCAAGCATGGCTCGCGTACGCTTCGGCGACGGGCGAGCTCCGCACGCGCCGCGTACGCGTTCAGGCCGTGTCCAAGCCCAAGGTCGTGGGTCAGCTCTCGCGCGCCCCGCGCGACGGACAGATCGCCATCGTCACCCGCGCGCGCTGACGGTGGTCAGCGCGTCGAGGCCGGCGCGAGCGAGCCGTGCTCGCGCCCGGTCAGGATCCCGCGCAGCTTCGCGATGTTCTCGTGCTCGCCGAGCACGATGAGCTTCATGCCGACGATGAGCTCCATCTCCGGCTCGGGATCGTAAACGAACCCGTCCTTCACCTTGGCCGCCACGACGAGCACGCGCAGGACCTCGCGCGCCGGCACTTGCGACAAGGGGCGTCCGACGAACGGCGCCCCGTCGGGGATCAGGATCTCTTCCATCCGGAAGCGCGCCTCGCGGTCGGCGAGCATGCCTTCGACGAACCGGTGCACCTCGGGCCGCACGACCTCGCTCGCCATGCGTCGCCCGCCGAGCATGGCCGGGCTCACGATGGTCGACGCGCCGGCCTTGAGCATCTTGGCCTCGGAGTCGGGCTCGACCACCTTGGCCACGATGCGCGCGTTGGAGTTCAGGCTCCGCGCGCTCAGCGTGACGAAGAGGTTGTCCTTGTCGTGCGTGAGCGCTGCAACCACGCCGCGCGCGCGCTCGACGCCGGCGGCGATGAGCATGCGATCGTCGGTCGCGTCGCCGTGCACGTAGAGGAGCTTCTTCTGCGCGATCTCCTCGTCGACGCGCTCGAGGCGCTCGGCGCTCCGATCGATGACCACGAACGCTTCGTCGGCGCGGACGAGCTCCTCGATGACGTGCTTTCCGGTGGACCCGGCGCCGGCGACGATCACGTGATCGTGGAGCGCCTCGATGGCCTTTCGCATGCGTCTCCCTCTCCAAGCCTTTCCGAAGAACCCCTCGACCAAGAGCACCGTGATGGTCGCCTGCAGATAGGCGAGAACACCGACCCCGCTCACGATGAGCGCCAGCGTCAGCGCACGCGCAGCCGGCACCTCGTGCATGTTCGGCAGCTCACCGAACCCGACCGTCGACACGGTGATCACGGTCATGAACATGCAGTCGAAGAGCGACCAGCGGCCATGGCCCAAGAACCAGAAGCCCAACGTCCCCGCAGCCATGAGCGCGTGGAACGCGATGACGGCGATGCCGAGGCGGCGAAAGAGCGTCCGCCGCGACGAGGCCACGCCGTTCATGCGCCACCTCCGAGCGCGAGACGAGCGAGCGCGTCGTGCACCAGCGGGCGCGCGGCACGGAGCGCCTGGTTTTCGCGTGTAGGATGCACGCGATTCGTCAGGAGCGCGACCACGACGCCGGCGTCGGGATCGATCCATAGGCTCGTTCCGGTGAAGCCGAGGTGCCCGAACGCGCGCGGCCCGAGGACGACGCCCGCGCTCGAGCCCTCTTCGCTCTTGCCGTCGAAGCCGGCGCGGAGCGTGCCACCCGGCCTCGGCGCATGGGTCCACGCGAGCGCCTTCTCGCGTGTCAGCACGTGACGACCGAACGCGAGCACCGCGCCGACGGTCCCGAACATGCCCGCGTGCCCAGATCCGCCCCGCCCGGTCAGCATCCACGCGTTCTCGTCGTGGACCTCGGCCCGCACGACGCCCCCACGCCACGGCACGACCTCGGTGGGGGCCACCACGTCGGCGAGCCGGACGCCGCGTTCGGTCAGGCTGCGCGCCGTGCCGAGCGTCTGCTCGAGCCCGAGGCGCGCGGCGACGCGGGTCTCGACGAGCGCGCCGGCGTCGACGGCGCCGAGCGCACGCGCCATGGCCACACCGGCGAGGACGTAGCCGAGATCGCTGTAGAGTGCAGGGAAGCCGTCCGCCGGAACCGCGCCTTCGCAGCCGGCGCGGCGCGCGTCGGCGGCCTCGGAGAGGAGCGTGGCCCGGAGCGCAGGCGAGTCCTGCCCGTCGCGGATGCGGACGAAGAGCGGGAGGTTGGCCTCCAGGCCGGCGCGATGCGAGACGAGACGCTCGAGCGACACGTCGGCGCTCCGCGTGCTCTGCGCTTCGGGAAGCACTTCACGAAGTGGCGTCGCGCGCGCAAGCTCGCTCTCCGCGAGCGACACCGCCACCATCGGCTTGGTCACGCTCGCGAGATCGAAGAACACGTCCTCCGGCCGAGTGGTCGAATCGCGCGGCGCGCCGGTGCGATCCCACGCCACCGCTCCGCCTCGCGCCTCGACGAATCGCCCGCCCTCGATTCGTGCCCACCCGGTCGCACACGCGTCGGCGACCCCGGCCGCGACCACGATGTGCGCGATCTCGGCGGGCGTGCGCGCCAACGATAGCGAGGCGAGTGAGGAACCGGTCGGAAGCATCGCGCAGGCGAGAGGTGGCGAGCCTTTTTGACCACCGCTGAAGCCAGACGATACGCTACCTCTCCTACGATGGCCGAATTCGCATGGGAGGCCCGCGCCCGAACGGGTGAAACGAAGAAAGGCCTCATGGAGGCCGACAACGAAGAGGCGGTCAACGCCAAGCTTCGTCAGCAGAACCTCACCCCGACCAAGGTGAAGAAGAAGCCGAAGGGCATGTCCTTCACCTTCGGCTCCGGCGTCGGCGGCAAGGATCTCGTCACCTTCACGCGCCTCTTCGCCACGATGATCGACGCCGGCCTGCCGATCGTGCAGTGCCTCGACATCCTCTCGGGTCAGACGGAAAACAAAATCTTCGCCGGCGTGCTCCGCGACGTGAAGGCTCACGTCGAGACCGGCTCGACCTTCAGCGACGCGCTCCGCAAGCACCCCAAGGTCTTCGACGACCTCTATTGCAACCTCGTTCAGGCCGGCGAGGCGGGCGGTATCCTCGACACGATCCTCCAGCGCCTCGCGGTCTACTACGAGAAGAACATGAAGCTGCTCCGCCAAGTGCGCGGAGCGCTCGTGTACCCGAGCGTCGTCGTCATCGTCTTCATCGGCGTCCTCGGCATCTTGCTCGGGTTCGTCATCCCGTCGTTCAAGACGATCTTCAAGGACCTCGGCTCCAAGGACGAGCTCCCGGCGCTCACGCAGATGGTCATCGCCGTCTCCGAGGCGTTCGTCGGGAACCTCCTCTGGATCGTGCTCGCCGGCATCGGCCTCGTGGTCGGTGTCGTCTACACGTACAAAACCCCGCAGGGGAAGAAGTTCTTCCACAAGGTCATGCTGCACGCGCCCGTCATGGGCAACGTGCTCCGCAAGATCGCCGTCGCGCGCTTCACGCGCACGCTCGGCACGCTGCTCTCGTCGGGCGTGCCGATCATGGACGCCATGGAGATCGTCGCCAAGACGGCCGGCAACGTGATCGTCGAAGAGGCCATCATGTACACCCGGGCGAAGATCGCCGAGGGCAAGAACATGGCCGAGCCCTTGATGCAGACCAACGTGTTCCCCCCGATGGTCGTGCAGATGGTCGGCGTCGGCGAGCAGACCGGCGCGCTCGACGCGATGCTCAGCAAGATCGCCGATTTCTACGAAGACGAAGTCGACGTCGCCGTCTCCGCCATGACGAGCCTCATCGAGCCGGCCATGATGGTCGGCATCGGCGGCACCGTCGGCGTCGTGCTCATCGCCATGTACCTCCCGATCTTCAGCATCGCCGGCAAGATCAAAGCGGACTGACGCGCGCCTTGTGAACGTTCGCTCGCTCCCCGCCCCGCGCCCGCTCTCGCCGCCCGTCAAGCCGCCGCCGGCTTCAGGCGGCGGCAGCGGCGAGGGCCCGAGCGCGGAGCCGGGCCTCGCCGCGCGCCTCGCGTGGATCACGGGCCTGCGCCTCGTCTTTCTCACGCTCTTCCTGGGCGCGGTGGCGTTCTTCTATTTGGGCGGCGAGCTCACCCGCTACCCGTTCAGCATGCGCGTCGTCTTCGGCGCGATCGGGACGTCGTACGCGCTCGGCGCGGTCTACGCGACGCTCCTCCGTCGCGGGCGCCGACTCTTTCGGCTCGCGCTCCTCCAGATTGTCCTCGATCAGCTCACGTGGACGGCCATCGTCTACGTGTCGGGTGGGCCCACCAGCGGAGCGACGGCGTTCTACGCGCTCACTTGCCTCACCGGCGCGATCCTCGTCGGCAGCCGCGGCGCCGCGGTCGCGGCCGCGACGGGCACGACGCTCTACGGCGTCTTGTGCCTCGGCTTGGCGAAGTCGTGGGTGCGGACGCCGATCGACCAGCTCCCATACGTCACGAGTTGGAACGCGCTCGCCTATCCGCTCCTCTTGAACGCGCTCGGCATCGTCGTGGTCGCGCTCCTGGCCGGCTACCTCGCCGAGCGCCTGCGCATCACCGGCGGCGCGCTCGAGGAGGCCGAGCTCCGCGCCGCGCGCGCCGAGCACCTCGCCGAGCTCGGACGCATCTCGGCGTGGCTCGCGCACGAGGTCAGAAACCCGCTCGGATCGATCTCGGGCTCGATCGAGATGCTGCGTGAGGCGCCGGGCCTGGAAGAAGAAGACAAGCGCCTCTGCGACATCGTGCAGCGCGAGGTCAAACGACTGAACGAGCTCGTCGGCGACATGCTCGATCTCGCGAAGCCCATGACGCCGGAGGCGACGAGCGTCGACGTCGCCTCGCTCGCGCGCGAGGTCGTCGAGCTCGCGGCCAAGTCGCTCCTCGAGCGTGATCTCACCGTGACCTACGACGGCCCGCCCACGTGCGCGGCGATCTGCGACGGCTCGCACATTCGTCAGGTGCTCTGGAATCTCGTCCGCAACGCCGCCCAGGCCAGCCCGCCCAAAGGACGCGTGGAGGTCATCGTCCGCGCGATCTCGAGCGGCCGGGTGGAGCTCGTCGTGGCCGACGGCGGTCCCGGCATCCCGGACACGCTCAAGCCCACCATCTTCGACGCGTTCTACACCTCACGCTCCCAGGGCGCCGGCATCGGGCTTGCCGTGGTCAAGCGCATTATCGACGACCACGCGCCCTATGGCGCGGCGATCCGGATCGACGACCGCCAGCCACGTGGCACGGCTTTCACAGTAACCCTGCGTTCCGCCTCGGGGACTCCTGGCGCTGAATGATCGGGGGCTGGGGCCCGTCCAACCCTTCGAAGCGACACGGGATCACGAACTTTTTTCGTGCAATCCCGCCTCACGCGGGCGAGTAGCAAGAAACCGGCACGAAGGCTGCTTGAAAGTCGATATCGAGGCGCTAAGTACGGTTCGGCCTTCAATTCCCGCCGAGCCCCTTTCGTAGACAAAACATGAAGAAGACTTGGTCTCACCTTTCGATGATGGCGATCGTCCTCGGGCTCACGCTCGGCTCCGGCCACGCGCGCGCCGACGAGCTGGCGGACGCGCAAGCTTACGTCGAGCGACAGAACATCACGATCTCGAGTCTCCTCAAGCAGCCCGCGTCGGCGTCGCGTGACAGCCAGATCGCCGGCGTGCTCGACGGGTACATCGACTACGAAGAGCTCTCGCGCCGCGCGTTCGGCGAGCCGTGCCCGCCCGGCGGCTCCGCCGATTGCGAGAAGCTCTGGACCAAGCTGTCCGACACCGACAAGAACGACATGCGCGATCTCTTGCGCCAGCTCGTTCAAAAGAACTATCGCAAGAACCTGATCCGCACACTCGACTTCGAGGTGAAGTACCACGGCGCGCGAGAGATCAAAGGCGAGAGCCGCGTGAAGACGTCGGCCAAGAACAAGACCAAGATCCACGACGACACGTCGGTGCAGGTGGAGTACGTGGTCAAGAACACCGGCAACGGCACGTTCAAGATCGTCGACATCATCACGGAGAACTCGCGGCTCACCACCAACTACTTCCGTCAGTTCGTGAGCCTCTGGAAGAAGGGCGCCGAGAAGGACGCGCCCGAGCGCATCAAGACCGCGCTCAAGAAGGCGATCGCCAAGCAGTAGCGCGGGCTAGAGTAGCGGGCGCGTGCTCGCTTCGCTCCGACCACTCCTCGTCGCCCTCGCGCTCGTCGGCGGTTGTCGTGGCGCGCGCGACGACACGCGCGCAACACCGGCGCCGCTCGTCGTCGCCGATGCGGCGGTCGCGTCGTCACTGCAATCACTGCCATCGGCGACGGACGCTGCCGCACCGGCGCTCCGTCCCGACGAGATCGCGGCGAGCGAGCTCCCGCCGGAAGGGAGGGCGACGCTCGCGCTCATCCACCGCGGCGGACCGTTCCCTTACGACAAAGACGGCGCCGTCTTTCGCAACTTCGAGCGCCACCTGCCCGCGCGCCCGAGCGGGTACTACCACGAGTACACGGTGCCCACGCCCGGGTCGCACTCGCGCGGCGTGCGGCGCATCGTCGCCGGGATGGGGGAGTCGCGCGACGTGCGCACGAGCGGCGAATACTGGTACACGGGCGATCACTACGACTCGTTCCGGAGGATCCGAGAGTGAACGTCACGACCAGCGATGCCAACGGCGTCTATCGCCTCGAGCGCCCGGAGGACGGTGAGGTGTTCGCGACCCGCGCCGAGAAGGCGGGGCTCGACGTCCTGGAGATTGACCTTGCCGAGGCGTCGACCAAGGCCGATTGGCTGCACGCCCTCAACGCCGCCTTCGAGCTCGAGTCGCCCGGAAAGAACTGGGACAGCCTCTACGATTCGCTCACCGATCCGCGCGAGCGCGGCGTCTTGGTCGTGCTCTCGAACGTAGAGCCGCTCGCGCGCTCGTCGCCCGACGACCTCGCGGATGCGTGCGCAGTGTTGCGCGCCGTCGCCGACGAGCTCGCCGACGACGACACGCCTTTCGTGGTCCTCATCACCGGCGGAGGCCCCGCGACCATGCACCTCCCCGTCGCTCAGAGCTGACACAAGTACGTATGAGACTCCGTGACCGGGAGGGCGCGCGCGAGCTGCGTGTCGACGTCGATCCCCGGTGAGCCGAGCAGGCTGACGAACACGGCGGCGCGCACGTCACCGGGAGGGGCGCTCGCGGGCTGCTTGCTCCCCCAGATGGACGGACGCGCGGACTCGGGCACGCCGTCGTCCCACGTGAAGGCCGAGGCATCGCCTTCCCGCGCGAGGCCGATCCAGGTTCCCTTCTCGCTCGGCTCTTGGAGCGCGCTCTGCACCGCCGCGAACACTTGCTCGCGCTCGTCTTCGGATTCGAAGAGCGCGAGCGAGCCGCCGAGCGCCTTGCAAGCATCGCGCGCTTCGGCCGCCGTCGAAGGCGATGGGAAGTACACGTAGCGCTTGTTCTCGTGGGTCTTGGGCACGACCACCGACTTCGAGAAGAAGTCGATCGATGCGCCGAGCGGCTCGCGCTCGCACACCACCGACGCGCGCGTTTGGCATCCGAGCTTCTTGAAGCTCGCGGCATCGGGCGCGTCGCTCACGCAGGAGCCGGCATCGCCTTCGATTGCGCCGGCGTCGGGTGGATGCACGAAGCAACCGCCGCACCCTGGCTCCCAGCCAGGCTCGACGAACTTCCGCGCCGACAGATACGTGTCCTCTTCGACCGAGCGATCGAGCCCGACCCAGAACGGCGCCGCCGCATCGGCGCCGAAGGCGGCGTATACGAACGCGCGCTCCGCCTCCGAGTTGAGAGTCACCACGTGCGCGCCGCGCGCGCTGCACTCATCGGCCGCCGCGCGGTAGTCCGCGGCCGGCGCCACGAAGTAACAGTGCTCGGTGCCGTCGCGGATCACACCGCCGGGCTCACACACGACGCGGCAGTCGCGCGAGCAGCCCAGCGGCGCGCCCGCTTCGCCCGGATCGCACTCTTCGCCGCCATCACGACCGAGGTTGATGACGCCATCGCCGCACACGGTCGCTGGAGTAGGCGGCGGCTTTCCCCCATCGGCAGAGGGCGGAAGCGTCGCGAGCTCGGGCAGGCACGCGACCCCCAAGGAAAAGAGCGCCCCGCCGCCGAAGACGGCCAAAAGGACGCGCTGGGTTCGATGCGGTGCAATCACTTTCGCGAATCGTTCCGGCAAGCCTACACTTAACGCGAAATGGTGCCTGCGGCGTCCCGCCTCGGCGATCGATACCGAACGCTCTACCCGCTCGGACGAGGCGGCATGGGCACGGTGGAGCTCGCGCTCGATCGCGGAGGCGATGGCGCGGGCGATTCCGGCGCCGCGGGAACCGCGCGCGTGGTCGCGCTGAAGCGGCTCCTCCCCGAGGCCAAGGCGAAGCACGCCGAGATGTTCCTCCGCGAGGCGCGCCTCGCGGTGCTCCTTCGTCACCCCAACGTGGTCCACGCATTCGCGTCGGGGGAGCTCGGCGGCGAGCTCTACATGGCGATGGAGTACGTCGAGGGCGAGCCGCTCTCGCGCGTCGTGTCGACGTTGCGTGAGCGCGGTGACCGGCTGGCGTGGCCGCTCGTCGCTCGCCTCGTCGCCGACGTCGCCGACGGGCTGCACGCCGCGCACGAGCTCGTCGACGAGAAGGGCCAGCCGCTCCGCGTCGTGCATCGCGACGTGACGCCGCACAACGTGATGGTGGCTTACGACGGCCACGTGAAGCTCCTCGACTTCGGCGTCGCCAAGATCGAAGCCGAGCACGGCCTCACGCGCACCGGCGAGGTGAAGGGCAAGGCCGCGTACATGTCGCCCGAGCAAGCGATGGGCGATCCGCTCGATCGACGGAGCGATCTCTACAGCCTGGGTGCCGTGCTCTTCGAGTGCCTCACCGGCCGACGCATGTGGGAAGGCACGGACATGGAGGTGATGCGCAAGCTCGCGCTCGACACTCCGCCGGCGCTCCTGCCGCTCGTGCAAGACGCGCCGCCGGCGCTCGCGCGCCTCTACGAGCGCCTCGTCGCGCGCGAGCGCGACGGCAGGCCCGAGAGCGCAGGCGTCGTCGCGCGCGAGCTCCGCGCGATCGCCGACGGCCACGAGGCCGCCCGATCGCTCCCCGAGGTGATGTCCGAGCTCTTCTCGGACTCCGCCAAGACACGACAGGCCGAGCTCGAGCGCGCGCTCGCCGGCATGGACGAGCCGAGCGCGATCGAGGTGCGTCGCAGCCGCGAGCCTCCCGCCCCGGTGACCGCCGCCACGCGGCTCGAGCCCGCGAGCCGATCGCACGAACGCGCGAAGCGGCGCTCGCCCGCGATGCTGGCGATCGGCGGCGTGGCGATCGCGCTCGTCCTCGCCGTCTCGATCGCCAAGCTCGGCGCCGAGCCGCGTCCCCGCTCGACCGAGCCGACGCCCGTCGCGACGACCGAAGCGACCGCGGCGCCTGCGCCCTCACCGCGCGAGCCGCCGACCGCGCTCCCCCCGACGACCGAAATGCGGCCCGCGCCGAGCGCGTCCGCGTCGACCGCGCCGAGCGCATCCGCTGCACCCGCTCGCCCGATCGCGCCGGCAACGCGCCCCAGCGCCGCCAAGCCCGTGACAGTCAAACCGCCGCCGTCGGCGTCCATCGCGCCGCCGCCCAAGCCGCTCGACGTCGACCCGCATGCGATCTGATCGAACGAAGCGCGCACTCGTCGCGCTGACCCTCGCGATCACCATCGCGCTCGCCCCCAAGGCCGCGCGCGCCGACGGCTCCGATCCGATGGCCGAGTACCGCGAGCGATTCAAGTCGGGCCTCCTTCGTTATCAGGCCGGCGCGGTCGCCGAGGCCGTGCAGTGGTGGGAGCCGATTTATCGCGAGCTCGGCCCCGAGCGCGGTTGGCGGCTCGCGTTCAACCTCGCGCGCGCCCACGACGCGATGGGCGACACGACGCGCGCGGTCGAACGATACGAGGCCTTCTTGAAGGAGGTCGACGTCCGGAAGGCGCGCGGCGAAGCGATCGAAGAGCTGATCGCCAGCGAAGCCGACACAGCGCGTGATCGGCTCGCCGAAGTCGCTCGCACGAAGGGGCGCATCGTCGTCGGCGTGGGCGACGCGCCCGTGGCGGCCAAGATCGACGGGAGCGAGCCGCGCATCGCGCCGTTCACGGCGTACGTCGCACCCGGCGAGCACGTGGTCGTGTTCGAGCCCGGCGCTGCCACCGAGACCAGGCGCCCGGTCACCATCGCCGCGGGCGAGGCGATCGACGTCGTCCCGCCACCGCGTCCGAAAGCGCCACCTTCCGACGTCGTCGCGACGCCGGCTCCTCCGCGAACGACGCTCGTGCGCGAGCATCCGTTCCCGGAGACCGTGCTCTACATCGCGGGGGGCGTGACCCTGGTCAGCGCCGTCGTCCCGATCCTCACTTATCGCTCCGCATCCGACTTCCAGTCGGCGAATCGCCTCTCGGGCGACACGACGGACGCCGCGCTCGCGTACAACAGCGGCGTCCGCGCCGACTACGACGCGCGGAGAACGACGTACTACGCGACGCTCGCGATCCCCATCACGCTCGCCGCAGTGACCGGCGGGCTCGCGGCGTTTTACGTCTTCGGCGCGCGCACGCGCGAGGTGCCCGTGACGGTGACCGTGATGCCGGGCGGAGGCGCCGCCTCGTTCACGGCTCGGTTCTGATCGAGAGCGCGCTCAGCCGCCCTTTTCGAGCTTGTACTTGCGGAGGTACGCGCGCACGTGGTGCCGCTCCATTCCCGCTTGCCGCGCCATCTCGCTCACGTTGCCGCTGCATCGCTTCACGAGGCTCGCGAAGTACGTCTGCTCGAACGAGGCGATCGCCGAGCGCTTCGACTCGGTGAACGTGCCCTGGGCGTCGGCGCCGGCGGCGCCGGGCATCGCTCCGAGCGCGGGCGAGGAGGAGTCGCCGTCGCGCGCGAGCGTGAGCACGTCGTCGATCGCGCCCGGCGTGTCGGCGAGCGTGGCGGCCACCGAGGCGACGTTCACGAGCTCGCGCACGTTGCCCGGCCAGTCGTATCCCGACATGCGCTCCGCGATCCACGCCGATACGGCGGCCGAGTGTTGCGGGACGCCGACGCGCTTGCAGATTTCTTCGACCAACGCCGGGATGTCGTCCAAGCGTTCGCGAAGCGAAGGCAACTCGACGCGCACCTGCGCGATGCGGAAGAAGAGGTCGGAACGGAACCGTCCCTCGTTCATCTCGGCCCCGAGATCGCGACGCGTCGCCGCGAGGACGCGGACGTCGATCGGCTCGAAGGCGGAGCTCCCGACGCGGCGCACCTGCCGCTCGGCGAGCGCGCGGAGGAGCTTGGGCTGGAGCTCGAGCGGGAGCTCACCGAGCTCATCCAAGAAGAGCGTGCCGCCGTGCGCTTCGGCGAGGGCGCCCTTGCGACGCTCGTGCGCGCCGGTAAAGGCGCCCTTCTCGTGACCGAACAGGATGCTCTCCGCGAGCGTGGAGGGAATCGCACCGCAGTCGACGACGACGAACGGGCCATCTTTGCGTGGGCTCGCGTCGTGCACCGACTTGGCGACGACCTCCTTGCCGGTGCCGGTCTCGCCGAGGATGAGGACGCTGAGCGCGGTGGGCGAAACCTTCTCGAGCACCGAGAAGACGCGGCGCATCTTGGGGCTCGAGCCGACGAGGCCACCGAAGCGATCCGAGTAGCCGACGTCGACGCGCTTCTTGGCCGTCGGCTCGATGAGGAGGCGCGTCGAGCCGACCACGATCTCGGTCGGCTGCGTCACCACTGCTTCGCGCACGCGTAGCGTGCCGACGAACGTGCCGTTGGTGCTACCGAGATCGCGAACGGCGATCCCTTCCGCGACGGCGCGAAGCTCGCAGTGGAACGCGCTCACTTCGGGATCGGCGACGGAGACGAGCGCCGCTTCGTCGCGGCCGATCACCACCGGGTCGACGTCGATGGTCAGAGGATCTTTCCCGGGAGCCTTCAAGACTCCACCCCGAACGAACCAGTGCAGCACGCGAGCCTTGGTGGCGCCTTGCTCCTCCATGACCAAGCACCGTACACCAGCCGCAACGCGGCCCCCAGCGCCCCGAACGACTTGCGAGTCGGGGGAACGTCCGGACGTCCACCCCTCCACGCTCGCGGTACGCCGAAATGGCCGAGGGTTTCCGGGCGCGCTACGCTGAGGGACGCAGGCACGCCGCATGCTCCTCCTATCCCTCGTGAGCCGCCGCCTCTTCCCCGTGATGCTCGTCGGTGCGATGGCCGTGACGGCCTGCCGACAGACGCACACGCCGGACACGACGACGGCGGGCAGCACCACCCTCGCCGAGGACGGCACTGACGCCAGCGACATCGAGTCCACGGTCTCGGCCCTCACGGCGTCGACGACGCTCGCAACCTCGGCGTTCGATCAGCCGCTTCGCGCGGCGCTCGCAGCGCGTCTCAGCACGAAGAGCTTCTTCTTGCCGTCGACGTGCGTGACGTCTTCGGTCGACTCGCGTGACGCGGCGGGAGCGACCATCGTGCACGAGTTCAACGGCTGCACGGGACCGTGGGGCCTCGCCAAAGTGACGGGCAAGGTGACGGTCCACTTCGGAGAGACCACGCTCGACGGCAACCCCGCGCTCGAGCTCGAGGTGACCGGTGACGGCCTCTCGTTCCGGCGCGGCACGGCCGACTTCCACGCGACGGCCGTGGTCTCGGGCAACGGCACGCAGCGAACGATGGTCTACAAAGCGCAGCTCTCCGGCACCACGGGACGCGGAAAGACGGTGTCGCGCACCGTCGATTGGCGCGAGACGTGGACCGTGGGTGAGCAATGCCTCACGCTCGACGGCACCACCGACGGCTCGGTCAACGATCGCACCCTGCACACCACCGTGAAGGCGTACCAACGCTGCCGCGGCGAGTGTCCGGCGGCAGGTGGCAAGATCACCCTCGAGAGCTCGAAGACGGGCGAGACCGTCTCGATCGACTTCGACGGCTCCTCGACCGCGTCGGTCACGACCAACGGGACGAAGTCGTCGGTGTCGCTCGCGTGCGGGCTCTGACGACGCCGCGGGTCAGTGGCGCGACTCGGCGGTCTTGGCGACGGTGAGGGCGAGCCTGAGCGACGGGATCGCGCCATCGAAGGCCGTCTCGGACTTGGCGAAGACGACCTCGTAGAACGTGTCGAGGGTGCGCTCCTGATCGGCAGGGTCGGTCACGGGCGCGACGCCCGTGCCCACCTCGGAGAAGCCCTCGGCAATGAGGGGCTCGGCGAGCTTGCGAACGCGATCGAAGAGCGAGGTTTCGTCCTCACCGGGGAACTGCGCGCGGCGGATGCCCATCACGAGCCGGACCTCGATGGGATCACTGGCGCGCATACGGACCCCGGAGTCGAGGATGAGATTTTCGCGGGCGCGGTCAGCCAAGATGACCTCCTCGCCGACGGTTCGATAAACCTCGAACCCGGCCGAGATGAGCGCCTTCTTGAGCTCTTGGGGGGTCAGCGACATCCAGTACCCTCGTCTCCCGTCCCCTCGATCCCCCGCGCGATGCGTTGCGAGCCGGGAGACTCTGCGCGAAGCCCCCCCGAGCCGCGCATCGACCCCGAACCTCAAAGACTTTCTCGATGGAAGCCCATCCCGTCAACCGAAAGCAAGCGAATGGAGGGGCGCGGTCGCTCGATCCATCGATTCCCCTGTAGGACGATGCAGGAGCCGGTAGGGACACCGACCATGGCAGGAGGTGTGGGTCGCGAGTCGGAACGCCTCGAATTCTCGGGGTTCGCGGGGATGCGAGCAGTGCCCGTGCGAAGGGCTCGGTGAGAGCTCAGCGGTGACGGTGAAAAACGTCACCTATGAGTGTCCGGCCCTGTTCGTGCAACCGACTGGGCTGTGGCCGCGTAGGGATAGAGCCCCGCGTAGCTCTTGGAATTTTCGCGCACGGGAAGGTTCCCGGGCCGAGGCTCGTTGCAACATCGGAAAAGTCACCTCCATCGTGGGAGGCTGTACAATGCCCGTGGTCGCCGTGAAGAACCGCCGCAGCCTCACCCCCTCCACCGGGATTCCGACGGACCCGGCGCTTCACCAGATGCGCCGCGCAGGTCCGCGTCGTGAGGTGAGCGAGCGCGTGCTGATGAAGCGGAAGGACGATGCGGTCCTCGAGGGCTGGGCGCTCAACATCAGCCGGGGTGGCCTGCGCGCCATTCTCGAAGCCACGCTCGAGCTCGGCGAGGAGCTGGACGTGACCGTGGGTGACGAGAGCGACGAGAGCAAGTCGCCGCTGTCGCGCCGCGGCCGCGTGGTTTGGATCCAAGAAGAAGCGGACGGCATCGTGGTGGGCGTCGAGTTCGTCAACGCCCCTGGTTCAGGCACGCATCGCTCGGCTCCGCCAAGTGGGAGCTAAGCGCTCCCCTCATCGCGCCGGGGGCGCGATGAGCCTCCCCTGCCCTTGAGTCTGCGACTCTGCGGGCTCTTTCGACCTCTGCGGGTCGAAAGAGCGGGGCCTCGGGGCACGGCAGGACGTGGATGCGAGCCAGGCGACCTTATCGCGCGGGGCGCGATGAGCCTCCCCTGCCCCTTGAGTCTTCTGACTTGCGGGAGCTGCGCTCCCCTCATCGCGCCGGGGGCGCGATGAGCCTCCCCTGCCCTTGAGTCTTGCGACTCTGCGGGCTCTTTCGACCTCTGCGGGTCGAAACAGCGGGGCCTCGGGGCGGTGCAGAACGTTCGGGCGAGCCAGTGGCCTGGCGTGCCCGTGCCCGTGCCCGTGCCCGTGCCCGATCTGCCGAAGTCCCCATCCGGGCCCAGGGGATCGCTTCTAACGGCGGCATTTCCGGGCAGACCCCGGCGTGGTATTGGCCTTGCCGCCCATGGAAGTCTTTCGCAGCCGTAACTTCAAATCGGTCGTCTACGGCGCGCTGATCGTCGTCACCGTCGTCGTCTTCGTCATTGGCTTCAACCCGGCCCGGAGCGGTCGCGGCGGCACGGCCTCGATTCGCGAAGAGTGCGTGGCGGTCGTGCGCGGGCAGTGCATCACGCCCCGCGACTTCAAGAGCGCGCAGGTCTTCTTCCTCCGCCGCATCTCGGACCCGTCGCAGGCGCAAGGCATGGGCTTGAAGCGCACCGTGCTCGACGGCCTCATCGAGCGCGAGCTGCTCGTCTCAGACGCGAAGCGCCTCGGCCTCACGGTCACCGAGAACGAGCTCAACGATCAGCTCCTCGCGGGCATCGTTCACTTGAGCCTCCCCACCGACAAAGAGTCGCTCGCGTACACGTATCGCATCGAGAACGGGCGCGTCCTCGAAGACTTCCGCGATCCCAAGAGCAAGCAGTTCGACATGAAGACGTACGAGAAGATCGTGCGTCGCCTCGCCGGCTCGCCGGTCGAGTTCCGCGAGGCACAGCAGCGCGAGCTCCTCGCCGCCAAGATGCGCGATCTCATCCGCGCCCCGGTGCGCGTGAGTGAGGTCGAGGCGCTCGAGGCCTACGTCAACGAGAAGAGCTCGGCCAGCCTCGCGTACGTGAGCGTCGATCAGAAGTTCGCCGCCCGTTACGGCGTCGCCGTCTCGGACGCCGACGTCGACAAGTGGGCGGCCGAAGAAACCAACAAGAAGCTCATCGAGACCACGGTCGCCAGCCGCAAAGAGAGCGCGCTCCCCAAGGAGAAGCAGATCCGCCACATCCTCGTGAAGGTCGACCCCAGCGCGACCACCGAGGCCAAGTCGCTCGCGCTCGGCCGCCTCTCCGAGGCCGCGGCGCGCATCGCCAAGGGCGAGCCCTTCGGCGAGGTGGCGCGCGAGGTGTCCGAGGACCCGGGCAGCGCCACCAAGGGCGGCGCGTACGGGGAGGAGATGCTCGAGAAGTTCGTCGAGCCGTTCAAGGTCGCCGCCAAGGCCCTCAAGCTCGGCGAGACCACGGCCGGCGCGGTCGAGACCCAGTTCGGCTTCCACCTCATCACGCGCGACGACCCCTCCAAGGCCGCGGCCGTCGAAGCGGCGCTCACCAAGTCGGTGGCGCGCGAGCTCTACACCAAGACCAAGGCGCTCGAGGCCGCGAAGGACTTCGCCGACAAGGTCTACGCCGCGATGAAGGGCGGCAAGTCCGCCGACGAGGCGATCACCGTCGCGATGGCGACGCTCAAGAACCCCGACGGCGTGAAGGGCGTGCCCCCGCTCGTCGTCCTCCGTCCCGCGGCTGCTCCGGCGGCCGACGCCGGCGCCGCGAACGGCGACGGCGGCGCGGTGTCGTCGGAGCCCCCGCCCTACGCCGCGAAGTTCGCGACGGCGGCCACCGATCCCGACCGGCCGCAAGCGCAGACGTCGAGCTCGTTCAACCGCGGCGGCGATCCGGTGCCGAACGTGAGCGGCGAGATCGCGACGTCGATCCTCGACTTCGCCTTCGCGGGCAAGCCGGGCGATATGTACAAAGAGGTCATCCGCGGCGACGCCGGCTACCTCATCGTGCAGCTCAAGGAGCGCAAGTCCGCGACCAAGGACGAGTTCGAGAAGGAGCGCGACACCTACGTACAGACGCTCCTCGCCGCGAAGCAGAACGAGGCGCTCGCGCTCTACATGAAGCGCCTCCGCGAGGCTTCCAAGGCCGAGATCAAGGTCAACGAGAGCTACTTCAAGGATCCGGCGCGCGGCGACGGCGGCGCGGCGCCGATGCCGCTCGAAGAAGAAGAGTGAGCCGCGCGGCGCGCTGCCACGTCGGCGCCGCCGCCCCGCTACAATCATCCTGATGCAGCTCGAAGACGCGAAGGTCACGACGCGGACGCTCGCGACCGGGCTCCCCGTGGTCGTAGTGCCGCTGCCGCACTTGCACCGCGCGCACGTCGCGCTCCACGTTCGCGTTGGGGCGCGCTTCGAGACGCCCGAGACGAGCGGCATCAGCCACTTCCTCGAGCACATGCTCTATCGCGGCACGCCGAAGCTCGGCAGCGCCCACGAGGTCAACCTCGCGTTCGAGAAGCTCGGCAGCTACTTCTACGGCGCGACGCACGCCGACTTTGGCGTCTTCTCGGTCACGGTGCCCCCGGAGTGCCTCGCCGACGCGGGCGCGCTCTTCGCGCACGTGATCACCGAGCCCGCCTTCTACGACATCGACATCGAGAAGGGCATCGTCTGCGAGGAGATCCTCGAAGACCTCGACGACGACGGACGGCAGGTCGACGCCGACAACCTCTCGCGTGCGCTCATCTATGGCGCGCATCCGCTCGGCCAAACGATCACCGGCAGCGAGAAGACCGTGAAGAGCTTCGACAAGGTGCTCCTCGCACGCCATCACGCAAAGCACTACGTCGCGTGCGAGTCCGTGCTCTCGATCACCGGCGCGGTCGATCCGGCAGCCGCGCTCGCGCTCGCCGAGGCGCACTTCGGCGCCGTGCCCAAGGGCACGCCGTTCGCCTACGAGGCGCCGCCCGACACGCAGAAGAAGCCACGCCTCCGCATCGTCGAGAACGCGTCGAGCCAGACCGAGCTCCGCGTGTGCTTCCGCGCACCGGGCCGCACCGCGCCGTCGCGCGCCGCGCTCGATCTGTTGATGCGGATCATCGACGACGGCATGTCGACGCGCCTCTATCACCGCATCTGCGACAGCCAGGGCCTCTGCTACGACGTGAGCGCCGGCTACGACGGCTACGAGGACGACGGCGTCGTCGACTTCGCGGCGGGCGTCTTGCACGAGCGCACGGTCAAGGTGACGCGCGAGATCTTGGAGCTGGTGAGCGAGCTCGCGCGCGAAGGCCCGACCGACGACGAGATCGCCATGGCCAAGCGCCGCCATGCGTGGTCGATGCGCGGCGCGCTCGATGGCCTCGAGGAGATGGCCGACTTGGTCGCGCTGGGCGCGCTCTCGAAGGGGCTCGAGTCCCCCTCCGAGCGCGCGCGCGCGATTCAGGCGGTGACCAAGGCCGAGATCGTCGAGGTCGCTCGCCTCTTGTGCGATCCCAAGCGCCTCAGCGTCGTGGCGGTCGGTCTGCTCAAGTCCACCGAGGAGAAGGCGCTCGAGGCGCTGGTCAAAGGCTTCGCCGGCTTCACGAAGAAGACGTGACGAACGGTACGAGGGCCGCGACGAGCGCGTCCGGCGCCGTCCAGTGCATCATGTGCCCCGCGCCGGCGAGCTCGACGCGGCGCAGATCGCGGAAGCCGCCGAGCCGCGCCGCTTCGTCGGGTGGGTGATAACCGGTGTCGCCGCCGCCGACGAAGAGCACCGGGCACGTGACGCGCGCGGCGAACTCCACGAAGCCGTCCACGTAGAACGGGACCGGCGAGCGCGCGCGGTGCAACGGATCGAAGCGCCACTCGAATCCGCCGTCGGGGCGCGCGCGAACGAGCGTGGGCGCGCGCGCGCGGAGGACGTCGACCGGCACCCCGGGGTGACCCGGCGCGAGGCGAGCCAGCACCTCGTCGAGGTCGGCCATGGGCCGGGCGTGGCGGCCGCGGTACTTACGTGTACTTTCCACAAACTCGCGCATCCGCGACGGGCCGTCGGCGAAGGCCGAACTCGGCGGCCCGAGCCCTTCCAAGTTGGCGAGCTTGATCACGCGCGCCGGGAAGCTGCCGGTGAAGAGCGTCGCGACGACGCCACCCATCGAATGTCCGACGACCGTGAGCGGCGCGTCGGGCGAGAGCACCTCGGCGAGCGCGAAGACATCGGCGACGTAGTCGGGGAAGTAGTACGAGGTCCCGACCGCGGCGCGCGGGCCGTCGCCGAAGCCGCGGAAGTCCGGCGCGACCACGTGGAAGCCTTCGGCGGCGAGCGCAGGCGCGACCGCATCCCACGAGTCCGCCACGTCCATGTAGCCGTGGAGGAGAAGGGCGACGCCGCGCCCAACTTCCTTGCCCGCAGGCATCCACTCGAGGACGTGGTGATCCAGGTCACCCGCGCGGACCTTTCGCTCTTGGCTCGGGGGGGCGGCGCCGCTATACGAACCCATCGAGTCTGGTTCTTTAGCAGCGAAGTGAGGCCATGGCGCAGACGATCACGCTCATCCCTGGCGACGGCATCGGCCCCGAAGTGTGCAACGCGACCAAGCGCGTGCTCGAGGCCGCGGGCGCGGCGATCGAGTGGGAGACGCACGACGCCGGCGCCGCCGTCGCCGAGAAGCGCGGAACGACGCTTCCCGAAGAAGTGCTCGAGGCCTGCCGCCGCAACAAGGTGTCGCTCAAGGGCCCGATCGGCACGCCCATCGGCAAGGGCTTCAAGAGCGTCAACGTGACGCTCCGCCAGACGCTCGATCTCTACGCCAACCTTCGCCCGGTGCGGAGCTTGGCCGGCCTCGAGCCGCGGTTCGCGGGCACCGACATCGTCATCGTGCGCGAGAACACCGAGGACCTCTACGCGGGCCTCGAGCTCATGATCCTCCCGGGCGTCGCCCAGTCGATCAAGCTCATCACCGAGCGGAGCTGCACGCGCATCTGCGAGTTCGCGTTCGCCTACGCGACCAAGATGAATCGCCGCCGCGTCACCGTGGTCCACAAGGCGAACATCATGAAGATCTCGGACGGCCTCCTCTTGGAGTGCTTCCGCAAGGTCGCCGCCAAGTATCCGCGCATCGAGCCCGCCGAGGTCATCGTCGACGCGTGCGCGCTCCAGATGGTGAAGAACGCGAACAAGCTCGACGTCATCGTCACCGAGAACCTCTACGGCGACATCCTGAGCGACCTCGGCGCGGGCCTCGTGGGCGGTTTGGGCATCGTGCCGGGCGCGAACATCGGCGAGCAGTACGCCGTCTTCGAGGCCGTGCACGGCTCAGCGCCCGACATCGCCGGCAAGGGCATCGCCAACCCCACCGCCGTCATCCAGAGCGCCGTCATGATGCTCCACCACATCGGTCAGCGCGGCCCGGCCGAGAAGATCGAGCAAGGCATCCTCACGCTCTACGAGCGCGGTGAGGTGAAGACCGGTGACCTCGGTGGCGCATCGACCACCGATCAATTCACCGACGCCCTCTGCAAGCTCGTGAGCTGAAGGCGCCCCGTTGCGCCCTCACTCGGCCGGCATGCGGCGCGAGGGGGGCGGCGGCATCGTCGTGACCGGTCCCCACTCCTCGCGGCTCGATCGCACCGCGATCTGGAGAACGGCGGGGAGGAGGAACATGGTGAGCAGCGTCGAGACGACGATGCCGAACACGACGACCGTCGCCAACGGGCGCTGCACTTCGGCGCCCGCGCCCGACGCGAGGGCCATCGGGAGGAAGCCGAGCGCCGCCACGGCACCGGTGGTGAGGACCGCGCGCATGGTGTGGACGGCGCCTTCGCGGAGCGCGGCCTCCGGCGTCTCGCCGTGCTCGAGGCGACGCTTCACGTCGTTGGCCATGACGACGCCGTTCAAGACGGCGACGCCCGCGAGCGCGATGAAGCCGACGGCCGCCGGAATGCTGAACGTGAGACCGCGCGCGAGGAGGCCCACGATGCCGCCCACGAGCGCGAACGGAACGACCGCAAAGACCGCGAGCGCGTAGCGCGCCTCGCCGAACATCCAGAGCAGCATGCCGAAGATGATCGCGAGCGCGAGCGGCACGACGATGGCGAGGCGCGCTTGGGCGCGCTCGAAGTTGCGGAACTGCCCGCCCCACTCGATCGTGCTGCCGGTGGGCAGCGTCACCTCGCGAGAGACGCGCGACTTGGCCTCATCGACCCACGACACGAGATCGCGACCGCGGAGGTTCACCTCCACGCGCGCCGTGCGCGAGAGCGACTCGCGGCGCACCTGCGCCGGACCTTCGGTCTCGTCGATGTGAGCGACCTCGGACAGCGGCACCGTCGTGCCGCCGCGGGCCTCGACGAAGAGCTCGCCGAGCCCCTCCGGCGTGGGCGCGCGCGGTGGCGCGAGGATCTTCAGATCGAAGCGACGATTCCCTTCGTAAATCGAGCCGACGGCGATGCCGACGCGCGCCGCGCGCACCACCTCGAACGAGTCTTCGACCGACACGCCATAGCGCGCGAGCCGGGCGCGATCGGGCTTCACGGCGATGGTGGGCGCGCCGAGGAGCTGCTCGACGCGCACGTCACCCGTGCCGCGGATGTCTCGAACCACCTTGCCGATGTCGTCGACCACGCGCCGGAGCTCCTTGAGATCGTCGCCGTAGACCGCGATTTGCACGTCGGCGCGTGAGCCGCTGATGAGCTCGTTGGTGCGGTCTTCGATGGGCTGTGACACCGCGACGAACGTTCCCGGCACCTTGGTCTCGACGGCGTTCTTGAGCGCCGTCGAGAGCTCGTCGAAGTCCTTCGTCGTGCGCCATTCGCGCTTGGCGCGGAGGTGCACGAGGATGTCGGTCTTGTCGAGACCGGCGGGATCCGTCGCCACTTCGGCGCGGCCGTTGAGGCCGAGCGCCGAGACCACCTCGGGGAACTCGAGGAGCACGCGCTCGGCCTGGAGATCGAGCGCCTTGGCCTCGGAGAGCGAGATCGAGGGCGCGCGGCGAATGCTCACCACGGCGTCGCCCTCCTCGATGCGCGGCACGAAGTCGGCGCCGCCCGCGCGCAGCATGATGCCGCTCACGACCAAGACCGCGCTCACCGCGCCGAAGATGAGGAATCGACGCGCGAGCGCGACCTCGAGGGCGCGGGCGTAGAGGGCTTCGAGGCGACCGAGCCACGCCGGCCCGCCGCCCTTGGGCGGGGGCACGAAGATGACGAGGAGCGCAGGAAAGAAGACGAGCGCGTACACGAGCGCGCCGAACAGGGCGCTCGCCATGGTGATGGCCATGGGCCGGAACATCTTGCCCTCGGTGCCCTCGAGCGCGAGAAGCGGGAGGTACACGAGCATGATGATGGCGACCGAGAAGGCGACCGGCCGCGCCACGGCCGCGCCGATCTTCGCGTAGGCCCGCGCCCGGGCCTCCTGCAAGAGCGCGCCGCCCGACATGGCCGCCATCACCGACTCCAAGATGACGATCGGACCGTCGACCAAGAAGCCGAAGTCGATCGCGCCGAGGCTCATCAAGTCGCCGGTGACGTGAAAGAGGTGCATGCCGAAGAGCGCGAACGACATCGCGGCCGGGATGCCGAGCACCACGACGAGCGCGCCGCGCACGGTCCCCATCAGGAGCGCCAAAACAACGCCGACGACGAGCGCGCCTTCGAGCAGGTTCTTGAGCACCGTGTCCAGCGTCCGGCCGACGAAGTCGGACCGATCGTAGATGGGCTCGATGATCACGCCGGGCGGCAGCGCGCGTTGGATGTCGTGAGTCTTGGCTTTGACGGCGTTGATGACGTCGCGGCTGTTGGCGCCGAGCAGCATCATGACGACGCCGGCCACGGCCTCGCTCTTCCCATTCAGCGTGACGCCGCCGTATCGGAGCGCCGAGCCGACGCGCACCTGCCCCACGTGCCGAACGAGCACCGGCGTGCCGTCGGCTTCGGTACGGAGAACGACGTTGGCGATCTCGTCTTCCTCGCGGAGCAGGCCCACGCCCACCAGGTTGTACGATTCGCTCCCGCGCTCCAGGTATCCGCCACCCACGTTGAGGTTGGCGCGTTCGAGCGCGGCCTGGATGTCCTTCAGCGTCATCTCGTAGGCGCGGAGACGGCCGCGATCGAGGACGACTTGGTATTCCTTGAGCTCACCGCCCTGCGTGTTCACCTCGACCACGCCGGCGACGCCGCGCAGCTTGGGGACGATCTCCCAGTCGAGGATCGTGCGGAGCTGCGTCGCCGAGTGTTGATCGGAGCGGACCGTGAATTGGAAGATCTCCCCGAGGCCGCCCGAGACCGGCGCGAGCTCGGGCTTCCCCACGGCGCGCGGCAGCGAGCCTTCGACGCCGCGCAAGCGCTCCAGCACGAGCTGCCGCGCGAACCACACGTCGACCCCGTCCTTGAAGATGACGGTGACCATCGACAGGCCGCCGCGCGAAACCGATCGCATCTGATCGAGCCCCGGAACGCCGTTCAGCGCGGTCTCGATCGGGAAGGTGACCGCGCGCTCGACCTCGACGGTCGACAGGCCCGGCGCTTCGGTGAGGACGGCGACTTGGACGTTCGAGAGATCCGGCAACGCGTCGACCGGGAGGCGCTTCGCCGCCCACGCACCGCCGCCCAAGAGGACGACGAGGCTGACCAGCACCAGCCAGCGAAAGCGGATGGATAGCTCGATGACTCGCTTCAGCACGAAAGGCGCTCCTCGCTCATCGGAAGACCTCGCTCTTCAGCGCGAAGACACCCTTCACCACCACGCGCTCGCCTCCGTTGAGCCCCTGCTTGACCTCGACGCGCGACGCGTCGCGCGCGCCGACCGCGATGGTGCGCGCCTCGACGGACAAGTCGCCGTCGGCCACGAACACCGTCGGCTTGCCGTCGACCGTGGCCACCGCTTCGGCGGGCAGGACTACCGCGCGCGGCGCGGTTTGAGTGTGGATTCGCGCCACCACCGACTGCCCGGGGCGTACCTTCTCCTCGGAGTTGTCGATTTCGACGCGCACCGGCGCGCTGCGCGTCTCGAGATCGATCACGTCGCCCACGTGCGCGACTTTGCCGCGCAGCACCGTCGTCAGATTGCTCTGCGCGGACAGCTCCACGCCGTCGTCGCGACGAACGTGCCCGAGATCGCGCTCGAACACCGCGAGCTCGATCCACAGCGTGCGAAGGTCGGCAACCTTGAACGCGGTATGCGAGGGCTCCACCGACTGGCCGCGCGAGACGTGGAGCTCGACCACTTTGCCGTCGATCGGCGAGCTGAGCGAGAGGACCCCGATCTCGCCGCCGCCGGTGCCACCGCCGAGCGCGCGCACGCGCTGCTCTGCGGCATACAGCTCGGCGCGCGCGGCGGCCGCCGTGGCGCGGGCGAGCTCGTAGTCGCGCTGCGAAGACACCTTGGCCTCCGCGAGCTGCTTCTCGCGCGCTTCGTTGGCCGCCGAGGCCTCGACGTGCGCGCGCGAGGCGAGCACCGCGGCCTGAGCCTGACCGAGCTCGGCGCTCTCCAGCTCGGCCAGCGCTTCGCCTCGCTTCACAGCGTCGCCCGGGTACTTGAACACGCGACGCACGCGACCCGAGATGCGAGCGCCCACCGCGGCCACCGACTCGGGATCGAACGTCGCCGTGCCGGTGACGCTGATGACGGGCTCGAGGGCCGAGAGCTCCGCGGTCCCGATCTCGATGCCGGCCCGCGTCGCGAACTCGCGCGAGAACTGAATCGAGCGACCGGCGACGCGCGGGACGTCGCGCGCGGGAGCCGCGACCGGCACCTCCTTGGGCGGCGCCAAGAACACGCGCGCGGCGGCGAGCCCGACCACCACCACCGCCCCGGCGATGAGGGCGATGCGCCATCGACTGAGGCGCGGTCGCGCGACGGGGGCGCGGGGTTCGGTCGATTCGATCGTGCTCATCGTGCGGTCCATTTCCCTTCTGCTCCGACCGCGCGCTCGAGCGCGATCTTCTCCAACCAGGCCGACTCGAGCGCGTCGAGCCGAAGGGCCCGCACGCGCGCGAGATCGCGCGCCGCGCTCGTCACGCGAAAGATGTCGAAGCGACCGGAGCGCCAGCCCGTCGTCGCCAAATCGAGGGTTCGCTGCGCGCTGGGGAGCGCCTCGTCGGTGAGGATCTTGAGCTCGCGGCGTCGCGCTTCGTATGCCGCGTGCGCCGCGTACACGTCACGCGCCACGCGGCGCGCCGTGAGCGAGAGGCGCTCCATCTCCGTCGCGCGCTGCGCGGCGGCTCGGGCACGCGGCCCCTGATTTCGCTGCGCGATCGGGAGCTCGACGGAGAGCCCGACCACACCGAAGGTGGGCGACACCGGTGACGAGTCGACGCCCAGGTAGCCGCCGACCTTGGGGAACGCTTCGCGGGCGAGTCGCTCCTCGGTCACGGCGAGGAGGTCGGCGCGACGGCGAATGGCTTCGAGATCGGCGAGGCCTTGCTCCGCGGCCGCCGCCAACGCCGGCGGCGCGGCGACTGCACCCGGATCGTCGAGCGCCGTCGTCAGACGGATCGGCGCTTCGGCGGGGAGATCGAGCGCGTCGCGGAGCGCCATGAGCGCGCGACGGTGCTCCTCGTCGCGCGCGCTCGCCGCGGCGCGCAGCGTGCCGAGCTCGCTCTCGGCGAGGGTGCGCTCGATGTCTCCCGCCGCGCCCAAGTTCGTGCGCTCGCTCGACGCGGCGAGCACGCGCTCGGCGAGCTCCACCGCGAACGCGATTTCACCCATCCGCATTTCGGCGACGCGCGCGCGGACGTAGGCCGCGAACGCTCGGGCCCGCGCGTCGAGTCGACCCACGCGGAGATCGGTGGCCGCAACGTCGACGGCGCGGTCCGCTTCCTCGCGCCGCGCCCCCGGCGCTCCGTTGACTTCGAAGAGCGCGTCGAGCGTGGCGGCGTAGCCGACGTCGCTCGCGCTCGCGCCGCGGAGCACCGGTCGGGCATCGACCGAAAGGCGAGGATTCGTGGGAAGGCGCACCCCCGCACCGACGCGACGCGCCTCGGCCTCACGGACCGCTTGACGCGCGAGCGACACCTCGGGGGCGCGCTCCTTGGCGAGCGAGAGCACGTCTTCGAGCGAGAGCGCCGTAGCGCCTGCTTCGGGTGCCGCTGCTTCCGCTCGAGCGGGAGCAACTTCAGCGACGAGCGCGATGGCGATCAGCCACGACGAAACGAGACCTAGGATGGAACGAGACAACGACACGACCTCCGAAGCGAGAAGCGGAGCGCGCGACTCGTGGGAGTCGCAGCGCGGACCGGTCTCAGCCGCGGCGGGGTGGTGGTACGTCTACGACGGGTTCGGCTTCGGGAGGGTCGGCCAGCGCGAGAGGAGCGAACGTCGACGCCCCTTCATGAGCAGCGAGCGACAGCGCAGTCCGCGGCGCGGCGAGCACGTCGTCCACGAGGTCATCGCTCGCATCGTCGTCACCTGGGTCGGCGTCGTCACGCCGCTCGTTGGTGGGTGCCGCCGGCGCCTCGCGCTCCTCTTGCGAGGTGGGAGCGCTCGCCGCCGCCGACGCGAAGCCCGTGGCAAATGCCACGTCTCGCGCTGCACCCACGCGGCCCGGCGCGATCACGCTCATGAGCGCGGCGACGGCGACGACGACGGTGAGGAGAAGACGGACCACAGCCAGGGCATCCATGGGCCTTTGCGCCCCGCATGTCAAGTCCGCGACTGTACGGGGGTTCCGGTAGAGTCGAGCCCGTGGCCGTCCCTTCGCTCGCCGCGCTCCGTCGTTATTCCGTCTCACGAACGCTGTTCGCGCCCTTGGATCTCATGCGGGCCATCGCGAAGCTGGGGTTCGTCCAGGCCGATCCGATCCGCTCACCGGCCCGGGCGCAGGACCTCATCCTCCGTCATCGGGTCACCGGCTACCGCGCCGGCGACCTCGAGCGGCGGTATCCGCGCCTCGACGTCGAGGAGGACCACTTCGTCAACTACGGCTTCTTGCCCCGGGCCACGGCGGCGCTCATGCACCCGCGCACGCCGCGGCGTCCGCTCGATCGGGTGGCGAAGCGTCGCGCCCGCGACGTGCTCGCGTTCGTGATCGAGCGCGGCGAGGCCCACCCGCGCGACGTCGAGGCGGCGTTCGACCACGGCCGCGTCACGAATTACTGGGGCGGGTCCTCGAACGCGACGACTCATCTGCTCGAAGCCATGCACTACCGCGGCCTCGTGCGCGTCGCGCGCCGCGACGCCGGCGTTCGCGTGTACTCCGCATGCAATCCCGCGACGGCCGACGCCTCCCCCTCGGCACGTTTCGAGCGCGCACGCGCCCTCTTCGACGTCGCGCTCTGCACCTATGCTCCGGTGCCGCTCCGCTCGCTCCCGACGCTGGCGCGCATGGTGGCGCACGGCGCGCCGCAGCTTCGCGCCGAGCTCCGCGCCGTCCTCGCCGAGCGCCGCGCCCGGGCGGACGAGCGAGGCGGCTACGACTGGCCCGACGACGAGCTTCCGAGCGCTTTCCCGCCCGACGAACGCGTGCGGCTCCTCGCGCCGTTCGATCCGGTGGTGTGGGATCGCGCGCGGTTCGAAGCGCTCTGGGGCTGGGACTACCGCTTCGAGGCGTACACGCCCGCCGCGAAAAGGCGCTTCGGCTACTACGCCCTTCCCGTCCTCTGGCGCGATCGCGTCCTCGGTTGGGCCAACGTCGACGCGAAGGACGGCAAGCTCCGCGCCGAGCTCGGCTACGTTGACGGCGAAGCGCCGCGGGCGCGAGCCTACCGTGACGCGCTCGACGAGGAGCTCACGCGCTTCGCCGCGTTCCTCGGCGTTTCGCGCTGATGCGGTTCCCTAGCCCGCGGCGAGACGCGAGACGTCGTCTTCCGTGAGCCCCATGCCGGTCGCGACGCGACCCAAGAGCTCGCGCTCACGCGCGTCGATGCCGGCGTGGGCGCGCGCGACGTGCACGAGCATCTCCAGCACCGCAATGCAGAACGCGCGGTCGCGCTTCTCGCCGAGCCAGCGCGCGTACGAGCCGTCGTCGGCCTCGGCAATCGTCTTCGCGTGCGCGCGCATGACGCCGACGATGGCGTCCACGCCCGCCTGACCCAGGCTGCCCACCTTGAGGAGCTCGGCGCGGATGAACGACTCCTCTTCGGTCGCGAAGTCCGCGTCCTCCATAGCGACCTTGACCACGAGGCCCGCGATCGCGAGGACGCCGTTCAGCTCGTCGTCGTCCGCGGTCTTGAGGTGCACACGAATGGCTTGCTCGAGCGCCCCGCCCTTGGCCGGCGGCACCTTCTTGAAGAACGAGAACATGGATCCCCCTCACTCCTCGGCGGCGTAGGCCTCGATGGGCGGGCACGTGCAGACGAGGTTGCGATCGCCGAGCGCGTTGTTGATGCGGCCCACGTGAGGCCAGAACTTGCGCTCGCGCGTGGCCGGCGACGGGAACGCCGCCTCCTCGCGCGAGTACGGGTGCTTCCACTCGTTGGTAGTGACCGCCTCGAGCGTGTGCGGCGCGTGCTTCAAGGGGTTGTCGTCCTTGGGCCACACGCCGTTTTCGATCTTCCGGATCTCCTCGCGGATCGCGAGCATCGCGTCGCAGAAGCGATCGAGCTCGGCGAGCGACTCGCTCTCGGTGGGCTCCACCATGAGCGTGCCCGGGATGGGGAACGACATCGTCGGCGCGTGGAAGCCGTAGTCCATGAGGCGCTTGGCGATGTCGTCGACCTCGATGCCGGCGGTCTTCTTGAGTGCGCGCACGTCGAAGATGCACTCGTGCGCGATGCGGCCCTTCTTGCCGACGTAGACGATCGGGTACTCGCCGCCGAGGCGCTTGGCGACGTAGTTGGCGTTGGCGATCGCCATCTTGGTCGCTTCGGTGAGGCCGCCGCCGCCCATCATGCGGATGTACGCCCACGAGATGAGCAAGATGCTCGCGCTGCCCCAGGGCGCCTGCGACACCGCGCCAGTCACGGTGCGGTCGCCCTGCGCCACGACCGGGTGGCCGGGGAGGAATTTGGCGAGGTGCGCCGCCACCGCGATGGGGCCCATGCCGGGACCGCCGCCGCCGTGCGGAATGCAGAAGGTCTTGTGCAGGTTGATGTGACAGACATCGGCGCCGATCTCGCCCGGCTTGCAGAGGCCGACCATGGCGTTCATGTTCGCGCCGTCCATGTAGACCTGCCCGCCGTGCGCGTGCACGAGCTCGCAGACCTTCTTGATGTCCTCCTCGAAGACGCCGTGCGTCGACGGATAGGTCACCATGAGCGCGCTGAGGTTCTGCGCGTTGGCCTTGGCCTGGGCCTCGAGATCACCGAGGTCGATGTTGCCGTGCGCGTCGGTCTTCACGACGACTACGGTCATGCCGGCCATGACCGCCGACGCCGGGTTCGTGCCGTGCGCCGACTGCGGGATGAGGCACACGTTGCGGTGCCCCTGGCCGCGCCCCTCGTGGTACGCGCGGATGACGAGGAGCCCGGCGAGCTCGCCTTGTGATCCTGCGTTGGGCTGGAGCGACGCGGCCGCGAAGCCGGTGACCTCGCAGAGGGCCGCCTCGAGCTCACGGAAGATCGTCTGATAGCCGCCGTTCTGCTCGACGGGCGCGTACGGGTGCACGCGGTTCCAGCCCGACTCCGTGATCGGCATCATCTCCGCCGTCGCGTTCAGCTTCATGGTGCAGGAGCCGAGCGGAATCATCGAGTGCGCGAGCGATAGGTCGCGCCCCTCGAGCATGCGCATGTACCGGAGCATTTCGGTCTCCGAGCGGTGCGCGTGGAAGACCGCGTGCGTGAGGTACGTGCTCGTGCGGCGGAGATCGGCCGGGAAGGACGGCGTGACGCTCGAAGCGAGCCCGGCGGCCGTGAGACCCTTGGCCTTGTCGCCACCGAGCACGCCGATGAGCGCGTCCAGATCGGCGACCGTCGTCGCCTCGTCGAGGCTCACGCCCACGCTCGTCGCCGAAACGGGGCGGAGGTTCATGCGCGCGGCCTTGGCGCGCGCGTGCCAGTCGCGAACGTCGACCTCGGAGCCGCGCACGACGAGCGTGTCGAAGAAGGTCTCGGGCCCGACGTCGCGACCCGCGCGATGGAGCGCCTCGGCGAGGATCGCCGTCATGCCATGCACGCGCTCGGCGATCGCCTTGAGGCCTTCGGGCCCGTGGTAGACGGCGTACATGCCGGCCACGATCGCGAGAAGCGCCTGCGCCGTGCAGATGTTGCTCGTCGCCTTCTCGCGGCGAATGTGCTGCTCGCGCGTCTGGAGCGCCATGCGGTAGGCCTTCTTGCCGGCCGCATCCTCCGACACGCCGATGATGCGGCCGGGGAGCTTCCGCACGAACTCGTTCTTGCAGGCGAAGTACGCGGCGTGCGGACCGCCATAGCCGAGCGGAACGCCGAAGCGCTGCGTGCTGCCCACCGCGACGTCGGCGCCGAGCTCGCCCGGAGGCACGAGCAGCGTGAGCGCGAGCAGATCGGCGGCGACGACGAAGAGGCCGCCGGCCGCGTGCACCTTCGACCCAAAGGCGCGGTAGTCGAAGACGGCGCCGTCGGCGGTGGGGTACTGCACGAGCGCGGCGAAGATGCCGCTCGGAAGCGCGGCGAAGTCGACGGTGCGGAAGTCGCCCACGACGACGTCGATGCCGACGGCCTTGGCGCGCGTCTTCACGACGTCGATGGTGGCGGCGTGGCACGCGGCGTCGACGAAGTAGACGTTGTTCTTGTCGCCGCCCTTGAACTCGTAGGCGAGGTGCATGGCCTCGGCCGCAGCCGTCGCCTCGTCGAGGAGCGACGCGTTGGCGACCTCGAGCGCGGTGAGATCGCTCACCATCGTCTGGAAGTTCAAGAGCGCCTCGAGGCGGCCCTGCGCGATCTCGGCTTGGTACGGCGTGTACTGCGTGTAGTAGCCGGGGTTCTGGACGATGTTGCGGAGGATGACCGGCGGCGTGATGCAGTCGTAGAAGCCCATGCCGATGAACGAGCGGACCCGCTCGTTTTGGTCGGCGAGGCGACCGGCCTCCGCGAGGAGCTCGGCCTCGGTGAGCTCGGCGGGCATGGAGAGCGACTTCGCCGAACGAATGGAGGTGGGGACGGTCTCGTCGATGAGGGCATCGATCGACCGGGCCTCGAGGACGCGGAGCATCTTCTCCACGTCTTTGGCGCTCGGGCCGATGTGACGACGAACGAATCGATCGGGATGCGACAGCGTGACGGACATGGGCAGCCTCTCCGCCGGCACTCGTAGCGTCGCTGCGGCGCGCTTACAAGCCGCCGCTTGCGCTTGCGTGGGGAGGCGCAAATTTGGCGGGTTCCGCGAGGTTTCGAGCATTCGGACAGACCGACGCGCGGCGCGGTATTCTGGCTCGGTGCAGGTGAAGGGGACGGCGCTCCGCGGCGTGCTCGCGGCGACGGAAGCTGTGTATGGGCCGAGCGGGCTCGAAGCCATGCTCGCGGGCCTGACCGGCGAGCAGCAAGACGCGCTCGCCAACCTGGTTCCCTCGACGTGGTACCCGATCGCCTACAGCGCCGAGGTGCATCGCTCGATCACCAAGCACCTCGGCCGCGGGTCGACGATCGCGAACTACCGCGTCGGCGTCGAGGCGGCGCGGCGCGACTACGGCGGCGTCTACCGCGCGGTCCTCTGGACGATGGAGCCGCACTCGGTGCTCGAGCGGATGGGCCGCACGTGGAACCAGTACAACTCGGAAGGCCGCGTGCAGATCGAGCGAGTGGCCGATCGCGAAGCGCGCGCGCTCATCAGCGGCGCGAGCGGCTATCACATCGGCATGTGGCAGGCCGTCGCGGGCCGCGTCGAGGGCGCGCTCAAGCTCTGCGGCGTCGGCTCGGTCCGAGTGACCGTGGGTGAGCACGACGCCACCGGCAGCATCATCGACGTAGTCTGGACGAAGTGAGCATGTGAGCGGGACGCGCAGCTTCAGTATTGCGGGACGGCGCAAACGTTCCGCGAGGAGACGAGCTCGCGTCGACCTTCGCGCGTAACGCGCCAGATGGCCTCGTTCTGTCCTTGGTCGCACTTTTCGCCGAGAGCCTGGAAGAGCCAAGCGTTGGGGAGGGTCTCCATGTTCCGTGCGCCGCATTGGAGCTCCCCTCCGAACATCGCGTGCACGACCGCGGCCTTCTCCGGGGTGGTGATGGGAGCCACGAGCTCCGCGAGGGTGTCTGCGCGATCTACGAGCGAGACGTCATCGCCGTGCGTGACGATCGCAAAGTCGAACGGCCCGCCCATGGAGCCACCGGGCGCGACCCACCCCGAGGTCCGACCGGTGCGGGATTGCACGAGCGTCTGCACCGCGCGGTCGCACGCGCCCGGGTCCTTGGCGCCGCCGCACGGTCGCCCGGTCGGTGCGAGCTCCGTCGGCGCGCCGCCGCTGGCCGTGAAGAAGCGCACCCCGTCGGCGCGCTCAGGCGGCGGGACGAGAAGCACGTAGCGATCCGGCCCCCGCGTGCTCACGCACGGAGCGCTCTCCGGCATCTCGGTCACGCCCGCGGGACCACACGCCGCCAGCCCCCACGCTACGAATGACGAGCCCACGAGACGGAACCACCTCGACATCTGCATCATGCACGAGATCGTTGCAGTCCCCGTGCCGAGCGTGACTGCGGGGCGACGCAGAGTTTCGAGTGCCACGGTGTGCCGAGTCCCCTCCGGCGTCGCGTCGCGTGTCATGCCGGCGACGCCGCGGCGCCAGCGTGGCGCGCCGAGCACTGTCGCCATGCGCCGTAGTCCACCCCGGCTTGGGGGGTTGTACAGCGGACGCGCGCGGCACGTCAGTGCGCGACGTGCCACGCGGCGATGACCGCGTCGATCTCCGCGCGATGGGCCGCCACCGGCACGTAGTTGCTCGCGGCCGTGCTCGGCCCAGTGAAGTCGCCGCCGCACGACACGGTGCCGACGATGACGCCGTCGCAAACGAGCGGGCCACCCGAGTCGCCCCGATCGTCGATGCCAGTCACCCACCGCGACGCGATGTTGGTCGCGCTCGCGGATGCGATCTCGACCGACGCGCTCCGCTTCTGAAAGTCGGTCGCTTGCTCACCGGGCCCGTGGTCGCCGAAGCCGGTGACCGTGCAGCGCGCGCCCACCGCGGGGAGCGCATCGGCGAGCGCGAGCGGCGTCACGCCGACGACCGGCTCCTTGAGTCGAATGAGCGCGACGTCGATCGCGTGCCGTGGGCAGCGACTCGCGTCGGGGCTCACGACCTCCTCGAGATCGTCGGCGAACGAGTGGACGTCGACGACGTCGTGAAGCGTCATGTTCGGCAAGCTCGGATACGAGTCTTCGACCGCGGGCACGCCGGCGCCGGTGTAGAAGCCGCGCGCGAGGGCGACCTTGCGTGAAGAGCTCCGCGCGTCGGCGACCACGCAGTGCGCGGCCGTGAGCACGACGTCCGGAGCGATGAGCGCGCCGCTGCAGAGGAGGAATCCTCCGGACGGCGGGCGCACCACGCCGACGGCGGCGTTACCCTTGGCCTTGCCACCTTGGATCGCGTCGCTCGTGGTGTCGTCCGACGAAGTGACGGCCGCACAGTGCGCGAGGAGAATCGCGAGCGGGAGAAAAGCGACGAGCCTCATCGATTCGACTGAGATGCAATTCCGTCGCCATCCCCCGTCGCCCGCGAAGGGCTCGTTCCACGCGCTCCGCGGAGTCGTGCACGTCGAGGGAGCCACGACGTGGTTCACGCGAGCGAGCACCGACGCACCAGTGACGTCGCGCGTCCTCTCCCGGGCGATCGGAAATAGGACAGTCGACGGCCGCGCTCAGTAGCGCTCTTTGGGCTCCTCGCCGGAGATGACCTCGACCTTGGGAAAGACCTCGTGCACGAAGCGCTCGCGCACGTCACGCGCGCGCGGCTCGTCGTCACGCGCCGGCACCGCGACGCCGACGACCAGGCAGCGCTTGTCCCATGCGGGGTACGTCGCCCACGCGCCGGCGTACTTGTCCCGCGCGGCGAGTGTCGCCGTCTTCGCGAACACGGAGTCGACCGCGACGACCTGCACGGCCGGCGTCTTCATGAAGCGCCACGTGAACGCGAACGGCGGCTCGTGCTCGAGCTCGACGTCGAACATGTCGGCCACGGGTCGCGCGAGCTTCTCGAAGGCGCGACTGCACGCGCCCTCCTCCTTGTTGTCGTCGACCTCGATGATCCAACCGCCGACGATCGCGTGGTGGTCTTTGCCGTAGCGGAAGCCGACCAGGCTCGGCACGCCCCAGAACTTCACGCGCGTCCAGTTGCCGCCATCGGGCAATGGAATGCGCACGCTGTTCTGTTTGTCCGGCCGCATCTCGAGCCGACCGAGCTTGAGTTGCTCGAGCGCCGCCGCATGCGCGGTGCCGCCACCGCCGCCTTGCGCCGAAGAGCCGTCGTCCTTGGGAGGAGGCGCCGCCGGGATCGGCAGGTGCGCCGTGGAAGGCGGCGCGGCCGAGCACCCCATGGCGAGCCCGAGGACGACCAGCGAGACCGCCGCGCCCATATCGCGCTTCATCGAGCCGAGCCGCACCATTTGAGTCTTCAACAGCTTAGCGCCTCTCGGCCTTGGACCTAACCGCACGCTTGGTTGGACGAGGCGGCGAGAGCCCCGACGCAAAGACGCGGTGCGTAACTCGTGACGCACCTCGGCTCCCACAATCTCGCGCCCCGCCACGTGCGGCCTCGCGGAATTTGCGGTAAGTCGAGGGCGATCCCGCGGGCTGCCCGGGCGCTTCGGCGCGTGGACGGCGAATGCAGGGACTTAGGCTCACAGCGCAATGCGAGAGACCACGACACCATGGAAATCCGTACCAACCTGACCGAGAACGCTCATCTCCTCGCCTGGGTCAAGGAGATGGCCGAGCTGACCAAGCCGGACCACATCGTCTTCTGTGACGGGTCTGAAGAAGAGAAGAACCGCCTCACCGAGCTCGCCGTGAGCCAGGGCATCCTCGAGCCGCTCAACCACGCGAAGCTCCCGGGTTGCTACCTCCACCGCTCGAACCCCAACGACGTCGCTCGCGTCGAGAACCTCACCTTCATTTGCACGCCCACGAAGGAAGAGGCCGGCCCGACGAACAACTGGAAGGCGCCCGCGGAGATGTACGCGGACCTTCGCAAGCTCTTCGACGGCTCGATGAAGGGCCGGACCATGTACGTGATCCCGTACGTGATGGGCCCGCCCGGTTCGCCGCTCGCCAAGGTCGGCGTCGAGCTCACCGACAGCGTCTACGTCGTCCTCAACATGCGCATCATGACGCGCATGGGGAAGACCGCGCTCGCCCAGCTCGGGAGCGGAAACGAGTTCAACCGCGGCCTCCACTCGGTGCTCGACTGCAACCCCGAGCGCCGCTTCATCGCGCACTTCCCGCAGGACAACACGATCTGGTCCGTGGGCTCCGGCTACGGCGGCAACGTGCTCCTCGGCAAGAAGTGCCTCGCGCTCCGCATCGGCAGCTACCTCGGTCGCAAAGAGGGCTGGCTCGCCGAGCACATGCTCATCCTCGGCGTCGAGAGCCCCGAGGGCGAGATGACGTACGTCGCCGCGGCGTTCCCGAGCGCGTGCGGCAAGACCAACTTCGCCATGATGATCCCGCCCGAGCGCTTCAACGGGTGGAAGATCTGGACCGTCGGCGACGACATCGCGTGGATGAAGGTCGGCCCGGACGGCCGCCTCCGCGCCGTGAACCCCGAGTTCGGCTACTTCGGCGTCGCGCCCGGCACGAGCATGAAGTCGAACCCCAACGCGATGAAGACGGTCCTCAAGGACACGCTCTTCACGAACGTCGCCAAGACCAAGGACGGCGACGTGTGGTGGGAAGGCAAGGACGGCGAGGTCCCCGAGGAGCTCACCGACTGGCAAGGCCGCCCGTGGAAGAAGGGCTCCACCGAGAAGGCCGCGCACCCGAACTCGCGCTTCACCGCGCCCATGAAGAACAATCCCGCGGTCTCGCGCTTCGCCGAAGACCCCGAGGGCGTTCCGATCAGCGCGATCATCTTCGGCGGTCGTCGCGCGACGACGATTCCCTTGGTCATGCAGTCCTTCAACTGGGCGCACGGCGTCTTCTTCGGCGCGACGCTCGGCTCGGAGACGACGGCAGCGGCGACCGGCAAGGTCGGCGTCGTGCGTCGCGACCCGTTCGCGATGCTCCCCTTCTGCGGCTACAACATGGCGGACTACTTCCAGCACTGGCTGGAGATGCAGGCCGACATCCCGAACCCGCCGAAGATCTTCATGGTCAACTGGTTCCGCCAGGACAAAAACGGCAAGTTCCTCTGGCCAGGCTTCGGCGAGAACATGCGCGTCCTCAAGTGGGTCGTCGATCGCGCGCGCCTGCGCGTCGGCGGTCAGGAGACGCCGTTCGGTTGGGTGCCCAAGGCGGGCGACCTCGACCTCTCGGGTCTCAACATCTCGGCGGAGCAGGTCAACGCCGCGACGGCGATCGATCTCGACGAGTGGGAAGCCGAGCTCAACTCGGACGGTGAGTTCTTCGCGAGCCTCGGCACGAAGCTCCCCGAGCCGCTCGAGCTCCAGCGCAAGCTCTTCCTCTCGCGCATCGACGCGATGAAGCGCCGCCACTGGACGAGCCCGCTCACCATGCGTCCGCACAACCTCGCCTGAGGCGACAGCGCCAAGCGCGCACCGCCGGGCTCTCGCGCAACGCGCGGGGGCCCGTCGTCTTTTGTTGGATCGGGGGCAGGCGCCTGGGCGATGCCCACCACGCCCCAAGCGCACACTGGATGTGACAAAGCGGATCGCGCCCACCCCGCCCCCTCGCGCCACGCTCGCCTCATCGCGCGGATTTAGCGCTCGCCGCGCGCTGGCACGCACGTTGCGAGGGCGCAACACATGGCTTCCCGTCTTCTGCCCGTCATCGCCGCGATGTTCCTCTCGGTAGCCTCCGGTTGCGCCAGCAGCGCGGAGGAGCCCGCCTCGGACGAGTCCGAAGGCGCGCTCATGAGCCCGAAGTCCTTCGACTTCAATCCGGCCTCCTCGAAGGAGCGCGTGGGTGAGGTGGAGCTCGCGAACGCCTACTGGGCCGCACGCTTCGCGGACATGGCGTATCAGCTCGACACCGAAGCGCAGGTTCGCGACGCGCTCGGCGCGCTCGGAATCGAGACGACCGAGATCGTCGCGTTTCATTCCAAGAAGTCCGCCAACCTGCTCCAGACGCGTGGAACGACGGGCACGGATGGCTTCTACGTGCGAACCAAAGCCGCCGGCTTCTTGGCGTTCCGCGGCAGCGAGGACGGCAAGGTCGACGACGTCGTCAGCGACATTCGGTTCATCCAACTCAACGCCGGTCCCGACGCCAACAACGCCGGTGACGGCGAAGTGCACGCGGGCTTTTACAACTCCGTGCAGGCCGTCTGGGACACGCTCGAGCCGATCCTCAAAGCTCGACACGGCGACGGGAAGCTCCCGCTCTATCTGATCGGCCACAGCCTCGGCGGCGGCCTCGCCACCATTGCTGCCCACCACCTGCTCTTCGACGGCTGCCTCACGAACGCTCTCCGTCACGTGGACGTGCTTTCGATCTGCGAGAAGGACTTCATCCCCGTGAAGGCCGTCTACACCTTCGGTGCGCCGCGCGTCGGCAACGAAGAGTTCACGACGCGTCTCTCCGTCCGCATGCGCGACACGCACACCAAGTACTTCCGCTTCGTGAACGAAGGCGACGAAGTATCGATGCTGCCGCGCTACTCGCCCGCGGCGATCGTCTCGCCCTACCGCCACGTCGGCGACAAGGGCGAAGAGCGAAGCTTCGCCATCCTGCTCGATCGGAAGGGCGCGATGTTCGCTCGCCCCGATGGGCGCTGCGCCCAGAACCCGCAGCTCGTCCAGTGCGACAACACCATCTGGGGCCTCGTCGACAACGCCACGAACAAGAAGCCGCCGTGGAAGATCGAACACTCGCGACGCCTCTACATCGAGAAGCTGCGCGCGCTCGTGACGGGCACCGCAGCGACGGAGCTCGACAAGATCCGCTCCGAGGTTTCCGGCGCGCCCTGACCTGAGGACGGTACCGCGCATGGCGCGCGGGGTCGCGGCACCCGGGTGGTCCATCCGTGGATCACACAAAGCCCAGGCCGCCGCCCTCGCCAAGAACGGTGGACCGCGCGACGAAGGGGTCTCGACGTAGGAGCACGTGGCACATCGGTTGCTCCCAGAGTCAGCGATGGCTTTGCGAACGCTCTTCTCCGTCCTCCTCGCCGCCTCGGTCGGCGCGCTCGGTTGCGCGAGCGCTTCCTCGACCGAGCAAGATTCGACCGAAGGCGCCCTCGGCGGTCCGGGGACGTTCGAATTCCACGCCGCCTCGGCCAAAGAGAAGGCCGGCGAGATCGACGTCACGAACGCCTACTGGACCGCGCGCTTCGCCGACTACGTCTACACCTGGAACGACGAGCGCGGCATCCGGGGCAACCTCGATCCCGTCGGCCTGAAGCCCGCCGAGGTGATCCCGCTCCACGCCGACGCGTCATGGAACATCCTTCAGGCCCGCGCGACGACGGGCACCGACGCGGTCTACCTCCGAACGAACGAAGCGGGCTTTCTGATCTTCCGCGGCAGCGAGGACGGCGAGATCGACGACGCGATCGCCGACGTTCGCTTCATCCAGCTCAAGGCCGGCTCCTCGGCCAATCACTCCGGCGACGGCGGCGTGCACGCCGGCTTCCTGAACGCGACCGAGTCCATCTGGGGCAAGATCCACGACGTCCTGAAGGCGCGACACGGCGACGGGAAGCTCCCGCTCTACATCGTGGGCCACAGCTTGGGCGGCGGCCTCGGCGCGGTCGCGCTCCATCACCTCCTCTACGACGGCTGCCTCGCGAACAAGAACGCGCCTCCGTCGGCGTGCGAGTCGAGCTACATCCCCGTCACCGCGATGTACACGTTCGGATCGCCACGCGTCGGCGACGAAACCTTCGTCACGAACCTCGTGCGACGGGCCAAGCAGACGGGGACGCGCATCTTCCGCTTCGTCAACGAGCAAGACCGCGTGTCGATGCTTCCCCGCTACTCGCCGGCCGCGGTGGTCTCGCCGTATCGCCACTTGGGCGAAGGGGGCGACGAGCGCGAGCTCGCCATCTTCCTCGACTACCAGGGCAAGATGTTCACGAAGCCGAGCTCGCGCTGCACCGTGAACGCGAAGCTCGTGCAATGCGACCCCACCCTCGGCGAGCTGATGGGCGGCGCGCGCCCGTGGAAGATCGAGCACTCGCGGCGCCTCTACATCGAGAAGCTCGAGGCCATCCTCAAGAACCGTCCGCCCTTCCTCGAGGACATCCGCCGCGAGGTCAACGGCGCGCCGGCCGCGGTGCCCGACGACATCCAGTAACTGTCCGCGGGTACGGCGCGTTGGAGGCCGACCGGTCTGGATCCGCGCAACCGAGTCGCGCTGTAAGCTCTCAGCGACGTGGATGGATTCCGCTTACCGCTCGCTCGAACGACGGCTGGCACGCTGATCGCGCCCGACCATGCGCGGCGCGGCGCCGAGTATTCTTGTCCGGAGTGCGGCGGGCGCGTCGATCTCCACGCGGGCGAGATGAAGCGACGGCACTTCCACCATCGCGTTGGCGACTCGGGGTGTACGAACGAGTCGGTCGCTCACCTCGTGGCGAAGGAGCTCGTGGTCGAGGCGGTCCGTCTGCACCGCGACGCGGAGGGCCCCAGCCCGCGGTTCGTCCGCGCTTGCGCGCAGCCCGGCTGCGACGCCGAGACCGAGCAACCGTTGCCGAGCAAGGTCCGACGCGCCGTCACCGAGCACCGCCTGAAGGGTGGCCGAGTCGTCGACGTCGCGCTCCTCGGCCCGGGCGATCTCGTCATCGCTGCGATCGAAGTGCTGCAAACCCACGCCGTCGACGAGGCGAAGGCCGCGGAGCTCGCAATCCCGTGGATCGAGGTCGACGCGATCACGACGTGCGCGGCGCGGGGTCTCCTTTTGCGCCCGACGCGCGACCGCTTCCTCCCTTGGCTCTGCGACGCGCACTCCACCAAGCGCCGCGACGTCGTCGCGAGCGCGCAAGGCGAGCGGCGCGAAGTGCACGCTTTGGCCCAGCGGCGCGCGCGCGTGATCGCAAAGCTCCCTTTCTCGCTCGACGAGTACCCGAGCTATCGCCCTGGCGAGCTCTGCACCTGCGTCAACGGACACGACGCGGTGACTCTCGAGTGGAAAGGGCGGTACCCTCCGGAGCCGCGGCCCGACCTCATCAAGGTGCGCGAGCGAGACCTGGACGTCCGCTACGACCCAACAGAGAACAAGCTGCGCGCGGCATTGCCCTATCGACGCTATTGGGTGTCGGTCTGCGCCCTTTGCGGAGCCGACCTCACCTGAGGCGCGCGCGTCGTCCGTCAGCGGGCTGCCGCAGCGCGGATTGCGGCGGCTGGCTCGTCACGAACAGGATCACCGCGGCCGCCGCCGACGCGACGGCCACCCCGAGAGAGACGTCGGCGACGAGATAGGAACGGCGCATGTCGCTCGAATCGCACGGCCCCGTGGGGCACGTCGCGCGGAGATTCTTCTCGGTCGATTTGCCGTCGAGCCCGAAGTAAGCGAACGAGCCAAGCCCGGCGAGCGCCACGCCACCGAGGACCACGCTGGCGACGGGGATCTTCGTGCTCCCCGCTGCCGCATGCGCTGGCGGGTCGGGCGCGCTCGCGTTCGGAGCGAGGTCGAGCACGACCTCCCGTGTGCCTTCACCGACGCGAGCGTCGATGGTCACTCCCGCGGTGTCGTGCCCCGCGGCGACCGCGCGCACGCGGTGCGCGCCGGGGTCGACTTCGACGGCGTCACCGCTCGCCGGCTTGTCGTCCACGAAGAAGCGCACGCCGCTGAGTGCCGCCCCGGAGCGCGATCGCGCGACGAGGCGCAGGGTGGGAACGCGCTGCGTGAGCTCCGCGACGAAGTTCGCGCATACCGCGCGGAGCTCGGCGTTGCACTCGGCGCGAAGACACCCCGGGTACGCCGCGCGCGCCTCGAGGAGCTTCCCCGCGCGCACGAGCTCTTGTCCGCGGACGAGGGCGCCGTTGCACGCGGCCAGGTCGTCGGCTGCGGCGTCGCCCGCGACGAGCGACAGCGTCGCGAATGCGAGCGGCACGATTCGACGCGACGAGGAGCGACCCACCCAGCGACGATAGCGCTTCAGGGACAAGGCGCGAAGTACACGACTCCATCGGCACGCTGCTTCATGCAGAGGCCGCTCTTCGCCGAAGACGCGGGAGGTCTGGGCGCGGGACGCGACGGGCGCGGCGAGGGAGCGCGTACGATGGGCGCCGAGGACGGGGCGCTCGCGGATGCCGGGATAGCGACGACGCTCGGGAGGGGCGCGGCGCTGCTCGCGCTCACGGCGGCGTCGGGGACAGCGTCGTCCTTCGGCGCCGACTCGGGCGCGCGCAGCGACACCGGAGGAAGGGCCTCGGGGCGCACGTCGGTGGTGGGCGGGCGCCGCATCGTGAACGCGCCAAGCGCGACGATCGCGGTCACGAGCACGAACATCACGGCAGGGAGCAGGCGCCGTCGACGGCTCGTGGGCAGCGGCTCCGCGACGCTGGCAGCCCGATCCGTGCGCGCTCCTCGATCGCTCGCCTCACGCGCCATCACACCGGAGAGCTCTGGCTCGGTGGGCAAGGCCGCGCGCGCGACCCGCTCGTCGGCGCGAGCGGCGCGCGCCGACACCGCGGCGAGCGCGTCCCCTTGGGCCTCGTCGATCGACGCGGCGTTCGTCGCGCGCCGCTCCAAAGCGGCGAGGAGCTCGCGGCGCTCAGCGAGCGTCACGGACGCGACGCTCGCCACCCACTCGGCGACGACACGGGCCGATGCGGGCGCGCACGCCGCTTCGAGCGCGCGCGCCATTTCGCGGGCTGTGGCGAAGCGTTCGTTCCGATCGAGGGCGAGCCCTTTCATGACCACCGCATCGAGCGCCGGGGGAACATCGGGCGCGCTCTGCGATGGCGGCGCGACATCACCGCCCAGGATGCGTTGCACGTAGACCTGCGGCTCCTCGCCGCCGAAGAGGCGCGTCCCCGTGAGGAGCTCCCACAAAAGGATCGCGGACGAGAAGACGTCGACCCGCCGATCGACCGGCTCGCCGCGCAGCTGCTCCGGCGCCATGTACGCGAGCTTGCCTTTGACGGTGCCATCACGCGTCGTGTGCGCGCGCCACGCGGCCTTGGCCACGCCGAAGTCGAGCACGCGCGCGATGCCGTCGGCGCCGACGAGCACGTTCTGCGGCGAGACGTCGCGATGCACGACGGCGAGGGGCGCGCCGTCTTCGCTCGTCGCCTCGTGCGCGGCGTCGAGCCCCTGCAAGACGCCGACGACGATGGCTGCCGCTACGTCGTGCGGCACGCGCTCGCCGCGCTCGCTCGCGGCGCGGAGCAGCTTGGCCAGCGACTCCCCGTGGACGTACTCCATGACGAGGAAGAGCTCGCCGTCGTCGCTGACCACGTCGAGGGTCGCGACCACGTTGCCGTGACGGATGCGGCTCGCGAGGCGCGCCTCGTCGAGGAACATCGCGGCGAACTCGGGATCCTTCGCGTACTGCGGATGAAGCCGCTTCACCGCGACGGTGCGCGTGAATCCCGCGGATCCGGCGAGCCGTCCCCAGAAGACGGTCGCCATGCCGCCCGCCGCGAGCTCGCCTCCGAGCACGTAGCGGCCGACCACCCGCCCGCTCTCGGCGTCGCGTCGCGACATCCCGTCGATCTTATCACTTGCGCGGGCGCGGCAGCCCGTACGCATCCAAGCGGCTGAGGAGCGTGCGCCGCGAGATCCCGAGGAGCGCCGCCGCGCGCGTCTGATTGCCGGAGCATTGCTCGAGCGCGGCCACGATCCGCGCGCGCTCGAAGGCGTCGACCTCGCCGCGTAGCCCCGCGTCGGGCGGCGCGCTCGTGGCGGCGGCGGCAGCGAGCCCGCGCTGGATGGCGGCCGGCAGGTGCGCGAGACCGATCACCTTGGCGCCCTCGCGGAAGATCATCGCCTGACCGATGGCGTTCTTGAGCTCACGCACGTTCCCGGGCCATCCGTAGCGAACGAGCGCCTCGCGTGCTTCCGTCGCGAGCGTCGGCGCCGACGTGCCGGCCTCCCGGGCCGCTTGCGCGATGAAATGCTCGGCGAGCGGGACGATCTCCTCCGTGCGCTCGCGGAGGGGCGGCACCGTGAGGGTGACGCCGTTCAGCCGGAAGTAGAGGTCTTGGCGGAAGCGTCCTTCGGCGATCAGCGACTCGAGATCGCGATTCGTCGCGGCGACGAGGCGCACGTCCACCGGGATGGGACGCACGCTCCCGAGCCGCGTCACCGTCCGCGACTCCACGACGCGGAGGAGCTTGGCTTGCGTACCAAGGCTCGTCTCGCCCACCTCGTCGAGGAAGATGGTGCCGCCGGTCGCGGCCTCGAAGATGCCGGCGCGCGGTTGATCGGCGCCCGTGAAGGCACCCTTCTCGTGCCCGAAGAGCTCGCTCTCGAGGAGCGCTTCGGGGAGCGCCGCGCAGTTCAAGCACACGAGCGGGCCGCCGCGACGCGGAGACGCGCGATGAATCGCGCCGGCGACGACGTCCTTGCCCACCCCGGTCTCGCCGCGCACGAGCACGCTAACGCCAGAGGCCGCCACGAGACCGACCAAGCGATGGAGCTCGCGCATCGCGGGCGCCGCGACGACGACGTCGTTCGCGGGGGCGCCCGCGAGCGGCGCGGCGGGCGCGGCCGCTCGCGCCACCATCGGCCCACGCTGCACGACGAGCATCGTCGCCCCCAGCTCCACGACATCCCCTGCCTCGACGCGCACGCGCTCGCCAGCGCCGAGGCTCCGCCCGCGCACGCGCGTTCCGTTGGCGCTCCCCAGGTCCTCGACGAACATCTGCGCGCCGCCGAGGTGGAGGACCGCGTGACGCCGCGACACCGATTTGTGATCGATGGGGACGTCGCAGTCGAGCGCGCGCCCAAACGAGAGGGCTCCCGTCGCGGGCAGCGCCTTGCTCACGCCGCCCCCCTCCCAAAAGACCGCGACGCGCGGCCCGTTCGTGGCCCGAAGCTCCGGATGCTCTTCGGTCTCGTCGTCGCGGCCGACCACCATCGACGCGGAGTATAGCCACGACGAGCCCGCGATCGCGACCACGCGCTCCTCAATCGCTCACTGCGCGAGCGGGTGCGGATACGTGTACGGCACGTATCCGGCCTTGGCCTGGGCGCCGTTGTCGATGAAGTCGCGCCCCGCCTTCACGTGGTTGCAGCCGTCGGTGCACACCATCGAGGTGGCCGCGCCGTCGTGGGCGTTGCTCCACAGGTAGAGCGGATATCCGTAGGCGGTCGCGCCCTCGCCCATCGACCCGATCTGATATTGGCATCGCCAACCGGACTCTCCGGGCACGTTCTGGTCTGCGGGATCCGTCCCGTCGCACAGCCGAACGGAGCGCGGGTCGAACGATTTGTAGTCCATCCCGCCGATGGCGATCGAGATGTCGCCCGCGAACGTGTTGCCCCACACGACGCCCGTGCCGGCCGAGATGTCGATCGACTTCCACTGGTTCGACGAGACGGTCCATTGGTTCGAGTAGATCTCGTACGCGTTGGCGCTCACGAGCCCGCTCCGCGCCTTGTCGTGCGTCTCCCAGAGGCCGTTCTTGATGACGTTATGGCGGAAGACCTGACGGCCGCCGTCGTCCATGTCCATCACCGGATGCTTGGTCGAGCCGTAGTCGTCGTTGAACTCGAAGACGTTGTCCTCCACGAAGAAGAAATCGGACGTCCCCAGCGTGAGCGTCGCGGCCCAGTCGGCGGCGCCATCGCCGTAGAGCATGATGCCGTCGGCCGTGCCGCGGAACGTGTTGTGGTCGATGAGCCCGGCGACGCTCGACGTGCCCTTGATGGACCACTGCGTGTTGTTCTCGAAGACGTTGTGATGAACGCGGAAGTTCTTCCACCCCTTCGGGCCGCCGAACTGGAGCGCGGTCCCGTTCCAGTAGTTCGAGTCTCCGCCGCTGAAGAGAAACCCCGAGATGTCGACCCGTCCGGTCTTGGCGCCGACGTCGACTTGGAGGAGCACGTGGTCCGAGCCGCCGTACACGATCTTGGTGCCGCCGGCCGCGGCGCCGGCGCCCGTCAGGTAGAGCGACTTGGTGACCACGACCGCGCGCGACCACGTGCAAGTGCCCGCCGGCACCAAGACGCGGTCGCCGTCGCTCGCCTGCGCCATCGCGGCGTCGACCGCGTCGGCGTTGCAGCTCGACGCGTTGAAGGTCTTGCCGGCGAACGGCGTGGGCGGCGGCGGCGGCGTACCGGTCGAGGTCGGAGTGGGTGTCGGCGTCGGGGCCGCATCGCTAGCGACGTTCCCGGCGTCGACGCTTGCGGCGTCGACGCTCGCGGCGTCCGCAGTCGGCGTGTTGCTCGCGTCGCGCGTGCCGCCGTCGAGTCGGCGACGTCCACGCGCCGCCTCGGAGAGATCGTCGATCGCCGGGTCGGTCGGCGTCGCGCGATCGGAGGGCGGTTCGTCCGCACACGCTCCGAACGTGAGCGCTCCCCACGAGAGCGCCATCACCTGTCCAAGCCGAGCCCAGCCTCGTTGCGATCGATGCATATTGAGCGTTGCTCCTTTCGGGTCGACGCTCATTGCAGCCGCGATGCCAGGCCCAACCCCGCGGGATCACACGCGTGGCCTTGTACCGTTCTTGCGCAATTCGCGCGGCGAGCGACGCGCGACTCGCCCGTCGTCAGAGAAACGAGCCGTGGAACGACGGGAGCGCCGGGAGCTCCGCCGGAGCTCGCACGCCGAAGCGCGCCGCGCGCGATCCTTCGCGCGGCACGAGGTAGAGCGCGCGGCCGTCGAAGATCGCACCGGCGAACCCTTGCGTACCAGGCGACACGGTCCCCACGTCGAACGACGTCCACGACGTCGCGACGTCGAACGCCGCGCGGGTGTCATAGCGCACGAGCGCCGCGTTCGGCTTGCCCGGGACGAGGTACACGTGCCGACCGTCGAACGCGCCCCCGGCGAAGCCACCGCTCCCCGCCGTCAGCGTCTTGGCGTCGAACCGTGACCACGACGACGCGAAGCTCCCCTGCGTATCCACGCGCACCACCGACGTGGCGGCAGCCGGTCGCGACGGTGCAAAGTACACATATCGCCCGTCGAAGGCCCCGCCAAGGAAGCCCCCCAGCGACGGCGCGAGCTTCGCAAGGGCGAAGGTCTCGTAGGACGCCGCCGCGCCGAAGCTCGCCTGCGTGTCGAAGCGCACGGTCACGCTGTCGGGCAGCTCGTTGTCGAACGGGACGAGCGTGACGAAGCGACCGTCGAACACGGCGCCGCCGAACCCGTTGGCCGTGGAGTCGAGGGCCGACGTCTCGAACGTCGTCCACGACGATGCGTCACCGAACGGCGCGCGCGTGTCGTAGCGCGTGAAGAGCCCGCTCGCGTTGTTGAGCTCGTTCGCCTTGGGCGCGAGGTACAAGTATCGTCCGTCGAACGTGCCGCCCACGAAGCCCTGGACGCCGGCCTTGACGGTCGTCGAGTCGAACACCGCCCACGCCCCCGCGGACGAGAACTCGCCGGTCGTGTCGTAGCGCGCGAAGAAGCGGGCGTGCCCTTCGCCGAACGGAACGAAGTAGACGTAGCGTCCGTCGAAGATGGCGCCGGTGAACTGCGTCGCGCCGGCGTCGAGCGAGGTGGTGTCGAAGACCGACCACGCGGCGGCGGACCCGAAGTCCTTCCGGGTGTCGCAGCGGAGCACGAGGCCCGTGCCGCTCGGTGCAAAGTACACGTAGCTCCCGTCGAAGGTCCCGCCCGCGTAGCCGCGCGCGGCGGCGAGGAGCGAAGTCGGATCGAACGTGGCCCAAGCGTCCTTGGCGTCGAGCGGGGCATAGCTCACGCCGCCGTCGGCGGTCGGCTCGCCGTCCGCGCCCGACGCATCGGAGAGCGCCACGCCGGCGTCGCGCGCGGAGCCGCGAAGCTCTGCGTCGCTCGGCGCGAGGAGCGAGCAGCCGCTCGCGGCGACGAGCCCCACCCCCGCTGCCAGAATCCGCCCGAGGCGCGTCGCGCGCACGTCGCTCGACCTCCTCAGGCGCGCTTCCCGCGCGGCGGCGCGGGCGCGTCTCCCGACGCCTCCCCGCTCCGCTTCTTCATGAGGATGAGGTAGTTGAAGCCGCGGAGGAAGAAGTTCCCCTCGTCGGCGGCGCGCCGGTAGTTCCCCATCTCGAGCGTTCGATTGTGCCGCACCACCGCCACGATGTCGTGCGGGATGAAGTCCTTCTTGGCGGCTTCGAAGAGCTCGAAGCCGAGCGGCCAGAAGCCCCGGTCCTTCTTGAAGACGTCGCACACGTAGATGGCGAGCATGCCTCCGTCTTTGAGGACGCGGGCCGACTCAGCGAACGCGAGGCGCATCGCGCGTTGGTAGCGCCCGTCGGCCTTGAGCTTGCCGATGCAGCGCGGGTCGTCGGAGTAGTCGAGGTTGTCCGCGTAAGGCGGATCCATGAACACCAGATCGACAGCGCCGCTCTTGAGCGGCAAGCTCCGCGCGTCGGCCTGCTTGATGTCCGGCCTCGTGGGCGCGAGATCGAAGCCGAGCCCGACGCGGCCGGTGTCCTTGCACACGTCGAGAGTGGTGCCGCTCCCGCAGAACGGATCGAGGACCTTCTCGCCCTCCGCGGTGAAGCGATGCACCACGTTCCAGATCACGTACGAGGGCGTCGCGCCCTTGAAGCCGGCGCTCCCCTGCTCCTCGTCGCCGTAGTGCTGCGACGGGTAGTCCCAGAGGGTCGTGACCTGCGGAGCGAGCTTGGGCTTCTTGATCGGCACGTCCGCTCTTTATCGCGCAAGGCGCGCGGAGACCGAAAAAAAGCTCTCGCCATGGGTCCGTGGCGAATTCGGTGCTAAGGAACGCGCCATGCTTCGGCCGCTGCCCCCGCTCGTGGACCGCTCGTTCGTGAAGGTCGTCGCTTACAAGCGCCTCTTCACCGGCGTGTCGAGCGTCTTCGCCGCGGCGGGCCTTCTCTACGTGACGGCGCGACCGCACACCGGCCCGACCGCGTACGCCCTCGTCGGAGCGTTGCTGTTCACGGTCGGCGGGGTGTGGGCGCTCCGCGACGCGGTGCGACTCCTCCGCGAGCTCCGCAAGTAAGGCGCCCGCGCCTCAGCGCGCAAGCACCATGGTGACGAGCGCGACGAGCGACATGAAGAGGATCGTCGACACGGTGAGCGCGAGCTTGGCGTCGCGGTCGTAGCGCGTGCTCGACCAGACCGCGGCGAGCCCCGCCGGCGGGAAGCAAACGAGGAGCACGCCGAGCGCGACCGGCCGCTGTGACCACTCGTCAGGGGCATGGGCCTCGACGATGCCCGCGTCGCGATGCTCGCGGACCGCCACCGGCGTCTTGTACGCAGGCCATAGCCCGACGCGACGAAGCGGATCGGGGCGACGCGGCGAGCGTCGTTCGGGGGAGACGACGCGAGGCGACGCTGGTGCAGGCGGCGGCTCCACGCGCGCGCGGACCGGAGCCGGCGCCACGTGCTCGGGCGCGCTCGGCAGCGGTCCGGGCGGCGGGAGGAAGATGCATTGACGGAGTGCCGTCCGGCCGCGGAGCTTCATCCACTCTGCGGGGAACACGTTGCCGGGGGCTTCGCGCAACCAGCCGCTCCCGCGCATCGTGTCGGTAAAGGTCGTCGCCATCCGCGTACGTTGAGTGTGCGCCATAGGGGGAAGGACGCAAGGTCCCGCCTGGGCTCGTGCATTTCATGGGCCAACCGCAAGTGCGCGATGTCCCGTGGCGGTGCGGCCACCGCTTGCAGTCCGCGTGAACGAATCAGCCCCAAGTGAGCCGTGAAGTGCAATCCGCGGTCAGCCTGACCTTCAGGGGAGCCGCGTCGGTGGCGGGAGAGGTATGCCTTTTCGGACCTCTTCGGGCACGGCGCGCGAGAGCTCGGCGTCGGCGAGCTCGCACGCCTTCGACACCGCCCCCATCGTGACACCTTTGCACTCCTTCCGACGCTTGTCGTACGCCGCGAGCACCCGTGGGTTCTTGAGGAGCGCCGACTGCATCGCCTCCTCGAGGAATCGGAACGTGACGGGTCCGCTCTTCGGCTTGGGAGGTCGCTTCCGAGTGAGCTCGATGTCGTCGAGCGTGTAGCAAGAGCCGTCGACGCGAAGCACGAGGTAGCCCGCGCCGCTCCCGCCGACTTGGATTCCATTTTTGGGTGGCTCGCGACGACGGAGCACGACCATTTCCTCGTCGAACGCGAGCCGCGCGCGGGCAGCGCCGCCTCCCTCCGCGTTCCAACCGTCGACGTCGCGCGTGAGGTACCCGCGCGTCCACGGCGCGTCGTGTCCGAAGAAGGTGAGCGCCACGTCGGGGAACGAGCCCGCGCACAGGAGCTTCACGAACGCAGGATCCGGGACGCAGAGCTCCGCATCCCCTCGGGTGGGTGCGCACGTCGTCGGGAGAAGAGGACGCTGGACGACGGCGGGCTCTTTCACCGGGCCGGCGGGAGGAGCGTCTTGGCTGGGCGCCTTCTCTTCGCTCGGTGCGGGGCTCGCCGCGACCGGCGACGCCTTGGCGCCACCGCACCCGAGGGCCGCCCACGCCAAAGCCGCGCACGCCGTTTCGATTCGCATGGGCCCGAGAAGAGCACGAAATTCCCATGCTGCAGAGCAGCAAGCCCCGTCTATTCCCTTGGCGAAGAAGGGGGCGTAGCCTCCGCCCCGTTTTTCTCGAAGGAGCAGCCATGACCGACGGCATCGAGTCTCGCCTCAAGGAAGATCGTCGCTTCCTCCCCTCCGATCGCTTCGTCTCGCACGCGCGCGTTCGCTCGCACGCCGAGTACGAGTCGATGTACCGCCGCTCGCTCGAAGAGCCGGCCGAGTTCTGGAAGGCGGAGACCACCGACCTCGTCTGGCGCAAGCCGTGGACGAAGTTCATGGAGTGGAACCTCCCGAACGCGAAGTTCTTCATCGGCGCCGAGCTCAATCTCACCGAGAGCTGCCTCGATCGTCACCTCAACACCGAAGCCCGCACGCGCGCGGCGATCGTCTGGGAAGGCGAGCCGGGCGACACGCGCACGCTCACGTACTTCGAGCTCCACCGCGAGGTCGTGAAGATGACTGCGGCGCTCGCGTCGCTCGGCGTCCACGCCGGTGACCGCGTCGCCATCTACATGGGCATGGTCCCGGAGACGGCGATCGCGATGCTCGCGTGCGCGCGCCTCGGCGCGACGCACTCGGTCGTCTTCGGCGGCTTCTCGTCGGACGCGCTCCGCGATCGCATCAACGACTGCGGCGCCAAGGTGCTCCTCACGCAAGACGGCGCGTGGCGCCGCGGCAACGTCGTTCCCTTGAAGCAGATGGCGGACGCCGCCGTCGCGCAGACGCCCTGCATCGAGAAGGTCGTCGTCCTCCGTCGTCTCGGCCACGAGCGAGCCCCCGTCACCATGAAGGAGGGGCGCGACCTCTGGTGGGACGACCTCCGCAGCCGCGAAGTCTCGGCCGAGCACACGAAGCTCGCCAAGAACCCACCCGCCTTCGACGCCGAGCACCCGCTCTTCATCCTCTACACGTCGGGCTCCACGGGGAAGCCGAAGGGGCTCCTGCACACCACGGCCGGCTACCTCGCCGGCGCGCACGTCACGTCGAAGTACGTCTTCGATCTCAAGCCGAGCGATCTCTACTGGTGCACGGCCGACGTGGGCTGGGTCACCGGCCACAGCTACCTCGTCTACGGTCCGCTCTCGTGCGGCGCGTCGATCCTCATGTACGAGGGCGCGCCGAACTTCCCGGATCCGGGTCGCTTCTGGCACATCATCGAGAAGCACGGCGTCTCGATCCTGTACACGGCGCCCACCGCGATCCGCGCCTTCATTCGCTGGGGCGACGAGTGGCCGAACAAGTACGACATGAGCTCGCTTCGTTTGCTGGGCTCGGTCGGTGAGCCGATCAACCCCGAGGCGTGGGTTTGGTACCACAAGACGATCGGCGGCAGCCGCTGCCCGATCGTGGACACGTGGTGGCAGACCGAGACCGGCAGCATCATGATGACGACGCTGCCCGGCGCTTCGTTCTCCAAGCCCGGATCGACCGGCCTCCCGATGTTCGGCGTCGAGCCGGTCGTCGTGACCGATCGTGGCGAGCAGGCCGGTGCCAACGTCGGCGGCAAGCTGATCTTGAAGCGCCCGTGGCCCTCCATGGCGCGCACCATCTGGGGCGACGCGCAGCGCTACTTCGACACGTACTGGAACCAGGTCGAGGGCGTGTACTTCACCGGCGACGGCGCGCGCAAAGACGAGGACGGCTACCACTGGGTCGTCGGCCGCATCGACGACGTGCTCAACGTCGCAGGTCACCGCATCGGCACCGCCGAGATCGAGAGCGCGCTCGTGAGCCACCCGACGGTCGCCGAGGCCGCCGCGGTCGGTAAGCCCGACGACTTGAAGGGCCAAGCGCTCGTCGTGTTCGTCACGCTCAAGCAGGGCCAGCCCGTGGGCGACGCCGCGAAGGCGAAGCTCATGGAGCACATCGAAAAGGAGATCGGAAAGTTCGCTCGCCCCGATCAGATCCGCTTCACCGACGCGCTCCCCAAGACGCGCAGCGGAAAGATCATGCGCCGGCTCCTCAAGGACGTCGCCGCTGGCACTGCGACCAAGGGCGACACGTCGACGCTCGAGGACTTGAACGTCCTCGCCAAGCTCCGCGCCGACGAGGAGTGACGCGGCCGGCGCTCGCGCTCACGGGAACTTCGTACCCGAAGGCCCCGTGGGCGCGCCCCCCGCGCCCGATCCGCCCGGTCCATTCTGCACTTTGACCGTGGGCTCGAGCGTCGCTGCGGCGCCCGACACGGATACGACCGCGAAGGACGGCCCGCCTGCACCGCCGCCGCCGGGCCCACCGGTCCCGCCCGCGCCGCCCGCGCCGCCGGGCGATCCGCCGGCGAGCCCGGTGCCCGAGAAGTAGCAAGTCGACGTCGGCGAGTTGAAGAAGCAGTCGCCGGCGCAGAAGCCGTCGACGCCTTTCGCGCCTCCCGTGCCGCCGCCGCCCGGGCCGCCCGCTCCTCCAGCGGCGCCGTTACCACCGCGCGCGCTCGTGAGGTTCGAGTGGGCCACATGCAGCGACCCGGGCCCGACGATCATGACGGCCACCGATGCGCCGCCGCTGGGGCCGGGCGCGCCTGGTGCGCCTCCGACGCCGCCGCATCCGCACGTTCCGTTGCCCGCGCTCGACGTGCCCGTCGGGCCGGCGGGGCAAGCCGGCGGTGATCCGCATCCGACGACGCAGGGCTCGATCGATTGACCTGCTCCGCCCGGCGTTCCGTTCTCACCTTGCGCTCCGGTTTGTCCGGGCGTGCCGATCGCGGGCACCCAGCCGCTCACGTCGAACGAGCCCGCGCCCGCGGGTCCACCCGCGGCTCCCTGCACACCGGGCGTTCCCGTCGAGCAGCCTCCGCCGTTGCACGTGCGGTTGCCCGCTTGCGCGGGCGCGCCGGGGCTCGTGCCATCGCCCCCGATCCCTGCGATGACGTCGACGCCTTGGAGCTCGAGCGACGCGGACGAAACGAAGATCGCGATCGCCGAGTCGTTGCCGTCGGCCTGGCCCTTGGTCGTGACCGTAAGGCCGTCGAGGCCGGCGGTGCCGCTCACGCCGGTGACCGTCACGGCGCGCGCGGTCGTCGATCGAATCACGGTGAGCCCGACGGCGCCGTCCGAGCAGTCCTTCGTCCACGTCGCGCCCACCGACTTCCACGCGCCATGGATCGTGAGGGGCTTGCCGATGGTGATCGCCTCGCCGTAGACCCCTTCGTCGACGTAGATGTCCGACGCGCTCTGTGCGGCCGCGATCGACAGCGCTTTCGTGATCGTCTTCACCGGCGCCGCGCGCGTCCCTCCGAGGAGATCGTCGCCCATCGTGCTCACGAACACGGCGTTCGCCGAAGGCTGGGCCGCGGGATCGCACGGTGGCTTGGGCGGCGGAAGCACCACCGCGGCGTCCCCCGTCGGCGTGACGCCGCCGTCGTTGGCGGGCGGGGTGCCGGACGACGCATCGGGCAGGGCGCCGCCGTCGACGGATGCTTCGACCGGCGGCAGCGACACGCACGCCGTCGCGACCGAAAGCAGCCCGAAGCCGCCGAGCGTGACGCTGCGCATCCTGTCGATGATAGCGCGTGCGCGCCGCACCATGGAAAAAGCCCTGCGTGCGTGGTCGCGGAACGGCGCACGTTGACACACGCGCTTCCCGCGAAACGCGAAGCGCAGCGCGAAGTCGGCACGGCACGGCTCGTGCTCTCCGGCCGGCATGCGCATCGCCCGCCCTCTCTCCTTCTTTACGTTGCTGGCCCTCGGCGCGACGTCTTCCTTCGTTGCTTGCGGAGGCGCGACCGCCGACGTCGGTGGCTCGGCCGCGACTCAAGACGCCGGCGCCGCCGCCACCAGCGACGCCAGCGTGAGCACGCTCGGTGATGGTGGTCGAGCCTCCACGCCGACGACGCCGACGACTCCAACGACGACGTCGCCGCCGAGCCCCGGCACGCCTACGCCTCTCGACGCCGGGGCCCAGGGGCTCTGCCCCAACGGTGAGCCGGGCGCCGGGTCGGTCTGCGGTCCGGCGTTCGGCCCGGTCTGCGCGTACAAGGACATCGACTGCGTCTGCGAGACCGGCCTCCCCGGAAACCCGCCCCGCTGGGCGTGTGCGCCTCGACTGCCCGACGGAGGTGTCGGCTGCCCGCTCAAGGAGCCGAGCCCCGGCCAGAGCTGCATGGGCTACATGGGGAGCCAGTGCGATCTCGGGCTCGGGGTATGCGTCTGCCCCGCAGACGTCGTCGGGCCTGCGTGGAGCTGCTCCGACGGCTGACGCCTCAATCGCGCACGAGCTCGCTCACGACTTCACGAAGGAGCGCCGTGCCGGTCCCCAGCCAGCGCACCATGCGTCGCTCGTCGGGTCCGTGCGCGACGCGCCCCGCGCGGAGGTCTTCGGGCAACGACGGCGACGCCGAGATGCCGTACGAGTGAATGCCCGCCGCGCGCAGCCAGCGCGAATCGGTCGTGCCCGGACACATCGAAGCGTACGGGATCGCATCGGGCAGCGTGCGCGACACGGCGGCTTTGAACGCTGTGAACGCCACGCTGTCGCGCTCCTCCATCGATGCACGCGGCTGCGGATCGCCGATCCGCTGCACCTTGACCTCGGCATCGCCGATCGCCGCGACGAGCGCGGCCTCGACGGCGTCGGGCGTCTCGTCGGGGAGGACTCGGCAGTTGAGCGTGGCCTCGGCGGACGTCGGCAGCACGTTGTCTTGCGGTGATCCCGAAAGCATCGTGGCCACGCAGGTGGTGCGCGTGAACGCGCCGTAGAGGCGATCGCGCGCGATGATCGCCGCGTCTTCGGGGGAGATCGTCGGCGCGCTCTTCGCGACGCGCCCGAGCGCGGACGCGATGGGCTCGGGCGCCGTCTCGGCCCCGAGCGCGAGGACGTCCGTCACCGCCGGAAGCGCGTGGGGCTTGAACGAGACCTCGCCGACCTTGACGAGCGCGCGCGCGAGCCGCGGCACCGGTCCTCCGTCCGCGGCCGGCATCGATGCGTGACCTCCCGTCCCTTGCACGACGAGCTTGAACGATTGGTACGTCTTTTCGGCGAGCGACATCCCGGCGGCGACGACGCGCGCGCCGTCCTTGGCGAGGATCATCGAGCCGCACTCGTCGAGCGCGATCTCCGCGTCGATGAGATCGCGACGATGCGTGAGCAGGTGCTTGATGCCGGCCGCGCCGCCCGTTTCTTCACCCGCGGTGAGCGCCACGATGACGTCGCGCGAGGGACGCTTGGGAGCCTTCGCGAGCTCGAGGAGCACGAGCACGGCGCTCGCGGCCATCGACTTGTCGTCGTTGATGCCGCGTCCGTAGAGGAACCCGTCCTTCTCGGTCGGCGTGAACGGCGGCGTGCTCCACTTCTGGCCTTCCACCGGGACGACGTCGACGTGCGCCATCACGAGGAGCGGCTTCTTCTTGCCCGTCCCGCGAACGCGCGCGACGAGATTGCCGCGGCCGGGGCTCGACTCGACGATCTCGAAGGACACGCCTGCCGCGCGGAGGCGTCGCGCCACCGGCTCGAGCGCCGCGGTCTCGTTCCCATGGCTCGTGTCGACGCGCACGAGGTCCTCCAAGAGCTCGCGCGTGACGCGCGCGTCCTCGGGGGAAGCCGAGGTCGTGTGCGCCGCCCGCGGCGGAGCTGCGGACGCGGCGCCACCACAAGCGGTGACGAGGAGCGGAGCCAAGAAGAGGCGCTTCACGCGCGCCATCCTCGCACGACTCTCCGGGAGGTGGACCGACGTGCGCGCTTCAAAAACCACAGTGTCGCCGCGCGGAGACTCGAGCGGTGCGCGACAGCTGATGCGCGACGCGACGCGAGATACTCTCGGCCCCGTGCGACACCTCGGCCCCGACCTCGCCCGGACCCTGATCGACGCCGTCAATCGACGCACGATGGAAGACGCGCGCTCGGTCGCGCAGTACGCCCGCAACGACGGCCTGTCGCCGGCCGAAGCGGTCGCGCTCGGACACGTCGCGGAAGAGGCGCGCGGCCGCCCCATCCTCGACATCGGCGTCGGTGGCGGCCGCACGGTGAGAGACTTGCGCGCGGTGAGCGACGACTACGTGGGCCTCGACTACTCGCGGCCGATGATCGACGTGGTGGAGCAGCGCTTCCCCGGCGTCCGCTTCGTGCACGGCGACGCGCGCGACATGCGATTCCTCCCGAGCGCGTCGATCTTCCTCGCCGTCTTCAGTTGCAATGGCATCGGGATGGTGACCCACGACGATCGTCTGTCGATCCTGCGCGAGGTGCGCCGCGTCCTCACGCCCGGCGGAGCGTTTCTCTTCTCGACCCACAACCAGAATTGCCCCGACCACACCGCGGGGTACACCTTCCCCGAGTTCGAGTGGAGCCGTAACCCCGCCAAGCTCGCGCTGCGTTCACTGCGCTTCGCGCGCCGTTCGGTGAAGCGCGCCGTCAATCGCTACCGCTTCGCGCGGCACGACTATCGCTCCGACGAATACTCGATCATCAACGACCGCTGCCACGACTACGGGACGATGCTCTACTACATCTCGCTCGCAGCGCAGCGCCGTCAGCTCGAGGCGCACGGCTTCCAGCCCGGCGCCCGAGCCTTCGATCTCGACGGACGCGAGATCGACGGCGACTCCGATCACAGTTCCCTCACGCTCCTCGCCCGCGTTTGAGTGTCACACTTCGAACGCGGCCCTCGCCTGGATGACCCCATGACCGACGCACCCGCAAAACGCACCTGGACTCGGCGTGCCTTCCTCGGCGCGGCGGCGGTCGCCGTCCCGGTCGCGTTCCTCCTGCGGAAGAAGATCCTCGGCCGCATCGCCCGCTACACGGAGCGACCCGAATTCTCCGCGACCCCACCGCTCGTGCCTCACGATCCGGCGCGCGACGCGCGCACCCTCTACGTGGCGCGCGGCGGCGGCCCGACCGCCAACGTCGACTCGGTCTTGGACAAGCTCGGCGGGCTCGAGAAGATCGTCGGCCCGACCGACGTCGTCATCGTGAAGGTGTCGGCGCAGTGGTGGAACCAAGGCATGACCAACGTGGCCGCGGTGAAGCGGCTCGTCGAGCGCGTGCTCGCGACCCCGGGCTTCAAGGGCGAGGTCATCGTCTTCGAGAACACCCACTTCGTGGACAAGAGCGGCGGCGGCCTGACGCGCGCCTTCACGCACCCGAGCGAGCGAAACGTCGACGTGCCCGGCTGGAACAAGCTCGGCGATCTGATCCCGCACTTCGAAAAGCTCGGCGCGCCGGTGAGCTTCGTCGGCCTCATCGACGCCGGGAAGAGCACGCTCGCCGGCGATCACTGGCACGACGCGGCGCACGAGCACGGCGTCTACGGCGGCGACGGTCGCGGCCCCATCGAGCCCGGAGACGCGCGAGATGGCTACCACTGGGACGAGACCCTGGTCTTCAAGAAGAAGCGCAGCCTCGTCGACTATGCCGAGACGCCCCTCACCTGGCCGCGCTTCACCTCACCGCGCACCGGCGTGGTCGTCGATCTCAAAGAGGGGCTCTTCCGTCGCGAGGGCGGACGCCTCGTCGCGATCGGCGATCGCAAGCTCACGTGGATCTCGATGGTCACCGCCAACGAGCACGAGTCGACCGGCATGACGTGCGCCTGCAAGTCGGCCATGGGCATCGTCGACATGAGCGCCGGCCGCATGGGCTCGCACCCGCGCGCGGCCCGTTACTCGTCGGTGCACTACTTCGGCGCGCCGAGCGCGAACTGGCGCATGGCCGGTCCGCTCGCGCACTTCGCCACCCACGTCCGCGCGCCTGATCTCTACCTCGCCGTCGCGGAATGGGTCGCCATCCATCCGGAAAGCGAAGCGTGGGACGACGAGCGCGCCGACATTCGCATGGCCGCGTCGTCCGCGCGCCACGTGGGCGCGGTGGTGGCCGGCGTCGATCCCGTCGCCATCGACACCTTCGTCGCCAAGAACCTCCTCATGCCGCTCGGCGGTGCACGAAAGAAGATGTACGACGTCGACGATCCCGACTCGACGCTCTCTCGCTTCCTCCGCTACTACCGCGAGGTGCGCGGGCAAGGGACGCTCGACCTCGGGCTCATCCACGCGGCGTGACCGAGATGAGCGAATCCAAGGGGCGCGCGTGAAATACGAGGCGGAGGGGGTCGGCGCCGGCGCGGCCGAAGAGCGCGTGCTCGCCTTGTGGAGGCGCCTCCCGTCGCCGCCCAAGCCGGAGATGTTCCGCTGGTGCTACCGCGAGGGATCGACGGGCGAAGGTCACTGCTTCCTCCTCAAGGCGGCCGGCGACGACACCGAGATCGTGGGCATGGCCGGGCTCGGCACGCGGCGCATCGAAACCGCGCGCGGCCCGCTCCGCGCGGCGCTCCTCGGTGGCTTCTTCGTCGACAAGGCGCACCGCACGCTCTTCCCCGCGCTCACGCTCCAGCGCGCCGTCCTCGCCTGGACGCGCCAGGGCTTCGACCTCCTCTACGGCTTTCCGAACGAGTCGGCAGCGCCGGTCTTGAAGCGTCTCGGCTTCAAGGATCTCGTGAAGCTCTCGCGACACGTCCTCGTCTTGCGACACGCGCGCTACCTCGCGCCGGTCCTCAAGTCCGACTTGGCCGCGCGAGTCGCCGCGATCCCGATCGACCTTGCGCGTCGCGTCGCGCAGCCCGGCACCGCTTGGCCGGCGCCGCGCGGCCTCGTCTTCGAGGAGATCACGTCGCTCGACGCGCGCTTCGATCGGCTGTTCGCCGCACGCGCCTTCCCCGAGCTCACGACCGGGATGCGTGACGCCGCCCTCCTCTCTTGGCGATTCTTGCGGAGACCGGACGAGGCGACGACGGTCTATGCGCTCTCCGCCAAGCGGAGTCGCGAGCTCCACGGCTACGCGATCGTGCACTACGACGGAGTGACCGCGCACGTGAGAGATCTGCTCGGCGTGGACCTCGAGGCCATGACCGCCACGCTGCGTTTGACCGCCGGCGCGGCACGCAAGACGGGCGCGAGCGCACTTTCTTTCCTGTTCGCCGGTCCACGCGAAATGTCTGCGCGTCTCCACGCGCTCGGCTTCCGCGAGCGACCGACGACGCGCGTCCTCATCGGTCATGCCGGCGACAGCCTCACGAAAGATCGCGCGAAGGCCGACGTCTTGCCTCTCCTCGAACGCTGGTACGTTACGGAAGCCGATGAAGACCAATGAGCCCTTCTCCGCCGCGGCGCTCGCCATCGACGCGCCCGCGGTCGCCGACGCGATTGCCGCCAAGATCAAAGAGCAGGTGCTGGGGACCTTGCATCGACGCGGCGTCGTCGTCGGCCTCTCCGGCGGCGTCGACAGCTCGGTCGTCGCTGCGCTCGCGGTGCGCGCGCTCGGCCCAGCGCGCGTCTTCGGCATCTTCATGCCCGAGCGTCACTCGTCGGGCGAGTCGGAGCGCCTCGGCCGCCTCGTCGCGAGCTCGCTCGGCATCGAGTCCGCGCTCGAGACGATCGACGGCGCGCTCGAGGGCGCCGGCTGCTTCACGCGTCAGGCCGAGGCCATTCGCGAGGTCTTCCCGGAGTACGGCGACGGGTGGAAGTGCAAGATCACGCTCCCGTCGATCTTGGACAGCGATCGACTGAACGTCTTCCAGCTCACGGTGCAGGATCCCAGCGGAGCGACCAAGAGCTCGCGCATGCCGCCGGGCGCGTTCCGCAAGCTCGTCGCCGCCACCAACTTCAAGCAGCGCGTGCGGAAGATGGTCGAGTACTACCACGCCGATCGCCTCGGCTACGCCGTCGCGGGCACACCCAACCGCCTCGAGTACGACCAAGGCTTCTTCGTGAAGCAAGGCGACGGCGCGGCCGATTTCAAGCCGATCGCGCACCTCTACAAGACGCAGGTCTACGCCATCGCGGCGGCGCTCGGCGTGCCGGAGGAGATCCGGAGCCGGCCGCCCACGACGGACACCTACTCGATGGAGCAGACGCAAGAAGAGTTCTTCTTCGCGCTCCCGTACGACCGAATGGACCTGTGCCTCTACGCGCGCGACCACGACGTCGCGCCCGAAGAAGCGGCGCCCGTCGTCGGCATCACGCCCGAGCAGGTGACACGCATCTACAAAGACATCGACGCCAAGCGGAAAGCGTCGGCGTACCTCCACGCGACGCCGCTCCTCATCGAGCCGGTCGCCACGCACGCGCCGGGCGGAGGGCACTGATCCGTGTGCGGCGTCGCCGGCATCCTCCGGCTGACCGCGGCGGGTGACCCGCCCGCGTGGACCGAGCTCCGTCGCATGGCGGCGGCGATGCTCCACCGCGGACCCGACGAGCTCGGCCTGTATCGAGGCCCGCGCGTGGGGCTCGTGCACACGCGCCTGTCGATCATCGACCTCGCGAGCGGGCAGCAGCCCATGGCCAACGAGGACGACTCGCTCTGGATCGTCTTCAACGGCGAGATCTTCAACTACGTGGAGCTCCGAGAGGAGCTCCACGCGCTCGGTCATCGCTTCCGCACCGCGAGCGACACCGAGGTCATCGTGCACGCCTACGAGGCCTGGGGAGAGGACGCGTTCGCGCGCTTCAACGGCCAGTTCGCCGTCGCGCTCTGGGACGAGAAGCGCGAACGCCTGGTCCTCGCGCGCGATCGCCTCGGCGTCCGTCCGCTGCACTACCTGACGCACGAAGGCCGGCTCTTCTTCGCCAGCGAGGTGAAGGCCATCTTCGCCGCCGATCCGAGCATCCCGCGCGCGCTCGACCCGCACGGGCTCGACGAGGCCTTCACGTTCTGGGCGCCGCTCGCGCCGCGGACGCCGTTCGCGGGCGTCTCCGAAGTGCGACCCGGTCACGTGCGCGTCATCGACAAGAACGGCGACGCGAACGAGCGCGCGTATGCACCGCCGCGCTTTCCCACGAGCCCGAGCGAGACGTTCGCCGGCTCGCTCGACGAGGCGACCGAGCGCGTGCGCGCCGCGCTCGACGAAGCGACCAAGCTGCGCGTCCTCCGCGCCGACGTGCCGGTGGGGAGCTACCTGTCGGGCGGGCTCGACAGCTCGCTCGTCGCGGCGCTGGCGATCGGCCGGCGCCAAGGGAAGCTCGCCACCTTCTCCTTGCGATTCGAGGACGCCGAGTACGACGAGACGTCGTTCCAGCGCGCCATGGCCGAGCGGCTCGAGAGCGACCACCACGAGCTCGTGGTCTCGCGCGGCGACATCGCGCGCGCCTTCCCTCGCGTCGTCGCGCACGCCGAAAAGCCGCTCCTCCGCACGGCGCCGGCGCCGCTCTTCCTCCTCTCGGGGTTGGTGCATGATGCAGGCATCAAGGTCGTGCTCACCGGCGAGGGCGCCGACGAGATGTTCGCGGGCTACGACCTCTTCCGCGAAGCCAAGGTGCGCCGCTACTGGGCGAAGCAGCCGGCGTCGACGCGCCGCCCCGAGCTCCTCCAGCGCCTCTATCCGTACTTGGCCCGGTCGCCGGTGGCGCAGCGCGCGATGGCGCAGAAGTTCTTCGGCCGGGGCCTCGAGCACGCGCACTCGCCCACGTTCGCGCACGAGACGCGCTGGCAGAGCGCCGCGGCCCTGAAGCGCCTCTTCTCCAAGGCCGCGCGCGAGGCCATCGGCGCGCGCGACGCGGTCGCCGAGCTCGTGGCCGATCTCCCGCCGGACTTCGCGGCGTGGACGCCGCTGGCGCGCGATCAGCACCTCGAGATCCGGACGCTCCTCTCGAGCTACATCCTCTGCTCGCAGGGCGACCGCATGCTGATGGCCCACTCGGTCGAGGGCCGCTTTCCTTTCCTCGACGTGAACGTGGCCGCGCTCGCGGCGTCGCTGCCTCCGGCCTACAAGCTCAAGGTCCTCGACGAGAAGCACGTCTTGAAGCGCGCCGCGCGCGACCTCGTCTTGCCCGACATCGTGTCCCGCAAGAAGCAGCCTTATCGCGCGCCGGACGCGCTCTCGTTCGTCGGCGGCGGCGAGGCGTGGATCGAGGACGCGCTCTCTCCGACTCGCGTCGCCGCCGTGGGCATCTTCGATCCGGCGATGGTGCAGACCTTGTGGAAGAAGCTCCGCGAGCGGAAAGACGACGCGCAGTTCTCCAACGCCGACAACATGGCCCTCGTGGGCGTGCTCTCCACGCAGCTCCTCGGCTCCGAGATCCTCGGCGCTCCCCTCCCCGACGAGACCGCGCTCGTCTTCAAGACCGTGGTCGACCGCGTCCGAGACGCATCGAAAGGCTCCGCATGAACGCGCTCACGAAGGCCGTGCCTCTCCTCCACGACTTCCTCATTCACTCGGCCGAGCGCCTGCCCGACAAGATCGCGCTCGTGGCGGGCTCGAACCGGCTCACCTACCGCGAGCTCGACGCGCGCTCGGACGCGCTCGCGCGGGCGCTCGTGGCGCGTGGCGTCGAACGCGGCGACCGCGTGGTGGTCTTCGCCGACAACACCGTCGAGACCGTGGTCTCGTTCTGGGCGACGCTCAAGGCGAACGCGATCATCGTCATCGTCAACCCGCTGACCAAGGCCGACAAGCTCACCTACCTCTTGAACGACTGCCGCGCGAAGGCGCTCGTCACCGACGCCCACCTCACGAACGTGTTCGCGGACGCCGCGCGCCGTTCGCCTCATCTCCGCACCGTCATCGTGTCCGGCGCGATGGACCGCGCCAAGCTCGAGGGCCTCCCGACGCTGACTGCGTTCGCCGATGCGCTCGCCGAGGCCGGCCTCGGCGCGCCGCCGCGCAAGTGCATCGACGTCGACCTGGCCGCGATCATCTACACCTCGGGGTCCACTGGCGAGCCCAAGGGCGTGATGCTCACCCACCGCAACATGCTGACGGCCGCCACCTCGATCTCGACGTACCTGGAGAACGTGGAGGACGACGTCATCTTGGGCGTCCTGCCGCTCGCGTTCGACTACGGCCTCTACCAGATGATCATGGCCTTCCGCATGGGCGCGCGGCTCGTCCTCGAGCGCTCGTTCGCGTTCGTGGCGCAGGTGCTGAAGAAGGTCGTCGAAGAGGGCGTCACCGGCTTTCCGGGCGTGCCGACCATGTTCGCCACGCTCGCGGCGATGAAGGATCTCTCGGGCTACGATTTCTCGAAGATTCGCTACGTGTCCAACACCGCGGCCGCGCTCCCGGTGAAGCACATCACGATGCTGAAGGACCTCTTCCCCAAGGCGAAGATCTTCTCGATGTACGGGCTCACGGAGTGCAAGCGCTGCACGTACCTCCCGCCGGCCGACATCGATCGCAAGCCCACCAGCGTGGGCATCGCCATCCCCAACACCGAGCTCTGGATCGTCGACGAGAACGATCAGAAGGTCGGCCCCGGCGTGGTCGGACAGCTCGTCATCCGCGGCGCCACGGTCATGAAGGGCTATTGGGAGAAGCCCGAGGCCACGGCCAAGCGCCTCAAGCCCGGCCCCATCCCCGGCGAGCAAGTCCTCTACACCGGCGACTTCTGCAAGCTCGACGAGGAGGGCTACCTCTATTTCGTCGGCCGCATGGACGACATCATCAAGTCGCGCGGCGAGAAGGTCGCGCCCAAGGAGGTCGAGGGCGCGCTCGTCTCCATCCCCGGGATCAAGGAGGCGGCCGTCATCGGCGTGCCCGACGATCTCTGGGGACACGCGGTGAAGGCGTTCGTCGTGCTCGAGCCCGGCGTCACCCTCGATCCCAAGGAGATCGAGCGCGAGTGCCAGAAGCGTCTCGAGAACTTCATGGTGCCCAAGTACACCGTCATCGTCGACGACCTGCCCAAGACGACCACCGGCAAGATCAAGAAGACGGACCTCCGATGACGAACGTCATTCGCTTCCTCGGGATCGAGCTCGAGACCGACGGCGGCGTGCTCGTCCCGCGCGCCGAGACCGAGCTCCTCGGTCGGACGGCGCTCGCGCTCTTGCCGCCTCCCAGCGACACGGTGTTCCGCGTCATCGACATGTGCTGCGGCGCCGGCAACCTCGCGTGCGCCATCGCCGCAGCCCGCGCCGACGTGCGGGTCTTCGCCAGCGATCTCACCGATGCCTGCGTGGCCTTGACCCGTCGCAACGTGGCGCGGCTCGGCCTCGGCGAGCGAGTCCACGTCGCGCAAGGCGATCTCTTCGCCGGCCTCGCGGGCGCTGGGCTCGAGGGCGCGGTCGATCTCGTGGTGTGCAACCCGCCGTACATCTCGACGGGACGCCTCGCCAAGGAGAGCGCCCACCTCCTCGAGAGCGAGCCGCGCGAGGCCTTCGACGGCGGGCCCTACGGCCTCAGCATCCACCAGCGCGTGATGAAAGAGGCGCCGCCCTTCATGCGCCCCGGCGCCCACCTCGCGTTCGAGATCGGCGCCGGCCAGCGGCGTCAGCTCGATTTGCTGTTCGGACGCGCACGCGTCTTCTCCGAGCTCCGCGCGGAGTGCGATGATGCGGGTGAGCCGCGCGTCGTCGTCGCCCGGTTCACCCAGACCGTCTGAGCGCATCCCAAGGAAGATCGATGGACATCAAGGCCCGCATCAAAGCGTTCATCACCGAGAACTTCTACGTGCCGGACCCGAACGCGCTCGCCGACGACGGCTCGCTCCTCGACCAAGGCATCATCGACTCCACCGGCGTTCTCGAGCTGACGGCGTTCCTCGAGCAGTCGTTCGGCATCCAAGTGTCGGACGACGAGCTCGTCCCCGAGAACCTCGACTCCTTGAACAACCTCGAGGCGTACGTCACGCGGAAGACCAAGGGCGCGTGAAGCTCGCCGCCGCCGCGCTCTCGCTCGCCGCGATCTCTGCGCTCGCGTGTTCGCGGTCTCCCGAGACGGCGGTGCGTGACCTCCCGCCAAGTGCCGCGCAGAGCGCGGCGAGCTCGAGGCCGCCCATCGCGAGCGCGCCCGCATCCGCGGCGAGCGCGACGCCATCGCGTCCGATCGAGGGACCGCCGCCGCGCTCGTGGACCGATCCGCGCGTCATCGCGCGCCTCGCCGACGACTGCCGCGCCGACGTTACGACCGTCGAGGCCAAAGACGGTATCCCTACCCAACCCAACCAGGTGATGACTTGCGACGGTTGGATGTTCGAGCAAGCGTGCGTCTCCGATCCTTGCCTCCAGGAGGACGAGCGGTCGTGCCGCACCGAGTGCTCGAAAACGTGCGGCAATTGCAGCAGCGAATGCGCGACCACGTGCGAGGCGTGCAAGACCCGCTGCGCGACGGGGGACCGCGCGTGCCGCGAGGCGTGCGGAGCGTCGTGCGGCAAATGCCACGGCGAGTGCCTCGCCGCGCGTGACCGCTGCTCGTCTGGCCATTGCGCCCAGGTGTACGCCGAGTGTCGCAAGGTGCTCGCCGCCAAGTGGAAAAAGAACCGGTGCGACGACGTGTGCACCGTCTTCGTGCGATGCGCCGACCGCTGTTCGAATCCGCCGCCGTCCAAGAAGCCGCAGAAGCCGCAGACCGAAGACGATGGCTCCGCCTATGAAGCCTGCCGGCAGAAGTGTCGCACCCCGGCCGTGGTGACCTGTGGAGCGAACGAAATGCTCTGCGGAGAGATGAAGTTCGCGCCAGAGCTCGGTCGTAAATCGCCCTGAGATGCGGTTCAGCTCCTCGACGAGCTGCCGTTCCCTTCGTCATGACCGAGGCCGCTCGCCCTCGACTCGGACGGCGCCGACCGCACCTGTGTGCGCGTCGCCGGCATCGCGGCGCCGTGCGCCCCACCAAACGCGAGCCGGAGCCCAACGCCCGCGAGGCGCGCCTCCAGGCGATGGTCGATCACGTCTTCGACGCGATCCTGACCATCGGTCCCGACGCCGTGATCGAGACCGCCAACCCGGCCGTCGAGTGGCTCACCGGGCTCGCCCCAGAAGAGGTCTCCGGAAAGCCGCTTGCATCGCTCCTCGCGGAGGAGTCCCACGCGGCCCTGGAGCAAATGCTCACCGACGCGCTCGCCTTTCCTGCGCTCCGTGAAGAGCTGACCGGCCGACGCGCCGACGGGCGCACGTTCCCGGTGGAGGTCACGCTGAGCCCCATGGAGGTCGGCGACGAGACCCGCTTCGTCGTCATCCTCCGCGACATCACGGAGCGCCGACGCGTCGACCGCCTGCGGAGCGAGTTCGTCTCCACCGTGAGCCACGAGCTCCGAACGCCGCTCACCTCCATTCGCGGCGCCCTCGGTCTCGTCGCTGCGTGCAACCTCCCGCCGAAGTGTCGGACGCTCCTCGACATCGCGGTCCGCAACTGCGACCGACTCGTCCGCCTGATCAACGACCTCCTCGACATCCAGAAGATCGAGTCCGGCCGCTTCGAGCTCCACCCACACGAGCAGCCGTTGATACCCCTTCTCGAGCACGCGATCGACGCGAACGCCGGCTACGGAACGGAGCACGACGTCCACTTCGTCGCAGCGCGCGTGCTCGCACCGGTTCGCGTCAATGTCGACGCCGACGCCTTCGCGCAAGTCATGACCAACCTGCTGTCCAACGCGGCCAAGTTCTCGCCGCGCGGCGGCGAGGTCGTGGTTCGGACGAGCCACGCCCGTGGTCACGTGCGCGTGGAGGTCGTCGACCGGGGGCGCGGCATCCCCGACGAGTTCCGCAGCCGCATCTTCCAGAAGTTCTCGCAAGCCGACAGCTCGGACGCGCGCGACAAGGGCGGCACCGGTCTCGGCCTCTCGATCTGCAAGGCGCTCATCGAGAAGATGGGCGGGACGATCGGATTTTCGAGCGTCCTCGGTGAGGGGACGACCTTCTACTTCGATCTCCCCACCGCCGCGGAGACCTGACGCTCAGGGCGCGCGGCCAGGCGTGCAGACGCCGGAGGCGCACGTGGGAACGGGCGGAAGTGGGCACGTGGCGCAGGGACGTGGCGGTCCGGCTTGCTGGCAGCGACGCGCCGACCACTTCTTTTGCAGCTCGTCGATCCGACCGGCGATGACCTTGGCCACGGGAGTGGCGCAACCGCAGTAGACCGAACGATTCGTGCAATCTGCATCCGTTCGGCAGCTGCGCACGTGGAACGCCGCGTCGATCGCCGCGTCGAGCTCGGCGCACGTCTCGGGCGGATGCACGAACGACGAAACCACGCCCGACGGCGGCGCGGAGACCGCCGCGGGCGCAGACGCCACGACGCTCGACGCCTCGGGCGCCGGGTCGGTGCGCACGGACACGGGGGCGCTGGCCGCAGCGTCTTCGGCCGGAGCGATCACGGGCGCGGGGGCGGGCCGGCACTGGGTGAGCCCCAAGACGAGCGCATCGATCGTCACGAACGAGAGCGCGAGGGTTACGGGCCGCACGTCGTGAGCTTAAAGGGCCAACCCCTCGTTGGCGAGCCGAAGAGGGAGGCGCGCCAAGAGGGGTTGGAGGCGTTCGGCCCGGCGTGACGTCGGGGATGTCGTCACGAGATGCGGGAGTGGGCCGGAACGCACGAGTCGAGCCGACGAGGCCGCGCGCCTCGGGAGGGAAAACGCGCGAAAAGCGGCCGACGATACGAGAACGGAAAACGGGGTCTCTGCGTGATCGCGCGCTCCTTTCGAGCCGACTTCCTCGCGGGCTCGCAGATACGACGTGCGAGCTGGGCAGCTCATTCCCCGAAAAAGCGACCGGGCCGGGCATTGCGGCGGGGGTGCGTCGCTCTTACCTTCCCACCGAACCATGTCCGCTCCCCTCACCCTCCCGACGGTCCGTCGCGTCTCTACCCTTCACCGGCGCGCGATTCTCGCCTTCGTCGCCTTCTTCTCGCTGGCCTTCCTCGCCTTCGGCGCGTCGGGTTGCCAGAAGTACGACGAGCTCGTCGAGCGTGATGCCACCGTGGAGCAAAAGCTCGCGGACTTGCAGGCCCAATACCAACGCCGCGCCGACGTCGTGCCCATGCTCGTCGCCACGGTGAAGGGCTCCGCCGCGCACGAAGAGCAGACGCTCAAAGAAGTGTCGGACGCGCGCGCCGCGGCCACGAGCGTGAAGCTCACCACGGAAGACCTTTCGGACCCGGCAAAGTTGGCCGCGTTCCAGAAGGCGCAAGATCAGCTCAAGGGCTCTCTCGGTCGCCTCCTCGTGGTGCAGGAGAAGTACCCCGACCTCAAGGCCAACCAAGCGTTCCGCGATCTCCAGGTCCAGCTCGAGGGCACCGAGAATCGCATCCTCCGCGCGCGCGAGCAGTACAACGAGGCCGTGAAGCTCTACAATACGGAGCTCGGCAAGATCAGCGGCACGGTCGTCAACAAGGCCACCGGCCAGCCCTTCAAGAAGCGCGAGTACTTCCAGGCTTCGGCCGGCGCCGAGGTCGCGCCCAAGGTCGCGTTCTGATCGTCCGCCGCGCCACCGCGCGGAGGTTCACATGACGCGCTCTCTCATCCGCTTCGTCGCCGCGTGGCTGGCGATCGCGATCGCGCTCGTCGTCGCGCCGCGCGTGGCGTGGGCGTCGTTCACGCCGCCGCCCTTCACGTCGAGCGTGGTCGACGACGCGGGCAAGCTGAGCGAAGGCGAGCGCGTCTACCTCACCGCCAAGATCGAGCGCGAGCGCCAGCGCACCGGCTACCCCATGGCGGTGCTCGTCGCGCGCTCGCTCGACGGCGACAACATCGACGACGTGGCCTACGCCACGTTCAAGGCCTGGGGCCTCGGCGACAAAGGCAAGGACAACGGTGTCCTCCTCGTCGTGGCGCCCGCCGAGCGCAAGATGCGCATCGAGACCGGCAAGGGCGTCGGCGGAGCGCTCACCGATCTGGAGTCGAACGTGATCCTGCGCGAACGCGTGGGGCCGCTCCTCAAGGTCGAGCGCTTTCGCGACGCGCTCGAAGCGGGCATCGACGGCGTCTACGGCGCGCTCGCCAAAGATCCGCTCGCGGTCAAAGACCGAAAGAAGCACGGCGCCGAGCCCGTGCACGTCGACGTGAAGACGATCGTGGTCCTCGCCATCGTCTTCTTCATCTTGTTCGTCATCCTCGGTCGCATCGCGCGTCGGCGCGGCGGCGGCGGCGGCGGCGGATGGGGCAGCGGCGGCGGCGGCCCGACGATCTTCTACGGCGGCGGTGGCTGGGGCGGAGGTGGTGGCGGCGGCGGCGGCGACGGCGGCGGCTCGGACTGGGGCGGCGGCTCGTCGGGCGACTACTCCGGCGGCGGCGAATCGGGCGGCGGCGGCTCGAGCGACAGCTACTGACCCGAGAGAACGCGCCGACCGCGACGAAGCGTTCACGCTCCGCCGCGGTCGATTCGTCGCGTCACTCGTCGGAGGCTGCGACTATTGAAACGTGTTGAAGCCGCCTTCGACGCAGCTGAAGAGGGCGTCCTTCGGCGCGAGCCGTGAGCTCTGGAGGCACTTGGTGAGCTCGGAGATCTTCTCGAGCTTGAGCTGCGTCGCGACGCGCACGCACTCTTCTTTCTCTGCGGCCGTCGCGCACGCGCGCTTCGCCGCGTCGGTGGAGCAGTAACCGGACTCTCGATCGATGTCGTGATCGATGGCGTAGAGGCTCTCCCAGGTGACGCGCTGCTCACGGTGCATCTTCTGGTAGGCCCAGTAGACGCTCTGCGGCACGTAGAGCTTCGCGTACGACGAGCACTTCAAGTAGAGCTGCTGCACGCTCATGAAGTCGGCGTCGGAGGCCCTGTCGAGGCCCGTGGCGCGGAAGCAGAAGCCCTCGGCGGCCGAGAAGTTGTTGACCGGATCGAAGCCGATATCGCCCGCGAAGTACTCCTGCGTCGCGCGACCAGTCCCTTCCTTGGCCGGGTCCCAGTAGCAGGCCGCGTTGTTTCCATTGGCGAGTGCGCCGGCCGTGTCACCCGTACCGTCGTCGGAGGCATCCGAGCCTCCACTACAGGCGGCGGCCGCGGCGGCCGTGGCGAGGGAGGCAGCGAGCGTGAGGAACTTGGAGCGGTCGATGATCATGGGCGGGGTCCTCGGGAAGTAAGGTGACGTCCTCCCGAGGAGCACGAGGTGGGCCACGTCCAAAGCCCCAAAAAGGGCCGAAATCCTCGGTTCTGAGTGTTTCCCGCCGTGAGACAGCGCGCGTCGCGCCGATCCAGGACCGCGTTTCCCGTGCTCGCCGCGCTCACCCCACCGCGCGGGACTTCGGCCGCGCCGATTGCTCTGGCGGCGGCGCGTACGGCAGCCGAGGATCACCGGACGCGCCATGACCTCGCTCAAGATCCCCACGCCTCCCGAGTGGAAGCGCTCGCTCTTCACGGTCGGAGTGACGGGCACGAACGGCAAGACCTCCACGACCGCGTGGATCGCCGCCGCGCTCGCCACGGTCGCGCGCCCGGTCGCACGAACCACGACGGTCGGAAGCTTCTTGGACGACGCGCTCGTGACCGATCTGCCGCGCGACTACAACGGCTACGTCGCGCTCATGCGTCGCTGCCTCGATCAGGGCGGCCGCTTCGTCGCCGCCGAGTACACGAGCGAGGCGCTCGCGCTCGGCTTCGCCAAAGCGTGGTGCGCCGACGTCGCGGTGTTCACCAACCTCACGCACGATCACCTCGATGCGCACGGCACGCCCGAGCACTACCTCGCGAGCAAGGCCCAGCTCTTCATGGCGCTCCCCGAAGGTGGCACCGCGGTGCTCAACGCCGCGGCCGACGCGAGCGCGCTCATCCGCGAGGTGATTCCGTTCGGGGTTCGCGTGGTCTCGTACGCGGTGCCCGCGCGCGGCGCGCTCGTGCTCGATGCGCCGGACCTCGTCGCGACGAAGATCACGTCGACGTGGGATGGGACGCGCATCTTCTGCGATCGCTCCGGGTTCGCCGCCGACTTCCCCATGCAGCTGACGACGCGTGCGATCGGCTCGATCTACGCAGAGAACGTGCTCGCGGCGCTCCTCGGCGCCGTGGCGGCGGGGGTGGCCGTGGAAGACGCGGCCCGCGCGATCGCCGAGGCGCCGCCACCTCCGGGGCGCTTCGAGGTGGTCGCGCGCGCACCGTACGTGGTGGTCGACTACGCGCACACGCCCGACGCGCTCGAGCGCACCCTCGCGATCGCGCGCTCACTCGCCGCGCCGGACGCGCGCGTGACCGTGGTGTTCGGTGCGGGCGGCAACCGCGACAAGAACAAGCGCGCGCCCATGGGCGCCGCAGCATCGAGCGCGGACCGCGTCATCCTCACCTCGGACAACCCGCGCACGGAGCGCGCGAGCGACATCGCAGCGGCGATAAAGAAAGGCGTACGCCGACCAGGCCCGGAGGTCATCGTGGAGCTCGACCGGCGCCGCGCCATCGCCCGCGCGATCGAAGACGCGCGGGGCGAGGACATCGTGCTCATCGCGGGCCGCGGCCACGAGACCGAGCAGATCATCGGCGACGAACGGCTCGAGCTCTCCGACGTCGCCGTCGCGCGTGAGGTCGTCGCCGCCCGCCCGTCGCGCTGATCGTCAGCGCTCGGCGCGCGCGCGGAAGAGGCGCGTGGCCAGCGCGAGCACGGCCAGCACGGCGGCGATCGCAGCGCCGATGCGCCCCCACGGCAGTGGATCGAGCTCGGGCTCGGGCGGGCGCGCCGGCCGCGCTCCCGCCGGCACGATCGGACCTTGGAGGATCGCGAAGAGATCGGCGCGCGCGCGCCGCCAGGTGGCCGCATCATCCGGCCACGCCGCCCGATCGCGCGCATCCGCGAGAGCGCGCGGGATCATCCGCCGCACGACGGCCTCGGCGCGATCCGGATCGCGCGCGCGCGCGAGCGACACGTAGCCGGCATCGAGGACGCCGCGACGGAGGTTCTTGAGGCGCACCGACGGATAGAACGCGTCCTCGCCGTGGTCGACCATCCCGAGCTTGGTGATGCTCGCTTGCTTACCCGGGTAGACGAGAATCCCGTCGCCCATCGCGTAGTCGCCGTCGGCGTTGTGGAAGGTCTCGGCCGTGCGATACGGATCCCAGCCGAACGGACCGCCCTGACCGCCGCGGTTGTCGTCGAGGTAGTAGGTCGACTCCCAATAGAACCAGCGCTCGACGCCGTAGCGCATCGCGATCCACGCGTTGGCGCGCAGATCGGTCGCCGGCACGTCGAGCATCATCGCGCCGGCGTGGGGGCGAATCCCGTTGTACGCCCAGACCGACTTCCCCGCCGCGCGCGCCTCGTCGGCGGCGCGCCGGTCGTAGCGATTGGAGGGCATCATCACGAGGGTCGCGGCCTGGCCGGTGGGCGGCTCGCCGCACGTCACGCCCACGCGCACCTTGGCCGCGGTCACGCGCGGCGAACGCTCGAAGGTGGAGAGCCAGCGCTGCGCGCGGCGGCTCTTGCAGTCTTCGTCCACCGCGTAGAGGAAGAGCTCGAGTCCTGGCGCTGGCCCTGCCGACTCGATGCGGGAGACGAAGCGCTCCACGATCTGGAGCTTGGCGTCGTCGGGATCGCCGAGCGAGCCGTACGCGCCGATGGTGTAGACGTCGTCGCCCACGCCGAGCCCCGGCCCGTCGTAGCCTCGCTCTTTCGTGTAGAGTGCACCTTTCAGCGCGAGGAGATCGAGGTCGATGTCCTCCGGGCGCTTCCGCTCGGGGAGCGCGCTCACGTGGTGCGCATGGAGGACCTGGCGCAGTGAGGGCTCGGCCGCACGATCCCGCATGCGCTTGTCGAGCGTCTCGGGGTCGTAAAAAACGGCCACCTTGGCCGCCTGATACGGCATCTTCGCGGCGCCGATCTCGAGGGTGAGCGGCTGCTCGAGAACGCTCCCGCCTTTGCCGACCAAGACCAGGGTGGCGACGTAGCGCCCGGCCGGGGCGCTCTCTGACACGCGCACGTCGATCCACAAGGCGCCACGCGCGCGCGCGGGCAGATCGAGCGGGCGCGGCACGAGCGCGTCGGCGACGAGCCCGACGAAGGCATCTTTGGGCGGCGCGGCCTCGGCCGTGAACGCGAGCGAGCCGGGCTCTTTCTCGTTGCCGCTCGGTCGCGGCACCGGAACGAACCACTCCGAGTAGCTCGCGACCGAGAGCGCGACCCCCGCGGGTGCCCGCACGGTCGCCGTCAGCGCCTCGACCGGCTCGGCGTCGCTGTCGACGAGCGCTTGCAGACCGAGCGTCTCTCCCGGAAGCGCCACGAGCTCGATGGCCCCCTCGGGGAACGCGCCGTCGACGGTGCGCCCTAGCTCACCGCGGAGCTTGACGCCGTCGTCGTAGAACGTGACGCGCGGCGCGGCGTGCGCGGAGCGTGCCCCCAAGAGGGCGAGCGCGCACGTGACGGCGAGCGTAGGGATCGCGCGACGCCTCATCGGAGGAGGCTCCGGAGGTGCGCGGGAACTTCGGAGGCGAGCGGCGCGGAGACGAGCAAGGGCTCGAGCGGTGCGCTGGAGAGCGTGTGCCAATAGAGGACGTTCGAGTAGCGTCCGGTCGCCGCGACGTCGAGCGCAGCCGCGAAGGTCTTGGCCGTGTACGTCGGATCCAAGCCCAGCCCGGCGTCGTCGCGCGCGGCGCGCATCGCCGCTTCGCCCGCGGGCGTGGGCACGCCGTAGCCTCCGCCGAGGTACTCGCTGGCGATCGAAAGAAGACCGCGCGCGTGCCGCGGGTCGGCGCCGATCTCCACCGCGACTTTGGATACGAGCCGGTGGACGATGAGCCGCACCGCGAAGACCGGCGTCGCGACGGCCACGCCCAAGATGGGAACGTCGAGCTCGGCCTTGGCGAACCCTGCGGCGAGCCCGGCGGCGGTGCCGCCCGACCCCACCGTCACCACCACGAGATCGGGGCGCGGAAGCTCACCTCGTCGCACCTGCGCGGCGAGCTCGTGGGCCGCGTCGACATAGCCGAGCGCGCCGAGCGCGTTCGAGCCGCCCATCGGGATGAACATCGTCTCGTGCTCGAAGCCCCACACCGCAAGCGTCGCGAAGGGCGCGAGCGCGACGTGCGGCGCGGCGTGCGCGCCGAGGCCGAGCGCCAGGTCGGCGCGGAGGTTTCGCTCGGCGTGGGCGGTCCCGGGCTGGGGCACGAGCACGGCCTCCACCGCGAGGCCGGCGCGCCCGCCGAAGAGCGTGGTCGCGAGCACATGGTGGCTGCCGACCGCCCCCACGGTGACGAGGCGCTTCACTTTTCGGGCGGTCGCCTCTTTCAAGACGTGCTCGAGTTTGCGTACCTTGTTGCCGCCGTAGTCGGGGTGCGTGAGGTCGTCTCGCTTCACCCAGAGCGCGGTTCGGACGCCTTCGCGTTCGAGGCGCGAGAGACGCTCGACGGGGGTCGGATAGGTGCCGAGGGGGAACGAAATCAAGGTGGCCGAAACCTCCCCGAAACCTAGCCCGCACTACACGAACGAGACGGGAAAAACGCGATGAAGAAGGTCGAAGCGGTCATCAAGCCGTTCAAGCTCGACGAGGTCAAGGACGCGCTCAGCGAAGTGGGCGTCCAGGGCATGACCGTCACCGAGGTGAAAGGCTTCGGTCGCACCGGGGGCAAAAAGGAGGTCTACCGTGGGTCCGCCTACGTGGTCGACTTCGTCCCGAAGGTGAAGGTCGAGGTCGTGGTGCCCGACGAGCTCGTCCAAGACGTGCTGGACGCCATCGAGAAGAGCGCGAAGACCGGCCGCATCGGCGACGGAAAGATCTTCGTCACCCCGGTCGAAGAAGCCATCCGCATCCGAACCGGCGAACGCGGCCGAGACGCTATCTGAGAAAGAATTTCCGGCCTGGGGGCACGGGGGAGCGGCGCTCCCCCGGTGCTGAGCCCCAGGCGAAGCACGCAGGGCGGTGAGCTGGCCGAAGGCCAGCGAGGAGGGACGCAGTCCCTCCCTACGAACGGAGCGCCGCTCCCCCGGGCCCCCAGGCCAGAGAACAGAACGAGTTTTGGCGCGAGTGGCGCCGTGAACGGAGATGAACATGAAAGTGAAGGACGTCCTTGATTTGGCGAAGAAGAACAACGTTCAGTTCGTCGATCTCAAGTTCATCGACTACCCGGGCGTTTGGCAGCACACGACGATCCCCGCGAACCGATTGAACGAGTCGCTGTTCGAGGACGGGCTCGGGTTCGACGGCTCGTCGATCCGCGGCTGGCAGCCGATCAACGCGTCGGACATGCTCATCGTCCCCGACCCGTCGACGGCGCGCATCGACCCATTCCAGAAGTACCCGACGCTCCACCTCATCTGCTCGGTCTTCGATCCGATCACCAAGCAGCCGTACTCGCGCGATCCGCGTCACATCGCCAAGAAGGCCGTCGCGTACATGCGCCAGGCCGGCATCGCCGACACCTGTTTCATGGGGCCCGAGGCCGAGTTCTTCGTCTTCGACGACGTGCGCTTCGATCACTCCCAGCCGAACGCCGGCTTCTACTACTTGGACAGCGCCGAGGGCGCGTGGAACAGCGGCCGCGAGGAGTACCCGAACCTCGGCTACAAGATCCGCCACAAGGAAGGCTACTTCCCCGTTCCACCGACCGACACGCTCGCCGATCTCCGCGCCGAGATGATGACGGTGCTCATGGAGACAGGCGTCGACGTCGAGGTCGGCCACCACGAGGTCGCGACCGCCGGTCAGTGCGAGCTCGGCATGCGCTTCGCGCCGCTCCTCGAGAGCGCCGATCAGCTCATGTGGTTCAAGTACGTCGTGAAGAACGTCGCCCGCCGAAATGGAAAGACGGCGACCTTCATGCCGAAGCCGCTCTTCGGTGACAACGGCTCGGGCATGCACGTGCACCAGTCGCTCTGGATGGAGGGCAAGCCCCTCTTCGGCGGCGACGGCTACGCGGGCCTCTCCGAGATGGGTCTCCACTACATCGGCGGCGTGCTCAAGCACGCCAAGACCATCGCCGCGCTCACCAACCCGACGACGAACTCGTACCGTCGTTTGGTCCCGGGCTTCGAGGCGCCGGTCAACCTCGCCTACTCGAGCCGCAACCGCTCGGCGTCGATCCGCATTCCCATCAGCGGGCCGTCGCCCAAGGCGCGCCGCATCGAGGTCCGGTTCCCGGATCCGAGCTGCAACCCGTACCTCGCGTTCAGCGCGATGGTGATGGCCGGCCTCGACGGCATCCAGAACAAGATCCATCCGGGTGAGCCGATGGACAAGGACATCTACGCGCTCTCGCCCGAGGAGCTGAAGGACATCCCGAAGATGCCGGGCGGCCTCGACGAGGCGCTCGACGCCCTCGAGCGCGATCACGAGTTCCTCCTCCGCGGCGACGTGTTCACGCGCGACGCCATCCACGAGTGGATCGACTTCAAACGCAACCGCGAGCTCAACCCGATCCGTATGCGGCCCACGCCGCACGAGTTCTTCCTCTACTACGACATCTGACGACCCGGGCGCTCTGCCCGACCGATCCCCGAAGCCCGGAAGCGCTCGCGAGAGCGTCTCCGGGTTTCGTGCTTTGTGCGCGGCGTTTCACTTCGCGTGGTCCGCGCGCGCAGTGTGAGTGGAGAAACGAGCGACGCCGCGAGGGGGCGAACCGCGCCGGGCGCACGCTCGCGTATCCTCCGCTGCATGCCCACGACCTTCCGCGCCCGACTTCGCCCGCTCACGCGGCCGGCGACAACCTCGTCGGCGCGAGACCCGGTCGCCGCGGTGCGCGATCACTTCGGCGCCGCACCGCACCGAGACCTCGCCGCCATCGTCGAGACGCCGCGCACGTCGTGGCGGCGGCGTTACGGCGCGTGGTGCGCGAGCGTCCAGCGCCTCCCGTCGCCCAACGCGTCGCTCGCTTCGTTCTTCAACGCGGCGTACGCGGATCCCTTCGCCATCGTGTCGTCGTTCACCGGCACGCTCTGGATCGGCAACGACGGCGGTGGTCAGGATTACATGGTGGAGGTCGCACCGCGCTCGTCGGCCGTCTACCTCTTCGGTCCCGGCGTGGGTGAGCTCAAGTACCTGGCCGACTCACTCGACGCGTTCATGACCTTGAACGAGCTGCTCGAGTCCTGGAGCGCGTACGAAAAGGCGCACGACCTCGACTGGGGCGAGATCGAAGACGGCGCGATCGATCCCGAGACGCTCGACATCCCGCAGATCCGCGCCGGCATGCGACGGCTCGCCGAGCGCGTGCGACTCACCGGGTTCGACCGCTCGGACATGGCGAGCGACTTCGACGAGATTCTGCCCGGGCTCACGGGCGTCCGGCCGCGCGCCAAGCCTGCGTCGCCGCTCGTGTCCAACCTCCACGTCCGCTCCTACTGGGCGCAGATGAACCTGCGGATCGGCCCCGGATACCTGGTGGAGCAAACGTTCGGCGTGAACGGGCGCCGGCGCGCGCCGCGCATGCCGCCACGCTCCGACGTGCCGGCCGACCAGGTCTATCGACTGTGGCACGCGTTCTTCACCGCCGACGATGCCGTGCTCGATCGCGTCGCGCGCGAGTGCGCGTCGTCGAAGGCCGCGCTGGCGCGGCGCACCGCCGAGCTTCTCCTCGCGGTGCGCGACGGCACCGCGCCCGGCGAGCTGGGCCTCCTCATCGCCACGCGGGAGGTCGTCCGAGAGGCGAGCTCGAAGCGCGCCCCGCCGCCCTGCCCGCAGGCGTCGCCCCTTCGCGAGCGAGACTCGAACGACGGCCGAGCGCTGGCCGCCGCGCGCCGCGCCGCGTTCGCGAGCCCGAACGACGCGGCGCGCTGGGACGCGCTCACGTTCGCGCTCTACGAAACAGAAGACTGGGGCGGCATGCTCGCCGCCGTCGACGCTCGGCTCGCCATCGACGCACGGCACGCCTACCCATGGCTCCAACGCGGCATCGCGCTCGCGCAGCTCGAGCATCCCAACGAAGCGCTCGCGGCGCTCGATCGCGCCATCGCCTTCGACCGCTATGGCCGGGACGGGGCCGCGGCGTGGATGAATAAAGCTGCAATCTACATGGAGCTCGCTCGCCCCACGGAGGCGCGCGCTCACCTGCACCGCGCGCTCCGGCGGCGCCCCGATCTCCGCGACGCCGCCCTCGCCGACGCTGCGCTCGCGCCGCTCCTTCCGAGGCGTGGCGCGCGCTGAGCCTTTCGCCGGGACCGAACGGGTCGAGTCGCCGCGGCGGCGTCGAACGGCGGGCGCGCGCCCGGGGACGCTGATACGATGAGGGCGCGTGCGGAGCGTCTCCCCGAGAAGCAGAGCTGCGCTTGCCGTCGCGTTGGCGGCGTCTGCCCTTTGGGGCTGCGGCGTGCTCGCCGGCATCACCGACTTCAACATGGTCGCCGCGGACGCTGCGACGGCCGGCGATGACGGTTCCAGTAGTGGTGACGTCACGTCCACGTCCAGCGACGACGGGGCGGTCACACCTGACGGCGACCTGTTCGACGCCATCGGCGCGAGCGACGGCGGCGGCACCGACGCGCTCGTCAAACCGGACTCGCCGATTTGTCCCGGCCCGGAGGTGTGTGGAGACGGCGTCGACAACGACTGCAACGGCCAAACGGACTGCGCGGACCCGGCGTGCGCCGCGTACACTTGTCTCCCCGTCCCGTCGGGCTGGAGCGTCGTTGCGCTCGGTTCCAGCGGCCCGTGCCCCGTCGGCTTCGGCGGCGCCGTCGCTCTTCATGGGGAGCCCGACCCTGTTGCGATGCCGGGCACGGGCACCTGCGACTGCGCCTGCGGCGCTCCCCTCGACAATCCCTGTGCGGTGGGGTCATTCACGGCCCGCTTCAAGGACACTCCAAACTGCGGTGCCGGTACGACCGTGCTCGTCAGCGACGGCGGTTGCGACGCGATCCCGGTCAGTCTCTTGTACAACCAATGTGGCGTCACCGGATGCGCTGCCGTCGGTACAACGGCGTTGGGCAAGCCCGTGTCGTGCGGCCCCGTCACTACGTCGCTTCGGCCGCTCTACCCTACGACGTTCCAGTCGTGCAGCGCTACGACCGCGCCCACCGGTGCTGCCGGTGGGTGCACTGGGACAGACACGTGCGCGCCGCCATCAGGCACGAGCGAGCGATGCATCGCGCGAGCGGGGAAGCAGGTCTGTCCGCCCGGATTCCCGACGCAGACGTCGTTGTACCAAGGCGGCACCGACGGTCGCACTTGCGGCGCGTGCACCTGCACCACGAACCAGGTGGCCTGCAGCAACGCGCGCATCAACTTCTTCGGCGAGAGCGCCTGCACCACGTCCATCAGCTCGGCAGTCGCAGGGACGGGCTCCTGCCAGGCCCTCACGACGCAGATCGACACCGCGACCGGCTACTTCCAGATGACCGGCACCGCCGCCGTGACACCGACCTGCGTCGCTGGCAACGCGCCGGCGGTGGGCGGCTCGGTCACGCCGGGCGCCGACGTGACCGTTTGTTGCCCCTGAGGCCATGAGGCTCACGGACACGCGAGCGTGAGCGGTGAAGTCGGGCGAACGGTGCCCGGCGCCGTGACGACGCGGAAGGCGCACGCGCCGCCTTCGGGGACGACGCAGAAGCCGCGACCGTCGTGGCAATCGCCCGCTTGGCGCGGAATCGCGCAGACGGAGCCCGCGGAGACGAACACCGGCGGATCGACGAGCCCTTGGTCGTGACAGGAGCGTCCGTCGCTCGGCGCAACGACGACGCATGCGTCGTCGAACGGCGCCGCGAGGCACCGCGGAGAGAGCGCCGACCCGAGACGGTCGCCGAGCGCGGCTGCTGCGGGCCGGTAGCCGTAGCGCGGGTTGTCGATCCCGCCGAGCGTGGGGTGCACGCTGTCGACCGGGCAGGCCGAGGCGACGAGCGCTTGTGAGCCGAGCGCGCGCGCAACCTCGAAGAGCCTGAGCGTCGGGTTCGCCTTGGCCGCCATCTGCCGCTCCGGCGCTGCCGGATCGCACACCGGCGCGACGTGGTCAGGATCGCAATCGCACGCGTCCCGGTTCTCCGGCTGCGAGCAATCGCGCGGGCTGGGGAGCGGGAACATGCATGCATACTGCAAATCATTTCCGAGTGTATTCCACTCCGCGCCGTGCGCGTCGTCGGCGGAGACGCCGGCGCGCGGCACAATCGACGGGCGCATGAGCGGATGCTGTCCGTCTCGCCTCGGACCGTCGCCGAGCAAGCGACGCCAGCCCGCGGCGTCGAGCGTCGCCCGCACGTCGCGCCCGAGAACGCTGGTCGAGAGATCGTCGGGGCGGGTGCTCAAGAGCTGCCACGGCGCGCCGCCGATCGCGAGGAGCACGACGTCGTCGGGGGTGCGGCGGCCGCGCGAGAGGCTGCACAGATCTTGCCCCGGCTCGCTGGGGAGCTGGTCGGCGAAGAGAGGGTTCGTACAGCGTGCGTGGTCGGCCTCGTTCCCCACGTAGGCGAAGTCGGCCCACTCGTCGTCGCGCGACGGAACCGTCCACTCGCGAAGGCCGCGCACGTAGCGCTCGACGGGGTAGCGCGGGTCGACGCCGAAGCGCCGCTTCATATCGAAGAAGCGGACGTTGACGCCATCGGTCGTGTCGTCGAGCGCGCGCGCGCACGCCGAATCCCCTTCCGCGGCCTTCAAGTAGCAAGACTTGCAGTCGGGCGAGTCAGGGTCCGTCGCACACGCGGTCGTGCCCGGTCGCACGTGCCGGCTGTCTTCGAAGAACCACGCGCGGCCACCGAAGGCACCGGGCGCGACCGACGACTCGTCCTCGTCGGTGAGAAGGACGATGGCGACGAGCGAGTCGGGGCGCAAGAACGCCCGCCGCTCGGCGAGGAGCTCCATGTCGACGCCCTCCTGAGCCACGGTGTCGCCTCTTTTGACGAGCGACGCGTACGGATCCGGCTGGATGAGGAATCGATAGACACTCTCGAGCTGGGCCTCGTAGCCGCAGCCGTCTTGGCCGACGCCCAAAACGCGATCGGAGAAGTTGGCGGCGAGGGCGCGCGCGTCGGCGCCCGGGGCCCACGAGAGGAACGGCGCGCTCCCCGCGCCGCCGCGAGTCACGAGGTGCCCTCGGTCGTCGTCGTGGCTCGCCGTCCCCCCCAAGCAGACGTCACCCCCGCGGCCACCCAACGACGACGTCACGACGCCGACGTGGAGATCGGCGACGGCCGGAAACTCGGGGCGCGCGCCGGCCGGGCACGTCACCGAGCCGCGTCCGTCGAGGCGCGACGGGCCGACGACGACGGCCGGCGCATCCTCGCGCACGCAGCGGGGCGAGAGCAGACGCTCGACGAGGCGCGGAACGGCGTCCGCCAGGTACGTCTGCTTGTCCCCCATCGAGGAGGAGTTGTCGATGGCGAGGAGGAGATCGACCTTGGTCGGCGGGTCGAGCGAGCGCGTGAAGCCGCCGCCCGACGCCCGCGGATCCACACGCGTCGACGGGCCGGCGCGCGCGGTCCCGTGGGTCGGTCCGTCGTCCACGACGCGGCCGCAAGCGAGCAGCGAGACGACGGCGAGCACGGCCAAGACCCGGGAGCGGAGTCGCATGTAAGCCCCATGGCCGGGCGCCCGGAAACCCGCCATTGGGCGCTCGCTTTCGCGGGCGATCGCGTATCTTGGGAACGCGAAAATGCCGGGCATCGACAACACCACCGAACGCCACGATCGAGTTGGGATCAAGCCGCGCGCCGTCGTCCTGCGCGTGACCGTGGGCGCCGACGCCGGTGCGGAGCGCTCGCTCATCGGCGACAGCAAGCTCCTCATCGGCACGAGCCAGACGTGTGCGCTGCGGCTCACCGACCGCCGCGTCTCGCGCCGTCACCTCGCGGTCGAGTGGACGCCCGACGGCGTGCTCGTCCGCGATCTCGGCTCCACCAACGGTACCTTCATTCGCGGAGTCCAGGTCCGCGAGGTCATCGTGCCGCCGGGCGCGCCGATCGAGCTCGGCGAGACGCAGATCGTCGCCTTCGACGTCGACACCGCCGCCGAGCCGCCGCCCGCGCAGGCCGAATCGTTCGGTCGCATGGTCGGCAAGAGCGCCGAGATGCGGCGACTCTTCGCGCTCGCCGATCGCCTCGCCAAAGCCGACGTCGCGCTGCTCGTCGAAGGCGAGACCGGGGCCGGAAAGGAGCTCCTCGCCGAAGAGCTCCACGCGCACAGCGCACGCGCGCAAGGTCCGCTCGTGGTCTTCGACGCGCTCGCCGACGATCCGCAAGCCGGGGCGGTGATGCTCTTCGGCGCCGCGCCCGGCGTGTGGCAGAACGCACCCGACGGTCACGTCGGCCTCCTCGAGCAGGCTCAAGGCGGCACGCTCATCTTGGACGAGCCCGCAGAGCTCTCTCCCGACTTGCAGCGGCGCCTCGCGCGCGCTCTCTCGCGCGGTGAGGTCCAGCGCGTCGGCGCGAGCGCGTCGACGCCGCTCAACGTGCGCGTCATCTCGACGTCGACGGTCGACCTCGATCGCGCGGTCGAGCGTGGCCTCTTCCGCGAGGACCTCTTCTACGCGCTCGTGGGCGCGCGCATCGAGATCCCGCCGCTCCGCAAGCGCAGCGAGGACGTGCCCGTCTTGGCGCGCGCGTTTTGGGCCGCGAGCGGCGCGAGCGGCGATCCGCCGGAGGCGCTCATGGCGCGGCTCGCCGCGCACGGATGGCCGGGCAACGTGCGCGAGCTCGAGAACGCGGTCGCGCGACACCTCGCGACCGGCGAGGTCGAGGTGGGCGCCAGCACGCGCGCGTCGCTCGGCGGCGCCCCCACCCCAGCCGCCGCGACGATCGAGAGCGCCGAGTTCATCGGCGACGTGCTCGCGCGCCGCCTGCCGCTCGTGCAGGCGCGCCAGGACGTGGTCGCGCGCTTCGAGCGCTTGTACGTGGAGCAGGTCCTCCGTGAGAACGGCGGGAACGTCACGCGTGCGGCGAAGGCGTCCGGCCTCGCACACCGCTATTTCCAGGCCCTCAAAGCCCGCCACAAGAAGTAAGCCGCGTAGCCCCTCTGGCAGCGCGATCATGGTCGGCGTGACGCCCCCTTCCGGGTGCGACCTGTTTGCGTTCGTGCCCTGATTTCCCGTGAAGAAGCGCGCCGTCGCCCAGTCAGACGGTCATGAGCCGCAGACCTCGCGACGCGGCCAGAGGAGCTTCTTCAATGCTTATTCGTTCGGCTCTCGTGTCCTTGTTGGCGCTCTCGGTCGGCCTCGGTGTGGGCGGATGTGCCGTGCCCACCACCGGTGATCAGGGAGGCGCGGTGCAGACCAACGATCGCTCGGCGACGGGCACGAGCGGCGAATCGCTCTCCGTCGGCGTGATGCTCGTCTCGCCCTCCGGTCGCTTCTCGCTCCTCCAGCGCGCCGACGCGTCGGTGATCGTCGACCTCGAGAAGAAGACGACGCGTGAGCTTCCGTTCTACGCGAGCCGCTTCGTCTTCGCGCACGACGGGACGCGCGGCTACGCGTTCGCGCCCGGCGCCCCCGCCAGCGTCGTCGCGTTCGATCTCGAGACGGTCACGGAGGCGTGGCGTGTGAGCCCCTCCATCACGACGCCGGCGGTCTTCTCGATCAGCGACGACGACGCCAACGTCATCGTGGCCGGCGAGGGCAAGGCGAGCGTCGTCGCCACGAAGAGCGGTGCCCTCACGGGCGAGATCTTCCTCCCCTCCTTTCCGACGAACCTGACGTTCCTCCCGGCTGCGAAGAGCGGCACCGGCAGCGCAGCGCGCGCGGTGTTCGTCGGCTCCACCGAGTGGACGGCGCACCAGCCGAAGACCGCGCTTTCGATCGTCGACCTCGCGACGCTCGATCAGGCGCGCGTGGACGTGCCCAACTGCTCCGCGCCGCTCGTCGTCGTCCCCGACGCCTCGCGCGCGTTCCTCTCGCCGACGTTCTGCCAAGAAGACCGGCCCAGCACCGAGACCGTCACCTGGACGAACCCGGACCCGGTGAGCGTGATCGACTTCGACGCCAAAGGCGCGGCCACGTTCCGCGAGAACCTCCCGGGCTTCGGCCCGGTGGCGCTCGACAAGGCCGGCTCGGTGGCGGTCGCGTACCTCGACACGGCGCGCATGGATCCGGCGATGTTCAAGGACAAGGACCAGGTCCCGGCCGCGGGCGCCGATCCGTACCAGCTCATGGTCATCGACCCGCACTCGCTCACCTTCACGCTGACGCCGATCGGCCACTCGCTGCCGCGCTTCGCGATGGGCCGTGACGGCAAATCACTCCTCGTCGACGCCTCGGTTCGCGTCGAGCGCGTCTCGGCGCAAGCGAAGGTGACGGTCGACGCGAACGGGATTCGCATCGAAGCGGGCGCCACCTTCGGCAGCGATGCCCCGTTCGGGACGTTCGATCTCGCCCGCCGGAAGTACACCGCGTTCACCGGCCCGCTCGCGGCGCTCGATCGCTTCGTGCAGACCAAGAACGGACACGTCTTCACGCTCAAGGCGACCGCCGACGGCCTCGGCGGCGATCTCTTCGACCTCGATCTCGCGGCCCACACCACGAAGAGCATGGGCCGGAGCTTGCGCGACATCGGCATCCTCCCCGACGGTGAGACCCTGCTCCTCCGCGTGCGCCTCCCCGCCGTGAAGCATGACGACGGATTCCACCGCGCCGAGCAGATCTGCTTCTCGCTCGACGGCTCGGCGTGCTCGAGCACCATCACCTACGAGTCCGTGGCGCCGATCCCCAACACTTCGGCCACTTGCACCGGCTCGCACGACTGCTGAAACGGAGGCGTCACGCGCGCGTCACGGCCGCTGGCCCGGGCCGTCTTCGGGCCGTCTTCCCTTCCAGGGCGGCCTCGCCCGGCCTATCCTTCGCGCATGGCCAGCGTTCTCGATCAGCTCAAGGAAATGACCGTCATCGTCGCCGACACCGGTGACATGGAGTCGATGCGGCAGTTCCGTCCGCGCGACGCGACGACGAACCCGTCGCTCATCCAAGCAGCGGCGGCGATGCCAGCCTACGCGCAGATCATCGACGAAGCGCTCCGCTGGGCCCGCAAAGAGGAAGGGTCGGCCGCCGTCCCTAGCCAGGTCGCCAAGCGCGCCGTCGACCGCCTGAGCGTCGAGTTCGGTCTCCGCATCTTGGAGATCGTCCCCGGGCGCGTCTCCACCGAGGTCGACGCGCGCTTGTCGTACGACACGGCCGCGAGCATCGACAAGGCGCGCGCCCTCATCCGCATGTACGAGGCCGCCGGGATCTCGCGCGAGCGAGTCCTCATCAAGCTCGCGTCCACGTGGGAGGGCGTTCGCGCCGCGGAGACGCTCGAGAAGGAGGGGATCCACTGCAACATGACCCTCCTCTTCGGCACCCATCAGGCCGTCGCCTGCGCCGACGCCAAGGCCACGCTCATCTCGCCCTTCGTCGGTCGCATCCTCGATTGGTACAAGAAGGAGCACAAGCGCGACTACGTCGGCGCCGAAGACCCGGGTGTGCAGAGCGTCACGCGCATCTATGCATACTACAAGCACTTCGACATCGGCACCGAGGTCATGGGCGCGAGCTTCCGCAACGTGGGCGAGATCATCGAGCTCGCCGGTTGCGACCTCCTCACCATCTCGCCCGCGCTCCTCGGCGAGCTCGAGAAGATGGACCAGCCCCTCGTCCGCAAGCTCGACCCGGCTGCGGCCAAGGCATCGCCGGTCGAAGCCATCAAGATGAACGAGTCGGCGTTCCGTACCATGCACGACCAAGATCGCATGGCGCACGACAAGCTGGCCGAGGGCATCCAGAGCTTCACCAAGGCCATCGAGTCGCTCGAGGTGACGCTCGAGCAGCGACTCGCCAAGCTCGGCTGAGCAGACGACGCCCGAGCCTCCGAAGCGATGCGATCCCTCTCCTTGGTCGCCGCGGCGCTCGTCGCGGCGTGCGGCGCGAGCGAGCCCGTGGCCGTGGTGCCCGCCTCGCCGCCGCCGCCCCCCGCCGCGCCGATCACGAAGGACGCCCCCGATGCGGCGTCGGCTGCGCCGGTTGCTGCGGCCGCGGACGCCGCTGCGCCGAAGCCGGAAGCGCCCAAGATCGTCGCGTTCAAGGCGAACCTCGGCACGAGCGGCGATCTGCGAATCGCACTCGAGCATGACGCCAAAGGCGTGCGCGCCATGATCGCGGCGGGCGGAGAGAGTGTCTTGGTCAGCGGCACGTGGACCGCGGACGATCGCATCTCGCTGACGCAAGCGCCCATCGCCGGGAAGAGCGGCGTGTCCTTCGAGGGCCGCATCGAGGGCGGCAAGCTGCGCGGCGAGTGGCGCGACCGTCCCGCCAAGCCCGTGCCGATCGTCGGGGATGCGCTGGTGCCCGACGGCGCGACGAGCAAGGGCTTCGAGCAGTCGTACATGGGATCGCTCGGCGCGACGACGCGCATCCGAGCGCGGCTCACGGTGCAACCAGGCGGGAGCGTCCGCGGGGTCTATCGCTACCCGAAGAGCCAGGCCGACATGCAGCTCCTCGGCAAGCTCCAGACGAGCGACGGGTCGTTCTCGTTCGAAGAGCGCGCGCCGAGCGGCACGCTCACCGGACGCATCGACGGCGTCTTCCTCGCGCCGGAGTTCGTGTTCGCGCGCTGGTTCTCCGCGGACGGACAGAAGACGTTCCCCGTGGCCCTCCGCGGCACCTCGGCCTATCCGGGCATGGTGCCTCTCGGCGGTGGCGGCGGCCGCGTCGCGCCTCAGGAGGACTACTTCGAAGAAGGGCGGCTCTGCTCGATCACCCGACTCTTCCCGCGCCTCGAGGGCACGGTGGCCGGACCGCGTGAGAAGGCGCTGAACGCGGCGCTCAAACAGGAGGCCGGCGGCATCTCCAAAGAGGGCTGCCAAATCTCGGAGATGGATCTCCGCTACGAAGCGGAGACGACGTACGAGCTCACCGCCGAGCGCGCGACAGCGCTCGCGTTCCGCTTCCAGTTCTACGAGTTCGCCGGCGGCGCGCACGGAATGCACGGCATCTCGTGTCCCGTCGCCGATCTCACGAGCGGCAAGCTCGTGAAGCTCACGCCCAAGCTCCTCACGCCCGCCGGCCGCGCCGCGCTCGGCGCGCGCGTCAAGAAGGAGCTCCTCGCGCCGGGCGGCGACTTGGCGGCGATGGGCATCACCGAGGTCAAGGTCTCCGACGACACGACCCTCTGCGTCGATCACGACGATCTCATCGTTCAATTCCAGGTCTACGAGATCGGCCCGTACGCGATGGGCGCGCCCACCGTGAAGGTCGCCAAAGTCGACGCGCTCAAGATGTTCGCGCCGTCGCCGCTCACCGACGCGCTGTTCAAATAACCGACGCCCGCGCGAGATGCGCGGTAGACGTCGCGCATGAGGCGACGAACCTTCCTGAAGGCGCTCGGCGGCGCCGCTCTCGTTGGACCCTTTGCGTGCGGCGACGACGGCGCCGACGACGCGCCGGTAGGCAGCGGCTTCGATGGGGGCGTAGCCTCCGACGCCGGCCAAGTCGCAGATGGGCCGGCCCCCGGCGACGGGGCGACGACGAATGACGGTGCGTCCGCGAGCGACGGCGCTGCCGCCAGCGACGCCGCCACCTCGGCAACCTGGGACGCCCGCTACGACGCGGCGCTCGGCGCCATCCCGAGCGACGCGAAGTGGGTCTCGACGACGGGAAGCGACAGCGCCGCGGGGACGCAGGCCGCCCCGTTCAAGACCATCAAGAAGGCGCTTCGCTCGATCAGCGGCGGCGGGCAAGTCGTGATCGAAGACGGCACGTACGAGGGCGCCGACAACTGGATCAACGAGATCACCGGGCCCGTCCCGAGCGGCACCGCCGGCAAGCGCACCATCATCCGCGCCAAGAATCGCTTCGGCGTCCGCATCGTGCAGTCCGCGCGCCCGAGCGGCTACTACGAGTCGATCGTGTACCTGGGGCCGAGCTCTTCCTACGTTTGGATCGACGGAATCGTCGCCGAGACGACCTGGGCGGCCGCCGCGGCCGACGACAACGCGAGCGCGACGGTGTGGGACGACGGCACGCACAATCGACTGACGCGCATCTTGGTGAAGAAGTCGTCGTGCTCGCGCTACGGCGGTGCGTTCGCTTACGGGCGTGGCGCCCTCCTCGAGGACTGCCACGCCGTCGGAAGCGGTCGATACATGTTCTTCGGCGGCACTGGCGGCGACTCCGCGCCGGCCGGCGCGGCCGTGCTGCGACGGTGCACGTCGACCATGCACTTCGGCCCCGCCCTCGAGCCGAGCGCCTCGTTCTGCTTCTACGGGAGCAACGACGGCTCCTATGCAGAATGCAAGGATGTCCTCTTCGCCAACTGCTACGAGATCGACAGCCCGCACCTCGTGGGCGCCGACGCCGATGCCGTGAAGTGGGGCTCGGCGTACCTCCCGAAGAGCGTGCGCAACGTCCGCTTCATCGGCTGCGGGAGCCTCGGCTCGGGCGCCGAATACGCCGCGTTTCGCACCGACAACTACGGCGGCGCGAGCGACACCTTGGCGAGCTTCGTCGACTGCTTCGTCTGGGGCTTCACGAACGGCAGCCCGGCAACGGCCGCCGCCTTCGGCAAGGCATCGAACGGCGTCGTCACCGCGGATCACTGTACGACCGGTAGCCTCCCCGGCCCGGTGAACGGCGGCGGCGTCACCGCCACCAACATGCTGTCCGCGGGCGTGGTCCATCCCGTGGCGCGCGTCTCCGGCGCCGGCGCCGAGCAACGCTTCGCGGTGGGCGCGTTCTTGAGCGCCTGGGGCGACGCTGGCTTCGACGTCCCCGACGCGTCGCTGCCGCTATGGCCGTTTCCCTACGAAGCTGACCTCGCGAAGCTCGCCGCCGAGCCGCTCACCAAGCCGACCACGGACAAGCCGACCGGGGTCACGAGCGCCAAGAACCCGTACGCCGGCAACGCCAAGGACGGATCACCCATGACGCTGACCAAGCGCATCTGGGAGGCCGCGGGCACGGCGATGCCGCCCTACGCGAGCATCTACCCCTGACGCGAGGTCGTCGCTCCGAGCGATGGGCATCGACCGAGGAGCACCAGCACCGACGGGAGGAGCAGGACGGCCGCGAAGACGCACGCGAGCTCTCCGGCCACGGCCAGCTTGCCGAACGATTCGAGCGCTTGGACGTCGCTGACGAGGAGCGATCCGTAGCCGACGATGGTCGTGAAGCTGCACAAGACGACCGCGCCGCCGGACCGCGCGACGGCGCTCACGACGTCGCCGCCGAGGAGCCGCACGCGGTCCGCGATGTTGAACGGATACTCGCAGCCGATGCCGAGCGTGATCGGAATGGCGATGAAGTCGACGTAGTTGAGGCGCACCCCCGCGAACGAGGCCCACCCGAGGAGCCAAATCACACCGACCGCAAGCGCGAGCAAGACGCCGGTCACGAGGCGCACCGACCGCGCCGCCGCGACGACCACGATGACCACGCCGATCGTCGACGCAAGCGAAGCGAGCGGACCGTCTCGGCGCAGGCTCCGCAGCATCTCCGCGAAGATCGTCGAGCGACTCGCGGTTTGCACGACGACGTCACCGTCGAGCCGCACGTTGTCGGTCGTGGCCGAGAGCCGCAGGTGATTGTGCCCGTCGGCGAACACCACGTCGTTCCGCGGGAGCACGTAAAACACGGTCCCGACTCGCCCGTCGTTCTCGCTGAATCGGCGGCGCACGAGCGGCGGGAGCTCCGCATCGGTGATCACGGCCAGCCCATCGGGCGGGCGGAGCGCTTCGAGGCTCTTTCGCTCGTCAGGTTCGAGCGCGCCGAGGACGCCCGGAGTGAGCCGCGCGCGAATGCTCGCGAGCACCTCGAGCTTCTCCTCTTGTGCGGCTCGCGTCCCGGGGAGCACGTCGTCGATGGTCGTCACCTCGGCGATCATGCGCCCGGCGGGATCCGCAGCGTCGTTCGCGAGGATGCGCGCTTTCACCGCCGCGACTTGCTCGCGCGTGTCGGCGAGCATCAGCGCGCCCGCGACGTTCATCTTTCCGCCAAAGACGAGGTTCGCCTTGTTGGACCACTCACCCGCACCGCTCACCTCGGTGCGACGTGAGCCGAGCTTGCCGAAGTCGTACTCCCATGGGTCGTGGAGCCACACCGGCAGCTTCGCGCCCGCGAGCGCCGTCACCGCGATGCCGACGGCGACGATCGGCGCCGGCCACCGCGACGCGGCGCGCGCGAGGACCCGCGCCACCGGACGCGATCCATCGCGCGCCCCCAGGGGGAGCGGCCCGCCGACGCGCTCGACGAGGACGATCATCGCCGGAACGAGCGGAATGATCGACGCCCACACCGCGAGCATGCCCACGAAGCCGATGGCGCCGAACTGGCTGAAACCACGGAACTGGGTGAGCACGAGCGACCCGTACGCGATCGCGGCCACGCACGCGCCGACGAGCTCCGCCCGGAACGCGCTCACCACGGCCTCACGCCGCGCGAGGTCGGGCGCCATGCCGCGCGCGCGAAACTCCTGATACCGCGCGAGGAGCACGATCGGATAGTTGATGCCGTTGCCGACCACGATCGCCCCCAGAAAGGCGCCCGCCGTGTTGACGTAGCCGAAGGCCACCGTCGCGAACGCGTACGCCGCGGCGACGCCGAGCGCGACCGGGAGCGCGATGATGGGGAGGGCCCACACCGACCGGAAGAAGATCGCAATCGCGACGAGTACGACGAGGACCGCACCGCCGGTCGCGAGCGCCGCTTCGTCCATGATGGCCTTCTTCTCGTCGGCGGCGCCCGCGACGTCGCCGGTGAAGCCGATCTTCATGTCGCGGTGTCGCGCGGCCGGAGCGAGTCGCGTGACGATGCGCTCGACCTCGGCGAGCAGGAGGTCGCCTCCCGCGTCGCCGAGGCGCGTCCCGGTCACGACGCGTAGGCCGAGCAGCGTGCCGTCGGGGGTGGCGAAGTAGCCGGTGGGAAACTGGTCGCGCTCTTTGGTGCGCCTCTCCCAGCGCGCGCGAAACTCGTCCATCCCGAGCGCGTGCTTCCTCGCCGCCGGTCCGGCGTCCGCGCTCGTCGGCGTCGGCGCATCGGATTCCAGGTCCGCGACGAGCCCGCTGCGTATCGCGATTTGGCGATCGAGCTCGGCGTCGGCCTCCCTCAAGTCATCGAGATCGGCGTAGAGCCACTTGGTCTTCTCGTAGTAGGCCCGGACGTCTTTGGTGCCGCGCTCGACGTAGGCGATGAGCTTGCCGGCCGGTGCGCCGCTCGCGGCGAGGTGCTCGAGCTCGACGGCGAGATCGTCGACGAAGCGCTCGTTGGCGGCGCGATCGGGGGACGACACGACGACCATGAGCGTGGCGCCGCCGCCGACGCGACCGAGCTGATGCTCGAAGGCGCGGAATCCCGCGCTATCGCGCGGGAGGAGCTCGAGCAAATCCGCGCGGAGCTCGAGTCGCCGCGCAACGCCCGTGAGGCCCGCGGTGAGCGCGAGCGCGACCAGCACCACGGCGAGCGGGAATCGCGTGGCGAGGCCGACGAGCGCGAGCGTGATGCGCCGGTGCATCGCTCAGGCCTCCTTGCGTGCGCCCGGGTCGGCGTCCGCCTCGGGCACCGGCGCCCGCAGGCGAACCGATACGTCGAGGAAACGCCCGAGGAGGTCGCGGTGCATCGAGAGCCAGAGCAAGAGGAGCGGGATCACGCGCACCGCGTGAAACTGCCTTCGCGCGGCGATGATCTCGAAGAGCCCGGTCACGCTCGGATGCGGCCGAGTGAGGAACGGGCCGGGCACGACGATCGAGAGGACCACCAGCGCCACGAGGAGCGGCGGACGACGCTCGCGCGCCGCGAAGTAGACGCCGACGGCGATGGCCGAGAGGACGAACGACGCGTACTCGGCGCGATGATTGAAGAGGACGACGAACGCGAGGAGCGAGCACGCCAACGTGCGCCGCCAGCGCGCGTCGGTCCCGCGAGCGATACCGAGCGCGATCGGCAGCGTCTGAATCGCGAGCCCGGCGAGCTGCAGCGCTCCGCTCGAGATGGGCAGATGGGCCACGTCGTGGGCGAGGCTCATCACGTTCCACCCGTGATTGGCGTGGTCCCAGGCGAGAAGACGGCCCCACGAGCGATACTCGCGAAAGAGCGTGGGCGGACGCATGACTGCGATTGGGAGCACGAGCCACGCGAGCGCGGAGAGCGCGAGGGCGCGAACGGCGAGTCGGCGATTTTTCGCCAAGAGCGCGAACGCGGCGCCCACGATCGGAAAGAGCTTCACGAAGGCCGCGCCGGTCACGAGCGCGGCGCCGGTTCGCACGTCACGTCGCTCGAAGGCGTGGAGCGCGAGGAGGAGCGCGCCCGCCACCAAGAGATTGCTCTGATCGCCGTCGGTCGCGAGGAGAATGCCCGCCAGCGCCACGAGGAGGCCGAGCTTCTTCTCGCGCGAGCTCTCCAAGCTCCGCTCGATGCCGAAGTACGCCACGACGAAGTTCGTGAGTGACCACAGCGGCGCGCCGAGCCACTTGGGCAAGCAGGCGAACGGCAAGAAGAGGAGCGCGAAGGTGGGACTGTACTTGAAGTAGTCGTCGGCGCTCTTGGCGTAGAGGTCGTGTCGCGCCAGGAGATCGAAGAACGCGGCGCGGAAGACATGGAAGTTCAGCGACTGCCCGAAGGCGAGCGAGACCGCACCGAAGGCGAGTCCCGCCACCACGAACGCCGCGAAGATGCCGCGGAGCTTTTGAGGAACGAGCGCGGAGAAGAAAGATCGAAGCATGGCCACCTGCGGGCGCGCGGGGAGCTCGCACGCCGGGTGCCCACACAGCACGCCGCGGGCCATCGACGGCGCGATGACGAAAGGGGCGCGACGCGGCGCGAACCAGGCGATTCATCCGACGATGCGTGGCGCGTGCACGAACGTCGGCCTGTGCGTCACCGGCACACGGGAGCGAGCGCGTGTGAACCGCGGATCACGCTCCCGCCGATTGCGCGTGCGTGGCCGCTCACACTCCCTCGGTCAAGGTAGCGCGTAGCCCGCGGCGATTCCGGCGTAGCCAATGGCCTTCGTAGCGACGGGGCATGGCTGTCGGCCGCTGCACTCATACGCGTGAGGGTCGAGCACGAGCGCCGCGCCGCCATAGACACGCCACACGAATCCAGAGCCACCCATCCCCTCGATGTCGAGCAACGCGCCACCGAAGGGCGCGAGCCGCCAATCCTTACGATAGAAGTTGCACTCCAACAGGCAGAAGAGGGGTTCGTTCGTCTCGCGGTGTGGCCCCACGGACACTCCTGCCCCGATCCCCGCGGCGACCCTTTCTCCGACGATGCGCGCGCGCGGCATCACACCGGCACGCCACGTGTCACCGAACAATCCCCAACCGCCACCCCCCTCGATCACGAGCCAACGGAGCGGCGCCACCTCGCCCGAGAGACCAAACGTCCCGAAGGGCGTCGAGCCCACGTGACCCAGAAGCGCGACGCGACGTCGGTCCCACCGCGATGGCGCCGCGGCCTCCAGGGTCGAAGGCGGATCGTCGCTCGAGTCCGCGTACGCGAGACTCGGAGCGCTGCACACGAGGCAGCCGACGACCGATGCGAAGAGACCACGGAGGGGCATGCCGTCGCCGACCGCAATCGACGTACCAACCGCAAATCTCAGTGCTCGCCTGCGCTCGCGGGACGCCAGGGTGTGATCCGCCGGTCCTGGGGCGAAGAGCACACGGCCCCGACCGATTGCTGGACCAGGACCGTTTCTCACGTTTGCGGCAACACGTGTATGTCGCACACGATCGGCTGACCGCGTCGAGGAGCTCGTCTTCTTGCTGGCCTTCTTGTCTTTCTTTTTGGACGCGGAGGTTCGTACTGCTGGTGCTCGACGACTTCACCGTCCTGGACGCGGCCGCGACGAACGCGAGAGCAGAAGATCGATGAACCGCTGATCGCGAGACCACGCGCTCAGTCGGTCGCTGCGTCGGCGCCGCCGTCCGACGTGGAGGGTGCGGGCATCGCGTAGGCCGTCATCGTCGCGTCCGCGGCGGCCGGCCCCGTTGCATCCCCGTAAGCGATCGCGACCTTCAGGTAGCTGCCCCACGAGACGCCCGGCCCCGCCACAATCCCGACGAGGCAGCTCTCACCCGGCGCGATCACCTGGGTGCAGTAGGGCAACGTGACGCCGACGTCGTCCGGATCGCGAGCGAGCGGACACGAGGTCGCCATACCACTCCCGCCGGGAAACCCCGTGCTCCCCCAGGCAAACGGCGCATCCAGCGCTTTCCCGGTGACGCTCGTCGTCGGCGCCGTCCCGCGATTGCTCACGACGAGGTTCGCGACCGGACCGCACTTCGCGTAGTCGAGCGACTCGGCGGGCGGCGCCGGCCACATGGGGCGGCGGCCCACCGTGAGGAGCGCGCGCCCCAACGGCGCTTGCGTCCCCGTAATGGGCACGCTGACGACGTCGTCGTACGCGTTGGTCATGGAGAGCGCGAGGGACGCGGGTCCGCTGGCCGCGTAATCGACGACCAACCGGCACCGAGAGAGCGGCGGGAGCGACGCACCACATGGCGGGCTCGGCGCGCCCGCGTCGGCGCTCGCGCCGGGAAAGGCCAGGCCGTGCCATCCGATCGGCCCGCCCAGCACCCACGTCACGTCGGCGGAGAGCTCACCTCCGTTCACCACGTCGAACGGCACCGGCACCGACGTCGCGGTCGTCCCGATGTCGAGCGTGGGCGTCACGAGCGTGCCGATCTCGTACGGCTTGTAAACGGTTGCACCATACACATTCACCAGGTGCACGTCCGCGCGCAGCTTCAGGTCGGCGCACGCCGAGCCCACGCGGGCGCTCTCGCGAAGCGCGGCCACTTCGGACGGCGAGAGCCCCGCCGGTGCCTCGGACTCCTCCGGCACCGGCGCGCCGCTCAGCGCGACGTAAAACGTCGCGGCGGCGAGGTACGAGCCGGCGAGGGTCGCGTGACTCTTGTCGGCTTGATGAAGCACGATCTCGGGGTGATCGCGGAGCGAGCTCCGAAACGCTTCGCCGACGCACGCGAGCACGCTCCCCGGGAGCCTCTGCGCCTCGAGGCCGTAGCCGCGCGTGATGAGGTCCTGCATCCGCGTCGGGTTCTGGAACGTGTTGAAATAGATGCCGTCGCCCGGCGCGCGCGCCCACGTCACGAACCACGTCGGACGCGCGCCCGCGTCGACGATCATGGCGCCGAGCTTCTGCGCCGCCGGGTCGGCCACGCCACGGAGGCCGCCCGCCGAGAGCTGACTCTGTTGCTGCAAGACGACGTGGGTCCACGTTCGCTCGGCGATGCGCGACGCGGCCACGCCGTCGGCGAGGTGCTCGGAGAGCGAGGCGCCGCCCTTCGCGACGGAGTCGGTGACGATGCGCGGCCCGGTCGTCGAGCTTGCGGCGATGCGCGCTAGGAGCCCGGGGACGTCGTTGACGTACGTGTAGCTGTTGCCGATGAAGAGGACTCGAAGCGAGGGGCGCTCCGGCGACGCGTCCGCGGCGCGGGCGACCGCGGCGTCGAGCGGAGCATCCGACCCTGGCGCCGCGCCGCCTTCGGGAGCGACGACGAGCGACGGCCCGTCGTCACAGCTCGCGGTCCCCACGCCGACGAACGCGACGACCACGAGCGTTCCGCGTCCGAGCAGACGGTGGAGATCCATGCGGCGGTCCATCTCGCTCTCGCTCCACCTCAGCTCACGCGATCGGTTCCGCCGTTCCCATCGAGGGCCCCGCGCACCGAGGCGAGCAGCGCGTCGGTCGTGAACGGCTTTTGCAGGAAGTGAAGAGGCTCACCGGGGAGCGCGAGGCTCACGCCGGCCGGAAAGCCGGACATGAACAGCACCTTGAGCTCGGGATTCGCGGCGCGAAGCACGTTCGCGAGCTCGCGGCCATTCATGTCCGGCATTAGGACGTCGCTGACGAGGAGCTGGATGCCGGCCGCCTGCGACTCGGCCAGCGCGCGCGCTTCGCGCGGGCCGTTCGCGCCGAGCACGCGGTAGCCGCTCCGCTCGAGCGCCTGCACCACGAGTCGCAAAATAGCAGGCTCGTCCTCGACGACGAGGACCGTCTCGGAGCCGCCTCTCGCGAGGGGCGGCTCGGAGTCGTTGGTCTGCGCGGTCGCTGCGCGCCGCGGAAAATACGCGGCAAACGTAGTGCCGCGGCCCACCTCGCTCACCGCCGTCACGAACCCGCCGCACTGCGAGAGGATGCCGTGGACCGTCGCGAGCCCGAGGCCCGTCCCCTGTCCGACTCCTTTGGTGGTGAAGAACGGCTCGAAGATGCGCGGGAGCGCGTCGGGGCCTATGCCACCCCCGTCATCGCTGACGGTGAGCCGCAGGAACTCGCCGGGCGTTGCGTTCGGGTGCTCGGCGGCGAAGGCCGCGTCGATCGTCTGGTTCGACGTCTCGATGACGATCGCCCCTGCCCCCGAGATGGCGTCGCGCGCGTTGACGCACAGATTGGTGAGCACCTGATCGAGCTGCGACCGATCGATGTAGACGCTCCAGGGATTGTCGGTCGGGCGCCACGTCACCTGGACGTTCGCTCCAATCAGTCGCTTGAGCATCGTGAGGGAGTGAGCGATCGCCTCGTTCGGATCGAGCACGACGGGAGTCACGACCTGGCGACGCGCGAACGCGAGGAGCTGACGCGTCAGTGCCACCGACTTCTCGGCGGCCTTCCACACCTCGTCGAGTTCTGCACGCAGGGCCGACGCGGGATCGAGCTTCGCGCGCGCCTCGCCGGTATAGGCGAGGATGACGCTGAGCATGTTGTTGAAGTCGTGCGCGACGCCACCGGCGAGCAACCCCACCGATTCGAGCTTCCGCGCCTCGGCGAGCTGGGCTTCGATCTTGGCCTGGGCGAGCTCCGCCTCTTTGCGCGTGGTGATGTCTTGGTGCGCGCTGATCAGCTTGACGACCTGCCCGTCCTCGACGACCGCGGTGCTGCGGATCCGCACCCAGATGCGACGCCCCTTCGCCGTGATCATCGGGGTCTCGAAGTCGACGGGCGTTCCGTTCGCTCGCATCTCGTCGACGACGACCAAATACTTCGCGAGGGCGTCGGCCTCGAAGAACTCGGTCCATCGCTCGGGCGGAGGGATCGCAGAGGGGTCGACGTCGAGGATGCGGCACATCTCCTTGGTCCAGAAGACGGCGCCCGTCCGGAGGTCGAGCTCCGCGCCCCCGACCTCCGCGAGCGCTCCCGTGCGGTCTAGCAAAGTCGAGATGCGATCGAGCGCTTCCTCACGCGTGTGGAGGCCCGAGACGTCGACGACGTGCGCGGTGAAGCCCCGGACCTCGCCGTCGACCACGTCGGGCGTGTACGTGGCGAGGGTGTGACGGCTTCGACCGTCCGGCGAAGGAATGAGTCGTTCGAACGTTTGCACGCTCCCGGCGAGCGCGCCGCGAATGAAGGGCAGGTTCTGGTCGTAGAGCGGCCCGAGCAGCTCGGCCAACGAGATGCCTCGCATCTCGTCCGGGCCCCGCCCGAACCAGTCCGCGTAGGCCGCGTTGGCGAACCGGCAGCGCTCGTCGGCGCCCCAGTACGCGAGCATGTCCGAGACCAGGTTGACGGTCCGGAGCGCAGCGGCCTCTGGCGACACGAACGACGGCACGCGGCCCCCTTTCCGGCGAGTCTAACGCCTTGGCTGCCGATCGGTCGACCGTTGCCAAAGGTGCGAAACGCAACGAAGTGACCCGCGCCCGTGGCGGAAGATCTCCCCTTGCGGCTGCCTTACATTGCGGTACCCCGTCCTTCATGACCCTACCCGCGCGCTCGGTTCTCGCCGGACTCTTCGCCATCGTTGCGATGACGTTCATTCCGGGATGCGGCGCAGCCGCCACGGATGCGGAAGCGGCCGACACCTCCGACGACGAAGGTGCGCTCACCGCGGCCCAGTCGAAAGCGCTGACGGAAAAAGTGAAGGCTGCGTACGAGGCGTCGGTGACGGGCCAGAAGAGCTATTGGCTCCCTGGCGAGCAGGTGGTCTCGGGCGACGAGCTCCGCGGCTCGGCCAAGGCGGCGTTCAAACACAACGCCAGCGTGTCGAAGGGCTACGGCTACGGGTACCCCGAGGTCCGCAAGGCGACCGTCGACGGCGCGATCGTCTACGCCATCAGCGGCATCGTGAGCGACACCGGCGACATCCTCGGCTTCTACCCCGCGCGCGGCAAGGAGCTCTGCGAGGCCTACAGCGGCCAAGGCGAGAACCCGAACGCAAACGGCGTCGACTGGTGGCACTGATCCGCGCGGAGCTCAGTTCACGCATCCGGCGACGCGGCAGGCACGATGCCCCAGGGCATCGTCGATTGCGCACCGCGTGCCTCCGTCGCAATCGCGATCGCCGTAGCACTCGTCCTTCGCGGTGATGCACTCGTAGCGCTCCGTACAACCGCTCGCGAGCGGCGCGCGAACGCAGTCGTGTCCGCCGCAGGACGCCGAGCCGGTGCACTTCGCCTCGACGCAGCGCCCCATCACGTCGCCGCACTCGCAGATCTGTCCGCTCGCGCAATCTCCGTCGGAGCGACACCCTCTCGTGCATTCGCAGTAGTGCGTCGACGGCGGCGGGGCCGAGCAATACGTGCCGGGCGTCGCGGCGCAGTCGTCATCCGAAGAGCACCTGGTACCGGCCCCATCGCACTTCGCGAGCTTTCCCGGCCGCGGCACGCTCGTCGGGCAGGCCTTCGCCTCCCGCCGTCGCAAGCCCCCGTGGTCGTCACAAAGGTCGAAGCCGGTGTCGCCGCCGTCCACCGTGAGCGGCGTCGCGTGGGCACACGTCGGCGCGCCACCATCGCCTCCTACGTCCGCTGCGCCGTCGGTTGCGGCGTCCCCTGAAGGCTGCACCCCCGAGCTCGACGCCGCGCACGCAGCGAGCCCTCCCACGATCCCGACGGACAGCGCGGCGAGCGCCCCAAACGATCGGTTCAACGATCACCTCCAAGGAAGCGCGGCGGTCAAAGCCGCGAAAGCTCCCTCAGGCTAGCAGGCAGCGCAGTCGCCGCACGGACCCACGAGCAAAGCCAACTCGTCCAATTCTTGGACACGAGGCGCGCACGCCGAAAGAAGTACGGCCCCGATCGAGTGGTCGATCGGGGCCGCATTCATGCGTCACGGAGACGCATGCAATCTGCAAGCGATCAGCTGACCGCGTCGAGCAGCTTGCTCTTCTTCTTGTCGCCCTTCTTGCCGGCCTTCTTGTCCTTCTTCTTCGCCGGACCGTGGCCGTTCGTGCCGTTCGTGTGACCGTTGGCGGCCTTCACGACCTTGGACGCGGCGGCGACGATCTTCGACTCGGCCTTGGGCGCCTTCGCCTTCGAGCCCATGAGGTCGGACGCGATCTGCTCGGCGCGGTTGGTGCGCTCCCAGTTGAACGACGGGCGGCCGAAGTGACCGTACGCCGCCGTCTGGCGGTAGATCGGCGCGAGGAGGCCGAGCTCCTCGATGAGGGCCTTGGGGCGCATGTCGAAGTGCTCGAGGATGTACTTCTCGAGCTTCTCGTCGGCGACCTTGCCGGTGCCGAACGTGTTCACGTGCACGCCGACCGGCTTGGCGACGCCGATCGCGTACGCGATCTGCACTTCGCAGCGGCTGGCGACGCCCGACGCGACGACGTTCTTGGCGATGTAGCGCGCGTAGTAGCAAGCCGAGCGATCGACCTTGGACGGGTCCTTGCCCGAGAAGGCGCCGCCGCCGTGACGGCCCATGCCGCCGTAGGTGTCGACGATGATCTTGCGGCCGGTGAGGCCGCAGTCACCCATCGGACCACCGACCACGAAGCGCCCCGTCGGGTTGACGTGGATCTTGGTGTTCTTGTCGATGAGCTTCTTGGGGATCGTCTTGTCGATGACGAGCTCGACGACCGCGTCGCGGAGCGTCTTGTGCTTCACCGACTCCGAGTGCTGCGACGAGACGACGATCGCGTCGATGCGGACCGGCTTGTTGTTCTCGTACTCGAGCGTGACCTGGGTCTTGCCGTCGGGGCGGAGGAAGTCGACCTTGCCCTGCTTGCGGATGGCCGAGAGCTGGAGCGCGAGCTGGTGCGCGTAGTCGATCGGCGCCGGCATGAAGTTCGGCGTCTCGTCGCACGCGAAGCCGAACATCAGGCCCTGGTCGCCCGCGCCTTGCTCCTTGTGGAGGCCTTCGCCCTCGCTCACGCCTTGCGAGATGTCCGGGCTCTGCTTCTCGATCGCCGAGAGCACCGCGCAGGTGTTGGCGTCGAAGCCCATGTCCGAGCTGACGTAGCCGATGTCGCGCACCGTGTTGCGGACGATGGTCGGGATGTCGACCCAAGCGCTCGTCGTGATCTCGCCGGCCACGACGACCATGCCGGTCTTCGCGAGGCTCTCGCACGCGACGCGGGCCTTGGTGTCCTGGGCGAGAATGCCGTCGAGGATCGCGTCCGAAATCTGGTCGCAAATCTTGTCCGGATGGCCTTCGGTGACGGACTCCGACGTGAACTGGTAACGAGCCATGGATCTCCTCAAATGCGGTGCGGACAAGCCGCGAACGGGCCAAGGACGTACACGCGCGCGGAGGCGAGAGCAAGGGCTAGCGCCCGCAATTTGGCGGATCCGGCTCCGTTTAAGCGGATTTTCCCGGGTCCGGGGTCACTTGGTGGGCGCGCTCACCTTGATCGACGGGCGCGACCGGAGGGCAATCTCGTCGCCGGGGGCGGCCGCGACCGCGAGCGTGGCCGGCGCGACCCACGGGACCGGGGCCGTCGGCCCCCCCACCTTGTCGTAGAAGGCCGAGATGATCTTGGCCGTCCGCTCCTCGCCGAGCCGGGCGAAGAGCTCGTGCCAGTGCCGCGCCTCGCGGAGCGCCGCGACGAACCCCTCCGCGCTCGCGAACGAGATCGTGTGGCGGAGCACGGTGTGACGGCCGAGGGAGAGGCCCGCGGCGTCGAACATGGCGGCCATCGAGTCGAGCGCCGAGAGGATGCGGGGCGCGACAATCTCGATCGTCGGCTCGCGCTCGCGCACGCACTTGGTCATGAGCTCGATGGGATCTTCGTCGTCGGGCGGCCCCCACGTGAGGACGCCGACCTTGCCGTGCGGCGCGAGCGCGCTCTTCCACGCGTGCAAGACGTCGGTCCGATGGTCGAGCTGCCAGAGTCCGAAGGCGCAGAGCACCACGTCCCACGGCCCGCCACTCGCGTCCTCGGCCGCGGCTCGCTCGACCGACACGCCATCGAAGCCGGCCGCGCGGACCCGTGACTCCGCGAAGGCAGCCATCACCGGATCGGCATCGGTGGCCCTCACCACGCCGCCCGGGGCGAGCTCACGCGCGACGCCGATGACCTCGGCGCCCGTGCCGCAGCACGGCACGAGGACGCGGGCCGCGGTGCCTTCCACGAGGAGCTCCTCGACCAGATCGACGTGGTACGGCGTGAACCGCGGCAGCCACTCCGCGACGTAGCCCTCGGATGCTCGGTCCCACGGAGTCGCCATCGTGATGCTGAGTCTATCCAACAGCCTCGCACGCGAGTAAAGAGTGGGCTGCCGGGCGGGCCTCATTCCGGGCTCGCGCTCCGCGCACAAGGCACGAAGCTCATGAGCGAATCTCCCGCCGAAACCCTCCGCCGGACGCCCCTCTTCGACGAGCACGTCAAGCTGGGCGGCCGCATGGTCCCCTTCGCCGGCTGGGAGATGCCTGTACAGTACACGGGCATCGTCGACGAGCACCAGGCGGTGCGCACCGCCGCCGGGATCTTCGACGTCTGCCACATGGGCGAGCTCTTCCTCCGCGGCGAGCACGCGGTGGCGGTGGTGAACTACCAGGTCACCAACGACGTCGCGAAGCTCGCCGTGGGCCAGGCGCTCTACACGTGCTGCTGCAACGCCAAAGGCACGATCAACGACGACCTCATCATCTACCGCACCGGCGAAGAAGAGATCCTCGTCGTGTGCAACGCGTCGAACCGGGACAAGATCTCGGCGCTCTTCAAGTCGGCGGCCGATCACCACTGCGACTTCGAGGACGTGAGCGACAAGACCGCGCTCCTCGCGCTCCAGGGCCCCAAGGCATTCGACGTCCTCGCCAAGATGGGCGGCGACGGCCCGGGCCTCCGCGACCTCAAGAGCTTCCACTTCAAGAACGCGAAGCTCGCCGGCGTGGCCTGTCGCGTCGCGCGCACCGGCTACACGGGCGAGACGGGCGTCGAGATCTTCTGCGCGTGGAACGACGCGCCGGCGCTCTTCCGCGCCCTCATGGAATCGGGCAAGGACGTGGGCCTCAAGCCCGTCGGTCTCGGCGCGCGCGACACGCTGCGCCTCGAGGCGCGCCTCTCGCTCTACGGCAACGACATCGACGAGACCACGAACCCCATCGAAGCGGGTCTCTCTTGGGTCGTGAAGATGGACAAGGGCGACTTCGTCGGGCGCGACGCCATCGCGGCCGTGAAGGCCAATCCCCTCCCCCGCAAGCTCGTCGGCTTCGAGGTCACCGGCCGCGGCATCGCGCGCCACGGCTACCCGCTCCGCGATCTCGAGGGCAAAGAGGTCGGCCTCTGCACGAGCGGAAGCCCCGGCCCGACGGTGGGCAAAAACATCGGCCTCGGCTACCTGCCCGCGGCCATGACCGAGGTGGGCACCAAGTTTTTCGTCGACTGCCGCGGCAAGAACATCGAGGCGGTCGTCGTCCCCGTTCCGTTCTACAAGGCCAAGAAGAGCTGACGCTCGCGCGAAGGATCAAAGGACATCATGGCGAACGATTTCCCGGCTGGGCTCAAGTACACGAAGGACCACGAGTGGGCGAAGACGGACGGCGGTGACATCGTCGTCGGCATCACCCAGTTCGCCGTGGAGCAGCTCGGCGACATCACGCTCGTGAGCTTCGACGCCAAGGAAGGCGCGACGATCGAGAAGGGCAAGGCCTTCGGCACGATCGAGAGCGTGAAGACGCTGAGCGATCTCTACGCGCCCGTCTCGGGCACGATCGTGCGCTTGAACCGCGAGCTCGAGAACAAGCCCGAGCTCGTGAACGAGGACTGCTACGGCAAGGCGTGGATGATCGCCATCAAGCCGTCGGGCGCCGAAGGCGATCTGATGGACGCGGCGGCCTACGCGGCCCACGTCGCCGCCGCCGGCTGACGCTTCCCAAGCCGACGACGGCTCACGACGGCTGACGCGAGCGCCCGCGGAGCACTCGCGTCACAGGCCGCCGACCACGAGCGGGACCGACGAGCTCGACGACCCGCCGTTGCCGAGCTGGCCGTAGTGGTTGTAGCCCCAGCACGAGACGCCGCCGGTCGCGCGCGCGCACGTCGTCGAGCCGAGCCCTGCGCTCACGCTCGACGCGCCGCTGACGGTGTTCACCATCACTGCGACCGGGGAGCTTTGGTTCGTTCCGTTGCCGAGCTGGCCCGAGTAGTTGTAGCCCCAACACTCGACTTCGCCGGCCGCCGAGACGATGGCGCATGTGTGGTCGCTTCCGCCCGCGAGCGCCTTCGCCGCCGAGACGCCGGTCACGTCGACCGGGCTCACGCTCGACGTGGTCGTGCCGTCGCCAAGCTGACCGAAGTCGTTGTAGCCCCAGCACTTCACGCCACCTCCAGTGACGATGACGCAAGTGTGGTAGCCGCCAGCAACGATGGACTGCGCGCCGCTGATCCCCGTGACGTCGATGGGCGTCGGCGACGTGGAAAGGCCGCCGGCGATGCTTGCGGCCCCGAGCTGACCGAAGGCGTTGTTGCCCCAGCACTTCACCGCACCGCCGGACACGATCGCGCAGCTGTGGACGATGCCAGTCGCGATCGCCGTCGCCCCAGAGACGCCGGTGACGGCCACCGGCGAAAACGCGTTCGTCGTGGTTCCGTCGCCGACCTGGCCCGAGCTGTTGTTGCCCCAGCACTTCACGTCACCGGCGCCGACGATCGCGCACGTGTGGTACTGGCCGCTCGAGATCGCGAGCGCTGCCGCGATCCCCGACACCTTGATCGGTGACGAGGAGCTCGACGGCGCGAAGGCGCCCGCGCCGAGCGACCCGTACGTGTTGTGGCCCCAGCACGACACGCCTCCGCCCACGACCGCGCACACGTGATACGCGCCCATCGCGAGGGCCGAGGCCGTGAGCGAGGGCACGGGAACGGGCGTGGACGCCGCCGCGGCGCTGCCATTGCCGAGCTGACCGTAGGAGCCGTCGCCCCAACACTTCACGTGCCCGCCCGCGACGATCGCGCAGGCCGACGCTGCCCCGACGACCACGGTCTGCGCGTTGGCGAGGAGGCCGTAGATCTCGCACGGCCCCGGGCTCGACCACTGACAAGACGCCGAGCACGTCCGATAGCGCCCTTCGTTGGCGCCCGTGCATGACGCTCCGAGCAAGAAGTCACGGGTGTTCGGCGTGCAAGCGGCCTCCCCACCGAACGTGGGCTCGTTGCACGTGAGCCCCGACACGAAGTGGCAGTCGAGCTGGCAGATGCGCGCGCGCTTCCCGCAGTTGCCGCAGTCCTCGTCGGCGTACGTGGCCGACGGATCGCACGCATCCGGATCGGTGGTCTCGCCCAAGCAAGCGCCCCACGCGCCCCAGGTCTTCTTGCCGCTCCCGTCGTCGAGGCAAGCGCGAGACGTCGTTCCGCACTTTCCGCAGGAGGTCTCTTGTGAGGCGCTCGTGTTGCACGGACTGCCCGCCGGGGGGAGCGTGCTCGCGTCGCTCGAGGCGGCGGCGTCGAGCTTGCCGGCGTCGTGAGGGAGCGAGGTCTTGGCATCGCTCGACGACGCGTCGCCGGACGGACGCGCCCCGCCCTCACCTCCGCCGTCGACGAGGATGCTGCCGGTTCGCGTGGACGCCGCATCCGCGACGTCGTCGTCGCCGCCGGGGTTGAACCCTTCGGCGGCGCAAGCCGGTGGGAGGACGAGACCGAGGGCGAGCGGGAGAGAGATCGAGAGCGAGCGAGAGCGGGACATGCGCCTCCTGCCGCGCAACCGCGCGGAGCGGCGCCCTCGTAACACTCGGAATCAGCCCTTCAAGCGACCGTTCGCGGCACCATCGAATTAGTCGACGCGACTTGGCTCGCTCTTTGTCCAAATGCTCCACGGCGGCGCGCTCGGATCGCTACCACCGCGCACGACGCGCCACCGCGGGCGCGGCGTGCACGCCATCTTCCAAGCCACGCCAATCGTTTGAGCTCAAACGATCGAGCGCGCTGGCTTCACAGATTCGTCACGGAGACCGGCGCGTAGGCCGTCGTGTACGAGCCGTTGCCGAGCTGACCGCTGCCGTTGTAGCCCCAGCAGCTCACGCCGCCCGTGGTCTTGGCGCACGTCGAGTTCGAGCCCGCCGAGATGCTGGCCGCACCGGTGAGCGAGGTGACAGCGACCGGAATGTTCGAGGTCGTGGTGCCGCCGTTGCCCAGCGTGCCGTAGTAGTTGTAGCCCCAGCACTTCACCGCGCCGCCCGAGACGATCGCGCACGTGTGGTTGTCACCCGTGCTGATCGCGAGCGCGCCGGTCATGCCCTGCGCGTCGACCGGCGAATACGCGCTCGTGGTCGTGTTGTTCCCGAGCTGACCGTAGGAGTTGTAGCCCCAGCACTTCACGCCGCCGCCCGAGACGACTGCGCACGTGTGGTACGTGCCGGCGGCGATCGCGAGCGCGCCCGAGATGCCGCTCACCGCGACCGGCGTCGTGCTCGACGTCGTGTTGCCCGTGCCGAGCTGACCATAGGAGTTCGACCCCCAGCACTTCACGGCGCCACCGGCGACGATCGCGCACGTGTGCGTGTTTCCCGCTGCGACGGCGATGGCGCCGGTGAGGCCGGTCACGTCCACCGCCGAGTAGGCGTTGGTGCTGCTGCCGTTCCCGATCTGACCGTACGAGTTGTAGCCCCAGCACTTCACGCCGCCGCCCGAGACGATCGCGCACGAGTGGTAGCGCCCGGCCGCGAGCGCTTGCGCGCCGGTGACGCCCGACACCGCGGCCGCCGTCGACTGCGTCGTGCTCGAGCTCGAGCCGTTGCCCAGCGCGCCGTAGTAGTTGTAGCCCCAGCAGCTCACGCCGCCGCCCGTGCCGAGCGCGCAGCCGTGGTACGAGCCGAGCGCGATCGCGAGCGCGGTCACGCCGGTGACGTCGACGGGCTTGGTCGAATCGGTGGTGGTGCCGTTGCCGAGCTGGCCGTAGGAGCCGTCGCCCCAGCACTTCACCTTGCCGGACGCGAGGAGCGCGCACGAGGTCGACGATCCGACGGCGACGGTCTGTGCGTTGGGGAGCACGGTGAACGTCTCGCACGGCCCCGGGCTCGACCACTGGCACGTGTTCGAGCACGTGCGGTAGCGACCTTGGTTGGAGCCCGAACAGGAGGCTCCGAGGAGGAAGTCCTTGGCGCCCGGCGCGCACGCCGGATCGCTGCCGAACGTGGGCTCGTTGCAGGTGAGGCCGGCGACGAAGTGGCAGTCGAGCTGGCAGATGCGCTGGCGCTTGCCGCAGTTGCCGCAGTCTTCGTCGGCGTACGTCGCGCTCGGATCGCACGCGTCCGGGTCGGTGAGCTCGCCCAAGCACGCTCCCCACGCGCCCCAGGTCTTGTTGCCGCTGCCGTCGTCCAAGCAGGCGCGGCTCGTGGTTCCACACTTGCCGCACGCAGTCTCTTGCGTGGAAGTCGTGTTGCACGGGCTGCCTTCGGGCGGGAGACCGCTCGAGTCCGGAACGTCTACGTCGACGGTGCTTCCGTCCTTCTTGCCCGCGTCCTTACCCGAGTCCTTGCCGGCGTCCTTGCCGCCGTCGGTCTTCTTGCCGCCGTCGACGATGATGGTGCCGGCCTCCTCTTCTTCGTCGCCGCCATCGGAGGCGATCGACGCGTAGTGCCCTTCGGAGGAGCAGGCCGCGATCGGCAAGAAGGAGATGAGTCCGAGCGAGACGAAGAGCGGGATGCGTCGGTTCATGGGCCTCGAAAAAAAAGGCGAAGGGAGGCGCTCACGCGAAAGGCGCGCGCTCCAAGGCAATGGGGGACCGGTGCCGACCGGCGGGCGCCGGCGGCGATTGGGCGGGGCTTCGGACGGGTGGTCCGTGGAGGGGTTACAGCCCCCTACGGTTCACGCGCGCGATGGACTAGCGGTGGCTCGAATTGATTCAAGGAGCCACGGGCCTATTTACGGTCGCAGACAAATTAAAGCCCCCCGTTACGGAGGAGCCTTTCCGCGCCCGCCTCGCGTGTCCTCGCCGAGACACACCGGCCGAGGGCCGGCGATCTCAGCCGCCGTTGTCGTCGGGCGTGACAGGGTCGGGCGTCCCGCCGCCTGCGCCCGCCGGCGCGGGATTGGCGCCGCTCCGCAGGCAGCGCTGGTGCTGCGTGGGGTTCTTGCGGAACTCCGTGGTGTCGGCCGACGGGCAGTTCTCGCGCACGAGATCCTTGAGCGCCGTCACCTCGTCGTGCGTGAGGGCCATGGAGTCGAACACGAGCGGGATCCACGACGCGTTCGAGATGGCCTGCTCCACGCTCGCCTTCTTGTCGCGGCCGGTCTCCCAGAGCTGGTCGAACTTGTGCTCGAACGCGCTCACGAGCGCCGCGTGCTCTGCACCGCGGAACACGAGGATGTTCTCGAACGTGTCGTGCTCGGCGTTGTCGGAGAGGTTGTAGCTCCCCGAGAAGACGGTCGAGCCGTCGATCACGAAGAACTTGTTGTGCATCTGCTTCGCGTAGGAGTTGTCCCAGCGATAGGCGTAGGTCTTGTAGCGAACCTTGGCGCCCGCCGCGCCGACCTCGTAGCCGTAGAGGAAGCCCTTGTCGGTGCACGCGCGCTGCTTCGACTCGTTGTTGCCCGCGGCGGCGAGGCAACCTTGGAGGCTCGACTGCTGATCGGCGTCGCCCTCGGCCGAGATGTACTCCTGACCGTCGAGGTAGACGCGGATGTCGAGCCCCGGCGAGGCCTTGGCCTTCTCCATGAGCGCGAGTGCGACGGGGCGAGAGCGCAAGTGACCCGAGGCCACGTGGATCGAGTGCTGCGCGCCCTTGATGGCCTTCACGAGCGCGTCGGCCGCGACGTTGGTGCCCACGCTCGAGAACGTGGTGCCCTTGACCTTGAAGTTCCCCGACGTGAAATAGGCGTCGATGCCGACGTCGGCCGGGATGGGATCGGGGAGCGACACCGAGCTCAGCTCTTGCGCGATGGGCGTCTCGAGCGCGAAGTCGCGCGTGTGGCTCCACATGAGATCGAACTCGCGCTGGAGTTTCTGCGCGAGGCCAGGCGCCTGCTCGATGAAGAGCGTGTTCTCGTCGAACGTCTTCACGGCGCTGGCCGACCAGTTCGCGCTGCCGCTCGCGATCTTCGTCGACGCGGCCTTCGACGCGTCGTCGCGCGGCCCGTCCACGAGCACGAACTTGTGGTGCATGATTTTGTTCACGAAGCGAACATCCATGCCCTTCGACTCGAGGCGTCCCGACTTCGAATTCTTCTTGGCGTCGCCAGTGAGGCGCGAATCGGAGCCGCCGCCCTCGTAGACGATGCGGACCTTCACGCCGCGCTGAACGGCCGCCTCGAGGGAGCGCGAGATGTCGGCGTCCGAGAAGCTGTAGATCGCGATGTCGACCGAGCGCTGCGCGCCGTCGATCATCTTGGCGATGCGCGCGGTGTGCGTGTCCGAGCCCGTGGCCGGCGAGAAGACGACGTCGACGGTGCTGGTGACGAGCGCGCCTTCGGCCTCTTCGTCCGACGACTCGCGCGCGCCTCCGCATGCCACGATGGAGAGGGCCGAGCACACCAATGAAGCCAGGACGAAGCGACGCATGCCCAGTCCCCAGCAGAGGGTGTGCCAAGCTCGCACATCGCTGCGCAGCGACTTTTTGCAACGAGCATGGACCCTTCGGATCGTCGGTGATCCACTCGCCGCGCGTGCCGCGCGGCGTCAACGAAACGCGAGCCCCATGTTGAGGGCGAGCGGAACGACGTACGGATCCGACGCGCCCTTCACCGATCCATCGAGCGCATAGAACGGAACGTCGGCTCGGAACGAAGCGTAGTAGCCGACCTTGCCGGAGCGGTTCGCGGCGATGCCGACCTCACCGAAGACGCCGATGCCGGCGCCGCTCGGACCGCTGTAGCCATTTCGCACCGAGGTGTGGCTCGCCGCCATGCCCGCGCCCGCGTACGGCGCGAAGTCACCGTCGCCCAAGTAGTAGCGACCCCCGACGTCGATGAGCGCTCCGGAGATCCGATGCTCGCCGCTCGAGATGCCGCCAGCGCGCAAGTGCGACACGGGCGCGAAGTGCCCGAAGCGAAAGCTGAGACCGATCTCCACGCCGGCCGACGCGTCGGTGACGGCGCCGACGCCGCTCTGACCGAACACGCCCATCTCGGCCTCGGGCTGACCGCCCTTGGTCTTGGTCTGCCGCGTCTCGGTGGCGAGCACCGTGTCGGGCGTGACCGCGCCCTCGACGCTGCGCCCCCCAACGAACGCGTCGGCGAGACGATGCGAGCCTTCGGGCATCTCCTCGATGCCCTGGAGGAGCACGGTCTTCGTCGCGACGCCCTCGCGCGTTGCGGAGACCGCGACGCGCGTACCGAGCGTGCCGAAGTCGATCGTGACGTCACCGGCAGACGCGCCCGCTTGCTTGATGGAGAGGCAGGCCAGCGCGAGCGCGGTGCGCGCGTCGGACGGCTTGATGCCTTCGGCGCGACGGAGCACGCACCGCACGTCGCCCGACTGCACCGCATCGCCCTCCCCGCCTTGGTACCGGTCGACGTGCGACGCGACCGCGGGCGCCGGCGCGGGCGCTGGCGTGGCGGCCTGCGGCGCGACGGGCGTCGTGGTGGGAACGGGCGCCGGCTCCTGAGCGGCAGCGAGCTTCGCGAAGGCGACGAGGGCGGGGACGATGACTGCGGCAACGGGCTTCATGTTGATCACCACCCAGCACCCCGCGTGCCGCGCTCGAATTGAATGAAACCGCGTGGATTTGCGTCCAAAGCGCGGCCGGTCGGGGCCGGCGTATCCAACGGTTCACGGGCCGCCGGACGACAGTGCCCGGTGGGCCCGGCGCGCGTCAGCGCTTGAGGACGACCAGCGCCGCGCCCGCCAGAACGAGAATGCCGCCCACGGCGCCCGCGAGCGTGAGCGCCTCGCCGAAGACCGCGATGCCGATCATCACGGCGACGAACGGCTCGAGGAGTGTGAGCGCCGAGGCGTGCGCGGCCGGCACGCGGCGAAGGCCCCACACGAAGACGAGGCCTGCGATCGCGCCCGGACCGATCGACCCGAGCGCGAGCAGCGTCCACGCCGGCGGCGCGACCGCGGACCACGCGCCGCGAGGGACGAGGGCCACGACGACCGGCACCGCGACGAGCCCGTGATAGAACGAGAGCTCGCTGCCGGAGAACACGCGCGAGAGGCGCTTGTTCGTGAGGACGTTCGACGCGTAAAAGACGGCGCTCGCCGCGCCGTACGCGGCGCCCAAGACGAGCGACGACGACGCGCCGCCTTCGCGCCACGGCCCCAAGAGGAGCACGAGCCCGAGGAGCGACATCGCCACCGCGCCGAACGTGCGCGCGCTCACGCGTTCGCCCAATACGAGCGGAGCACCGAGCGCGACCAGCACTGGCGTCAGGTAGTGCGACAAGACCGCGACCGCGACCGTGGTGGTCTGGATCGCGCGGAAGAAGAAGACGACGTTGAGCGCGTCCGAGATGCCGAGCCACACGACGCCTGCCCAGGCCTTGCCGTCCGCGCGCCGGGTCGACCGATCGCGCAGCATCGCAAGGCCGCTCAGCACGGTGAGGAAGACGAGCACGACGGCCGACTCGAGCTCGGGCACGATCGGCCCGTACGACTCGGCCCGTCTCAAGAAGAGCGGCCAAAGCCCCCACGACGAGGCGGCGCCGGCGACCATCGCGTAGCCAGTCCAGCGCGACGCGCCGTGATCGGCGTTCGGGAGCGCAGCGCCGCCGGCGTCGACGCTCACAGCGAGGTCTTCAGCTTGGCGACGAGCTGGAGCGCCTCGAGCGGCGTCAGCCGATCGACGTCGACGTTACGAAGCGCATCGAGCACCGCCGACTCGGCCGCGCCGGCCGGCGGCGCTTTGGCGGCGGACGCGAAGAGATCGAGCTGCGGCTTCTTCTTCGTGCGCGCGGGCTGTGGGCGTCCACCTGGGAGCGCACCGGCCTCGAGCTCGGAGAGGAGCGTCCGCGCGCGCGCGAGGACGAGCTCGGGCAAGCCCGCGAGCTTGGCGCACGCGACGCCATAGCTGCGCGACGCGGCGCCGCGCTGGAGCTTGTGGAAAAAGACGATGTCACCCTCGTGCTCGCGCGCCGACACGCTCCAGTTCTCGAGGCCGTCTTGCGTGGCCGCGAGCTCGGTGAGCTCGTGGTAGTGCGTGGCGAACATCGCGCGACAGCGAACGACGTCGTGGAGGTACTCGACCACGGCCCAAGCGATGGCGAGGCCGTCGTACGTGCTCGTCCCTCGACCGATCTCGTCGAGCACGACCAGCGAGCGCTTGGTCGCGCGCCGGAGCACGTTGGCCGTCTCCTTCATTTCGACCATGAAGGTGCTGTCGCCCTTGGCCAGGTTGTCGCTCGCGCCCACGCGCGTCAGCACGCGGTCGACGACGCCGATGCGAGCGCGCCGTGCCGGGACGAAGCTCCCCATCTGGGCGAGGATCACGGTGAGCGCGACCTGCCGCATGAGCGTGGATTTTCCTGCCATGTTCGGGCCGGTGACGAGCCACAGGCGCGAGCGATCGTTTTCCTTGGCGTCGTCACCGGCGTCGAGCGTGACGTCGTTGGGCACGAACCGACCGAGCGCCGCGAGCTTCTCGACCACGGGGTGGCGCCCGTCCTCGATGTCGATCGCCAGCGACTCGTCGACCTCGGGGCGCACGAAGTCGTCGCGGTGCGCGACCTCGGCGAGCGCGCTCGCGACGTCCCACGCCGCGAGTCGATCGGCCACCGCGCGGAGGCGCAGCGTGGCCTTGCCGAGCTCGGCGGTGAGCGACGCGTAGAGCTCGGCTTCGCGCGCCGACGCGCGCTCCTCGGCGTGGGAGATCTTGCTCGCCAAAGCGTCGAGCTCGTCGCACGTCAGTCGCTCGCCGCTCGCGACCGTCTGCTTGCGTCGCCACTCCTTGGGCACCTTGCCCACGTGCGACTTGGTGACCTCGATGTACCAACCGAAGACGCGCGTGTACCGGAGCTTGAGGCTGCCGATCTGCGCCGACTCGCGTAGCCGCGCCTCGAGCTCCACGATGTGACGCTGGCCGCCTTCTTGGAGGCCCCGCGCCTCGTCGAGCTCGGCGTCCCATCCGGCGCGAATTGCGCCGCCGTCGCTCACGCGGAGCGGGGGGTCGTCGACGATGGCGCGCGCGAGCACGTCGTGGAGGTCGGCGCACGCGTCGAGCCACGGCTCGCCCTCGCCGATCTCGAGCGCCGCCTTGGCGCTCTTGTCGGGGCAGGCCTCGAGCGCGGCCACGATCGGCGGGAGCGACGCGAGCGTGGTTCGGAGCGCGGCGAGATCGCGCGGCATCGCGCGGCCAATGGCGAGCTTCACCGCGAGGCGCTCGAGATCGTAAACGCTCCCGAGCCGACCTCGAATCTCGGCACGAAGCCCGGGCTGGGTGACGAAGAGCTCGACCGCGTCTTGGCGACGACGAATCTCCGCGAGGCGCGTCCGCGGCGCGAGGAGACGACGACGGAGAAGACGCGCCCCGGCCGCGGTCGCCGTGGCGTCGATGCGCGAGAGGAGGCTCGTTCGCTTCTCACCGTCGAGCGATCGCACGAGCTCGAGGTGCGACTGCGTCGTCTCGTCGAGCACCAGCGTGTCGCCGAGCTCGTAGACTACGAGCCGCTGGATCGGGAGCGGCCGATTGGGCTCGCACGCCCGCGCGAGCGCGATGCATCGCGCGGCGGCGCGGAGCACGGCCTCGCTCTTGGATGCGCGCGCGGCCTCACCTTCTCCGAGGACCGCGTCGAGCTCGCGCACGACGTCGGCGGCCGACATCGGCGGGACCTCTTCGCGCACGACGACCCGCGGCCGGCTCGCCTTGAATGCGCGCGCTAGATCCGACGCACCGCTCTCCACGAGGAGCTCACGCGGATCGAGGCGCGCGAGCGCGGCCAGGGCCGTGGCCGTATCTTGCGGCGCGCACGCCGAGAGCTCGCCGGTCGATAGATCGAGCGACGCGAGCCCGACGCTCGGTCCGTCGGCCGTGAGTGCGACCAAGTAAAGGTTCTCGCGCGCGTCGAGCCCGGCGTCGTCGTACGCGATCGACGGCGTGACGACGCGCACGACGTCGCGCGGCACGATGCCCTTCACCTTGGAGGGATCGGCGAGCTGCTCGCAGAGCGCGACCTTGAAGCCCTGCTCGAGGAGCCTTTGGATGTAGCCGCTCGCCGCGTGGTACGGGACGCCCGCCATCGGGATCTCGTCTTCGGCGCCCTTGTTGCGGCTCGTCAGCGTGAGGTCGAGCGTGCGGGCGGCGACGACGGCGTCGTCGTAGAAAAGCTCGTAGAAATCCCCGAGCCGAAAGAAGAGGAGCGCGTCCGGGTGCGACGACTTGGCCGCGTGCCACTGCCGCATGACGGGCGTCGCGCTCGCGTCCCCTTTGGCCATGGCTTCCCTTACCAGATCACTGGCCGGTCGCGCAGCTCTCGAGGCCGAGCGGCGCATCCCACGACCAGCCCGCGGAGGTGATCCGCGGGTAGTACATGAGGAAGTGGTAACACATCTCGTCGCTTGTCCGTTCTCCGTACGAGACGGGCGCGTCGCCGCCGTTCGCCCATGAGCACCAGGTGTGAACGCGATCCCCGCTGTGGAGCGTGACGTCGATCGGATTCCACGGTTGCGTGCCGAAGGCCCAGCTCTTCACGTCGTCGATGATGACCGGGCTCGTCGATCCGGCCGCGGTCACGTCCGAGCCGATGGTTCGCCCGATTTGATGCATGTGGGGCATCGAGCGAAAGACATGGAGGTCGGGGACTTTGGCCGGCACGGTGAGCGAACAGCTGACCGAGAGCGTGCTCCGCGGCGCGATCGAGAACTGGGTCGACCCGACCGCCATCACGTCGGCGTCGTTCGGGCGGAGCGCCGACGTCGCGCAGAGGTCCACCCCCGACTGGTCCGTCTGCCCGGCGAGGTGACGGAGGTTGGAGTAGTGCATCTGCACGACGAAGTGCGCGCGCCCCTCGAGCGGCAAGCCGGCTGCAGTAGGAAGATCGAACGGCTCGCCGCCCGGTGCCCACGCGTAGACGATGCGTCGCCCGGTCACTCCGCCGGAGGGGCATGGATGCGGATTGGGGTCCTCGGCGGTGCTCGACATGTAGACGAGCGCGTGGTGGGTGATGGTCGTGTTGTCGATGAACGGAGCGATGCGGATCACGTGCCGCTTGGCGGGGACGTCGACGTCGACGCCGAAGCACACGTATTCGTCGTCCGTGGTCGCGCTCATCGTGAACGGCTTGGCAGGCCGGAGGCGCACGTTCGGGCAATCGGGCGGGAGATCGACGGGAGGCGGCGCCGCATCGACCGGCTCGGGAGTCGTGGCCGGACACGTGGCCTTGCCCTCGGGGGCACCAGCCGCGATCCAGTCGTCGATGATCTTTTGATCGGACGGGCCCAGGCGAGGCCGCGGCGGCTGGGGCATCGGCCGCACGGCGTCGTGCGTGCGCGCGAGCACCAACTCGGCCACGGTCTTCGACGGCGTCGAAACGGCCTTCGCATGAAAGTCGTCCCACGCCACGAGCGACATGGGCGCGCCGAACGCGGGCGGGTTCGCGTGACACGAGCGGCAGTTCGTCGCCACCACACGATCGACGTCGCACGGGAGCGCGCCGAGCCGCGCCTCCTCGACGGTGTGACCTGCGCACGCGAGGACGAGCGCTCCCAACGTGACCCCCGACCCGACGACTGCCCCGGAGCGCATGTCTGCGGATCCTAGCAGGCGCCGGGGCTTCGATCAGAGGTACGGATCGTGCGCCGCGGCCAGCGTGCGAACGTCGAAGACCTCGAGCCCCTGGAGCGAGCCGTCGACGACCGCGAGCTGTCGAATGGATCCGATGTACCGAATCACCTGCGGAGCGATCGACGTGGTGCGACCCGCAAGTGGGATGGTGAGCGGCACGAACTGCCCGCGCGCCTGGACGAGCCATTCGAGATCGCGCGCCGGCGGGACGTCGGTGCCCGCCGGGCCGACGGCGTCGAGGGCGTTCCACATCACGACCGAGAACATCGGGTTTCGCATCGCGAGCGCGCTGTTCCTGCCGAGGAACGCGGTGAGCGCCTGCCGGCGCCGCGTGACGCGGAGCGTCGCTTCGTCGAACGCCTGCTTCTCCGCCGGGGTCGCGTTGGACGCGAGCGTCGCCGGGAGATCGAGGTCTTTCACGCGGGGCACCGCCGGCGCGCGGCCCTGAAGGAGCGCGTCGTCGGGCGAGCACGAAGGCTCGCAGCGGCCGCCCGCACCGCGCGTCATCGAATGCAAGAACCCGGAGACCGAGCCCACGGCGACCCACTCCGCACCGGCGCGCACGCGGAAGTGAACCTGACGGTGGAAGCAGCAGCGCGCGAGCTTGATGAAGGGCGCGTTGACGTCGCCACGCGCCCGCACCTCACGGTTGTCGGTGCGCGGGTTCTGCGGATCCTCGTAGCCGTACGTGCCGATCACGAGCTGGTCGTCGTACGCTTCGAGGATCGGGAAATCGCGGCTCGTCGGCTCGTTGGCCGCGGCCTGGAAGGTGCGGCTGCAAAGGTCGTAACGAGACGCCGGAGTCGAGAGCGAGTCGTCCCAGCAGCGGTCGGCGGCGTCGGGCTCGGGCGCCGACCAGTACGGGTCGTCGGCGGGCACGATCTCGTCGATGAGCTGAACGTAGTCGCCGAGCTTGTGGTCGAGACGCTTGGGCGCAACCAAGAGCGGCGCGCCGTCCTGGACGGCACCTTCGGCGTACACTTCTGCGAGCGCGGCAGCGCGCGACGCCGACTCGCGCTGATCGGACACGCCGCGGCTGCAGAGCAAACCGTTGGGCACGCGAAGGACACCGGCGGTGTGGTCCCCGCGCGCGACCGACTCGAAGCTCGCCGAGAGCTTGTCGTAGCCCGGGAGCGCCCCCTCGTACGTGAGGGTCCAGTCTTGATCGACGTGGACGAGCGGGTCCTCCCAAGCGAGGCGGATATCCGCCGTCGACGTCTGAATCGGAAGGTGAGCCTCGTCGAGCAGCGACTGCTCTTTGCTGAGCGTTCGTGCGCGCGGATTCGGATCGGTCGACGACGTCACCTGGCCGGGATCCGGTAGGTCGGTGAACGTCGGCAGCATCGACGGGTTCTTGATCGCGTTCGGCCCGACCGTGTTGATGGGCGAGCCCTTGGAGCGAAGCTGCGGCAGGCCGCCGAGGTACGGGATGTGGATGCCGGTCGCCGGATCACGACGGAGGAAGTAGAGCGAGCGCGGCCGGTGCGGAGCGCTCACCGGGAAGAACGCCTCATTGGTCACGCCGGTCGTGAACGAGCTCGTTTGGTAGTAGGCCGCGGGGGCGTGCCACGGATCGAGATCGTCTCCCGAAGTCGCGCCCGGCATCAGCGGGGTGAGGTCGTTCACGCCACGGGTGCGGCCGCCAGCCGCGCTCGAGAAGATCGGCGGAACGAGCGAGGCGTCTTTGCCATCGGCCTCGGTCCCGTTCGGTCCGGTGCGGATGCCCATCGGGTCGGGGCGGCGGCACGGCGCGTCCCAGTCGTCGACGTCGATGATGGCCATCTGGCCGCTGGCGAGCGTCGCGAACGCGAACACGCCGCGGAGGCGCGCCGGCCCGAGCGCGACCTCGATGGCCGTCTGATTGGCGCGGTAGAGCGCGCCCGGATCGCGGAACGGCTGCTCCACCGACGCGGTCGGGCTCTGGACGGCGTTGGCGTTCACGTTCGGGTTGCAGAGGAGACCGGTGGGCGCGACGGTGAGCGGCTGGCCGTTGTCGGACGTGACGGGCCAGTCGTGACGCACGAAGGCGACCGACGTGATCGGCGTCGAGAACGCGATGCGGTCCGAGGGCTGGAACGGGTTGAGCTCGGGGTGCGGCCGCTTCATCGGCACGCGCGGGTACGGGCCGCGACCGACGTCGGTGACGTCGAACACCATCAGCGATCCATCCTGACGATCGACCGCGTAGAGGTAGCGCTTGTAGTCGCGCGTCGACGGGCTCACCGCCATGGGGCCGACCGACACGCGCCGCGTGGGGTTGGCGATGCTCGTCGCGACGAGCGGCTGTCGCTCGCGCGGCTGTGTCGGGCTCGAGAGATCGAGGACGTGGATGATCGGGAGCGCCTCGTCGGCGAGGTAGAGCGTGGTGCCGTCGCGAACGACGCTCACCGCGCGCGGGGTGTCGCCGGGGAGCTTCGGCATCGCGATGACGCCGGCGTCGCTCGAGCTCGTCGTCCCGCCATCGCTCGCGCCACCGTCGCCTGCGCCCGCGTCCGCGCTGCTCGCGGGCGGAGCGCACGTTGCGCCTTCGGGGAGCGGCAGGTCGGCGCTCGCGTCCGCGAACGGAATGCCGCTCGGCCACGTCGCGCCCTCGGACACGGAGTCGGGCACGGACTCGGTGAGCGAGACCGCAGTGAGGATGGGGCACGGCGCGAGCGAGCCCGGCGCCACGGTGGTGCCTGGGGTCGCGTCGAGCTTCGCTCCGCGGAGGAACGGCACCGGATCGATGATGGCGACTTTGGTCGGCGTGCGTCCGGCCCCGGGAATCACCGCCGAAACGACGTACGGCGAGGTCGGGCCTTCACCAACCTGAACGACCGCTAGCGAGCTCGGCGTCTCCGGCAGCGCACACACCGGCCAGTCGGTGATCTTGGGGATCGCCTGCTCGTACTCGTCGCCGAAGATGCCGTGCGAGTCGCGACTGTTGGCCGCTGGCGGCGCGGTGGGTAGCGCGTAGATCGCGGACTTGTTGGGCTCCGCGGTCGCGACGAAGACGAGCTTGCCGTCGGGCGCGCTCGCCACGTCCGCCGGCAGCTTGCCCACCGGGAGGAAGTTCACGCCCGGCGTGGAGTAGTCGGTGTCGACGATACGACCGGCGGTGAGATCGACCACCGCGACCTCGCCGCGGAGCGTTTGGGTAACGAGCGCGAAGAGATGGTTGGGGAGCGCGTCACCGACCACGCCGGGCGGCACGGCGGAGCACGCGCTCTCGGGGCGCGGCTCGGGCGGCATCACCAGGTTGCCTGCTTGATCGCGCACGTGCATGCACACGACGTCGAGCTTCTGCGCGCGCTCGAACGTGCGGAGCGGCACCGGATCGACGGAGCGCGAGCAGCTCACCGTCACGCCGAAGAAGGTCGCGACGAGCGCGCCGATCGGCGCGAAGGCCCAAGAGCGCTTCAAGATCAGAGCCCTCCCTTGGGCGCGATGGGCTCACCGAGCGTATAGACCACGTTCTCGAACGTGCTGCGCGTGACGCCCCCGGTGGTGACCTTCACCGAGTTGTCGAGATCGATCATCTGCAGGTGCGAGTTGCGGAAGATGGCGACGTATCCGAACCGGTAGCCGCTGGGCGCCTTCTTGGCGGAGGCCACGTCCTCGAACGAGAACGGGTCGAACGTCATGGCGAACGGACCGTCGTCGACGCGGATGATGTTCTCGACGATGTTCGCGTTGGGATCGATCACGTAGATGGTCGATGCGTCGAAGCACACGACGAAGACGCGGAGGCCCAGCGTTCCGTCGCTCTCCACGACCGGAGCGAGGTACACGCGCGACGGGCCGAACGAGAGGGGAATGCTCGTCCGGACCGTGAGCCGATCGGGGTCGAACGTCACGCCGTCGGCGCTCGCGACGCCCACCTCGCCGACGAGCAACGACGCCGGCGACCGGTTGGCGATGAACACGCGAGCCGGGATGCGCGCGCACGCACGCATCCGCTCGCGGGCGTCGGCCACCGAGATCGTGCCCTGCATCGCGCGAACGGCGGCGCGGCACTTGAGGCGCGGCGTCGAGTCGATCGCGATTCCGCGCGAGTCGAAGTTGCCGGCGTTGGCGATGACGTCGAACTCCGCCTCGCGTTGCATGTACGGCCGGCTCGGCTGCGATGGCGTGGCGGCGTAGCCCTCGTCTTCGTAGACGCGCAAGAGATCGATCTTGGGGACGGCGCGGCTCGTCTGGAGGAAGGCGGGGCGCGGCTTCACCGCGTCGCACTTGGCCGCGTCCACCGCGCCGAACCCGGCGCTGCCCGGCGCGAGGAACGGATCGGTGAGCTCGCAGCCCGCGAACGCCTGGAGATCGTGGGGCACCGCGACGAGGCCGACGCCGCCGCCGTTGACACCGTCGAACACGAACTGGAGCGACGGGCGCGTGAAGATCGGGGTCGCGCCTTGCGGGGCGGAGGCCGAGCCCGAACGAAGCAAGCTCGTCTTGGTGTCGGTCTGGTGCGTGAGGGCGATGAACCCGCCGTCTTCGCTCTGTGCCATCCCGAAGGGCTCGCCCGGGAGCGTGACGTGTCGCGAGTTGCCGGGCTCGTCGGGGTTGTTCCCGGCGCGGTGCGCGGCATCGCAACGACCATCCGGACCGGCGCCGCAGTCGATGCGGAAGGGGTCAGCCCCGCCGACGTCGGCCCAGGTGAGCGACGCGTCACCGCGGACGGGCGTGAAGAGCCGCGTCCCATCGGCCGATAGTTGGAGGTCCGTGGCGAAGGCGCCGATGACGGCGGCCGACTTGAAGTAGGCCTCGGCACGAACGGGCGGCGCGCACTGCTGGCCGAGCGTGAGGCCGGCGCCTTGGGGGGCGGTCGTGGCGCCGCACTGGTCGAGATCCGCGGGGTTCACCAGGATCCCCTGGTGATCGCGCTTCCAGCCGTCGCGATCGGAGATGAGCTGGATCGCGTCTCGGCGAATCGCCGCGAGATCGTACGACTGGAGCGTCCCGCCGTTCCACTGAAGGTCGAAGTTCGAGTTGGCGGCGTAGAGGACGTTGCCGTTGGGCGAGACGGCGAGGCCCACCGGATAGTTGAACCGGTTGGGCGGCGGATCGGTGCCTGCGCCCGCGTCGGCGAAGCAGCCGACGAGCGCGAGCGCCACGGTCAAGAGGCCCAGGACCCGCATTCGGGCGGGAGCCTAGTCAGAGCGTTTCGGCGTGTCCACGCGGATTTACGCGCGAGGGGGTGGCCTGGCACATCCCTGCGCCAGACGCGGAATCGGTGGGTGGGCGCTCGCGAGCGCCTGCGCGGTTCAGAGCTGGACGATCACGACGCCGCGCTCGACTGGCTCCTCGTCGCCCTCGACTTGTGGGCGAGGGCGCGGGACGTCGCGAGGGATCTCGAGCTGCGGCTGCTCGTAGCCACGCTTGGCTTCCTCTTCGCGCTTTCGGATTTGCTCGATGATGAAAGGAGGCAGCATGCGGGGTCGCGCTCCATTCTCGGACGTGATTCGTGCCGCGTAAAAGCTAAAGCGCCCTCACAAAATGGTTAGCAACGGAGGTGCCGAAATCAAGATCCTGGGCGGACCGATCCTTCGCGAACCAGGATGCGATACGCTCTTCCTGCTGCCCGCGTCTCGTGGCTCAAGCGACTGACTCCCCTTTGCCTCTACCCCTTCCGACATCGTCGATGGCGCTCCGCGTCATGCTCGCGAAGACACTCCTTCGCGTGCTCGTCGTCGTGTTGTTCGGCCTGACGAGCCACCACGCTTTCGCGCGTCCTTTCGATGTGATCGGGGGGGACTGGGAGGGCTGCTCCGACTTCGTGAGACTGGCGCGAGACGACCTCGGGGATGGTCGGGTACGGGCGGTGGACCGCATCGACTTGTCTACCCTTCGCCCCATCGACAGCGTCGTCATCCTGCACCCCGAGCGCTCGCTCGACGTGGGGAGCTACGCGCGCTTCATGAAGGACGGCGGGCGCGTCATCTTGCTCGACGACTACGGGACGGGGGACGCGCTCCTCGAGCACTTCACGCTCCACCGCATCTCGGCGCCCGAGAACCCGGCGCAGCGACTGCTCGACAATCCCGCGCTCGCGATCGCCGAGCCCGACGGAGTGCACCCGGTCGTGACGGGCGTCACGCGCGTGGTCACCAACCACCCGACGGGCATTCGCCACAACTCGCTCTCGTCGCTCCTCGTCATCCGCACCCAGTCCGATGCAACGCCGCCCGTTCACGTGGCGGTCGCAGGCATCGTCGGCAAGGGGCGGTTCCTCGCCATCGGCGATCCGTCGATCGTGATCAACCGCATGCTCCGTTACCCGGGCAATCGCGCCTTCGCGCACGGCCTCCTCGCGTATGCCGCCGACCAGGACACGTGGGGAAAGCGCGAGGGCTACCTCTACATCTTGTCCGGCGCCTTCGATCAGAAGGGATCCTACGGCGAAGAGAGCGGCGCGGCGACGGAGTGGGGCGAGCGGGCTCGCGCAGTGAGCGACGCCTTCCAGTCGATGCGGCGCGAGGGCCTTCCGCCGCCGCTCGCCTACGCCCTCTCCGTGCTCCTCGGCCTCGGCCTCGTCGTCTGGGTCGGCATCAACGCCACCCGCGTCCACAAGCCCATCACGCCGCGCTTCACCCGACCGATTCCGCTGGTCGCGCAAGGCGGAGTGGCGGGTCACGCCGCAGTGCTCGCGGCCAAGGGCACGTCGCGCGCGCTCGCGATGTTGGAGCTGAAAAGCGCGCTCGAGGAGCGACTCACCGGGCTGCTCGAGCTCGATCGCATCCCGTCGGGCGACGTCCTCGTCTCCGAGCTCGCGCGGGCCAAGCTCCTCTCGTCCGCGGAGCTCGCCGAGCTGAAGGACGTCTTCGCGCGGCTCGCCCGCATCGAGACCCTCGTCCTCTCGCGACGCGCGAACGCGCTGGGCAACGTGCCCGACGCCGACGTCGTGCGCACCGCCGAGGCGATCCGCCGCCTCACCGCCGCCGCCGAGGAGCGCAAGGCGCACGAGCGCGAGCTCGCGATGGGTTCTCTGCCCAGCGCCGTGAATCCGTGAAAGAATCGTTCTCCCTCGAGGAGGAGCTTCTCGCTTGCAAGTCGCCAACGCCAACGAAGTCGCCGCCGCCAAAGAACGCATCGACGATCTCCGCAAGGAGGTAGCCCGTGCGTACATCGGCTCGTCGCGCGCCCTCGATCTGATGATCATCGCGCTCCTCGCGCGCGGGCACGTGCTCCTCGAAGGCGTGCCTGGCGTGGCGAAGACGACGCTCGTGAAGGCGTTCGCCACCGCGCTCGGCTGCACCGGCCGGCGCATTCAGTTCACGCCCGATCTGCTGCCCGCCGACATCACCGGCACGTACGTCCTCTCGCCCAAGGACCAGACCTTCACGCTGCGCGCCGGGCCGATCTTCGCGAACGTCGTCCTCGCCGACGAGATCAACCGCGCGCCCGCCAAGACGCAGTCGGCGCTCCTCGAAGCGATGCAGGAGCGGCAGGTGACCATCGAGGGCGATCGCTTCGAGCTTCCCCTCCCCTTCGTCGTCTTGGCCACCCAGAATCCGATCGATCTCGAGGGGACTTATCCGCTCCCCGAGGCGCAGATCGACCGCTTCCTCGTCCGCGTCCCGATGGGCTATCCGCAGGCGCGTGAAGAGGCGCAGATGGTGCGGACGTACGGCGCCGACCCGCCGGTGATTCGGCCCGTGCTCAACCCCGCCGACATCATCTCGGTTCAGGGCATTGCCTCGCGCATTCACGTCGAAGACGACCTCATCGACTACGCCGTGGGCCTCACCGCCTTCACGCGCGCGCACCCCAAGGTCGCGCTCGGCGCGAGCCCGCGCGCGACGCTCGGCCTCGTGCAAGCGTCCAAAGCGTGGGCGCTCTCCCACGGACGAACCTTCGTCACGCCCGACGACGTTCGCGGGGTCGCGAGCGCGGTCCTCGCTCACCGCTTGGTGCTCACGGCCGACGCCGACCAAGACCCGAAGGTCCGGCAACACGTCGTCGACGAGGCGCTGACCAAGATCGGTTACCGCCGGGTCGCGCGCGCCGGTTGAATCGTTGGGCGCGGTGCCCGTCTGACGGCGGCATGCGTGCCGTAGCTCCGCCCACACGCTTGGTCTCGGCCCTGCTCTTGAGCTTCGCACTCGTGTGCGGCGCCCATTGCTCGAGCGAGAGCTCCGCTGGAGGGACTCCATCGACGGCAGAAGATGCGGGCGGAGACGACCCGAGCCCCCTCGACGCGGATGGGTCGAGCACGAGCTCGGACGCGTCACCTCGCGATGCGGCCCGCACGGACGGGAGTACCGACGCTGGATCGAGCAAGGACGCAGCCACGACCGTGGATGCGAGCAAGCCGGGGGACGCTGGTGACGGCGGCGACAGCGGCGCGTCGTCGTACCCGACGGCGCACCTCGGGACCAATCCACGCGCGGGCGCGACGCCGGGCGACGTCATCCACGACTATGCGTTCAGCGGGTACCGCGCCACGGGGGGCGTGCTCGACACGAGCCAGCTCCGCACGGTCCGCCTCGCCGACTACTACGACCCCGACGGCAAGAAGGGCCTGAAGGTGCTTCACATCATTGCCGCGGCCCGATGGTCGGCGCCGGACGGGGCGGAGGTCCAAGCGGCCGTGACGGCGACGTCGTCGCTCGCCGCAAACGGAGGCGTTTTCCTGGTCGTCATGGGCCAAGGCGCCAGCGTCGGCGCAAACGCGACCAAGACCGATCTCGACGCCTGGGTCACCAAGTACGCGCCGCACTTCTCGATCGCGCTCGACCCGGGCTTCGCGTTGCTCTCGCAGATGTGGGACGTGTCCGCGGTTCCGTTCAACGTCGACGTGGATCTCCGCTCGATGGAGATCCTCCAGGCGAGCGTGGGAGCGCCCGCGGACCTGGCGACGGCGGTGCAAACCCAGATCGACTGGGTCAACAGCCATCCGCCGTCGTGGCCGTGATCGACCGCGACCCGCTCACAAGCAGCCGGGGCCGACGGAGAGCCAGCAGGGGCTCGCGAACAAGCGCTTCGGTGCTCCGCCGCGCGTGAGTGACGCGACGAGCGAGGCGTCCGCTGCGGCGTCGATCGGACGCGTGAGGAGGAGCTCGTCGCGCCCGGCGCCATCCCGCTCGGTGGTGACGAGCTGATAGCCCCACTTGAGCGCCGGCACGCGCCCGTTGGCGTCCCACTTGAAGGAGAGATCCGCGATGACGCCGACGGGCTTGGCGGCGCCGCGTGCAGACACGAGGCTTCCGAGCGACTCGAACACTGGAACGCGGCGACGATTCGCGGTCGTGAGCACCTCGATGCCGCCCGCCGAGACGGTCGCGCCGCGCGCGCCGCGTCGGAGAATCACGGCGTCGGCGCCGGCCTCGGCGACCTCGCGCACGGCCCGCGACGTCGCTCCGTCGTCGATGTCGCCGAGCGCCAAGACCGCGTCGCACGACTCGCCCGCCTCGGCGACGGCGCGCGCCACACGCGCCGCATTGGCGTGAGCGACGGCGAGCCGTCCGCCTCCGCACTCGGTTCCGCGAAGCCGAGACGTCCACGCGATCGCGCAGACCTTGTGCCCGTCGTTGACCGCGAGGACACGCGGCCGAAACGGATCGACCGCGTCGGCACCGACGACGAGCACCCCGAGGTCGGAGAGTCGATCGAGCGTTCGCGTCACGCCCGCGCGGCCGCCGTCACACGCATGACCGTTGGCTACGGCGACGGCGGCGACGTGGGCATTGGCGAGCTCGTTCAGCCACGCGGGCGAGGTCAGGACCGCGCGGCGAGGCGCCAGCGCCCCGTCGCTCGGATCGGCGACCACGCCGACCTCGTGAACGACCACCGCGTGCGCCGCGCCGAAGAGGCTGCGCAGCGGTGCGAGGGCGTCGCCGAGGCGCTGCGGGGACCCGAGCTCACGGCCTTCGGGCGCGACGTCGCCGGCCACGAGAACGCGGACGACGCCCGGCGGGGTCGTGCTCTTGGGTGGCGGAGCCGCCTCCGTGACGGTGGCCCGCGTCGGCGCGCGATCGGTCGCGGCGGGGGCCACGCTGGTCGGGCTCGCGGCGCTCGCTTCGGCTGCGGTCAGGTGGACGGCCGGGGCCGAGGGCTTCGCTTCACCTCCGCACCCGACGAGGGCGCCGACGAGGGTCAACGATGCCGAAAGTGCCTGGACGCGCATGACGAGGCAAATTGTGGCGAGCCGGCGCGAAGACGGCCAACTACTCGCATGCGTCACGCATGCCGCGGGGCGGGCTGGGAAGGCCTCGCGCGGTCAGTTTTTCTTCGTCGTGAGACCGCGCGCCTCGACGCTCGCGCCGCGCGCGGCGGTGAACGCCAACTGCCCGGACGCGAGCCCCGGCGGGAGCGTGCCGCGGAACGTCTTGCCCATCGCGGTCGCTTCGACGCGATTTCCTTTGAGCACCAACCGAACGCGGACGCTCGGCGCGAAGGGCAGCTCCTCGGGCGGCGCGACATCGGCGCCGGCGTTGGCGTCGAAGGCACGGAGCGCGAGCTTCATCGTGCCGGCGCGAGGGTTCGGCTCGACCACGATGCCGACACCGCGGAGGCCGGAGTCGCCGGCGCTGGCGCGCGCGAGGACGCCCCCCGAGCTGCCGGTGACGGTGAGCTCGACCTCGATCGCCACGTCGTTGGAGGGAACGGGCGCGCCGATGGCGTCGAGCGTTTGCACGCCGACGATGCGGACGCGACCTTGCGGACCGACGCCGGCGCGCGGCGCGCCCGCGAGCCGCGTGAACGCGAGACCGTTCCCCTTCCACTCGGTGCCGTCGCGCACCGGGACGCGTGCCGTCTGAAGCACGGCCAGCGTGGCCGGCGCGCCGCCGCGACGGATCTCGGTGACGACGCCCGACTCTCCGCGGACGAGCTCCCACTTCGCGCCTCCGACGGTCATCGCCGTCGCTGCGCCGCCCTGCGCGAGCTCCACCGACGTGGCCCACACGGTCTCGGTCGAACCGTCCTCGCGTGACTTGCCGAGCGCCACGCCGAGGCCCGCGCCCGGGGCCGAGACAGCGCCGCCGGAGTGCGCAGCGAGCACGCCGAGCGCATCGGAGAGGATGGCTGCGCTCTCCGGCCGGCCCGCGAGGAAGCGCACCGTCGCGAGATCGAGCGCGCGTGGGCCATCGATGAGGAGGAGCGTGACCGCCTCCGCCAGCGCAGAGTCGGCGTTCAAGTCCGGCTTGCCGAGGAGCTTGTGCGCGTCGCCCATCGCGGCGCGCACGTCCCGCTCGGCGCGAAGTCGAAGCTCGCCGCGCTTGTCGAGCGCGCGCGCGACGACGACGCGAGCGAGCTCGCGCGCGAGGTCCAAGACCGCCGGGTCGACCGCCCCCGGCTCGACCTCGGCGGCGAAGGGGTTTTCGCGTGCCGCGAGCGACACCGGCCCACCCGACGCGGCGCCGGACTCGAGCGAGCTCGCGATGCCGAGCACGATGCCCCGCGCGACGAGATCGGGCTTGGGCTCGCCGAAGAAGATTGCGCTCGTGCTCTGCCGAACCGCGGGCATGCGTGCGACGAGCGCGCGAACGCGATCGATGCGCGTTTCGTCGGCGACGCCGGAGTCGAGCACGAGAATGCCGAGCTCGGTGAAGAACGAACGGCGCGCGCCGGTGAGCGCGAGCCGGTCGGCAGCGTCGACGCGGAGCGTCGGGCTCTCGTTCATCAGATCGAGGAGCGCGAGCTTCGCTTGGGCGCGGACCTTGGATGCCGGCGGAGTGAGGCGCGCGTCGTCACGAAGCCACTTCGGGTGCCGCTCCATCTCCGCCGAGAGGACGCGCGCGCACTCGTCGTAGGCGGCGAGGGAGATACCGTTCTGCGGCTCTTGCCCGAGGCCGCGACGCCCCGGCGCGCCGGCGATCTCCTTGTCGATGAACGCGTAGATGCGAAGGAGCTCCGCCATCGCGTCCGGCTGCGTGTCGAGCGCGCCGGCGTGCTTCACCAAGATCACGTCCGCGCGCGCGACGAGCGCCTTCACGGTCGCCATGGCGATCACCGGGCGGGAAGCGACGGACGCGCCACCGAAGACGACATCCTTGAGCAGCGTCGCGCGCGCGGGCGTAAACGGCACCGGCGCGACGGCTTGTGCGAGCGCCTGCGCCGACTCCTCGTCGGAGAGGTCGGGGCGCGCGACGAGCGCGCGCATCTTCGCCGACGTGGGGCCGCCTTTGGCGGACGCCACCGCATCGCGAAGTTGCGCGAGCTCGCTAGGAGTGAGCGCGGCGCGTGCGGGCGCCGCGATCGTCAGAGAGAGCGCGGTGACGAGCCCGAGCGCGAGCGCCCGGAGCCGTGATCCCCGTCGCTCAGCTCGCTTCTGCTCCGTCGTCGTCGTCGTCGTCGTCATCGTCGTCATCGTCGTCGTCCATGTCGTCGTCGATGTCGGGCAGCGACGCGCTGGGCGGCGGCAACGGGCGGCCCTCTTTTTCGGCCTGCTGACGCGCCTTCTCGGCGGCGATCTTGGCCTGAGCGACCTTCTGCATGACGGCCGGCTTGGGCGCGAGGAGGATGGTCATGGTGCGACCTTCCATCATCGCGCGGCTCTCGAGGTTCGCGATGTCCTCGGTGCCACGCGCGAAGTGCTCGAGCTGCTCTTGTGCCTTCTCGGGGTGCGCGATCTCACGGCCGCGGAAGCGGACGGTGATCTTCACCTTGTGGCCGGACTCGATGAAGCGGCGCGCGTGACGGATCTTCACGTCGAGATCGTGGTCGTCCGTCTTGGGGCGGAGCTTGACCTCTTTGATCTCGATGACCGTCTGCTTGCGCTTCGCCTCGGCGGCCTTCTTCTTCTCTTCGTACTTGTGCTTTCCGAAGTCGAGGATCTTGCAGACCGGCGGCTCGGCCTTGGGGTTCACCTCGACGAGGTCGAGCCCTTGCTCCTGCGCCATGCGCAGCGCCTCGTGGGTCATCATCACGCCGAGCATGGAGCCGTCGGCTCCAATGACCCGGACCTCGGGCACGCGAATGCGGTGATTGACGCGGGTTTGAAAACCACCGCGGCCCTGTTGGCGCGGATCGAAGCGCGGACGTCCCATTGCCATAGGCGAAGACCTTACCTCCTCGGGCACACGCTGGTGCCAGACAGGCGCGCATGCTGCCCCTAGTGCCTGGGCCGGTCAACGCTGAAGGCCAAAAAACTCGGGCGCCGCTCCGGCCGCCGGCCTCACTTCGGCGGCGGCTGGGGCTTGGGGCCGACGCACACACCGACCTCGAGGAGGATGTGGAGGAGCGCCTTTTCCTGCGCGAGGAGCGTCTTGCTCCCACCGATCGTCGAGTCGGACCCCTCGGTGTGGTACGTGCTGTAGAGGACGCGACCGCAGCGGTCCTGGAACGACACCGTCGTCGGGCGACCGTTCGCCGAGACCCAGACCTTGGGGGTTTGGGTGACCGCTTGCCCGTTCTCGTCGACGGTCTGGAACGGGTTCACGCTCTTCAGCGATGTCCACGCGCCCTTCACCGAGGTGGTGCCGTCTCCGATCGCGGTCATCCAGTCCTTGAGGGACGGATCCTCCCAGGTCGCGCCCTGATCGCCGCCGCCGCCCTGACAGGCCGAGCCGATCTGTTGGGTCTCGCCGTCCCAGGTGACGGCGCCCTTCCACCCCTGGCGCACGTACTCGTAGCTCCAGTCCGAGACGTAGAGCTTGCCGCCGAGGCCGACGAAATTCTTGGCGGCGTCGAGCAGCTTGTTGTCCACGTTGATGGAGCAGACCGGCGTCTGATCGAGCTGCGCCCCGCCCGTGCAGGGGAAGAAAATCATGTGATACTTCGGGAAATCGGCCATTTTCTTGGCCGGCGCGCCGAAGTCGAGGCCGGGCTCGAACTGCTCGAACTCCTCCACGCCGAGCTTCTTGAGCGAGCGCTCCACGTGGTCCCAAGTGCCGGGCCAGATGAGCATCTTCGGGATCGTGTCGCCGAGCTGCGCGTTGTTCTTGCCGGGGAGCGTGGTGCGCCCGTTGGGGACGTCCTGCGGGCCAGCCGCGACGGAGATCGTGCGGTAGCGCCGGAACTGCCCCTTCTGCACGACGAGGTACTGGTCGCCGGTCTTGTAGGCCGGGAGCTCGAAGGTGCCGTCGGGCTTGGAGTACGTGAAGGCGTAGCTGTCGAGCGCGATGCACTTGTCGCAGTACGCGCCGTCGGGGATGGCGTCGGGCACCGCCGAAGTCAGGTAGACGAGGGCGTCCGAAACCGGGATCGTGCCCTCCGGCATGAGCACCTTGCCGGTGAGGGTGCCGACGGGCGTGGGCTTCGCGTCCGGCGTGTCGTTGTTCGAGCCGATCACCGAGGGATCGCCCGGGCCCGGGCCCCCCGCGCCGCCGTCACCGGTGGCGGCGACGGGATCGCGTCCACTCGATCCGCACGCGCCGAGCGCGACGGCCACGGTCATGGCGAGGCCACCCAAGTACTTCGCGGAAGTCATCGGAAGAGACCCTTGATGACTTCAGGGGTCCGCACAACTCGAAGGCCCGAGGGAGACGGTTAAATCCGCGCGTGAGCACGGGATTCGGGGGCTCCAGCGCCCAGCGCCCCCACCCCGCGCGAATCGGATGTGTGGCATGGCAACGATCGACCTTTTGTCGTGGGGGGCCGCGGGGTTGGCGTCGCGCGGTCAGCGCTTCGGGGCTGCCCCGAGGTTGCCTTGGCTCTGGAGGGCCAGCATCTGGCGGAGCGTCCCCTCCATGCCGGTGGCCGACCCATCGAGGAAGAGCACGTTCCCCCGTCCGGTTTCGGCCATGTGCTTGATCGCCTCGGTCCACATCTGAAAGAGGAGCAGCGACGAGCTGAGACCGGCGGCCTCCATCTCGCGCGCGGCCAGGCTCATGCCCCGACCGGCTTCCTCACGGAAGAGCGCAATGCCCTGACCGCGGAGCTGTTGCGCGGTGCGCTCGGCCTCGGCGCCGATTCGGATGGCGTTGCCTTCGGCCTCGGCGCCGCGCGTCTTGGTGATGAGGAGCGCTTTGCCCTCGTTCTCGGCGGCCGCGAGCATGTTCTGCGAGGCGACGACGCGCGACATCGACTCCATCACGGCTTGGTCGAACATGATGTCGTTGATCTGCAGATCGATGAGGTGGTAGCCCCACGACTCGAGGCTCGCGTCGAGCAGCGATTTGACGGCGGCCACGATCTCCGTGCGGAGCGCGAGGATCTCGGCCTGCCGCTTGGTGGCGACGAAGGATCGCACCGCGCCTTCGACCGTGCGCGCGAGCGTCTGCTGAAAGCTCTGCCCATCGACGAACTTGAAGGCGACGTTGACGATCGTGCGCTCTTCTTGATCGAGGACCGCGAAGAGCAGCATCGCCTTGAAGTAGACGTTCGCCTGGTCTTGCGTGATGGCCTGGAACGCGAGCTCCACCGATCGGTTCTGCACGCTGATGACCTGCGTCACGCGCTCGACGAACGGCAGGAGGACGTTGAGGCCTGGGTAGAGGATGCGGCGGAACCGCCCGAACATCGTCACCACCGCCACGTTGCCCTGCTCGACGGTCCGCAGGGCCTTCATGAGCGCGAGCGCGAGCACGAGGATGATCGGGGCGAGCGGGAAGAGCATCGGAACCGGCATGAGCGACCTCCGTCGCGCATGGTGGCGGGCTCCCCGCTCGCCGGGAAACTTTCAGTCGCTTTTGAAGCGGACGCCTCGCAGCGCGCGGCGCGCGAGGCGCGCGCGTCAGGACTCGGTGGCCGGGTGCATGCGCGCCGCCTCGGCGCGCACCGTCTCGATGAACTGCGCGACCGGGATGGCGCCGAGCTCACCGCGCTCGCGTGAGCGAACGCCCACCGTGCCGGCCTCTTCTTCCTTGCCACCGATGACGCAGAGGTAGGGGTAGCGCGCGAGGCGAGCGTTCCGGATCTTGGCGCCGAGCTTGTCGCTCGAGAGGTCGGCGGTCACGCGCAGGCCCTTCGCCGTCATCTCGCTCGCCACCTTCTCGGCGTAGCCGTTGAACTTCTCGTTCACGGTGATGAGGATGACCTGCGTGGGCGCGAGCCACGTGGGGAAGTTCCCGCCGCAGTGCTCGAGGTACACGCTGAAGAAGCGCTCGGCCGTTCCGAGAACCGCGCGATGCAGCATGACGGGACGGTGCTTCTGTCCGTCTTGGCCGATGAAGTTGAGATCGAAGCGCTCGGGCAGGTTCGAATCGTACTGAATCGTGCCGAGCTGCCAGCTCCGTTTGAGTGCATCCTGCACGTGAAATTCGAGCTTGGGCCCGTAGAAGGCGCCTTCGCCTTCCGCGATCTCGAACGCGATGCCGGCCTGCTTCAGGCCGTCGCCGAGCGCGCCCTCGGCCTTGTCCCAGAACGCGTCGTCGCCGAAGCGCTTCTCGGGGCGCGTGGCGAGCTTCACGTTCACCTTCTCGAAGCCGAACGTGGCGTACGCCTCGTAGAGCATCTTGATGAAGGTCGCGATCTCGCTGGGCACGTCGTCGGGCGCGCAGAAGATGTGCGAGTCGTCCTGGCAGAACGAGCGCACGCGCGAGAGGCCGTGCACGACGCCGCCGCGCTCGTAGCGGTGGAGGCGACCGAAGTCGGCCACGCGCCACGGGAGCTCGCGGTACGAGCGGAGCCGCGCGCCGAAGATGACGCAGTGGCTCGGGCAGTTCATGGGCTTGAGCGCGAAGGACTCTTCCTTCAGGTGCTCTTCGAACTTCTTGCCGCTCGCGTCCTTGAGCTCGGGGGCCTCGAAGAGGTCCTCGGTCCAAAGGCGGTACATGTTCTCGTTGTAGTTGCCGAGGTGACCGCTGGTTTTGAAGAGCTTGGGATCGAACGCCTGGGGCGTGATGACCTCTTCATAGCCGTACTTGAGGTAGAGCTCGCGGATGTAGTTGAAGAGCGCGTTGTAGACGAACGCGCCCTTCGGCAAGAAGAACGGCATCGCCGGCGCGACGTTGTCGAACAAGAAGAGCTCGAGCTCCTTGCCGAGCTTGCGATGGTCGCGCGCCTTGGCGTCCTCGATGCGCTTCAAGTGCTCTTCGAGCGCTTCGGCCGACGGGAACGCGGTGCCGTAGATGCGCTGGAGCATCGGGTTGCGCTCGTCGCCGCGCCAGTACGCGCCCGCCACGCTCGTCAGCTTGATGGCCTTCAAGAAGCCCGTCGACGGGACGTGCGGACCGCTGCAGAGGTCGACCCACTCGCTGCCCGGCTTCCCGTGCTTGTAGAGCGAAATCTCCTCGCCCTCGGGGATGCGGTCGATGAGCTCTTTCTTGTAGGTCTCGTTCATGCCGGCGAAGAGCGCGAGCGCTTCGCTGCGTGACACCGCGTCGCGGCGGAACGGGACATCCGCTTTCACCACGTCGATCATCGCCGCCTCGATCTTGGCGAGATCTTCGTCGGTGAAACCGCCGCCGGGCTTGTCGAAGTCGTAATAGAAGCCGTCCTCGATCGAGGGGCCGATGGTGACCTTGGTGCCGGGGAAGAGGCGCTGCACCGCGTCGGCCATGACGTGCGCCGACGAGTGGCGAATGACGTCCAGCCCCTCGGGATCGGTGGCGCGGACAGGCGTAAGCGAGAGCGTGTCCTCGATGGGCGTGTGGAGATCGACGATGCGACCGCCGGCCTTGACGGCCACGACGTCGCGCTCGAGTTTGCCTTGCGCGGTGAGGATTTCCCGGGGTGTTTTCTTCATCGGAACGCCCGCTGTATACCCGCGCGGCGGCCGCGCGGAAAGCGGGAGCCCGGGTCAGTGCCAGTTGCCGATGGCGAAGCCGAAGTTCGTGTAGCGAGGGGCCACGTCCCCGGCGAGGCGGAGCCGGAGGGGCGACTTGCTGAGGAGCCCCCACGGATTGAACACGAAGAGCCGGAAATCGAGCCCCGCTGTGAAGTGGCCGCGCGAGTAGCCGTCGCGGAAGCGTGAAGGCTCGATGTACGTCCCCGTTCGCGCCTTGACCCAGTGAGGCCAGATCTCGGTCTCGGCGCCGAGGCGAGGCGAGACGGTAATCGACTCGCCGAATGGCACGTGCTTCTGGTCGATGAAGTCCTCGAAGCCGACCGAGTTGGGCGACGAGCCGGTGAAGAGGAGGTCGGCGACGACCATCACGCCGCGTCGCGACCAACTCGCCCAGCGCGCTTGGCGCTTCGCCTCGAGGACCTCGAGCTCGTGGCCCATGGCGTGGTCGTCGTCGTCGGCACGCTCCGACTCGGCCGCTTCCAGCTTCGCGCGGAGGGCCGCGCGCTCGGCTTCGGGCGCCGCCTTGACGCGCGCTTCGAGGAGCGCGAGCCGCTCGAGACGCACCATCTCGTAGCGCCGGCGAACGGGCGCTTCGTCGGTGTCGGGGTCGACCCACTCGCCGTTGTCGGGATAGCCGCCGAGCCCGACCATGACGCCGGTTTGAAACTCCCACGGCAGCACGGTGCGGCTCGGCAGGATCCGGCCTTGGGCGATCTGCGCGCCGTCGGAGCGCGCGTCGGTGCCGCGGATGTCGGTGACCTCGACCGTGTCGCGATAGCTGGCGCCGATGTGGAGCGGCATCTTCGCGGGCGCCCAGATCGCGCCGACGTGCGGCGCGAGTCCGAACGACGCGAAGTTGGGCAAGAGCTCGCTCACGCCGAGGAACGCGCCGCGAACGCCGCCGCCGACGAGGAGCTGACCGCCGAAGAAGCCGTAGCCGAGCGACAGCATGCCGCGATCGACGCTCGTGCGACCGCCGAGCGAAAGCGGACCGCCCTGCAAGTTGAAGTACGTGAAGTCGAACATCACCGTCGCCCCGAACCCGCCGTATTGGGCTTGGAACCCGAGTCCGAGGTTCAGCGTGTCGGTGAAGCGATTGGTGCGCGCGACGCGGCCGCGGTTCTCGAAGTCGGTGTTGGCGAAGGTGCCGGGCGCGGTGGCAGAGAGCGAGAGATCGTAGTCGAAGCGCGACGTGCTCCACGGAAGGCGCACCGCCGACGCGGCGCTGTTCGCGTACACACCCTCCGAGTACTCGGCGATCGCCGCGTACGCGCCGCCGAGCCCGATGATGCGCGTCGCGGTGGTGACCGGCCCTTGGTGGAACTGGAGTGTGTAGTTGTTGTCGGTGATCGGCGCCGCATCCGCACGCGCCTCGCGCACCGGCAGCGCGAGCAGAAGCGCGAGCCCCAGCCCCGCCCCAACGCACCTCCGCCAACCACCCGCCATCATCGACCAGCCGGCGACTCTACCAAAGACGCTGGAGGTGCGTCCTCGTTCGGATCAGCGCGCAGAGTGCCGCGACAGCCCTCGCGATGACGCGTCGCTTGGAACAACGCCACCTCTCGCGACCCTTGCGGTCGCGAGAGGGCGAAGGTTCGAAGAAACCTGACGGCCGGGGAGGCTCGATTCGTGTCAACGAATCGAGGGGCCGGCCAGGCCCGTGGCGGTCCAAGCAAGCCTCACGCACGCGCCCCTGCGGCGCGTGCGTGCGAAGGTTCCTCGAACCTGAGCGCGGAGAGAGGCTCGGCGAGTGTCAACTCGCCGAGGGAACCCGCCAGGGTTCCACCAGCCCGACCCCACGCACGCGCCCCTGCGGCGCGTGCGTGCGAAGGTTCCTCGAACCTGAGAGCGGAGGGAGGCTCGGCGAGTGTCAACTCGCAGAGGGAACCCGCCAGGGTTCCACTAGCTCGGATCGGTGACGCGGCCGAGGAAGAGGATGGTGCCGGTCGGGATGTCGCGGATCGCGAAGATGAACGGGCGATCGAGCGTCAGGTTGACCGGCGGCTTGGGCATCGCCGACTTGGCGACGATGACGACCGCGGTCGCGGCCGCAGCCTCGGTGCCCTTCTCGTCGACGCCGATGAACGCCTTGTGCACGACGTCGGCGATCTTGGTGTCGCTCTTGCCGGTGATGCCGCTCAGGTCCGCGTCGTCGCTGAAGGCGACGCCCATGCCGAGCTTGCCGAGCGCATCCTTGAGCTTCACGCTCGCGCCCGCGATCTTGAACTTGGGAAGGCCGAGGTTCACGCGCGCCGAGGCCATGCCCTGGCGGATCTCGTTCAGCTTCTGCGCGTCGAACGACGACTCGAAGCTCGCGAACTTGCCGGCCTTGGGCGCGATGGCGAGGAGCTCGACGTCCTTGCCGAGGTACGGCACCGCGACGGCCTCGTAGTCGCTGCCGGCCGCGTAATCGAGGTGCTCGGTCTCGTACATCATGTCGGCGTCGACCTTGGCGCCGCTCTTGGTCGTGAACTTCTCCTTGCTCGTGTTGGCCGTCTTGAAGGCCTTGTCCCACGACGCCTTGAAGTAGATCGCGTTGACGAGGACGAGCTTGGTGTCTGCCGTGATGATGCCTTGCGGGAGCAAGTTCTTGATCTTGTCGTGCGTCTCGGTCTCCACCCAACCGTTGATGCGCTGCCGTTCGGCGTCGGCCTTGTGGAGGAAGTCGGCGAGCTCGAGACCGGCGCCGTAGTTGGCCTTCACGGTGCCCGTGAAGGTGCTCTTGAACGACTGGGTCTTCTCGCCGAAGAGCGCGTTGGCCATCGAGAGCTGGAACGCATCGCCTTCGCTCGCGCCGCTCACGTCGTTGCGCTTCGCGAGCTCGGCCGCGAGCGACTTCCACGCTTTGTGCACGTCGCCGCTCGGGAGGTGGAGCGTGCCCTTCATCGCCGCGGCCGTCCCGGTCTTGGCCCCCGCATACGTCATCGAGAGCGCAGCCGAGACGCTGTACGGAGAGAAGAAGACGTTGTCGTTGCCCTTCGCGAGCTCGCCGTAGAGGTCGGTCGCGAACTCGGTGTTGCCCGAAACGAGCGACTTGGTCGACGGCGCCTTGGTGAGCGCGTCCTCGGAGCCGTCATCGGACGGGTCGTCGCTCGCGCCGGCGCTGCAGCCCGCGAGGGCGAACGTGAGACCGAGAACCAAGGCGGCGTTCAGGCGGGCGATCTTCATGGCAAGCGGCTTACCTCACATGTAGGCATGTGCAACCAACCCTGCGCGCCTTCACGACAGCGCAGCCCGCCTTTAACGATCCAGTCGAGTGTGTCTCCCCCGTGCGCACGCACCGATATCCTCGGCTCCCATGGAGAATCCCGCATCGAACGAACGCCGGCCCCTCGTTCACCCTGGTCGCGGCGACCCCATCGCGTACGAGCGGTACCTCGCCAGCATGGACGCCTCGATGAAGCAGAAGGTCGCCGCCACGGCCGCGCATCTCCTCTGCCGCGGCCGCGTCGCCGACATGGGCATGGGCTCGGGCGCAGGCAGCGAGGCGCTCGCGGCGCTCTATCCCGAGCTCGAGGTGGTGGGCGTCGATCTCGATCCGACGATGGTCGCGCTCGCTCGCGACAAGTATCACCACCCCAACCTCTCCTTCGTCGTCGGCGACATCGCCGCGCCGGTCTTCGCCGACGGGAGCCTCGACGGCATCTTCGACAGCTCGGTCCTTCATCACGTCACCACCTTCGGCGGATACCGACACGAGAACGCCGCAGGCGCGCTTCGCACACAGGCGCGCGCGCTCGCGCCGCACGGAGTCCTCGTGGTGCGTGACTTCGTCGATCCTACGGAAGGCGCGACGCGCGGACGCGCCGTGTGGCTCGACCTTCCGAGCGACGACGGCGACGAGTCGGACGATCCGCGCACGTCTTCGACGGCGCGACTCTTCGAGCGCTTTGCGCGCGAGTTCCGCAGCCTCCACACCGAGCCCGGCTTCCCGCTCGCGCGCGAGGCCGATCCGCGCGCCGGTTGGAGGCGCTATCGCACGACGCACAAGCTCGCGGCCGAGTTCATCCTCCGCAAGGACTACCGCGCCGACTGGGAGGCGGAGGTGAAGGAGGAGTACACGTACTTCACCGCCGAAGAATTCGAGTCCGTGTTCGCGTCGCTCGGCTTGCGTCTCCTCGCTTCGGCGCCGATCTGGAACCCGTGGATCGTGAATCGGCGCTTCGTCGGCAAGTGCGCGCTCAGCGACGCCGCGACCGGCGCCCCCATGGAGCATCCGCCGACGAACTACCTGATCGCCGGAGAGCGCGTGCCCGCGGGCGAGGGCGTGCGCTTCCGCGAGAGCGTCCCGTCCGCGCCGGTCGGGTTCTTGGAGATGACGCATCATCGCCACACGGCCACGGGTCAGATTCGCGATCTCGTGCGGAAACCGCACCTCCTCGTCGACGTCGTGCCCACGTTCTCGCTCCATGGAGAGCGCTTCGTCGTCGCGCGAATGAGCTACCCGCGACCGCTCCTCGCGTGCGCCCCCGCCGCGCGCGACGCGATCGACGGGGCGCGCCCTTCGCCTTACGTGACCGAGCCGCTCAACGTACCCGTGACCACGCGGCCCTTCGCCGAGACGGTGGAGGACGCCCTCGCGGAGATCGTCGGCATTCCGCCGAGCGCGGTCCACGCGCTCTGGGCGGGCCCCACCTCTTACCCGTCGCCGGGCGGCGTCCAAGAAGAGGTGCGCACGGTGTTCGTCGAGATCGATCCGCTGCTCGTCGAGGAGCGCGTCGCGCACTTCTCCGGGTTCTCGACGTCGGGGCGCGTGCGCGCGCTCGAGGCGCGACAAGTGCTCCGCGCTGCCCAAGTCGGTGGTCTCCCGGACGCGCGCCTCGAGACCGCGGTGCACGCGCTCTTGGCGGAGCGCGGCGAGTCGCCCGGACCGTGGATCGGTGAGGAGCTCGTCATCGACGAGGGCGCGCTCGACGACGTGCGCGTGACCACGCTGGCCGCGCTCGAGAATCGGCCGCGACGGCGCGCCTTCGCGCCCACGAGCACGTCCGCCGACTTTCTCGATCTCCGCGGCTCGTTGCTCGAGGAGCTCGATGGCGAAGGAAAGGTCGTCGCGTCACGGCCGCTCGAATACGTGCTGCCGCGTACGCTCTCCGCGAGCACCGTCGCCGTCGCGATCCTCGCGCGCCGGAATGGCGAGCTCTACCTCGGCGTCGACGACGACGATCTTCCCGCGGCGCAATCGTTCGAGGGGAGCTCCGCGCTCCTCGTCGCGCCGGCGTGGCGACTACCGAAGAGCGTGCGCGGGAAGAGCGCGGCGCTCGCGTTCGTGCGCGAGCGGCTGCGCAACGAATACGGGCTCGATGCGATTCGCATCCAATCGCTCGGCGGCTCCTATCACCCGTCACCCGGCGTGACGCCCGAGGTGGTGCATCCGTTCGCGGTGTCGGCCACGACGATGGGCGAGACGACGCGCGCTCTTCATTGGGTGCCGCTCGCGCGCGTCCGCGCCGAGCTCGGCGCGATTCGCGACGGTCACCTTCGCGTGGTCGCGCTACGCGCGGCGCATGCTTTGGGGCTTTGACCGCGCGACGCCGTCAGTGACGGCGCTTCGGGTGATCGTTGGGCCCGACGCCGCCGATGCGCGACGACGAGGCGCGATCCGCAGGCACGTGCGGCTTGGAGATGCGATCGGGCGGAATGCGCGCGGGGGTGAGATCGCGCGGAGGAAGCGGACGATCCGCCGGCCGCGGGCCTCGCTCATGACGGTGCTCACGCGGTCCCTTCGACGGCGGGCCCGGGCTGCGATCGCGCGGCGGGAGCGCCGGCCCGCGATCGGGGCGGATCATGACCCGGCGATCGCGCGGGTCGGGTTGCCCGGCTGCCTCCTCGAACGCGGCCGCTTCGCTCGCGGCCACGTCGACCACTGAGAAGTGCGGCTGAATGCGAATCGCGCCGACCGCGTTGCTCTGGATGCCACCGCGACGGCACACCATCGCGAGGAGGCGCCGCGGATCGGCGCCGTGCATCGCGCCCCACGTGACGCGAAACGGAACCCACCCGCCGCCTTCGCGACGTGACTCGCCTCCGCGCTCTCGGTCGCGCTCGCGACCGCCACGCACGTCGCGTTCGCCGCCGCGCTCACGCCCTCGGTCGCGGTCTCGATCGTGACCGCGGTCGGCGCGACCACGCTCGTCGCGCGATTCACGGCGCTCCGGGGTGACCGGCGTCACTTCGCGCGGCGCCGGAAGCCGCGCGACGTCGCTGCGCGCGAGGAGGCGAACGATGACGCGCGCCGGATCGGGGCTCGTCGCGAGGCGACTCGCGAGCGCCATGAGGTGCTCCTCGAGCGCGGGTGCGGCTTCTTCGCTCTCGCTGGAGAGCTCGGCGTAGAGCCGCTCGGCGCGAAGGGCGAGGACAGCGTCTTGCGTCGGGACCGGCGCGAGGCGAGCCGAGACCCGCGCTTGCTCCATCACGCGGCGCACGCGCGCGAGCTCGCGCGGCGCGACGAGCACGTGGCTCGTGCCGCGTCGCCCGGCGCGACCGGTGCGGCCGCTCCGGTGCGTGTACGCATCCGGCTCGGTGGGAGCAGTGAAGTGGATGACGCGATCGACCGCGGCGACGTCGATGCCGCGCGCGGCGACGTCGGTGGCAACGAGGATCGAAACGTCGCCGTCGCGGAAAGCCGCGAGCGCTCGGTTGCGCTCTCGCTGCTCGAGCTCGCCGGAGAGCGTGGCGACCTTGAAACCGGCGCGACCCAGCTCGGTGGAGAGCTCAGCGACCTCGGCGCGCGTCTTGGCGAACACGATCGCGCGCGGGTCGAGCTCCTCGAGGAGCAGGTTCACGAGCGCGGCGAAGCGCTCGTGGAGGAGCACGAGGTGCACGACGTGCTCGATGTCGACGTTGGCCGAGTTGAGCGGCGTGCCTTCGACGTGGAGCGGTCCCTTTTGCACGCGATTCGCGAGGCGCTCGACCTCGCGCGGGAACGTGGCCGAGGCGAGGTGCGTGCGATGCCCTTCCGGAAGCTTGGCGAAGATCTTCTCGAGATCTTCACGGAAGCCCATCTCGAGCATGCGGTCGGCCTCGTCGAGCACGATGGCCTCGACGTCGGCGGGATCGAGGCTGCCCCGATCGAGGTGGTCGACGACCCGACCCGGCGTTCCGACGACGACGACCGGCTCGCTGCTGAGCGCGCGGAGCTCGAGCTTGTAGCTCGACCCGCCGGTGAGGCACGCGATGCGTGCCCCGAAGCCGGCGTAGAGCCAGGTGAGCTCCTCTTGCACTTGGCGCGCGAGCTCGCGGGTCGGAACGACCACGAGCGCGAGCGGACGCGGCAGCGGCCGGCGGGGCGCGAGAGCACGCAAGATGAGCCCGATCGCAACCGTCTTGCCGGATCCGGTCTGCGACGTGATGCGCAGATCCTGGCCCGCCGTGTCCGGAGCCAGCACGGCCTCCTGGATCGGCGTGAGCGTCGTGTACCCCTTCTTATGGAGAGCCCCCTCGATCTCCGGCCCCAAGACCTCGGCGAGCTGTCCGATTTCCACGGGCGGGCTAGTAGCAGGTCGACGGACGTGGCTGCGAGCCGATTCGTCCTTCGGGAGACGATTCCCGATGCCCAGACGGCGCGGCGGCCCGCACCACACGATGCGCCGAGCTCATGACGCCGCGCCGTGCAGCACCTCGCGCACCTTCCGGGCGAGCGAGGTCACGCTGAGCGGCTTCTGCAGAAACCCGGCGCCGGCGAAGCGCTCGATGTCGAAGGAAGCGTCCTCCGCGTACCCGGACATGAAGAGGACGCGCATGTCCGGCCGAGCTCGCAAGAGGCGCTGCGCGAGCTCGGGACCGCCCATGTACGGCATCACCATGTCGGTGACGAGGAGATCGATGGTCCCGGGGTGCTGCGCCTCGAGGGCCAACGCCTCCATCGGGTGAGCCGCCTCGATGACGTCGTAGCCGAGCCGCGTGAGGATCCCGCGCGCGACGCGCCGCACGGACACTTCGTCCTCCACCAAGAGCACTTGGCCTTGCCCCACGTGATCGCGCACCGACGCGAGCGGCACGTCCGTCTCCTCGACGAGGGCGCCCTGGAGCTCGGGAAGCACGAGGGTGAACGTCGAGCCTCGGCCCGGCTGACTCCACACCGAAAGGCCACCCTGACTCTGCTTCACGATGCCGAACACCGTGGCGAGGCCAAGTCCCGTTCCCTTGCCGCGCGGCTTGGTGGTGAAGAACGGCTCGAAGATCTGTGTGAGCGTCCGCGAATCCATGCCGAGCCCGTTGTCGCTCACCGTCACTTCGACGTACGCGCCCGGCGGCACGCCGAAACGTTCGCACGTCGGCGGCGACAGCGAGACCCGCTGCGCGGTGACGATGATGGTGCCCGCGGCGGGGATGGCGTCGCGCGCGTTGAGGACGAGGTTCACGATCATCTGCTCGATCTGAGTGACGTCGGCGTGCACCAAGAGCTCGTCGCTCGACAAACGAACCTGAACGACCACGTCCTCGCGCACGAGGCGCCGGAGCATGCGCTCGAGACCGCGCAGCACGGTGCCGAGATCGAGCGCGCGTGGCTGGAGAACCTGGTGCCGACTGAAGGCGAGGAGCTGCCGCGTCAGCGATGCGGCGTGCTTGCCGGCCTCCTCGATCTGCTCGAGGTCCTCACGCACGGGGCTGCCGTCGTCGAGCTGCTCGATCGCGAGCTCGGCGGACGAGAGCACGACCGAGAGGACGTTGTTGAAGTCGTGCGCGACGCCGGCTGCCAGCCGCCCCATGGCGTCGAGGCGCTGGGCGCCGCGAACCTGCTCCTCGGCCGTGCGGAGCAACGTCACGTCCTCGGCGACGCCCGCGACGCGCGTGATGCGCCCGGTGTGATCCGGAATGGGGAACGCGCGATCACGAATCCACCGCTCTTCACCGTCGGGACGAACGATTCGGTAGACCTCGTCGTACGTGCCGGCGGCTTGCTTGGTTCGGGCGGCCTCGAGCACTCGCTCGCGATCGTCGGGATGGATGGCTTCGACCCACGAGATGGGTCGCTCGAACACGCTCGCAACGGTGCGGCCCCAGATCACCTCGTAACCCGGGCTCAGGTAGAGCATCTCGTTCTTGTCGGTGCCGGTGAGCCAGAAGACCTCGTGGATGTGACTCACGAGCTGGGTGAATCGCTCGTGGCTCTCGCGGAGCGCCGCGAGCTCGACCTCACGCGCGCACTCGCGAAGCGACAACAGCACATGCGGCCCGATGGGCCGGACCTCGAAGGTGGACGCTCCGAGCTGGAGCGCCGTCATCCGTTCCGGCGCAGCCGGGTCGAGAGCCTGGGAGACCGCCGCGCGCATGGGCGCGCGATCGCCGATAGGGAACGCTGCGTCGACCGGCTCGCCGACGGTGACGGGGAACGCCTCGAGCGCCAGCGCGTTGGCCATCGCGACGCGCCCGTCTGCGTCCACGACGAGGGCCGCCGTGGGAAACGCCTCCAGCCACTCACGACCGTCCAATTGCGAAGCCTCTCTCCCCACTCCCCAGAACGGCCGGTGCGGCACGATCTGAAGCGCTTTCCAGTGTCACGCCGGAGGACGTGCGGGAGCAAGCGCCCGCCTGGGCAGAGGTGGACGGTAGACTGTCCGGCTCAGTGGGCCTTGGTGAACGATTTCGAGAGGAGATCGACCTCGACCCGTCCTGGGTTGCCGAATAGCAAAGTTCCGGCGCTCCACCCGGCGCGCAGCGACGGTCGCGCCTCGGCCCGATCGGAGAACGCGGTGAGCTGCGGCACGACGGCGAGGTAGGGGCCGGTGATTCCGGCGACCGCAACGTCGAGATTGATGCGCGGGGCCATGCACGCGATGCCCACCGAGGGATCGAGGTCGAAGTCGGCGGACGCGTCGAAGTCGAGGCCGAGCTCGTACGGCCAGGCGCCAGTGTGGACCCAATCGCTCGGGGGCGTGCTGCGCGACGGATTGAAGCGCGTGGAGCCCCCGAAGCGGAGCGCAGCCGATACCGAAACGACTCCGTCGACCTTGCCGCCGACGATGAGATCGCAGCGCATGCTCCCGCCCAGCGTGAGTTGGACCGGGACGGGAAACGCGCCGATGGGCACGAGGAGCGAGACGGGTGGAAGCTTCGCTTCGGGAGTGGCGAAGATCTCGGAGCGCACGCCGGCCGTGCCACGGATCTGAAACGCGACGCTCGCCGAGAGGGTTCCGCGAAGGCCGACCTCGAGCCCGGTGTCACGCCGATACACGAGGCGACCTTCGGGCTCGAACGTGAACTCGGGCGATCGCGCGAGACTCGCGTTGCCGACGAAGGCCGCGAGGCTCGGGCTCGGCGTGAGAACCCAGACCGTCGGGAGCGCGCGGCCTCCCCACCCAGAGGAAGCGTCCGGTGGCGGGCCCATCGCGGGGCCGACCGACGGCGCGTCGAGGAGCCCGAGCGACGCGGTGTGTGTGGTGCCGCGCAAATCCGAGAAGCTCCGCGCGAGGTAGATGCGAAGGACGTCGCTCTCGGAGAGCGCGCCCATCTCCTCGAGCGTCAGCGGCGACGTCGCGAGCTCGACGCGATCACCAACCTCGCGGGCGTCGGTCACGCGCGCATAGAGCCCGCGCTCGGCCCGGCCCGCCAGCGGATGAATGAGCACGGCCTTCCCGAGCATCGCCGCGCTGTCGTACGGCAGCGGGACTCCGTCGACGCTCGCGCGAAGGACCACTCGCCCCGAATCGGGGTCCGCGCTCACGACGTAACGGTCACCGTCCGCGAGCGTGAGACCATCGCTCGATGATGCAGTGTCGTCGGCGGACGAAGCCGGCGCCGAGCAACCAGGGACCAGCGCGAGGAACGACGAGAGGACGAGCGCCGAAGCGAGGACGCGGAGCGAGGGGAGCACGTGACGACGAACAGCAGGCGCCGTGCCGCCGCCAAGTACGCGAATGCATTGTCCGCCACCCCGAAGGCGCTGTCCTCCGAGCGCATGTCACGTTGATCGGTTGCACTCCACGTTCCTCGGGGACGCGGGCCCCAAGCATGGTGCGCTCCCTCACCAATCGAGAAGCACCCCCTTGCCCGACTTGGGCATTCGTTGCCGCGAGGAGGGCGTAAACCCGCGAAGTATCGCGGGGTGCCGGGCGGCACGCGGGTTGCTGCTCTCCCGGTGATGCGAGCTGGCTCTGGCGTCGTGTTGGGGATCGCGCTCGGCACCCTCGCCGCCGCCTGCAGCGCCGGAGCGGGTGACGACGGCGCAGAGGACGCGCTCAAGAAGAGCGCTCCGCCGTGCGGCACGCTCGGCTCGCTCGACAACGCCCAACCGGGAGACAAGGGTGGCCCCAGCACACGTAGCGACGTGAGCTGCCAGTCGGGCTACACCTTTTGCCGGGTGGATCCGCACGGCCCGGGCGGGGACACGTGCGCGAATCCGTCGGACTGCTTCGCGTGCATGCCGACGATCCACGGTGCGACCTCCGTTCCACGCTGCGCGCTCTCTCTCGGACGCGCGCAGCCCAAGAACGGCGGCCCGGCAGCCCGCTCGCGCGTCACGTGCACCAACGGCTACTCGCTCTGCCAGGTCGACCCGCACGGCCCCGACAACGACTCGTGCAGCAACGCGAGCGATTGCTACGCGTGCTTACCCAAATAGCGCTGGGTCGAATCGCAGCGGCCGCGCTCACTCCGCGGGAGCGAGCGACGACTCCGCAGGCGCGGCGGGCGTCGTCGCTCGAGCGTCGGCGCGGTGGTCCTTGGCGATCGCGACGTAGACGGCGGGCACCACGAAGAGCGTGAAGAGCGTGCCGATGGCCATACCGCCGACCAGAACGATGCCGATCGAGTTGCGGGCGACGGCGCCGGGACCGGTCACGAGCGTGAGCGGGAAGTGGCCGGCGACCGTCGCGACGGTGGTCATGAGGATCGGGCGAAGGCGCGTGCGGGCCGCCTCTCGCACCGCCTCGAGCTTGCTCTTGCCGCGCTCCTGCTCGGCGTTGGCGAACTCGACGATGAGGATCCCGTTCTTGGAGACGAGGCCCACGAGGGTGACGAGCCCGACCTGCGAGTAGATGTTGAGCGTGGTGGTCCAGCCCTCGGTGAGCGCGAAGCGCATGTTCGGCGGACCCGCGAACTTGAGGAACGTGAAGATGAGCGCGCCGAAGATGGCGAGCGGCACCGAGCCGGCCAGAATGACGAGCGGATCGCGGAACGAGTTAAACTGCGCGGCGAGCACCAAGAAGATGAGGAGCAGCGCCAGCATCATCGCCGGAAGGAACTTCCCTCCCTCTTGGCGCAGCTGGCGGGACTCTCCGGTGTGATCGACGCGGTAGCCGGGAGGCAGGATCTTGGCCGCCTTCTCCTCGATGACCTTGAGCGCGCCGTCGAGCGAGCGCGTCGCGACGCCGGAGAGCTTCACGGCGTTGAGCTGCTGGAAGCGGTTGAGAGTGCGCGGCTCGACGCCGGGCTTCAGCGTGGCGATCGAGCGGAGCGGCACGAGCTTGCCGTTCGGACCGCTGATCTGGATGTCTTCGAGCTGCTCGGCGTTCAGACGATCGGCGCGATCGAGCTGCGCGATGACCTTGTAGCTGCGACCCTCGATGTTGAAGCGGTTGACGAAGTTGCCGCCGAGCATGGCGCCGAGATCGGCGCCCACTTGCTGCATCGTCAGCCCCATCGCGGCGACCTTGTCGCGGTCGACCACGATTTCGCTCTTGGCTTGGTCGATGCGAACGTCGGTGATGGGCGGGAACGCGAACTGCCCGCTCTTGGCCGCCTCCTGTCCGAGCTCGGCGGCGTAGCGGAGGATCTCTTCGTGCGGCGCCGTGGACGCGATGACGATTTCCACCGGGAAGAAGCCCGCGCTCGGGAGCGCCGACGGGAGGAAGATCGGCGCGCGAATGCCGGTGATGCCCTGCGTCTTCTGACCGACCTCGGCTTGGATCGGAAAGATGGTGCGTTTCCGCTCCTCCCACGGCTTGGCGAGCATCCCGCCGAAGCCGCCGTTGGCGAAGGTGATCTGGAACGAGTGATCGAACTCGGGCTCGGCCATCCAGATGCGGTTCACCTCGGCCGAGTACGCCGTGACCTGCTCGAGGCTCGCGTTGGCGGGCACGTCGAGCGCGGTGAAGACGGCGCCCTGGTCTTCGTAGGGCGCGAGCTCTTGCGGTGAGAAGAGGTACATCGGTACGACGAGCAGCGAGAGCGCGCCCCACACCAGGTACACGGCCGGCCGCGCGCGGAGCGTGGCGGCGAGCGCGCGATCGTAGACGCGGCGGAACCACTCGAAGCCGGCGTCGATGTTCCGCACGAGCCAGCCCGGATTGTGATTCGCGACGAGGAGGCGCGACGCCATCATCGGCGACAGCGTGAGGGCCACGATGCCGGAGATGAAGACGGCGCCAGCGAGCGTGAAGGCGAACTCGCGGAAGAGCGCGCCGGTGAGGCCGCCCTGGAAGCCGATGGGTGCGTAGACCGCAGCCAGCGTGATGGTCATCGCGATGACGGGGCCCACGAGCTCGCGCGCGCCGACGAGCGCCGCTTCGAGCGGAGTCTTCCCGTCGCGGATGTTTCGCTCGACGTTCTCCACGACGACGATCGCGTCGTCGACGACGAGACCGACCGAGAGCACGACGGCGAGGAGCGTGAGCAGGTTCAGCGTGAAGCCGAAGACCTGCATGAGGAAGACGGCGCCGATCAGCGAAACCGGGATGGCGACGACGGGCACGATCACCGTCCGCAGCGATCCCAGGAAGAGGAAGATCACGATCATGACGATGAGGATCGTCTCGGTGAGCGTGCTCACGACCTCGTGGATGGCGTTGTCGATGTACTTGGTGGAATCGAAGGCCACCATCGCCTGCATGCCCGTCGGGAGCTCGCGCTGGATGACCGCCATCTCGTCGCGCACGCGCGCGATCACGTCGAGCGAGTTCGCGTTGGGGAGCACCCAGACGCCCATGAAGACGGCGCGCTGACCGGAGAGGCGAACGTCTTGGTCGTACGTCTCGGCGCCGAGCACCACCTCGGCTACGTCTTCGAGGCGCACGAGCGTGTCGCCTTCGCGGCGCACCACGAGCTTGCGAAACTCGTCGACGGATCGGAGATCGGTCGACGCGGTGAGGTTCACCTGGACGAGGGCGCCCTTGGTTTGGCCCACGGCCGCGAGGTAGTTGTTGGCGGCGAGCGCCTGGCGCACCTCGGACGGGCTCACGTTGAGCGACGCCATGCGCTCCGGCTTGAGCCAGGCGCGGATCGCGAAGGCCCGCCCGCCGAGGATGTCCGCGCGCTGCACGCCCTCGATCGCCGAGAGGCGCGGCTGCACGACGCGGATCAAGTAGTCGGTGACCTGGTTGTCCTCGAGGATCGTGGAGCCGAAGCTCAGATACATGGCCGCGATCTGCGCGTCCGACGGCTCGATGTTGATCGCCGGGATCTCCGCCTCGGGCGGCAGATCGGCGCGCACCTGGTTCACGCGCGCGCTGATGTCGGCGAGGGCGCTCGCCGCGTTGAAGTTGAGCTTCAGGCGCACGTTGACCGTGGATAGGCCTTGGACGCTCTGCGACTCGATGTAGTCGATGCCGTCGGCGGCGGCGATGGCGCGCTCGAGGGGGGTCGTGATGAATCCGCGCACGAGCTCGGCGCTCGCGCCGATGTACGCCGTACGCACCGTGACCGTCGCGCTCTCGAGCTTGGGGTACTGGCGGACGTTGAGCGACCGGATCGCTTGGAGCCCGGCGACGATGATGACCAAGTTGACGACGATCGCGAGGACCGGTCGCTTGATGAAGAGATCGGTGAGCTTCATGGTCGGGCGCTCCCCGCTCAGCGGTTTTCGGGGCGCGGCATGAGCTGCGCCTCGATCTTGATCGAGTTGTCGACGTAGATGGGCGCGTTGTTGCGGAGCTTGAACGCGCCGGCCGTGACCACGGTCTGCCCGGCGGCGACGCCGTCTTTGACGGCAACGAAGTCGCCCCGCGCCTCGCCGAGGCGAACGAACTGCTGGCGCGCGATCTTAACGGGCTTGCCGTCGGGCGTCTGGCTCATGCCGGGCGAGTCGGCCTTCTTGTCCTCCACGACGAAGACCGAGTCGCCGTACGAAGCGTGAACGATGGCCGTCGCGGGAACGACGACCGTGCTCTCGCGCTTGGGGAGCACCACCGACACGTTGACGAACATGCCCGGCCGGAGCGACTCGTCCTTGTTGGGCAAGCTCGCGCGCACCTTCACCGTGCGCGTCGAGGCGTCGACCGTGGGATCGATGGCCGCGATCGCGCCATCGACGGGAGCGCCACCATCGACGCCCGCGCCGAGCGTCACGCGCACAGGCATGCCGACCTTCAGGTCCGACAGCCGCTGCTGCGGGAGGGTGAAGTCGGCGTAGACGCTGTCGATCGCCTCGAGCACCGTGACCGGCGTCCCTGGATTGAGGTACTGACCGAGGTTCACGTTGCGGATGCCGAGGCGCCCCGCGAAGGGCGCGCGCACCGTCTTCTTGGCGATCTGAGCCTCGAGCGCTTGTACGTCGGTGGTCGACGTCTTGAGCTGCGCGTCGTCGTTGTCGACCTGCGCGGCCGAGAGGGCGCCCTTGTCGACCAGGACGCGGGTGCGATCGGCGTTGGTCTTCGCGAGGTCACGGCGCGCAACGGCCGAGGCGAGCTGTGCGCGCTCGACGCTCGTATCGAGCTCGACGAGCGGCTGACCCTGCCGGACGACCATGCCCGACTCGAAGAGAATTCGGGTCACGACGCCAGGCGCCTCGTTGCTCAGCGTGACGCCTTTGGCGCTCGTCACGCTGCCCACTGCGCTCAGCGTGCCCTCCCACGTGTCGCGCTCCAAGGTCGCGGTCGCGACCGCCTCGGGAGGCGGGCCCGACTGCTCCATCTGCTTGCCGAACGCGATGAGGGATCCGATCTGCTTGGCCTTGATGCCAGCGAGCGCGGCGACGACGGCGACGATTCCGAAAATGGCGATGACGTATCGCAAGGCTCACTCCTCGAGGGACGCCGCGCGACACGACGCCGCTCACTCCGTGTCGCAAACGGAGTCTCGGCGTCCCCACCCCGGGGTCCGAGGCGGAGAGGTAGGTCCGGCCGCCCTCCGGGACCAGCGCCCGACCGAACCCTTTTGCCCGCCCAGCGGCTCTCACGAATCGAAGGTGATCGCCATGGAGATTCTCGTGACGTTTCCAGGCAATAAGCGGGTCGACGCCCAGTTCGGCGCGCACCACGTCTCGACCGACCAGCCCGTCGAGTTGGGGGGCGCCGACGCGGCCCCGGCCCCGTTCGATCTCTTCCTCACCTCGCTGGCGACGTGCGCCGGGATCTACGTGCTCGGCTTCTGTCAGGCGCGAAAGATCCCGACGGAGGGTCTGGCGCTGCGCCAAATCGTGGAGAGCGACCCGAAGACGCATCTTCCCACCCACGTGAAGCTCGAGATCACGTTGCCGCCCGGATTCCCGTCCGAGTACCGGGCCGCGGTCGTGCGCGCCGCCGAAGGCTGCAAGGTGAAGAAGGCCTTGGCGGCGCCCCCCGCGTTCGAGGTGGTCACCACCGAAGGAGCACCGACGTTCACCGCCACAGCAGCGCTCAGCTGACGTGGCGATCCATTCCGTGCATCATCCATCGAGACCGAGGAGTTACCGATGTGTCGACGAGTGACCTGTAACCAGTGCCAGAAGCCCACGTTCGCCGGATGCGGCGCTCACGTCGAGCAAGTGCTCGGCGACGTTCCGCCGCCCGACCGGTGCAAGTGCAACGAGAAGGCGCAGGGCAAAGACGGCGGCAAAGCCGGCGAGACGTCCGCGCGCCCGTGGTGGAAGATCTGATCAGAGAGCCGGCGCGACGCGCCCGCGGGCACGACGATCAGGGACGGATGCCGTCGACGAAGGCGCGCATCGCGGCCTTGACCTGACGCTGCACCGCGGGCGGCACGTCGCCGCTCGCGACGCGCCGGCACGCGCCGAGCGCAGTCTTGAGGGCATCGCACGCCGCGCCGCACGTCGGACAGCCTTTGATGTGCTGCTCCATCGCGCCGCAGTCGGTTTGACTGAGATCGCCCTCGAGCTTCTTCGACCACATCGCGACGATGTCGGGGCAATCGGTGGGCGCGGGGCCCGCCGGCTCGAGGAGCGGCTTGAGCGCGCGACGAAGTCCTTCGCGCGCGCGGTGAAGGCGGCTCTTGAGCGCGTCGACCGAGATCTCCAAGGCCTCCGCGGCCTCGGGCGCGGACAGTCCTTCGACGTCGCGCAGCAAGATCACCTCGCGGTGCTCCTCGGGGAGCGCCGAGAGCGCAACGTTTATCGCGTCGCGGAGCTCCTGATCGGCGGCTCGCACCTCGGGGCTCGGAGCAGGATCGGGCGCCTCGGGACGCCCCTCCTCGCTCTCCGGCGGCCGATTCTTGAGGCCGCGACGACGGCGTGCACACGCGGTGCGCGCGAGGGTGAACACCCAGCTCGAGAGCGACGAACGACCTTCGAAGTCTCCGAGGTGCTTGGTCACGGCGAGGAGCGTCTCTTGGAGCACGTCGTCGGCGTCGTGCCCGTTCTTGCACATCCGGAGACCGAAGCGGTGCACCTGCGGCGCGATCTCCGCGAGCACCTCTTCGAGGGCGGCACGATCGCCCTTTTTCGCGCGTTCGACGACGGATTCCATGTCGATCGCGATCATAGGGTCGGACGAGGGAGATGTCGCGCGAGAGCCGCAGGAACGCGCGAAATCTGCCGTCCCGGGCGAATCGGTCGGCGCCTCCCCTGGCTCAGAGTGGGACATCGATGCGTGTCCGCCCCTCGCCCCTCGCCCTCCTCCTCTCCTCCCTACTCTCGCTCGCCGCGCTCGGCGGCTGCCACGGCAAAGAGCACGGGCACGCCGCCGGTACCGCGACCGCGACCGCGGCGCGCGTGGTGACCGCGGCGCGCGCGCGCACGACGCCGGTCGCGAGGACTTACCGGGCGAGCGGTACCGTGCGCGGTCACCAAACCGCCGTCCTCACCAGCAAGACCGTGGGCTACCTGCGGACGCTCGACGTGCGGGCCGGAGATCGCATCGTCGCCGGACAGCTCCTGGGGACGCTCGAAGCCAACGACGCACGCGCGGGATTCCGCGCCGCGGAGGCGCGGCTCGACGAGGTGGTGGCTTCGCGCGTCGAAGCGGAGAACGCCGTGAAGGCCGCGGAGTCCGCGGCGACGCTGGCCAAGAGCACGCGCGATCGCACGGCCGCGCTCTTCGCGAAGAGCGCCGTCGCGCCGCAAGAGATCGACGACGCCGAGCACCGGAGCCGCAGCGCCGAGGCCGCGCTCGACATGGCGCGCGCGAGGCTCGCCGCCCTGGGCTCACGCATCGATGCCGCCAAAGCGGACGTCGGCGCGGCGCGCGCGACGCTCGGATACGCATCGCTCGTGGCTCCCTTTTCGGGCCGCGTCCTCGAACGACGCGCCGACCCGGGCGCGCTCGCCGCGCCCGGCACGCCGCTCCTCGTCGTGGAGGACGACGGTAGACCGCACGTCGAAGCATCGGTCGACGAAGGGCGCGGCGCGGCGGTGCACCTCGGCGACGTGGCCGATCTGGAGATCGAGCGCGAGAGCGACGTGGCACGCGTCACCGGCACCGTGACGGAGATCGTCCCGGCGGTGGACACGAGCTCGCGCGCCTTCGTCATCAAGGTCGAGCTCCCCGAGGGAACGACCGCGCGCCCGGGCGCGTTCGCGCGTGCGATCTTCCGCGTGGGCAGCGAGCCTCGCCTCGTCGTTCCGAGCGGCGCAGTCGGCACGCACGGCGCGATCGAGCGCGTCTTCGTGGTGAGCGACGGCGCGGCCCGCCTGCGCGTCGTGACCACCGGCGAGCGCGTCGGCGAAGACGTCGTCGTGCTCTCGGGTCTCGGCGACGGCGAGACGGTGGTGAGCCCGCTCCCGGCCGATCTCTTCGACGGCGCGCCGGTCGCCGCGAGCAGCGCGCCCACCGTGAGCGCCGACGCGGGAGCCGGACGATGAGCGCGGCGCCGCGCCTCGGGCTTGCCGGTCGCATCGCGCAGGCGTTCATCCACTCCAAGCTGACGCCGCTCGTGCTCGTCGCGTCGGTGCTCCTCGGCGCCTTGGCCGTCGTGCTCCTCCCGCGCGAGGAGGAGCCCCAGATCGTCGTCCCCATGAGCGACGTGACGGTCACGATGCCCGAGGCCTCGGCCAAAGAGATCGAGGAGCGGGTGACGAAGCCGCTCGAGCGGCTCCTCTGGGAGATCCCCGGCGTGGAATACTTGTATTCCACATCGAGTCCGGGAGTCGCCTCGGTCATCGTCCGCTTCCGCGTCGGCGAGGACGAAGAGCGCTCGATGGTGCGGCTCACGGAGAAGCTCGCTGCGCACGCCGACGTGGTCCCGCCCGGCGCGAGCGCGCCGCTCGTGAAGCCCCGCACGATCGACGACGTGCCGGTGCTCGCGCTCACGCTCTCGAGCCCGCGCGCTACCGGATTCGAGCTGCGTCGCTTGGCCGCCGAGCTCGAGGAGTCGGTGAAGCAAGTCGAAGGGGTGAGCACCGTCACCCTGATCGGCGGCGAGCGTCGCCAAGTGCGCGTCCTCTTCGATCCGGAGGCCATGGCCGCGCGCGGGCTCTCCCCGCTCGCCGTGGCCGCGACGCTCCGCGCCGCCAACGCCCGCGAGCCGGCGGGAACGATCACCCGCGACGATCGCACGGTGCTCCTCGAGACCGGCGCGCTCCTCACGAGCGGACGCGACGTGGAGGGCGTGGTCGTCGGCGCGGCCGGCGGAAGACCGGTGTACCTCCGCGACGTGGCCCGCGTCGTCGATGGGCCCGAGGAACCCACGACGTACGTCCGCTTCGGTACCGGCGCGGGCGCGCCGCGCGGCGCGAGCCCGGGCGCCGACGCCGCGGTGACCGTGACGGTCGCCAAGCACAAGGGCACGAACGCAGTCGCCGTCGTCGCCGACGTGATGCGCAAGGTCGACGCGCTTCGTCCGTCCCTGCTCCCGTCCGACGTGGCGCTCACGGTGACGCGCGACTACGGCGAGACGGCCGCCGAGAAGAGCAACGAGCTCCTCCTCCACATGGGGATCGCCGTCGTCAGCGTGGCGATCCTCATCGGCATCGCACTGGGGCGCCGTGAGTCGGCCATCGTTCTCTTGGCGATCCCGGCCACGCTCGCGCTCACGCTCACCGTGTTCTGGCTGTACGGCTACACGCTGAACCGCATCACGCTCTTCGCGCTCATCTTCTCCATCGGCATCCTCGTCGACGACGCCATCGTCGTCGTGGAGAACATCGCGCGACACCTCCGCATGCCGGAGAACGCCGGGCGCAACGTGGCCGACGTCGCGGTGCGCGCGGTCGACGAAGTCGGCAATCCCACCATCCTGGCGACGATGACCGTCATCGCGGCCATCTTGCCGATGGCCTTCGTCGGCGGGCTCATGGGCCCGTACATGCGTCCCATCCCGGTGGGCGCGTCGGCCGCGATGATCTTCTCGCTCATCGTCGCGTTCATCGTCACGCCTTGGGCCACCATCCGCCTCATGAAGCGCGACGGCGCGCACGCGCACGAGGAGCGCGAGGGGGCGGCGACGCGGTTCTACCGAGTCGTCATGGGCACCCTGCTCCGGAGCGCGCGCGTCCGGTTCACGTTCCTGGCGAGCGTCGTCGTGCTGCTGCTCGGCTCGATGGCGCTCGTCGCGGTCAAAGCCGTGCGCGTGAAGATGCTGCCCTTCGACAACAAGAGCGAGTTCCAAGTCGTCATCGACATGCCCGAAGGGACGACGCTCGAACGCACCGATCAGGTCACGAAGGAGATCGCCGAGGCGATCCGGCACGAGCCAGAGGTCGTCGACTACCAGACGTACGTCGGCACCGCCGGGCCGTTCAACTTCAACGGCCTCGTCCGACACTACTTCCTCCGCTCGGGGCCGAACGTCGCCGATATCCAGGTGAACCTCGCGCCCAAGGGCGAGCGCAAGGCGCAGAGCCACGCCATCGCCAAGCGGATTCGCGAGCTGGCCTTGCCGATCGCCACGCGCGCCGGCGCGCGCCTCAAGGTGGCGGAGGTTCCGCCGGGCCCGCCGGTGCTCCAGACCCTGGTCGCCGAGATCTACGGTCCGGAGTACGGACGACAGATCGCCGTCGCCAAAGAAGTCCGACAGAAGCTCGAAGCGACGCCGGGCGTCGTCGACGTCGACTGGTACGTCGAAGACGATCAGGACAAGATCCGGCTCGAGATCGATCGCGAGAAGACCGCCATCGCCGGCGTCACCGAAGCCGAGGTGGTGCGCGCGCTCCGCATCGCGGCGGCGGGCGAGGCGGTCGGCCTCGCGCACGACACCCGCGAGAAAGAGGACGTCCCCATCGTCCTCCGCCTGGAGCGCCCCACCCGCTCCGATCTCGATCGCCTTCGCGGCGTCCGCGTGGCGGCTCGTGACGGCCACCTCGTGAGCGTGGGCGAGCTCGTGCGCGCGACCAAGATCACCGAGGAGAAGAGCATCTTTCACAAGAACCTGATGCCGGTCGTGTACGTCACGGCCGACGTCGCGGGCGCCATCGAGAGCCCGGTCTACGCCATCACTGCGCTCTCGCCGGTCCTCGACGCGATGCGCCTCCCCGAGGGCTACTCCCTCGAGCAGCACACCGCGGCGGCGCCATTCTTCGCCGACAAGTACGCCATGAAGTGGGACGGCGAGTGGCACATCACCTACGAGGTCTTCCGTGACCTGGGTCTCGCGTTCGCCGGCGTGCTCATCCTCATCTACGTCTTGAACGTCGCCTGGTTCCAGTCGTTCGCCACGCCGCTCGTCATCATGAGCGCGATTCCGTTCTCGCTCGTGGGGATCCTCCCCGCACACGGCGCGATGTCGGCGTTCTTCACGGCCACGTCGATGATCGGCTTCATCGCCGGCGCCGGAATCGTGGTGCGAAACTCGATCATCCTCGTCGACTTCATCGAGCAGCGCCTCTCCGAGGGCGCGCCGCTCGAAGAGGCCGTGGTCGAGGCGGGGGCCGTTCGCTTCCGCCCGATGTTGCTCACCGCGGCGGCCGTGGTCGTGGGTGCGGCGGTCATCCTCTTCGATCCCATCTTCCAAGGCCTCGCCATCTCGCTCATGGCGGGCGAAATCGCCTCACTCCTCCTCTCGCGCATGACCGTGCCGGTCGTCTTCTTCATGATGCGGCGGCGCCGCGCGCTGGCTGAAGCGGAGCGGATGCGTGAGGCACCGCCCGCGGAGGGCTACTCTGAGGCGCCCGCGGAGTGAGGCCTACGAGGAGGATCGATGAGCGCGCAATTCTGGGATGAGCGGTACGGCGGAGACGTGTACGCCTACGGACGCGAGCCGAACGAGCATTTGCGCGCTGAGGCCGCGCGCATCCCCAGCGGGCCAGTGCTCTGCCTCGCCGAGGGCGAAGGTCGAAACGCGGTCTTCCTCGCCGAGCGTGGCCACGACGTGACCGCCGTCGACTTCTCGCGCGAGGGCATCCGCAAGACGGAGCTTCTCGCGAAAGAGCGCGGCGTGAGCGTCCGCGCCGTGCTCGCGGATCTCGCCACGTTCGTGCCGGAGCGGAGCGACTACGCCGGCGTCGTGGCGATCTTCGCGCACCTCCCGCCCGACGTACGGAAACGCGTGCACGGCTGGGTGGCGAGCGCGCTCCGCCCGGGCGGCGTCTTCGTGCTCGAGGCGTACACGCCGGCGCAGCTCGCGCACGGAAGCGGCGGCCCGAAAAACCCCGAGCTCCTCATGACGCTCGACGGGCTACGCGCGGAGCTCGCGCCCCTCGTGATCGACGTCGGACGCGAGGTGGAACGCGAGATCCACGAGGGGGCGTTCCACGGCGGACCGAGCGCGACCGTGCAGGTCGTCGCCCGGCGCAAGTGACGACGCGGCCTACTTCGGCGAGCCCGCCGCGCAGTGACCGTTGATGCATTGCGCGCCCGCCGCCGCGCCGCAGCATTCGGTCGCGAGAGCGCACTTCTCGAACTCCTGGGCGCAGCCAGAAGGTTGCGCTGTACACGCAAATCCGGTGGCGCCGTCGGCCTCGGTGACAGGGCGGCAGAAGCCGCCGCAGCACTCGTCGCCCGACTCGCACGACTGACCGTCGGCGTGGCACGGGTCGAGCGCCCAGAACCCGCGCATGTTGCCGGTGTCCGTCTCCTGTCCCGGCAAGTAGAAGGCCGGGTGGCTGCGGTCCTGCCCGGGCGTGGCCTTGAGATCGATGGCCGCGACCCAGAGCTTCTTTCGCGGGCTGAGCTCGTCGTGCGAGCCGTCTTTGGCCCACGGATCCTGCGACGCGTCGAACACGTTTCCGTAGCAGCGGCGTGACGTGAAGAGCACCCAATAGTAGCCGCCCGCGGCGACGGGGAGCACGGTGGGCTCGTAGTTGAGGTGCGCCTCCGCGGCCTCGCCGTACGGCAGGTACGTCGACCCCATCGCCGTGTCGCTGCCGTTCCAGCCGTTGAGCGCGGGGAGCAGCATCTTCTGCTTCGTGGCCACGTCGACGAGCGCGATGTCGGTCGGCGCGGTGTGCGACTGGGTCCCGAAGTCCGCACCGTAGTGAAAGACCACCGACGCCGAGTCGGGCAAGAACGCGGGCCACGCCACGTTCTCGGTGTCGGTCCACACGTCGACGGGGCTCTTGAACGCGAGCGTCGCTTGGTCGAAGTCGTAGACGGTGAGCGTCTTCCCCGACGCCGCCGACTCGCGATTGTTGAAGACGAGGCGCTTACCGTCGGGCGAGAACGACGGCATCTGCGCGAGCTTGTGGGTGAAGCCCGTGACGCCCGCGGCGAGCGCGCCGGTCGACGTGTCGCGGAGCTCCGACTGCGCGCCGCTCGCGCCGGTGAGGCCGCGGATGCCGCCCGGATCGTTGGCGTGCGTCATGATGTACTTGCCGTCGGGCGTGAGCCCGCCGAACGAGTAGCGACCGAGGCTCTCCGAGTAAGTCGGGATCGCGACGCCGCCCGGATCGCGCGGAACGTCTCCGCTCGCGCCCACCGTGAAGGTGCCGCTCTTCACGGGATTGTCGGTCTCCCAGCTCACCGCAGACGCGATGACGTTGCCGTTGGCGCTCACGCTGTGACAGACGGTGCAGCCGCCCATGAAGACTTGCGCGTCGACGGTGGAGCCAGGCCGCACCTTGAGGAGCGCACCGCTCCCGCCGGCCTGCGGCGTGTTGTACGTGTTGTAGTAGACGGTGCCCTTGAGGCTCGCGGGCGCGACCGTCCACGTCAGGTTGGCCGGCCCGGTGACGACGGCGCCGCTCTTCTTGGTGAGGCCGACCTTGAGGACGTCGGAGCCTCCGGCGCTGTCGGTGAGGCTGCGCCACCGACCCTCGTCGAGCGTGACGCGGCCCGGCCCCGTGCCAGCGAAGAAGCCGTCGTACGTGAGGTACGTCGACTCCGCGTGAAGCCACACGACGTCCGGCTTGTCGCCTCCGTATTGGAGGAGCGGCGCGCGGAGGCCGCGCGGGAACACCGTCTTGTCGTACGGGTAGAGCCAGCGGAAGGCCGCGTCGTTCGCGAGCGGGCCGCCTCCGCGGAGCGCCGCTTGGTCGGCGGGGCTGACGCCGTTCTCGTCGGTGAGCGTCACCTTCACCGTGAGCGTGGTGGTCGCCTTTCGATTGCCGACTTGCGCGGTGACGACGGAGACGCCACCGACGGTGCCCGTCGCGGTGAAGAGCCCGGTCGCGGGCGCGACGAAGCCGAGCGGCAAGTTGTCGGCGCTCCACGCGGCGCTGAGCGCCGTCTTCCCGCCTTTCTCGACGACCGTGAAGGCCTGCGTGACGGGCGAGCCCGTCGCGGTCAGGACCGGATTCGCGGGCACGATCTCCAGATCGGCGATCGGCGGATTCGTCGCGTCGGTCGCGAAGGGATCACCGCCATCGCCTGAGCCTGCCGGGAATCCGCCCGCGTTCGGATCGTCGGAGGCGTCGGTGCCGCACGCGCCGAGCCACGCCGCGCCGAGAAGGACGAGTCCGCCCCAAAGCTTCCATCGCGTCATCGGCCGAAAAGGTTAGCGCACGCGCGCGTCGACACGAACGCCGACGCGCCGCAGACGACCGAACGCTCGTTCTTCTCGTGTCCCGGCTGAGCCGGCTGCCCCTCGTGCCCGGAGTCCGGTACGTTCGGTCTCGATCATCGTTGCGGCGGATGCGCTCACGCCGCCGCGACGTCTTCGTCGGAGGCCTTCGAGACCATGAAGCTCACGTTGCCACTCGCGCTCGCGCTCTTCGCCCTCCCGTCCGTCGCCCGCGCGGACAACCTCGATACCTGGACCCAGAAGTACGTGTCGAACGGCGCCGGGATCGCGTTCTGGGACGGCCGGTGGGTGACCCGCGGCTCCGTGTCCACGGACGGCGCCCAAGATCGCCCCGTGAGCGCAGGCGCAGTGTTTATCCGCCGAGCGTGCCGTTCGTGGGACTCCAGCGCGACTTCCGGACCTAGCCTTGGAAGCTGAGAAAGCTAGTCGCGCTCCTTTCTCCCCGGACGTCACGCTCGGCGGCGCGAGCCCGTGCCCGAGCCCCTGCCCGTCATGAGCCCCTCCCGCCCCTCCTCGCAAGACATCGCCGAGCGCGTCGCGCGCGAGGACGTCGTCACGTTCGTGAACGCGGCCTTCGTGTGCACCGGCCAGCGCGAGTTCTACGGCGACACTCACCGCCAGGCCGTGTCGATCCGCTTTCTCCACGCGTACCTGCTCGGCAACTATCGCCGCCTCTACGCGCGCTCGCTCGCCGCGGGGATCAACGATTGGAACAAGGCGATCGTGATCACGAACCTGCTGGCGGCCGGCGCCCCGGCCGACGCGCGCGAGCGCGCGGAGGAGGGAGAGCTCCTCTTCGGCGCGCTCCGTTCGCTGCCGCCGCCGCGCGCGCTCCGCCTCCTCGCGAGCTTGCGCGCCGAAGGCGTGAACAACCGCCGCGCACGCGCGGTGGCGCGCCGTTACCTGGCGAGCCGCCCGGATCCGTCGTTCGACGCGGTGAAGTACCGCGCCAAGGTGCGGACGATCGTCCGTCACGCGCACGCCGCGCTCCCCGCGGAGACGGCGACGTTTCTCCTCGCCCCGATGTCGACTCGCAAGTTCGAGACGCCGCTCTACGAGCGCTTTCGCGCCGCGCACTTCGCGAAGGACGCGATCTACGAGCTCCCCTTCACCATCGCCGAGGGTCTCGCCGCCAAGCACGGCGTGCGCCGGGACGAGTTTCTTCGCCGCATCGAGCCGCGCCTCACGGCCGAGGAGCGCCGTCGTCTCCAGAAGTCCAGCGCCGCGGCCGGTGTGACGGTCGACTACGACCTCGCGGGCGCGTCGCTCACCAAGCTCGCGCTCTACGTGCTCTCGCTGCCGCTCGCCGAGCGCGAGGCCAAGCGCGACGAGCTCACGCGCGCCCTCGAGCGGGCGGCGGAGCGCGCTGCGTCCGGGCTCGACTTCGGCGCGCGCCGTGTCGCTGCAATCCTCGATCGCAGCCACTCCGCGAGCGGGACCACCGAGAAGCGGCGTCGCCCGCTGGCGGTCGCGCTCGGCGTGCACCACGTGCTCGCGCGCGCGGCGGCGACGTATCGCGCGTTCTGGACGCTCCCCGCGGACGACGCGCTCCTCGTGACGGCGCGCGGGCAGACGAGCCTCGCCGCGCCGCTCATGGACGCGTTCGAGTGGGGCGCGGACGAGATTGTGATCGTGTCCGACGGCTTCGAGAACGACCCGCCGATCGGCGCGGCCGAGCTTCTCCGCGTCTTCTCTGCGCGCCTCGATCCAGAGCGTCGCGTGTCCATCGTTCACGTGAACCCCGTCTTCGACGCCGAGAGCCTCGCCCCCAAGGCGCTCTCGACCGTCATCCCCACCGTCGGGCTCCGCGACGCCGAAGACCTCGCCACGGTGCTCGGCTTCGCGCGCTTCGGAGGCGGCGCGGCCCGCCTCTCCGAGCTCGAAAGCTACCTGACGGCGCGTGCGGTTGGCGTGATCCGTGCAGCGCTGGCCGAGCGCCCCTCTCGAAACGGATTCGACCGATGAACCCCTGGCTCCTCTCCGATCGCATCGACCTCACCGCCCGCGGCCTCTCGCTCGCACCGAGCCAGGTCCTGGGCGGCGTGCGCCTCGTGCCCGTGCTCCGTCGCGACGTGCGCGCCGATCTCCGCCTCGGAAAGCGAAGCTACGGAGACGACGCGATGATCGTGTCGCTCGACGGAGAGCCGCGCGCACCCGGCATCAAGTACGTGTCGTTCGTGCCGCACGGGCTCGTGGTGTCGTGGAGCGACGACGGCTCGCCGGTCGCCGCGTGGGGCGCGGAGCTCCACGCCAAGGACGGTCGCCGCATCGGCAAGGGCCCTGGCGCGGTGCGACTCGCGCATCGCATGGCGCGCCGCGAAGATCCGCAGCGGCTCCGTTTTTTGCCGCTGCACCTCGCGATGGAGGGATTCCTCGCGCTCCACTTCGGAGGCCCGGACATCGCGTGGCCGGAGTACTCCCGCGAGGCGCTTCGGCGCGGCCTCTCGCCGCGCAGCGAGTACGCCTACGGCGGGGGGGCGGTGGCGGGCCTCGACGACGCGCTTCGTCTCTTCGAGATCCACGACGGGCAGGTGGGCGTCCTCCTCTTCGTCGCGGACGCGCTCGCGTCGGCGTTCATCGTGCCCACGCCCGAGGACTACCGCGCGCTTCACCGCTCGCTCCTCGAGGACTTCTACGGCGAGCTCATCGTTCAGTACGGCTACTACGCGTCGGCGACCACGGCCGAGGCGCGCATCGACGAGCGCGCCGTGTCGTCGCTCGCCGACCTCCGTCGCGCGATGGACACGATGCGTGCGGACTGGGCGTCCTTCCACGGGGCGATGGCCGAAGGTCTCCTCGAGAAGCCTCTCCGCGGCGAAGCGCTCTACCAGGCCGGACCGTTTCACCTCCAACGATTCGTGACCGATCTCGATCTCGCGAGCGAGAACCACATCGGCGAGGCGATCGTGCGCGAAGACGGAGCTCTCGAGTACCTGAAGACGTTCCGCCTCTCCGCGGCGCAGAGCCGGCGCGCCTTCCTCTTGTCCAAGCTCGCCGACCACGCATGGAAGCTCGACGACGCCGCGGCTTCGCTCTCGTGCACCAAAGAAGAGCTCGTGCGCCGCTTCGTGGACGCCGGCTTCGGCTACCTCTTCGCGCCCGCCGTGCTCCAAGCCGCGCAGCGCCGATGATCACCGGCGCGTGTGGATCGTGGTCCAACGCACGGGGAGCGCGAGGTCGGCGAGGCGGCGCATCGTCTCCGCCGACACGAGCGGACCGCCGGCCGCGGCGTCGGTCCATGTGGTCACCTCGAGGAGGAGGCGCCAGCCGCGATCCGCGTACCCGAGCAGCATCGATCGATGCGGCTCGAGGCGCACGAGGAGCCACGCAGCGTGCACGTCGAACGGCGCGTCGCGCGCGATCTCGGCGTGGCTCGTGAAGTAGCACCAGCCGTCTTTGTGACGCTCGTTCGGATCGTCGCCGCCCACCGCGTCGCCCCGCCGATGCGACGCCGTAGCCGACAGCTCGAGGCGCTCGGCCACGAGCTCCGGCTCCACGTCGGATCCACGCACGTGGAGCGCGACTCGCGTGTGCACCGTGGGCTTCATGCGATCTTTCGCTCGTATCGCGAGCGGGGGGCTCTCGTCAAAGTTCGCGGCGAAACTGAGGGCTGGCCGCGATGCGCGCCATCGCGTCGGGCGGCGCGTCGGGCGGGAGCGGCGCCGACGACCGCGCGAGGCGCGTGAGCCACTCGGGTCCGAGCGGAGACGCGAGCGACGACGCATCGACCGCGGCGACCGTGGTGCTCTCCTTCTCGCCGGTGCTCTGTCCGGTCCCGACCGCGAAGCCGCCCAAGACGAGCGCCGCGCGCACCGCGGTCGCGCGACTGTAGGTGTGGACGGTCGCGCCCGCACGGCACATTGGACGGAGGGCCGTGAACGCCGACGCGCCCCACAGCTCGGGGTTCTGCTTGGGCGAGAACGGATCCCAAAAGACGACGTCGGCGAGACCATGCGCCGCGCCGAGCGCCAACGTGGCCGGCAGCTCCCCCGTGACGAGAACCCATCGAACGCGTTCGCGCTCGCTCTCGCCGCGCGCGAGGAGCTCGGTCGCCGCGTCGCCGGCTTCGCCGGCCAACTGGAACGCGGCTCGATTCTCCGGTGCGAGCGCCAGCGCCAGCGCGTCGAGCGAGCGCTCGTAACTCACGATGGTGAGTCGGCGAGCGTCGACCGGCGCACGCATCGCGGTCCAAAATGCCGCGACCGCGTTGGAGCCCGCGCCGAGGCCCACGTCGTAGAGCACGAGATCACCGCGCGCGTGGTCCTCGGTCAGGCGACGGGCGAGATTGGAGGCGCCCACGTAGAGCGACTCGGCTTCGGCCACGGGGCCGATCACCGGATGCATGACCTCGCCGGCGTCGAGATCGCGCACCGCGCGCGCGCCACCGCGCGTCGTCACCACTTCGACGCGCGCCGGCACGCTGAGCGCGCGCGGGCCAGCGCTCACGCGTCCCCGCCCGAGGCGTCCTCGAGCGGCGGGAGCGCGCGACCGAGCCGCTTTTGGCTGTGCTCGTGCCGATCGATGGCGTCGAGCTTTTGCCGCGCGTACGCCGCGTACGTACCGGCCTCGATGGCCGCGCGTGCCTCGGCCATGAGCGAGTGATAGTGGAAGAGGTTGTGAATCGAGAGGAGCCGCGGACCGAGCGGCTCGCTGCACTTGAAGAGGTGGTGCAGATACGAGCGGCTGAAGTGCGCGCAGGTCGAACAGGCGCACGCGGCGTCGAGCGGCACGTCGGCGGTCTTGTTCTCCGCGCGCGTGATGCGGACGCGGCCGGTCGACGTGAAGCCCGTGCCTTGCCAGCCGAGGTGCGTCGGGAGGACGCAATCGAACATGTCGATGCCGGCGAGCATCGCGTGGAGCAGATCGGGCGGCGTGCCCACGCCCATCAAGTAGCGCGGGCGGTCGGCCGGCAAGAGCTCGGCGGCGAAGTGGGTCATGTCTTCGCGCTCGGAGCGCGTGTCGCCCACCGCGAGGCCGCCGATCGCGAAGCCGTCGAACGGATGCGACGTGAGAAAATCCGCCGACTCTCGGCGCAGCTCCGGAACGACGCCGCCTTGTACGATGCCGAAGAGCGCCTGCGCCGGATTCGTGCGCGCGCGGAGGCTGCGGAGCGCCCAGCGGTGCGTCCGCTCCATCGCCGCGCGCGTCTCGGCAACGGTGGAGGTCGAGTCGACGCACACGTCGAGCACCATCATGATGTCGGAGCCGAGCGCGGTCTGCATCTCGATGGATCGCTCCGGCGAGAGCACGTAGGTCCGCTCGTCGACGTAGCTCTTGAAGCGCGCGCCGTCTTCGGTGACCACGCGATCGCCCTTGAGCGAGAAGATCTGATAGCCGCCCGAGTCGGTGAGGACGGGGCCATGCCACCGCATGAAGGAGTGGATGCCGCCCACGCGTCGAAAGAGCTCGGGGCCCGGGCGGAGCATCAGGTGGTACGTGTTCCCGAGGACGACCTGCGCGCCGACGTCGGCGAGATCTTGCGGAGTGAGGCCAGTGACCGTCGCGCGCGTGCCCACCGCCATGAAGGCCGGCGTCTCCACGACGCCGTGCCCGGTCACGAGCGTGCCGCGACGGGCGCGCGAGCCAGGATCGACGTGCGAGACTTTGAAGGACAGCGGGGCCACGGCGGCGCGGAGTTTACCGATCCGCGGCGAGAACGCGAGCGGCGCGGACGCGGGCCCGCACGCTCGGGCCGGTCACTTCCAGGCGAGCTTCACGCCGAACGAGTCGGTGTTGGGGTTGGCGAGCGTCTTCACCTCCACGGTTTTGGCGAAGACCGCGAGCCCGTGCTCGTAGTGCTTGGCGAAGGCGGCGCGAAAGTATGGGGAGCGCCCCAGGTCGCCGAGGCCGCGAACGCGCACGCGAAGCTCCCGCGGGCCGAGCGGATCTGCGACCACCAGCCCGCCACGGAACGATCGCGCCCATAGTCGCGGAATCTCGTTCGCGAGGAGCGACGACGAGAGCCCGCCGAGGTTCTTCACGACGCGACCGATCGCGCGAAGCATGACGCCGTGGGTGCGGCGCGACGCCGTCGCGGCGATGGCCGTGACCTGCTCGTCGGTGAGCGCGAGCGCGTCGTAGGTCGTGTAGTGCGCGTACGCGAGCTCGACGGGAAGCCATTCGCCGACGCCGAGCGAGCGAACCCGCTCGTGATACTCCGCGGGCAAGCGCTCGAAGTAAGCGCGATCGAGCCCGAGCTCGCCGAGCGCGAGGAGGCTCGAGCCGATGAGCGTGCTTCTCACCGCGTCGACCGACGACGGCGCGTCGGGCGGCAAGCTCATCGCGTCCGAAGCCACTTCCCCATCCTGAACGTCGCCCCCGCGGTCGTCCACTCCCGCGTCCGCGCACGGAGGGCGCGGTTGGCGCGCACGAACGCACCCTTTGCACCCGGATGGCTCGACGGAAGCGTGCGTGACCGCAATTTTCGGCGCGTTTCGCGACCACGCGCGCGGCACGCGACTTGCCCCTCGTCGGGCCATGACCAGCCTAGCGCCCAAGAGCACCCAACCCCGCGCCGTGATCCTCTGCGCCGCCGACGGCTCTGCCACCTCGAAAGAGGCCGTGCTCGCCGCCGCGCGCTTCGCGTCGCTGCCCGGATCCGAGCTCCACCTCGTGCACGTCGCCCCCGCTGACGCCAAGGGGAAGGCGAGCGTCTTGGACGCCGCCCAAGCGATGCTCGCCGACCAAGCGGCCGCCGCGGGGCTCATGGATCCGCCGCAGTTCCACGTCGCGACTGGCACGCCGTGGCGCGAGATCGTGCAGCTCGCCGCCGACCTCCGCGCGGACCTCATCGTCATCGGCACGCACGGCCGCTCGGGTCTCGAGCGCATGATGCTCGGCTCGGTCGCCGAGCAAGTCGTCAACAAGGCCCCCTGCCCCGTGCACGTCGCCCGCAAGAAGGACTACTCGGCCATGGCGCCGGAGATCGAGCCGCCGTGCCCAGAGTGCATCGCGGCGCAAGAGAGCTCGCGTGGCAAGAAGCTTTGGTGCGAGCGGCACGAGGGTCGCCGCACGCACGGCCGCCTGCACTACGAGATCCCCAAGGGCTACGGCGGCGGCTCGCAGCTGATTCGTCCGTAGTCCTCACCCGGAGACGCTTACGCTGGGGGCATGAACGCCGATGCCCTCCGTGAGCGCCAGGCTCCCCTCAAGAGCCGCTACAAAGAAGACCCCGCCGCCGCGCGCTTGATCCTTTCAGCGCGCGGCGTCGTTTCTCAGGACACGGTCACCTGCGCGCTCACGACGGGAAAGCCCGGCGTCGCGGCGGGACTTCATCCGGCGACCGGCGGCGACGGCACGGCCGCGTGCTCCGGCGACATGCTCCTCGAAGCGCTCGTCTCGTGTGCGGGGGTGACGCTCGCAGCGGTCGCCACGTCGATGGGCATCCGCCTCGATCGCGCCGAGATCGCGGCCGCGGGAGAGCTCGACTTCCGCGGCACGCTGGGCGTCGCCAAGGATGCGCCCGTGGGATTCACCCACGTTCGCGTGACGTTCGAGATCGCCAGCGAGGCGCCGCGCGAGAAGCTCGACAAGCTCGTGGAGCTCACGCACCGCTACTGCGTCGTCGCGCAGACGCTCGCGAAGGGCGCGACGATCGAGCTCGCGCTCGCGTGACCGGCGACGCGCCGACGGCGGCGGCACACAGCGCGCCCAGCTCCGACAGCACCCACCGGTGCGCCGGCCCGAGCTCGGCGCCGCTCCGATGAACGACGGAGAGCGTCAGCACGTGGGCGTCCTCGCCGAAGGGTGACGGCACGATGCGGACGAGCGCGCCGCGCGCGAGATCGTCTTTGACGAGGTGCGCGGGCAGGTTGCCCCACCCGAGGCCCGCGCGGAGAAGAGCGTGCTTCGTGTGGAGCTCGGCGACGCGCCAGGTGCGCGTCGAGAGGACCGCCTGATCGTCGACGCCGCGCTCGCCGCGCTCCGCGAGGACGATCTGCACCGCGCCCGCGAGGTTCTTCTTCGTGAGCCGGACGCCGCCGCGCACGAGCGGGTGCTCGGGCGCGATGACCGGCACCATGCGGACGGTGGCGAGCGGATGGCTCGTGAGACCCGGCGCCATGCCCATCGGGATCACGACGCCGAGCGTGGCCTCGCCGGAGAGAACGCGCGCCGAGACGGCGCGCATCGTTTCGGTGTCGATGCGGAGGTCGATGGATGGGAAACGCTCGGCGAACGAGCGTCCGAGAGCGGCGAGCGCGCCCAACGGAAAGAGCGCGTCGACCACGAGCCGTACCGAAGGCTCGACGCCGTCGCGGAGGGTCGCGACGGTCTGGCGGAGCGCGTCGGCTTCGTCCAAGAGGCGACGGGCGGCGGCGGCCACGGCGCGCCCGCGCTCGGTGAGCACGGGCACCTTGTTCGTGCGATCCCAAAGCGAGAGCCCGAGGTGCTGCTCGAGCGCGCTCATCGATTGGCTCACCGCCGACTGCACGCGGCGGAGGCGCCGCGCCGCCGCCGAGAAGCTCCCCGCCTCGCCCACGAGGAGAAAGGTGCGCAGCTGATCCAGGGTGAAAGCGTCGAGATCGCTCATCCCGAGGATCTATCAGTCCAACTGATGGTCGCCATCGGCATTTTGCCGATTTACGTGATGGTGAGTAGGCCGCATCCTCCAGGGAACGAAGAACAGGAGATCAGCGTCATGATCAAGATTCGCCCGGCCCGAGAGCGCGGTCACGCCAACCACGGCTGGCTCGACAGCCACCACACCTTCTCGTTCGCCGACTACTACGACCCGGCGCACATGGGCTTTCGCCAGCTCCGCGTGATCAACGAGGATCGCGTGGCGCCCGGCCAGGGCTTCGGCACGCACCCGCACCGCGACATGGAGATCGTGTCGTACGTCTTGGACGGCGCCCTCGAGCACAAGGACTCGATGGGGACCGGCAGTGTCATCAAGCCGGGCGACGTGCAACGCATGTCGGCAGGCACCGGCGTCCGCCACAGCGAGTTCAACGGCTCGAAGCTCGAGCGCGTGCACTTCATGCAGATCTGGCTCATGCCGGCCAAGCTCGGCATCGCGCCGAGCTACGAGCAGAAGAGCTTCTCGCGCGAGGAGAAGGACGGGAAGCTCCGCTTGGTCGCCTCGCCCGACGCGCGCGACGGCAGCCTCACCATCCACACCGACGCGCGCCTCTTCGCGGGGCTCTTCGGCGAGGGGCAGAAGGCCACGCACGAGCTCGCTTCCGGTCGGCACGCGTGGGTGCAGGTGGCGCGCGGCCGCGTCCGGGTCAACGGGCAGGAGCTCGGCGCCGGCGACGGCGCGGCGATCTCCGACGAGCCCGCGGTCACGCTCGAGGGCATCGACGGGAGCGAGGTCTTGCTCTTCGACCTCGCCTGATCGACCGTCCGCTCACGCAGAACGACGCCCGCCGGGTCAGGCGACCTTGGCGGGCGTCGCCTTCTTCTTCACCTCTTCCATGTCGAGCGCGCGCACCTTGGTCACGAGCGTGTCGAGGGCCGAGGCCGGCAAGAGGCCGGGCTGCGCGAACACCAGAATCCCGTCGCGGAAGATCATGAGCGTGGGGATCGATCGAATCTCGAGCGCGCCCGCGAGGTCCGACTCGGCGTCCGTGTCGACCTTGGCCCACGTGATGTCGGGGTGGCGATTGGACGCGGCCTCGAAGATCGGCGCGAAGGCGCGGCACGGCCCGCACCAAGCCGCCCAGAAGTCGACGAAGACGATGCCTTCCTTCTGGATCGTGGCGGGAAAAGACTGGGCGGTCATGGCGGTCGTGGACATGGCGATGCTCCTCACCCGGTAGGAGCCACCGCGCTCGGCGAAGGGTTCGCAGTCGAAATCAGAGACCGGCGTCGTCGGCGCAGGCCGTCGGCACGCAACCGCAGATGTTGCTCTGACACACGCAGCGCGAGCCCGAGCCGCAGTCGTCGGGGCCTCCGTCCACTGGGCAGAGCATCGAGCAGAAGTGCTCGTTCGGCTCGAGGAACGTGGCGCAGATGCCGGCCTTGTGGTTCCCCGCGCAGTCGCCGGTGGAGTTGCAGAACTTACCGACGCCGAGCTCGTTGCCCTTCTCCCCGCGCGCGCCGCACTGCGGCGGGCCGGCGTCGACGCTCGCGTCAGGCGCGCGCGACGTTTCGGTGCTCGACTTCTCGCTGCTGCAGCCGCCGCAGACCGTCATGGTGAGCAGCGCCACCGAACCCACGACAGCGCTCGCCATTCTGCAAGTCCGCATTGCGCGGTCAGCGTACCGCACGACGAAGGGCAAACACGGCCGCACCGGAGCCGACGTTGAATTGGGCCGACGAAGCGTACGCCCGCGCGCCCGTCGCGCCGGGGTCTGGCCACGACTGCGAAAAGAGGCCGAGCACGCCCGTTGACGCGACTTGCACCATCCCGGTGGGCGCGCTCCACGACGCACCGCGACCGTACGTCGTCGACGTGACTGCCACGAGCAGGTCGTCGACGGCCGCCGTCGTGATCGAGGGGACCACGAACGGCTCGAAGTCCTTCGCGACGAGCATCTCCGCGTCCACCGGCAGTCGGGGGTCGACGTTTCCCCAGGCCGCCAACAGCGCGCTGACGATCTCCCCGCTTGCGGCAGCAGCCACGGTGACTTTGTACGACGTCGGGTCGTCCGCTGCGACGCGCCGCGAGTAGATGCGGAGTGAGTGCCTCCCGTGATTGCCGTCGGAGCCAGACGGATCGATCGCGCCGCGAAGCACCCAGCCTGCGTCCAGGCCCGTGACCGTCGCCCCGGCGTTGTATTGATAGAGCGCGAGAAGCAGGAAGTCGTCCGGCGCGACGATGGGAACGTCGATCGTGACGTCATCACCGTCGATCGGTGAGACGACCTGCGCGCCGCGAAACGCGATCGGCGGGAGAGCGGCATCCGGCGGTGCGCTCGAAGAATCCGCGCTTCCGTCCTGCGATGCGTCGAGGGCCGTCGTCCCGTCGACCGGGCTCGCCCGCGTCAGCCCCGACGTGTCGGTGAGGAGACTGCAGCCGAAGAGGCAGAGCGACGGCGTGGCGGCGATGACGAGCCAAGCACGCACCGATCGATTGCGCCGGCTCCATTGCGTGAATCCCACACGGCGAATCAAGATCGCACGGCTCCTCCGCCGAGCACCCGACGACGCACCTCGAGCGGCGGCGGAAACCCGGCTTTCGCGAACGCGCGTGCCAGGGCCGGGCCCGACGCGTAGCCCACCTCGGCCGCGACGTCGCCGACCTCGACGTCCGGGTGCGCGACGAGCACCGCCGCGACCTGCAGGCGCCAGCGATTGCGGAGATCGCGCCAGCTCTTGACGCCTAGGCCGTAGGTCTCGCCGAATTTCGTGAGCACCCGCTGGAGCTGCCGGGGCGACATCGCCGCCTCCTCTCCCAAGTGCATCGTGTCGGCCGCCACCGCCATGTTCTCCAGCATGCCGCAGACCGCGCGCGCGATCTTCTCGTCGCGGGGCGTCACCGCTTCGTCCCACGCCGCGGGGTCGAGCCCTTCGAGCGGAGCGCCCAGACTGCGCCCGAGAACGACCGCCGCGGCGAGGGCGCGACGCGGAGGCACGGCTGCGTCCGCGATGGCGTCCGCGATGCGATCGATCTCGGCGACGCCGACTCGTCCGAGCGTCATCACGCCGCGGTACTCCGACGCGCGCGGCGACGTCCACTCGAGCTCCACGAAAGCGGTCCCCTCGAAGCGCATGATCGACGCGGTCTCGGGCGTGAGGAGGAGCACGTCTCCTGGCTGCGCGGCGCCGCCCTCCCACACGATCGAGCCGCGACGAACGGCGAGGAGCGAGAGACGACTCGGCCACACCACCCACGGGAACACCGGGGTGAGGACGCGCTCGTCGACGACGGCGCCTTGGTAAAGCGTGTCGCGAAGGACGACGCCCGGGCGGCGCACGGCGTGCTGCGCGATGACGATCGGCGCGAGCTTGGACGCGTAGCGCATCGTCGTGCGGAGCGCGATGCGCGCTTCATCGGGGCTCGCGAGCTCGGGCACGCCCCTACGCTACCGCAACCGGGCGCTTCAACGAGCGCGATAGAGAACCTGGCGGTCGCCGGAGAGCGCGCGATTCTCGAGGAAGAGCGCGAGCCCGCCCTTCACCGCCACGAACGCCGCGTCGTACGCCGTGGGCCCCCGCTTTCCTTCGAGGGTGACGCCATAGTCCTCGCTCACGTACTTGCCGTCGTCGTCGACGACCTCGCTCGCGCCGTTGGCGAACGCCTTGGTGTGGAGCTTGAAGGTCCCGTCCGTGAACGAGAGCTCGACCGAGAGCGACGAGACCGTGATGCCGGTGAACGCGCCCGTGGCGCCATAGGTCGCCGCGGCGCTCGAGAACGAGGACGTCCACGCGCCGTCGAGGCCGGCACACGAGAGCGGAAGGGCGTTGTAGCGGTGCATCGCCGTCACCGCGTCGGCGGTGGGGAAGCTCGACTCGAAGGCGGCGCGGCTGGGCGCGATCACGACCACCGGGCGCGCGACTCCGTTCGACACCGTGGGAGCCACGGCGATGAACACGTCGTTCCCCGACGCGATGTCGACGGCGTCACCGGTCGCGATCGGCACGACGCCCGATCCCGTCGCGCGACTCTTCACGCGATAGCGGGATCCGAGAAGCGCGTCCCAAACGTTGGGCGGCACGTCGCCGCCGGCGCGGAGCGCGTCGGTGAGCTCGAACGCGTAGTAGAGCTCGACCTTGGTGCCATCGTTCTCGAGCGCGAGCGAGTCTTCGTGAATGGCGCGCGACCAACCATCGACGACCGTGGCCGCCCCGCCGTCGGCACACGCCGCGGCGATGCCTCCGCCTTCGGACGTCGCGCTCGCCGGCGGGGTCGCGCTTTGCCCAGGCGCGGTCCCGCCGTTAGAGCCGCTCGGGCTCGACTTCGCGCCCTCGGTCGGGACCGAGCAGCCGGCGGCGACGAACGCGACGAGCGCGACGGAGAGAACGGAGGAGCGGGCGAAGGCGGCGGGATTCGAGTTGCTCATGATGGTGTGACGACCAGCATGCGCATGGCGTTCGGAGCGTCAGCTGCGGCCCACACCGGACGGGCTCGCGTCGCGTCGCTTCCGGCCGATTTTCCGAGGGCGCACCGCGAGTTGGCGAGCGGCGATCCTTTTCGGTCGTTCGCGCGGCGAAGATCCTTTTCGGACCTGGGAGGCGCTATTGGATGACGAAGGACGAAGCGTTGTAGCAGCCCCACATACCTGCGTTCTCGCCGCCGCCGGCGAGCGTCTTCGCGTAGGGGATGCACGCGTCGGCGCTGCTCGAGTAGTGCGAACAGTACTTCGACGAGAGCGGCGTTTCGTTGATCACGACGACGCCGTTCGGCACGGTCGCCGTCGAGGTCTTGTAGCCGAGCACGATGACCTTCGCGAGCGAGGCGCCTGCGCCGAGCTTGATGTTCCAGTTGACGGCCTCGTAGGACGAGACGACGAGGACGGCGTTCGGGTGACCGACGAGGTTGAAGTTGACCGTCGCCGGATAGGCCTTGGAGTGATCGCTGCTCGCCTCGTAGGTGCTGGCGAAGAAGAGCTCCGGCGCGCACGCGGTCGCCGGCACGTAAGAAGTCGACGAGTAGCCGCCGCTGCCGCACGAAGCGCTGCCGCTGACCGCGTTGGCCGGGCACGCGTCGGCGGCATCCGCCTTCGCGTCCGCGCTTGCATCGCTCGACGCATCGGACGACGCGTCGGAGGTGTCCGGCAACGACGCGTCGTTGGATGCGTCGGGACCTCCATCCGCGCTCGCATCGACCACCGCCGCGTCCGAAGCGTCGATGACGTGAGCGTCGCTCGCCGCAGCGCCGTCGTCAGCGGCTCCGTCCGCCGCGGCTCGGCCGGCGTCGAGCGAAGCCGCGGCGCCGTCTCGTGCGTCCGTTCCCGCATCATCTGCGGCCAGGGGCCCACCCGACACCGTGTCGCCACACGCCACCGCCATGGTCATCCCGAGGACCACGCTCAGCCCAGCCAGTGATCGTGCGCGCATCATCGGTCTCGACCTCCCTCGCGTCTTGCAACGTCGTCACTAGGACGAGGCTCTCGCGCACCGAATTCGAACTCGTGGGCGAGACGGCTCAAAAGCGTGCGGTCGCGCCCACGGTCGCACCTCGAAGCCGACCTTGCTCCATCGTGGGTACGAGGGTGACGCCGAGCGCGGGACTCTCGGCAGGCGGCGGGCTGTCGGGAGCGGCCACGCCGTCGTCGTTCGCAAGCACGGTCGCATCGATGGTCGCGGCGACCGGCCACGCGCTGAGGAGACCGACGGCCGCACCGACGCCGCTGCACGCCTGACGGCGACAGGCGAGCGTGCCGATGCCGAACCCGAGCAGGGTCGTCGCCGCCGGCGCGACGAGGAGCCGCAAGCCGAAGTCGAACCCCATCGCACGCGGGCGCCCGTGGGCGAGGTGAACGAGCGGCGGCGCGATCGCGTATCCGACGAGCCCCGTGAAGGCGAGCGCGCTCACGTTGCGCCCGACGCCGGCAGTCATCATCGAGATCATCGCCCCGTCGGCGAGCGCGGTCTGCCATCCGTACCAGCGCGGGGCACGCGCAGGCGATGCCATCTCCGGTGATCGAGGAGGCGCCTGCGCATCGGCGCGGCGAGACTCGCCCTCGGACTCCGTGCGCGACTCGTCATCCGCGCGCGCTGGACTTGCCCACGAGGCGACTGTCGCGCCGATCACGGCGACGAGAGCGATGGTTCCCCTTCGCGACATGCCCCCCGGCGCAGCACGCGACGTGCCGTGCGGCAAACCACGCGACACGTGGAGTCGACGCTGCGCGCCGCCATGGCAGCCGTGTCATGCGCGTGTCAGGGGCGCGCGACGGGCGCGGCACATCGGGTGTGGTGACGCTCGGCCGGGGTTTCCGGAAACGAATTTCCGACCCAAGAGGCAGAAATCCTTCGCGAATATTAAATGCAGCCGGGGCGGGTAGACCGACGGACCGCGCGCCGTAAGGTCCGCCAAATGCTTCGACGCTCCCACTCCCGACACGTCTCGTTCCTGCTCGCCGTCGTCCCGATGCTCCTCGCCGCGTGCAGCGGCGCGCCCCGTGATGGCGCGGGTGATGACGAGGAGGCGCTGAAGAAGAAGAAGAAGCCGCCGACCACCTCGACGACGACGACACCGAGCACGACGTGCAACCTCACGCCGGCGATCACCCCCAAGTGGGAAGAGGGCACGAGCGGCCGCCCCAACGGGCCCATGCTCTTCGACGCCGCGCGTAGCCGCCTCGTCGTCTTCACCGATCACGGCACGAGCGCGCTCGGCCCGAGCGGCTGGTCCGCGCCGAGCGGAGATCCCCTCCCCGCGGGCCCGCGCGAGTACGCGGGGATCGCTTACGACAGCGACCGCGGCAAGGCCGTGCTCTTCGGCGGCGGCGATTACCAGAACCTCCTCGGGGACACCTGGGAGTGGGACGGCGCCGCGAGCACCTGGACCAAGATGTCACCCGCTGGCGTGACGCCGCGCGCACGCCGCGGTCACGCGCTCGCGTACGACGCCGCACGGAAGAAGGTCGTGCTCTTCGGCGGGCTCGCGGGATCGCAAGCACCCGATCAGATGGAAGATACATGGACCTGGGATGGCGCCGCGTGGACGCGCGTGGGTACCCCCGTTCAAACCCACCCCGAGTGGCGCTTCGGGCATCGCATGGTCTACGACGCGAGCCGCCAGCGCGTGGTGCTCTACGGGCAGTACGGGGGCTGGCATCTGGGACCGATCGGCGGGGAGAACTGGGCCAACGGCAACACCTGGGAGTGGGACGGCGCATCTTGGCAGCCGATGCACGGCGGCGAAGGCACGTTCTCGTCCGACGATCCCACGTCGCTGCCGATGGTCTACGACAGCCAACGGGGCCGCGTCGTGCGCATCGGCGTTGCTGGGAGCCGTTATCAAAAGACCCTCACGGTGCTCGAGTGGACGGGCCTCACGTGGTCGCAGACGAGCGCCGGCGTCGGCCCCGCAGTCGACATCGCGTCGGCCACTCAATATTGGGGCGCGTACGATCCCACGCGCTCTCGCTTCGTGGTGGGAACGAGCGGCTATCACTGGCGCACGCAGGAGTTCTTCTTCTTCGCCGAGCCGAACCGCGCGCCGGCGCTCGCGCCGGTCGCGAACCAGCGCGTCTTCCCGGGCGACCTTCTCACCTTCACGCTCGCGGCGAGCGACGCCGACCGGCAAAGCATTCGCTTCGACGTCGCTGCGCTCCCGGCGGGCGCGCGCCTCGACGCGACGAGTGGCGCCTTCTCTTGGGCTCCGAAAGACACCGACGTGGGCACGTACGCGCTCACGGCCAGCGCGACCGACGGCTGCGCGAGCAGCCAGCAAGCGTTCACGATCAGGGTCGAGCGCTTCGCCTATCCGAGCATCGCGAGCGGCGACGTGAAGCTCGGCGGCAACGTCGACGTGCCGGTGTACGTGTACCAACCGGCGGGCGCCTTCTCGGGAACGGCGAAGCTCACGTGCCGCCTCACCGGGGACAACCCCGGCAAGGTGCTCGTGTCGTGCGAAGGGCAGCCGTCGTCCGCGTGGGCCTACCAGTCCGGCACGCTCTCGTTCACGCCAGCGGTGATGCGCGCCACGCTCGAGCAAGACCTCTCGTTTTCGTACGCGGAAGGATCCGGAAACACGCAGCGTGCGTTCCGCGGCCGCCTCGAGCCGCTCAGTGATGGCACGTTCAAGCTGCACGTCACCACGTGGACGGAGCCGGCCTGGGACCAGGGGCCACTCATGAAGATGAACAACGACTCTCCCTACGGCTCGACCGACGCCTACGGCGTGGTCGACGTCGTGCCCTGACCGCGCTTCGGGATCACCGGTCGCCGAGCGCATCGACGACGCGATCCAGCTCCTCTTCCACCCGGTGCACGACCACCGCCGGATCCGGGACGATCGCCGTATCCGTCGCGACGGTCACCCGAAGCGCATCGCGATAGGTCATGAGGTTCAGAGAGAGCGCGATCGCCCCCGGCGCCGGAGCCGCGAACATCACGTCGGTCACGAGGTGCCCGCCGAGATGGAGCGGCGACGAGGGCCCGGCGACGTTCGACGCGACGAGCGACGCTTTGCGCGAGAGAACGCGCACCGCGAGCCGTTCGCCGAGCGGCCCGAGGAGCGCAGCGCCGGCCACCAGCACCTCACCGAGCGGAATCCCGGCGCGCGCCCGAGCGTCGTCGACCGCGGCCTGCGCGGCGCGGACGCGATCCATGGGCGACGCGCTCGCGACCGGGAGCGGCACGAACAAGGAGACGTAGTGGTTGCGCAGCGCGCCGCTCTCCCGAGGCAACGCGACCGGCACGAGCACGTGCAGCGGCGGTGCCGACGGGGCGGTCCGTGGCGCGACCGCACCCGACAGGGCCGCGAGGAACACGGCGTTGACGTGCGCGCCAGCCCGACGCGCGGCATCGCGGACGCGCGCGAGTTCGAAGGGCTTCGACCACGCGATGCGCTTTCTCCCCGACAGCGCGCCTGTGAGGGACGACGGTGCGTCGAGCGGCGCCGTCAACAAGCGCGCGGCCGCGGTCGCGCGCGCTCGGACCGACGGACGCGGCTGCGAGGGCGGCGGCGTACGCGAGGGCGACGAGGCAGCACGGATCGCGCCCTCGTCGCACAGGGCGCCCAAGAGCTCGAGCAGCGCGAGACCGTCGGCGAGCACGTGATGGATGCGAAAGACGAGGACGGTGTCGCGCCCGCCTTCGACCAGCCAGGCGCGCCATGGAGGCTGGCTCATGTCGAGCGGGCGATTCATCAGATCGGACACGAGCGCCGCCAGGTCCGCGTCGCTCGCTCCGGCCGACGCCAACGTGACGCGCGTCAACTGATCGCGCGCCGTGACGGAGCTCTCGCGCCAGAACGGGAGATGCGGCAGCCATCGTGAACGCGCGACGACGCGAGCTCGCATGCGCTCGTGCACGAGGACTCGCTCGTCGAAGAGCACGAGGAGATCGCCCCAGGACAGCGCGCCTTCGAGGCGCACCACCGCAGTCACCACCATGGGGCTCCGCGGGGTGTCCATTCCGAGGCGTGCGAGATCTGCAGGCTCTAGCCGATGCACGGAAGCCGCGGTGATCGGACCAGGGCGCGGCGGAGAGTCAAGCCTTCCCGACGCGCTCCTCACGCGATCGCGAGCGGTGCTCATTCGGTCTTGCCTGCGCGCTCGACGCGGCGCGCGCTGGGCGTCCCGTGGCAAGATGACCAGCGGCTCCAGTCACGGAGGCGAAGCTCGTCGCGCATGGACATCCACCAACTGAAGACGTTCGTCGCGGTGGCGCGCGAAGGAAGCATCACGCGAGCGTCGGAGCAGCTTCACTTGAGCCAGCCCGCGACGAGCGCGCACATCAAGGCGCTGGAGGAAACGCTCGGTCTCACGCTGTTCGAGCGTACGGCGCGCGGCGTCACGCTCACGCCGGACGGCCAGCGCCTCCTCGCGAAGGCCGAGCAGGCGCTCGCCGCGCACGGCGAGCTGATGGCCGAGGCGACGCGGATCAAAGGCCGATTGACTGGCAAGCTCCGCCTCGGGGCCAGCAACAACTCGAACCACGACGCGGTCGGAAAGCTCCTGGCGAACGTGGCCGAGCGCTACCCCGACCTCGAGGTCACGCTCGAGCACGGCACGTCCGCGGAGATCCTCGCGGCCCTTCGGAGTGGTGCCTTGGATGCTGGGTTCTACAACGAGGGCGGTGACCCCGACCCGGACCTCTCCACCACCGAAGTGTCGACGTTCGGGGTCTACGTCGTGGCCGCACCCGGGCTCGTCACGACAAGCACTCCGCTCGATTGGAAAGCGCTCGCCGAGCACGCGTGGATCTATCCGACCGCGAGCGCATGCTGCGGGCGCGTCGCCGAGGGTCTGTTCAAGGCCCATCGGATCCGTCCGAAGCGCGTCATGAACGTCGACCGCGAGGACGTCACAGGCTCGCTCGTCGCGAGCGGCGTCGGGATCGGTCTCCTGCACGCGGACCGCGCGAGCGCCGCGCGCGCTCGCGGCGAGGTCGAGCTCCTGTTCGAGTCGCCCGGATCGGTGCGCGTCCTCTTCGCGACCCTCGCGAGCCGCGCGGCCGATCCGCTGTGCGTCGCTACGGCATCACTCGTATCGAGCGGCTAGCGAGGTCGCGCGCCCGTGACGACGTGGACCGCCGCGTCGAGCTCCACGACCCCGCCGTGCTCGTGCCGCGCGAAGACGTTCTCCAACTCGGCGCGCGCTTGGTCGACCGCGTCGCCGCCGACGCGCGCAAGTGCCTCACCGAACGACGAGAACGACGACAGCGCGAAGCGCGCCGCCGCATCGGCCGGGAGGCCGCCTCCAATCGGAAGGGTGGGGCGGGCGGCGCGCACGTCGAGCGCGGTGAGGCCAGCCTTCTCCAACAGCTTCGTGAGAGCGCTGGCATCGGCGTACCGGAAGGGACCCGGCGTATCGTGAACCGTCGGGGTGAGATCGACGGTGCGCGCCACCACGTCTCGCACGACCGCGAACCAGGGGTTCTCCGCCACGCTCCGCCACACCGCGAACGCGAAGCGGCCCTCGGGCGCGAGCCATCGCGCGAGGTTGGCGAAGGCCGAGGCGGGGTCGCTGAAGAACATGACACCGAATCGCGAGAGCATCCGCTCGTAGGGCGCGTGGGGAGCGGTCACGGCCATGTCGGCGACTTCGAAGCGCAGGCTCACGTCACCCGGACGAATCCGCTCCCTCGCGAGCTCCACGAGGCGCGGCGAGATGTCGAAGCCGTGGACCTCGCTGCCGGCAGGCGCTCGGCGAAAGACCTCGGCGGCGGTCGCGCCGCCGCCGCAGCCGACGTCGACGATGCGGAGAGGAGCGTCGAGCCCGAGCGCGGCGATGAGCGGCTCGTCGACGGGCGCGAGCATCGCCTCCATGCGTGAGGCCTCGACCGCCCAGCGCTCGCCTCGCGCGGCGCTCCACGCAGACTTGTCGTTCTTACTCACGATCGGTCCCCTTCGGAACGAAGGGCGCGCAGCGCGAGCACGATGGCAATCACGAAGGACGCGAGCGCTGCGATGGTGCCCACGGCAAAGGCTGCGTCGAGCGGCGTCGATGGCGACGCGGTATCGAAGTGCGTTCGATTCATCATGAGCTGACTTTCGTGCGCAGAGCGCGAAGCGACCAATCGTTTGTTCGGAGGGCACCCATCGGAGTGCGCGAGGGCTCGCCTTTGGAGCGCGTCGGCTCCGCGCTTCGCACGGCGCCCCCGACTGGGCCGCTCAATCCGCGAGCGAAAGCAGCGCTGCGCTGATGCGGGCCGCGAGGTAGAGCCCGGCACCGAATACGGTGTGGGTGGCCAAGCTCTTCAACGAGTTGAAGATCGGGGCGGCGGTCTTGGTCGACGCAATGCCCGCGCCGAGCGCCGGTTGAAGCACCAGCAGTGGGGCCGCGACGGTGACGATGCCTACGAGGAGGGCCGGCCCGAGTGAAGGCGCACGCGCCCAGCCCAAGCCATAGATCGAGAGCAAGAGCGCGCTGAAGCTCACCCCGATGGCGTAGTGAGCGCACCAACCAATCAAGAGCTCGCCGCGGACCGGCGGTGCCTTGGCGATGCTCTCGTGAATCCAGCGCCCCTCCGGCAGATGGCCGATCCATCGACCGAGGAAGGCGAAATTGAGCGACGGCACACCGAGCTGGCGGAGCACCATCGCCCAGGCATCCATCACCAGCGTCGCGCCGACGCCTATCGCCAGGACTCGCACCAACACTTCAAGTCTCTCGTTCACGACGGCTTCTCCTCGGTCGAACTCGGTGCGTCGAGACCGCACGCGACGAGGATTGACGGGCCGGCGTGCCCGACGCGCATCGTGGCGGTCGTACGCCTCGGGCCGACGCGTCGCGGTCCATGGACCACGAACGCGCTGACCTCGAGCCGACTCACGAAGATGACTTTCGTGCGCTTCTCCCGAAGCGACCAATCGTTTGTCTGGATGGGCCCCCTCGGAGATCGTGATGGCCGGGGTACGGCCTCTTCAAGCATCCAAACGAAGTCGGGGCCTCGCGCAGATTGAGATCGACCACTTCTCGACTTGAGCAGCTTCGCACCTGGTTGCCTCGACAATTCACGCCAACTCGGCGGCCCGGATGTTGCTCACGGGTGATCATGCGCGTCGTCAGTGCTCTGGTCGCCACGTTCTTGGTCGCGTGCTCCTCTGCCGAACCTGAGGAACCGACCGACGGCGAAGCCGCCGTCGTCGCCGCAGATTCGTTCGAGGTGGTCGATCGCGTCGAGACTCAAGGCGCCGTCTCCCCGGCCTGGAGCTTGGGCCCCGACGGACGGGCATGGGTCGCCAACGGCACGGCGTTCGGATTGATCGGCAAGACGCCCGGCTACACGGCAGAAGGCGCGCTGAACATCACCGCGTCATATGTCGACGCGAGCGCGGCGACGCTGCTCTTGGGCGTGCTCCACCCCAAGATCGTGAAGGTCGATCTCGCAACCGCGAAGGCGAGCACGCTCCTACCTGCGTTCGACAGCCCCGCGACCCTTCACCGAGGCGCGATGGCGGTCGACGCGACCGGCGCGTACTTCGTCGGCACGCCGAACTCGGACGACGCGACGGGCGACCTGTGGCGCGTCACCGCAGGTGGACCGCCGACGCTCGTCGCGCGCGACCTGTGGGCACCTCGCCCGGGCTCGACGTGCGACCTGTTTCTCATGCTCGACGCGAGCTCGGTGTTCGCCATCCAAGCATGTGACGCCGGCTCGGAGATCGTTCAAGTCCCCAAAGCCGGAGGCTCGCCCCACGTGATCGCCGGCCACGCAGGCATCATCAGGTCCGCTGCGCTGACCAGCGATGCGATCGTGTACACGTCCGACTCCGAGTTGGTCCGCATACCGAAGACCGGCGGCGCGCGGACGCTCACGCGGTCTTCGATGTTCGATACCGTCGCAGCCGACGGTACGGACATTCTCTACGTCGATGCCTCCGGCCGGGAGAAGGTCACGCTGTGGCGGCAGCCAAGCGCGGGAGGCGCACCGCAACCCCTCGTAACGCTGTCGGCCGTAACGGCGGGGATGACGCTCCGAGCACGCGCGATCCTCCCCGCCAAGGACGCGATCTACGTCGCCGTGGCCGAGGGTTCATCGCGCACCGAACGATGGGTCCACCAACTGATCAAGGTTCGTCGCTGAGTCGCGCGCTCGGCGACGGGAGTACGTCGCGGACCGCGGCAATCGTCGTCGGACGCCGCGCCCAGGGAGGACGCGATGGTTCCGCGGCCCTCGGTCGATCGCGACGGTCTCCCAGATGAAATCTGGCTCCGACGAGACGAGCGCGAAGCGACGAGCGACTTCAGCGAAAGTCGCCGCCAGCCGGGTCTCGGATCATCACCGTCGGCACGTCCGGGTGATAGAGAATCTCGACCGGCTTGCCGGTCGCAAACGCGTCGGTCAGCCGCGCGAAATCGTAGCCACGATCCCCGAGACCGCCGAAGCCGCGACCGACGCGACCGCTCGGAGTCTCGATGTCGAAGGTGATCCCCACGTTGGGCCCGCGCCCGACGATTTGCTTGATCACCGCCTGGCAGATCACGCCTTCGCTCCGCAACCGCTCGAGCCGCTTCTTGTCTTCGCGCCACAACATGAACGGCATGGCGAGCATGAGGAGGACGAGCGGCGCCGTGAAGATGACCCAAAACATGTGGCGCAGCCTCCTCGGCTGGCAGCCAGCCGTCGCCAAGATCGTGAGCCATAGCCGAGCACCTTTCAACGACGAACGCGTCGCCCTCGCATGCGCCATTGACACTTCGCGCCGGGCGGACGCGCGACGCACGCTCCGGAGCGGAGTCAGCGCCGCGTGGCCACGTACGCGACGCGCCGCGGCGCGAGTGGCGCGTCGCCGTAGGCGCGCGACGTGACGACGTCGAAGCCGGCGCCGGCGAGCCACTCGCAGGTCTGTCTCTCGCGAAAGAGCTTCACTGCGTGTGTCTCGCGCACGTGGCGATAGCGCCCGTCGCTCTCACGAACGAACGTGTCGACCGTGCGCGTCAGCCGCGCGGCGTCGCGGTCCTCGCGCGTCTCCCACAGGAGCGTCCAGCTCGGCTCGTGCCGAAAGCTCTTGGCATCGAGCGACGGACCGTCCGCGTCGATGAGATCGAACACCAGCCGTCCGCCCGGCACGATCGCGCGCGCTGCCGCCTCGAGGAAGGCGCGGACGCGAGCATCGGCGTCCACGTCGAGCGGGTGGTAGGTGAGCACTTCGCCGATGGCCAACACCGCCTCGCAGGGCGCGAGCGCGATCTCGTACAGGGAGGCGTTCACGAACGTCGCGCGCGGCGCGCGCTGTCGGGCGAACGCGAGGAGGTCGGGCGAGCGGTCGACGCCGGTCGTGTCGAATCCCGCCGCGACGAGCGCCGCCGTGGTGACGCCAGCGCCGCACCCCAGATCGTAGACGCGTCGAACCGTCACGGTCGACGCGCGAAGGAGAGCGACCAACGCGGGCGACGCGCGCTCGGCGATCTCGCCGAACGCCTCGGCCTGGACCCGCGCGAGATCGGGACCGTAGAGATGCATGGAGGGAATCTTGCCGCGGCGCGGAGACGGCGCAAGCAGGGCGCGCCTCCGAATGGAACGCAGGGACCCGCTCGCGGCGTGAGCCGAGCGAGCGGGCCCGACGCGCCCGTCAGTCGGGGCGGCAGAGCTTGAGCGGATCAGTCACCGGCGGAGCGGTGCCGCCATCCGGCGTGGGCGGCTGCACGGCGAGGCTGCTCGAGCCGGAGACGCACGAGTACTTCGCGGGGCAAGCGTGCGTGTCGTCGCACGTGGTGGCGACGAGCATGCGCTCGTCCGGGTTCACGACCACGCTCGCCACGTCGGCCACCGAGACCGTCTTCGTCACCTTCCGCGAGCCGACGTCGATCGTGACGCGGTGCTTCGCGCCCGCCATGTCGACGAGATCGAGATCGAGGGGGAAGTGATAGCCGTCGTCGGGCCCCACACCTTGCTGGAGCTGCTCGACCACGACCTTGGTCTTGCCCTTCGTGCCGGGAGACGTGGTGACGCGAACCTCGGGCCGGTACGTGCCGTAGACGAACTCGTCGAAGAACCGATCGAGCTCGTCCTTCTTGTCGGCGAAGCGACGCGTGAGCGCGCGCTGGAAATCCTCGGTGGAGACGGCCTTGCCGGCGCGCGACGTGAACCAATCGGAGAGGAACGCGCTGAACGCCTGCGTGCCGAGACGCTGATCGAGCATCACGAGCACCATGGCGCCCTTGTTGTAGACGAGCGCGTCGAAGATCGAGAGGACGTCGACCTCACCCGACGCCGACTTGGACAGTCCCGGGAAGTCCGAGCGCGGCGCGACCGGATGGAGCAGCGACGCGGCCGGCGCCGACGGGCCGAGGATGCGGCGACGGCTCTCCGAGCGCCACGCGTTGCGGTACATCGTGTGGAGGTAGCTCGGATCGTTCTTGGAGAGCGCGAAGCGCACCGTGAAGTACTCGGCGAAGCCCTCGCTCATCCAGAAGTCGTTCCACGTCTTGATGCGCGCGAGGTTGCCCGACCAGTGGTGCGCGAGCTCGTGGTACGCGGTGTACCGCGTCTTCCCGTCCTCGGAGCCTTCGAACCGCGTCTCGTCCATGCTCACCACGCCGGCGTGCTCCATGCCGCCGCCGAAGATGGGCTCCTCCACGAAGTCGACGCCGCTCCAGCGGAACGGGCCGAACGCGTCGATGTAGAAGTTCATCGCGTCGCGCTCGAGCGAGTACTCCTGCCGCGCGAAGTCGCGCGTGGGAATGCTCTTCACGACCGTGTCGGGCGTCGACGGATCGTTGTCCGCGTCGCCCAGGGTCTCGCTGTTCGCGTCGTAGACCCAGAAGGTCATCGGAATCGTGTCGGCGGTGGTGGTGCCGGGCGCAGACGAGTGCGGGAACGACTCCGAGAGCCACGCGTCGTACATCGCGAGGTGGAGGTCGTAGGACGGCATGGCCGTGCGGCTGAGGAACTGATTACGGGTCTTGCCGCCTTCGGTGGTCGTGGTCTTGTCGCCGTTCCCCAGCACCGTCATGTTCGCGTTGGTGCCGACATCCATGAACGTGAGGAAGCCGTCACGCGGGTGATCGCGGAGCGGGAGCCACCAGTGGGCCTTGTTCGGCCAATCGAGGCTGAGGAAGATGCGCTTCCCGGCCGCGTTCTTCTGACGCGCCATGAAGCCGCCGTAGGCGGTGAAGTCGTTGGGATCGACGCCGTCGGCCTGGAGGGGCTTCCCCTCGTAGGCGATGCGCAGCGTGAAGGCCTTGCCGCGGCCGATGGCCGAGGCGAACGGGATCTTGATCTTCTGGTTGGCTTCGTTGATCTGCACGTTGGCGACCGGGATCGACTCGGCCGCGCTCCCGTTGAGCCGAACGAGCTCGACGCTCTTGATGACGTTCGCTTTGGCTGCGGCGGTGCCGTTGGTCGCCGCAGCGAAATCGAGCTCGAGCTCCGAGAGCTTCCGCGTGGCGACGAAGTACCCCTTGGCCTCCGCGACGTACGACTCGTCGCCGGCCGTGGCCGCGTCGAGATCGAACTTGAGATCGAAGCCGAGCGTGTCGACGTCCGGCATCGTGGTGTCGAACGATTCGATCGCCACGCCGTGGAACATCACCGGCGACGAGAGCGTGAGGGCGTCGTCACTCTCGCTCGAGGCCGCGTCGTCCCCCGAGTCATTGGCGCACGCAGCGAGCGCGCACAGGCCGACAGCACCGAGGACCACAAAGGCGTTGGAATATTTCATGAGGGTTTACCGTGAGGTGCGCGCACAATGCCGCGACTTGGCGGCATCGCAAGCGGCCTTTCTCCACGCAACCCTGTTGCGATTACGCCAACGCCCTGACCGACCGCGCCGGATCACTCCTTGGGGAGCGGAAGGCCCTGCGATCGAAGGAACGAGAGCTTGTCCCAGTAGCCGCGCTGAAACGCGATGCGGCCGTCGACGACGTGGAAGAAGCCACATCCGCGGAGGCCCTTGGGGTCGCGCCACTCGAGAATGGCCCATTCGCCGTCCTCGAAGAGGTTCTCGACGATGCAAACCATCTCCGCGGCCGCGAACCCATCGGCGAACATCTTGCGGATGGCGACCCTGCCCTCGCACGGGCTCTCGGCCACCTGGTGATTGACGGCGTCGTCGGCGTAGAACGACGCGAGACGCTCTACGTCGGCCGCGTTGAACGCGTCGACCCACGCTTCCACCAAGGCCTTCGGGCGCATGCGGAGAGACCTAGGCTCTCTCGCCCTGGCGCGCAACGCTGGGCCGCGCACGACGAACGCGGGCGCGACTACTTGGGTGTGATTTTCACGATCGAGCCGGCGTGCTCGGCGGCGAAGTAGACGCTCTCGTCGTCGACGGCGATCCCCGCCGGCGCGAGCTGCCCTTCCGCGAGGACGATGGGCGCTCCACCCGCGAGCGGAATCTTGAGGACCGATCCCGACGCCGTCGTGACGTACGCGAACGCGGCGTCGACGGCGACCTCGCTCGGATACGAAAGGCCGCTCGCGAGGACGCGCGCCGCACCGCCGTCCGCGAGCGCAACTCCGCGCACGGTGCCGTCACCAGTGCACGCCACGATCACTTCTTCTCCGGCCAAGGCGATGCCGGCCGGGTTGGCGAGGCCGCTCGCGAGCACGCGTCCCCCGCCGCTCGACGTCGCGACGCTGCCCCCGTGGTAGTTCGACCAGTAGGCGGTGCCACCGCGCGCCGCGAGTCCGTGCGGGCCGGCTTGGCCACGTGCAACGATGGTGCGATCGCGACCGTCGAGGCGCGCGCGCTCGACGGTGTCGCGCGTCACCCAATAGACATCTCCGTGATCGAGCGCCACCGCAGAGGGGAACTCCGCGCGCGCGACGATCGCGGGCCGTCCGCCGCGGAGCGGCGCTCGCCACACCGCCCCCTCGAGCGTCCGCCCCGCAACGACCACGACGTCACCATCGGTCGCGACGCCGTAGGCGTCCTCGGCATCCTCGACGAGTGTGGTCAACGCCCCGCCCTTCTTCGGGACCGCTTGGAGGCGAGACGCCTCGTACGCAGAGAAGAAGACCGCGCTCGCCGAGGCCGCGACGAATCGCGGATGGTTCTGGCCCGTCGCGAGGACGGTGAGGGTGCGGGGCACTGAGAGCGGCGCCGGGACCGACGCGCTCGGCGCGACCGCGACCGCAACTGCGCGAACGGCCGCGTCGGGCGGATTCGGCTGAGCCTCACGCGCACGACACGCGGTGCACAGTCCGGCGACCAGGGTGATGCCGACGGACCTCATGTTGCAGGCATCATCACGTGGTTCGAGCCACCTCGCACACAGATCGCCATCCACGACGCCATTCGGTCCGGGTCACGGGTGCGCCGCGCTGTTAAGCTCCGCTGCATGAAGAGCGCGCTGCGTCCGCTTCCTCGTCTTCCATCGTGGCTCCTAGCCGTGACGGTGGTGGGCTCCATGTTCGGCGGCATCGCTGCGGGCTGCGGCAGCGACGAGGCTGCTCCGCCCGGAGGTGAGACCGATGGCTCCACCGAAGGCGCCGCGGCGAGCGACGCCACGATCGTCGACGACAGTCCGTTCCAACAAGGCGACGGCAACGTCACGAACGACGGGGCAACGGACGGCAGCGCCCAAAACCAGAACCCGTGCGTCGCTCCCACGTCGCTCACCCTCGCGCCCGCGAGTCAGTCGGCGACCGTAGCGCCTGGTGGAGCCTTCACGCAGTCGTACACGGTCACCGCGAGCACCACGGGACAGCCGGACAAGGACGTCACCGCGTCATCGTTCTTCACGGCCAGCGATCCCAACGTCGGATCGTTCACCGGCCCCACGTTCACGTGGGGCGGCAGCTACGGCGGCGCCATCACCGTCACGGCGAAGTACTGCGGCGTCACGACCACTGCGAAGCTCGATCTGAAGCTCAGCACGGTCATCGGCGCGGGCGGGAGCGGTGACGCAGGAGCGGACAGCGGCCTCGACGCCGGCGGAGCCGCCACCGACTTCAACAACGGGCCGGCGTCGAACGTGGCGGCTTGCAAGCCGTCGCTGGTCTACCCGGCAGACGGCGTGCTCCTGCCGCCGAACATGAACGTCATCCAGGTCCACTTCACCAAGGGCAGCCCGGCCAACGACCTGTTCGAGATCTCGTTCTCCAACGCGGTCACCGACGTACGCGTCATCACGAAGTGCAAGGGCGCCACCCCCGCCGACGGCCAGACGCTGAACGGCGGCTGCGTGTTCGAGCTCAATCAGGCGGAGTGGGACTACGTCGCGAAGACCAACCGCAACGGCGATCCCGTCACCGTGAAGGTGCGCGGTCTCGGCTGCGACGGGAACAACGTCGCTTCCAGCGACACGCGACAAGTCTCGTTCGCCAAGGAAGACCTCCTCGGCACGCTCTACTACTGGGCATCGATGCGCATCACCGTCGGCGCCACGGGATACAACTCGGGCGGCGTCTTCCGTTACGACTTCGGCGTGCGCGGCCAGCTCCCCGATCCCGTGCTCACGCCGAGCTCCGGCTCCAACCCGACGCACCTCTGCATCGGCTGCCACACCGTCTCGCGTGACGGACGGCAGATGATCTTCGACTTCGACGACAACGACGACGACGACGAGTACGGCGACGTCAACACCGACATCTTCGACATCGCCGCCTCCAAGCCCGCGACGGCGATCGTCAAGAACAGCTCCAACGCGTTCGAGCCCGGCTACCACGTGTGGGATCGCGGCACGTCGCAGTTCCTCCTCTCCGACGGCCCGGGCAACACGGCCACGCCGAACGGCGCGTTCACGCGGGTATCGCCGGGCGGCAGCAAGCTCGGTAACGCATTCCCGACCGCCGCCGATGGTGGAGTGATGCGCGGCACGACGCCCGACTGGGCGCCCGACGACAGCCAGGTGGTGTTCGCCGCGCCGCCCAACGTCTATTCGAACGGCGCGACTGCGGGGTACTGGATGAAGCACGCTGGCCCGCGCGACGACCTCATGTTCGCGGGCGCGAGCCTCTACACGGCGCCGTGGAATGCCTCCTCCAACGCGCTCGGCGCGGCGACGCTGCTCTTCCAGTCGAACGGCACCGACAACTACTACTACCCGGCGTATTCGCCCGACGGCTCGCTCTTGGCGTTCAACTACGCGCCGAGCGGCTCGAACTTCCACAACCCGCTCGCGCGCGTGAAGGTGGTCGTCGCCGGACAAGCGAGCCCGACGGCGGTCGATCTCGCGAAGCTCAACGACGATCCCACCGTGCAGAACGGCGCCGCGGGCCGCGTCACCAACTCGTGGCCGCGCTGGAGCCCGTTCGTACAGACGTACAAGAGCGGCAACATCCTTTGGATCACGATGTCGTCGACGCGTAACTACGGCCTCGACATCAAGAACGACGGAAACCAAAACTGCTACCCGTCCGAGAGCCCGAACTGGGTGACGCCGGTCTTCAGCGACAACAAGGTCAACCCGCCGTGCACGCGCACCCAGCTCTGGATGGCGGCCGTGAAGCTCGACGCGGCAGGCGTCGCGGCGGGACAGGACGTGAGCTACCCGGCGTTCTGGCTGCCGTTCCAAGATCAGCAGACCAACAATCACCTCGGCCAGTGGGCGCAGAAGTCGTACTCCGGCACGTGCGGAGTCACGGACGCGGGCGCCGACGCGGGAACGTGCGGCCCCGGGCTCTGCTGCGACAACGGCGGCTGCACCGCGTGCCCCAAGAACAAGCCGGGTGGCAACGCGACGTGCGCCATCGACGCCAACTGCGCCACCGGTCAGTGCTGCAACTCGGGCACCTGCGGTGCGTGCAACGCGAGCGGCGACGGCGGTGCATCGAGCACCGATGGCGGCGGCTCCTCGGGCGGCGGATGCTCCACCTGCCTCGACTGCAACGGCCAGGCGTGCGTGGGCGGAAGCTGCGGCTCGTGCACGAACTCCGCGCAGTGCTGCGCGCCACTCAGCTGCGTCAACGGTCAGTGCGTGCAGCAGATCAAGTAGTGTCGTGATCCTTGCGTCGGCGAGCTCCTAAGGGCTCGCCAACGTCACTTCCACCCGGCCTCGACCGCGACGAGCGCTCGCTCACGGACGTGATCGCGCGGCCATCGGGTTCCACTCACACGGCATCGTGGATTCGGGGTTCGCGCCGGATCGCGCTTGCGGACCTTGTCCCCACTGCTAGTACGCCCCTGTACGCGAATGTGGGACTTCGGCAGGGGAGACTATTCAATGACCGCTCGCGCCATCTCGTTGCTGACTGTCACGCTCGCCCTTGCCGCCTGCGGCGGTACGCCCGACGCCGATCCGACGTCCGAAGACGCCCTCGCAGGAGGCGGACGACGGCTCGCCAACGCGAGCGTCGATGACGTGGTCGACGCCGGAGAGCGAATGGTCCGCGAGCAGGTCGCGCTCCTCACCCACGCGCACCCGTCGGTCACGACCCTCACGAAGTCGAACGCGAGTGCGTTCACGCAGGACGGCTCGACCTCGTACTTGGCGCTTTCGGAGCTCCTGAGCGAAGTCCTGAAGAACCAGGCCAGCGTGAAGCCCTCTACGCTCGCTGCCGAGGTCGACGGCCTCCTTCGCCCCATCGCCGAGTCCAAGGCGAGCGCGAACGGTATCGTCCGCTGCTCCGCGTCGAGCTCGCTCGGCCTCCTCGCGTACGACGCATGTGAGCGCGCCGAGCGCGAGAACGCGTTCAAGCGAGCGAAGGGCGCGACCGGCGTCGACTGGGACACGATCCAATCCGCGTGGAGCGAGACGATCTCCGGCTCCTCTCTCGACAACTGGATGGTGCTTCCGATCGCGTTCACGTCGGAGCCGTCGGTCGAGCGCGTTCGCTCGTCGGCGGGCATCCGCGTCGCGCTGACCTCGTCGGGCACCAAGGCCGTCGACGACTTCCTCAGCGCGGGAGAGTGCGCGCCGGCCGATCACCGCGACGCGTTCGCGCCCATCGAAGCCGCGCTCCGCGGGTCGGGCGTGAAGAAGCTCTACTTCTTCGGCGGCTCCCCGGCGAGCAACGTCAGCCGCAACTACCTGATCGCCGTCGACGAGCGCAATCAGGTCTGGGGATTCCAGAGCGGCTACAGCGAGTGAGCGAACTCACCGTGCGGGTGAGGAATGCGTGAGCGTCAGACCGCGCCGCGCGCTTGTTCGCTGGCGAAGTAGGCGACCTTCCGCGCCCGCATGATTTCGCCCAGCGGCCGATGCGCGGTGAGCGCCTGCCAGGGGTCGAAGACGCCGGACTCGACGCGAGCGATGAAGTCCGCGTCGGTCGAAGGCGCTTCGAGCACGAGCTCCGCCACATCGATGAAGGGGGCGAGTGACTCGGGCCACTCGACGCTCGCGTTCTCGAGCGGCGTGCGCGCCTCGTCGACGAAGAACTGGAGCTGGAGCCGGTAGGTGAGCGGGCCGGCGGCCGCATGCGCCGCGAGATCACCGGCCCAATCCGCGTTCGCATCGGCGCGCGGCCTCAGGCCAGCGGGCGGCAGCATGCGGACCTTGACCGCCGCCGGTCCGCAGCTGATCGGCACCGTGGTGGCGAAGGTCTCGGTCGCAAAGCCGGTGAAGGGCTTGCCGGTCGTCGCGGCCAAGCGTTTGAGCTGCTTGAGCCCACCCACGAGGCCGAACGTCTTGAACGCCCAGCCCAACACCGCGGCGGGGCCGCGCCCCGCGGCCAGCACGAGGCCGAAGAAGTGTCGGCTGTCGGCGAAGCCGAAGGTCGTGTGATTGATCAAGAGGAAGTCTTGATGGTCGGTGCGACCGCCGAGGGCCGACTCGCCGTCCACGCCGAAGACGCGCATCGCGAAGCCGCGGATGTCGGGTCGCTTGTTGTCCTGCCGGTCCATGGCGCCATTGGAGAGGCGCACCCAAACCTCGTGCTCGCCGGGCGTCGCGAAGAGACCGTGACGCGCGTGCGCCGGCAAGCCGTCCAAGACGCGGAGCTTTCCGCGGACGGCGGCCACCGCTTTGCGATGCAGCGCGCGGCCGCTGCCGAAACGTGCGTCTTTGCGCCGCTGCATCTCGACCAGCGCCTTCGCCGCCTCGGCGTGGCGCGCCGCCTCATCGGCCCCGACGACCTCGACCCACCCCGTGCCGCCGCTGCTCATCCAGCGCTCGTATCAGGGCGAGGCGGGCTTGGCGAGGATGTCCCGGGGTCACGCAGAAATCGTCACGAGCCAAGCAACTCTTCCGATCCGACAGCCGATAGGACGGCATGAAGACGATAGCCAGCGAGACGAACCGTCGAAATGCGTGGGCCCGCGGCGCCCTTCTCGCCGCCTCCATCGTGGCGAGCGGCACCGGGTGCTCACCCGTGGTGCTCGCCACGCCGCCGGTCCCGCCCAAGACGATCCCGGAGCTCCGGGTCGAGCCCGGTCCGGTCCCGGAGAAGAGCGGGCGCGTCGTGCTCGACTCGGTCGGCGTGGCCTCGAACGTCGTCGAGATCCTCGACGAGAGCAGCGCGGTCGCCTACGCGGGACCTACCGAGCCAGCGCCCACGGAGAGACGACCCGACCGGTCTGCGTGACGCCGTGCGCTGCGGACTTGCCGTTCGGTGCCCATCGGCTCCGTTTCGCGCCGATCGGTGACGAAGAAGACGGTCAGACGAACGTGATGGTCGACGTGGGCGCGAAGCCCAGCGTGTTTCGCGTGGCCCCCGCACACCGGCACGTGAACGAGGGCGGCCAGTTTGCCGGCGCTTTCCTCGCCACCTTGGGCGGCACCGCTATGGGGCTGCGAGCATGGAGTGAGGAATGGGACGGAGAATCCACGAATCACCGGAGGGCCGCATGAGCCCGATCGAGGACCCTCGGGGCACGACGGAGGAGGAGCGCGAGTACTACTCGCTCAGTCAACGCATCTACACGGTCTTCGCCCATGTTTACGACGCCGTAGTCTTTCCCTTCCGGAGCTTGAGACACGCGGTCGCGGACATGGCCCGTCTGTCTCCCGGCTCCAGGCTGTTGGACGTCGCAACCGGGACCGGTGCGCAGGCGTTCGCGTTCGCGGGCAAGGTTCGGGAGGTCGTGGGTATCGACCTGTCGGAGGCGATGCTGCGCGGCGCGCGGCGAAAGAATCGCTTCGGGAACGTGACGTTCCTGCAGGCTGACGCCGCGGACCTGCCCTTCGAGGACGAGAGCTTCGACGCTTCGTGCGTGTCCTTTGCACTTCATGAGATGCCGGTCAGCATTCGCGAGCGGGTCATTCGTGAAATGGCGAGGGTTACCAAGCCCGGAGGCTCCGTCATCGTCGTCGACTACGCATTGCCGCGAAACCGCGTCGCAAGCTCGCTCGCGTACCACATCATCAAGCTCTACGAACGGGACCATTACGCGAGCTTCGTGAACGCCGACGTTGCTGCGCTCCTCGAGAGTGCCGGGGTCGAGCCCTCGGGTCACCGTCCCGCGCTGCTCGGGTTCGCGCAGGTCACGACCGGGCGCAGAGCAGAGCTCAATGCTGGTGCTCGTCGACGAGACGGTGGGCACGTGACTGTGCAGACAGGAGGAGCTCGATGACGACCAGTCAGACGAGCGGTAAGGGGGTGGCGGACCACCACATCGGCCGAAGGGAATGACCCGTGGATCAGGAACGCTCGAAGAATCCGATGAAGAATCTCCCAGTAGTCTGGCAACGACTCGTCAGCTCTGACGGAAGGACCTGCGTCCGATGCGATGCTACGCACCAGGAGTTGCTGCGGGCCTTCGGCAAACTGAAGGCAGCGCTCAAGCCCTTGGGCATCGAGCCGACCTTCGCGTCGAAAGAGATCGACCAGAAGTCCTTCGAGGCAAGCCCCTCTGAGTCGAATCGCATCTGGATCGCTGGGAAGCCCATGGAAGTATGGCTGGGAGCCGGCGTCGGCAGCAGTCGGTGCTGTTCCGTCTGCGGCGAGTCGGAGTGCCGCACCGTGAAGGTGGGCGCCTCCGAATTCGAGACGATCCCCGAGGGCCTCTTTCTGAAGGCCGCCTTGCTTGCAGCGTCTCAGCTATTGGCCCCGACGTCCGACGCGCAGCGAGAGCCACGCGGCTGAGCCCGCGAGAGAGTCGGCAGAACCCGATACGATGGATCCGCTGTCTTGAGCTGGAGACGCTAGGGACGGCCTGATGGGTCTGCGCCTCGCTGCATTCATGCCCCGGCTCCGTCGCTCGGCGCACGCAGCATCCTGAGCCCGCTACCGATGACGACGAACTCGCTCACCTCGTGAACGAGGACCGCGACCGGGAGCGTGAAAAAGCCGAGAAGGGCCCCGACGCTTAGGACGCCGATGACGATCGCCGACAGCGCCAGATTCTGTCGCACGATCCGCCGATTCCTCCGTGCCAAGGACAAGCCGTAGACGAGCAACTCGAGGTCGTCGGACATGAGTGCCACGTCTGCAGTCTCCAAAGCGACGTCGGTGCCTGCCGCTCCCATGGCGACCCCCACGGTCGCCGCCGCGAGCGCCGGAGCATCATTTACCCCGTCGCCGACCATCGCGACGTGTCCCGTGGTTCGGGCGAGCTCCCGAACGCGCTCCGCCTTCCCCGAAGGAGATAGGTTCGCGTACACCTCATCGACGCCGACTTCCGCGCCAATGGCCCGCGCGGCGCGCTCGTTGTCTCCGGTCAACATGACGATCTGGCGTATGCCGTCAGCGCGAAGTCGCTCGAGCGCACGGCGCGCGTTCGGTCGAACGGCATCCCGCACCGCGATGGCGCCGATGATCCTCTCCGCGGTGCCGACGAGCACGACGGTCTTTCCGGCGTCCTCCAAACCTCGAATCGACTCGCCCCATGCGCCGAGCGGCACGCCTCGATCCCGCTCGAAGAAGACCGGGCTTCCGACGTAGATCGTATCGTCATCCACCCGCGCGACGACGCCCGCCCCGGTCAGCGAGCGGAAGTCGGTCACGTCAGCCGGCGCGATGCCGCGTGCCGCGGCGTGGTCCACGATCGACTTGGCGATGGGGTGCTGGCTGAACCGCTCGACGCCGGCGGCGACGGCGACGAGGCGTCCGGCAGAGTCGTCCGCCATCCCCCCCGCGGGGGTGCCGAGCACGTCCGTCACTTCGGGCCGACCCTTCGTGAGCGTCCCGGTCTTGTCGAGGGCGACGACGCTCACCTTCGCCAGCTCTTCGACGAAGATCCCGCCCTTGATCAGCACGCCGCGTCGGGCTCCCGTCCCCAGTGTCGCCACGAGCGTGATCGGGATGGAGATCACGAGCGCGCAGGGCGCGGCAGCCACGATGAAGACCGTCGCGCGTGTGATCCACGTGGTCCACATACCTCCGAACAAGAGCGGCGCCGCCGCCGCGATCGCGACCCCCATCAAGAGAACGGCGGGGCTGTAGCGATCCCCGAAGCGCTCGATGAAGCGCTGGCTCTTCCCCTTCTTCTCTTGAGCCTCTTCGACCATGTGAATAATGCGCGCAATCGTGTTGTCGGCGAACGTCTTGGTCGCACGCACCTCGAGCAGTCCTTCTCCGTTGATCGTCCCGGCGAAGACGCGGGCGCCCGGCGCCTTGTCCACGGGGACGCTCTCTCCCGTGACCGGTGATTGATCGACGCTCGACATTCCGCTCATGACGACGCCGTCAGTCGCCACGGCCTGCCCAGGTTTCACCAGAAACGCATCGTCGACGGCGAGCTCCTCGACGGGGATCTCCTGCTCTGCCGCGCCGCGACGCACGAGCGCGGTCTTCGGAGCGAGCTTCATCAGCGCCTTGATCGCGGACCGCGTCTTCGCTTCGGTGTACCCCTCGGCGGCCTCGCTGATGGAATACAGGAAGGCGAGCATCGCGCCCTCGGAGGCGTGTCCGAGTACGATGGCGACGACCGCAGCCGTGCTCATGAGCAGCTCGATACCGACGCGTCGCCGCAGCACGATCTTCTCGACGGCCTCGCGAGCGAAGAAGTAGCCACCCACGACGGCCGACGCGACGTACACGACGAACGAGGGGGCGAATCCCGCGCCCGCCAACCCGCCGAGCCACCCCGTGGCCAGCAGCACTCCCGATGCCCCGGACGCGAGCACCTTGCGGTTCTTCCAGGGGCTGGGCGGCCCCGCGTCCGCATCGCGTCGCCGCTCGGGGAACCCCAGCGAAGCGAGCTTGCCGATCAGCGCCTCCGGCGTGACGGTGCCCGGGTCGAACGCGATCTCGACCTTTGCGGCCTTGGCGTAGACCTTCAGCTCGCGCACTCCTTGCGCGGAGCGCATCCCGCGCTCGATCGTGGCCGCCTCATTCTCGCAGTCGAGATGCTGTACGTAGAAGGTGACCCGCTTCACTCGTGCTCCCGATTCGCCCGGATGGCGCTGCATCATTCGCAAGTGGGTGCGATTAGGCAAACTGTCTCACTGGGCATGGTACCCCGGCCAGTCATCGCCTCCGCCGCCCATCGGCCCGGCGCTCTGGCGGGCGACTGGGAGGACCGGACGCATCCACGCCCAGCGCTCTCTTCGCTCCGCGAGTAGGGCATGCGACCCACGAAGCAGAAGAGTCCGTACGCCGTCACACTGATGCAGCAGCTTGCCAGACCTCGCGCGCAGGTGCCTAACGTTGGCCTGCGCCTTGCTTCGCGATGGCCTCATCGCTCTTCGGTTGGCCTTTGATGAAACTCTCGAGACGCACCTTGCTCAAGATGACCGAGTACGGCGTGGTGCCGATCATGGCGGGTTGGGAGGATGCGTTGCCGCCGTGGCTGGAGCGAAGCGCGCGGGCGACGCCCCCTAAGCAGGTCGACGTCGATGTAGAGCTTCGCGCTGTCGTCGGGCAGGCCGTGCTCGATCCGGTCGTCGGCCGCGCCGCAGAGGTCTTTCGCTTCGAGGGAAAGCTCTTGGCTGGGGAGTCCTCGGCTTTGGCGTCGGCCGCCGCGGGTTACCTCGGGCCGACTTTTCGGATCAGGCGCGGCCAAAGGTTGCGCGTTCGCTTCACGAACGGTCTGCCAGAGCCTTCGATCGTTCACTGGCACGGGCTTCACCTCTCGCAAGAGAACGACGGCCATCCTCGCCTCGTGGTCCCGCCGGGTGGAAGTTATGTTTACGAGTTCACCGTCGAGGACCGCCCGGGCACCTACTGGTATCACCCGCATCCCCACAACCGCACCGGTGTACAGGTCTATCGCGGCCTCGCGGGCGTCTTCTTGGTGATTGATCCGGACGACGCTTCGCGCGGTCTGCCGCCCGCCGAGCAGGATCTCCCTCTGGTGCTCCAGGAGCGGATCCTCGATGCGTCCGGACAGCTCGTCTACAGCCCGAACTCGATGCTGGGCCTGCTAGGCGACCGAACATTCGTCAACGGGCTGGCCTCCGCTCCCGTCGCGGTCACGGAAGGATCGTACCGGCTCAGGTTGGTCAACGGTTCGAACGCGCGCATCTACAAGCTCGCCTGGAGCGACGGAAGCCCGCTCACTGTGATTGGTACCGACGGGGGGCTTCTCGCTTCACCGTTGAAACGACCGTACGTGATGATCGCTCCGGCTCAACGGATCGATCTCTGGGCCGACTTCGGGCGATCTCCCCGCGGTCAGGATGTTTGGCTCGAGAGCACCGCGTATTCCACTGGCTCCGGCATGGGCATGATGGGGGGCGGGATGGGCGGCGGCGGCATGGGCATGATGGGCGGTGGCGGCATGGGCATGGGGCCCGGGATGTGCGGCGGCGGCATGGGCATGGGGCCCGGGATGATGGGAGCAGTCGCCGGACCCCCGAACGGCACCCCGTTCAGAGTCTGCCGGTTCGTGGTCAGGGGTAAGGGCAAACGGCTACCCCCGCCGCAAGCGCTCCTGCCTATTCCGTTTCGGCCGCAGGATGAAGTTTCCAATCTGTCCGCACCGCGATCCATCCAGCTTTCGATGATGCACATGCAGTGGCTGCTCAACGGTCGGAGCTTCGGGATGACCGAGGTTGCAGCGGACGAGCGCGTCAAAATCGACACGACGGAGGATTGGGAGTTTCACAATCTCGGCGGGATGATGGCGCTTCCGCACCCGATGCATCTGCACGGAGGTCAGTTCCAGGTCGTCGCACGCTCGTCGACGCAGGGCTTCAAGGCGCACGCCGACAGTGTCCGTGAAGGGCTTCTCGACGAGGGGCTACGCGACACCGTGCTCGTCATGCCGGGAGAAAGCGTGCGCATCCGCATGCGCTTCGATCGACACCCCGGCCTCTTTCTCTACCACTGCCACACTCTCGAGCACCAGGACATGGGCATGATGAGAAACTACCTCGTCGAGGCGTGAGCGAACCTCGGTCCGACGCCGACCATAGCCCGCACGTCAGAGCGTGCCTTGCGGCGCCTGCGCGCATTCACCCGGCGCATCGGGCGGCTCCACCTGCAGCGTGGTGTGCTGGATCTTGAAACGCTCCCCGAGCTCCTTGCCGACATCGCGTAGGAGCGCTGGATGACACGCGTCGGTCTCCATGATGAGGTGCGCGGTCAGCGCCGTCTCGGTCGTGCTCATCGCCCAGATGTGAAGATCGTGAACCTCCAGAACGCCCGGCAAGCGCGTGAGGTAGGCGTTCACCGCCTCCGCGTCGATACTCTCGGGCACCGCGTCGAGAGCGAGATTGACCGACTGCTTCAACAGACTCCACGTGCCGACCAGGATGACTATAGAGACGACAAGGCTGACCGTGGGGTCGAGCCATAGCCAACCTGTCCGCAACATGATGCCGCCCGCGAGGACGACACCAAGGGAGACCGCGGCGTCGGCCGCGAGATGCAGGAATGCGCCCCTCAAGTTGACGTCGCCCTTGCGGCCTTTCGCGAAGAATATCGCTGAAGCTCCGTTGATGACGACGCCGATCGCCGCGACGATCATGACGACGCCGCCCTCAACCTTCGTCGGGCGCCGAAATCGGCCGAGTGCTTCCCAAGCCACGCCGCCAACGGCAACGAGAAGGAGCACGGAGTTGGCGAGCGCGGCGAGGACGGTCGACTTCCGAAGGCCGTACGTCCGTTTCCGCGATGGCTTCCGTTGAGCCAGCACGAAAGCCCCCCAGGCCATCGCAAGCCCGAGCACGTCGCTGAGGTTGTGCGCGGCGTCCGCGACGAGGGCGATCGACTCCGCGGCGACGCCGTAGGCTGCCTCAACGATCACGAAGATCACATTTAGCGAGATGCCGACCAGAAATGCCCGGCCGTACGCCTTCGGACCTCGCACATGACCGTGCTCATGACCGTGCTCATGACCGTGTTCATGTCCCATGGGACACCTCCGTGTTCTCAGGCGGGGATGGGTCCGCGTCCTCACGAACGTGGGTGGCAGCGCCGAAGAAGGCGTAGACCACGGGAAAGAGCAGCAAGGTCAACACCGTGGCCGAGATGATCCCGCCGATCACCACGGTTGCGAGGGGCCGCTGGACCTCGCTGCCCGGCGCAGTTGAGAGCGCCATCGGCAAGAAGCCGAGCGAGGCTACAAGAGCCGTCATCAAGACCGGTCGCAAGCGGAGCTCGGCAGCCTGTTTTATGGCCTCCACGTGATCGATGCCACGTTCTTCGAGGTGGCGTGCGAACGAGACGAGGACGACGCCGTTGAGCACCGCGACGCCGAAGAGCGCGATGAAGCCCACACCCGCCGAGATCGAGAACGGAATCTGGCGGACCCACAACGCGACGACACCGCCGATGATCGCAAACGGTACGTTGAGGGAGATGAGGATAGCCGCCCGTGTCGAGCGGAACGCCATCCACAGGAGGAAGCCGATGAGGGCCAGCGCGATCGGCACGACGATGGCCAGCCGCGTCTTCGCTTCCGTGTAGTGCTCGAATTGCCCGCCGTACTCGACGCGGAATCCAGTTGGGAGCTTGATCCCAGTCTTCACGGTCTTCTTCACGTCCTCGACGACCGAGAGCAAGTCGCGGCTTCGGACGTTGAACTCGACGGTGAGCCGACGCGATTGCTGCTCTCGGCTCACCTGCGCCGGGCCGGTCATGAACTTGAGATCGGCGACATCGCCAAGCGGCACGATCTGGCCGCTCACCGATCGAAGTGGTAACGCCCGGAACGCGTCGAGATCCTCGCCGTAGCCGTGATCGACCTTCACCACGATGTCGAAGCGGCGCTCGCCTTCGAGGACCGTTCCGCTCGCGTGGCCCACGGCCAAGGTCTCCGTCACTTGGTTGATGTCCGCGACGGTGAGCCCGTAGCGCGCGAGCTTGTTCCGGTCGGGCATGACGCGGAGGTACTTGAGGCCCGCGACCTGCTCGACACGCAGGTCCACCACGCCCGGAACGCTCTTGATGTTCTCGGCAACCTCGGCTCCCAGCCGAGCTAGCTCGTCGAGGTCCTTGCCGTAGAGCAACACGGCCACGTCGGAGCGAACCCCGGCAATCAGCTCGTTGGTGCGCATCTGGATCGGCTGCGAAACTGCACCCGCAACCTCGGGGACCGTGGCGTCGAGGCTCTCCGATATTTCCTTAGCGAGCTGGTCTTTCGTCATGCCTTCGCGCCACGCGGCGCGGTCCTTTAGGCCGATGTAGATGTCGGATTGCTCGAGCCCCATCGGGTCGGTTGCGATCTCCGGAGCACCCGTACGGCTGATGACGTGCTCGACCTCGGGGACCTTGAGGAGCGCCCGCTGAACGCGGAGATCGGTCTGCACGGACTCGGATAGCGCTACACCCGGAAGACGCCGCGCTTCGAGCAAGAGGTCTCCCTCGTCGAGCTGCGGCACGAATTCGGCTCCGATGCGCGTGAAGATCATGACGGCGACGGCCAACGCAACGACGGCCGTGCTCATCGTCACCCATCGGAGCTTCACCGCCTTGCGGAAGATGGGCGTGTAGATCGCGTGTGCCTTCCGAAGGAGCCATGTTTCGTAGTCGCCGACGGTCGGCTTGACGAAGTAGCTCGCGAGGACTGGCACCAGGGTCAGGGAGAGCACGAACGCTCCCGCGAGAGCGAGGAGCACGGTCGTCGCCATCGGCCGGAACAGCTTTCCCTCAATCCCGATGAGGGCGAGGATCGGGAGGTACACGATCGCGATGATGGCCTCACCGAACACGCTGGCCGAACGGACCTCCATCGTGGCGTCCTTGACGGTCTCGACCCTCTCTTGAGGGGTCAGGTCGCGCCCGATGTCCTGGCGGCGTTCTCCGAGGCGGCGCACGGTGTTCTCGACGATGATCACGGCTCCGTCCACGAGGAGACCGAAGTCGATGGCGCCGAGGCTCATCAAGTTCCCCGAAAGGCCCGCCGCGTTCATCACCGTGACCGCGAAGAGCAGCGATAGGGGGATCACCGTCGCGACGACGAGGCCCGCGCGAAAGTTGCCGAGCAGGAGGAAGAGGATCCCGACCACCAAGAGCGCGCCTTCCGCGAGGTTCTTCATGACCGTCGCGATCGTGCGGTTCACTAGCGTCGAGCGGTCGTAGAAGGACTCGATTCTGGTTCCCTCCGGAAGCGATGGTTCGATGGCCGCGAGCTTCGCCTTCACCGCTTCGGTGACCGTGCGTGAATTCTCGCCCATGAGCATCAAGGCGACACCGATCACGACTTCGCCTTTGCCGTCCTTCGAGGCTGCGCCTCGTCGAAGTCGAGGGCCGAAACGCACGTCCCCCACCGTCGCGATGGTGATCGGGACTCCTTGTGGAGTAGCGCCGATGACGACGCGCTGGAGGTCGTCGAGATCCTTGACCAGACCGTCACTGCCGATGACGAAGTGCTCGCGGTTGCGTTCGATGTACCCGCCTCCTGCGTTTGCGTTGGCCTTGCCGAGCGCTTCGACGACCTGTGCGATCGAGACACCGGCCGCCTGGAGCCGCTTGGGGTCCAGCACGATCTGGTACTGCCGATCCTCTCCTCCGAAGCTGTTTACCTCGATGACACCGGGCACGGTGCGGAGCTGGGGCGCGATCTGCCAGTCGAGGATCTCCTCGATCTGCATGAGGGTGAGTCGGTCGTTGCGGACCACGAACTGGTAGACCTCACCGAGTCCGGTCGTGACCGGCCCCATCTCTGGCTTGCCATACTGGCTTGGGATGGCGTCTTGCGCCTCCCGAAGCCGCTCGTTCACCTGCTGGCGGGCGAAATAGATGTCGGTGCCGTCGTTGAAGACGATCGTGACGACGGAGAGACCGTATTTCGAGATCGAGCGAACCTCGGTCGTCTTGGGGATGCTGGCCATCGCGCGCTCCACCGGCACGGTGATGTACTGCTCGACCTCCACTGGGGAGAGTGCGGGAGCCGCCGTGATGACCTGAACTTGGATGTTGGTGATGTCGGGCACGGCGTCGATCGACAGCGTCGCCGCCGACCGAAGCCCGATCACGAGGAAGAGCAGCGCCGCAACGATGACGACCGGACGGTTGCGAAGGGACCATGCGACGATCGCGGAGAGGAGGGCCATCTACTCCTCCTCCGCCAAGGCGCTCTTCATGACGACGCTCTTGAGCGAGAACACGCCGTCGATGACGACATTTTCCCCCTCGCGAAGCCCCGACACGATCTCCACCTTCCCGAGAGCGGCATCGCCCAGCGCGACCTCGTGCACGTCGTAGGAGTCATCGGGCTCTTTGACGAACACCACCGACTTGCCGGCGATCTCAGTGACCGCCGACCGAGGCACGACGATCGTCGGAGCGTGTTTCTCCTTCTCCTCGGTTTCGACGCGTGCAGTCCCGAAGAGCCCGACCCGTAGCAGCTCTTCGCGGTCCTTGAGGCGAATCCTCGCCGTCACCGTTCGAGCCACGGGGTCCACTTGGCGCCCGACGTACTCGACGGTTCCTGTGAAGTGCTCATCGGGGTACGCGTTGAGCTGGACCTCGGCACGCGATCCCCGATGAAGGCGCCCGAGGTCCTTCTCGAAGACCCTTCCCAAGAACCACACCTCGGACATGTCAGCGATGGTTCCAAGCACCTGCTCGGCGGTGATGGGCTGACCGACGACAGCATCTCGCGCGATGACGATCCCAGCCAAAGGGGCGCGGAGAACGAGCTGAAAGGACGATCCTGCCGAGCCCCCAGCGCCCATGGCAGCGAGTTGATCGCCGAGGGACTGCGCCTCCACGTCGAGCGCATCGGCTGTGGCCTTCGCATCCACGTAGGCTTGCTCGGAGGCGAGCCTTTGTTCCCAGAGCGCCTTGGTTCGTTCCGCATTTGCCCGCGCCGCCTTGGATTTCGACAACGTGGCCGCGTACGCCGCCCTTACCTTCCCAAGCTCGGGCACACGGACGATGGCGAGCACATCGCCCTTCTTCACGGTGTTCCCCTCGGTGAACTTCACGTCCTCGATGCGTCCGGGAACGGGAGATGAGATCCGAGCCGTCTTGTCGGGATCGGCCACGACCTCACCGGGCAGCGCGAGCGTCAAGCTGAGGGTTTCCTTGGCCGCCGGTGCGGTCTTGATCTTCGCATCGGCCACGACCGCGGGAGGAACGTGGACCTTCTTAGGGAGGCCGTGATGTTCGTCGGCTTCTGACGACGCTGGGGTCGCCTTCTCGACACCCGGCTTCGCACTCCCGCTCGGCTTCGAGCACGCCGCCACTGCGAGCATGAAGAGGACGATGCGCCGTTTCACGAAGCACCTCCTCGTTCCAGGGGAAGACCAGCCGCCTTCGCCAATGCGACGGACGCGAGGCAGAGGGCGAGCTTGCTTTCGATATTTCCGCGAAGCAGCTCCATGAGCGTCTGCTGCGCAACAACGGCGTCCCGGACGGCGAGCCTGCCGTTTTCGATCTCCGTGGCGATGCTCTGCAAGCTCTTGTCGGCGCGTCCGATGCGCTGGTCCGTGTACAGAGCACGACCCTGGCGCGCCGTCTCGAAGCCTTGAAGTGCGACGACAAGCTCCTGTCGGACGTCTCGTCGAAGCTGTTCCGCTTGTAGGGTCGTCTTTCGAGCGAGGGCTTCCGACTCGTCGATCTCACCCGCATACGTCCGCCCGAGAGGCTGGGGAAGCACGAGAGGAAACGAGAGGCCGAGGCCGACGACGAGCTGGTTGAGCTCGTCGTTCTGGACGAACGCCGACACCGTTGGATTCGGCCAGCGGAGCCGCCTGTAGTAGTCCGCCTTCGTTTCGAGAGAGCCTCGTTGGGCATCCAGCGCCCGAACCTCGGGTCGTTGATCGGCGATCCGGTCGATGTTCGCTGGCGTGACGTCACCGACCGCGAGAGGCTCCAGGTCCCCTTGAACGGAGAGGCTCGTGGCCGGCGAAACCCCAAGACGAGTGGCCAGCGCGGCGGTGGAGCTCCTCATGCGTTGTTCGGCAAGGAGCCTCCCGTGGGCGATCCGCACGAAGGCGGCGTCGGCAACATCGGCGTCTACGCCCGCCACGGCGCCCTTCTCGGCCGCCGCCGTCGTTGCGTCGGTCACGCGCCGAACGAGGGCCTCAATCCTCTGGACGAGCCGGACGTCCTCCTGAGCCGCGAGGACCTCGAAGTATGCGTTCCAGGCTGCAGCAGCGACCTCTCGGTCCGTGGCCGTGATCACCTCCCTTTGGGACTCACGCTCAGCGCCGACGACGCGGCGTCGTGCGCCACGCTGGCCGGCGATCTCGATCTCTTGAGAGAGGGAGCCGTACCAGTTGTACGCGACGGTCGAGAGCTCCGCGTTGGGGGAGAGGTATCGACGCGACCCCCAAACGCTGACGACCGGGTTCGAGGGGAACAGCGGGCTTGCAGCGGTCCACCGACCTTCGACCGCTCGTCCTTGTTCTCGTTCCGCTCGCGCCGGCAAGCTTGCCGACAGCGCGCACGGGACAATGTTGGTCCGAACCACCGGCGAGCAGGTCCCGTCGGCCCGCGCTTCCGAAATGCTGCAGGCAAACCCAAACACCGCCATGACGATGGCGGACGTGCATGTCCTCTTCACGATCCGACTCCTCGCAACCACGCGCCACGCGTGGCTCAAACCAAGGGAGGGCGCACGGCATCCTCGGCATCGTGGAGGAGTCCGCGCGCTACCCGGTCAACAGGCCCGCTTATGCGAGCTCGAGGCGGGGAGGTCGGTAGACCGAGGGCAGCTCCGGTTCGCTAGGTGCCCGGCCCTCACTTTGGATCACGGTGGGCGATGAGATCCCGACGACCGAAATCTCGGGCCCCCTCATCGGCGGCGGCAACGCGGAGGTGCCGCAGTGCGAGCAGTGACACGTCGGGCAGCCCGGTGGGCACTCGCGGCCGTCCGGCTCGTCGTTGCAGTCGTCGGAGTGCCGCTCGACGACGCCGGCGGCAGCCAACGTGTCTGTGACGAAATGGCTGAATCCCGAAATCTGGACGGCAACAAGGATTGCGAACACCCGTAGGAAGGCGAGCAAAACACGCTTCGAAAAAGCGAGCTGCCTCCTTGGGGTGAACGCGCGCATCGACGAAAAATCGTAGGCCGCCTGCGGACCGCGAGCAAGGGCCGTGGTCTAGCGGCTTGATCGCCGGGCGGCCGCTGGCCTGTCGCGCGCGATGCACCGGCTTCAGCTCCGCCGTCGAGGGGCCCGAGCAGCGTCGAGGCTTGCCCGGTGGGCGCACGAGCTCAGCATGAGCGACAGCGCGATAAGGCAACAATCCAGAGCGTGCGAGTCGAACCGAGATCGTCCAGGCGCCGATCGTCATGCTCGCTCAGGATCCCGCTGCGTCGACGGTCTGCGGCTTGCGTAGGGTCACGCGGTACAGACGTCGGGGCAGCTTGCCCTCCTCGAACTCTTCCACGGAGAGGACCTCAAACCCTCGCGCGAGGCGGTCCACCTTGGCCCGGTCGAAGAAGTGGACGATGAAGCCCTGGTTCTCATAAAGGTCTTCGCCTCGATGAATGCCGCGTCCGTAGTCGGCGTCCCGCGTGTTGCGCACGGTGTAGATGCTCAGCCCTCCTGGCCGCAGAACCCGGAGGATCTCGCAGGAGAGCGTTTCGAGCTCCGCTGACGTGAGTGCCATGCAAAAGAGCATGTGCGAGTAGCACGCGTCGAAGGAGCCATCGGGGAAAGGCAGGGGCAGGCGCACGTCGTGCTGAGAGGCGGTCAGGTGGCCGCTGAGCCCTGCTTTCGTCGTCTTGTCGAGGATGGCGTCAACGGCGGAATGTGCGTAGTCGAGTACGTGGACCTCGAATCCCTTCGTTGCGAAGAAGAGCGCGTCCCGACCCTGGCCCCCACCCAGTTCTAGCACCCGGCGTACATTGGCTCGCTCGAACGCGGCGGCGCTGAGCCGTGCCGGTTCGCTCGGGTCACGACCGAACATCTCGGGCCTCGTTTCGAACGTGCCCTGCCAATGCTGCCGCTGAGCGTCGAGCACGGGCTTTTCGGGTTCGTCCGGCATTCTCGCCTCGTTGGGCCTCACGCGGTCCAGAGCAGGTACACCCCGAGCGCGACGAGCACGCCGCCCGACCCGCGTTCGATCCATCGAAGCCAGGCGCCATCGCGCAATCGGGCGACGAGCCCACCCGCGGCAATCCCCACGAGCAAGAGCGGCAGGCCGTTCCCACAGCCATAAGCGAAGAGCAGCAAGCTGCCGTACACGATGCTTCCCTTGTAGGCGGCGTACGAAAGGATCGCGGCCAGCGCCGGCGTGCCGCAGGGCCCGATCACGAGCGACAGGAGTAGCCCGCCAACGTACGCGCCAAGCAGACCTCGGCGTGTCGGGCTTCTAATCGCCCTGGGGATGGGAAGGCGGAAGAGCCCAAGCACGTGAGCTCCCATGACGAGCGGGACGAGCGCCACCAGGTAGCGGACCCACCCGCCCAGGTTCGTCATCATGTGCCCCGCCAGAGCGGCGGCTGCACCAAGGAGCGTCGTGGCGGTCGCCGTCCCCAAGACGAACAGCACGGCACGAGGGAGGGGCGTGCGCTCTTGCGGCTCGTTGCGGGCGCCGGTGCAGCAACTTGCCGCCGCCGCCGGGTAGAGCGCCAAACAACAAGGGTTCAACCCCATGACGAGCCCCCCAACGAGCGCAACGGGGATGGCAACTGGACTTCCCGATTCCAGCGCTTCTCGAAGCAGCTCGGTGGGGGTGCTCATCGGCTACTTCTTCGCCATCTGGTCGAGCTCGGTCTTCAACGACGTGATCGTCTCCTTCGTCTCGCCCTCGTAGCGCCGAACTTCTCGGTCCGCATCGTCCACCAAGACGACCGTGGGCTGCACGAGGATCCGGTACTTCTTCGAGGCGGCCTCCATGTCAGCTTTGTTCCTTGTGTCGATCTCGCGCGTGTGAACCCCTTTCTTTGCCGCCGCTCGAACCGCGTGGATCACGTCACCGCATCCACCTTCCTCGTCTTCTTCGCCGAGGTTGATCGCCATGACGACTGTGGTGGGCTTCGCCTTCTCGCTCGTGCCGGCCTGCGTTGTCGTCGTGCCGCCCTCGGCCGAACGGCTCTTGCAGCCGACTGTCGCGGCGACACAGATCACAGCCACCGCCATAAGTGCGCATCGCATCGATTACCTCTCGTCCTTCGTTGAGCCGCACTCCGTTGAGCAGCCGCACGCCGTTGTCACCTCGTTCGTCATCAATTCCCCCGGCGCCCGGTCCTGGACGTAGGGCTCGCCCGACTTCAGCGAATGGTCCGCCCGAGCAAGCTCCCGTCCGAGATAGGCAGCGTGGTCGAGGCGGGAGATGAGGTTCTTCTCGATGATCGTGGCGTACGCGGCAGCGGGGGTCGTGCCTTCGACCACCGTGTCGAGCACACCGGCGTTGGTGTAGTGCTCGACGAGCAAGACGTGCTTCGCGCGATCGGGATAGACGACGAAATACCCGGCGGGGTCCGGCACGAGCCGGCGGGGTTCGACAGCTCGAACGACCGAGACGGCGACATCGGCGGGGGCACCGTCGAAGGCGCCCGGCGCTTCGACGCCACACCTCCGAACCGCCGCCGTGATGACCTCGACGACGTTCTCGCCGATCATCGCGACCGGCTTCACTTGACGACGGAACGCGGCGACCTGTTCGGCCGTCACGTTCTTGAGCACGGGCCGTTTGCCCTTCGCGTCGCGTATCCGTCCGCGCTCGTCGATCCCGTTTTCGAACAAGCTCATGAAGGACTGACCCGGAAGGTGACCGATAGCCTGCATCGTGTCCTCGCCGCAGAGCACGAGGAATCGAATGTTGGGATTGGCGAGGACGTTCTTGATGACGCGCTCGATGCCGAGGTTCTCGGTGCTCAAGGTGCCGACGATGGAGAGGGCGTCGGGCGGATCGGCCGCGAGGTCTTGAACGAGGGCCTGGCTGTTCAACGTGCACACCGCCACGGGCGCGTTGAAGCGAAGCACGGTGTAGCTTCCCGGAAGAGGAGGCCAGCCGCTTCGCTCGCTCGGAGCTTCCGTCGGGCAGAGGTCCATGACCTCGCCCGCCGACGGGAATGCTTCGGTGAAGGCGTTTGCCGCGATGGCCGGGTAGCAGACGGGACACCCAAGGCAGTCGTACTTCTTGGGGATGAACGTCGCGCGTGCCGCTGCCAGCTCTGCTGACAAGTTCGTCGCGCCGACCTCGGTCGCTTCCAGAGCGGCGATGGTTTGATGCAGGCATCCGCAGCCGTGGCACTTCCCGGCTCGGGTTGCCTCCTTGAGCTGCTCGGAGATCACCCGAAGGGCTCGTGCGGGAGGATCATCAACGCGAGCGGCGTTCATTGCCGTCCTCACGCCACGGTCCGATTCAGGGCTCGTTCGACGAGCTTGCCCGCGAAGCGATCCCGGACCGAGTAGTACGACATCTTCCCGTCGTTCCGGTACTTGAGGATCTTGAGGTCCCGCATCTTGCGCAGATGATGCGAAGCCGCCGACACGCTCATCCCGAGCACATGGGCCACGTCGCAGACGCACAGCTCGTCGCCGTCCTTCAAGGCGTGCAGAATCTTGAGCCTCGTCTTGTCAGCGAGGGTCGAGAAAATGATGCGGACGTCTTCGAGCTGCTCGTCGTCGGGGACTGTCTTCCGCAACCGTTCCACGAGGTCCTCCTTGAAACAGGGGACATTGCAGAGATCCTTGCAAACAGGCACGGCCGCGGATGGCATACTCAAACCTATGTTTGAATGAAAGTCTGGCCGCCGTCAAGCTGCCCGCCCGTCTGCCTCAGCGTTTCGCGTCGGGGGGGGCGATGCATGACCTCACCCAGGCATTCATCGAAATCCAGACGGAGGGCCTGCCGTCACTGGAGAAGGACGATGTGTTCACCGGCTCCGTGCCGGCCGTCGGCAGCGATCGCTTCGACGCGGAGCGCGACACGTCGACCTCGGACCTGCGTGGGATCCGCGATGAAGTTGCGCATACCCGTGTGCTCGCGAGCACCGTCGGCCGTGAGCGTGAGGGTAGTCGCGACGCTCGAAGGATTGCCCGCAGGTTCCCCCGTCGCCTCGAGTCGACTCGTCAGATTGATTCTGGCGCTGTCCACGGACGAATCCTTTATGCGGATGGAGGTCCACACGTGAAACCCGCCTTGCGGACCGGCGATCACGGACACCGCGTCGCCGTCATGGATCGGCATCCAGTCGGATGCTCCCGTTCCGACCTCGACGACGAGGGTCGCAGGCGAATTCGGCACCGGCGCAAGTGCCGAATCGGCGCCGCCGTTGACCTCGTTGCAAGCACAGGCGAGCGCGATGATTGATAGCAGGCGCCTCACGACCTTGCCTCCTCCGCGGGCTCCGGAGGCGCGGGGGCAGGAAACGCGCGACCACCCCCCTTCCAGATCGCGAAGATTGCGGGGTACACCGTGAGCTCGAGGAGGAACGACGTGACGAGACCCCCAACCATGGGCGCCGCGATCCGCTTCATCACGTCGGCACCGGTCCCCGTGCTCCAAAGCACGGGGACAAGGCCGATGATCATCGTCGCGACCGTCATGAGCTTCGGCCGAAGGCGCTTCGCTGCCCCCTCGACAATCGCCTCGCGCAGATCGTCGAAGTTTCGTAGCAGCCCCTCCTGTGCGTGACGACGATGCGCAAGCGTCAGGTAGAGGAGCATCACGACGCCCGTCTCCGCATCGAGCCCGGCGAGCGCGATGATGCCTACCCAAACAGCGACGCTCACGCTGTATCCGAGCAGGTAGAGGAGCCAGATCGCACCGACGAGCGAAAAGGGCACGGCCAACATCACGATGAGCGTCTCTACGACCGACTTGGTGTTCAGGTAGAGGAGGAGGAAGACGAGCGCGAGCGTCAGGGGTACAACCCACTTGAGACGCTCTTTCGCCCGCTCGAAGTACTTGAACTGTCCGACCCACGCGAGACGAGTCCCCGGCGGCAGTCGCACGTCACGCGCGACGACCTGCTTCGCCTCGGCGACGTAGTCGGCGATCGGCCGGTCGGTGTCGACGAACACGAATCCGACGAGCTTTCCACCCTCACTTCGGATCATCGGAGGACCGAGGGTGCTCTTGATCGTGACGATCTGCGAGAGCGGGATCTGCGCGCCATCAGGCGTCGCGATGAGGACGCGTCCCAGGAGCTCAGGGTCGTCGCGAAACTCGCGAGCGTAGCGCACGTTGACCGGGAAGCGCTGCCGGCCCTCGACGGTCTCGGCCACGTTCTCCCCGCCGATGGCCTGCGCCACGACCATGTTCACGTCTTGGACCGTGAGGCCGTGCCGCGCGGCTTCGGCACGCTTCACCTCGAAGTCGAGGTAGAAGCCGCCTGTCGAGCGCTCCGCGAAAGCGCTCCGCGTGCCAGGAATCGGCGAGACGGCTCGCTCGACGGCGATCGCGGCTTTCTCGATCGTGTCGAGATCGTCACCGAAGACCTGGATTCCAAGTGGTGCTCGTACGCCCGTGGCGAGCATTTCGGTGCGCGTCTGAATCGGCATCCACCAGACATTGGGCATCCCCGGAAAATGGAGTCTCTCGTCCATCTCCTTGATCAGCGCGTCCCAGGTGAGCCCCCTGCGCCATTCGCTCTTCGCCTTGAGAACGACGACGACCTCTGCCATGCCGAGCGGGGCAGGGTCGGTGGCCGACTCGACGCGTCCTTCCTTGCCGAATACGCTGATGACCTCGGGGAACTTCTTCAGCTCCCTGTCCATCGCCTGGAGGACGACCGCACTCTCGTTCTCGCTCATGCCTGGTGGGGCGGTCGGCATGTACAGGATGACACCCTCGTTGAGGGGCGGCATGAACTCGTTCTTCAGGCGGAAGAGCGCGGGTACCGTGAAAGCCATGACGAGGAACGCGCCGAAGATCACAAGCCACCGGTGCGTGACGACGAAGCGAACGACCGGCGCGTAGGCTGCCGTCAGCCAGCGGTTGATCGGATTCTTGGCTTCGTCGTGTACCTTGTCGCGGATGGTCAAGACGGCGAGGGCGGGCGTTGCGGTGACCGCGAGAATCGCGGCGAACCCGATCGAATAGGTCTTCGTGAACGCCAACGGCTTGAAGAGGCGCCCCTCCGTCGCCTCGAGGGTGAACACGGGCAAGAAGGAGACCGTGATGACGAGGAGGGAGAAGAAGATCGTGGGACCGACCTCCTGCATCGCGCGAATGATGACCTCGGTTCTTGATTCTGCGCGGCCGGCGATATCCCAGTCGTGGAGTTTCTTGTGGATGTTCTCGATGATGATGATCGAGGCATCGACCATCGCTCCGATGGCGACGGCGATACCGCCGAGCGACATGATGTTCGCCGTGAGATGCTGATGCTGCATCGGAATGAAGGCCAAAAGCACACCGACGGGCAACGTCAGGATCGGGATGAGCGCGCTCCTCACGTGGAGCAGGAAGATGAAGATGACGAGGCTGACGACGATCATCTCCTCGATGAGCGTCCGCTTGAGTGTCTTCGCGGCTTCCTTGATCAACTCCGAACGGTCATACGTCACGACCAGTTGGACGCCCTCAGGCAGCCCGTGCTGGATCTCCTTGATGCGTTCCTTCACTGCGTCGATCACCGTGACGGCGTTCTCGCCGTAGCGCATGATGACGACGCCGCCTGGTGCTTCGCCCTCGCCATTGAGCTCTGTAAGACCGCGCCGGATGTCGGGACCGATGCTCACGCGAGCGACATCCTTCACGCGTATGGGCGTGCCGTTGACCACCTTGATCGGGCTTTCGCCGATATCGTCGGCCGACTTCACGTAGCCGCGCCCCCGGATCACCTGCTCGTGTCCCGCGATTTCGAGCACACGTCCGCCGACCTCCTGGTTCGATGCTCGAACCGCGCGAACCACTTCGTCCATCGTGACGCCGCGTCCGAGGAGCTTGTTCGGGTCGACGTTGACTTGGTACTGCTTGACGTAGCCGCCAACGCTAGCGACCTCGGCGACGCCGGGTACGCTCGCAAGCGCGTAACGGATGTTCCAATCTTGGAGCGCGCGGAGCTCTTGCAGGTCGTGCTTCCCGCTCTTGTCGACAACGGCGTACTCGAACACCCAACCGACGCCCGTCGCGTCCGGTCCGAGCGTGGGATTGACGCCCTGCGGGAGCTTTGCCCGAACGGAGCTCATGTACTCGAGGACGCGGCTTCGTGCCCAATAAATGTCCGTACCCTCCTCGAAGATCACGTTCACGAAGGACATCCCAAACATGGATGTCCCACGCACGGCCTCGACTCTCGGGGCCGAAACCAGGGCCGCAGTGATCGGGTACGTGACCTGATCCTCGACGAGGTTGGGGCTCTGTCCCATCCACTCCGTGAAGACGATGACCTGGACGTCAGAGAGATCGGGAATCGCGTCGACCGGAGCCTTTTGAAGCGACACCCACCCCCATGCCGCGAACGCCGCCACGAAGAGCAGCGTGAGGAAGGGTCGGTGCGCACTCGCCGCGATGACGCGTGCGATCCATCCTGGCGTGGTCGGTTCCGACCCCTGGGCGCGTGGAGAGCTGGTGGACTCAGGCGCGCTCACGGCTTGTCTCGCATCGGCACGAGGTCCATTCCACACTTCGGACACCTGCCCGGCGTGGCGCTCTGCACCTCGGGGTGCATGGGACACGTGTAGGTGGTCGTCCCCGGCACGCTCGAGGGCGCCGTCGGCGCGTGCGTTCGGGATGGACTTGAGCCTTGCGGCGACGTCGCGTCTGGCGTCGTCGACCTCGGCAAAAGAGCACTGCTAGGCGCGCTCGGCGTGATAAGCACCGAGCTCGCGGGCGGCATCGTCATCATCGCCCCGCCCGGAGTCGCCGCTCCCGCGTCGTCCGCGGCGCTCTCCCAATACTTCGAAGCCGTGCTGATGCGTGCTTCGGCGGCGATGAGAAAGACACCCGACGTGGCGACGACATCGCCGGCGCTGAGCCCCGCGAGCACTTCGTAATAGCCGTTCGCTTCGGCCCCGACCTGAATCTCCTGCGGTCGAAAGCGCCCCTGCCCGAGGTCGACGAACACGAGGCGGCGAGGCCCAGTGTAGACGACGGCGCTGGTCGGGACCTGCATCCGACTGCTGGCGTCTGCGGAGAGCATGACCGTCGCGTACATGCCCGGACGGAGATCGAGGTCCTTGTTCGCTAGCTCGACGCGCACGCGACCTGTCCGCGCTTTGGGATCCAAGTATGGGTAGACGTACGAGACTTTGGCGTCGTACGTGCGACCCGGGAGGTAGTCGAGCGTGACGCCGGCGCGCTGCCCTACGCGGACGTTCGCGAGATCCGCTTCGTAGACGTCCGCTTCGACCCACACCTTGCCGAGTGCGGCGATCCGATAGAGCCGTGTTCCGGGGTCGACGGAAGCACCCTCGACGACGTTCTTCTCGATCACGAAGCCGCTCGCCGGCGCGCTGAACGCGATGCTCGCGAGAGGCGATCCTCGTTTGCCGATGGCTTCGATCTGCGCGTCTTCGAGACCTAGCAATCGCAGCCTTTGTCGTGTTGCGGGCGCGAGGCCCTCGACACGGCTGCTTGCGTCTCGCGCTGCCCCGCCAGTAGCACCGAGCGCGAGAAGGTAGTCTTGCTGCGCGTTGTAGAGCTCGGGGCTGTAGAGATCGAAGAGTGTCTGCCCGCGCGTGACACGCTGGCCGGTTTGGTTGACGTACAGCTTCGTGATCCAACCACGGACCTTCAGGTTGACGTCGGTGAGCGAGGACTCGTCGTAGCTCAGCTGCCCGACGGCGCGGATGGCGCTGGTCATCGGTGCAATGATGATTGGCGCGGTCCGGACTCCAATGAGCTGCCGGCGCGCCTCGTCGATCGTCACCACCCCCTGAGCCTGCTGCTCCTTGGTGACCGGCACGAGATCCATGCCACAGATGGGACACTTGCCCGGCGCCTTCTGGTTGACGGACGGATGCATCGAGCACGTGTAGTGATCGATCTCACCAGCGTTCGCCGCAGATGGTCCTGTCCCGTCTCGAATGCCCAGCCCAGCGCTGCCTACGGTCAGGGTGAATTGCCGTGAGGCTTCCCCTCGCGGGCTGCGAATCGCCGTCTTGAGCGTCCAGCTGCCGGCCATTGGAAGATCGAACTGCGCGCGGTACCGACCGCCCTTTTCATGCGAGACCGACGCGCCGCCTTTCATCTCCGACATCGCGCCCATGGCGGGCATCTCGAACGTCACTTCGACGGTGGCGTCTTCGACTGGGTTTCCGTTGGCGTCGGCCACGTCAAGGACGAGCGCGTTTCCTTTCTCCCGCGGAGGATCGGGATCCAAAGCGGCCTTCATCACAAACGGACCAGTCTGGACCGTCGTAGGAACACCTTCATGTCCGCCAACGCTCGTTCCGCCGAACCATGCGATGAGCGGCCGATGGAAAATGACGACGGCGACAACGACGACGACCGCGATTGCGATCGACGCCCAAAGCCCTCGCCGCGAGCGAACCTTCGACTCGGCGCTCATCGGCCTGCCCCCCGCGGTCCGAGACCCGGAACGCGACCGAGTGCACGCTCGAGCTCGGCGTCACGACGGTCGAAATTCGCGCGCGCCAGCTGAAACTCGAGCTCGACGCTTCGGAGGTTCTTCTCGGCGGAAATGACCGCCGCAAAGTCGTTGCGGGAGGCGACGAATCCGGCTCGCGCGGCATCCACCTGATCGCGAGCGACTGGAAGGAGACGTTCTTCGAACAACCGCACGACGTGATGGGCCTCCTCGAGTCGCTTGAGCGCGACCACGACCTCCGTCCGTGCTTTGTCGGTCATCCGTGCGGCCTCAGCGTCGAATCGTGCCCGCGCCGCCTGGGCCTCCTCCACGGCACCGCGCCGTCGACCGAGTTGGAGTGGAACGTTGAGCCCGACGCCCACCATCCACCGGTGCTCGGGCATATCCCACATCGAGTTGTACGAGGTCGAGACGGTGATGTCGGGATACGACTCGCGCTCGGCGCGAGCTGCCCGCGCCTCCTCCGCCTCAGCGTGGTGACGCACCGACTCGATCTCCGGACGGGCCGACGCTGCCCGCCCCCCAAGTCGTTCGCCGTCGTTTGCATCCGGCGCCTTTGGCAGCTCGAGCTCCTGCGTCGGAGGCGGCAGCGGAAGAGAAGGATCACGATGCAGAAACTCGTTCATCTGGGCGACCGTGACGTCTCGCTCGGACGCGAGGATCAGGGCGTCGTGCTCCATGTGCGTGAGCTCCGCTTCGGCCTGGAGAGGGTCCTGCACAGAGCCTCGGCCGGTTTCGAGTTGCGCGAGCGCGGCCGCTTTTAGATCCCGCAGGAGAGCGACGTGATGTGCGTTCACCTCCAACGAGCGCGTCGAAGCGAAGTACGCGTCGTAAAGAAGGGCAGCTGCCAGCGCCAGCTCGCGGCGTGTCGACTCGAAATCGCTGCGCGCTGCATCGGCCTCCGCCTTCGCGACCGCTTGATCGAAGCCAAGCTTCCCAGGCCAAGGGAGCCGTTGACTCACCGCGGCCGTGTATCCGACGCGACCGCTCGACGAGGAGAACGAGAGCGGTGCGAGCTCGAGGTTCACCATGGGGTCGTCGACGACGCCCGACTGACGGACCCGGGCGACCGCCGCACGCCATCCCTGCCGGGCGGCATCGATGCTCGGATTTCGCTCGAGGACCATTCGGACGAACTCGCGACGCTCGAGGACGGCGGCGCGGAGAAGTCGTTCCTGGTCTGCGGGACTGACGGCGTCGATTCGTACGCTTCGGTCGATGTCAGCACGCAGCGTGTCGTACGCCGCGCCGCTCGATGCGCAGCCGATGGTCAGGAGCGCCATGAGCGCAAGCACCGGTGCGCGCCCGGCCGTCAGCTCACCGCCGACGGACAAATCTCTTCTCAACATGATCGCCTCGCACGGACGAAGGACGCGCTGTTGCGCGTCAACGCCGGACACGCCAGAGCGTCCCCGGAACCATGCAGCTCGAGCGACGACAGTCGCTCGAGCGGGGGCTTCAAATCAAAAAGACTCCCAAACGTGCCGCACGCTCAGGGGCGGTCGGAATGGGTGGTCCAGCACGTTCTCTTGGGCGTCGCCGAACGCGCTGAAGCGTCGCCGTCTCGAGCAGAACTCGCGGCAATGGGACAAGCACGAACAGGATCGCAGGGGACGCGACCACCGTCGGAGGGCTCGAGACTGCATCGACAGGTGGCAACGCATCGACGTGCCGTGACTGACAACAATCGGGCGTCTGGAGAGCCGGGGATACGTTGTCGGTGCTGTCGCTGTGGATCACCGGACAGCAGTGAACCGTCACGACGGCATCGCGCATTGGGCAGTACAGATACCCGCGACCGGCCTGGAGGACCCCGAGCACGAACGTCATCGCCAGCAGCGCCGCCGATACCCTCCGAAATACGCGCATCCTCGTGGCGCGACGCGCGCACTTCAGGAACATTTTCGGGAACTCGCGGCGACGCAAAGCGCTTTCAGTCTACCACGCCGCCGTCCAGGCTGCCCGGAGGCTCGGAAACAGGACAGTCGACGCGCTACGGTGCGATTTCAGCGGTGAGAATCTGGAGGAACGGGACGAGGTCATCCGCGTGCGCTTGCGCGAACTGCGGCAGCCACGGCTCGGTTGCCCCGACCGCCCGCGGATCCGACATCGGAAGACCCGCCTTCCCATAGTTCGTCGCGACGTCTTGCAGCGTCGCGAGTGTCCCACCGTGACCGTACGGCGCACTTCCCACGATGCCACGTAGCACCGAAGTCTTGAACGAGCCGAGCTGCGAGGGAACGGACTTGAGACCTGGATGGGGCTGCGCGAACTCGCTCGCCAGGAGCTGTCCGACACCGTCGATGCGCCCTCGGTCAGCCTGGCCGTCTTGGCGTCCCGTCGGGTAGCGGTCGGGGTGGAATGCGTCGTCGGTCATTCGAGGTCCCCAATGGCATTGGGCGCACCCGCCGATGAAGAACGTGAAAAGGCCCTTCTTCTCTGCCGTGGACAGGGCGTTCACGTCACCCGCGATGTACGCGTCGAGCTTGTTCGGCTTCACGCGCAGCGTCCGTTCGAACGCCTCGATGGACTTGCCGACGTTGATGAAGACGTCGGTCGCGGCCTTCTGATCAGCAGCCATCATGCCCTGCCAAGCCGAATCGCCAGGCTTGCCGTTCGCAGGAAAGCGGGCCGTGTCACTGAGAGGTGGAAGCGGGCCGAAGATGCCCTCGTAGGCGGTTTTGTACTGGTCGTAGATGCGGTGCACGACGAAGAGCCGCGACGAGTTGAACTCCTTCGCGTTCTCGAAGGGACCAAGCGCTTGCATCCAGAGCGTGTCGGCGCGGCCGTCCCAAAATTGCCAGGGGCTATGGGCGGCGAGCGCAATCGCCGGAGAGTTTCGATCCACGAGCGCCACGCCGTCGTGGGACTGCGGGCTACTGTCTTGAAACTGGTTCGTGGGTAGATGACAGCTCGCGCACGAGACGGTGTTCGTCGGCGAAAGGCTGGCGTCCGAGAAGAGCTGTTTGCCGAAGCTAGCCGTGGCCGGGTCGTCGGCTTTCACATTCGTCGGATCCGGCGGCGGCGCGCCCGGCACGGTCATGTCGTGGAGCAAGTCCCACTGGTTGCGCGAGAAGAGCTCGTCGAACCTTTGTTGCGGCGGATACGGAGGCTGAGGTGCTCCGTCGAGCGACGCGAGCTCCTGCCGGATCCGGAGTTCGAATTCTGCGGGATCGGGATCGTGAAGGTAGTTCCGAACCGTCATCGTGCGCGTATCGATCAACACGAGGAGAGGAAGCGGAGAGCGCACCGGATCGACGGGGCCGAGTTGAAACCCGGGGTCGATGGCGAGCTTCTCCGGAGCGTCGATCAACGCTCGATACAGAGCGAGATCGTCCAACGTGGGTGGATCGTTGTCACGGTTCGCCACGACGAGATCGAGCCACTCGAGGCGCTTTCCAACGTCGAGGTTCTTCACGTCGGCCGTGTGCTTCAGGTGCCATCGGCACGTCCCGCACCAGGAAGCGCCAACGCGCACGACGAGAAGCCTCGATTGCACAGCGCACGGTTCGAAGTAATCGTGGAGGGAAATGGTGCCCTCCGCGGATTGAAAAGAAACATCGGGGGGTGTCCCGAGGATCGCGAGCTCGTAGTTCGCCTTCGGGTACGTGCCATCGACGCTCCGGCCATCAACACAAAGCGGGTGACTCGCGTCCGCGCCGCCATCGGTGGGCGGCGCCGAGGAACCGTCTCCAGATCCCCCGCACGCCGCGACGAACAGAATCCACAGCCATCGCCGCATTTCCGGCTCTATAGCATCGTCGCGACGCCCGGGCGAAATGGCCCTCGCCGGCGGGAGCATACGTGTAACTGCTGCAGTCACGGACCAGCGCCCGTGCGTGCATTGCGGTTGACCTTACGCCCCGCGGAGGTATGAAGCCACGCCACAGGAGGGGCCCCGTCCGATGGAACGATTTGCGCGTCCGGTTTCCGCTGCCGTTGTCTCCGTGCTCGTCGCGGCGTGCTCCGTGAGCCACGACACCGCCACCCAGGCCGTCGCTCCGAGTCAGCCCGCATCCGCGACGTACGCGATGCCGGAGGTTTGGGGCGTCGACGCTTTGGAAGACGCGGACCCGGATCCAAACGTCGTTGAAGTCTCCCTTCGTGCGAGCAAAGCAAAGGTGGCGTTCAAGGCGGGCGCTCCGACGGCCGTCTATGCGTACAACGGGAGTCTCCCTGGTCAGCTGCTGAAGGCGAAGGTCGGCGACGACGTCATCGTTCACTTCAAGAACGATCTGCCGGAGCCAACGACGATTCACTGGCATGGGCTCCGCATCTCGGACCAGATGGATGGCTCGCCGCGGATCCAAAATCCGGTCAAGCCAGGCGAGGACTTCACCTACCGTTTCAAGGTGCCTGATGCGGGATCCTTCTGGTACCACCCGCACATCAACACGGCGATTCAAGTCGAAGACGGGCTGTACGGGCCGATCGTCATCTTCGATCCGAAGGATCCTGTCTACGACGCGGAGCGCTTCCTCGTTATCGACGACATCCGTCTTGAGGGCGACGGTTCGATCTCGCCGCCGAGCGACATGGACGGCATGATGGGCGGTCGTTTCGGCAACACGCTCCTGACCAACGGTCGTCCCGCGAAAGAGGCGAGTGACGCTGTCGAGCAAGGGACAGTAGAACGCTGGCGCATCGTGAACACGGCCAACGCGCGCACGATGCAGATCGGCGTCGAGGGGGCGAGCTTCCGTGTCATCGCGACGGATGGTGGACTCTTGCCCGAGCCGTACACGTCGAAGCGCATTTCGGTGGCCGTCGGGCAACGCTTCGATCTCGAGGTGACCTACGACAGCCCCGGAACTGCGAAGCTCGTGAACTTCGTCGAGACGCAGGACGACAGCGGGAACGTGAAGGAGGTTCCGATGCCTTCGTTCGTCGTCGACGTCGCCGAGAGCTCACGCGTGCCGCGCGAGGTTGTTTGGCCGTCGGTGACGCTCCCAGACCGTGCTCCGGACACCAACGCCACAATGACCCTTGCCGTGCAGCAGGACGCCAAGGGAATGACAGAGTGGACGATCAACGGCAAAGCGATGGCCACGGAGCCGCTCTTCACTTGGCCGCAAGGCTCTACGGTCCTCATCACGATCGCGAACAAAGTCCAAACCGAGCACCCCTTTCATCTCCACGGGCAGTTCTTCGAGATCCTCGACGCGAAGCAGCCCGGTCTCAAGGACGTCGTCCTCGTGCCACCGAACGGCACCGTGAAGATTCGCGCGTACATCGACAATCCGGGACGCTGGATGGCGCACTGTCACATCCTCGAACATGCGGAGCTCGGGATGATGGGCGAGATCGTCGTGACGCCGACGGGTGTGCCGGCGCCCTGATCGGCTGCCGGCACGTAAGCCCTACACCTCGTGCTTGCAGGTGCAGTCCAAGCAGCCGTGCTCCGCGCAGGCACGACAAGTCGTCGTGACACGCTCCCGAAGGGCCTTCCGCGCTCGATGAAGGCGGACGGTTGCGTTGTTGGCCGTGATGCCTTCCTCGGCTGCCACCTCGCCGAGAGATCGGTCCTCGATGTCGACCTGCTCGAGAATGCTCGCGTACTCTGGTTTGAGCGTGCGTGCCAACGCGCGAACGCATTGACACACGCGAGCCTTCTCATCTGGTGAAGGGAAGCTGCGGTCGAACGCGGGATCTGTTGAAGCCCGCTCATGCGCGCGCGCCGCTGCGTCGCGCCGCCGGTAGTAGTCCACAATGGCGTTCCTCAGACTGCGATAGAACCAGGCTACCGAGCTCTCGTCGTCGCGTATTTCGGATGCATGCTCGACGCCGCGTAGGAACGCCGCCTGCACGATCTCCTCGGCAACCGTCTCGTTATCGACCCTCGACCGCACGAATCGGACGAACTCCGCGCGTTGCAGGAGAAGCGTCTGGAGGAAGTCAGCGTCGACGGGAGCAGCCAAGGAGATGGAAGCGTATCATTCGGGATGCCTCGGGTCGCTCGTCACGCCTGCTGCACGACCTCGGCCGCAGCGGGCGCGAGAAGCTGGAAGGTTCATCGGCGAGCCCGGCGCGCAAGGTAGTCGGCGACCCGTTCGAACGGGTCGAATCCGTACTCCCGTGCAACGCTAGGTCGAAGATTCGAGTTCGCGTTCACGTCGTAGAAAATGCGTTCGCCGTTCGACTCGAGGTATTCGATGCCGCCGACGTCGATGCCTCCGGCCTGGGCGATGCGCTTCGCGGCTTCGACCGCCTCGTTCGGGACGTCTTTGTAGGCATAGAATTCGACGGGCTGCGTCGGCTTCTCGGGGACTTCGCAGTGCTCCGAGTCGCCGTCGGTCGGGTTGCACACGGGCGACGGACAGAGGTTGTAGCGGCCGTGCGAGATGACCCGCATGGCGTAGAGGAGCTCGCCGCCGAGGAGCTCGACTCGCACGATGCCCTCGTCGTGATCGTGCTCGAAGTACTCCTGGAGTAAGAGGACCCCGTCGGGCGTCCAGATGCCCGGCCCTTCCTTTGCGAGGTGCGAGCAGAGCTCGTCGAGCGACGAGAGCTTCACGATGCGCGCGCCGCTTCCGCCCTGCTCCGGTTTCAGGAGTGCGGGCCATCGCCACGAGGCGTCCGCGCGCACGCGCGCCGCGAGGGCGTCGAAGTCGTTCCACGCGATTGAGCGCGGAGTGCGGAGGCCCAACCGCGCGATGACCGCCGCCTGCGCCGTCTTCGAGAGCTCGAAGGCGAACGCCTTCGAGCCATTGACGACATCGACGCCGCTCCCTTCGAGAGCCTTCAGGTACGCGAGCGCCAAGGGGACCGCACGGGCGTTGCCTCGAACGTATGCGCTCGGGCTTGCCTGATTGAAGACGAGGCGGGTCGGAGGGGCTTGCCCGGCGACGAACGCAGCGCGTTTCAGATCGAGAGCCTCGTACGTTACGCCCCGTCGCTCGAGCGCCGCGAAGAGTGGCTTCTGCCACTCGGGATGCTCGAAGAGCACGAGAACGTCGGTTGCGCCGCTCATTGCGGGTCGATACGAACGACTCGACTTGTGCTCTTATCCGTGAAGTAGATCTTGCCGTCTGGCCCGAAGACGAAGCCTGAGAGTGCGCCGCCAGGAAGGTCGGTCGCGAGGCTCCGCAGCGCTGTGCCTTTCTTGTCGAAGACGTGGAACGTGCTGGTGGTGGCGTCCGTCACGTAAATCAGATCGCCGTGAACCTCGATCCCACTCGGCGCATCGAGGGTGCCGCTCGGCACGATTTCCTCGAGCGTCGTGTCCTTGATCACCGCGTCGTCCTTGAGGGGCTCCATTTGGCGCGGGAGAGGACCACCCTTGATGCCCTTAGTCGTGTCGAGGCGAGCGACGCGTTGGTTGCCCGTGTCTGCGATGTAGAGGAAGCCATCAGTGGAGTCGAAGGCGACGTACGAGCTTGGTCTCGTGCGCGATCCCACGGCAGAAGGGCGTGTTGTGCAGCATGTCCGTGTGGGAGCCCCGGCCCTCGGGAGTGCGCTTCGCAAACACCGCAAGGTCCGTTTCGAACATCGCCGGACCCATGAACAGATTTGCCGAGCCGTCTCCGCTGGGATCGTTTTGGCTATTGTCGTTGTCGCCGCACGTCGCCCAACGTTGACCGCCGCCCATCGCGAGCGCGGGCGGCTTGTGCATGAAGTGCATCGCCGCCGGGTCGACGTAGCGCTTCCACGTCGGGGCGTCCGTGCCGATGCCTTGACCGAGGTGCGTCGAATCGTCGCCGTAACCAACGGCCCACAGCCAACCTTCGTGGTCGGGATCGAAGTCGAGGTCGACGAGTTTCGCAGAGGCGCTTGCCTTGTAGATCTCCGTGAACGCCACGCTCGCGGAAGAGCCATCGCGGTAACCGATCTCGTGACCGGGAGGCAAAGGGATGCACGCATGACTGCCCGCATCGCAGAGGGGGGCGTCCGCGCTCGCGGCGCAGTCCGCATCTGTCTTGCAGGAAGGCGCCGTCGCGTTTGCCGCGGTCGAAGACGTGGACGACGAGCTGCACGAGGCCAGGAGGGGCATTGCGACAGCGACCAGCGGGAGCAACGTGTGCGTGCGCATAGGAATTCAAGGGTCCGTAGCGCCGAGCTTGCCTCTTCGCAAGTCTCGCGCTGCTGTCTCGCGCTTCACGTAACCGTGGCGGTTACGGCCGCGGTCATGGTTCGACTTCTTCTTCGGCCGCCAACCGGCTGCGTGGCCACCGAGAGCCTGGCGCCCAGTCTCAAGGCTCACGGCAATTTATGCGCGACGGTACCCGTCGGATGCTTGTACCAGCCCGGATCGTCGTAGGTCGCGATGCCGTCACGCACCTTCACGACCGTGAACATGCCGCCCATCTCGATGGGCCCAAACGGGCCCGTCCCTGTCATCATCGGCAGCGTGTTCTTCGGGCGTCCCATCTCCATCATGTTGCCCATTCCGCTTTCCCCCATCGCCATGTAGCCGGGAAGGACCTTGCGGACCCTCTCTTCGACGCCTTTTTGCTTCACGCCGATCATGTTCGGGACGTCGTGGCTCATGACGTTCATGGTGTGGTGCGACTTATGGCAGTGAAAAGCCCAGTCGCCCGGCACGTCAGCGACCCACTCCACCGTCTGGGTCGAACCAACGGGGACGTTGATGGTGGTCATCGGCGTACGCGCGCTCGGAGGAATCGTTCCGCCATCGGTCGCTACATGCCAGAACCGGTAGCCGTGGATGTGGATAGGGTGGCTGTCCATACTGAGGTTCCCGAACGTGACACGCACGCGCTGCCCCGTGCGCGCGACGAGTGGCGCAGTCCCTGGCCACGCGCGGCTGTTGAACGTGAAGAGGTTGAAGTCGGTCATGACGTTCGGGTTGGGCGTTGCGGTTCCTGGCGCCACGAACCACTCGTGCAGCATGATGACGAAGTGGCGATCGACGCGGGGGACCTCGGGGACGCGCGGATGGATCACGAAGAAGCCCATCATCCCGAGCGCCATCTCCACCATCTCGTCCGAGTGCGGGTGGTACATGAAGACACCGTTCTGCTTCAGCGTGAACTCGTAGACGAAAGTCTCGCCCGGCTCGATGTGCGGCTGGTTCAGACCGGCAACGCCGTCCATGCCGTTCGGCAGGAAGATGCCGTGCCAATGGACACTCGTTCGCTCCGGAAGCTTGTTGTGCACGTAGAACCGAACGCGATCGCCTTCGACCGCTTCGATGACCGGCCCCGGCGTGCGCCCGTTGTAGCCCCACGCGTTGATCACCATTCCCGGGGCAACCTCGTGTTTGACAGGCTCCGCGGTGAGATGAAACTCCTTCACGCCTTCCTTCATGCTCCAGGGCAGCGTCGCGCCGTTGGGAACGACAACCGGTGTGTACGGCAGTCGGCCAGGCGTATCGGTCGCGCCGGCTTGCTGCGCCTCGGCGCGCTGACCGCGCAAGAAAGCGAGCCCGCCGGCTACTACCGACGCAGCACCGAGAAGGTCACGGCGTGTGATGCTCATGCGGATGTTCTCCTGGGGCAGGTTGCGGCGCTGGCTTCACTGGTGGAGGCGTTTCTCCGGACGCCGAGGAACGCAGTCCGAAGCTTCCCCCGACCTTCCATTCGAGCTCGGCATGAAGCGTCCAGTAGTCGCGGAGCGCGTCGATGAGCTCGCGATAGGTGTTGATCTCGTTTTGCTTGGCAGCGAGCAGTTGGAACACACCGAGGAGCATCGCGTCGTATTGCTGCTGAGAAAGGATGACGACACGCTCGCGCACGGGGACGAGGTTTCGCTGGTAATCCTCGACGACGCCGCGTGCCACCTGGAGGCGAGCGACGAGTTCGCGCACCTCGGAACGGATGTCGACCGCAAGGGCCCCCTCGCGGTTTTGCACCTGTCGAAGCTGCGCCTCGATTCGCGCGATGACCGCCTGCCCCTGATCGAAGAGAGGCAGCTGCACGGCCACCGTCGGGCCAAGGAGCCTCACGCCTTCCGCTTCCCGGTGAAAGTCGACACCAGCGTCGACTGCACCGGTCCACCTCGTATCCTTTGCGAGCGCCAGGGCGTAGGAGACCACCTGGACATCCTTGTGTGCCGCGGCCAGGTCGTACCGCGTGGCGATGGCCTTCGACTCGAGATGCTCGGTGGCAGGCTCCTGCTCGGGCAAATCGGCGAGGTTCGCCGTCACCTTCCACCCCGCGTCTGCACCCCATACGCCCAAGAGGCGCGTTAAACGCTCACGACCGGTCGCAAGATCCGCTTGGCTGCGACGAAACTCCGTGGAGATCTGGGCGAAGAGAGCCTCTTCGTTCGCGAGGTCTAGATCGTTGATGGTCCCAGCTTCGTGCTGTCTTCTGGCTAGCTCCACAGCTGCTTGCGCGGCTTCCCTGACGATCTGCCGCATCGAGAAGGTCTGCTGCGCGGCCTGAACGGCGAAGTACGCTGCCTTCACCTCGTAGACGTGGCGAAGGACCTCACCAGCGATCCGATACTTCGTCCCCCCGAGCGCTGTTCGGGCGATCGTCTTGCGGGAGCCGAGCGTGAACAGCTGGACAAGATCCGTCACGAAGCCGATCTGGAAGCCCGGCCGAGTGCCATCGAGAGGGAAATCGTATGTCGCGCCAAGGGTGGGGTTCTTCAGCAGACCCGCTTGGACCAAGTCCGCTTGCGAGATGCCGAGCTCGTCGTAGAGGGACTGGAGGTTCCGGTTCGCAAGGAGGGCGACGCGGATGGCGCTCGAGAGCGTGAGGTCCTGACGAAGCAGCGCACTCACCTGTCTCCTCGCTTCCTCTTCCCCGCCGTCACCGAGCCAGGTGATCTCATGACCCGAACGAGCTCTCACGAGGGCCGAGGTATCCTCCACGGCGGGCTTCGGCGACGTCGATGCGCAACCAAGAGCGACGCATGCCGTCGACAAGACCAGCGCTCGCATCGTCACGATCCGGGCTTCGGTCGGAGCTGCATGCCGCATTTCGGGCACGTACCCGGGGTGGACTGCACTACGTCGGGATGCATCGGGCAGGTGTAGGTCGTTGCCCCGGCATCGCTGGGCGCGTGCGAATGAACATGAGTCGAACCCGTCGTTGAAGGCGCTGCGCTCGCTGCCGCGGGTATCGGGACGGCCGGCGCTTCCGGTGCGCTCGGATTCGCCGGATCGTTTGGTGTTCGCGGGGGAAGGGCACCCGACGCGCACGCGAAGGCGACAGCCGCGGCGACAAGTCCAGCGACGACTGCAATTATCTTCCCTCGTCGCGGTGGGCACTCTGAGCAGCTCACAGTCCGGCTCCTTTCGCACTGCAGACGCGCAGCCGGCGCGAACCTTACAGCAACACGGCCGGCGGGTGCGTGACCGCCACGGTCACGCCTTTGGCGCTGCGGCAGGGCTATGCTGCGCGGCCTTGAATCGTCGTCTCTACGCGCTCCACCGCTGGATTGCTGCGCTGGCGCTCATTCAGCTGGCCATTTGGCTCGGGACTGGGCTGTTTTTCGCCTCCTTCCCGATCGAGCGCGTCCGGGGTGAAGCGCGCGGCGAAGCAACACTGCTGGTGCCCGACGATGCCACCGGGCTTCTCAACGCGTCCACAGCGCTGGCCATCGCGACGGCATCGGGGGTTCGCTCCGTGAGAGCGCTCGAGCTGCGCCGCGCGGCGGCGGGTCCGGTCTATGTTGTCCATGGTCGCGACGAGCGCATCCGGATCGACGCACGTACGGGTGCGCCGCTCGACGTCACCCGTGACGAAGCTGAAGCGATCGCGCGCCTCGATCAGGGCGGAATCCCCGCCACCAACGCGGAGCTCGTTGAGACGAGTGCACCGATCGAGTACCGGGATCGGCCGCTCCCGGCTTGGCGCGTGCGGCTTGCCGATGAGGCTCGCACGGACGTGTGGATCGATGCGAGGACCGGTGACGTTACCGCACGACGCAACGACCTTTGGCGTACCTACGACTTTCTCTGGTCGCTTCACATCATGGACTACCGGGGGCGCGAGCGGTTTCATCACCCGCTCATCATCGTCGTCGCGTCGCTCGCCGCGTTCACCGTCGTGTCGGGCGTCGTTCTTTGGGCGGTTCGTATCGTGCGGCGCGTTCGCCGACGTCATGCCGCATTACCGTGAGCGTCCGCGCTGCGGACTTACTGGACGTGAACCTCGCCCATCATGCCGAGCTCGGCGTGCTCGAGGATGTGGCAGTGGTACATCCAGTGCCCGGGCTCGTCGAACCGCGTCCGCAGTTTCAAGCGACCCTTTGCGGGGATGATGATGGTGTCCTTGTTTCCCATCGAGTCGAGGACGACGGGTGCACCGTTCTTCTCGACGACCTGGAAGAAGAAGCCGTGCAGGTGAAACGGATGGTCCATCTCGCTCGCGTTCTCGACATCGAGAATCCGCAGGCCACCATTCTCAACGTCCACGGGCGGTACGTCGGGGTAAGTCTGGCCATTGACCGTGAACACGGTCTCGCCATTGCGGGTGGCCTCGTCGAGCTTGATCGAGACCGACGTTGCATCGGCCCCGGGGAGCGCCGCAACGCCAGGGAACGCATCGGGGAGCACCCGACCTGTGAGAGGCGCCTCATCCGAGAGCCGGACGTGCGCGACCGTTAGGGTTGGTCGACCGCCCGAGTCATGCCCGCGATCGTAGGGATCGTCGAGCAAGTCGATTGTGGTGCTCGGTGCGCCGTTCGGAATCACGAGGACGTCGTAGCGCTCGCCCGGTGCGATGAGGACGTGCTCGGTATCGTAAGCCTTCGCGAGCAACCCCCCGTCGTGCCCGATGACGCGCCAGGTATGTCCGGACAAGCGTAGGTTGAAGAACCGGCCGTTCGCCGCGTTCACGAGGCGGAGGCGCACCGTCCCGCCGGCGCGCACGTTGAGCGTCGCGTCCGGGATACCGTTCACGAGGAGCGTGTTGCCTTCACGACCCATCATCCTCGACATGTCGTCGAGATAATCGTTGATCGTCCCGTCGGCTCTGAGCTTGATGTCGTCGAGGATGAGGATGCGCTCGTCATCGACGGTGGGCTCGTTCGGGCCGTGCACCCGGATGGCCCCGTAGAGCCCCTTGTGCACCTGCATGTCGGATCGAACGTGCGGGTGATACCAGTACAGGCCGGCATCCTTGAACGTGAACTCGTAGCGAAACGTGCCGCCCGACGGGATGGGGCTTTGCATCGCCATCGTGCCGTCCATCGTGGCGGGAAGACGTACGCCGTGCCAATGGATCGACGTACTGTCGGGAAGCGAGTTCGTCAGCTTCACGATGATGCGATCGCCAACCTTGGCGTCGAGGAGCGGCCCCGGGACGCGACCGTTGTATGTCCACACGGGGGTTGGCGCCGCGCCTCCGTACGAGGTGGTCGCCTCCCGAGCTTCGAGGGAGACCTCGAGGACGGCCGGATCCGGATTCTCGTCCTTCGCGGGAACGAGGGCGACGGGATCGAGCGGTGGCTGCGCTAACTCCGACTTCGATGAGCCGCACGCGACGACACACGCGAGCACGTAGATGAGAAGGCCGCGGCGCATGACGACGCTCACTGCATCGGATTGCCGAACATCTCGTTCGAATACTCCGAGTACGTCGTGCCCTTCTTGCAGCGTAGGCGATACGTGTACTTCATGTTGCTGGTTGCCGACGTGTCGTGCTTGTTGTCGGCGTCGCCGGGAACCGTGAAGACGACCTTGTACTTCTCCATCATCGAGCCATCGGACATCTGCGCTTGGCGCTCGCCTTCGACGGAATCGCAGGACGTCTCGTTGTTGGTCCACATCACGTGAAGCGCACCCATCATCTTCCCGACGCTATCGACCGTCGGAGCCTTCAACGCCGCCGCCGCAGTGCCACTGTCTCCCGAGCTTCCCGGATCGCCTGACGAGCTCGGCGTTCCGCTCGTGCCGGATGAGCCGCTGGGCGTCTTGTTGTCGCTGGATGACGAGCATCCCGTGGAGAGAGCAGCGACGATCAACGCGACAGCGGACAGCTTCTTCATCGACGACCTCATCAGCAAGACGTGTCGTTCTGCCACGAGCGTCGCCGTCTTGCCAGCGGGTTTCGTCATGTAACCCGTGTGGTTACGCGCGTCCTGTAGCTGCAAACGACGCGTACCGCCGCAAAACATGCGCCCGTTCACGCGGTGTGCGCGCAGCTTGCAACGGCAAGGCGTGCCGAGGCAGGACGCTGCGCATTTGAGGCACCGTGGCACGGGCGGTGCTGAAGCGGGAGCATGCGCGCGCGTTGGGTCCTATTTTTCGCAGCGATCGTGACCGCACCGGTTACGGCGCATGCCGAGGAGGCCTCCGTCGACCGTCTCGTTGCGGAGGTCCTCGAACGCAATCCGTCTGTCCGGGCGCGCGCCCTACGGCGCGATGCTCTCGGGAGTGAGTCGAGGGCTGCCGGCATCTACCCAGATCCGCAGATCGCGGTGATGGTCGATCGCGTCCCGCAGGCGGACGCGTTCGAGATGCCGATGATTCGGTACCAAGCGACGCAGATGTTCCCTTGGCCGGGCAAGCTGCCGCTCATGCGCACCGCGGTCGAGAGGCAGCGCGACGCGGTAGGCGCCGAGGTGGACGTGCGAAAGCTCGATCTCCGCGTCGATGCGAAGCGCGCCTTCTACATGCTCGCTCTCAATTCCAAGCGGCGCGAAATCGATCGTGCGAGCCGAAACCTCGCGGCGACGATCGCGCAGGCTGCGCTTGGCCGCTACTCGACAGGCCTCGGAGGTCATCACGAGGTGGTTCGCGCGCAGGTCGAGGTGAACGCGATCGACGTTGAGCTCACGAACCTGGAAGGCGAACGGGGCGCGATGGTTGCCATGATCAATGCCCTTCGCGATCGTCCTGCAGACGAGCCTTTTTCAGATCCGGTGCTCGTTCCTTCTCCGCCGGCTGCTCTCACGCTCACGGCGTTGATCGAACGCGCGAACACGCAGAGGCCTGAACTGCGAGGCATGCGAGCGATGCAGTCGGAGGCCCTTGCGATGGCCGATCTCGCGCGTCGTGAGCGGTACCCGGACATCATGGGATCGGTCTGGATGAACCAGAACATCGGTGCACCGCCCTCCGGCGGCGGGATGATCGGGGTGACCGTTCCTGTCTTCGGCATCTCCCGACAGGGGTACCGTGCCGACGCCTTCGAGGCGCGTGCGCAAGGTGCGGGGGAAGACGCGGGGGCCATGCGCGCCATGATCCGGTTCGAGGTGGCGAATGCCTTGGTGCGAGTGCAAACGACGACTCGACGCGTCGAGCTCGTGGAGACCGTCGTTCTCCCAAAGGCACGCGAGAGCTTCGAGGCATCGCTCGCAGGTTACGGATCCTCGACCGTCGACATCGTCTCGCTCCTCGACGCCCGACGGTCACTCCAAAGCGCGTCTCTCGCCCTCGCAGAGGCCCAAGCCGAGCGCGAAGTCGCCCTCGCGGAGCTGGAACGCGCTGTCGGCGGGACGGTAAATGGAGCAACGCGATGACGCACTCCAAACGAATCCGGGCCGAGGCGCTGCTCTTCGTCGCCAGCATCCTCATCGCCGGGTGTCGCGGAGGCAGCACGGAACACGGCGACCACGCTGGGCATGGTGCGACTCCCGCCGGAAGCGCACCCTTGACCGCCGCGACGATTGGTCATGAGGCACACAGGGGAGATGCGTCCGCTCCGGCAGGCTATGCGCCCGTCATGCTCAACGAGGCGCAAGCGACCGCTCTAGGCGTTCGGACCGTCGAGGTGGGCGAGCGAGAATTCGTGCGCAAGGTTCGAACGGTCGGCGTTGTGGCGCTCGACGAGACGCGCACCGCCCACGTTCATGCCAAGGTCCGCGGCTGGATCGATACGATCAACGTCAACTTCGTCGGCCGCAGAGTCGTGCCTGGCGAGACGCTATGCACGATCTATAGCCAGGACGTCTACGCGGCGGAGATCGAGTTTCTCACCGTGCTCGATCGCGTGCGTGAACGCCCAGCCGCTTCCGGCGAGTTCGCGCAAGCCGAGCAACGCGCGACGGAGCAACTCCTCGCGGCCGCACGTCGACGTCTCTCGCTCTGGGACGTGCCGAAAGCCGAGATTGATCGCCTCGAGTCGACGCGTGAAGCCAAGCGCACCTTCCCGCTGCTCTCTCCTCGTGCAGGGGAGGTTGTCTCGAAACAGGCACTCGACGGGATGTTCGTCGACCCGTCGGTCGAGCTGTACACGCTGAGCGACCTGTCGCGTGTCTGGGTCCTCGCCGACATCTACGAAGCGGACGTTCCGTACGTGCACCTCGGGCAGACCGGCCACCTCGACGTCGAGGGCACTCAGGCGGGAATCGATGCGAAGGTCTCCTTTCTCGCACCCACGCTGGACGAAGCCACGCGGACGCTCAAGGCTCGTTTCGAGCTGCCCAATGCCGACCGAAAGCTACGTCCCGGGGCCTTCGTCAACATCACGATGGACCTTGGAATGACCCGCGGGCTTGCGGTGCCCGAGAGCGCGGTCATTCGCACCGGCGCGCGGTCCATTGTGTTCGTCGCCCACGGGGAGCAGCCCCCCGCCGGGGATCAGGAAGCGCGCCACCTCGAGCCGCGTGAAATCAAGATCGGCGCGCTCGTCTCTGACTTCTACCCCGTCGAGAGCGGTCTCGCCGCTGGCGAGCGCGTGGCTGTGGGAGCTCAGTTCCTCCTCGATTCGGAGAGCCGGCTTCGCGCGACGAGCGGCGCGGGAGGCGGTCATGCCCACTGAGGATCCGCCTCAGGCTGGCCGATCACCCGAAGGGCGAATGACTGACGCGCCGTCTAGCGAGTCTCCTCCCGCGACGGCAGAGGCTCCGATGGGCATCGTTGCCCGAATCATCGATTACTCGTCGCGGAAGCGGTTCTTCGTCTTCCTCTTCGCGGTCGGCCTGACGCTCTGGGGACTCTGGTGCGCGCAGCGCTCGCAGCTCGATGCGCTGCCCGATCTGTCGGACACCCAGGTCATCGTCGCGACCGAATGGATGGGCAGGAGCCCGACGCTCATCGAGAACCAGGTCACGTACCCGATCACGACGACGTTCCTCGGCGCCCCCAAGGTGAAGACCGTCCGTGGCTTCACGATGTTCGGCATGTCGTTTGTCTACGTCGTCTTTCAGGACGGCACGGACATCTACTGGGCGCGGTCGCGGGTCGTGGAGTACCTCGCGAAGGTCCGTGACAAGCTCCCCGAAGGAGTCACACCCCAGATCGGCCCCGACGCTACGAGCGTCGGCTGGGTCTACCAGTACGCGCTCGTTGATGAGAGCGGGAAGCACGACCTCCAGGAGCTCCGCTCGATCCAGGATTGGCAGCTCCGCTACTGGATCCAGGGGATCGAGGGTGTGGCCGAAGCGGCGAGCGTCGGCGGGTTCGAGAAGGAGTACCAGATCCAGATCGACCCCGCGCGGATGAAGGCACGCAACGTCTCCGTCGGGCAGGTCGCGGCAGCCGTGCGTGGCGCCAACGCCGAAGTCGGCGGGCGTGTCATCGAGATGGCGCAGCACGAGTACGCGCTCCGAGGGCGTGGCTACGTCAAGAGCAAGGATGACATCGACCTCGCGGTCGTTGCGACCGATGCGCGCGGCACACCAATTCGGATCCGCGACGTCGCCGACGTCACGATCGGCGGCAACATCCGTCGAGGACTTGTCGACCTCGATGGCCGCGGAGAAGTCGTCGGTGCGATTGTGGTCATGCGTTACGGCGAGAACGCGTTGAACGTGATCGATCGCATCAAGGCGAAGCTCGACGAGGTGAAGGGCTCGCTGCCGGAAGGGGTGAAAATTGTACCTGTCTACGATCGGAGTCAGCTGATCAAGGACTCGGTGCAGACGCTCTCGTGGAACCTCGCCCAGATTCTCGCGGTCGTCATCCTCGTCATCTTCGTCTTTCTGTTTCACTTCCGCTCCGCGATGGTCGCTGCCATCGCGCTGCCGACTGCGACCGCGGCGACGTTCATCACGTTCTATTACCTCGACATCTCCATCAACATCATGTCCCTCGCCGGCGTCATCTTGGCGCTCGGGGACATGGTCGATTCGGCCTGCGTCCTCGTCGAGAACGCGCACAAGAAGATCGCGGAAGCCGAGTCCAAAGGGAGCCCGGTCCCGCGCAAGGAGATCGTCATCGCCTCCGCACGTGAACTCGGGCCTTCGATGTTCGGCGCCCTGCTCGTTCTCACCATCGCCTTTCTCCCCGTCTTCTCCCTTCAGGGCGAGGAGGGTCGCCTGTTCCGTCCCCTCGCGCTCTCGAAGACGTTCTCGATGGCGTTTGCGTCCGTCTTCGCCGTAACGCTCGTGCCTGCGCTGATGGTGAGCTTCCTGAAGGGCAAGATTCGCCCCGAGGAGAAGAACCCGATCAATCGCGTCTGCATCGCAGCGTATCGGCCGATCCTTCGTGCGTGCCTGAAAGGGCGCTATGTCCTGATCGCTCTTGTCGTCTTGATGACGGGCGCGACGGCGTTTCCGATGTCTCAACTCGGCTCGGAATTCATGCCGCCTCTTTACGAGGAGGATCTCCTCTACATGCCGATCACGGTGCCCGGCGTGTCGATCGCCGAGGCGAAGCGGCTCTTGTTATGGCAGGACCAACAAATCCGGACAGTCCCGGAGGTTGAACGTGTGTTCGGGAAGGCGGGTCGCGCCGAGACGTCACTCGATCCTGCGCCGCTCTCGATGTTTGAGACCGTGGTGCGCCTGAAACCCCAGGACGAATGGCGCAAAGGGATGACACTCGAACGGATCATCGCTGAGCTCGACGAGCGCACGAAGATGCCTGGCGTTCAGGGCGCGTGGACGATGCCGATCAAGGCCCGTATCGACATGCTCTCGACGGGCATCCGGACGCCGATCGGCGTAAAGGTGTTCGGCCCCGACCTCGAGGTGATCACGAAGATCAACGACGGCCTCGAACGCATGCTCCGGACGCTCCCCAGCACGCGGAGCGTGTATGCCGAGCGCGAGCTCGGAGGTTTCTTTCTCGACGTCGTTCCCGACCGCGAGGCCATCGCACGTTACGGGCTGACCGTGCGCGAGGTGCTCGACGTCGTCGAGAGCACAATCGGCGGAATGGACGTCGACACGACCTTCGAAGGGCGCGAGCGGTATCGGATCAACGTCCGCTACCCGCGAGAGCTTCGCGACAACATCGAAGCGCTTCGGAACGTGCTCGTGCCGATTGCGCCCTGAGGGATCCCCTCGGAATTTTCCTGCGATCGTAGGCGTTCCCGCGGGATGAGAAGCTCTTCGCCTCGTCGCACTCGCCGCCGCCGGTCGTCCCAGGTACACCGTGTTCGCGCCCGAGGGAGCGCGAAGAGGCTCCG
>JBGAJR010000040.1:0-76365 GCA_044224815.1 Polyangiaceae bacterium
CGAAGGCTTCAACGGCAAGGCCAAGCTGGTCAAACGCCGAGCCTACGGCTACAGGAGCTTCACCAACTACCGCCTCCGGCTCCTAAACGCGTGTGCCTGATGCACTTCTAGCCACGACCCACCATCGGCCGAGAAGAACCGGGTGGCGGAGGAGGGAGTCGCGGGCGAAAGCACCGGGGCGCGGCGCCGTGCAGTAGCGACGACGACCGACTGAAGGTCTGTGCCTCGGCACAGACAAAGGTGGCGGAGGAGGGAGTCGAACCCCCGACCTAGCGCGTATGAAACGCCCGCTCTAACCAACTGAGCTACTCCGCCAGGAAGGGCGCCTCGTATACAGCGCCCCGCTTCGAGTCTCAAGACCTTCGCGTCAAAAGTCGCCGAACAGGTCCTGGATGCGCGTATCGAGGGCCATCGCGATCTTGAAGAGCGAGTCGATCGACGCCGACGATTCGGCGCGCTCGATCTGCGAAAGGAGCGAGACGCTGAGGCCCGTGCGCCGCGACATCTGCTTGAGCGTCAGGTCCTTCTCCTTGCGGAGATTGCGGATCGTGTCGCCGATCACGCGATAGAGCTGCTCCTCGGGGCTTCGCGCGAGGCCCTTCTTGCGCATCACGCGTCCGAGGACCTCCCGGAACTCGTCCACGTTGAACGGCTTCTTGATGTAATCGACCGCGTCGAGCTTCATCGAAGCGACGGCGCTCTCGAGGTTGGGGAAGCCCGTGAAGATGACGACCGCGATGTCGGTGTCGAGCTTGCGGATGCGGCGCAGGACCTCGATGCCATCGAGCTTGGGCATCATGAGGTCGAGGATGATGAGGTGGTATCCGCCCAGTCGAACCTCTTCCTCGACGAGGCTCGGATCGCTGACGGCTTTGACCTCGTAACCGTCGCGCTCGAGGAGCGTCTGCATGTACTCGCAGATGGCCTTGTCGTCGTCGCAGATGAGGATGCGGATGGCGGGCAATCGGCTCGGCATGGTCGTTACAGTATTAGTAAAACGGCCGTCACGGAAGCCCCGAGTTTTGCCCTGCGCGCCGCCCCGTGCGCCGCCGCGCGTGTGCGGCCAAGGTGAGGCGCGGCGCGGGGTTCCGAGCGGCGGCCGATCCGTTTTGGATTGACGGGAAAGCCGCGGACCGTCATAAGTCGCGCTGCTCGGGGCGTAGCGCAGTCTGGTAGCGCACTCGGTTCGGGACCGAGGAGTCGGAGGTTCAAATCCTCTCGCCCCGACTAAGCCGAAGGGTCGACGCAGGCGCGTCGGCACCTCGGCTTTCTTCTTTTTGTGCGCCTGCGGTCGCGGCGCCCGACGCGGGCTGCCGTCGGATAGGCTCTCGGGCCACGATGGCTGCCCGTCGCGCCCACGCCCCTCGCTCCGCGAAGCCCACCGCGCTCGACGCAGGTCGGCTGACGGCCGCCTACGCGCGCGTGCGCCCGCGCCTGGCCACGGATCCCACGTTCGCCCCAGAGCGTGTGCGCGCCGCCGAGCTCCGCCGCTTCGATACGCGCATGAAGAAGCCGCCGGCGGACATCGAGCACCTCGCGGGTTGGCTCGACGGGTCGGACCGCGTTCGCTACGCAGGCCTCGCAGTGCTCTTCGAGGCGTTCGGACGCTCCGCGAAGCCGCGCGCTCTGAAGGGCGATCTCCACGTGGGCCGCGATGAGACTTCGCTCCTTCGCGGCGACCTTCACGTGAAGGGCAACCTGACTTTGGACGACGGCGCCATGCTCTTCGTCCTCGGCTCGCTCCGCGTGGACGGATACCTCGCGCACGTCGGCGACTTCAGCGTCGTCGCGGCGCACGACCTTTCCTTCGCGAGCGGAGTCACCACCGGCGAGCTCATCGCGCTCGACGGCATCGATGCCGGCGACAAGCTCTACCTCGCGCACAACGATCACTCGTGCCGCGCGCGCGCGGTCCGCGTCGGGCTCCTCGTCGACTTCGAGCGCGAGAGCGCGTTCGGCAAGGTCACGGCGGAGAAGCGCTTGACCAAGTGGAGCTTCGCGAGCGCGGCGCGGGCGCTCGGTGTGGCCGGCGACGGCGAGCTGGCCGAAGAGGTGGCGGCTTCACTCGCCGGAGGCGGCGAGCCAGTCGCGTCCGAGCGCCCGCTGACCGACGAAGACTTGTGGGACGCTGCTCGCACGGACGAAGCCAACCTCGCGACGTTCGTCGCCGCCCGCACTTGGCCCGCGAAGACGTTGGAGATCGCCCTCGCCTACGCCGCCGAGTGGGGCAACCTCGGCGCCGTTCGGACGCTCCTCGCGCGCGGAGCACGCGCGTCCGACGAGGTCCTCGCGGCGAGCGCCGCGTCGGCCGAAACCTTGGGCGCGCTCCTCGACGCGAGCGGAAAGAGCCCGGATGTCATGGTCGGCGGTCAGCCGCTCCTCCACCTCGTCGTGAACGTGGGCGGTGAGAAGGGCGTGCGCGCGCTCCTCGACCGCGGCGCCACCGTCGACGCCACGAACCGCGCTGGCGCGACCGCGCTCCACGTTTGCGCGCACCACGGATACGTGAAGATTGCAAAGATCCTCCTCGCCCGCGGCGCGCGAAAGGATTTGACCACCAAGGCGGCCTGGCACGACTTCGCGCCCCGCGGCGCGACGCCGCGCGACGTGGCCGAGCGGCAGCTCGACTTCCAATCCGGGGGAAAGCCCTGGCGCGACCTCGTCAAGCTTCTCGGTTGAAGGCTCGAGACGAGGCTCGTTGGCTCAGCGGCCTTCCGCCGGCGGGTGCCCGGTGGACAGTGCCCGCACCGTGCCTTAACGTGAGGCCCAGTTTGTTCGGCGCAGGGAAATTCGAGGACTGATCGTGGCGAGCTGGAAGCCTCCGCCCGGACCGATGCGCGCGCCGCAGGCCACGCGGCTCAGCATCCCGGACTTCGACGACGGCGACGACGAGGCCGACTTCACCCAGCCCTGGGACGTCGGCACCGGAGAAGAGCTGTCGCCCATCGACGCGCTCCTCGAAGCGACGACCACGTTCCGTCCGGGCAGCCTCGAGTCGCAGTACGCGGGGCTCTTCTTCGAAGCGCTCTCGGAGGGCGAGATCGGCGAAGAGGAGCGCGAGCGGCTCGACCTCGCGGCGTCCGCCCTCGGCCTCTCCGAAGAGCGCCGCGCCGCCCTCGAGGAAGGCTGGCGGAGCGCGTACCAAGGCGGCGCGGTCCTCGGAGCGCCCGACCTGCCGATCATCGTCGACGATCATCCCGAGACCGAGACGTCATCGCTTCCGCGCACGTTCCTCGCGCGACCGACGCCCGCGCCTCCGTCGGCGTCGCGCCGCCCCACGCCGTACGTCATGTCGCCGGGCGTGGACGCCGATCCGGACGTGCCCGACCTGGTCATGATGCTCGAGCAAGCGATGCAGCGTGACGATGTCGACGCCTGCTACCGCATCGCCTCCGTCCTCTGCCGACGCAAAGGCGCACCAGCCGTCGCGATCAAGACGGTCGAGTCACTCCGCCCCGCCACCGTGCCCGCGCCGCTCCGATCGGCGAGTGAGGAGACGTGGCTCTCGGTGACCGAAGGCAACGAGTCGTTCCTCCTCACGTCGTCCATTTTTCGCGAGATCGCCGGCGCGGCGCTCCTCGCGCGCGCGTCCGCGTTCCGCCTCGACGGACGCCGCATCGACACCGCGGCCGAGCACCTCGGCGAAACACGCGTCACCGCGGTGCGCGCGTTCGCGTGGTGTGCGGCGCACCTGGGCGTCCCCTGCCCTTCGATTCACGTCGCGCCCCAGCAGGCCAAGGGTATCGACTTCGTACCCACGCTCCCGCCCAGCATCGTCCTCGGAAGGCCCGTCCTCGAAGCCGAGCCCTTCGAGGTGGCCTTCGAGTGTGCGCGCCATTTGGTGCTCCACCGGCCGGAGCACTTCATCACGATGCTCGTTCCCGACGTCGCGGCGCTGGAGGACGTGTTCCACGCCGCGCTTCTGCTCGTGGTCACCGATCTCCCGATCGAGCGCGACCTCATCGCGCGCGCCCTCCTCAACCGCGACGCGCTTCGGCCGGCGGTGGATCACGACGGGCTCGAGCGACTCCGGCACCTCGTGCGCACGCAGCTTCTCCTCGGCCTCCCCGACTTGAACGATTGGGTCGACGTCGTGGAGCGCACGGCCGACCGCGTGGGGCTCCTCCTCTCGGGCGATCTGCGCGCCGCCGCGCGCGTTCTCTCCCGTGAGCCGAACGGGCAAGAGCGCCTCCGCCGGCTCGAATCATTTTGGATCGGCCGCCTCGCCGGGTCGCTCCGCGCGGAGCTCGGCCTCGCGCTCGCGCCGCACGTGCCCGCGGTCACTTGACGATCGGGTTCGACGCCTCGAAGCGCCCGCGCACGCGGAGCGACGCATGCTCGCGCACGACCGCGCTCGGGAGCGGCTCCGGAGCGATCGCGCGGAGCGCCGCCAGGCAGTTCTCGTCGTACTGACCAATCCCACTGGGCCGCACGAGCCGCGGCTGAATCGCGCCGTCCTTTTGGATGGTGAGCTCGACGATCACGAAGCCCTGCTTGAGATCGAGCGCCGCTTCTTTGGGGAACGCCCGCGCGAGCGCGGGGCTCATCTTGGCTTTGAGGCGACGGAAGTAGCTCGCGAGTGCCGGATCGGTGGTGTCCATCTCGATCCAATCGCCGCTCCCCGCCCCCATCGGGCGCGGGTGCGAGCCTCCGGCCAGAGGACCGCCGGCGCCGGGCGCGCCACCGCCCGTCGACCCGCCGCGTCCCTCGCCCGCCGCGCCGCCGGCGTAGCTCGCGTGAACGATCGCCTCGACTGCGCTCGCGACGGCCTGCCGACTGTCGACGTCGTCCTTCACACGGCCTCGCTCGGCGGCCGGCACGGAGACCACCGCCATCGGGAGATCGGGGCGCGCCATCGTGACGTGGGCGCCTCGGCGATGCGTTCCATCATCGCGACCGCTGCGCGTCCCGAGCCCCGGCGCGGCGACGGAGCCCGGATCGGGCACGCCGGCGCGACCGCTCGGATCGGTGGCTCCGCCCGCGACGGGAGGATCCACCTCGCGCGGCGGACCGTTGCCGTCCACGCCGGGCGCGCGCGATGAGGCCGCGCCGCGTGACGAATCGAAATCCGAGCGCGGCCTCCGCTCCTCCTCGCGCCCCGCGCCGGTGACGACGAACGAGAGCTCCATCGGGTGCGTCGTGGACCGCCGGTCCTCCCATGAAGCGCGGGTCTTCGCGCTCTCGATGCGCGAGACTTGATCGTAAGCGTGGAGCGTCGACGACTCGGGCGTGGTGCGCATGCCGTCGTCGCGATCGGCCAAGTGACGCGCGGCCTCGCCGGTCGCCTCACCGCCTCGCCCGGCGCGACCGGTGTCGAGGCGCGGCGTCATCGCGCCACCCGCCGCGGACGGTCGAACGCTGTCGTGATCGACCCACGTCTCTACCTCGACGGTGCCGGGGTCGCGCGATCCCGCCGCCTGCCGAACGAGCTCGGCCGCCCGCGCGTCACGCGCGTCGGCTTTCTCGAGGCCGCGCACTGCGAGCACGAGGACCCCGCTCGCGAGGAGCGCGTGCACCGCCAGCGACAGCGCGAGGCTCCAGGTCGCATCCCCGCGCGCGCGACGCCCGAACGAGCGCGCACCCCCAGCGGAGGCGACCTTCGGCGAGAAGCTCACCTGCCAAGTATGCGACCGCGCGCGGCCTAAGCCAAACGTCCGAAGCGTCGACCGAACCGTCGCTCCGCATTCTCCGTGGTTTGGCGCGCCAAATCATCGAACGGGATACCGCGGAGCTCGGCCACCTTGTGCGCAGTGTGGACGACGTACGCCGGCTCGCAGGGCTTGCCCCGGTACGGAATGGGCGCGAGGTACGGGCTGTCGGTCTCGACGAGAATGCGGTCGGCGGGCGCTTTGGCCGCGACCTCTTGCACGGCCTTGGCGTTCTTGAAGGTGACGATGCCGCTGAACGAAATGTCGAACCCGAGATCGAGCGCCTGCTCCGCGAACGCCCAGTCCTCGCTGAAGCAATGAATGAGCCCGCCCACGTCGCGCGCCCCCTCGCGGGCGAGGATCTCGAGCGTGTCGGCCGCGGCCTCGCGGGTGTGGATCACGATCGGCTTTTTGACCGCGCGCGCCACGCCGACGAGCTCGGCAAATGCGCGCCGCTGCACGTCACGCGGCGAGTGGTCGTAGTGGTAATCGAGCCCGATCTCCCCGACCGCGACCACCGCGGGATCGCGTGCCAGCATCGTCAATCGCTCGATCGCCGCGGCGTCGCACGACGACGCGTCGTGCGGATGGATACCCACCGTCGCCGCCACCTCATCGGGGTGGCCGTGCGCTATCGCCACCGCCGCGTCGGCCGCGTCGAGCGACGCCCCCACGCCGATGACGACGAAGCCGTGCACACCAGCGGCGCGCGCCCGGTCTATCACCTGGGCGGGCCCTTCCGGGAAGTAGTGAGCGTCGAGGTGGCAATGAGTGTCAACGAGCACGGCCGAGACGTAGCATGAAGGCAGGCGCGTTTGCCCTACAGCATGCCGGAAGCCCCCGACCTCTACGATCAAGACGGAATCCTTCGTGAGTCGGAGCTCGCGCGCGCCACTCCGGCCCCGGCGTACCGGGTGTTCTTGCAGCGGTTCGACGCGCGCTTCGAGACCCGTGCCCTGGAGGAACAGGCCGCCCGGTTCTTCTCGACCAAGATTGGCCTCATGGCCCCCAAACGCGAGCGCGCGGCGCCGCCGCTCGTCGACCACGCACGCTTTGCAGTGGGCGTTCGCTCCGACGCTCCTGCGGACGTGCGCGCCGTCCTGCTGCGCGCGGCGCGACCCGACGATCACGCGCTCGCGCTCGCCGTCGAAGCCGAGCGGCGCGCCACGGGCCTCGGCGGGCTCGCGCGCCGCTGCCAGTACGTGGCCGAGATCGAGCGTCCCGGGCCAGACGATCGCGCGGCGCTGCTCCTCGCCGCCATCTTCGCGAGCACGCACCTCGGGCCCATCCTCGACGTCGAGGGCCGCGACCTCTTCGGCGTGAAGACCGCGCGCGGACGCCTCGCGAGCGGGAGCGCTGCGTCTTAGGTCCGCGCCCGTTCGCAGCTCACGCGGCGACGGGCGCCTCGCGCGGACGGCGCGCGAGGACGAAGCGCACGACGACGAGAAGCAACACCGCGCGCACCATCCAATCGGTGGTCGAGCCCCACCAAACCGCGCGGAGGCTCTCCGTCTCGTCGGCCCCCGGCCGAGCCGCGGGACCGAACGCGTAGAGGTACGTCGAGCCCAATCGCACGACGAGCGCGCAGAACGACGTCACGGCGAGGACGACCCGCGTCTTCCCCGCGCCGCGAAGCGACTGCGCGAGGACGATCGACGACGACATGAACGGTTGCGCGATCATGAGCACGAAGACCGCGCCCGTCGTGACGGCGACCACGCGCGCGTCGTCGACCAAGAGACCGACGATGACGTTGCGCGCGAGGAAGATGGCGACACCGAGGCCGCTCACGACGATGACGGCGTCGCGGGTCGCGATGCGCGCGGCGCGCGCTGCGGCCACCGCGTCGCCTGCCCCGAGCTTCTGCGCGACGAGCGCCGCCGCCGCCACCGCGAACCCGTCGGCGGAGAGGAAGCACACCGACTCGAGCGTGATGAGCGCTTGATTGCTCGCCATCACGCGATCACCGAGCCGCCCGATCATGACGACGAAGCCCATGAACCCGACGTGATACAGCGCCCGCTCGAGCACCGAGGGCGCAGCGACCCGGACGATCTCGCGCACCTTCTCGCGCGCCCGGGGAACGATCGCGCGGAAGGAGCCTCGGAGCGATAGCCGCGAGCTCGGTCGCTGGAGCGCGAGCAAGAGGAGCGCGCCCTCGACCGCGAACGTCGCTGCGGTGCTGAGCGCGCATCCACGCGTTCCGAGCGCAGGCACACCGAGCGCGCCGAGAATCAGGACTCGGTTGAGGCCGACGTGGAGCACGTTGCAGACCGAGGCGACGAGGAGCGGTGTCCGCGTATCACCGCTCGCCTGGAGCACCGCCACCGCGGTCGTGGCCACGAACACGAGCGGGGACGCGGGCAACATCACCGCGAGGTAAGCGTGCGCCTCCGCCAGCGTGGCCGCCGACGCGCGCGGCGCGAGCCAGGAGAGTCGCGCGAGCACGAGCGGGCTCGCGACCATGACGATCGCACCGACGACAGACGCCATGGCGAGCGAGACGAGCGCCGCCGCCTGCGCGTCGGCCTTTTCCCGAGCGCCGACCCAGAAGCCGACGCGCGCGATCGTGCCGACCTCGAAAGCGAGGAGCACGCTGAAGAGCGACCACTCGAGCGTCCCGGCAATCTGCATCGCCGCGAGCGGCGCCTCGCCGAGGTGCCCGAGCATGGCCCGGTCGACGACGAAGACCAGCGTCTGCAGGCACGAATGGAGGATCGCCGGCGCCGCCAGACGGCGCACCTCGGCCGCCAGCGCTCCCCCGCCGCTCGGACTCGGCGCGCTTCCGCCCACCCGTGTCAGGCCGACGGAAGCTGCGGCGCGACGATCAGACGCTTCGCGAGGAGATGGGTCGCGGCGTCGGCCGCGCAGTCGCGGCAGTAACCGAACCGATCGACCATCCGCTGAACGGTGTCGGTCGCGGCCTTGCGGCGCGCGTCGTCGAGACCTGACCCCTCGTCGCGCACGAGCGTGACGATGTCGCGCGCGAGGTGCACGACGTACGGCTTGCGCTCTGCAAAGACCGAATCGCGGAGCTTCTTCAGGTAGTGCGGGAAGATCGCCTGGGCCTCGACCTTCTGGCCCGGGTGATCGATGGCCCAAGCCGCGATCGCGCCGATGACCTGCGCGCGGCTGTCGGCCGCTTCGCCCTTCAGCTCGATGAGGCGCTCGACCTCGCGCATCAGCTTCTCGTCCGGCTCGTCGTAGTTGCCGGTGATGCGATTGCGGATGCGCTCCTTCTTCACCCACGCGCTGACGTGCTGGAGATAGCGATCGAAGAGCTCGGTGTACCGGTCTTCTTCGACGATGCCGCTCGCCGCGTAGAGCTCGTGCTCCCACGCGTCCATCAGGCGGCCGTGCACGACCTCCTGGAAGACCTTCACGTCGTGGTAACCGCCGCTCAAGGTCTCCTGCTGGAGCCATTCGAACTCGCTCTTGCGCTGGCAGAGCGCGTCGATCTCCTCGAGCACGGCGAGCGGCGACAGGCAGCGGAACTTGATCGACTGCGCGGCGTCGAGGATGACGACTCGCATTTCGCGCGGGCTGGCGCCGATGCGGCCTTCGTAGATCGGGTAAGGCTCACTCTCGTCGAAGACGGAGCGAATGTTGGCGTGCAGCACCTTCCGCGCGTCCTCCTCGAGCCGCTCCGGTACGCGACCGGTGGCGTAGAGGTCGGCCTTCTCGAGCGCCGAGAGGTTGGCGAGCACGGCGCCGAGGCCGCGGTCGTAGCGGTCGCTGTTGGGCTTCCGCATGCGTGTGAGCACGCTGAAGATCGCGGCGACGCGCGTGGCGTGCGGCGCGACGTGACGGCGAACTTGCGGCGCGACGTGCGCGTCGTAGATCGCCTGCTCCTGGAGGAAGCTCCGGAGGTAGGGCGTGCGAACGAGCTCGATGCGCCCGCGGAAGCTCGCGAACTCCGGGTGCTCTCGGAACGCGTCCAAGTGGAGCTCGTTGGCGCTGCCCATCATGACGCAGTTGAGCTGGACGTTCTGCTGCGTGAGGGAAACCTCACCGGTCTCGACGGAGACCTGGAGGTACTTGAACGCGTCGAGCGGACGCTTCAAGAGGTCGCTGAACTCGAGGAGCCCACCCGCAGCCTCGATGAGCTCGCCCTTGGCCTCGAACAGCGTCACGGCTTGGAGCGACGGCGGGAGCGCCGCCAGCGACCGATCGGCCGTGATTTGCCGCTCGCCGGCGTCGACGCTCATCTGCGGTCCGATGGTGACGGCACCAACGCGATAGCGCTGCGAGATGAAGTAACGCTCCACCTGCACGTGCTTGAGCACCTCGGCATACGAGCCCTTGGAGCTCGCGAGGAGGGCCTCGAAAATCTGCTGGCTCTTGTGGGAGAGCTGTCCGCGGAGGATCCAATCGGGCGGCGGCTCAGCGCTGTCCTTGAAGACTTTGTCCAAGAGCTCCCGGCGCTCGGCGACCGGGATCAAGAAGAGCGGGTGGTCGCGAACTTCGACGAGGAGCTTGGCGTCGATCTGGTCGTCGGCGAGGTGCGCGTAGCTCTGCACGGCACCGCCCGTCGCGCCGCGCTCTTGCCCGAAGCCCAGCGAGCCACGAATCGTCTTGCTCGACGGGAACACCCAGTTGAACCGATAGAGCGCGCCCTCGTCGGTGGTCGAGTAGTGCTCGAGGCCGCGCATCAAGCACGACACGATCGTGCTCTTGGCGGATCCGTTGGGCCCGTGCATGAGCACGAGGCGCGCCGGACGCCCTTCGCGAACGAAGTTGGAGAGCGCGCGGTAGATTTCCTCTTGGACCTGTTCCTGACCGATGAGCGCGCCCTTGGGGAGCGCACCGCCGGCCGCGCCTTGGGGCGCATCCCAGGGAAGGTCGAAAAGCTTCCAGCGCGTGAAGCCGCCCCACGGGTACTCGACGCGGGCCGTCCCGTAGTGGTCGAAGGCGTCACGCAAGTAGCGGCTCGCGTCGCGCGCGTAGCGCGTGGCGTCCGTGGCGAAGAGCTCGAGGTACTCGGAGAACGAGAGAACGCGGCGCCCCGCCTTGAAGCGCTGCTCCACGTTCTCGGCGATGTTCCGAATGTGCGTGCTGATGTCGACGCGTGACGCAGTCATCGTCAGCAGCGTATCACCGGCGCCCGGGGCGAGTGTGGCGCTTTGCGCCCCGGTGCAGTCAGGACTTGACCGCGAGATCGAGCGAGATCGGCTGCGACTCGAGCTGGCAGTTCTGCGCGGAGCACACGCTCATTTTGTACGTTCCCATGATCGTGAGCGGACCGCCCGCGCCGGCCTTGAAGCGCACGGTCATCGTGGCCTTCTGCTCACCCTCGGTCTTGAAGTCGCCCGCCGCCTTGGAGAACGTGGCCTTGCCCGCGGGGTCCGTCCCCAGGAACTCCACGTCCTCGCGCTTGGTCTCGGCCTTGAACTTGTATGGGTACTCTTTGTTGATGTGGTACTCGCCAAGCGCTTCCAGGCGGATGACCGCACGACATTCACCGCCCACCTTGCAGTCGCCCTCGGCGACGAAGTCGAGGCGGAAGTTCTTGCCGTCCACGTGAGCGGCCGCGAGCGGGACCGCGGCCGCGGCGCCGGGAGGGCTCGTGGTCGCAGGCGCGTCTTTCTTGGGCGCGGCCTCGCTGCGCGTGCACGCCGAAACACCGATGACGACCGCCGCCGCAGCGACCGCGCGCCAAAACCTCGCTCCGCCTTCGCGCTTCATGACGGAAAGAGGATAGCAAACTCCGCGGGCGCGGGAGTCAGGGCGCGAGATAAACCTCGAGGGTCGGGGGCGCGAGCGGAGCCGCGCCGCCCGGATCGGCCACCGCTTCGGGGGAGAGGACCGTCAGCGCAACGAGCAGCGGCGGCCCTCCACGCGATTCGATCGCGATCCCTTGCGTGCCGAGCTCGGCGCCGCGCGAGCGCTCGAGCACCGCGCGCACGTCGACGCGCGCCGTGCGCACCGACGTCGATCGGGGCGCCGAAGACGGGCGCGCACCGACGTCGATAGCCCGCGGCTGACTGAGCCACGTCACCGACGCCGCGTCCCAAGGCTCCACGACGCGCGACGCGCGAAGGACCAGTGGACCGTCGGAGGCGATGCCCGCACCAGCGTCGACGACCGTGAGGACGACGTACGCCGCTTCGATGCGCGTGGTGGCGCCGCTCGGGAGCCCGGCCGGCGGCCAGGCGTAACGAAGGAGGAGCTTGGAGCTGCCTTCCCCCCCGAGCGTCGCGAGCGAACGCGCGCGCGCCGCGTCGCCCCGCCCGTCGAGCGGAGTCATCGACGGCGGCGGCGCTCCCTCGCCGATCCACGCGACCGCCGTCGGGCGCATCGTCACGCGCGTATGGCCGCGCCCAGGGAGCTCGGCGCGCGTCGTGCAGGTCCCGGCGAGGCACATGCCGTCGGCGCTGGTTCCGCACACGCCGTCGTTCGCGCAGCCGATGGGAGCGCGAGCCGCTCCTCCTCCGCCGCCGCAAGCGCACGCGAGCGCTCCGACCAGCGCGGCCATCGCGAACAGCGGCCTCATGGTCCCCAGCATACGGCAGCGCGCGCCCCCAGGGCCGGACCGATTGCGAAAATGGCTTGTCCCGCGCGCGCGGACGCACGGTAAAGTCATCGACCGATGGCCGACGACGGCGCCATGCTCCTCGAGGTCCGCGATCTCGTGACGAGCTTCGAGACCGAGCGCGGCGTGCTTCGCGCCGTGGATGGCGTGTCGTTCGACGTGCCGGCTGGCAAGACCGTGAGCCTCGTCGGCGAGAGCGGCTGCGGCAAGAGCGTCACGTCGCTGTCGATCTTGCGCCTCCTGCCGATTCCGCCCGCGCGCATCGAGTCCGGGTCGATCCGCTTCAAGGGCCGCGACCTCCTCACGCTCTCGTCACGCGAGATGCGCGACATTCGCGGCAACCAGATCTCGATGATCTTCCAAGAGCCGATGACCAGCCTGAACCCGGTCTATTCGGTCGGCTCGCAGATCATCGAAGCGATTCGCCTGCACCGCGACGACTCGCGCAAGGCGGCGCGCGAGCGCACCAAAGAGCTCTTGAAGCTGGTGGGCATCCCCTCGCCCGAGCGAAACATCGACGCCTACCCGCACCAGCTCTCGGGCGGCATGCGCCAGCGCGTCATGATCGCCATGGCCCTCGCGTGCGAGCCCGCGCTCCTCATCGCCGACGAGCCGACGACAGCGCTCGACGTCACGATTCAAGCGCAGATTCTGGAGCTCCTCCGACGCTTGCAGGGCGAGCTCGGGATGAGCGTGCTCCTCATCACGCACGATCTCGGCGTCGTGGCCGAGCACGCCGAGCACGTCGTCGTCATGTACGCGGGTCGCGTGGTCGAGAGCGCGCCCGTGAAGGAGCTCTTCGCGAACCCGCGCCATCCTTACACGCGCGGCCTCCTCGGTAGCCTCCCGCGCGTCGGTCAGGCGCGCGGCTCGCGCCTCCAGACCATCGAGGGCGTGGTGCCCGATCTCTTACGCCTGCCGCCGGGGTGCCGGTTCGGCAGCCGGTGCCCGCACGTGACCGACGCCTGCCGGGAGCGCGACCCCGAGCTCCGCACGCTCGGCGATCGCCACACCGCGCGCTGCATTCGCGCCGAGGAGCTCGCGTCCGCATGAGCGACACCAAGGCCACACCGCTCAAAGAAAGCGTTCCCCCCAAGGGCACCGACGGCCGCACGCTCGTCGCCACCGACGCCGTCGGCAAGTACTACGCGGTCAAGCGCGGCTTCATCTCGCGGAGCGCGCAGTACGTGCGCGCCGTCGACGGCGTCTCCTTGCGCGTCCGGCGCGGCGAGACGCTCGGGCTCGTCGGCGAGAGCGGCTGCGGCAAGAGCACGCTCGGCCGCCTGCTCATCCGCCTCGTGGAGCCGACGTTCGGGCGCGTGCTCTTCGACGGCAAAGACATCCTGCCCCTCTCGCCGGCCGAGATGCGTCCGCTCCGCCGCCGCATGCAGTTCATCTTCCAGGATCCGTACTCGAGCCTGAACCCGCGCATGACGGTGCGAGAGATCGTCGGCGAGGCCATCCGCATCCACAAGCTCGCCGCGACCAAGAGCGAAGAGGAAGCGCGCATCGTCGATCTCCTCGGCAAGGTCGGCCTCCGCGGCGACGCGCTCGGGCGCTACCCGCACGAGTTCTCGGGTGGCCAGCGCCAGCGCATCGGCATCGCACGCGCGCTCGCCGTGCAGCCCGAGTTCATCGTGTGCGACGAGCCCATCAGCGCACTCGACGTCTCGATCCAAGCGCAGATCGTGAACCTCCTCTCGGAGCTCCAGGAGCAGCTCGGCCTCGCCTACCTCTTCATCTCGCACGACCTCCGCGTCGTCGAGCACGTGTCGCATCGCGTGGCCGTCATGTACCTGGGGAAGATCGTCGAGCAAGCCGACGCGCAGGAGCTCTACGAGTCGCCGCGGCACCCGTACACGCGCGCGCTCCTCTCCGCCGTTCCGGAGCCCGACCCGCAGAAGAAGCGCCTCCGCATCCTCCTCGAGGGCGACGCCCCCTCCCCGGTCGACCCACCGAGCGGCTGCGCGTTTCACCCGCGCTGTCCTCGCTTCATCAAGGGCACCTGCGACAAGGAAGCCCCGCCCCTCAAGGCGGAGAGCGCCACGAGCACGCACAAAGTCGCGTGCTACGCGCCGCTCGACTGACGGAGCGCGGAGAAAGCGACCGAGGCTCGCGCGCTTCGGTCGATTGTCGGCGCGGGCGGGCCCAGGTCGGCTGTAGAATCGAAGGTCGCGTGGAGCTTCCGCGGGCGATCGGGCGGTACGAAGTCGACGAGGTCGTCGGGCAGGGCGGCATGGGCCGCGTGCTCCGCGCCCGTGACTCGGTGCTCGGTCGCACCGTGGCCATCAAGGTCATCCGCGACGATCTCGGTCTCCCACCCGAGGTGAAAGAGGCCGTCATCGCCCGCATGCGCCAAGAAGCGCGCGCGGCGGCGGCGGTGAGCCATCCGAACATGGTCACCCTCCACGACATGGGCGAGGAGGAGCCGCTGGGCCTCTACCTCGTGTTCGAGTTCGTCGAAGGACCGACCTTGCGCCAGGCGATCGACGAGGCCTCGCCCGACGCCATGACTCCGAGCTTGCGGCTTCGGCTGGCCGACCGCGACAAGCTCGAGGAGCCTCCGCGCGGCGCGCTCGATCCGCGGGAAGTCGTACGCATCGCGCGCGAGATCGCCAGCGCGCTCGATCGCGCTCATGCAGCCGGCGTGATTCACCGCGACGTGAAGCCGGAGAACGTCCTTCTCTCGGATCTCGGCGCCAAGATCACCGACTTCGGGATCGCGCGCATGCCCGACTCGACGCTCACCCTGCAGAGCACGGTGATGGGGACGCCTGCGTACAGTGCCCCGGAAGCGCTCTCGCAGGCCGCGTTCAGCCCGCGCTCGGATCAGTTCTCGCTCGCGTGCGTCCTTTACGAGGCGCTCACCGGCGTGCGCGCCTTTCCCGGCGACGATGGACTCGCCGTGGCCGCCAAGGTCGCGACGGAGGATCCTCCGCCGGTGCGAAGCGTGGGCGGAGTCCTCGATCGCGCGTCGCAGGTCCTCCTTCGCGGACTGGCCAAAGACCCGGCGCGCCGGTACGCGTCGTGCTCCGAGCTGGCGCAGGCGCTCGACGACGCGCTCTCGCCGCTCATCGAGCGCACGCCGCCGCCGCCCGCGGCGATCGACCTCCCGAAGCCACCCGAGAGCGCCGTGCAAGTCGTCGGCACGCCGGGCGCGGGACGCCGTCGACCGGCCCTCGCGATCGCTGCCGTCGTGATCGTGGTCACGGCGTTCGCGATCTTCTTCGGACTCGGCGGCGGTCGGCGCGATTACGGCGCGGCAACGGCGGCCACCGCGCCCCCCAGCGTGAGCGTGACGGTCACCGCACCGCCGAGCATGACCGCGAGCACGCCGCCGCCCACCTCGAGCTCGTCGGTTCCGCGAAGACCGCGCGCGCCGCGTCCCGCGACGAGCGCGCACGAGCCGAGCAGCGGGCGCGAGGCGCACGAGCCGGGGCCCGCGATCGTCGCGGCGCCGCACGTAGGAGAGGATTCCCGCGACGGAGGAGACGTCGCCCCCGCCGCGGCGGCGAGCGACCGTCTCTAATCGGCTCGCGCGTCAGTTCGCGCAGAAGAGCGTGGCGAGCTTCGTCGCGCGATCCATGAACGTGTTGCCGTCGGCGCACGCCGCAGCCTGTCCGCCGGGACCCGCGACCGTATCGGCGCACGCCGACGCCGAGTCGTAGGTGCTGCACCCGCCAGCGAGCGCATCCGAGTCGCACTGATCGCGCGCCGCGAGCGACGTCGCGTCGAGACCCGGGCAGTTCGCCTCGCACGCGTAGTCCGCGCACTGCGTCGCGGCGGAGAGCTTCGCCCCGCAGCTCGTCGCGGTGAGATCGTTCGTCAGGCGCGAGATGCACCCCGCTGCGTTCAGGCGCGCGAGCCCTGCCTGGTCGAGCTCGATCGGCCCCGGCGCGGTCGCCGTGGCCGGATCGGTGAAGATGCAGTCGAGGCACGGCTTGTTGGCCGCGGCCTGCGTGAAGGTCTGGCAGGTCGTTTGATTGGCGGTCGCGTCGAACACGCACTGGACGGCGAGCGCGACGTTGCTGGCCGTGCACTTGTTCTGGTGGAGCGGCGCCGGCGTCTTCCAGGTCGGCGTGAAGCTCGTCACGCTTCCGGGCGTGCACACCGGCGTGACGACGCTCGAGTCCTTCTTGGTGCCGCTGTCGTTCGCGACGGCTGCGTCGTCCTCTTCGACCGACGCGTCCTCCTCCTCGGTGACCTTCGCGTCTTTGCCCGCGTCCTTCTTCTTGCTCGACGTGCCGCTGTCGTCGCCGCCGCTGATGACGATGTGCGTCGCGCCGTCGGCGCCGCCGTCACCGGGGCCATAGCTGTTCGCGGCAGACGAGCAGCCGGCGGCGAGGGCGAAGAGCGCAAAGAACGTGACGATGCGATGCGTGCGCATGGCGAGACCTCCAAGGACGAAGCGGACCGTCGCCACGCGAGCCGCGCATGCGCGCGCTCGGGCGAAAGGGTCGACGGCCTCGTGCGAGTCGGGCGGCGGAGTCCGCCAGCTCACACGGCACAATGGACGGCGTGCGGCGTGGAGGTATGCAGCGGGCGCCGGCGTTTAACGTCCGCGCAGCGAGAATCTCCCTCGAGCAGCGGAATTTTCCCGTCTGGATGCTGCGCTGGGGCGCCAGCGCTGCCGGACCACGCGGCGCGAGCGGCTTCTCAGCGGCCTGTGGCCGCCTTATGCTCCCGGCCCCATGCGGACCGAAGCAGCAAAAGCCGGCGCAAACGCCGGAAACGCCAAGGCCAAGGCCGAAGGCACCGCGCACATGACCGAGCTCTACCGGCAGATGTTCCTCATCCGCCGGCTCGAGGAGGAATCGGCGCGCTCGTACGCCCAAGGCAAGATCGGCGGCTTCCTGCACCTCTACATCGGGCAGGAGTCCGTCGCGGTCGGAGCCATCGCGGCTCTCGAGAAAGACGACTACGTCGTGACGACGTACCGCGATCACGGCGTCGCGATCGCCAAGGGCATGGCCTCGGGCCCGCTGATGGCGGAGCTCTACGGAAAGAAGACCGGCTGCTCGCTCGGCCTCGGTGGCTCGATGCACCTCTTCGACGCCGAGCACCACATGCTCGGCGGCTACGGCATCGTGGGGGCGCACATCCCGCTCGCGGCCGGCGTCGCGTTCGCGTCCAAGTACCGGAACGACGGACGCGTCACCCTCTGCTTCTACGGCGACGGCGCCGTCTCCATCCAAGGCTTCCACGAAGGCGTCTCGCTGGCGGCGCTCTGGAAGCTCCCCATCGTCTTCATCTGCGAGAACAACGAGTACTCGATGGGCACGCCACTCTCGCGCACCATGAGCGTCGAGGACTCGTCGCAAAAGGCGCTCGGGTACGGCCTCCCGCGCGACCGATTCGTGGCCGACGACGTGCTCGAAGTCGAAGAGCGGATCAAGATCGCGGTCGACCGCGCCCGCAAAGAGTCGATGCCGACCATCGTCGAGGTGCGCACGTACCGCTTCCGCGGCCACTCGATGAGCGACCCCGGCAAGTACCGCACGGCCGAAGAGCTCGAAGAGCACAAGAAGCGCGATCCGGTGTCACGCGCGCGCGCCAAGCTCCTCGAGCTCGGGGCGAACGAGAGCAAGGTGAAGGAGCTCGAGGACGCGGTCGAGGCCGAGGTCCAGGCGGCCATCAAGTTCGCCGACGAGAGCCCGGACCCGGACCCGTCGGTGCTCGAGCCGACGACCTACGACGGTCCCTTCGCCTCCTGAACCAAAGACCCCAAGGCAGAGAAACGAGACGCCACATGGCACGTGAGCTCAGGTTCCGCGAAGCCCTCCGCGAAGCCATCTCCGAGGAGATGGAGAAAGACCCCAACGTCTTTTTGATGGGCGAAGAGGTCGGCTACTACAACGGCGCGTACAAAGTGACCGAGGGCTTGCTCGACAAGTTCGGGCCCAAGCGCATCATCGACACGCCCATCGCCGAAGGCGGCTTCGCCGGCGTCGGCGTCGGCGCGGCGATGGTCGGTCTTCGGCCGATCGTGGAGTTCATGACCTGGAACTTCTCGGCGGTCGCGTTCGATCAGATCCTGAACAGCGCCGCCAAGGTGCGGCAGATGTCGGGCGGCCAGTTCAACTGCCCCATCGTGTTCCGCGGCCCCAACGGGAGCGCGCGCCAAGTCGGCAGCCAGCACAGCCAGGCCATGGAGCACTTCTACGCGCACGTGCCGGGCCTCAAGGTCGTGGCGCCGGCCTTCCCCGCCGACGCGAAAGGCCTCATGAAGGCCGCCATCCGCGACGACAACCCGGTCCTCGTCATGGAGTCCGAGACGCTCTACTCGGTGAAGGGCATCGTGCCCGACGATCTCGACACGATTCCCCTCGGCGTCGCGCAGATCGTCCGCCCCGGCACCGACTGCACCATCCTCACCTACTCGCGCATGACGCACGTGTCGCTCGAGGCGGCCACGCAGCTCGAGAAGGAAGGGATCTCGGTCGAGGTCGTCGATCTCCGCTCGCTCCGCCCGCTCGACGAGGCGACGATCGTGGAGTCGGTCGAGAGGACGCACCGCTGCGTGGTCGTTCACGAGGGCTGGCCGTACGGCGGCGTGGGCGCAGAGCTCGTCGACCGCGTGCAGCGGCTCGCGTTCGACGCGCTCGACGCGCCCGTCTTGCGCGTGGCGACACTCGACGTGCCCATGCCCTACAACAAGGACCTCGAGCAGATGTGCATGCCGCAGCCCGATCGCGTGATCGCGGCCGTGAAGCGCGCGCTCTACCGCGGACAAGCCTGAAGCCAGGCGCCGGAGATATTTCGAACATGGCCAAGATCGTGGACATGCCCAAGCTCTCGCCGACGATGGAGGAAGGCCTCCTCGCGGCGTGGCACGTGAAGGAAGGCGACACCGTCAAGATCGACGACCTGCTCGCCGAGGTCGAGACCGACAAAGCGACGATGGAGTTTCGCTCCTTCGATCAGGGCACGCTGCTCAAGATCCTCGTTCCCTCGGGCTCGCAGGTGAAGCTCGGTCAGCCCGTCGCCATCGTGGGCGCGGCCGGCGAAGACGTCACCGCGCTCCTCGCCAAGGTCGGCTCCGTGGCGACGACGCTCGCCGCGAGCGCGCCCGTCGCGGCCGCGCCGGCCCCGGCTCCGACCGCAAAGCCGGCGCCCGCCGCGCCTGCCCTCGCCGTGCCCGCCGAGATGGGCGCGCGCGTCGCGCCCGGGCTCGTGACGCGCGGTCAGGTGCTCGATCGCACGTCGTTCGAGCCAGAGCGCAAGGCCAACGGAGCGAGCAAGTCCGGAGGTCGCGTCGCGGCCTCTCCGTACGTGCGCAAGGCGGCGCGCGAACGCGGCATCGACCTCGCGGGCGCCGTGGGCAGCGGCCCGGGCGGTCGCGTCGTGGCGCGCGACCTCGACGCGCTCGCGGCGCGCGCCCCGACCGCGGCGCCCGCGGCTCCGGTCGCGGCAACGACGACGGCGCTCGCGCTCGCCAAGGCTCCGGCGACGCCAGGCCTCGCCGAGCCGGAGGTGCACCCGCTCTCGATGATGCGCAAGACGATCGCGCGGCGCCTCACGGAGGCCAAGCAGACCGTCCCGCACTTCTATTTGACGATCGACGTCGATGTGGAGCGCTTCGTGGCCTTCCGCGAGACGATCAACGAGGAGCTCGCCGCGTCGGGCACCAAAGACGGCGACAAGCCGCTCAAGGTCAGCCTCAACGATCTCCTCATCAAGGCCTGCTCGGTCGCGCTCTCGCGCGTCCCCGAGTGCAACGCGACGTTCACGCCCGACGCGATCCTCGTCCATCGCCGCATCGACATCTCGGTGGCGGTCGCGGTGCCCGACGGGCTCGTGACCCCCGTCGTGCGCAACGCCGATCAGAAGAGCCTCGTCGCGGTCGCCCGCGAGGTCCGCGAGCTCGCGGCGCGCGCGCGCGCGAAGAAGCTCAAGCCCGAGGAGATGCAGGACGGCACGTTCTCGATCTCGAACCTCGGCATGTTCGGCATCGACGTGTTCTCGGCGGTCATCAACCCGCCGGAGGGCGCCATCCTCGCCGTCGGTCAGGTGCGCGACGAGCCGGTCGTCAAGAACGGCGCGGTCGTTCCCGGCAAGCGGCTCGGACTCACCCTCTCCTGCGATCACCGTGTGGTCGACGGCGCCGTGGGCGCGGCGTTCCTCGCCGAGCTTCGGTCCCTGATCGAGCACCCGGTGCGCGTGCTCTCCGGCTGACGTGACGCGGTTCCTCCCCACCGCACGGCCTTCGCTCGAGGCGGTGATCGTGTGCGCGCTCGCGCTCGCGGGGTGCGGAGGAAACGCCGGCGTGACGGCGACGCGCCCGGTCCCGCGCGCCGCGTGGAGCGTGGCCGTCCCGCGCGAGGTGGCCTCGCCGACGGGCGGGGTCGTCACGCTGCGCGCACCCGGGCCAGACCGCGTGCGCCTCCCCGCCGGGACGTTCACGATGGGCTCGACCGAGAAGGATCTCGCCTATGCCCACGAGCTCTGCCTCAAAGAGCCCGTCGGCGCGCGCGCCTGCACACGCGAGGCAACCCTCGTCATGGTGATGCTGCGGCTCGAGCGCGAGGCGCATCCGGTCACGCTTTCGCCGTTCGCCATCGATCGAACCGAAGTCTCGGTCGGCGCGTACCGGCGCTGCGTGGCGAGCGGCGCGTGCGCCCCGCCCGCGTTCTCGCCCGGCGACGCTCGCTTCGATCGCGACGAGCTCCCCGTGACGCAGGTGCGATTCCAAGACGCGGCGGCGTACTGTGCGTTCGCGGGCGGGCGGCTCCCCACCGAAGCAGAGTGGGAGTACGCAGCGCGCGGCGTCACCGGGCGCCGCTTCCCGTGGGGCATGATCTGGGCCTCGCGACGCGCGAACCACGGCGCCATCTCGGCAACGGACACCACCGACGCGAGCGACGGCACGACCCTCCTCGCGCCGGTAGAGAGCTACCCGGACGGCGCGAGCCCGGAGGGCGTGCTGAATCTGGCGGGAAACGTGGCCGAGTGGGTGAACGATCTCGTCGACCTTCAAGCGAGCGACGAGCGCGGTTATGCGCCGACGCCCGCCCGCAACCCGCGCGGCGCCGAGACCGGCGAGCACGTCATCCGCGGAGGCTCGTATCGCATGAGCCCGCTCTTTCTGCGTGCCCCGGCGCGCTTCCTCCTGCACGGTCAGAGCTCCCAAGACGACGTGGGCTTCCGCTGTGCTTATGATTGAGGCTCGAACCGTGCGCATCGCTCACTTCTCCGATCTCCACGTCCTCTCGCTCGCCGGGGTTCCACCCACGCGCTTCCTCAACAAGCGCTTCACGGGCTACCTGAACCTTCGCCTCAAGCGCCACCACGTCCACAAGACGGCGTACGTGCGCGCCATCGCGCGCGAGGTGAAGCAAGCCAAGATCGATCACGTGGTCGTCACCGGCGATCTCACGAACCTCGCGCTCGAGACCGAGTTCGAGGCCGTTCGCGAGCTCCTCGAGGACGACCTCGGGCTCCACCCCGATCAGGTGAGCGTCGTCCCCGGGAACCACGACCTCTACACGCGGGGCGCGATGCGCGGTCGCCGCTTCGTGCAGTACCTCGGGGCGTACGTCGCGAGTGACTACGATTTTGCGACGGGCCACGACCTCGGCGTCTTTCCTTACGTGCGCGCGCGCGGCCCGCTGGCGATCATCGGCCTCTCGAGCGCGGTGCCGCGCCCGCCCTTCGTCGCGGCGGGCAAGCTGGGCAAGCCGCAGCTCGATGCGCTCTCGCGGATCCTCGAGCACCAAGAGCTCAAGGACAAGACGCCGGTCGTTCTCTTGCATCATCCGATTCATGCGCCCAAGTCGCGAATGAAGGCGCTCCTCGAAGGCCTCCACGACGCGCGCGAGCTCGCCAAGCGCCTCGCCGGGGTGGAGCACGGCCTCGTCCTGCATGGCCATCTTCATCGCCGCATTCGTCAGGTGCTCGCGACCGACAAGGGCGAGGTCCTCTCGGTGGGCGCGACCAGCGCGTCGCTCCACCACGAGGAATCGCACCGCATGGCTGGCTTCAACCTGTACACGTTCGACGAGCGCGGGCGCCTCACCGGCACCGAGGCCCACGTGCTCGGCGACGACGATCGCTTCCGCGTCGAGCCGGTGCCGCTCGGCGAGTGGATGTGACGCTCGCGGAGCCCGTGAACGCATCGTGACCCGCGTCGGCGGTCGTGTTCGCCCGTGCTCCTTCGCGGCACCACGTCAACGTAAGCGCATTGACGGGGGTGCGGGACGGACGGCACCTTCTCGCAAGTTTGGGCGCGGCACCGTCCTTGCTGGATGGCGCGACCATGATTCGAACCTCGGTCGGGGTAGCTCTCTCTCTCGTCTGCGCGTCGTGCGGCACCGCGAGTGAATCCACCGGCGTGCCTGGCGGCGGAAGCTCCGCGTCGCCCGCGCAGAACGGCGACGCCGGCGGTCCGTCGAGCGCAGGCACGGTGGGCTGCGACGACGGGCGATCGCGACCGGACGCGTCGTGCGGTCGGCTCGGCTGGGCGACGAGCACGGCCACCGTGCGACCGCGCAATCACCACCTGACGCTGACCGCCACCACCGACAAGGGCCGCTTTCTCTACGCGCTCGGCGGCTTCGACACGAGAAAGACCACCCTCCGCAGCGTCGATCGAATCGCGATCGGTGACGATGGCGCCGTCGGCACATCGGTCGCCGAGCCCGACCTTCCGATGCCCGTCGGTGGCTTCACCGGCGGTGTCGTGTCCGGGGTTCTCGTGATCGCGGGCGGCATGAGCGCGAGCGCGATCGTCGACAAGACGTACAGCGCCGTCGTGGGCAAGGACGGAGCGCTCGCACCTTGGAAGTCGGGACCGCCTTTGGCGCACGCGCGATTCCACGCCGGTGGCTTCGTCGACGCGGACGCGCTCTACGTGCTCGGGGGCTTCGACGCCGGGCACGTTTGGAGCGACGTCTTGCGCGCGAAGGTGACGTCCGATGGCGCCGTTTCCCCGTGGACCTCGGCGGGCAGCCTCCCGGGGCCGCGCTCGCACTTCAGCGTGTCGTTGGTCGACGGCTACGTGTACCTCGCAGGCGGCCTCGACAAGCGCGAGGAGACGAGCTTCGTCCCAGCCCTACGCGACGTCTCACGCGGGCGCCTCGACCCCGATGGAAGCGTCGTCGAGTGGACCGACATGCCGCCGCTCCCGGTGGGTCTCGCCACGCACACGAGCTTCTTCTACGGCGGCTACCTCTACGTGGCGGGGGGCATCTCAGGCGTGGACGCCCTCAAAGAGGAGAAGCGGGTGTGGCGCGCTCCCGTCCAAGACGATCACGCGCTTGGTTCCTGGGGGAGCGTGACGCCCCTGCCCCGCGCGCGTGGCCACGTGCATCAGATGCCGATCGTCGGCGGAAGGGTGTACTCGCTCGGCGGCGCGCTCGATCTCGACCTCGACTCGAGCGACGCCGTCGACATCGGCTCGTTCCGCTAATCCGCGCCACGCCACGCCACGCCACAAAAAGAAAGAAGCCCGGCGACCTCTTCGGTCACCGGGCTCCTCGGCGTAAAGACGTCGCGATCAGCCCGCGGCAGCTTCCTGCTGCATGCGGATGACGTTGATGGCCTGGAGGCCCTTCGGCCCCTCCTTCACGTCGTACTGAACGAGCTCGTCCTCGAAGAGGCGTCGGCGGCCCTCGCCCGCAATCTGCGAGTAGTGCACGAAGACGTCCACGCCGTCTTCCTGCTTGATGAACCCCCACCCCTTCTCATCGTTGAACCACTTCACCCTGCCGACTGCCATGACTCCTCCACTTCCGCGATACGAACAGCAACTTCGAAACGAAAGGCCCCCCGACTGCAGTCGCGATGCTTCTCGCGAGGACCCTGACCCCCTCCCGTCACGACGTTTCCCCCGTGAGCGCGTCCGGAATCGGGCGTGAAGGTACGCGCCATCGTGCGCGAGGGTCAAGCGCGCAATCTTCGTGTTTACGCCTCGTCAAAAGCGCGTTTCTGATCGCTCACTTGTGCGAGCGCTCGAGCTCGTCGAGCTCTTTCAAGTTCGCGCTCACGCGTGGATCCGTGGGGTCGATCGCGCGCGCGCGCTCGAGCGCGGCCCGCGCGTCGGCGCGCGTCTTCGGATCTTGCGCGAGCGCCGTTGCGAGGTTGATCCATGCGCTCGCGAGCTTGTCGTCGAGTCGGATGGCCTCGCGATACTTCGCGATCGCGGCATCCCGACGCCCCATGAGCTGGAGCGCATAGCCGAGATTCGACTGAAACGTGGCGCGCTTCGGATCGATCGCGATGGCGCGCTCGAGCTCGCGCACCGCGCGCTCGGTTTGCCCGTCGGAGAGGAGGGCCGTGCCCAGGTCGGAGTGCGCGCGCGCGTCGTTCGGGTCCATTCGCGCCGCAAGATCGTACTCGACGATCGCTTCCTTCTGCTGACCGCGAAGGAGGAGCGCCGTGCCGTAGTGCGAGTGCCGGATCGCGCTCCCCTTGTCGAGCGTCGCGGCCACGCGAAACGCGGCCAGCGCCTCCTCGGCTCGGCCGGCGGCGAGGAGCGCGATGCCGAGCGACGACTGCACCTCGGCCACGTCGGGGAGGAGCTCCGCCGCGCGCTTGAGCGAGCTCACGACCTTGTCGGCCTCGCCCAAGAGAAGCTCGGCGCGCCCCAGCTCGGCCAGCGCGGCCCCGTCGTCCTTGTTCGCCTGCACGATGCGCGCGAGGTCGGCGGCGGCTTGCTTCACCGCAGCGTTCTTCTGCCCGGCGCCGTAGTCGAACGGCACCCCGGACTTGGCGATCTTCGTTCGCGCGAGGCCCACCGCCGCCGGCGCGCGCTTCGGCGCCAGCTTACGGGCGGTCGTGTACGCGCGCTCCGCAGCGGCGAGATCGTTCTTCTCGTAGGCGTCGTCGCCCGCGCGAATGGCCGTCGCGTACGCGCTCTCTTCGCCGGGCGGCGCCAGCGGGATCGTGACCGGCTTGGGCGGGACGCTCGGGAGCGGGGATTCGGCAGCGCTCGTCGTTGCCGGCGCCAGCGCGGGTCGCGGCGTCGGCTTCGTCGCTCCAGCGCCTGCGTCGCTCGCGAACCCTTCGGCGAGATCCGGATCCGGCGGGAGCGCGACCGACCGAGTCTCCGGCGGAGCGGCGACCGGTGTCGGCGCGGCCGGAGGCGCGGGCTCGGCGGCACCGCACCCGCCAAGCAGGGCGAGGAGCGTCGCGCAAAAGGTGATCGGGCCCAGGCGCGTCATGCTTCCCCCGCGTGGTACGGCTCGACACGCTTCACGCGGGCGAACGCGTGGGCGATGACGTCGCGCGCGGCCTCGAGCACGCGCTCGTCGCTCTTGGCGCTCCGGAGGGAGATCAGGCTCGGCCCCGGTGGCTGAGTCGAGAGAAGTACGTGCGCCGCGTCACGCACCGCTGCGGGCACGCGGTCGTCGCGCTCGAGCGCGCGCAGGTGATCGACGTAGCTCCGTCCGTAGTCGTCGCTCGGCTCCACGATCAGCGCGCCGTTCAGCGCCATGCCCGCGGCTCGACGCGCGCTCGCGAGCCCGCCCTGCGCGTTGTGCTCTTGGTAGAGCGCCTCGGCGCGGCGCAGCTCGACGAGCCCGGTCCGGATCCACTCGTGCGGATCGAGCTTGAAGAGCCAGTGATCGGGATCGCGAGTGAACATGGCGTACCCGGCGCGCCCTCTCGCGAGCGCGCCGATCAATCCTTCTTCATCTGCTTGGTCGTGTGCTCTTTGCCGTCGAAGCGCAACATGATGGGCTTCGACTCGGCGATGGTGAGCAGGTTCACCGGTCGCTTCCAAACGCGGACCAAGCTCTTCAGCACCTCGCGCGACCAGTCGCCGCGGAGGTCGAGCCCCTGGTGGTCGTGGCGGAGGAGGAGCTCGCCGCGGTTCTCGAAGTTCGCGTCCTCGACGTAGATGAACGGGTTACCCGCGTTGGTGAGCTGGAAGAGGAGCTTCTCTTTGATCTGCTTGAACTCGCGCGACTCGATCTCGAAGCGCTCGTTGCGGTTCGAGTAGCCGAACGAGAAGAGCTTCTGCTCGCGGCAGAAGTCCGCCGTGAGGAACTCGTCGATGAAGGTGACGTCGTTGTAGAGCGAGCGCACCTCGAAGAGCTTCTGCTTGCCGAGCCCGAGGCGAAGGTTCCAGTGCTTCTTCGCGTCGAGGTCGTCGCACTCCTCCCACTCTTTGCCGAACTGCCCCTTGTTCCAGCGCTCCTCGATGTTGCGATAGAGCTCGACGCCGAGCTTGTACGGATTGAGCTGGCCCTTGCCGGTCGCGAGGACGCCCGACGCGCGGTCGGCGTAGTCGATGATCTCCGACGCATCCAAGACCTTCTCGGTCATGAGCTTGGAGTGCCAGTACGTGGCCCACCCCTCGTTCATGATCTTGGTCTGCATCTGCGGCACGAAGTAGTAAGCCTCCTCGCGGATGATCTCGAGGACGTCGTGCTCCCAGCGCTCGAGCGGAGCGTTCTCGAGCAAGAACTTGAGGACGTCGCGCTCGGGGCGCTCCGGATACTTCCGAGCCTTCTCGCGCTCGGCCTCCATCTTCTTCTTCTGCGCCTCGAGGTACTCCTCGGGGTTGATGAACTTCTCCATGTAGTCCTTCGCCTTGAGGCGCGGGACTTCCATGGCCTTCTCGTCCTCTTCGGCGACGCGCGGCTTGGGCTTGCCGGAGAAGGGCGAGTAGGGATCGATGAGGTTCTCGATCGAGAGGCAGTGGTCGATGAACTCTTCGATCTTGTTGATGCCCCACCGCGCTACGTGACGGCGCACGCGCGTCCCGTGGTTGGCCATCTTGTCGATCCAGCGCCGGTTGGGGTTGTAGTCCTTGGCGCGGCGGATCGGATCGGTGGTGTGCGCTCCGGCGTCGAGATCGGTGGCGCGGAAGGTGAAGTTGTTCTTGAAGAAGTCGACGTGCGCGGAGACGTGCGCCATGACGAGCTTCTGGTCGACGAGCGAGTTTCCCTCGAGGAGGTACGCGTACGAGGGGTTGTTGTTGATGACCATCTCGTAGATCTTCGAGAGGCCGTACTCGTAGCTCTTGGAGAGCTGCTCGTACTCCATGCCGTACCGCCAGTGCGGGTAACGGTTGGGGAAGCCGCCGTACGCGGCGATCTCGTTCATCTGGTCGTACGTGAGGATTTCGTAGACCACCGGGAAGAAGTCGAGGCCCGCTTCGCGCGCGAACTTCTCGATGCGCACTTGCTCGTCACGGAGATAGCCGGGGAGCGCCGTCTTGAGGGCGAACTCGCTCATCCTTCAGTTTCCCTTCCCGAGAAAATCTTTGATGCTCCCGACGATCGCGTCCTTGTCGCGGATCTCGGAGAGCACGACGCGGTCATCGCGGTTGAAGTGATCGCGGAGATCCTTGATGAACTGGCCCGAGCCGTACGGGCTCTCGACCTGCCCGTACGCGAACATGTTCACGCGCGGGAGGAGCTTCTGCTTGAGGATCTCGACGCACGCGAGCGTGTCGTCCATCGACCAGTTGTCGCCGTCCGAGAAGTGGAACGGATAGATGTTCCACTCCTCCGGCGGGTAGTGGTCGTCGATGAGCTGCGAGCAGAGCTTGTAGGCGCTCGAGATCATCGTGCCGCCGCTCTCGCGGGTGTGGAAGAACGTGTCGCGATCGACCTCGCGCGCGACGGCGTCGTGGATGATGTAGCGGCTCTCGAGGCCTTTGTATTGGCGCTGGAGCCAGGCATCGAGCCAGAAGCTCTCGATGCGCACGATCTCCTTCTGCTCGTCGCCCATCGAGCCGGAGACGTCCATCATGTAGATGATGACGGCGTTGGCGACGGGCTCGTTCTGCGTCTTCCAGGCTCGGTAGCGCTTGTCGTCGGGGATGGGCACGACGAGCGGGTTCTCGGGCTTGTAGATGCCCATCGAGATCTGGCGCTTCAACGCCTCGCGGTACGTGCGACGGAAGTGCCGGAGCGACTCGGGGCCGACCTTGCGGACGCCGGTGTAGCGATCCTTCTCGTTGATGATCTTGGACTTCCCCTTGTCCATGATGTCGGGGAGCTCGAGCTCCTCGCCGAGGATCTCGGCGAGCTCGTCGAGCGTGACGTCGACCTCGAGCGCATGCTCGCCCGCACCTTGGCCGGCCTGCTTGCCCTCACCCGGTTGATCGCCCTGATCGCCGCCCATCGGGTCGCCGACGTCGCCGTCGCCCTGCCCTGCTCCGCCCGTCTGCTTGTCGCCGAAACGGAAGCGCGGGATGTCGATCTGCGGAATGGGGATCGAGACGAGATCCTTGCCCTTCCGGCCGATGAGCTCGCCCTGCGAGATGTACTTGCGCAGGTTCTGCCGGATGCGCCCGCGAACGATGTTGCGGAACCGCGAGTGGTCCTGGTCGATCTTCAGGGACATGCCCTAGCGAGAATAAACCATCCCTGCGCCGCCCGTGGGATTTCGGCGGTCGGCAAAAACGCCGCACGGCGGACGCGGGCGCAGCCGCTGGCAGGGTTTGCGGGACCACGGCCGTGCCGTCTCGAGTGCGGCGTGGTGTAGCTTGGGGATCGCATGCATCCGACGAAGCGCTCGCGGTTGCCGGTCGCCTTCGCGAGTGTCGCGCTCGTCGTCGCGACTGCTGCACCGGCGTGCGGCAAGGACGAGACGTTCCACGGCGCGAACGGCGCGCTCGACGCGAGCGTCGACGCCGACGGGCCCGATGCTCCGATCGTGACCTCAGGCGACGCGGAGGCCGGCGCGACGTGCGCGCCCGACGCGAGCTTCACCTTCGACGGAGAGAACTGTGGTCGCTGTGGGCGGAGCTGCGGCGGAGCGAGCTGCGTGGAGGGGAAGTGCCTGGCGCTGACGCTCGGGACGGTACCGAGCCCGGCGGGGCTGTGGGTCGACTCCAGCTCGGTGTGGGTCACGAGCTTCAAAGATCCGGGCGGCCTCTATCAGTCCGCGAAGGACGCCCCCACGCTCAAGCTCGTGGCGGAGCAAGCCGGCGCGTGGGAGCTCACGGCCCACGGCGGCGCGCTCGTGTGGACGAACTGGAACGGAATCGACATCGGCGGTGGGCTGTACCGTCGAGCCACGGGGACCCCCCTCAAGCTCATCGACACGGCGAGCCCGCGAGAGATCGTATCGGACGGCGAAGGCGTCTACTTCATCGACCACTACGAGAACGCCGTTTCGGCGCTCCTCGATGGCGCGGCCGCCAAGGCCGCGATCGCGACCGACATCGTCGACCGGAGGCGCGCGCTCTCGGTCGACGCGAATTTCGCGTACTGGGGAGAGCAGGAGGCTTTGCGCATCGCCGCGGCGCCCAAGCGCGGAAGTGGAACGGTCCGCACCGTCGTCGCGCTCGCCACTCCGGCGGCGTCGACGTTGGTCGACGGGGACTGGTTGTACGTCGCCACCGAGCAGCGCAACATGGGCGGCGAGTGCGTGGGCGGTCACCTCACGCGATACCCGCTCGGAGCGGACGCGGGCGTGGGCGCGCCCGTGGACCTCGGGATGGCCGCGTGCCCGACCTCGCTCGTCAAGGCGGGTGACCACGTCTACTGGGCCGAAGCGACGCGTCCGAACGGAAGTATCCGACGTGTGAACGCGATCTCGCTCGCGACCGAGACGGTGATCGAAGGCATCGACTCGCCGAGCCACGTGCGCGTCGACGGGGCCTTCGCCTACTTCTACGAAGAGGGGCCGGGCGTCGTGAAGCGGGCCGCGCTCCCGTGACCGACGCGGTCAGAGCGCGGTGACGGGACCGACGAAGCCCTGCGAGCGATCCTTCAGGCCGTTGACGAAGTCGCCGGCGCCGTCGCGGAGCTCCTCGTCGATGAGGAACTGCGGAGCAGGCACGTTCGGAACGAGGAGGATGTCGACCACGAGGAGCGAGTGCGTGGCGTCGACGGGCTCGACCGCGATGACCGCGTGGCCCTGCCGCATGTCGCCCTTGATGCCGTTGGCCTCGAGCATTCGCACCGGGCCATTCATGCGCGGCGATCCGAAGCGCATGACCTCGTGGAACTCGAACACCACCGGGCCGATCTTGACCGGGTAGCGCATGTAGATGTCGGTGTTCTCGCCTTCCTTGGCGACGACCCGAGCGGTGGCGAACTTGCGATGCAGCTCGCGGTAGTGCGAGTAGTCCTGCGCCACCTTGAAGACCTTGTCGGCGGGTGCGGCGACGAGCGCCTCTGCGTGCCCGTACCGGGCGTTGCGGCCGGCGGGCGAGTAGTTCCACCGGAGGGTGTCTTTGGCGCCGAGGAGGCGCGTGACGCGCGGGTCGCTCGCGCCGAGCCCAGGCGACGGGGCCGACTCGGGAGCCGGCGGCGCGGGCGCGTCCGCTTGCGCGGCGAGCGGGAGGACGAACAGGGCAAGCGTGGCGGCCAAGGTGTACGGGCGCATGGTCTGACCTACTAGGGAACAAGTTAGCAGGCGGCGTGCCGCGCGCGAGCGGGGCCAAGGAGCGCCAAATCGGGGACACGCCTCATGTCATTTCAAGGCGTTGGCGCTTCGACCTGAAGGTCGGGCCCCGGGGGACCATGACCTCTGTGCCCCAGGCACTGGGCCCCAGGGTAACAGTCGTCGCGCGCCGTTCACGGGGCGCCCAGGCCTACCTCGGCTCAGACCTTCTTGTGATCGAGCGCGGTTCGGGCGAGCCACAAGAGAACGCCGACGTTGAGCAGGGCGAGCGCCCGCAGCAAGAAGGTTCCGAGCGGGAACGCGACGTCGGCTTGGAAGGCGATCTGCATGAGGAGCGCCGCTGCCCCCACCGCATATCCACCGAGCACCGGACGAAGCGATCGCACCCCGAAGAAGAGCACGTAACCGAGGAGCGCCGGGCCCGCGCTCGCGAAGAGGAGCCAGCGGTGGAGCCCCTGCCCCACGAGGACGAGGTCCCACTCGCCGACCGGTCGCATCAAGAGCTCCGCCGCCGTGCGAACCCCGTCCGGGAGCGTGGGCGCGACGTGCAAGAGGGGCAAGAAGGGCGCGAGCCCGATGCCGCCCGCGAGCGCGGCGACGAGCGTGAGCGGCGAGAGTCGGAACCAGCCGCCCTTCTTGCGTACGCGGCGCGCCACGAGCACGAAGAACGCGAAGAGCGCGAGCGCGCGCTCGAGGACGTGCGACCAGTGGGCCTTCGCGGCAGCGGCGCCCGCGTCGAGGATACCTGCACCATACAACTTCTCGTCGTCCTTGGGTCGGGCGGTGCCCGTGAGGATTCCGCGCACGGCGTCGGGCTCGCTCACGCCCATGCCGACCACGAGCGCGGCCGCGCCGGCCACGTGCGGCGACGCCATGCTCGTGCCGTTGAAGGTGCCGAAGAGCTCGCACTTGTTGCGACCGCCCTCGCAGATCGTCTGCTGCGTGACGGAGACACCGGGCGCCCCGATGACCACCTCTTTGCCGCGCGACGAGAACCACGCGATGCGATCGTTCGAATCGGTGGCGCTCACGGCGACGACGCCCGGGTACGCGGCCGGATAGCCGACGGACTTGCCGCTGTTCCCGGCGGCCGCGACGACGAGGACGTCCTTCGATTGGGCGTAGCGGACCGCCTTTTGAAGCACGGAAGCGGGGCGCGGGCCGCCCAGCGAGAGGTTGACGATCGACGCGCCGTGATCGGCTGCGTAGCGAATGCCTTCGGCGACGTCGGCGAGCGTGCCCCAGCCACTTCGGTTCAAGACCTTGATGGGCATCAGGTTGGCGCAGTACGCGAGGCCGGCCACGCCTTTGCCGTTGTTCGTCGTCTGCGCGATCGTGCCGGCGACGTGCGTGCCGTGGCCTTGGTCGTCGAACGCTTCGGCGCTGTCGTGCACGAAGTTGTAGCCGCCGCTGCAGCGCGTGCCCTGGAGATCGCTCCCGCGGGTGAAAGGCCCTTTGTCGAAGCAGGCGACGCCGGTGTCGACGACGGCGACCGTGACGCCGCGCCCGCACCCGAGCTCCCAAGCGCGCTCGGCGCCGACGCGCGCGAGATGCCACTGCTTCTCCGCGTACAACGGATCGTTCGGCACGAAGTCGGCGCGGAAGACGAGGTTCTCCTCGACCCCTTCGACCGCCGGGTCGCGCCCCAGCGCGGCCTCGAGCGCCGCCACCTTGTCGCTCGCGACGTGGACGAGGCCGAGGCGTTCTCCGCCCTCCGACCACTCGCTGTTCCAGCGGACGTCGCCTCCCGCGGCGCGCACGACGGCGGCCACGTCCTCGGGTCGGGCGCCAGCTTTGAGGTCGACGACGATCTCGCCGGGCACCTCATTCGCTTCGAGAGGCGCGTCGCGCTCCTCCTCGGCGCGAGCCGCAGAGGCCGTGGCGCACATGGTGATACCGATGGCGAGAGCGGCAACGAGAGCGCGCATGTTCATCCCTTCGACGGTCGAGCGCGGCCCGAGATCTGTCGGATCATGCCTCGCTTCGAGGAGAACGGATAGTCAGGTCCCTCCGTTCCCGAAACGCCGCGACTCGTCGGCCTTTTTCGAAGTGCACCGGCCGGTCATGGTGCGCTAGGTTCCGCGGTGGTGGGGAGGGAACGCAAAGCGGACCCGGGCCATTCGTGGATCCCGGCGTCGACGCAACGGGCAACGACTTTGTCACGCGGGTCGGGTGCGACGCCCGTGGCGCGCGAGGTCGTGCACCGTCTCGTCGTCGATCAGATGCCGGGGGGCTTCCTTCACGTCGCCGCGGACGGCGCCGTCCTCGCATCGAACCCCAGCGCCGAGCGCATCCTGGGGACCGCGTTCGACGCGTCGACGACGATCTCGGACGTCGTGCGTGATCTCGTCACCGAGGACGGGCGCGCCCTGCCGCCCGCCGCGCACCCCGTCGCGCGCGCGATCGCGACGAGAGAGGCGCAGCCCCCGGTCACCCTCGGGTTCCGCCGTCGCGACGGCGAGCCGCGGTGGGCCATCGTGTCGGCCACGCCGGTCGGCGGATGCGGCTCGTTCGCAGAGACGGAGGCGTGCGGCGCCATCGTCACCTTCGTCGACATCACTCCGCGCAAGCTGGCCGAGGCGGCGCTCCGCGACTCCGAGGAGCTTCTCCGATCGGTCGTCGAGAGCACGCCGATCACGATCGCAACCGCCGATCGCGAAGGAAAGATTCTCTTCGTCAGCAACGCACCAGCGTCGGTGGAGCCCGGCACGCTCGCCTGGGAACGCCTCCTCCCCGAGGAGCACGCGGTCGCGCGCGCGGCGTTCGAACGCGCGATGACCACGTGCTCGCCGTCGATGTTCGAAGCACGGGGAGAGAGCGGACGCCGCTGGCGCGTTCAAGTGGGCCCCCGATACGAAGACAGCGCCGTGGCCGGCGTCACCTTCGTCGCCTGGGACATCACCGAACAGCACGCGCTCGAGTCTCGAGTCGCCATCGCCGACCGCATGGCGTCGATCGGCACGCTGGCCGCGAGCGTGGCCCACGAGATCAACAACCCCCTCACCTACGTGCTCGCCAACGTCGAGGCGGTCGCGCGCGACGCGGCGGCGCGCGGCGACGGAAGCGCGGTCGAGCGACTCAACGCTGCGCTCGAGGGGATCTCGCGCATCCGGTGCGTCGTCTCGGACTTGGGGACCTTCGCGCACGCCGACGCCGACCGACGCCAGCTGATCGACGTTCACGCCGTCTTGGAGACGGCGCTCAGAATGGCGCAGACCGAGACGCGGTACCGCGCACGGATCGTGCGTGAGCTCGGGCCGGTGCCGCTCGTCCTCGCGAGCGAGGCCCGGCTCGGCCAAGTGTTTTTGAACCTCATCGTCAACGCCGCGCAAGCGCTCCCCGAGGGCGCGGCGCAAGAGCACGAGATCGCGCTCGTCACCTCGACCGACGACGCCGGGCGCGCCGTGATCGAGGTCCGCGATACGGGCGTCGGCATTCCTCCGCTGCTCATGCAACGCATCTTCGATCCCTTCGTGACCACCAAGCCGCGCGGCGAAGGCACCGGTCTCGGGCTCTACATTTGCCGCAACGTCGTGAGCAGCCTCGGCGGCGAGCTCGCCATCTCGAGCCGCGAGGGCTGCGGGACCACCGTGCGCGTCACCTTGCCGCGCGCCGAGACCACGCTGGGTATGCTCCCGCGCTCGCCCGCCGCGGCGAGTGGGATTCGACTGCGGCCCCTCCGCGTGCTGGTGGCGGACGACGAGCCACTGGTCGCCGAGATGCTGCGGAGCTCGCTCGAAGGCCACGACGTCGACGTCGTGCACAGCGGCCGCGACGCCATCGAGCACCTCCTCGCCAACGACTACGACGTCGCGTTCTGCGATCTCATCATGCCGGACCAAACCGGCATGGACGTCTTCGAGCGCGTGCGTGCGGCGCGCCCCGGGCGCGAGCAGAGCATCGTCTTCATCACCGGGGGCCCGTTCACGCCGCGGGCGGCGGAGTTCCTCGGCTCGGTCGACGCAATGGTGCTGCAAAAGCCGTTCACGCCCGCCGAAGTGCGGAGCGTGTTGCCGAGCTGAAAGCGCGCCCGTCGATCAGCGACGCACGAGCGCCGACGCGGGCATGAGCATCGCCGAGGCGGCGCGTGCCGCGAGCTCGCTCGTCGAGCGCGGCGTCGCGCCGTCGGGTGCGTCGGCGGCGCTCGCCGCTGCGCGCGCGTGCGCGAGACGCTCCTCGATGAGCTTCTTGGCCGCTTCGGGGTCGCCCGGCGCGAGGAAGCTACGAACGAAGACCTCGGCGGCCTTGTAGGAGCTTCGAACGAGCGGCCCGCTCGCGGCATAGAGAAAGCCGAGCGCGCGCGCCTCGGCGGCGAAGCGCTCGAACGCCTCGGGCGTCACGTAACAGTCCACCGGCGTGTGCTTGGGCGTGGGCCGCAAGTACTGACCGAGGGTGACGATGTCGACGCCGGCGGCGCGGAGATCGCGCATGGTCTGGACGACCTCGTCGTCGGTCTCGCCGATGCCGACCATGATGCTCGACTTGGTGATGCGGCTCGGGTCGCGCTTCTTCACGTGGGCGAGCACGCCGAGCGAGCGCTCGTAGCTGCAGCGCACGTCGCGGATCTTGCGCTGCAAGCGCTCGACCACCTCGATGTTGTGCGCCCACACGTCGGGCTTCGCGTCGACGGTGACGTCCACGTAGTCCATGTGCCCGCCGAAGTCGCCGAGGAGCGTCTCGACGAGCATGTCGGGCCGGAGTTCCTTCAATCGGCTCACGGTCCGACCGACGTGCGAGGCGCCGCCGTCGAGCATGTCGTCGCGGTCGACCATGGTGAGGACCACGTATTGGAGGCTCATGCGTGAGAGCGCGCGAGCCACGTGCTCGGGCTCGCGCACATCGACCGCGCCGCGAGGGTCGCCGCTCGTGACGGCGCAGAAGCGACACGCGCGCGTGCACACGTCGCCGAGGAGCATTACCGTCGCGGTACCCTCACTCCAGCATTCGCCGATGTTGGGGCAGCGCGCCTCCTCGCAGACCGTGTGCAGATCGAGCGATCGAAACGTCTCTTTGAGCTCGCCGTAGCTCGCGCCACCGGGCGCGCGGACCTTGAGCCAGGGCGGTTTGGGGGAGAAGCGCGACGGGGTCTCGGACACGACGAGCGGACGCTAGTACCAACTCCGGCGAAAAGCGAGGCGCGGGCTCACTTCGGCGGGACGAGCGGAGCGCAGGTCGAGACGCCCGCGCCGACGATGCGGAAGCCCACGTTCGGGACGGCCACGCCGAGGGAGCCGCCACCCGAAGTTTTGAGCTGGGTCACGCTGCTCGGCTGGTTCTCCGGCGCCGTATAGAACCAGAAGTCGCCGCCCCAGAAGGAGAACGCCCACGCGGTGCCGGTCTCGACTCCGGTGAGCGGCTGCACGTTGGACGTCGCGCCGGTCGACTTGTCGATCGCGGCGAGCGAGGCCGGGGAGGTCGTGAAGAACCCCCAGAGCTTGCCGTCACCCGTGCCGGTCAGCTCGGCGCCCTTCTGCGCCAGCGCGCCCGAGAAGTCTCCGATCGTGCGGAGCTTCATGGTCGACAGATCGATCGTCGCGAGCCCCTGCCCCACGACCCCCGAGGTCGTGTCGCGGATCCCGACGATGTAGAGGCTCTCGGACTTGGTCCCGGCCCCGCCGTTGGTCGAGAACGCCATGCCGAACTTGAACACGCCCGACTGGCCCGGCACGAACGTCGTTGCCTGGCAGCTCGCGTCGGCGGTGCTCACCTTGAAGAGCTTGCCGCTCGTGTAGCTCACCCACGCGTAGCCTTGTCGATCGACCGCCATCGAGTTGGGCGTCGCCGTCTTCCCGCCGATGGCGACGTCTTGCCCGGGGTCGGGGCACGCGAGGTGGCCGACCTTCTTGAACGTGCGCGTCGCGGGATAGAAGCTGTAGAGGTCGTACGCCGAGGAGACGACGTAGACGAGCTTCGCCGCCTCGGCGCAGTCGTCGGTGCCGGTCGTCGTGGGCGCAGCGTCACCGAAGAGCGCTGCCGCGTCGCCCGCTCCCGCGTCACCGCCACCGATGCCGCTGTTCGTGCTCGATCCACCGCACCCCGCGAGCGCAAGCAGCGAGAGCACCAGGAATCCGTCGTGTGCCTTCATCGGTCGACCTTTCCCGAGCAAGGAGTGATGCGCGACGCCTCGAGGCGCAACCGAGGTGCGCCGACCCTGAGTGACAGCGTTCGCCATTCGCGGCCTCAGCGCAAGCGCGCGAGGCGCTCGAGGCCTGGCCCCTCGACGGGTCGAACCACCCCACGCTCCGTCACGATGGCGTGTACGAGCCGGGCCGGCGTCACGTCGAAGGCCGGATTCCACGCGCCGGCGGCCTCGGGCGCCACGGTGACGCTCGCGTCTCCGACGGTGACGTGCGTGACCTCGCTCGCGGCGCGTTCCTCGATCGGGATCGACGCGCCGGTCGCGCAGCTCATGTCGACGGTGCTCCAAGGCGCCACGACGAGCAGGGGCACGCCGTGCGCGGCGGCGATGCATGCGAGACCGTAGGTGCCGATCTTGTTGGCCACGTCGCCGTTCGCCGCGATGCGATCGGCGCCTACGATGACGGCGCCGAGCTCACCGCGCTGCATGAGCACGGCGGCCATCGAGTCGGTGACGACCGTGACCGGAATGCCGTCGCGGAGGAGCTCCCACGCCGTGAGGCGTGCGCCTTGGAGGAGCGGTCGGGTCTCGCCGACGAACACTTTGCCGAGGCGCCGCGCGGTCCGCGCGGCGCGAACGACGCCGAGGGCGGAGCCGTAGCCGCCGGTCGCGAGCGCACCCGCGTTGCAGTGCGTGAGCACGTTGGCTCCATCCGGAAGGAGCGCGGCGCCGAGCTCGCCCATTTGACGGCAGGCCGCGACGTCCTCGGTGTGAATCGCGCGTGCCTCGCGCGCCAGCTCGGCCAAACGCTCGAGGCCTGGCTGCGCGGCGACGGTGGCGGCGCGGGTGACCATGCGGTCGGTGGCCCAGGCGAGGTTCACCGCCGTGGGACGCGTCGCGCGAAGGAGATCGGCAGCCGCTGACATCGCGACGTCGAACGCGGCGGCGTCGGCGCGGGTGTTCTCCGCGGCCGCGAGGACCATTCCGTACGCGGCTGCGACGCCGATCGCGGGCGCTCCGCGCACGGCCATCGTTCGAATGGCGGTCGCGACTCCCGCCACGGTCGTGAGCATGTCGTAGTGCTCTTTCGCCGGGAGGCGCCGCTGATCGAGGAGGGCGACCGTGCGATCGCCGGGCATCAGCTCGACCGCGGAGAAGCTCGCGGCCGCGATCGGCTCCGGGTGCGGGAGCGCGAGCCCGGTGCGCAGCGTGGGAAGATTCACGAGAGCGTTCCTTTCGCCACGGCGAGTCGGGCCGCAACCTCTTCGCCGAAGTGGCAGAACTCTTCTGCGGCGCGCGCCTTGTCGCCATGCACGTAGGCTTTGAGCGCGTCGGACGCGAGGAGCGCGAGGCTCACGTTGACGCCTCGCTCGGCCAGCGTCGCGCCGACGTCGGGATTCTTGAGCAAGGTCTCGAGCTCGGCGAAGAGGTCATCGAGCTCGCGCATCACGCGGTTCGCGTCCATGTCATCGCCAAAGTATCACGAGGCGCTCACGGCGACGGAATCGTGGCGCGATTCTCCAGCGGGGCCGGCACGGTCCGCTTCAAGTCGAAACCCCAGACGACGAGCGCGTAGATGAACGATTGGACCATGCCTCCCTGGTCGACCGGCATGTCACGCTCGTAGGCGACGTGGAGCTCCCAGGGCGCCTCGCGGAGGATCACTTCGTAGGTGAGATCGAGCTCGCTCGGCGCCGCAACGTTCGACGCGCGTCGATCGGTGAAGAGCGTCGCGTCGACGCCGACCGAGTAGAGGTCGTGGAAGACCGAGAGCTCCGTGTGCCCGGCGTAGCGAAAGAGCGCGAGACCCGTGTTGTCGGGGCGCGCCGCGTAGCTCGGGTTGACGGCAAAGGTGCCGAAGGTGAAGTGCCCCGAGAGGTCACCATCGGCGAGCGCGCGCCCGATCGCCGGCATGCGCGCCGCGAGCGAATACAGATAGCGGGCGCGCCCGTCGACATAGGTCTGCGAGAAGCCGCCGCGATCGATGGGCATGTCGCGCTCGACGCGTGCGCCGAGCTCGAGGTCGCCAAAGCCGGCGCCGAAGGTCGTGGTGACGCCACCGATGAGGTCGAGCTCGGTGGGGGCGAAGACGAGCGCGCCCTTTCGCTCGCGATCCGAGAAGAGGTTGACGTCGAGCGGCAGGGACAGCCGACGACCGAAGAGGTCGACGTCGGCGTGCGCGGCGTAGCGCATGAGCGCTTTTCCGGTGTTGTCCGGGCGCGCGGCGTAGGTCTTGTTCGCGATGGCGCTGCCGAGCGTGAGCGCCCCGGAAACGTCGAACCCGTCGTCGTCACCGTCGCTCCCCACCACCCCCGCGTGCGCGCTCCCCTGCTTGTCGAGCGCTGCCGCATCCGGTGACGCCAGCGAGGCGACGGCGAGCACGGCGATCGCGCTCGCCCGACGCGTGAACGGAGACCGCATGTCGCCCGAGAGCGTGTAGCATCCTTCGTTAGGGATGCCCAAGCTCGACGACATCCGCGAAGCGCTCGGGGGAGCTCACCAACTCTATCGTGCGCTCTTCGAGCAGTCGCCGGTCGGCGTGTTTCTTTACGACGCGTCGATGGAGCTCCTCGACTTCAACCCGAAGCTCCTCGAGATGCTGCGCGTCACCGAGAGCGACCTCCGCGCGTTCGATCTGAAGTCGCTCGCGCGATTGCCGATCTACGACGCGCTCCGCACCGGGCTCCTGGGCGACTCCGCCACGTTCGAGGGACCGGTCTCGGTCCGCAACGGCCCGCCCAACCTGACCATTCGCCTGCGCGTGAGCCCACTCCGAGGTACGTCCGGCGAAGTGGTGGCCGGCCTCGGCACCGTGGAGGACGTCTCCGAGCGCGTCGCGGCCGAGGCGGCGCGAAGCGCATCCGAGAAGCGCCTCTCGCTCTACGTGGCGCAGAATCCCCTCGCGGTCATCTTCTGGAACACCGCCTTCGAAGTGGCGGAGTGGAACGAGGCCGCGACGCAGGTCTTCGGACACACCGCCCAGGAGATGCTCGGCCGCCACGCGAAGGTCCTCGTGCCGGAGCCGGTGCGCGGCTACGTCGACGCCGTGTGGGAGTCGCTCCTCGCGGGGAACGCGCAACACGTGACCAACGCCAACGTCACCAAAGACGGACGCACCATCCTCTGCGAGTGGCACAACACGCCGCTCGTCGACGAGCAGGACCGCATCGTCGGCGTGGCCTCGATCGTGGCGGACGTGACCGAGCGCATGCGCGAGAGCGATGCGCTGAAGCGCTCCGAGGCGCGCTTCCGTTCGCTGATCGAGCTCATGCCCGACGCGGTCGCGGTCACGCGTGATGGCGCGTTCCTCTACGTGAACCCGGCCTTCGCCCGCTTCTCGGGCTACAGCGCCGAGGAACTGTCCCGCATGGGCCCCGGAGACCTTCTCCTTCCCGAGGAGAGCGAGAAGGCACGCGCGCGCAGCGAGCTCCTTCGCCGCACCGGCTTCGCTCCGGCGGTGGAGTATCGCATTCGCCGCAAGGACGGCGAGATCGTGACCTGCGAGAGCATGAGCATGCAGATCGACTTCGACGGGAGCCCGGCCACGCTCTCGACGATGCGCGACCTGACCGAGCGCAAACAGATGCAGGCGCACTTGCTCCAGTCCGACCGCATGGCGTCGGTCGGAACGCTCGCCGCCGGCGTCGCGCACGAGATCAACAACCCGCTCGCGTACATGAAAGCCAACCTCGACGTGCTCGTCGGCCGCAAGCTACCCGAGCTCGCGCGGCGCCTTCGCACCGTCGACGAAGACATCGCGCGCCTGCCGGCGCTCCGCGAGCTGCTCGGCGAGAGCGACCTCGCACCACAGCTCGCCGAGGTATCGAGCATGGTCGCCCTCGTGCAAGAGGGCACTGAGCGCGTGCGCGGCATCGTTCGGGATTTGAAGACGTTCTCGCGCGCCGACAACGAAACGTCGGCCCCGGTCGATGTGGCGCGCGTCCTCGACGCGAGCATCAATCTCGCTTGGAACGAGATTCGACATCGCGCGACGTTGGTCCGCGAATACGACGAAGTGGCTCCGGTCGAGGCCAACGAGTCGCGCCTCGGGCAAGTGTTTCTCAACCTTTTGCTCAACGCGGCCCAAGCGATTCCACAGGGAGAGATCGCGAGCCACGAGATTCGCGTGCGCTGCCAAGCCACCGACCACGGCATCGCCGTCAGCGTGAGCGACACCGGCGTGGGCATCCCGCGCGAGGCGCTGGCGCGCGTCTTCGATCCCTTCTTCACGACCAAGCCAGTCGGGCTCGGAACGGGCCTGGGACTCTGGGTGTGCCAAGGCATCGTGAGCAGTCTGTCCGGGCAGATCAGCGTCGACAGCGAAGAAGGCCAAGGCACGACCGTCACGGTGACCATCCCGAGCCGCTTCGCGCACGCCGAGGATTCGCACCCGCGCTCTCCGCGGCGCGGGCGCGTGCTGGTGGTCGACGAGGAGCCGGTGCTCGGGAGCGCGCTCTCCATCGCGCTCTACGCCGAGCACGACGTCATCGCCTCGACGAGCGGGCGCGACGCCATCGCGCTCGTCAAACGGCACGGCCTCTTCGACGTGGTGTTCTGCGAGGCCGAGCTCCCCGACATGACGGCGCTCGAGGTCTATCGCGCCGCGGTTCGGGTCAACTCCGCGCTCGCGCCGCGCTTCGTCTTCGCGGTCGGCCGGTCCCTCCCCGCTGGCCTCGATGCCGAGCTTTCGGCGCTGCCCAACGAGCGCATCTCGCGCCCGTTCGACGTGGGGACGTTGATCGACGTGGTGCGCTCGCAGCTGGAGCGGACCCGACCGTCGCTCGTTCCTGCCGCGCGAGCCTGATCGCGAGGCGTCCTCAACGAACGAGCGCGCGGAGGCGCGCCACGTTGGCCGGCGGACCGCCCAGCGCCTCGGCGCGATCGATCGCTTGCGACGCCTCCCCGCGCCGGCCGAGCTTGGCGAGCGCGTACGCGCGACCGAGCTCGGCCACCGGTGAGCTCGGTCGACGCGCGCGGAGCATGTCGTACGCCGCGAGCGCGGCGGCGTAGTCGTCCCGCACGAGCGCCACGGTCGCGAGGCCGACGATCGAATCGACCGCGTCCGGGTCGCGAGCCAACGCCGCCCGGTACGCGCGCTCCGCGCCGTCCACGTCGCGCGTGTGGAGGCGCGCCACGCCGAGCGCGTGCAGCGTCTCGGCGTCGGTCGCCCCGCGCCGAACGGCCTCGTCGAGGCGCTCGATGGCGACCTCGGCTTCGCCCCAACGCGCTGCGCGCAGCCCCGCCTCGCGCGGACCGACCGGCGACGCCGGAGCGACGCGCGCGGCCTCGTCGTAGGCGGCGAGCGCCTCGTCGAAATGGTGCGCGAGCTCGAGCGCATGACCGAGCTCGAGGTACGGCGTCGGGTCTTCGGGGCCAAGGCGACGCCGAAGCTCATCCACCTCCACACGCGCAGCGGCGAGGTTCCCGCGCGTGGCCTCTACGCGGACGAGGAGCCGGCGGGCCGCGACGTCGTCGGGGTTCTCGGCGAGCGCGCGCGTGAGGAGCGCGGCGGCGGCGTCGGCTTGCCCGGTCCGCGTGAGCGCCATGGCCTTGTCGGTGACCGCGGGCCTCGCGCAGCCGGCGGTGGCCATCGCAAACACCAGCGCCACGTGATAGAGGACGACCCGCACGACGCAGCGGAGCCTACCAAAAAGCGGGCCGCCGTTCGCGCGACGCATCGAGAGGAGCGGCCATGTCGAGCATCAAGATCATCGGAGTGTTGGGCGCCGGACAGATGGGAAGCGGCATCGCGCAGGTCGCGGCCGGCGCCGGTTACTCGGTGCGCCTCGCCGACCAGAGCGTCGATCACGTCAAGAAGGCCGTCTCCAAGATCGAGGCCGTGCTCGGCAAGCAGGTCGAGAAGGGCAAGATGACGGGCGAGGCCAAAGACGCGCTCGTGGGCCGCATCCAGCCGGTGGGCGCCATCGAAGACTTCGCGGGCTGCGACATGGTGGTGGAAGCCGCGACCGAGAACGTCGAGCTCAAGACCGCTCTCTTCAAGAAGTGCGACGCGGCGCTCGCGCCCGGCAAGATCCTCGCGACCAACACCTCGTCGATCTCGGTGACCAGGCTCGCCGGCGCCACCAGCCGCCCCGACCGCGTCATCGGCATGCACTTCATGAACCCCGTTCCGCTCATGAAGCTCGTCGAGATCGTCCGCGCCGTGCAGACCAGCGACGAGACCTACAAGGAGATCTCGGCCTTGGCCGCTGCCATGGGGAAGACCATCGTCACGAGCAAGGACGCGCCCGGCTTCCTCGTCAACCGCATCCTCATCCCGATGCTCTGCGAGGCGTGCTTCGCGCTGCAAGAGGGCCTCGGCACGCCCGAGGACATCGATCAGGGCGCGAAGCTCGGGCTCAATCACCCGATGGGCCCGCTCGAGCTCTCGGACCTCATCGGCCTCGACACCGTCCTCTTCATCGCCGAGGTGCTCCACCGCGATCTCGGCGACAGCAAGTACCGCGCGCCGACGCTCCTCCGGAACCTCGTCGCCGCCGGCTGGCTCGGCAAGAAGTCCGGCCGCGGCTTCTACGCCTACGACGAAAAGGGCCAGAAGACCGGCGCCGCAGTCGCGCACTGACCAAGGATCGATCCCATGAGCACCGTCCTCCTCGAGAAGAACGAGCACGTCGCGACGATCACGATCAACCGGCCGGAGAAGCTCAACGCGCTCAACAAAGACGTGCTGCGCGATCTCAGCCACGCGCTCCACGAGCTCGCGACCGACGCGAGCATCTGGTGCGGCATCCTCACCGGCGCGGGCGACAAGGCCTTCGTCGCCGGCGCCGACATCGGCGCGATGTCGGAGATGACCGCCGATCAAGCGCGTCACTTCGCCAGCATGGGCCAGCGCATCTTGAGCCACATCGAGCAGAGCCACTTCCCCGTCATCGCGGCGGTGAACGGCTTCGCGCTCGGCGGCGGCTGCGAGCTCGCGCTCGCATGCGACTTCATCTACGCGAGCGACAAGGCCAAGCTCGGCCAGCCCGAGGTGAACCTGGGCGTCATCCCGGGCTTCGGCGGCACGCAGCGCCTCGCGCGCCGCGTCGGCATCGGGCGCGCCCGTGAGCTCTGCTACACGGCCGACACGCTTTCCGCCGAGGAGGCGCTGCGCATCGGCCTCGTCAACGCCGTGGTCCCGCACGCCGAGCTCATGACCAAGGTGCGCGAGGTCGCGACCAAGATCGCATCCAAGGGTCCGCTCGCGGTCGCCCAGGCCAAGCGCGCGCTCCTTCGCGGCGCCGACGTTCCCCTCCCCGTCGCGTGCGAGCTCGAGGCCCAAGCCTTCGGCGCGCTCTTCGGCTCCGCCGATCAGCGCGAGGGCATGGCGGCGTTTCTCGGCAAGCGCACCGCGGCCTTCCGCGGGGCATGACATCGTTGTCACGGGCGCGTCCGAGGCGGTTCACGCCCCGATGCGCGCCACGTAGAATCGTGCGGAAATCGGGCTGAATCGGCCCAGGCACGGAGCGTGCTCCCGAACGGGCCGCCCCCCGCCCTTCAGCGAGAGAACATGAACCTCCCTTCGAACCTTCCCAGCCTCGTCGCCCGCGCGGCGTTCTCCGCCGGGCTCCTCGCCGCGCTCGTCGCGTGCGGCTCCGCTGACTCCGCCGGCTCCAAAGTCGGCAACCTCGGTCGCGGCAAGTTCCGCTACACGTGCATCTCGACCGACGGGGACGACTCGACCTGTCCCAACGCCGGCGTGGCGCAGACGCGCGACTTCGACTTCCCGTCGTCGCTCGCGGTCGGCGGCGCATTCAAGCTCGCGTTCGAGCCCAACGCGGACATTCAAAGCCAGCTCGGAAACCCGATCCTCAAGCCCGCCTCCGACGAGTACTTGAGCGACGCTCAGCCCGGCGGAATCTTCGTCGCCAAGAAGCCCGGCCGGGTGGCCATCGTCGCGCGTTCCACGGCCAACGGTCAGGCCGCCGACCTCACCTACGTGCGCATCGCCTCGCCGCTCAAGCTAAAGCTCAACAAAGGCGACGGCACCGAGCCGCCGCCCAAGGTCACGCTCAAGGTGAACGACAAGTTCGTCCTGCGCGCCGAGGCCTACGCCGACCACGACGTGCGGCTCGGAGGGACCGTCAACTACGAGTGGACGAGCGACGCGCCGACGGTAGTGAAGCTCGACGGCGGGACGCCCAACGCGCGCATGCCGTTCGTCGCCAATGCGGCCGGCACGGCCAAAGTGACCGCGAAGCTCGATGCGTTGACCGTCTCGCTCGACGTGGAGGTGACGCCGTGAAGAACTTCGCTCTCTCGCTCCTCGCGCTCGGCGCGCTCACGTTCGGCGCGGGTTGCTCCGGCCCGAGCTACGATCACACGACGGTGACCAACGTGTCGCAAGGCGATTTGGCGGCGACCGTGTCGCTCCAAGTGATCTCCATGCCGGTCGGCGCAGCGGTCCGCGCGAACATCACGCCGTACAACGACGACAACAAAGTCATGAGCGTCGACGCGGTGTGCGACAGCCCCACGGTGCTCGAGGTGGCGCACGGCCTCGACGGCACGGAGTTCATTTTCATGGGCCGCACCGTCGGAGTCACCCAGGTACGGTTCATGGCCGACGGCCAACTCATCGCCACGGCGCGGGCCGAGGTGACGGCGCAGGGCGCTCCGTAGTAGCGTGACGGACGCGATGGGACGCGTCCTCGATCAAGTCCGCGCGCAGGACACGGCGGTAGAAACGCTGCGGCGCGCGCTCGCCAACGGACGCGTGCATCATGCACTCTTGTTCGACGGCCCGGACGGCGTCGGCAAGGAGCTCGTGGCGTTCGGGCTCGCACAGGCGCTCGTCTGCGCCGAGCCCCAGGACGGTCAGGCCTGCGGCGCTTGCAGCGCCTGCAGCCGCGCGGTGCCGCGCGAAGGCGAGGACCGGCCCGTCCATCCGGACGTGGTCGTCCTCGAGCGCGGCCTCTACGAGCCGGCCCAGATCGGTCGCCGCACCCCCGAGTCGCAGGAGATCAGCATCGACCAGGTGCGCACGTTGGTCCTCGCGCGCGCGGCCTTCGCGCCCCACGAGGGCCGCGCCAAGGTGTTCATCATCCGGCGCGCCGAAGAGCTCAGCACGTCCGCTGCGAACGCGCTCCTGAAGACGCTCGAAGAGCCGGGGCAGCGGACGCACTTCATCCTCTTGTCGGCGCAGGCCGACTCGCTGCTCCCGACGATCCGCTCGCGCACGCTGCGGGTCCGCTTCGGTGCGCTCCCCGACGCGCTCGTCGCCGAGCTCCTCGCGGCGCGCGGAGTGGACGCCGAGGCCGCGGCACGCATCGCCAAGATCGCGTCGGGCTCCATGGCTGTCGCGCAGACGCACGCCGACCCCGAGGCCAGCGAGCGGCGCGAACGCTTCCTCGCACAGGTGAAAGCCGCGCTCGCCGGCCCATCGCTCGCAGCCGCGCTGGCGCTCGCAGAAGAAGCCAAGAAGGACAAGGCCGCGCTAGCGCCGGGCCTCATCGCGCTCGCGACCGAGCTCGCCGCCGAGGCGCGCGCTCATGCCGGCGCCACCGACGACGACACCGCGGACGCGGCGGCAGCACGATTCCGAATGGTGCAGACGGCACTCGTCGCGCTCGACGGAAACGCTTCGCCGCAGCTCACCGCCGAGTCGCTCCTCATCCGCATGCGCGGCGTCTAGCGACGCCTCCGTCGGCGACTCACTCCTTCGCGTCGCCGGGGAAGCGATCGTAGGCACCGGGCAAGAGCACGCGCCCCGCGCAGACGAGGACGGCTTCACGCGTCGCGACGCGGACCAGGCGCCGGTCGGCCGGGCCCCGGTATTCGGCGAGGATCCCGGTTCCTTCGAGATCGAACGAAACCTCGCCCGTCCGAGAGATCGCCACCGGGAGGCGGCGCGCGCGCGTGTAGATCTCACCAGCGTGCTCGAGTGACGTCGGAGGCTCCAGCGGCCCGTGCGCGCGCGCGCCGGAGCAGTCGTCGAGCCAGTACGCGTCGACCGGCGACACCGCTCGGAGGTACACCGCGCGGTCCTGACCGCCGCTCGGCGCACGGAACAAGAAGGCGATGGGCGCGCTCTCCGAGCATACGAGCGCGCCGGCGAGCCACGCCTCCTCGCCGTTCTCCAGCACGAGCACGTCGCCGAGCCCGAACGGGAGCGACGCGAACTGGGACGTCATGCGGGCGCGGGCGCGAACGCGGGCTCCGCGCCGCTGCCTCCGAGGGCGGCCCCGAGCGCGAGCGCGCGACGCGTGACGCCGTCGAGCCCCCCGTGCACGAGCGCACCGATCACCGCGGCGGCGTCCGCGAGCGCTCCGACCGCGGGCGCGTTCGCGAGCTCGATGCCACCAATCGCCACGAGCGGCGTGCGCGCCGCGCGCGCGAGCGCACTCGCGACGCGAAGGCCTTCGAGCCCGACCACCGGATCGGGGTTCTCCTTGCTCCGCGTCGCGAAGACGGGGCCGTACGCGACGTAGTCCGGGCGCTGCTCAAGGGCACGCGCGAGCTGCTCGGGCGTGTGCGTCGAGAGCCCGATCTTGAGGCGCGGAGAGAGAGACCGGGCGAGCTCGATGGGGAGGTCGTCTTGACCGAGGTGAACGGCGTCGGCGCCACCCAGCGCGGCGACGTCGGCGCGATCGTTGGCGACGAGCATGACCCCGGCCGCGCGGCACGCAGGCACGAGCGCTCGCAGGAGCCCCAAGACCTCGCGAGCCGGAACTTCCTTGGCGCGGACTTGGAGGGCCGTCGGCCGCGCCGCTAGCACCGCGCGCGCGAACGCCATGGGATCCACGTTCGCCGTGGCGAGCGCGCCGAGATCGACAATCGCGTAGAGACCACGCATCGCTGACTCGCTACTGACGCCCGCCAGGTGCGTCAACTCGAAGGGTGACGCGCATCTCCTTTTCGACGCGCGGCCGGGCGGCCTCGAGCGGCGGATCGAACGCGAGGAGGTCGCCGCGGTGCGCCTCCTCCCACGCGGCGTTTTCCGCCGTGTCCGCGCGATCGAGCCGCATCGCGCGGACGCCGACGCCGCCCGGGGCGCTGGGCGTGACGCCGCACACGATGCGCTCCGTTTTGCCCTTGGTGCGGACGAGGCCCGAGACCTCGCGGAAGAGCGACGCGTCGGCGGCGAAGCGCGAGCGGAGCGTGAGCCCATCCTTGCGGAGGACGAGATAGCTGAACGTGAGCCCCTCGAAGCGGAGGCCGGCGCCGCGCGCGATCGGCACGAGCCACGCCGGGAGATCGACGTCGAGGTCCTCGTGACACCAGTCGGTCTCGCGGACGAGCATCGGACACGCGGCTCGATGGAGACACGGAGCGAAGATGGAAACGTCGGCGTTCGTCCGCGCTGCGAACGCATCGCGAATGCGATGCAGGTGGCGGCTGCGGTCGCGGAGCGCTGGCTCCACGATGACGAGCGAGCCGTGCGCGTCGACCCGGCGGAGGAGCGACTCGACGAGGGCGACGTGCCGCGTGAGGCGAGTCGCGTCGTCACTCTCGCGATCGAGCTCGCTCAGCACCTGCCCGAGCACGACGATGTCGTAGCCGGGCGCGCCGGATGCCGTGCCCGCGTCACCGACGTGCGTCCGCACGCGAACGCCGGCTTTGCGCTCCGCGGCGATGGCCGCGGCCAGGGCGAGCGCGCCCTCGCTGCGGTCGAAGAGATCGGCCTCGACGGCTCGGCCTCCTGCGGCGCGTGCGATGCCCCACGTCATGGCGCCGAGGCCGGCGCCCACGTCGAGAACGCGGAGCGGGCGCTCGCCTTGGAGCAAGCCCGCCGCCGCGAGCTCGCGCACCGCCCCCGCTCCTTTGGGCACGTCACGGACGAACGAGAAGAGGAGGCGCGCCGCGAGGGCGCCGCGGTCGTCGGCGGCCGGGGCCGAAGCCGACCGATCGTTGTAGGTTGCACTCAACCGCGCGACGAGCGGGGAGAGCCGCGCCACGTCGGCCGACGAGACGCCGAGGCCACGCGCGCGCGCGACGGCGTCGAGCGTGCCTTGCCAGTCGTCTTCCAGCGCTCGGACCGAATCCACGGTGGCACCGTGGTCGAACGACGAACGAGATTCAAGGACGAGACGCGACCGTGGTACGGTCCGCGCCGATGCCGCGTCCTCTCCGCGCCTTCGCCACGCCCCGCGCCGCGCTGACGGTCTTGTCGGGCTTCGCGCTCACCGTGCTCACCGGATGCCCGAGCGCGATGCCGCCGCCGGCGTCTCCCCTCCCCTCGCTCGCGGCCGCCGTCGATCGGATGCACGCGAGCGCCCCCGGCTGCAACGCCATCCAAGCCAACGCCAAGGTCGATCGCCGCGGCGAAGGCGGTCGCGTGGCAGGCGACCTCCTCATGATGGCCAAGGCGCCGCAGAGCGTGCGTATGGACATCGTGAGCTTCGGCACGCTCGTCGCGACGCTCACCAGCGACTCGTCCAAGTTCGCGCTGCTCGATCTGCGCGAGAAGCGCTTCTACTTGGGCCCGGCGCGCGCCTGCAACATCGGGCGATTCACCCGCGTTCCGATCGAGGGCGCGGCGCTCGTGCAGCTCCTCCGCGGCCAGGCTCCGGTCTTGAAGGGGTGGAAGAGCACGACGCCGGAGAGCGCGCCGACGTGGAACGGCAGCCGCGGCGCGTACGTCGTGGTCCTCAAGGACGGGCACGACAACGAAGAGGAGATCACCCTCGCGCCGCACCCGGACGACGTCGGCAAGGCGTGGAGTGAGCAGCGCCTCCGCGTGACCGAGGTCGAGGTCCGCCAAAAGGGCCTCGTCTGGTACCGCGCGTCGCTCGCCGATCACGCGTCGGCGCCGATGGGCAAAGAGCGGGTCGACCCCGACGGCGTCGATCCGCCCATCCCGCCCAGCGGCCCGATGTGCACGGCGGAGATTCCGCGCCGCATCGAGGTCGAGGTGCCGTGGCTCGGCGAGAGCGTTCGCTTCCGTTACGACGACGTCACGTGGAACCCGCCCATCCCGACCGGGAGCTTCGAGCAGACTCAGCCCGCAGGCACCGAGCGCGTCCCCGCCGACTGCGAGAACTGAAGCGAGAGCTCGCGCGCGCGGTCGGTGATGATCCAGTCGACGCCGAGCGCGGCTACGCGCGCGGCCTTTTCGGGCTCGTTCACCGTGAAGCAGCCGACGGCGAGCCCGCGCGCATGGAACGCCCGGACGTTGGACTCGGTGAGCTGATCCCAACGCGGATGAATGGCCTGGATGAGCGGGCGATACGCGGTGGCTCGAAAGATCGCGAACGGTGGGCTCTCCTCCGGATCGGTGAGCCACGCGCGCGGCACCCCGGGCGCGAGCGCGCCGACGAGCGCGAGGAGCGCGGGATCGAACGAAGACAGGAGGACGTCGATCTTCGCGTGGCGCACGAGGCGCGCGACGCGGCGGACGAGCGCGGCCTTGTTCGCGCCGTCGCGCTTCACTTCGACGTTGAGCGCGATGCCATACGCCTCGGCCCAATCGAGCACGTCGGAGAGGCGCGGGATGCGCGCACCACCCGGGAGCGCCACCGCGCGAAGCTCCGCCCACTCGAGGGCGGCGACGGGCCGCGGATCCGCACCGCCAGTGATGCGCGCGAGGTCGGTGTCGTGAACGACGACCGCCTCGCCGTCGCCGGAGGCCTGGACGTCGAGCTCCATCGCGCGAGCCCCGCCCGCGCGAGCGCGCTCGAACGCGTCGAGGGTGTTCTCTACGGGGAAGTCGGCGCCGCGTCCGCCGCGGTGGCCGACGACGAGCGGGACGTCGCTGGTCCGCCGCTGCCAGAACGACATCGAGCGGCTCAGCGCGAGAGCTCTTCCGTGATCTCCGCGGCGATCGCGCGCGCGCGATCGAGCTCGCTCGCCGGCACCGAGATGGCGCCAACGACCGGGTGCCCGCCGCCGCCGAAGCGCTCGCAGATCGCCGCGATGTTGTGGCGGCGCGGCGCGTTGGACCACGGGTTGTAGCCGATCGAGATCTTGCACTTGGTGGCCGAGCGCGTGATCAAGACCGAGTAGACGCTGCGTGGATAGAGCGCGTACGTGACGAACTTGCCGGCGACCTCGATGTCCTCGGAGCCGAGATCGACCACGACGACGCCGTGCTTCTCGACGGCGCGCTCGGCGACGAGGCGATTGAACACCTCGCGCGACTCTTGGAGCGGCTTGAACGCGGCTTGCACCTCGGGGGCGCGGGCGTTGCCGTCGTGCTCGACGACGGTCATGAGCTGGAGCACCGGCTCGGTGCGCGCGACCGCCATCTCCGCGCTCGGGAAGCTCGCGGAGTCGATCATGTCCGCCCAGCGCACGAGCTCTCGCGTCGGCTCCGGATCGACCCCGAAGTGAGCGGCGCCGAGATCGGCGATGAGCTTGGTGCACGAGCTGTACGTGCCGTCGTGGAACATCCGCCGATCGCCATTCGCGCGGCTCGCCACGTGCGCCTCGTACGTCGACCGATCGGAGGCATCGGGAAACGCGCTCACGTGATGATCGAAATACCAAGTCAGCTTGGGCGACGGGCTGAAGCGGAAGTCGAGGATCGCGTTCTCGTCCCCCACGAGGAGCTTCGGGTCCACGCCGTTGGAGCCGGGCCCATACCCTGACGCGTGATAGCTGAAGTCGAGCGCTTCGCCCGGCCGCAGCACCCGCATGAGGCGAGTGAAGAGGGCCGCCGACGCGAGGCCGTCGAAACAGTGTCCGTGGGTGGCGACGACGATCTTGGTGGGCACGAGCGAGGGGGGGTGCGGGGCCGAAACTTACATTCTCGCACTTAGCACGCCCGCGCCCGGCGCCAAGCCAAAATGAGAGGGTTTTGCGGCCTCACGCGCGGTGGGGCACGTGGACGTGGCGCTCCTTTGCGCACGCGATCGCCTCTTCGTACCCCGCGTCGGCGTGTCGAATCACCCCCATTCCCGGGTCACTGGTGAGGACGCGCTCGAGCCGGGCCGCCGCCTCGGGCGTGCCGTCCGCCACGACCACCATCCCCGCGTGGAGCGACATGCCGATGCCGACGCCGCCGCCGTGGTGGAAGCTCACCCAGCTCGCGCCGGCGGCCGTGTTCACGAGGGCGTTCAAGATGGCCCAATCGGCGATCGCGTCCGAGCCGTCTTTCATGGCCTCGGTCTCGCGGTTGGGCGACGCCACGGAGCCGCAGTCGAGGTGATCGCGACCGATGACGATGGGCGCCTTCACCTTGCCGGTGCGCACGAGCTCGTTGAACGCGAGGCCGACCTTGGCGCGGTCGCCGTAGCCGAGCCAGCAGATGCGCGACGGGAGCCCTTGGAACTTCACGCGTTCGCGCGCAAGCGTGATCCAGCGGCGAAGGTCCGGATCGTTCGGCACGGCGGCGAGGACGGCGTCGTCGGTGACGGAGATGTCGGCCGGATCGCCCGAGAGCGCGACCCAGCGGAACGGCCCCTTCCCTTCGCAGAACAAGGGACGAATGTAGAGCGGCACGAAGCCCTTCACGTCGAAGGCCCGCTCGCAGCCGGCCTCGCGCGCGCCGGCGCGGATGTTGTTGCCGTAGTCGAAGCACTCCGCGCCCGCCTTCTGGAAGGCGAGCATCGCGTCGAGCTCGGCCTTCATGCCCTGCTTGGCGCGCGTCACGTAGCCCTTGGGATCGCTCGCGCGGAGCGACGCGGCGGCGTCGAGCGTGAGGCCCGACGGCACGTAGCCGTTCAAGGGATCGTGCGCCGAGGTCTGCTCGGTGACGAGCGGCGGAATCACGCCGCGGCGAACGAGCTCCGGGTACACGTCGGCCGCGTTGGCGCACATGCCGACGCTGACTGGCTTTCCTTCGCGCGTCGCCTTCTCGATGCGAGCGAGCACGTGATCGAGATCGTCGATGCGCTCGTCGACGTAGCGGGTCTCGAGGCGCTTTTGGATGCGGCTCGGATCGATCTCGATCGCGAGGCACGACATGCCGGCCATCGTCGCGGCGAGCGGCTGCGCGCCGCCCATGCCACCGAGGCCCGCCGTCAGGACCCAGAGCTTGTTCTCGTCGGCCTTGGCGCGGGCGGCGTAGGTCTTTCGCGCGGCGACGAAGGTCTCGTACGTGCCTTGGAGGATCCCCTGCGTGCCGATGTAGATCCACGAGCCGGCGGTCATCTGGCCGTACATCGTGAGGCCCATCTGCTCGAGGCGGCGGAACTCGTCCCAGTTGGCCCAGTGGGGGACCAGGTTCGAGTTCGCGATCAAGACGCGCGGCGCGTCCGCGTGCGTACGGAAGCGGCCCACGGCCTTGCCGGATTGGACGAGGAGGGTCTCGTCGTTCCCGAGCGCACGAAGCTCTCGGAGGAGGACGTCGAACGCCTCCCAGTTGCGCGCGGCCTTGCCCGTGCCGCCGTAGACCACGAGGTCCTGCGGGCGCTCCGCCACCTCGGGATCGAGGTTGTTCTGCAGCATGCGGTAGACGGCCTCTTGGACCCAGCCTTTGCACGAGAGCTCATTGCCGCGGGGCGCGCGCACGGTTCGCATGGCGAAGGACTTAGCGTAGGTCCGTCCGCCGCTCAATCGTGGCGCGGGAGCCGCTCGCATCCGGCCAACGCCGTGCTACCAGAGGGCCGTCGTGGAGCCGCTCGTCGTTCGCCCTGGTCTCGTCATCCCCGCCGCGGATCTCGCGTTCGAGGCGGTGCGCGCGTCGGGGCCGGGCGGCCAGAACGTGAACAAGGTCGCATCCAAGGTGGACCTCCGGCTCGACCTCGAAGGCACGACGGTGCTCTTCCCCGAGACCAAAGAGCGCCTCCGTGCACTCTACAAGAACGCGATCGACGCGGAGGGCCGCCTCTGCGTCACGAGCCAGAAAACGCGCGATCAGTCACGCAACTTGGAGGACGCGCGCGAGAAGCTTCGCGAGATGATCCTGGCTGCGCTCGTGAAGCCCAAGAAGCGCAGGCCCACCAAGCCGTCGCGCGGCGCGATCGAACGACGCCTCGGTGAGAAAAAGAAGACCGGCGAGAAGAAGGCCGGCCGCGGCCGCGGCTGGGACTGACGGCGGCTCAGCGCGACGCCAACTCAGCGAGCGCGCTGACAAGCGCGGCCTTGGCTTTCGCGAGCTCGGGGACGCTCGCCGCGTACTCCGTGCCCTCGTAATCGAGCAGGTGGTCGAGGTGGTAACAGGCGGCGGGCACACCCGCCACGTCGACGCGCGCCGCATCCTCGACCGCGAGGTCGTCGACGAGACCGACGATCTCATGCGCCGCGGCGAGCGGGTCCCGCCCACCGGCGCCCCTGGCTGCGATGGCGACGCACACGCGCCAGGTCGCCTCGGCTGCGGTCGGCCGCGCGACGCCGAGATCCGCGAGCGCGGCCGCGAAGAGCGCGCGCGCGTCGGCGGGATGCAGGTCGCGCTCGGCGCCGGCGAGCGCTGCCAGACTCATGCCCTCCTCGCCCTCGAGAATGAGCTTCGTGGCCGCGTCGACCATCTCCGGCACGTCGAGCCGATGTAGCTCCGCCTCCGCTGCGAGGAGCGCGCGATCGATCTTGGCCTGACTCACGGCTGCACGCGGCGCGTGCGCTTGCCCGCCGCCGCGAGGAGCGCCTCGAGCGTGTCGAGCGGAGCGGGCGGATCAATCTCCCACGGCTCGCGCACGTCCTTGGGCGCCGGCTCGCGCTCCGGCGGCGGCTTGGCCGCCATGTCCCATCGCTCGGCGAGCGTGCGCGCCAAGGTCTCGATCAGATCGCGCGTCGTCGTGCGGTCGAGCGCCGACACGAGCGCGACCGGCACGTCCTCGCGCATGCGGTGCCCGCGCAGGAGGAGTTGCTCGGGCGGGTCGAGCTGGTCGATCTTGTTCCACACGAGGATGCGCGGGATCCCGGCGAGGCCGAGCTCCTCGATGAGGCCGAGCGTGGTCCGCATCTGCTCGTCCTTGGCCGGGTCGGCCGCGTCGACGACGTGCAAGATCAGGTCGGCGTCCGCGGCTTCTTCGAACGTGGCGCGGAACGCGGCGAAGAGATCCTTGGGCAAGTCGCGGATGAACCCCACCGTGTCGGTGACGACGACCTCGCGCTCGCCGTAGCCGGCCCAGCCCACGCGAATCGTTCGTGAGCGCGTGTCGAGCGTGGCGAAGAGCTTGTCCTCGGCGAGCACGTCGGCGCCCGTCAGCGCGCGAAGGAGCGTGCTCTTGCCGGCGTTGGTGTAGCCGACGATCGCGACGGTGGGCACGCCCTCGCGCGTTCGCTTCTTTCGGCGCTGGGTGCGCTGCTTGGCGAGCTTGCGGAGCTCGCCTTCGAGATGGCTCACGCGCTCTTTGGCGCGGCGGCGGCCGATTTCGAGCTTGGTCTCGCCGGGACCGCGCCCGCCGATCCCGCCGGTGAGGCGCGAGAGCGAGTCGTCTTTGAGCGACAGCCGCGGCATCGCGTACTTGAGCTGCGCGAGCTCGACCTGGAGCTTGCCGTCTCGGCTCTCCGCGCGCTGCGCGAAAATGTCGAGGATGATCTGCGAGCGATCGATCACCTTGAGGTCGCTCATCTTGGAGATGGCGGCGGCCTGGGCCGGGCTCAAGTTGCGATCGAAGATGAGGGTCTCGGCGTCGAGCTCCATGGCCCGCATGACCACGTCGTCCAGCTTGCCCTTGCCCATGACGAACTTGGGATCGATCGCCTCGCGCGCCTGCACGATGGCGTCGACGACCTCGACGCCGGCGGTGCGCGCGAGCTCGCGAAGCTCACGGAGGCTCTCCTGCGGATGAGCGTCTCGATCGTCCTTCTTGTAGATCTGTACCAAAATCGCTCGGCCGTCTTTGCCGCGCACCTCGCGCGAGCGCGACCGGCGCGCGAACTCGGCCTCGAGCCCCGCCATGAGCTCGCCCACGTGGACCTCGCCGATGCGCGAGATCGGGAGCGGGCCGACGATCGTGTACGGCGGCTCGGTGGGGACGTTGTGCGCGTACGTGAACCCCCGCGGCTCGCCGCGCGGCGCCATCTGGATGGCGCAGACGCAGTCCAGCCGGAGCCGCACGAGGTCGACGAGGTCGTCGTGCGTGAGCGGCTCGCCGCGCACGTGGGTGTGAATCAGGCGGAGCGCGCGGAAGCGGCCCTCCGCGGCGCGGAGGCGGCCGATGTCGGGCAGCATGATCTTGCCGGCGTCACCGACGATGACCGAGTCGACCTGGCCCGAGCGATGGACGAGCACGCCCACTTGCCGCCCGGTCTCGATCGACGCGTCGACGAGCGAGCGCACGAGCTCGGGCGTCGCCAGATGCTCGAGGGGCACACGACGCCGGTACAGGCGGAGGAGCGTTCGCTCCGCCGACGGCGAAAGTCCGGTGGTGTTCCCCTGAATTTCGATGAGGCCCTCGTCCGGCGCCCGAGCGCCGTACGAGGCGCGGGCGCGCTACTTGTTGACGCGCTCTTGGTACTGACCGGTGGCGGTGTCGATCTTGATCCACTCGCCCTCTTTGATGAAGAGGGGGACGTTGACCGTGGCGCCGCTGGCCACCTTGGCGGGCTTGGTGGCGCCGCTCGCGGTGTCGCCCTTCACGCCCGGCTCGCTCTCGACGATCTGCATCACGACGTTGGCCGGAAGCTCGATGCCGACAGGGTTGCCGTTGAAGAGGGTGACGTTGACGTCGAGGCCCTCGGCGAGCCACTGCGACGCGTCACCGACCTTGTCCTTCTCAACGTGGATCTGGTCACCGGTGTTCGTGTCCATGAACACGAACGTGTCGCTCTCGGCCCACGAGTACGTCATCTTGCGGTCTTCGACGTCGGCAAGCTCCACCGACTCACCGCTCTTCCACGTCCGCTCGATCACGTTGTTGTTCGTGAGGTTGCGGATACGGCAGCGCGTGAACGCCTGGCCCTTGCCCGGCTTGACGAACTGGTGCTCGATGACGTGGTAGGGCACGCCGTCGATTTGGATACGGAGGCCCTTGCGGATGTCGGTGGTATGCATCGCGGGGCCGGTTGGTTAGCAGGGAAACCGGCCCCCAGCAAGGAGTCTTCGGCCGGCCTTGCAGGCGCCGCGGCCCGCGCGTAAAGCGTGGGCGCCCATGCACGAGGCCGACGAGGAGCTGCGTGAGATCAAGCGCGAGATCATCGAGTCGCGCGGCCTCGTCATTCGCACGAACAACCTGACGAGCGCTTTGGCGGCGGACATCAAGTCCATCGCCAAGCGGCAACAGGCCTACGAAAAGCGCCTCACGCTCAACAGCGCGACGGCCTACGTGGTCTTCGTCGTGGTCGTCTTCGTGGCCCTCAAGTTCGCGTGGGACGCCCGCATCGATGCGGTCAAATCCGAGACCGAGCACCAATCCGCCGAGAACGATCGCCTCAAGAAAGAGGTCCGCGAGCTCCAAAAACGCGAGGAAGATCGGGCGCGCGGCGAGGTCCGGGCGGCGCAGTTCTACGAGCTCGTGCGCCAAGGCAAGCGGGCCGAGCTGGTCGACGGCTGGGAGAGCCTCAAGAAGGAGCCGCTCTCCAAGGCCGAGGCCGCCGCCATCTCCGACGCCGTCGAGCGGGCACGGAGCGAGCTCGCCGTGGCGGCCCAGAGCCAGGCCACCGATCGGGCTCGCGCCGGGCGCTGGGCCGAGGCCGCGTCCGCGTACGAGGAGTCCCTCAAGTACAAGGACGACTCGGCGGTCGCGCCGGCCGTCCGCCTCGGCCTGGCCATCGCGTACCGCAAGCTCGGCCGCCAGAAGGATGCGATCCCGATCCTGACCAAGCTCGCCGAAGGACCCACGGACAAAGAGATCCAAGACGACGCGCTCTACCACCTCGCGTTTTGCCAGTCGGAGCTCTCCGACTGGAACGAGGCCAAGAACACCTGGGCCACGCTGCTCCGCAAGTTCCCGAGCTCGTCGCTGTCGCCCGAGGGCCGCATGCAGCTCGCGCAGCTCAATCAGTATCACTGAGCGGCGCCGCACCCGGCGCGTGCGCTCACGCGACGAGGACGCGATACGCGTTCATCACTTCGTCGAAGCGGGCGCGGAGCTCGTCGCGCTCGATGTCGCTCGCCAGCGGGTGGAGATCCGGGTGGTACGTACGGACGAGGCGACGGTACGCCTGCTTCACAGCGCCCGCGTCCGCGTCGGGCGGAAGCTCGAGCACCGCGAGCGCGGCGCGACGGTCGAACGTGCGGTGACGTTGCGCGCTCGCGAACGTTCCCGACTCGGGCGGTGACGATCGGCGATCGCGGGCGCGGACGCGGCCCTTCAGGAACTCGTCGGCGACGAGGGGCTCGCCGGTGAGCGCGGTCTTGGGCGCGCGCACCACGACGCGGAAGAAGATGCGTGCGTCGGCGAGGCGCTCCAGCGTCTGAAGGCGCAGCGTGATCTGCCTTCGGAGCGCTGCGCCGACGATGGTGGGCGAGATGCAGAAGTCGGCGACGAGGACCTCACCGAGCGGACGCTTCGAGGAGAGCGAGCGGAGCACGGAGCGCCGGAGCACGTCGTCGTCGATGGCTTCGTCGCGGCGCAGGATCTCGCCCAGCGCCGGGCTCTCGCCGTCGAGCTCGACGGCGGTAACGAGACCCGATTGCAAGAAGATGCGGTGGGTACGCCCGCCGTCCTCCGCGAGCTCGAGGGTCCCGGAGAGGCGGCCCCGATGCAGCGCGCCGAGCAGATCACCGAGGGTCGTCGCCTTGAGCCGAGAAGGGAGCTGCACGCCGATTTCGTACCGCGCGCGCGCGACGCCGCACAAATTCCCGACTTCACGAAGTACTTCGTGAAGTGCTGGGCGGCCTCAATCGCCCACGGCGACCCTAGTCACCACGGGGAGCACCTCGGGGCGGCAGACCTCGCCGCGGCACACGACCGCGCGGACCCGGAGGGTCACGTCGGCCGAGCCACGCGCGCGCGCGACGAGACCGAAGGAGAAGCGCCATTTCGTCGGCTCACGCGTCGCGTCGGCCGGGCCCACGCGCCCCTTGAGCGCGCTGACGAACGGGGGCGTCTCGACGATCTGGAGATCCGCCCAGCGCAGCGTCTCCCCTGCCCCTGCGCGCAGCTCCGCCGAGCAACGGACCCGCCCGGGGCCCATGACCTTGTCGCACGTGGCGCTCGCGCTCACGGTCTCGCCCTGAGGAGCTGCGCCCGCGTCGTCGGCGTGGGCGCGCCCCGAGATTGCGACGCAACCGAGCAAGAAGAGCACCGCCTGGGAGCGACCGAACATCGCGCGCGATTATGCGCGAGGTCGACTCAATTATCCCAAATGGCGGCGACGACGCGGCCGCCGCGCAGACACGCGACGCGCCGGGCGTCGTTGCCGACCACGCAGTGCCGCATCTCGGCGTACGTCCCGTCCCATTCGCGCGCGCGGAGGAGGCGCGCACCGCTCGTCGCGCGGAGCGCGAAGCCGAGCGACGTCGGGAAGACGAGCGCAGTGCCGTCGGGGGACTTGGCCGAGCCCGGCGGCGCCGGAGCGTCGAGCGGCCCGGCGAGCAGGCTCCCGCGCGTGCCCTCCGGTCCGATGAGCACGAGCTCCCCGCCGACGATCGCCTCGAGGCCCGACGAGCTCCACGCGAGCGGCCGAACGGCGGCCGGCTCGCCGCGCGGCACCTGACAGCGCTCGCCGAGGGGCGGCACGATCGGGAGGAGCGCCTCGGCGGTGCCGGCGCCATCGGCTTTGTTGAAGACTGCACGTATCGCGACGCCGTCGCAGGTACTGACCGCGGTGAGGAACGTCGGGTGGCCGTCCCCGCCGATCGACGGCGACCACGGCGGGCGACCCGAGTCGGCCTCTTCGCCGCTCTTGGGGTCGGCGCGCACGACGCCGGCTTTGGTCTTGATGAGGAGGTGTCCGTCGGGCTCGAACGCGAGCGGGCCCCACGCAGGCGCGTCGCGCGGCGGCTCGTCGGGTACGGCGGCGAAGAGCCGCGTCGTCACGGCCTCGCGCACCGGCGCGAGCTTCTCGATCGCCGCGGCCGTCTCCTTCACGCGCGCGGGCGTCTTGGCCGACGGCGGCCGCTCGGCGCGATCGAGCGAGACCGCGGCGCGAATCACGTCGCCCGCGGTGACGGCCGCGCGCGCCTCGGCGAGGCCGGCGTCCTCGAGCGCGCGACTCCCGGCGCACGACGGCAAGGAGGCGCCGGCGAGCTGCACGAGGCGCGCGGCTCCGCCCTCGGCGCAGACGGCGTGCGCGAGGTGCCGGAGCTGCCGGACCGCGATGGGCACGAGCGCGGCCTCTTTGGGGCGCGTGGCCCGCGCGGCGAGCGGCGCGACGAAGGCTTTGAACGAGGCTTCGGGCTCTTCGGGATCGCGGCTGAGCCCGGCCGCGCGATCGAGCCAAACCATGCCAGCGGTGATCTTGGGCCCGGGCTCGAACGGGGCGACCGCGCCTTCGAGGCCCGCCCGAAGCACGACGTCGTCGATGCCGTCTCCGTCGCGATCGATCGCGTCGGCCTCGAGCGCGAGCGGTTGCGCGCCGGGCGGATCCGCCACGCCGACCGAGAAGCGCGCGCGCGGCGCCTTTCCTTCGGTGGCGAGAACCGTGAGCCAGCGGCTCGCGCTTCGATGGGCGATGGAGGCACCCACCTCGATCACGACCGAGCTCTTCCCGCGCCTCGTCATGGTGAAGGGCACTTCTTCTTTGGTCGGCGGCGCGAGCGGAGGCGACGACGCCACGACGCTGAGCGCGCCGTCCTTGCTCGCGCTCCTTCGGACGCCGATCGCGAAGAGCGCGGCGGCGGCGGTGCTGGCGTCGGCACGAAGCACCGCGATGACGTCCTTCGCGCCGTCGCCGTCCCAGTCGTAGGCGACGCCGCCCACGAAGGTCTGGCCCGGCGGCGCCGCGACCGTGACGTCTTCGATGGTGAGCGTCGTCACGCCCGGCTTGGCGCGCGTCACGGCGAGCGGAGGCGCCGAGGCTGCCGCGTCGACGGTCGCGCTCGCGGTCGCGAGCGTCGCGCCTGCGTCGAGCGCGACGGCTCCGTCGCGATCGTCGATCGAGTACGGCACGTAGGGCTTGTCGCGCTCGCACTTGCATCCGCCGCCCGCGACGCCGAAGGCGACGACGAGCACGACCGGCGAGACGAACGAGGCGCGCTTCACGACTCTGCGATTTACCACGGTACGCGAGGGAGCCGAGTATATTGCCGACGTGCGACCGCGCGCGCTCGCCGCCTGGCTACTCTCGGTCGCGGCGCTCCTCGCGGTGGCGGCGCGCCCGGCCCGCGCAGACGACGGCGGCGTCGCAGGTTTCGCAAGCGCGCTCTCCGCGCTCCGCGACGATCCTCGGCGCGCCTCCGATCGCGCGGAGGTCGACGCGCTCTCCTTCGCCGCCGACCGCATGCCACCCTCGGAAACGCGCGCCGAGGCCGACCTGTTCCTGGGTGAGCTCTACGTCGAGCGATTCCACGATCCAGCGCGCGCAGTGCATCACCTCGAGCGCGCGGAGGCGGGGCCCGACGAGGCCACGCGAGCGACCGCGCGGCGCTCGCTCGTGGGCGCTCTCGTCCTCGCGGGTCGCGAATCGGATGCCGCCGCGGCAGCGCGCGCCTCGGGGGACGACGCGCTCCTGGCGCGAGCGCTGCGCGCCGTCCGCCGAACCAGGATTCACCTCGCGAGCAGCGCCGCGCTCGTCGGGTTCGTGGTGCTCGCGGCCACCTCCGTCGTGCGACGACGGCGCGCGCTCGCCCGCGGTCAGCTCATGCGATTCGGGCGCGCCACCGCTTTCGTCGGCGCTTGGATCGCGATCTTCGGCGCGCTCCTCGCGCACACACGCGACGACGGAGACGCGCGACCTTTCGTGCTCTTCGGTCTCGCGCTCGTTCCCCTCGCCTGCGCCGCGCGGGCGTGGGGGCTCGTCGGCGCTCGCACGCCCTTCGCACGCGCAGGACGCGCCGCGCTCGCCGGCGGCGCCGTGCTCGGATCCGCATTCCTGCTCGTCGAGGCCATCGCCCCTCGCCTGCTCGAAGGGCTCGGCCTATGAGCGGACCGCGCGTCGCCGCCGAGCACGTGCGCGCGGTGCGCCTCGGCGCGGGCGCGAACTGCTCGAGCATCGGGAGCGTGCTCGAGCTCGTGTTCGCAGCATCGGCGGTGAGCGCCGCCGCCTACGTCGCCGTGGCCGCCGCGCTCACGCCTCGCGAGGAGCGCGACGGAGAGGGCGCTAGCGACGAGACACCACCCGACAGCGCGGGCGCGCCGCAGCACGAGGAGGACCGATGAACGTCCGCTTCGAAGCGTGGGGCGCATGGGTTCGCCTCGGAGACGAGGCGCCGCAGGTGCCAGTCGACTTGCGCGGCGCGCTCGTCGCGCTCGATCGCGAAGGCGCACTCGCCGCGGGCCTCGGCCCGAGCGCGCGCTGGACCGGTGACGAGCCGCGCTCGGAGCCGCTCGAGTCGCACGTCGCGGTGACCTCGCGATGCGCAGCCGGGTGCACGGGCTGCTACCAGTCGGCGACACCTCATGGCGCTCACGTCGCGCGCGACGCGATCGAGCGCACCCTCGACGATCTCGCGACGCGCGGCGTGTTCACGGTGGCCTTCGGCGGTGGCGAGCCGCTCGAGCGCGACGACCTCGGCGATCTAGCGCGAGCTGCCCGCGCGCGAGGCCTCGTGCCCGTGGTCACGACGAGCGGCCTCGGGCTCGACGACGCGCGCGCGCGCCACCTCGTCGACTTTGCGCAGGTCAACGTGAGCTTCGACGGCGCGGGCGACGACTACGAAAAGGTGCGCGGCTACGACGGCGCGCGGCACGCCGAGCGAGCCATCCGCGCACTCGCGGGCGCTGGCGTCCGTGTGGGCGTCAACGTGGTCCTGACCCGCGACACCTTCGATTCCCTCGGCCGGACGCTCGCCGCCGCGCGCCAGGCCGGCGCGCGCGAAGCGCAGCTCCTTCGCTACAAGCCGGCCGGTCGCGCGGCTTCGCTCGAATACCTCGCGCGCCGACTGAGGCCCGAGCAAGTCGGTCGCTTCCCCGCCCTATTGCGTGCACTTTACACGGAGCATGCACCCTCGTTCGGTCTCCGCATCGACTGCGCGCTCGTCCCCTTCTTGTCGGGAGATGCCGAGATCGACGCGTCGGTGTTGGCGCGCGCAGGAGTGTTCGGCTGCGAGGCGGGCGCTGCGCTCGAGGCGGTGCGCGCCGACGGACGACGTGCGCCGTGCAGCTTCGGACCCGCTGCCGACGCGCACACCACGGCGGCGATCGATGCGTTCACGGCCGCGCCGCCGGAGCCGTGCGCGAGCTGCCGCCTCCGAACCGTGTGCCGCGGCGGCTGCCGCGTGGTGGCCGGGTTCGCGGCCCACGGCGCCGACGATGGAGAGGGGCGCCCGTTCGCGTTCGCGCCCGATCCCGAGTGCCCGCGCGTCAGAGCGAGCAGCCCACGAAGATCGGCTCCGGCTCGAGCGTGACGCCGAAGCGGTCGCGCACCGCGCGCTGCACCGCCCGCGCCGCATCGAGGAGCTCCCCCGTGGTGGCGCCCTCTTCGGTGACGAGCGCGAGCGCGTGCTTCCTGGAGACGTGAACGCGCCCGAAGCGCTGGCCCTTCACGATGCCGGCGCGCTCGATGAGCCATCCGGCCGCGAGCTTGACCTTGCCCAGCTCGGCGGCGGCGAAGCGCGGCGTCTTGGTCTCGCTGGAAGCGTCGATCCGATCGGCGACGGAGCCTTCCACGATGGGGTTCGTGAAGAACGAGCCCGCGCTCCGCGACTCGGGGTCCGCCTCGTCGAGCACCATGCCCTTGGCGCGACGGAGGGCAATCACCGTCTCGCGTACGCGCGCGAGCGGCGCGGTCTCGCCGGCGCCGACGCCGAGCGCCTTGGCGAGCTCGGCGTAGCGAATGGGCGCGCTCGCGTCGCTCTTCCGCATCACCATCTCGACTTCGACGATCACGCGATCGCTCCGGCCGCGAAAGTCGCTCGATCGGTAACCGAACCCGCAGGCGGCGGCGTCGATCCATGTGAGGACGCCAGCGCGACGATCGTAGACGCGGACGCGCGAGATGACGTCCGAGACCTCTTGCCCGTAGGCCCCGACGTTCTGCATCGGCGTCGCGCCCACCGAGCCGGGGATGCCGGACAAGGCTTCGATCCCCGACCATCGGCTGTCGGCGGCGCGCGCGACGAGCGCATCCCAAGACGTGCCGGCGTCCGCCGTCACGACGACGTCGTCATCCCGATCCACGACACGCACCTCGCTCGATGCGATCTTGAGGACCGCACCCGCGAAGCCCTCGTCCGCGACCACGAGGTTCGAGCCGCCGCCGAGCAATAGAACCGGCGTTCCTGCGGCGTCGAGGGCGCGGAGCCGTTCGACGATGCCATCGGTGCGATCGACGACCTCGAGATCTCGGGCCGGACCGCCCAGGCGCAGGGTCGTGTGATCGGCGAGGCGCGCGCTCATGCTCTCTCTTCCTATCGCGCGCCCGCGGCCGCCGTGGCAAAGAAAAGCCGCCCATGGCCGAGCTCACGCCGCTCCCCATCGACCCGCTCCTCCCCGAGATCGTCAAGACGCTCGGCGAGGCGCGCGCGCTCGTGCTCGAGGCGCCGCCCGGCGCGGGCAAGACGACGCGTGTCCCGCGCGCGCTCTTGGACGCGTGGCGCGCGGGTGGCGAGGCGGGCGAAATCGTGGTCCTCGAGCCGAGACGCCTCGCCGCGCGCCTGGCCGCGACGCGCGTCGCCGACGAGCTCGGCGAGGCCATCGGCAAGACCATCGGCTATCAGGTTCGCTTCGAGGACGTGTCGAGCGCCGACACGCGCGTCCGCTTCGTGACCGAGGCCATCTTGACGCGGCGCCTCGTGCGCGATCCCGAGCTCCGCGGCGTGCGGGCCGTCGTGCTCGACGAGTTTCACGAGCGGAGCATCCACGCCGACGTGGCGCTCGCCTGGCTGCGCGCGCTCAAAGAGACGCGCCGCCCGGATCTCTCGCTCGTCGTCATGTCGGCCACGCTCGACGCCGCGCCCGCGGCGCGCTTTCTCGGCTGCCCCAGCGTGCGGTCCGAAGGCCGAAGCTTCGAGGTCACCCTCGAGCACGAGCCCAAAGACGACGACCGGCCGCTCGCGTCGAAGGTCGCGAGCGCCGTCCGCGCGCTCCTCGCGCGCGGGCTCGACGGACACGTCCTCGTGTTCTTGCCCGGCGCCGGAGAGATCCGACGCGCGAGCGAAGCGCTCGAGAAGCTCGCGAGCGAGAACGATCTCGTGGTCGTTCCGCTCCACGGAGAGCTTCCGCCCGCCGAGCAAGACAAGGCCATCAAGCCGTCGGCGCGACGCAAGATCATCCTCTCCACCAACGTCGCCGAGTCGTCGGTCACGCTCGACGGCGTCGTCGCGGTCGTCGACGGCGGCGTGGCGCGCGTCGCGTCGCACGACCCCTGGTCGGGCCTCCCCAAGCTCGTCATCCAGAAGATCAGCCAAGCGTCGGCGATCCAGCGCGCCGGCCGCGCGGGACGCCAGCGGCCGGGCATCTGCCTCCGGCTCTACACCAAAGCCGACTTCGATCGCCGGCCGACGCACGACGTCCCCGAGATCGGTCGCGCCGATCTCACGCAGCTCGCGCTCGAGCTCCATGCCTCGAACAAGCTCGATCTCGCGTGGCTCGACGCGCCGCCCAAGCGCGCGTGGGAGACCGCGGTGACGCTGCTCGAGCGGCTCGGCGCGATCGACGGCGCGCGCGTCACTCCGATCGGCGAGCGCATGCTGCGCTTTCCGGTTCACCCGCGCGCGGCGCGCCTCCTCGTGGAGGGCGAGGCGCGCGACGTGAGCGACGAGGCTGCGATCTTGGCGGCGCTCCTCACCGAGCGCGACATCCGCACCGCCACCAAGGCGAGCTTCGGCGACGCACGCGGGCGCGGCGGCCCGAGCGATCGCGCGACCGAGCCGTCGGACTTGCTCGCCCTCCGCGATCGCTTCCTCGAGGCCGAGGCCGCGCGCTTCTCTGCGGGTCCGATGCGCGCGTCCGGCCTCGACGGCGGCGCCACGCTCTCCGTCGATCGCGCGCGCAAGCAGCTCGCGCGGCTCGCGCGGAGCGGCGATCGGGCCGGACGCGACGCGGCGCGAAGGAGCGGAGGCCCAGCCGTCGCCACCGACACCGAGCACGAGCTCTCGATGTGCATCCTCGCCGGCTACCCTGACCGCGTCGCGCGTCGTTTGCGCCCCGGCGGCAGCGCGCTCGCGCTCGCGGGCGGCGGCTCGGCCGAGCTCTCCGCCGAGAGCGTCGTTCGTCACGCCGAGTGGATGGTCGCGGCCGAGGCGGAAGAGCGCGCGGGCGGCGGGCCTGGCCGCCCCGGTGGCGTGGTCGTGAAGACGGCGAGCGCGATCGAGCCGGAGTGGCTCATCGATCTCTACCCCGAACGCATCACCGAGACGCGCGACGTCGTCGTGCACAAAACGAGCGGGCGCGTCGAAGCCTTGAGCCGACTCCTCTACGACGGCCTCGTGCTCTCGGAGTCACCCGCGGCCAACGTGACCGACGAAGAGCTCGGCCGCGCGCTCGCCGCCGCCGCGATCGCGCGCGGCGCAGCGTCGTTCGCGCCGGAGGGCGCGCTCGAGCGATTCGTCGCACGGGCTCGCTTCGCGCGCGAGGTCGACGCCGAGCTCCCCGAAGTCGACGACGCGCTCGTGAAGCGCGCGCTCGAGACGATGTGCGCCGGCCGCCGGAGCCTCGCCGAGGTGCAAGGCATCTCGCTCCTCGACGTCCTCGAGTCCGAGATCGGACACGACGTCGTGCGACGCATCCACGCGCTCGCGCCCGATCGCCTGACGCTCGCGCGCGGTCGCAACGTGAAGGTCGAGTACGAGCCCGGCAAGGCACCGCACGTCGCTTCCCGCCTCCAGGACTTTTTCGGGATGATGGAGACGCCCAAGGTCGGCGGCGGCCGCGTTCCGGTCGTGGTCCACCTCCTCGCGCCGAACCAGCGCGCGGTGCAGGTCACGAGCGACCTCGAGGGCTTCTGGGCCCGGCACTACCCGCAAATCCGCAAGGAGCTCGCCCGGCGCTACCCGCGCCACGCGTGGCCCGAGGATCCGCGGACGCCCATCGCTTGAGGCGCGAGGAAGACCGTACCGGGCGCGCCGCTTCGCTCCGGTTTCGCCCCGGCGCGGCGTTCGCTGGTACGCTGGGCGGTCGACGAATCGTTCGTAGGGACGCATGGCGGAGGGCAAGTTCCAATACCTCGCCGGCACGCTGGTGCCCGGCACCAAGTACCGCGTCATTCGCCTGCTCGGAGCGGGCGGGATGGGCACGGTGTACGAGGTCGAGGACACGACCATCGACAAGCGCTACGTGCTGAAGACGCTGCACGCGAACCTGTCGAGCCGGAAAGATCTCGTCGAGCGCATGCAGCGCGAGGCCAAAGCCCTCGCCAAGCTCGAGCATCGCAACATCGTCCAAGTCATCACCGCCGACGTGACGGGTGACTCGCTCAAGCTCCCGTACTTCGTGATGCAGAAGCTTCACGGGCACACGCTCCGCACGGTGCTCGACCACAAAGGGCGGCTCGAGATCGACGCCGCGGTGCGCCTCTCGATCGATCTCCTGAACGCGCTCTATCACGCGCACGAAAACGGGATCATCCACCGCGACGTGAAGCCAGAGAACATCTTCCTCCACCGCGATCCCGACGGGCTCACGGTTCCCAAGCTTCTCGACTTCGGCGTCATGGCGACCACCGAGGCGGTCACGATGACCGGTCAGCGATTCATCGGCACGCTCCGTTACGCCGCGCCCGAGCAGCTCCTCGGCGAGAAGGTCACACCCGCCACCGATCTCTACGCGGCGGCGCTCGTCCTCTACGAGTCGCTCGCCGGTCGCGGTCCGTTCGAAGAAGAGGGCGAAGCGATGAAGGTCGCGCGCGCCCACCTCGAGAAGGTGCCGCCGCTCGTCTCGCAGTTCCGTGAAGTGCCTCCGTCGCTCGAGCGGATGGTCATGCGATCGCTCTCGAAGTCGGCCGCCGATCGGCACCCGGACGCGTTCACCTTCGCCGCCGAGCTCCATCGGTTCTTGCGTGAGCTCCGCGGCTCGCTTCCACCCGACAAGGCAGAGGTCACGACGGCCTCCGACGTGATGAAGCTCCCCGTGCCGGGCGCGCTCGCCGACGCCGCGCGCGGCGTCGTCACGCCGGTGAAGACGCCGCCGTCGAGCGGCTCGGCGCCGACGCGGCCGGACGCTCCCGTCGCTGGCGCGACGCTTCCCGCGTCGAAGGCCCTCACCGCGGCGCTGCGACCCGTCGGCGCAGGCGACACGCCGCCCGACATCGGAGAGAGCGCGACCGACATCGCGCCCGCGCTCGCGCCTTCGGAGCCGGGCGCGCGTGACGCAGCGCGTGGGGCGACGATCGAGGCCGAGCCGCCGCCCATGACGCTCGGAGAGGAGCCGGTGCCGTTTCGCGTCGCGGTCGCGCGCGACGAAGCGGCGCGCGAGAAGGCGTTGGCTCCCAAGGTCGATCGCAACGCCGAGACCGGCACGCGCGCTCCGCCGCTCGCGCCTCCGGCACGCGATGGGGAGACCGAGCTCATCGACTCGATGATCGGTGAAGGCCTCGCGCGCGCCGGCACGCCGCCCGCGCGCATCGTGAAGCGCGACGTCGCGCCCGCTTCGGGCGCACCGGGACGCGAAGCGCGAGATGCGGGCGAGGCCGCACCGCCGTCGAGTCGATCGCGCGCAGCAGACCCCGCATCCGATGGTGCGACACGAGGGCGACAGAACGCGACGTCGGCGTCCGGCACGACGAGCCACACGGTTTCGGAGGCCCCGGCGGCGCGCGAGCGCGGCGGACGCGCGTTCACGCTCGCGATGACGGCGATCGTGTCCCTCAGCTTGGTCGCGGCCGCGGCGCTGATCTACGCGAGCCGTCGAGCGCCGGGTCCCGCTGCGAACGAGCACGCGCCCGCGAGCGCGGTGACCGCTTCGACGAACGCGCCGCCGACGAGCGCAACCGCCTCCGCCATCCCGACGGTCTCACCCATCGCAACCGAGGCTGTACCGAGCGCGGCTGCGCCGAGCGCGACGACGGCTGCGTCGAGCGCGGTACCTGCTCCGGCGATTTCGAGCGACGCTACGAAGACCGTGACGGCGCCGACTCGCGCGGAGCGTCATCGGTCGAGCGAGCGACCCGCGCCTCGCGCCAGCGCGCCGCCCGTCGCGGCCGCGAGCCCCACTCTGCAAGCAGCGCCGATCACTCCCGCGCCCGCTCCGCCGCCCGCATCCGCCGAGCCGGCGCGTCGCGTGCTCCCGCGATCGGGTCTCTGATCGCGCCGAAGGCGGCGCGAGTCACGGCACCGGGAAAACGGTGCTCACGAAGCCAGCCGGCGACGCATCGAGCGTCTTCGACTCACCCCCGCCATTGAATGTTTCTCCGGCGCGTCCTCCGCCGGGAGCGCCGAGCTTGATGGCGGCCTTGGTTTCGATGTCGAGGGTCGGCGCTCCGCCCTTGTGCGCGATGCCGAGCGACGGACCGCCCGCGCCGTGACCCGACACTCCCGAGCGGCCGCCATCGCCGCCCCATCCCGCGCCCGCGGGCGCTTGCCCGGAGGCGTTCGCGCCGCCGAGACCGCCCGTCGTGTGCGTGGAGCCGAAGGTGCCGCGCCCGCCGTTGCCGCCGCGCCCCACCTCGATCACGCAATGATCGAACCGCAGCTTGCTGGAGAACGAGATGCCCCCGATGCTCGCGCCGCCGCCCTTGCCCGCGGTTCCCGCGAGACCGGGGCATCCGCCCGCGCCGCCACCCGCGCCCGGTGAGCCGAACCAGGTCCCGACGTCCGAGGACGAGAGCACCGGCACCCCTGCGCCGCCGCCGCCTCCTTGGCCGGGCGCGCCGCTCGTGCCGGCGGTCCCGTCGCCAGGCGTGTAGCCCGACGCGGTGATGACGCCGCCCTTGGAGCTCACGCCGTTCGCGCCGTTGGCGCCGTTGGCTCCGTTCGCGCCGCCTTTGACGGCGGTGCCGCCTTGCGCCGTCGCGGTCGTGGGCGTGAGCGCGTCGCCCATGCCCGGGGCTTCGGTCGTCGAGACGACCTTGGGCGGTCCGCCCGGCGGCCCGGGCACGACGGAGTAGATTCCACCGAACCCGCCCGATCCACCTGCGCCGCCCGAGACGCCTGCCGCACCACCGCAGTCGTTCGTTCCGCCCGCTCGACCGCTGTGCGCAGCGCGACAGAGAAGCGAGTTGGCCGCGCACTTCTCGGCCGCGACGTTGTCGTTCCCGCCCAGGGTTCCGGCGTTGACCGGCTGCGGCGGCTCCACGCCCGACGCGCCATCGCGCGCGTCGTTGGCGACGATGCGCACGTTCACGAGCGCGAGATCGGCGACGTCGACCGCGGTGAAGCCGATGGAGCTGGGGGCGCCAACGCTCCCCGCAGGCGCGGTGAACGAGAAGCCTTCGACGCGCGTCGCGGCCCCGAGGCTCGCCGCGGTGAGCGCCGGCGACGCGGGCGCCACCACGTCGGCGCGCACGGCGGGCGTGATCGCCCAATCGCGTGCACAATCCAAGTATCCGAACATGGACACGCCGTCGGCGAGCGCGACGGATTCGGTGAACCGCTCGTTGCACGCGTAGACGCGCTTCCGCGTCGGCGCTGCCGCGGCGATGGCTCGCTTGATCGTGGCGAAGGGCTTGGCTCGCGTGCCATCACCCGACGCGTCGTTGCCCTTGGTCGACGACACGAAGACACCGAAGACGTCGTTGACGACGCACGCGTCCTCGGTCGGGAGGCGCGCGTTGCTGCACGCGCCTCCGTTGACCACCGACGGCGGCACCGTCGCCGTCGGCGCAGCGTCGGGAGTCTCCGTCGCGGTCGGCTCGGGCGTCGGCCCGTCGCCTTGGCCGTTGGCGAAGTTGTCACTCGCGCACGCGGCGAGCGAAGCCAACACGACGGTGGGAAGCGCGGCCAAGGCGAGGAGCTTCACGGTGTTCATGCGTGTTTCATCCAGCGTAGCGAAGGCCGCGGGCGCGGGGATCAGGGGATCGGCCAAACCGGCGCAGAGACGCCGTCGGCCGCCGCCGGAATGGTCTTCACGTAGCCACCTTCGTTGAAGACCGACTGCGCGTGGCCCTTGCCGGCCGAACCGACCGTGGGCACTGCACCGCCGAGATCGGGCGGCGTTCCCTTGTAAGCTACACCGATCGCCGAGCCGCCGGCGCCGTGCCCGCTCCAGCCCGAGTGGCCTCCGGCGCCGCCCGCGCCGGAGTGGGCATTGACCGCTCCGTTGGCCGGACTCTGCGCGCCGCCCGGTTGCGGCGCCGAGCCGAAGTCGCCCGCCCCACCGTCGCCGCCGCTGGCGACGGTGACGGACATCGCGGCCATCTTCACGCCGCTGTTCCAACTCACGAGGCCGATCGAAGCGCCGCCGCCTTTGCCGCCGCCGCCCGCCATACCCGGGCATCCGCCGGCACCGCCGCCGCTGCCGGCCCACCCGTAGTAATCGCCGTTGCCCGCGGCGTTCTTTTCCGGGAACGCCCGTCCGCCGCCACCGCCGCCGCCCTGCCCCGGTGCGCCATTCACGCCGACCGTGCCGTCTCCGGGAACCCAGCCCGAAGCGTTGACGGTGCCCTTGCTCGCGCTCGCGCCGTTGTTGCCGTTCGCGCCCGGTGCGCCATCCGTCCCCGGGAAGACGGTGTCGCCACCGGCGGCGGTGAGCGCGCTCCCCGCCTGCCCGTCGCTGCGCTGCGCTAGCGTCGTCCACGACGTTCCACTCTTCACGTAGTGGCCCCCGAAGCCGCCGGTGCCGCCAGGTCCGCCGCTCACACCGGTGACGCCGGTACAAACGTTGGTGCTCCCCTCGACGCCCGCGAAGATCAAGTCGCAATAGACCGTCGTGTACCCGCAGAGCCCGCCCGAGCGTCCGGCCACGCCGTCGATGTTTGCCGCGTTGAGCGCGACCGGCGCCGCCGTGCCGTTCGCACCCGAGGCCGCGGTCTTGGCGGCGATGCTGCCATTCGCGATGGTGAGATCGGTAGTGTTGGCCGCGATGACGGCGATGGAGCTCGCGCCCGGAGCCGACGCGGTCGGACCCTCGATGGCGAAGCCTTCGACGCGGATCTTGGTCTTCAGGTTGTTCGCGTGGATGGTGGGCGAGGTCTTGCCGCTGATGGTTGCAACATGCACGGGATCGAGCGCCCACGCGTTCTTGCAATCGAGGTTGCCGAAGAGCGAGACGCCCTCAGCGAGCGTGATGCTCTCGGAGTAGCTCTCGGGGCACGCGTACACGCGCTTCTTGCTCGGGGCCGCGGTCGCGACGGCTTTGCCGAGCGTGGCGAACGGCTTCGCGCGCGAGCCGTCTCCCGTGGCGTCGCTGCCGAGCGAGCTCGACACGAACACGCCGGTCGCTTCGACGATGACGCACGGATCTTCGCTCGGGAGCTTGGTGCCGTCGCACCCCGGCGGAATGGCCGCGTCGACGCCCGTGTCCGGCGCTGCGTCGTTCTCGATGACGACCACCACGTCGGGGCCGCCGCCGCCGTCGGCGACGGCCGGTCCCGGATCCGTGACGCCCGCGTCGTCGGTCGAGGAGGGCGTGGTCGTCGGCGCGGTCGACGACGAGTCACTGCCGCTGCACGCGACGAGGAGGCCGGTGGCAGCGACGACGCTCGCGAGCGCGAGCGACGAGAGGAGGGGGAGCGAGGTGGAGGAACGCGAGGAGGGAGAGCTCATGGTGGTTTTGTCTTGTGGAAAGGTGCGAGGGAGATAGCGCAGCTTCTCGCCCTCGCACGCGGGTTTTTGGCTGAAATTTCCGTCCAAAAATTGGACGAGAAGATGTGGGGCTCGGAGCGATCGGCTCAGAAGGCGTGCGTGGCCGCGGAGATACCGTCGATCGACACGTCGATCTTTCGGTCGCTCGTACGGATGGCGGCCTGTCCCGGTCCGCCCACGGCTGGGGTGAGCGTCGAGCCGACGACGACGGGAGGCGCGCCGTGGCTCGCGATGACGATCGACGGACCGCCCGCGCCATGACCCGAGACGCCAGCGCGACCGCCGCGACCGCCGGGCGCGCCACCCGTAAGCGGATCGGTTTGAATCATCGCGCCGGGTGAGCCGCCCGCGGTGGGCTCGCTGCCGACAGTGCCGCGACCGCCGGCGCCGCCGCGATCGGTGAAGAGGTTGCTGGACTCGATGTGCATCGGGCTGTCGATCGCGAGGAGCGCAACGCTCGCACCGCCGCCGCGACCCGCGGTGCCGGCGAGACCAGGACAACCACCCGCGCCGCCGCCCGACCCGCTCGATCCGAACCATCGCGTGGCGAGGACACCGGGCGGACGACCCGCGCGACCGCCGCCACCGCCCTGTCCCGGCGCGCCGTTCGAGCCGTGCTTGCCGTCGGCCGGCGTGTAGCCGGTTTCGGAGAAGGTGCCGATCGTCGACGCGCTCGCGCCGTCGCTGCCGGCGGCGCCGTTTGCGCCGGCGGTGGCGGGCGTGATCGGCGCAGCGCCCGCGGCGGTTTGCTGTGTCGAGAGCGCGGGGAAGCCGGCTTCGGACGGAGAGACCTCGACGACGAGATGAAGGTTCGGATCAGGCTCGTACTGACCGGCCTTCCCGCCCTTGCCGCCCGGACCGCCGTTCATGTTGGGCGCGCCGCTGCACTGGCTCACGCCGCCGCGACCGCCGCCGTAGCGGAGCGTGCACGACGGCGCGCCGAAGGTCGCGATGCACGCGCTCGCTTCCGATGCGGACATGGAGGGTGCGCCGTCGATCGCGCCCGTCTGCACGAGTTGGACGGCATCGTCGCCGTCGGCGCCGGGCGCGCCCCGGCCCGCTTGGAGCTGCACGCCGACGAGCGAGAGCGCGGGCGATCGAACCGCGATGAGCGAGATGGAGCTCTCACCGAGCTGGATGCCGCGCGGCGCTTGGATCGCGAGGCCTTCGATGCGCGTCGGGGTCGTGATGTCGGTCGCGGTGCCGGCGGGCGACGACGGCGCAAACACGGTCGCGAAAGTCGACCCGACGCGCCAGCCCTTGTCGCAGTCGAAGTACCCGAAGATCGAGACGCCGTTCGTGACGGTGAGGTTCTCGGCGTAGGTCTCGGCGCACGCGTAAACGCGGCGATGCGTCTTGGCAGCGACCTCAATCGCGGCGCGCAGCGTGGCAAACGGCGCGGCGCGGGTGCCGGCCTTCGGTGACTGCGGTGCCGGTGGCGGCGGAGGATCGTTGCCGAGCGACGAAGAGACGAAGACGCCGAGCGATTCATGCATCGTGCATGCATCTTGGGTGGGGAGCGCGAACGCGTCGCAGCCCGGAGGAAGCGCGCTCGGGTCGGTCGGGTCGCCGTCGACGACGGGCGCGGAGGAAGCGCGCTCGGGTCGGTCGGGTCGCCGTCGACGACGGGCGGCGGCGCGCTTCCGGTGCCCGCGGAGTGAGCGCGGGCGCCGGGCGAGTCGGTGCCCTCGCTCTCGTCGGGGCGCGGGGCGTCGGTGAAGCCGGCGGTGCCGGCGCTCGCGCCGACGCAGGCGACGAGCGGGAGCGCGGCGAGGACCGGGAGGAGGCTCGGGAGGACGCTCGCGAGGAGGCTCGGGAAGACGGTCGGGAAGACGCGGGGGCGAAGAATCCGGGAGTGAAGACGGGCCGTGGGCTTCATGCCCGTTCATCGGCCGGCCCCGAGCGCGAGTTGCGTGGGTCGTGCGCTTTTTCGCGTGAGAGCCTGCGATGCGCGGAGCTCCGCGGCGAAGCGAGAGTCGTGCCATTTCGGTCGCGGGGCCGGGGGGGCCGAATCTGCGTCCAGGGCGCCGCGAGCTTGGGTCTAAAACGCTCCGCTCGGACGTCGCTAGTTGACCTTCAGCGAGTCGACGGTCACTCCGTCTTTGCGAGTGCCCGTACCGCCGGTGCCGCCGATGCCCGCATCGCCGCCGGTGAACTTCGTCGTCCCATCGAACGACGGTGCGGTCGTGCCCTTGTACAGAACGCCTACGACGATACCGCCAGCCCCACCGCCTCCGTTACCCCCGTTGCCCCCGTTGCCGCCAGCACCGCCCACGCATCCGCCGGTCGCTTGCGTGCCGCTGAATCCACCCGCCTGACCCTGCTGCCCGCTCGCGGCAGCACCGCCCACTCCTGCTCTCCCGGCTTCCAGCATCACACTCGTGCACGAAACGGTCGACTCGAGAGCGGCAACGCAGATGCTGCTGCCTCCACCCGCACCTCCGCTGCCGGGAGCACCACCGCAACCTCCGCAGCCGCCGCCTCCGCCACCCCCACCGCTGAGCGCTGCTCCGCCGCCACCGCCTTGGCCTCGGCCGCCGGGCGTGCCGGTGCCACCGCCGGTAGGAACCCATCCGCTCGTGTCGAGCGTGCCCAGGGCGGTCGCGTTGGTGCCGGCGTCGCCTGCGCGGCCCTTCGCGCCGTCGCTCCCGTTGCCGCCGGTGTTGCAGCTCCCGGCGCTACCGGAGCCACCGGCTCCATTGGAGCCTCCATCAGCGCCAGCGTCGGGCTCTCCCGCGTTCCCATTCCCACCATTCGATCCGATGGTGCCCCCCGCTCCGCCGACGGTGGTGCCGTCCGGGCAGTTGCAAACCGTCAGCACCCCGCCGCTGGTGCCCGTCGCGTTATTCCCAGCGTCCGCTCGCGGCATCGGGGCCCCCGCGTCGCCGCCCGGGGCCCCGTCCTTCCCGTCGCCGGCGCGGATCACGCTGTCCTTCACATCCAGCGCTCCGCCGCTCACGAACACCGCGATGCTCGACGCCCCCGCGTCCACCGCGGCCTTCGCGTGGAGCTCCACTCCCTCGAGCTTCACCTTGTCACTCGCTCCGAGCGCGAACCGAAATACTTCTCCGCCCCCAGCAGGACCCTCGAGCACCGCGCGCGTCGCCCCCACCGTGAACCCACCGCACTCCAGCTTCCCGAAGACCCCCACCCCGCGGCTCACCGTCATCGTCGGCTCCGCGTACGTCCCGCTGCACACGAAGACCCACGCTTTCCCGTCCTTCGCCGCGACCTCCAGCCCCTTCGTCACCGTCTGCACCGGCGCCGCCTTCGTCCCAGCGTTCACGTCCGACCCGCCGCCGCCGCTCACGAACACCCCGCACTTGTCTTGCAACACCGTTGCATCTGCGCCCGGGCTCCCGAGGCACTCCACCGGCACCACCACGTCCGCTCCACCGTCTCCGGCTCCGCCCTCCCCTACGCTCCCCTCCACCGTCGCGTCGCTCCCGCCGCCGTCCCCGAGCGACGTGCCGTCGTCGCACGTCTTCGTGTCCTCACACGTCACCGAGTGACACGCCGCGGCCGCCGCCAGAGACGCCGCCAAGACCGAGCCGAGAGCCAAGAGTCGCTTCATTGCCGAAAGTCCCACCAAGTTCGTTTGAGCTCAAAAGGTCGTCGTGAACGCCGCGCCCGTCACCTTCGCGCCGACGATCGGCGTGACCTGCGCGCGAGCGGCGCTCGCCGCCCCCGCCCCACCGGCCTTGGGCCAGAGCAAGACTGCGGCGCCGCCCACGACGAGCGCGCCCGCCGCGACACCGAAGCCCACCGCCATGTCGGCCTTGCTCGCCGCCGATTTGCGCGCGTCGTCGAGCGCGGCGCAGTCCGGGCTCGTCGACTGCCGGCACGCGCTCATCGGCGCGCCCGACAAGATGCCGTCCGCGTCTTTGCTCGAGCTCGAAGACGACACCGCGAACACGGCCGCGACGCCCCCCGCCACCACGCCCGCGCCGACGAGCGCCCAGCCGACGATGGGCATCACCGAGCTCGACTTTTGCTCCTCCGGCGGCGGCGTCACCGGCCGCGCGGCCGCGTCCGTAGGCGCCGGGGTCGGCGCGCTCGGCACCGGAGCCGCGCTCGCTCCGCCCACCGCGAGCTCGTCGGCGCGGAAATGGATCGCGACGATGCTCCCGGCCGCCGGCTCGACGCGCAGGATGCGCGAGCGATCGCCGAGCCGCGCCTCGACGAAGTGCTCGCCCGGCGCGACGTCGATCGGCTCCGAGATGGGCGTCGGCTGCGGGAGCACCTTCCCGTCGACGACGATCGTGAGCCCCGCCGGCGCGTCGATGGTGACGCGCCCGACCTTGGCGTTCAG
>JBGAJR010000101.1:0-10247 GCA_044224815.1 Polyangiaceae bacterium
AGACGCTGACGCCCATCTGGCGCGACACCTACTCGTTCCCGTACGAGCCGTGGGGGACGAGCATCATCGTCACGTTCTGGCGCGACGCCGGGCGCGTGAAGTACGTCGTGTCGCGCGCGTTCGTGGGCACGAAGGGCTGAAGGTGCGACTGATCCGCGTCCCGCGCGCTTGACCAGGCGCCGCCCGCGCATCAAGGTGTCGGGGTCCCGCGCAGTAGCGGGGCAGATTGGAGGTGTGTCATGGACGTCATTCATCGAAGCCGACTCCTCGCCGCCTCCCTTCGCGCACGCTGATCTCCCGCGACTCCGGCCGTTTCGGCTGAGCGCGCGACGACACGTGCCCGTCGGGGGCTTCGTCGTCGTGTCTCGTTCGAGCGCGCCAATCGGGCGCGCTCGCTGTGGAGTCGTGCGTGAAGAAACATGGAATGGAAGCGCCGGGCGGGCACCGCCTCGCGCGATTGGAAGAGCTCATCACCGAGGAGCTTCGTGGGCTCCTCCGTGACGACGTGACGGACCCAGCGCTCGACGGCGTCTGGATCACCGGCCTCGTTTTGTCTGCAGATTACAAGCATGCGCGAGTCCATTTCGGATTCGCGTCGACGTTGGAGGCGGCGCGCGAACGGCGCACGAACGTGGAGCGCGCGCTCGCGCGGGCTACGCCGTTCTTGCGGGCGCGCCTCGCCGAGGCGATCGACATGAAGCGGGTGCCGGAACTCCGCTTCGTGTTCGACGCCGTGGGTCGTGAGGTGCCCGAATGACACGGGTACGCATCGAATCGCCCGGCGGCCTCTTGCCGCCGGGCGGCTCGCCCCGCGCGCCCATTCGAGTCTGGGCGCGGAGCCTCGACACGGAGACAGTGCGGCAGCTCGAGCGGATCGCCGCGCAGCCGTACGTCTTGGGGCACGTCGCGGCCATGGCGGACGCGCACGTGTCGGAAGGCGTCGCGGTCGGCACCGTGTTCGTGACCGAGCGCACCGTCGTCCCGAGCGCGCTCGGTGGCGATCTCGGCTGCGGCATGTCCGCGGTGCGGCTCGGCGCGCGCGCCGCCGCGCTCGATCGACGCGCGCTCGAGTCGATCGTGGATCGGCTCGGACGAGCCATCCCCACGGGCGCGGCGACGCATCGCGGGCGCGGCGTCTCCGTGCCCGACGCGCTCCTCGAGACGCCCCTCTCGACGAGCGCGCTCGAGCACACCCGGGCCGCGCTCACCTCGCGTCACCTGGGGACCCTCGGTGGCGGGAACCACTTCATCGAGCTCGATCGCGACGCGGAGGGCGACCTATGGCTCCTGGTCCACTCCGGCTCGCGCGGCCTCGGCGGCGCGATCGCGACCCATCACGCGCGCGCGGCGCAGGGTCTCGGCCTCGCGTCGTCGCTGGCGGGCCTCGACACCGAGAGCGCGGCGGGCGCGGCTTACGTCGCCGATCTCTCGTGGGCGCTCGACTTCGCGCGGGCGAACCGTCGGGCGCTCGTCACGCGCACCCGTGAGATCGTCGCCGACGCCCTCGGTGTGGCCCCAAACGCGGACGACGTGCTCGACGTCCACCACAACTTCGTCGCACGCGAGCGCTGGCTCGATCGCGACGTGTGGGTCCATCGAAAGGGAGCGGTGGCCGCGCCGGAGGGCGCTCGGCTCCTCGTCCCCGGCTCGATGGGCACGGCGAGCTACGTCGTCGTCGGTCGCGGGAACCCGCTCGCGTACGGCTCTTCGGCGCACGGCGCGGGACGCGTCATGTCGCGGACCGAGGCGAGGTCCACGATCCGCGAACGCGCCCACCAAGCCGCGATGCGCGAGGTGGTGGTGCCGCGCGGCCTCGGCGCGAGCCTGATCGAGGAGAGCCCGCTCGCGTACCGCGACATCGTCGAGGTGCTCGACGACCAGCGAGACCTCGTCACGCGCGAGGTGCGCCTCGAGCCGCTCGCGGTGCTGAAAGGCTGAACCGGCGGGCACCTCCGGCATCACCAACTCGACAGCGCGACGCGTGCCGCTTCCACGGCGGCCGCCTCGCGATGCTGGGCTGCGAGGAGGCGTGACCGCGCAGCTCGCAGCGCGTCTTCGGCCGCGACGAGCCGCTCGGCGAATGGCGCCGCGCCGGCGGAGCTCCCGGCCGCGGCGAGGTTCTGGCGCGCGCGCTCGACGTCGGTCGCTGCCGACTTCTCCGCTGCCAAGAGCTCGGCGACGCCGCGGCGTTCGTTCTCGGCGTTGCGGAGCCGCGCTACCGCGGAGACGAGCGCGGCGCGCTCGCCGCTCTGCGGAGCGAGCGCCGAGGCGAGCTTCTGGACCGCGTCGGCGGTGAGGCTCCCGAAGACGCGCGTTTGGCGCATGCCTTCTTGCACCACGAGCGAGCGCGTGAGCGACGACTTCTTGGCGACGGAGAACCGCGCGAGGGCGCGCTTCTCGTGCTGGTCGTAGTCGAGCCCATCGGCGCCTTCGACCTTCGCGTTGTCCACCACGGGAAGCGTGAAGTAGACCTCGCGATCGCCGCTCGAACGATTCTCGATCGTGCACTCGAGGTTGCGATGCCGCACGTAGTCGACGATGAGACCGCCCTTCCCGTCCGGGTGCACGCGGCGCGTCTCGTCTTCGCCCGCTCGGTCGTCGAGCGACAGCGACACGTCTTGATCGAGGCCGAAGCCGACGACGCGCACCTCGTCGGGCTTCATGCGATCGAGGAGCGTCTCGCCGGCGAAACCGCCATCGGCAAAGAAGGCGATGGTGCCCGCCGGCAGAGTTTGCTTGGTGTCGTTCTTGAGTCGAGCGCCGCTCCGACCGCTGTCGCCGGGCTCGCGAAACCAGGTGATGCGCGTCGCCGCGAGGGGCTTCGACACGAACGGCACGAGCGCGGTCGAGTGCGCCGCGAGATCGAGCGCGCCGTCGAGCGAGTAGCGGAAGAGCGCTTCGGCCTCAACACCCGTCGCGCCGGCGACGCCGGCCAAATCGCCCACCGAGAGCTCGGTGCTCGCGCTCCGCGCGCCGTCGCCGCCGCTCGCACGCCCGGCGCCGCGACCGATGGTGCCGATCGATCCGAGGCCGATGCCTTCGCCGCGACCGCCGCCACCTTCACCCACGCCGGAGAGCCCGAGGCCTCCCGCGCCGCCCCATTGCCGATCGGGGCTCCCGGTCTCGAGGAGCTGCGGGACGGTGGAGAGCGGTGTTTCGGGATGCACGAGATCACGACGCGCATAGCGCGGCGCGGCGAGCGGATAGAGGAACGCGTCGGGGCGACCGTTGACGAGCTCGACCTTCACGCCCCGCCAGGCTTCGTCGGTGTCGTTGTGAACGAGCGCCCAGCCTTGAAGGTGCGCGCGGTTCTTTTGGAACAGGACGCGATACGTCGAACGCCACACCGGCGTCTCGGTGACGTACCCGAGCGTGACCGGGCTCCCGCTCGTTCCGAGCACGCGCACGCCGCGCGCGCGCTGATCGTTGGCGGGCGAGGCGGACCCGAGCGCCGTGCGGAGCCGTGACGCGAGCGCGGCGTCCACCGGCTTCACGCTCGCGACCTCGGGCGCGCGGAAGCGCCGCACGCCGCCGTCGTCGCCCAACAAGACGAGGGACGCGCGGCGCGTCGGGACGCAACGCTCGCTGGGCGCGCTCGCCGCCGCCGGCGCCGACACGGGCACCGGCCCGCCGCTCGATCGTGACTCCACCACGCACTCGGTCGACTCGTCGGCGCTCGCGTCGAGGACGTCGACCAATCGGCCGCGAATCGTCTCGCGCGATGCGCGCACCACCACGTCGGCGCCCTTCATGCTGCGGAGGAGACGCGTCCAATCGAGCGAGCTCTGCCCTTCGGAGTCGAGCCCGGCGAGCGCGCGACCGAGGTCAGGGCCGACCGTGCTCTCGAACTCGATCCCGGAGAGGCGCGCTTTGCCGTCCGACGAAATCACGACGAGCGACTTGAGCGCGTCGTCGAGCTGCGCCGTAGGAAGCGGTAACGTGAGCGGCACGCCCCGCGCCGCGCCATCACCGTGAAGGACGCCGCTCCGCTCGAAGTAGGCGACTCCCGTCTCGTAGAAGCGCACGGTGCGGAGCGGAAGCGCGTCCGGTGCGGCGAGCGACGATGACGCGACGCTCACGGACGCGAGCGCGCCCCAGAAGACCAGCCCCTTCTTCATGGTGCCTCCGGCGGCCGCGGCGAAGCGCACGCGAACCGACCTCTCTCGCTGACCGTCACCGCCGCCGAAAGTTCCCGCTTCTCGACACGCCCGCTACGATCCCTTCGTGAGCGCCAAGAAGCGGCGGCAAATCCTGGAGATCGTCGCGACGGACAGCACCTTCGCGCGAACGCGCTACCGCGACGAGGAGGCCTTCATCGGCAAGTGCATCCACTGCGGCGCCACCTTGGTGGTGAGCCTGAACGGCGAGCCGGTGAGCAGCGCGACGATCGAGCACATCATGCCGCGCACCCATGGGGGAACCGACGATCTGGCGAACCTCGCGCTCGCCTGCGCGCGCTGCAACGCCCAAAAGGGCGTGCGTCACGACACGCGCCGCAAGAACGATCCCAAGCTCCTCGAGATCGTCGAGCGCCTCTTGGCGCGACGACGAGAGCGTTGGCGCGATCCGTAAGGCGCCCGACGCGACCGCGCCTCAGGGGAGCTTCACGTCGACAGGCTGGATCGAGTCCTGGTTGGTGCCGGTCCCGAGCTGCCCGCGATTGTTGCGGCCCCAACATTCGACCTTGCCGCCGCGGAGGAGCGCGCAGGTGTGCTGCTCACCGCACGCGACTTGAACTGCGCCTTCGATCCCCGGCACGGGCTCGGGCTTGTCGTTGGGCATCTTGCTCGGCGCGCGCCCGAGCTCACCATGCATGTTCGAGCCCCAGCAGAGGACCTTGCCGCCGACCACGGCGCACGAATGGTAGTAGCCAGCGGCGATGGACGAGACGCCGTCGAGCCCGGCCACGTCGAGGGGCTTGGCCTGGATCGGCTCGTGCGCCGCGCCCGTCGGCCGTCCGAGCTGACCGAGCTCGTTCATGCCCCAGCACGCCACCTTGCCGTTCTTCTGCAGCGCGCAGGTGTGCACCTTGCCCGCGGCCAGCGACGTCACGTCCTTGAGGCCGGCGACGTGGGTGAGCGCGTTGGGCTTCAGCGCCGCATCGTCGAGCGAGCCGAGCTGACCGAACTGATTGTCTCCCCAGCAAGCGACGGTGCCGTCCGTGGCCAGCACGCAGACGTGCCGTTCGCCGGCGGCGATCGACGTCGCCGACGGGACGTCCTTGGGCAGCGTGACCGGATCGCGCGGCAGCTCGCGGGCGCCGGCGCGATAGCAGGCGACGTTCCCGCTCGCGCCGAGCGCGCACACGCCGGAGAGCGACGCCACGACTTGCTTGGCGGCGAAGCTCGAGACGCTCGCCGGCTCGAGATCCACGTCGAGAAAGCAGCGAAGACCGCTCGATGGATTGGCCACGCACGCGTGGGAAGGCGCGACGGCGACGTCGACCACGCCGTCGAGCCCCGGAACGCGCTTGGGGGAGTTGCGCGGCCCGGGACGCGTCGCGAACGACGGGTCCTTGTTCTGCATGTACGCGTCGTCGCCGAAGCAATAGACGCGGCCGTCCTGCGTGCGGAGGCAGGTGTTGTCCTTGCCCGCCGCGATGCCGACCACCGCCCGCGACTTGCAGCCGACGGCAAGCATGCACAATACAACACTCAAGACGCGCTGGCTCATGGCTTGGGCTCCGTCGTGGCGGTGGCGGCGGGCGGGGGCGCGGCGTCCGGACACGGCATGGCGAGGCGCGCGCGACCGGTCACGGCGACCGTGACGCGCAGGTAGCCGCCGTGCGGATGGATCCCGGTTACCTCGAGCTTGTCGACCGCGCCGCGGAAGCACGCCTTGGGGTCGCCGAAGCTGAGCGACGACGCCATCTGCTCCTTCACCGCGGTGAAGCGCTCGGCGAGGTTCATGCGGAGGGCGTGGCGTGCGTCGTCGCGCATGCGATCGCCGTCGGTCATGGCCTTGAGCTTGAGGAAGAAGCTCTTGGTCTCGATGGTGGGCTCGAGATCGGGGAGCGTGAGCTCGTTGTCGGCGAGCGACGGGTGCCCGGACAAGAAGAGCTCGCCGTCGAGGTCTTCCTCGATGCCGAGCTTCTTCACCGGGCCGCGGATGCGCACCTTGAGGACGAGCTTGTCGTCGGACGCGTAGAGCTCGGGCTCGGTGAGGTAGAGGCCCGGGTACTCCTTGGAGAAGAAGTATTTCCCGTCGGTGAAGAGCATGCCCATCGCCTTGGAGAGCTCGTCGTAGCGCGCGGCGATCGGAACGGTGATGGTGAATGGGCCCGGAACGAGCGTGGCGACATTGGCGAGCGGCGGCAGGCTCGCGGGCTCGTTCTTGGCCGTGCACGGCAGCGTGACCTCGGGCGCGACGATGATGGCGAGGTCCTTCTCGAGGCCATCGGCCAAGATCGTGGGGCCGGCCTCCACGCCGAGGACGCGGAGCGTGGCGCATCCCTTCGCCTCGCCGAGCGGGAACTCGAACGGCGCGCGCACGCGATCGTACGCTTGTGCGACGAGCGGACGGAGGTCGTAGCGAAACTCTTTGACCTTCTTGTCGAGCTCCTTGGCGATGATGTCGAGGACGCCCGCCACCGAGTCGGCGAGCTTGAGGCGACGATCGCTCGACGTGACCTTGATCTCCGTCGACTGGATGCGGACGGCGTACTCGCCGCTCACGACCGGCTCGGCGAAGACGCGGAGATCCATCGGCACGTCCGCGGTGGTGAGCGGAAGCTCGACGTGCGCGACCACGTGCGTGTCCAAGACGAGGCGGCCCTGCGCGAACGAGAGCTGCAGCGCGTCGCGCTCCCAGCGGTACTTGCGGTCCGAAGCGAGGAGGCGGAAGGAGCCGTCGCCGGTGCGCGGCACCGCTTCGTCGAGCGACGCGCGGAGCGCCGGGCCGGTCACGCTCACGTGCGCGACGAGGCGGGTCGGCGCGGGGTCGGCGAGCGGCGCGCCGGCAGACTCCGGCGGACGCGGCGGATAGACGGCGCCGAAGCGCGTGCCGCAACCCGACGACGCGAGCACGAGAGCGAGACCGAACGCGAAGACGACGCGGGGCGTGGCGCGCATGCTCTCTCTTTCTCTCATTTCTTGGGATGGGCGACGAAGAAGGTCACGACCTCGGTGCCCCAGGTGAAGGCGTTGGTCCCGGCGCACGCGAGGTCGTCCCACGCGGTGCCGGTCGCGGCCTTGCTGCCGGGAATGCAGTGTCCCTTGTTGAGCGCGAGCGAGCCCGACGCCGGCGTCAGCCAGTCGTGCTCGAGCGTCTCGAGCGTGACGCCGCTCCCGCTCCACTTCTTTCGTGCGTAGTCGCCGCCATCGGCGACGGTGGTGGGCGCGCCCATCGCGAAGCCCTTCACGATCGCGTCGCGCGCTTGTGTCGCGCACGACGGCGGGACCACCGCGTCCTTGCGACCGTAGAGGAAGAGGACGTCCATGGCGCGGGAGGGCTTGTCGGTGCCCGCGAAGCTGCACCCCGCGATGACGCTCGCGTCGAGCGGACAGCCGTCGACGCCCGCTGCGCCCGCCGCGACCGACGCGTACGTGTCGGCGTACTTGCACATCTGTCGCAACACGGCGTAACCGCCTTGCGAGAAGCCCGTGGCGTGGACGCGCGAGGCGTCGATGCCGAGGTCGCGCACGAGCGCGACGACCAGACGATGGATCGCGTCGTCGTCGGAGTTGAACCACTGCGGGCCGGTGAAGCCACCGAACGATCGCTGGTTCGCGGTGGGCTGCACGACCACGTAGCCGGCGCCGCCGGCGCGCGCGCGGAGCTCGGTGTGCGAGTCCTCGACGTCGCCGTCCATGAGCGCGCCGTGCAGATCGATGACGAGGCCGCAGCCCTTGCCGGGGCAAGACTTGGGCACGGTGATCTGGGTCGAGTATCCCTCGCACACGACGGAGTGGGTGCCGGGCGACTTGTCGGTGCTGCACGTGCCCGGCTCACCCGACGCGCCGTCCACGGAGGAGCCGCCCTCACCGCCCGCGCCATCGCCGCCCGCGCCGCCGTCGAGCGGGCCGCCCGGGCCCACGCCCGAGGGCCCCGAGTCCGAGCTCGCCGAGCTCCCGCACGCGCCCGCGGCGACGCCGAACGCGAGGAGGGCCGTGACGAGCGAGAACCTTACGAGGCGAGGCGCGGCCGACATGCGGCTCCTTATGGCGAAAGCGGAGGCTCGGCGCAACGGCGCAACTCAGTTGCGCCGATCTAGAAAGATTCCAGGTCGTGATCAGACGAGTGCCGATGAGCCGGAGATTCGTGCCGCTCGCCCGATCGGGCGGCACGAATCTCCGGCTCAGTTCAACTGAGCACCGCCAAAGGCGCCCTCGCCGCGCATCGGGTAGGATCCGCGGCGTGTGCGGGCGCACCTCGCTCAAAGCCTCTCCGGAGGAGATCGCCGAGGCCTTTGGCCTGAGCGAGCCCCCGGAGTGGAACCCGCGCTACAACATCGCCCCGACCCAATCCATTCCCGTCGTGCGACTGAATCGCGCGGGTGACAGCCGCGAGCTCCACGCTCTGCGCTTCGGCCTCGTGCCGTTCTGGGAGAAGACCGCGACCGGCGCGCGCTACTTGAACGCCCGCGTCGAGTCGCTCTTCACGGCGCGACCGTTCGCCGCGGCCGCGAAGAAGCGGCACTGCCTCGTGGTGGCGGACAGCTTCTACGAGTGGAAGGGGCGCGAGGGCGCGGGAAAACGCGGCGCCGCGCCGCGCACGCCGTACCGCATCCACTTCGAAGGCGACACGCCGTTCGCGCTCGCCGGCGTCTGGGATCGTTTCACCGGTAGCGATGGAGAGGTCATCGAGAGCTGCGCGATCGTCACCGCGCCCGCTTCGGGTGTGGTCGCTCCCATCCACGATCGCATGCCCGTGTTCGTGCCGCGTGAGGCGTATGCCGAGTGGTTGCGCGCGGAGCCCGACACTGGCGGCGGCGACCCGGCAGCGCTCGTTCGCCAGCTCGCCGAAGCGCCACCGCCTTGGATCGCGACGCCGATCTCGCGCTACGTGAACGACCCGCGTCACGAAGGCCCAGAGTGCTTCGCTCCGCCCGAGCCGGGCGATGCGGTCCAAGAAGTCGGCGGCGCGTCGAGCGCGGCCCGCGGAGGAACGCTCGCGCTCTTCGACGCCGACGGCGATCGCCCCCCGCCCCCTCGCCGCGCGCGGCGCGCCTGACCGGGTCCGAGCCCTAAAGGGCCCGGGACAGGGGCCGTTCCGATCAGCGTGGCGGCACTGGTCCGTTCGCCGTTTGACGGCGGCAAGAGGAGCATGGTGGGCGAGCGCACACGGCCGCCGACCCTGCCCGTTGCACCTCCACCGCCGGACGACGAGCGCTCCGACGAAGAGATCGTCCGCGCCGGGACCGACTCGCGGTTCCGCGCCAAAGTCGAGTCCAACGCCCGACGCACCGACCAGCTCTTCGTGCGCGTCCTCGCCGTCGAGGCGGGCCTCGTCGTGCTCGCCGCGGCGATCGTCGGACAGGCGGTCGGCGCGCTCGCCACCTACGTCGGCTTCGCCGGCCTCGCCGTCACCCTCTCCGTCGTCGGCCCCGTCGCGACCTCGATCCTCATGCCAGGGAGCGCGGCGTCGCGACATGCGCTCACCGCCGCGCAGATGGCGCTCGGCATCGCGCTCACCCACATCGTCACCGGCCACGCCGACGGCCGCGCGATCTTCTTCGGGTCCCTCGCGCTCGTAGTGCTCTACGGCGATTCGCGCGTCTTCCTGACCGCGATGGCGATCGCGTTCCTCGATCCCTTCGTGCGCCGCGTGTTGCCACCGCTCGGCCCTCCGACCGAGAGCACGTACTGGACGTCGCTCCAAGGACTCCTCTGGCTCCTCTTCGAAGCGGCGTTCCTGCTCCTCATGTGCGCGCGAAACCGGAAGGAGATGCACGAGGCAGCGCGACGCGAGTCGGAGCTCGAGCTCCAGACGCAGCGCGAGGTCGAGCTCATCGAGGCGCGCCAAGCCAGTCGCGCCAAGAGCGAGTTCTTGGCCAACATGAGCCACGAGATCCGGACGCCGATGACGGCCGTCATTGGGTACGCGGACTTGCTCCTCGACTCGTCGCTCTCGGAGCGAGAGCGCGTGAGCCACGTGAAGACGATTCGCCGCAACGGCGATCACCTGCTCCACGTCATCAACGAGATCCTCGATCTCTCCAAGATCGAGGCCGGAAAGATGACGGTCGAGAAGATCGATTGCGCGCCGGCGGAGCTGATCGAGGACGTGGTCTCGCTCCTCCGCGTGCG
>JBGAJR010000041.1:0-70000 GCA_044224815.1 Polyangiaceae bacterium
CTCACCGACGTCGTCCTCCCCGAGCACGCGGTGGGGAGCGTCATCGCGGGCTTCGCTGCGGTGCTCCTCGTCGCGCGCGCCTTCGATTGGGGCGCGAGGCATACGCTCCGCATTCCGCTCCTCTGGGTGCTCCACGCTGGCTACGCGTTCTTGCCGCTCGGTCTCGCGCTCCGCGCCGCGGCGCTCGTGTCATCGAGCATCCCGCCGTCGGCCGCCACGCACGCGCTCACCGCGGGCGGCATCGGGCTCGTCACCTTGGGAATGATGGCGCGCGTTCCGCTCGGGCACACCGGCCGGCCACTCGTCGCCGGGCGCGGCGCGACGGCGTCGTTCGTGCTCGTTCTGGCAGCGGCGCTCGTTCGCGTGCTCGCCCCGATCGTGACGCCGGCCGCATACCTTCGCGCGCTCGAGATCTCGGGCACGCTCTTCGGGGCAGGCTTTGCGATCTACACCGCGTCGTACGCGCGCATCTGCGCCGCGGCGCGCGTAGACGGCAAGCCCGGCTGACCGGCTCCGAGACGCTGGTCTCCATCGCGTCCATCCGCGCAGACGAGAATCCGACACTCGGAAAGGACAGCGTTCCACTCGCTCGCGAATCGTGAAGTCGCGACGGGTGGCATGGTGCGAGGAGACGCGAGCGAGGCTTCGCGCATCTCCGTCTCGCCCACCAAGCTGGTGGGACCGATGCAGAAGCGCCCGCTCCTCACCGCGTTCGTCACCATGGCCGCCGCGCTCTTCGTGAGCGGTGCGGCCCGAGCGGAGAGCGACACGGTGGAGGTCCGCGGCGCCGTCGAGAGCGGGGCGGCGCTGCCGAGCACCTCGGACAAGCCGCTCCTCGTGAGCCTCGAGCTGATGATGCCGCTCCTCCGCCGCGAGACCGGCGCGCGCATCCTGTTCGGCGTCGCGCCGCGCGCGGTGACCCAGGATCGTTTCAGCTCAAACCTTCCCCACATCGTGGCGCTCGGCGGCGCCGGCACGGTTCGCTTCGAGTTCTGACGCGCGGCGTCCGATCCGACTGCGACGGGATCCCCGTTCGACCGCGCGCGCGACCGCGTGATGAGAACCCGCGGCCACGCCCGAGGTGCGGCGACGTTTGCCAGTCGTCGCGCGGCGCAACGCGGGCGCGACGGCCACGGCGCGGCAAGAGCGGACGCCGAATCAATCGCTCACTCAAACGCAATAATCAAACATGATATTCAACCCAACAAATACCCAGTAGCGAGCCCACCGACACGAAAACCAAAGACGAGCCGCACCCACATGTCGACACAACAATCGCCCCGATTTTGCCGATGATTTGCGCGCATTTTGGGTACTTATCCACAGGTTCTGTGGACAACGCTGTGGGAAAACCCTGCATAACAAAAGTGTTTGAGACGCGATTTTCGAATTGCGATTGAAGGCGAGATCGCCGATAAGTGTCTTCAGAAGTTCGCGACACACCAGCTCGCGAGCTCCTCGATCGCAAGGGCCCATCGGGCGTCGCGGTCGGAGCCCACACCCCGCGGTTTCCCAAGGGGCGCGCTCCCACCCGCTTTCGGTCCACGGCTTCGCGCTTCCACGCGGGGTCGCGGGTTTCACCGGGAGATGCACGCGACGCTGACCTCTCGAACCATGATTCGCAACGCCTCTCGGGGCCGCGCGAGCGAGAGGTCGGACGGACGGACGGAGGGGTGACTCTCCACCGGTACCGCTTCTTACGTTGGGTTCCAGGCACCCTGGCCGTCGGCTACGGCGTTCTCTTCGCGGAGGCGTCGCAGCTCAAGGCCTAGGTCCTCGAGAAAGCACGGGCGTCCTCCAGGGCGCATCGGCTCCCCGGGAGAGAACCTCCCTCGCGGGCACGCTTTCACGAGACGACACGGGGTGTCCGCGGTCCTCGAAGGAGGGGACTCATCAGGCGGGAATCGCCGCGTGAGCCTTCACTTTGGGGCCGCGACCCATGTCGCGTGTCGGCCAGTATCCGGCACGCTCCGTTTCTCCTCGGGCTCGTTCACGGCCCTGACGACCGCGTAATGGCGCCGTCCGGCCAGCCGTGAGTGGAACCTCGCGAGAGCGACGGTCGAGAGATCGACCGCCCGGAGAATCGCAGATGGCATGGCTCCTCGCCCAGGCGCTGATCACGCTCGGGACGATCGCATCGGCTCGGCGTAATGCAGGGTCGGCGCTATCGAACGCGGACAGAGGCGGCAGCCTCGCGCGGAGGAGGATCAAGGGCTCGTACGGGTGTGCCCGTGCGTCCTTCTTGTACGGCAGAAGTCGGTGATTCGGGCTTCGGCCCCCACGAAGCGCGCGACCCAGGCGCGGAGCAATCCGCGACGAGGAAGCAAGCAGGCAGGGGCTAGCCACCGCGGGACCACCCCACGCGCATCCTCGGATGAGCGCGGGCCCGCAGCGGCGAAATGAGGTCTTCGGCGAGCGAGGCGGCGTAACCGTCCTCTCTCGCGAGGTTCGAGACGGGTCGTCTCCGCGCGAGCGGTGACCTCCCCGCTCCCCGCAAAACGGCGGAGCGATGGCGCTCGAATCGACACCGGTGGAAGGCGTCTCGGGTGGTGGAAGCTCGTGTTTGCGTCACGGCAATACGGGTGGAAATCATCTCGGCGGGTCCGGCAGACCTCGCTCGGTTGAGAGACCGAGGAGGCGAAGCGGGGACCGCGACAGAGGCGTCAGAGGCGACGATCGCCGCGAGGCTGGCAAGCGAACACCTTGCCTGTGCTCGAGTGGTCCCGCCGAAGCGGGCTCGGTCGGCGTGAACCGGCGGGTCCCTCGAAGAGGTCGGGTGCGAATCCGAGTGCTTCTTCGGGCGACGAGAGCACGGGTGCAGATTTGGGTAGAGAGTTTTGGGTGGCAGAAGTCGGACGGAAGGTTCTTGTTGCCACGCAGGTACGCGCTCGAGAGATCGCGGACCAGGCGAGCATCTAGCCAGAAGGAAGCGGCGACGGGCGGGAAGGCCTTCGCTGTGGAACCAAGGCGAAAGGGATCGTGCGTGAGGCGCCTCGCGGGAATCATCCCGTACGCTTCACGCAGCACACGCCGCGCAAGTGGCGATGAGCTCCGCTCACGACGGAAGGTGCTCTGGGCAGGGAAGCGAGTGGCCTCTAACCGGGTGCTCGCAGAACGGTCCTGACACCTCGGTCCGAGGTGCGCTGCGCTCGCGAGAGCGCATCACCCGCTGCAAGTCGGCCTGGAGCCGAATCTTGCGGTAACCGAGGTGTGACAGGGAGCATCAGAGGCGGGTGCGTTCTCGGCATGGGCTCCTCCAGCTCGCAAGGCGCGGGGGGTCGGTTTGGGACACGCGATGCGCTCGGGCGCACGCGATTCAGGTCTCGAACGCCGCTAGGACGGTCCGCTGAAGCTGGCGAAGGTAACGCCTCCGCCACGCACCGAGTCCGGCGACGCGAATCGCACGGGCTCGAATCGAGCGCCCCAGCTCACCCTCTTGGTGCACGAGCGCGCATCGCGCGATAAGCGCGCCGTGTGGTCCTGATTCCGACGAGAGTCGGACGCGCCCGCCCGAATACGGTGGAGCGTGCCGAGGACAAGAGAGCTTCTCCAAGGGCTGTTCCGGGCGACCGGAGCGGCCCTTCGGCTTTTTGTCGCCCGTGTTTCGGCGCGAGGTGTTTCGGCGCGAAGCCGGCGGCGCGCCTCGCGGTCAGAGACCTTCGCCTTTGAGAATGGCGTCGGCGATCCGCGCGGCCTGATCCATTTCGTGAGACTCCTCGAGGGCGAGGAGCCGCGCATAGAGCGCCGACGGCTCGGCACCTTCGACCGCTGGGCCGAGCTCGCCGCCCGCGGCGACGATCGTATTGCGGAGCCGATCGGCTCCGGTGTGGATCGCTGCGAGGAGCGTCGATCGCACGCCCGTCCCGTCGAGCGCACTCGCGGGCATGCACGGCACGTCGGCCGCCGCGCCGAGCCGCGTGCGAAGCTCCTCGGGACCGAGCGCGCCCGGAAGATCCTGCTTGTTGGCCTGGATGATCACCGGAACCGGCGCACCTTCGAGTCGCAGCAAGACCTCGAGAACCCGCCAACCGACGCGCGCGCGCGGCAGCGCCGACGGAGCGGCGTCACAAACCGCAACCACCGTGTCGGCTCCGCGTAGGATCTCCCAGCGCCGCTGGGTGTGAACGATCTGTCCCGGGACGGTGACGAGCTGCGCGCGGAGCGGCTTGCCTTCGAGGAGTGTGGACCGTGCGATCGGCGTCTTCGCACCAGGAAGTCCGTGATCACTCCACCGCCCCCGGCGCGTTGGGCGCAACGCACGGAATCTCCGGCGATTGCGAGGTCTACGCGCACGGCACTCCGGTTGCTCGATGGCGATCCGCGTGCTGCATCCCGCGGCGCGCAGGAGATTGTTTCGCCATGCGTCCGTCCTCACGCCAATCCGGTTCCCCCTCCCCCGCTCGTCACCGAGCTCTCGCCGATGACGCGCTGTCGGCGGTCTCGGGTGGCGCCTTCGACGAGTACGGCGGCAGCTTCGATGACTACGGCAGTGGCGGTTACGACGGCTTCGATGACTACGGCGGCGGCGGTACCGACGGCTTCGATGACTACGGCGATCACATCACCACCTTCGACGGCGCAGACGACTCGCTCCATGCGAACGACGCGGGCACCGACTTCCTCGACGCACACGACGGAGGTCACGGGTACTCGGAGCCGAGCTCGCCGCACGATGGAACGCTTCACGACGACGAAGTGACCAGTGTGGGCCACGGCGCCAACGACGATGCGACGCTCACTTCACACGGCACTTCGGACGAGCACGGCGACTCGGGCGGCGTTCACGATCCGCATTCCACGTCCGAGCACGCGCCAGCGCCGTACGGTGCACCAGACGGCTTCGGCGGCTGGGATTACTCGGGTCTCACGGCCGAGCCGACCGCGGCCGCGGGGGCACACGTGGGCGACCGTTCGATCGCGCGGGACCTCAGCACGTTCGGGCTCCACGCGACGAGCGAGGCACAAACCGCGATCGTCGAGGGCGCGCTCCACGCGAACCACGTCACTGGCCTCGCGGCCACCGCGACGAAGGGCGTGCTCGGCGCGATCGGCGCCACCGTCGGTGCGGCCATCGATCTCGGAGAGCACGGACGACCGCAGAGCTTGAGCGAGCTCGGCGCCTTCGCGACCAAGAATGCCCTGACGGTCGCCGCGGGCTTGGGCGGTGGAGCGATCGGCGGCGCGCTCGGAAACGTGCCGGGCGCATTCGCGGGCGGGGTCGCCGCGAGCGTGGCCGCCGAGCCGCGGGCGGGCCAGCTCGCCGATTACCTCTTTGGAACCCACCGCTACGGCGGCCACTGACGTTCGAGCGTGGCTCGCGCATTCGGACCGAGCCGCGCGGCGCACCTTCGCGGTGCGAAGGATTGGTTCGCCCCACGCGCGCTCGGCGCCGTGGGGCAAACCGTTGATCAGCTTACCCTTTCAACCTCGACCGCGGTGGCACCCCCATTGCTCGACTCCTCATCATGAGCCACGCCCCCCGCAAGGTCTTCCCCATCGTCCTCGCCGACGAGGAGCTCACGCTCGTGTGCGGTGGCTTCGATTCGTTCGGCTCGAGCGGGCTCGCGGTGAGCATCGCGACGCTCGGGCTCGACGATGACAGCCTCGCACACATGGCGCACGAGTCGGTCTCTGCGGTGTCGCTCGGCTTCGACCCGGAGCCGACGGCCTGGGAAGACGCCTCCTCGACGGGGTTGGTCTTCGGGAACGAAGGCTTCCACCTCACGGAAAACGCAGATGGAACGTTCTCGGCGGTGGGCGTCTACGAGCCGACGGCGACCTACGACGTCAGCCGATGGGCGGAGGCGAGCGCGCCCTCCTCCTTCGACCTGGACGACGACTCCGCGCTCGCGCTGGCTCTCCAGCGGCTCGTGGCCTGAGAGCGCCGGCGACGGTCCGCGAAGGGTCGGATGTCGTCGCCTGGCGCGTTTGAGGCCGGCGGCCCGAATCGGGCGTAGCATCGTGAAGATGGGGTGGTGACGGCCTCCCCACCGAACGATGGGGATGGCCTTGATTGGTTGCGTAGCGCCTACGATTCGTGCCGCCCCTCGGAGCGCGGCGCGATCTCCGGCGGGCTGCGTCGCGAGGCGCGCCGCGTGAGCGCCGTCTCGTCGTCACGCACGCCGGGCGGCGCGACGCGCGCGCCGGAGCGCTTCGGGCGATACCTCGTCTTCGCGCCGTTCGCGCAGGGCGGCATGGCCAGCGTGCACATGGGCCGTTTGCTCGGCTCCTCGGGCTTCTCGCGGCTCGTGGCCCTGAAGCGGCTCCATCCGATCTTCGCGTCGAGCCCCGAGCACTACCAAATGTTGCTCGACGAAGCGCGCATCACGTCGCGCATTCGTCACCCCAACGTCGTCCCGATCCTCGACGTGGTGCACGAGGGAGAGAATCTCTTTCTCGTGATGGAGTACGTGAGCGGCGTCTCGCTCAACGATCTCCTCCAAGCGGCGATCGACTACGGCGAGCCCATCCCGCCCAGCGTCGCGAGCGCGCTCCTCGTCGACGTCCTCCGCGGCCTGCACGCAGCCCACGAGGCCCGCGCCGAGGACGGCACCCCGCTCGGCGTCGTGCATCGCGACGTCTCTCCACACAACGTGATCGTCGGCGTCGACGGCACGGCGCGTATCCTCGACTTTGGCGTCGCCAAGGCCCTCAAGAAGGATCACCTCACGGTCAGCGGCGAGGTCAAAGGCAAGGTCGCCTACATGGCGCCCGAGCAGCTCCGCGGGCTTCCGGTGACGCGGCAGACCGATCTGTTCGCGGCCGGGATCGTGCTCTGGGAGTCGCTCACCGGGCGGCGCCTCTTCGACGGCGAGCCCGGCGTGGCGATGCTGCAGATCCTCGAGGACGAGGCTCCTCCGCCGAGCGAGCGGCGCGCCGATCTCCCCAAGGCCGTCGACACCGTCCTCGCCCGCGCGCTCTCCAAGGACGCGCGGTCCCGTTACGGCACGGCAGAGGAGATGGCGCTCGACCTCATCGACGCATGTCCTCCCGCGACCCGCGAGGACGTCGCGCGTTACGTGGAGCGAGTCGCGCAAGACGAGCTCGACCGACGCCAGAACATGGCTCGCGAAGCGGAGCGCGCCGCGACCCCGCTCGAAGCGGCCCGCAACGCATCCCCCGAACCGACGCGATCCGTCGCGAGCGAGACCGCGCCGCGCGCAGAAGAACCGACGGTACGTCTGCGCGGCGTGCGTCCGTGGCACGTGCTCGTCGGGACGCTCGCGCTCGTCCTCGTTGCCGGCGGTGGCTGGCTCGCGCTCCGCCCCCATGACGGCACGTCCGCGATCGCTCCCGCGCAAGCATCGCCGATCGACTCGGCGGGACCTCCTCGAGCGGAGCCGGTGCCGAGCCCGACGACGGGGGTGAGCGCGACGAGCACCGAGAGCGTCGCGCCCTCCACCACGGCGCCGGTGCCCTCCACGAGCGCGACGAGCGCGAACACTGCGCGCGCAAAGCCGCGCGGGACGTCGCCGAGCAAGCCGGGAACTCGCGCGCCGAGAGCCCTCGATCCGGAGGAATCCGCCGCGGCAGGAGATCGCCGATGAAGGCGCTCCTCGCGTCGCTCGCCGTCGGCGTCGCGCTGGTCGCGACGCCGCAAACGGCGCACGCCCAAGCCGACAGCGCGGCGGCAGAGGCGCTCTTCACGGAAGGGCGCACGCTCCTCGCGCAAGGCAAACGCGACCTCGCCTGCAAGCGTTTCGAGGAGAGCTACGCGATCGACAAGACGGCGATGGGCACCCTCTTCAATATTGCAATATGCAATGAACGGCGCGGCCGCCTCGCCACGGCGTGGCTCCAGTACCGTGAGGTCGCTGCCACCTCACGCACCGCGCGCGCCGACCGCGCGAACCTCGCCGACGAGCGCGCGCGCGACCTCAAGCCACGACTCTCGACGCTCCGCGTGAACGTGCCCGCCGAGGTGCGCGGTTTGCCCGCGCTCGAGATCTCGGTCGACGGCGCGCCCCTGCCGCCGACGAGCTACGGCGTTCCAATCCCCGTCGATGGCGGAGAGCACCGCGTGACTGCCAAGGCGCGCGGGCGGCGCGCGGTGACGCTGTCGACCGCCGTCGCTCCGGAGCGCGCCGCAGGCGAGGTCAGCGTTCCGCCGCTCGCGCTCGATCCCAACGCCGCCGCCGAGCCCACGAAGCCGGCTGGCGCCGCCGGTTCGGACGTGAGCGGCCCATCGCGTGAGTCCACGCCCAAGGGGCGCACCCTCGCGTGGGTCGTCGGTGCGACCGGAGTGGCCGCGCTCGCGCTCGGCGCTGGGTTCGGCACATCGGTCCTCGTGCAACAGAGTACGGTCAAAGATCAGGACCGACCGTACTCGGAGCGCGAGAGCAAGTACCGCGAGCTCGACACGCAGGCCTACATCGCGGACGTCGGCGTGGGCGTGGGGCTCGCGCTCGTCGCGACCTCGGCGATCCTTCTCCTGACGAGCCGAGGCAGCGACGCCTCGCCCAGCACGGCGCGTGTCGTGCCCGTCATCGCGACGCGCGGCGTCGGCGTGCGCTTTTGATTCGCGCCCGGCGGCGATTTGACGCCCTCGTCGCTCGGGCGGAGACTCCTGGACCATGACCGACGCGCTCGGACCGTACGATCAGGCGGCAACCGCGGTGATCCGCGCGCAGTTCAAGGCGACCCCGATCGTCTCCCCGGCCTTCGTGCTCACCGTCGTCGACGGACCAGACGTCGGGAAGTCGTTCCGCGTCGACGATGGCGCCGGCCGCCGCGTGCTCGTGGGGCAGAGCCCAGTGTGCGAGGTGCGGCTCTCCGACAAGACCGTGTCGAGGCGGCACGTGGCTCTCGAGGTCGAAGGCGCGGCGCTGCGGATCGTCGACCAGGGGTCGAGCAACGGTACGAGCGTGAGCGGCGTACGCGTTCGCGACGCGTACCTCCGAAACGGTGAGCTCGTGGTGATCGGCTCGACGACGCTCCGCGTCGACCTCGAGTCGAGCCCGCGACCGGTGGCGGCTTCGAACGAGACCCACTTCGGGCAGACGCTCGGCGCGAGCCCCGAGATGCGGCGGCTCTACCCGGTGTTCGAACGACTCGCCGCCTCCAACGTGCCGGTCCTCATCGAAGGCGAGACGGGCACCGGCAAGGAGGTGCTCGCCGAGTCACTCCACGCCGCGAGCGAGCGCGCCAAGGGGCCCTTCGTCGTATTCGACTGCACCACGGTCTCTGCGCAGCTCGTCGAGGCCGAGCTCTTCGGTCATGAGCGCGGCGCCTTCACGGGGGCGGTCGCAGAGCGCGCGGGGCTCTTCGAAGAGGCCGACGGCGGCACGATCTTCATCGACGAGATCGGCGACCTCGACATCACCCTGCAGGCCAAGCTGCTGCGAGCGATCGAGCGCGGCGAGATCAAGCGCGTCGGCGGCAGCAAGTGGACCAAGGTCGATGCGCGCATCGTCGCGGCGACGCGGCGCGATCTCGATCAGGAGGTCCAGGCGCGCCGCTTCCGCGACGACCTGTTCTTCCGGCTCGCGGTGGCGCGCGTCGAGCTGCCGCCGCTCCGGAGTCGGCAAGGTGACGTGGCGCTCCTCACGCGCTGCTTCTGGAAGATGCTCGGCGGCAAGGACGGGGACCTCCCGCCCGATCTCCTCCAGCGCTTCGAAGGGTACGCGTGGCCCGGAAACGTGCGCGAGCTGCACAACGCCGTCGCGCGGCAGCTCGCGTTGGGCGACGTGCTGCTCGGGAGAGAGAGCGCCACCAAAGCAGCACCCGGCGCCGACTTCATCGAGGAAGTACTGGCGAGCGAAACCGTCCTCCCGCGGGCACGCCAGAAGGTCACGCTCGAGCTCGAGCGCAGGTTCGTCGCAAAGATGCTCGAGGTCCACGGAGGCAACGTGTCCCGCGCGGCGGCGGCGTGCGGCATCAGCCGCCGCTACTTCCAGATGCTCCGCGCCAAGAAGTGAGCTCGCTCTCTGCGTGAACGGCTCGCCCCCGCGAAAGGGTGGGGCGACCGGCCGCGAAGCGTCGGTTCGCGCGAGCGGCGTCGCTCACGACGAATCGGCTCAATTTCCGACGGTTCCGTCATCGGACGGGGTGCGAAGTCGTGCTTCGCACCTCCCCGAAATCCGGTGGCATCGCGGTTGCTCGATGAGGGGCAACGCCCATGCATCCCGCCCTGCCCTCGCCCCCCTCGTCGCCCTCCGTCCTCGGTCCGTTCACCTTGGCCCACGAGATCGCCGCCGGAGGCATGGGGCGGATTCTCGCGGCGGTCGGCCCCGACGGAAGCGCGGTGGCGATCAAAGTCCCGCGCGCGCCCTTCACGGCCGCAGTGATGGCGAGGTTCGCGCGCGAGGCGCGCCTGACCGCGACCCTCGCCCAGTCGAGCCGCCACGTGGTCGCCGTTCGGGCGATCGACCTCCGTGGCCCGACGCCCTACTTCGCGATGGAGGCGCTCCGCGGACGTGACCTCGCCGAGCGTCTCGATGCCGACGGGCCGCTCCCGGTTCGCGACGTCGTCGACGCGATGATCGCGGCGTGCGACGCGCTCGCGCACGCGCACCAACACGGCGTGGTGCATCGTGACGTCAAGCCCGCGAACCTCTTCGAGCACCAGGGCGAGCGCGGCGAGCGCGTCATCAAGCTCCTCGACTTCGGCGTCGCCAAGTGGCTCGACGACGACGGGAACGACGGAGAGCGCGATCTCGACGATCACCTCGATTTTCCCGCTCGCCGGGCGTTGACGACGTCGCGCGCGGGATTCCTCGGGTCGCCCTCGTTCATGTCGCCCGAGCACGTCTGCGACGCGCGGCGCGTCGATCCGCGGAGCGATCTCTGGTCGCTCGGCGCGACGGCGTATCAGCTCCTCACCGGCACGCTCCCGTTCGGCGGCGAGTCGCTCGGCGAGGTCTTCGCTGCCGTGGCGATGGGGCGGTGCGCGTCGCTCGTCTCGCTCCGTCCCGACGTTCCCGCGGCCCTCGCCGAGGTGGTGATGCGCTGCCTCGCGCGCGACCCCGCGCGGCGATTCGCCACGGCGAGCGCGCTCGCGCGCGAGCTCCTCGCTTTTTCGTCGGCCGACCAGCGCGCCTTCGTCGACGCGATGCCGCGCGAGGTCGCGTCGTTCCCTTGCCCCACGCTCTCGCGCGTGGCGCGGAGCGAGCTCACCCGGCTCACGGCCCGCAACGGAACGCCCACGCTCACCGTACCGCCGCCCATGGATACACAAGGCCTCGAGTCGACTCACGTCTACCCGCGCGCGCGGCGCTTCGCGCGCCTCCGCGCGACGTTCGCGGCGGTCTTCGCCACCCTCGCTCTCGTCGGCTGCGCGAGCGGCGATCCGAGCGCGCTCGCGCCCGAAGACGATCTGGTGGCGCACGATGCGACGGGCGCGGCGTCAGGCAGCGCGACCGCAGCCCATCCTGCACCAGCCGGCGCCACGCGAGCGCCCGACGCGGGCAACCTGGCCGACGGAGGAGCGAACCTGACGCCAAGCCCAACGCCCGACGCGGGAGCGGATGTGGCGCCGGCGCCGGCGCCGACCACGACCTCGCCGCCCCCGCCCCCGGCGTGTGGTGGCTCGGGCCAGCCGTGCTGCGCGGGGAGCGCGTGCAGCGCGGGCTACGCGTGCGGCGGCGGGACGTGCCGCGTGGCGAGCCCGGGCTCTTGCTCGGCGGTCTGTCCCGAGCAGGTGATGCCCGAGGCCCAATGCGCTGCCATCGTCACGAACGGGTGCTCACCCGGGTGGACGCCGGTGCTCGCCGGCCAGTGCAACTGGATCGGCCCCAAGAACACGTATCCGAACCTCTGCTCGAGCAAGGCTTGTCAGGACCCGCGGTGCAACGTGCAGGTCCCCGCCGCGAACCTCACGTGCACGTGTCAGTGATCGCGGGAGCGTTTTCACGCACGAGCCACGGGCGCCAAGATGCATCCTACACGCATCGCGCGAGCGCCCGCCTTCCACCCTTCGTGGGGCTCGCGAAAAATCGGCGCGGCGACCGCCGATCCCATTGAGCAAACCGACGCTCTTGAGTCACGATTCGCGTAATGCGCACGTGGCTCGCCCGCCTGTCTGCGCTGACCCTCGCGTCGGCAGGCCTCGTCGCGTGTCACTTCATCGCCAACCTCGAGCTCGCGCCCCCCCGCGAGGATGCAGGCGTGGACGGCGCGACCGAGGGCGACGGAGCCTCGGTCGACGCGAGCGCTCCGCTCTTCTGCGCGACCCTCGCCACCAATGACGAGCGCGGCAACCTCGTCTTCTGCAACGACTTCGATCGCGCCGCGCTGGGAAACAAGCTCGGCTTCGAAGGGCTTCAGACGCCGGCGTCCGGGGGCACGATCACCGTGGACGAAGCAGCAGCGGCCTCACCGCCCTCGTCGATGGTCGTTCGCATCGTGCCCGACCCCGGCAAGCCCCTCGCGCTCGCCACGCAGACGTTCGCTGCCCCGCTCGACAAGCTCTCGCTCGACATCGACGTGAGCGTGAGCACGCCGGACGCGTCCACCGAGAGCGCGGTCACGCTCTTCGGGGTGCTCTTCGGGGGCGATCACGTGGTGGTGGTGGGCATCCACAACGGGCAGACGACCATTTCGTATCTCGACAACTTGAAGGACATCAACGTCAGCGAGACCGCAGCGCACGGGTATCAGTTCGGCGGCGTCCTCGCACCAGGCGTTCCCTTCAGCCCGATCAGCCTGCGCTTCCGACGCGGCAAGCCTCCGTGCGGAGACAGCATCACCCGCTACATCGGACCGGACGCAGCGGTCGTCGATCCGGACGCGGGCGACGCGGGCGACGATGCCGCAACGCCGCTCTCCAACGACGCCGTGCACGTCGCCGTCTACGTCTCGCAGATCCCCGTGCGATGCGCGGTGCTCCCGGTGGACGTGCCGGTCGGGACGACCTCGCAGCTTCTCATCGGAGGGTTCGTCGCGCACCCCAAGGAGCGCTACGAGTGGCGCTTCGACAACGTGGCCGCGCGCACGCTGCCTTGACCGGCGCGATCGCGCCCTTCGCACCGCGAACGCAGCGATCACTCCACCCACGACTCCGCGTCGCACGATTCGGCGCCATTCGCTGCGCTCGCGCGTCGGTACGCGAGTTGCTCGAGCACCGCACGCGGACGTTCCGCGCGAGGTGACGAACATGAAGGTCGGTTTCCGTCGAGTGCTCGGTCCCTGTCTCGCAGTCGCCGCGCTCTCCTGCACGAGCGCGCCGGCGCCTACCATTGCGCCTCTCGAGGCGGAGACGGCCGGCGGCGGGATCGGGGGCGCCGAGAGAAGCGCCGGCGACGGCGGCAGCGCGCGAAACGAAGCGTGCGCGAGCTTGGTCGTGGAGTCGCGCCTCGCGCCCGTCGATCTCGTGTTCGCGTTCGATCGCTCCGGCAGCATGGACGATCAGGACAAGTGGGGCGCGTGCAGCGCCGGCCTCGAGGCCTTCTTCGCGAGCCCGGCCACGCACGGCTTTCGCGCCTCGCTCCAATACTTCCCGCTCACGCTCGACTGGTGCAACGCGAGCGCATACGCGACGCCGGCCGTGACCATGACCGCGCTCCCCGACGCGACGACCTTCGCGCACTCGATCGACGCGACCGAGCCCATCAGCGATCGTGGAACGCCCACGCTCCCCGCGCTCGAGGGTGCGATCCGTTATGCCGACTTCGTGCTCGCGGCCGAGCCCACGCATCGCGTGGCCGTAGTGCTCGTGACCGATGGCGAGCCGCGCGACTGCGGGAGCACCGTCGACGGCGTCTCGGCGCGCGCCGCCGCCGCGCGCGCCCGCGTACCCACCTTCGTGGTCGGCGTGGGCGGGAGTCAGAACCTCGACGTCCTCGCGTGGAACGGCGGCACCGACAAGGCCATCGTCGTCGACACGGTCGACCCCACCAAGACCCGCGCCGCGATGCTCGATGCGCTCGCGCGCATCCGCGGCACGATCGGCTGCGACTTTCCGATCCCGAGCGCGAACGAGCCCATCGATCCGTTCAAAGTCAACGTCACGCTCTCGACTGACGGGCAGTCCTCGGGCCTCGCGTACGACCCCTCGTGCGGGACCACGAGCGGATGGCACTACGACGCGCCCGACGCGCCGCACCGAATCGTCCTCTGCCCGACGACCTGCGCCGCGGCCCGCGCGGACGCGGCCGCCGACCTCGAGGTCACCGTCGGCTGCGCCACCAAGACCGTGAAGTGAGGCCCCGGCCGGCGCACGTCGCTTTTCGTGCGACGGTCACCCGCGCGGTCCGTCTTCGCCGGTGAACGGGACAGCTCCCGGAGGAGACAGACCATGAACCGCGCACTCTCGCTCTCGATCTTGCTCGCTCTTTCGTCTTCGCTCGCTGGCTTGGCGTGCAGCGGCGGCGGAGACTCCACCGGCAGTGGGACGTCCTCCGGCTGCTCCGAGTCGAGCAGCGACGCCGGGAGCACGAAGCCCAGCCCGAGCGGGACGGGATCCAGCAACGGTCCGGGGCCCGGAGGGCCGGGCCTGCCCGGAACGTCCGGGTCGTCCGAGCCCTTCTCGGTCGGACCGCTCGCGTCGAGCCCGTGCGGCCAGTCGTCGTCCCCCTCGCCGTCGGGCTCGTCGACCACGTCGCCGTCCCCATCGAGCTCGTCGACGTCCACGCCGGCCAAGGGCAACCTCGGGGACAACTGCGCGTCCGCCGACGATTGCTCCGAAGGCAAGTGCCTCACGTTCACCGGCAACGACGGCAAGAAACATGGATTTTGCACGCGTCAGTGCACCAAGGCGGCGGACTGCCCGGAGCAAGGCTGGGAGTGCAACCTCGCGCCTTACACCGCGTGCGTGCCGGCCAAGTGACCGCGCGCGTGGCGCTGCTCAGTCGAGCGCCACGTCGTGGAGCACCTGGTAACCGTCGTCGATCACGTAGCTCGGGAAGGCGCCCTCCGACCAGTAGCGATACCCGGTGATGGGCGCCGTTCCGCCGCAAGAGAGCGCGCTCTTGAGCGTGGTCGTGGAGGCCGACTGTTGCTCGGTGTGCCCGGCGCCCGACTCGTTGATGGAGAGAAACTGGTGGGTCATCGTGTCGTACGCGATGACCTTGCTCCCGATGGTGATGCGAAGCGCGCCGACGTGCGTACCGAGCGCGGGCACGTCGACCGGCACCGTCGGCGGCCAATCGAGGTAGCCCTTCGCCGGCGTTCGGCCGTTGTAGTACATGCCCCAGCACTTCACGCCGCCGGTGCTCATCAGCGCGCACGCGCCGTACGACTTGGTCTTGAACGTGGTGAAGCCGGTCATCCCCGGCACCTCTTGGGCGTCGGCGATCGTCGGCGCGGTGTACGTGCCGGCGCGCGCCTCGGCCCAGCACTTGAGCGTGCCGGTGTTGGTCTTGGCGCAGCCGCTGTAGCCCGTGACGTCGAAGTCGACGATGCCGGAGTCGAGCCCGGCGCCAGGTAGGATGGCGGACCAACCCCAGCACTTGAGCGCGCCGCCGGAATCGAGCGCGCACGACTGCATTCCGGACGCGCGGAGCAGCGTCGCCTTCGACACCCCATCGACCGTCACTGGCGTCGCGCTGAACGACCCCGTGGTGCTGGGAATTCCGGCGTGCCCGAGCACACCGAGGAAGTTCGAGCCCCAGCAGCGCGCGGTCTGGTCGTCGAGGATCACGCACGTGTGCTCGGGAGCGACGCTCATCGACTTGGCGACGCCGAGGCTCTTCACCTTGCCCGGCGCGACGCGCGCCGCGCCGGTGAAAGACGGATCGCCGAGCTGGCCCAAGTCGTTCTTCCCCCAACAATAGACGTCACCGTTCGACTTGAGGGCACACCACAGGTACTGGCCCACACCAATGTCGATCACGCCCGAGTCGAGCCCGGGCATCACCGTGGGCGTGGGGTACGCGTTGGCGACCAGGGTCACGGCGTGCGTGGACGGGTCCTCGGCGTACCCTTCGCCTTGGCAGCGAACCGCGCCGACGTCGTCGAGCGCGCAGTACCCGCTCTCGTAGCCGTGCACGACCTTCACGTAGTGGATGGCCGACGTGACCGGCACGCACGCGTCGCTCGCGTCTGAGGCCGCGCCCGCGTCACTCGACGCGTCGCCCGAGCCGGCGTCGGTTGTGCTCGCGTCGGTCGTACTCGCGTCGGTCAGCGTCGCGTCGGTGCCAGACTGCGCGTCGTTCACGGCCGCGTCGGCGCCGGGCGTGCTGGCGTCGCTCGCCGTCCCGTCGGCGCCGGTCGAGGCGTCGATCGGCGCGGCGGATGCGTCGGCCGGGCAGTCGACCGCGGGATCGCACGCGCTCGCGATGTTGGCGCCCTCGGCGTCGCCACCGCACCCCGCGCCGAAACCCATCGTCGCCATCCCGAGCATCGCCGCACCACCGAGCCAAGTCGCAAGCCGCATCGAACCCTCCGTGACCGTCCTTGGGAAGCGTAATGCAAGATGCGGTGCACGCGCGCCGAGACCGAAATCCGCGCCGATCCGCGCGCCGTGCGACTCGTGCGCGCGGTGGGACCGTGACCGGGCAGCGTGACCGTCACTTTGGGGCACGTGCTACCTTGTGGACGTGGATCGCGCGCTCCTTCTAAGCACCTATCAAGATCACGTCCGCACCCTGACCCGCGAGTACGAGCGCGTCCTCGCGCAGGCCGGCTACGACGGCGTCGTCATCCACTCGGGGTCGCCCAAGAAGCGGACCGAGTTCGACGATCAATACTGGCCGCTGCGGCCGACCCCCCACTTCCAGCACTGGGTGCCGGTGTCGGATCCCGACTGCGCGCTCATCTTCGTCGCCGGCGTCGGGCCTCTCCTCGTGTGGACGCGCGTCACGAGCTACTGGGAGAAGCCGGCGCCTCCGGAGCACGATCACTTCGTGTCGGCGCTCCGCGTCGAGCGGCCGTCGTCGGCCGAGACGGTCCGCGAGCTCCTCCCGCAAGGAAAAAAGCTCGCGTTCATCGGCGAGGATGTCGCGTGGGCGACGCGCTGGGGCGTCCCCGAAGCGGACGTGAACCCCAAGGACTTGGTCGGCCCGCTCGATCGCTTGCGCACACGGAAGACCGAGTACGAAGCGCTCTGCCTCGCCGAGGCCAACCGCCGCGCCGCCGTGGGACACAAGGCGCTCCACGACGCGTTCGTGCAAGGCGACCGCTCCGAGCTCGAGCTCCACCTCCTCTACCTCACGGCCACCGCGCAAGACGACGCCGAGACGCCCTACAAGAACATCGTCGCGCTCGGCGAGAACGCAGCGACGCTCCACCACGTGAGCTACCGCAAGCAGCCGCGCAGCCGCGACGGCGAGACGCTGCTCGTCGACGCTGGAGCGACGTTCCTCGGGTACTGCTCGGACATCACGCGCACCTGGGTGAAGGGCAAGAGCGCCACCGTGTCGACCTTCGCCGAGATGGTCGAGGGCCTCGAGGCCGCACAACGTGCACTCTGCAATGACGTGACCGTCGGCAAAGGGTACGAGGGCCTGCACGAAGCGTCGCACCAGAAGGTCGCCGAGATCTTGCGTTCGGCCGGCATCGTCAAGGGCTCGGCCGAGGAGGCGTTCGCCGCGGGGGTGACGCGCGCGTTCTATCCGCACGGGCTCGGTCACTCGCTGGGCCTCCAGTGCCACGACGTCGGCTGCGCGCTCGTGAAGCCCAAGCCCGAGAACCCGTGGCTCCGCAACACGTCGACCATCGAGCCGACGCAAGTGTTCACCATCGAGCCCGGCATCTACTTCATCGATCACCTGATCGAGGAGCTGCGCGGCGGGCCCCACGCTGGCCTCGTCGACTTCGACGTGGTCAAGGCGCTCGCCCCCATGGGCGGCATCCGCATCGAGGACGATCTCCTCGTGCTCGAGCCCGGCGGAGCGGGGCCCGTGCGAAATTTCACGCGCGAGCTCTTGCCGGTGGGCGGCGCGCGCGTCGGCTGACGGGTCCAGCCCCCAGCCACACGCAGGAAAAGCCTCACGTTATGTGACGGAGACCGGCGCGACGGCCCGCGGCGCGCTTAGCTCCCCTCGCTTGAAGCGCGCCATCCTCCATGCCGGCTCTCTCGCCCTCGTCCCGCTCCTCTCGGTGCTGGGCGGCTGCTCCAGCGCCGGGGGCGACGAGGCGCCGCCGCTCGGCCACACCGACCAGGCCTTCGAGAGCGTGGTCGACTGCCAGCGCGAGAGCACCCTCGCCTATGACAACGGCAGCGCCATCGGCAGCGTGGAGCTCATTCACATCGACGGGATGCCGGCCACGGTCCGGACCGGGCACGCGTTCCTCGCGCTCCAGCGCCTCGCCGCGTCGCACGGCATCGACGTTCGCATCTCGAGCGGCTTCCGCACCATGGCCGAGCAGCAGCACCTCTGGCAGTGCTACCAGTCCGGGAGCTGCAACCACGGCAACCTCGCCGCGAAGCCGGGCTACTCCAACCACCAGAGCGGCACGGCGCTCGATCTCACGACGCCGCAGCGGTCCGCGCTCGACGCCCTCATCAAGAGCCAGGGGTTGCCGTGGAAGAAGACGGTGCCGAGCGAGGCGTGGCACTACGAGTACCAAGGCACGGACGTCGCGGGGCCGTGCGGCTGACCGAGCGCGCCGTCATGCGGGAGAAGCCGCAGTCGTGACCAGGTGCTCGATCGCGCCCGCCACCACCGCAGACGACGCACAGGTCTTCTCGTGCGCTCCCGCGGGCGCGTGCACGAGGTAATCGCGGGCGACGACGTCGAAGCGCGCCAGGTGCCTCACGTGCGAGAGCGTGGCGCCGCTCGGGAGGGTGAGCGCCGCGACGACCGCCACGGCTTCGCTCTCGTCGAACGGGGCGCCGTAGCGCTCCACGACCGCGGTGAGAACGCGCTCGGGGAGCGCGACCGGCGCCTCGGAACCGGCGCGAAAGACGATCTCGCCTGCGTCCACGGTGAGCACGACCTTGGCCAGCGCGCCGTCCGTGAGCGTGATCTCGCGGAGAACGATCTCGCTCAAGGCGCTCGCCACGCCTTCGGCGCGAGGGCATCGATCCACGCGGTCTGCACGACGCGCCCGGCCTCGAAGTCGACATAGTCGCGCGCGACGTCCGCCGCCGCCGGGTCGTGCGGCCGCGTCGTAATGAGTGCATCATGCATGCACCATTGGGCGGCTGGTCGGCACCCCGACCCGTCGACCACGATGCCGTACGCCTTGCCCGTCGAGTCGGTGTCGGAACCGTGTGCGCGCATGCTGTCGGCGTTGGCCGAGCTCCCGGCGACGCGATCGGTCGCGTACACGAGCCGCGTCTGCGCGAGCGCGCGCTTCGTGCTCGCGCCGAGTCCGGAGCCGGCGCCGTCGAGATTCACGTACGACGTGCGCGCGAGGACCGCGCGGCCGTCGTCGTCGCTCGCGAGCGCGTTCAACACCGCGTGAGCGACATGCGATCCGCTCGAATGCGCCGCGACGACGATCGCTCCCTTGGCGCGACGGAGCTCGGCGCCGAGCGCCGGCAGGGCGAGGTTGGTCCCCGCCGAGGTCACGACGTTGGGTCCCGCGACGGCGATCACGCGCCCCACGCCCAAGTCGCCGAGCTTCGCGCGGACGAGCGCCTCCGACCACGCGTGCACGTGGTCGGCCGTCGTGCCGTGACCGCCCATGGCGACGAAGGTGACGGCGCCGTCGCCCATGGTACGCAGCGAGATCCCCGAGCCCACGGAAGACCACGCACCGGTCGCGTCGGCTGCGAGCGCGCTCGACTCGGGCTCGGACGCGTCGGCGCTCCCGCCGGAGCACGCGCTCGCGAGGACAGAGAGGGCGGCGAGCACGCCCCAACGCTTCGTCGACGCTCGCATGCGTTAGAGGTAGCGCGAACCCGAACGCACGCGAGGTATCGCCCGAATAAAAAAGCTCGACGTCGTGGACGCCGAGCTTTTCGCGATGGATCGCCGGAGGACCAGCCTCCGTCCGTGCAGAGCCGAGGTCAGACCATCGGCGCGTTGACGCCGGCTTCCACCGCGTCGCCGATCGTCGCGGTCTCGAGCTCGCGCGGCTTGGTCTCGTAGGGCGGGCGACCGACTTGGTGCGTACCGAGCGACGGGAAGAGCGGCGCGAGGAAGTACGACTTCAAGACCCAGAGCCAGAAGCTGCGGAGGTTGAGGCGGGGATCGATCTCGGCGGCCACCTTGTCGTGGATCTCGCGGAGCGTGCTCCAGTGAGCGCTCGCCGCTTCGTGGTGCGCCGTGTGGAGGCCGTTGTTGAAGAGGAGGAAGTTGAGGATGACGCCGTTGAACGTGCGCGAGTGATTGTGCTTCGACCACGGGTCCGTGTGCACGTGCTGCCCGTAGTTGAAGAACATGATCGTCCAGAGCGCGAAGAACGCCGGGATCGCGAACGCGAACGTGTAGACGTAGAGCCCGGTCTTGACGCCGTGGATGGCAATGGCGGTGGCCAGGAGCGCGACGTGCGCGCCGCCCCAAACGAAGTACTGGGTGATGATCTGGCGATAGAGCTTGGGGTTGTTCGCCTTGGCCTTGCGGATGAACTCCTTGATCGGACCGCTCTGGTAGTAGCTCGACACGAAGAAGTACGTCAGCGCGACGATCGCGTTGTTCTTCGTGGTGTGGCGCCAAGTGATGGTCGCGTCGCCCGCCTTGTTGACGAACTTGTGATGGTTCAAGTTGTGCGTCGGGATCCAGGCGAAGGTCGGATACCCGTAGAAGATCGAGATCCAGTTCGCGAACGCGGAGTTCAGCGGCTTGCTCTCGAACGTCGGCGCGTGGTTGTGGTTGTGCGCGATGACGCCGCACGCGAGCGCGAAGTAGCAGCTCAGCCACCAGAGCGACGAAATCAGGTTGGGACGCGCATAAAGCAGCGCTGCGAGGCCCGGGGTGAAGAGCAGGGTCCAAATCAGCGTGCGGACGTCGGCCGCGTACTTGAGTCGCATGGCGAGGCTTAGCTAGCCCAAAGGTTTGGGCCCAGCCAGCTTTCTTTTCGGTCTCGTGGCGCGCCGCGACGAACAGGTCGAAACCGTGCAATTTTCACGGGTTTCCCACCGGAAAATGGGGGCTCCGCGCCAGCCTTGCACGCACCGAGGTGCGCACGCCGATACGCACTGGCTCAACCGGTCATGAGGGAGCTGCGATACTCCGGCCGGTTCTCGACGGACTCGACCCACGTGTAGCGCGCGCGGACGCGAGCGTCGCTCGATGCTGCCGCGTCACCAGTCGGGAGCTGCCAATCGCCGCTCTCGAGCATCGCCGTCGCGTGCGTCCAAGCGTTGCGGTACGCGCGTCGCAGGCGCCGACTCTTGTCGGCCTCCATCCGCGCTTCCCAGCCGCGGCGGACCGAGCCGAACGTCGCGGCTCCGACGCCGAAGGCCGCGAGCACCTCCGTGGTCCGGGCGCGGGTGGCCTCGGCGCCGAGGTGCGCGAGCGCGGCCCCGATCTCCGCGAATCGCTCCAACGTCACGCCACCGATCGGTTCGAGCTCGGCCGCTTCACGGGCGATCGCGGCGCGCTCTTCGTTCACCGCACGCTCGGCTTGCTCGGCCGCGCGCTGGAACGCGTCGATGTAGCGAATCGCGAGCTTTCCACTCGAGAGCCGCACGAGCTCCGAGTAGCGCGCTTGGAAGTAGCGCTCGACGACGACCCAGTGATCGAGACAAGAGAGGCCCTCCGCTCGCGCGGCGGCTTCCGGGCTCGAGCCCCGAAGCTTGGCGCGCTCGATCCGCGTGTGACGGGCGAAGAACGCGATCGGGTCTTCGACATGCAGGCCCGCGAGATCGAGATCCTCGGCCTCGCAACGAGCAACGAAGGTCTTGAGCCGATCCCACGACTGACGAACCGGGTCCGCGCTCGGGAGAGGCGTGATGACCGCGCGTCCACGCTCGGCCGCGTGGGGTGGCGGCATGACCGAGCGAACCTCGGCCGACGGCTCACTCCCGCCGAACACGCCCCGCAACCAAGCGCCTGTCTTGCTCCAAAAGCCCATAGGACACCCTCTCGCTTCGGCCGTCGGACGAGCGCCCCGACGTCACGACGCCGAGGGGCGACACCCCTGCCTCCGAGGCTGCAACGGCCAAGCCATGGGCGCTGGCGCTGCCAACCCTTCGAAATCGCATGATGTAGGACTCGCACCCCGAGGGCCGCTCGGCTCGGAAGTGTCCGCCGGGCCGATCCAGAGGTGATGGCGTTAGAGCGCGGTCGTGCTCCCACCTTTCCGCAGCTCACACGGTAATTTCGAACGTTACAGCGTAGAGACGAACGCTCGACCCCCGGTTTGAATTAGGGTTAACGAATTCGCGGGCGGCGGAAGAGGGGCGGGCGGCGATGCTGAAACCGGAAGCGAAGCGAAACGATGAGGAAGCGCGCAGCGAGCGCGCGCCCCGCCGTCCCGTCAGCGGGACGATGGCGCGAGTTCGGCCACCGGAGCCCACCACGGTCGACGACGAGGACATGACCCGGGTCTCTTCGCCACTGCGCGCCATGTCAGCCGCAGCGCCCGGTCCCTACGACGACGACGACGAGTCCACGCGGCAGTACGTCGACATGCCCACGCGCGTGATGCATACCCCGGCGGTCGAGGCCCCATCGGAGTCGTCGGCCACCGCGGCCGAGCCCGTTTCCGCCCCCGAATCGGCGCCCGCGTCGGCCCCGGTGAGCGTACCTCCGGTGAGTGGCGTCGTGGTCATGCCGAGCGTGCTGATCGCCGAGTCTGCGTCGCTCAAGGCGGCGGCGCTCGCGGTCCCCGCGGCACCGCGCGCCACCATGCCGTCGGCCACCGCTCCTCGCATCCCCGCGGAGCGCACGCCCCATCCGCTCGAGGTCGATCGGGCGCTCCTTCGCGCGATCACCGCCACGCCGGCGCGGTTCGTGATGCCGCCGGTCGTCGCCATTCGCACGCCCAAGCCGAGCCCCCGCATGCTCGCGGTCGTCGCGGGCTTCACCATGCTCGGCATGCTTTGGGTGATGGCCGTGTGCGCGATGATCCTCGTGCTCGTCACCCGCTGAGGGCGAGCGGCATGAAGAGCGCGCGCTCCTCGAGAGTGAGGGGCGCGAGTCGCATCCATAGATCGCGCTTCTTCACGTAGAGCTCCTCACGATCGCCCGAATCGGACTCCCGTTTGAGCGAGAGCTCCTCGGGGTTGGGGCTCCGTCGTGCGACCTCGAGCGCCGTGTGAGCGAGCGTTCGCACGAGCCGCTCGAGGAGATCCATCTCGCGACCGGTGGCGAAGACGTCGTCGCGATCGATGCTGAGGCCGAGGAGACGCGCGCGCCGTTCGAGCGGCGCGTTCGCCGCGCGGCGCATGCTTTCCCAGAGCGCGAGGACGCGGCGGCGATCGGCTTCTTCGACCACGATGGGCTCGGCGCGCTCGCCGGTCTCGAGCGGGCGCGAGACCTCGGCGATGAGGCTCCCTTGCTCCATGCGCGCGTCGAGGACGTACTGATCGGGCTCGCTCGCCTTGCGGCGCAGTCGGATCTCGGCCCGCTCCTCGGCGAAGGTGAACCCGCCCACTACGAACTCGTCGAGGCGCACCGGCTCGAGACGCTCGCCACGACTGAAGAGCCCGCGCCGGAGACCGACCGTCATCTCGAGATCGGCGTGGAAGTCGCCCGCGCGGCGCGGCGCCTGCCAATCGGGGACGAGATCGGTCGCGAGCGCGAAGGAGGCGGCGATGCCTTCGGGGTGCAAGAGATCGGCGCTCATGGTCGGGTGACCATCGACGAGCTCCATCGTGAGGGTCGCGGCGAGGATGGGCAATCGTCCGAGGACGAAGAACGCTTCGAGCGCCGTTCGAGAGTCCTCGGCGAGCCGGGCGAGTTCCCGCGCCAGGCTCTGCTCGTCCATGTCGCTGCGCGACGTCGCGGTGCGGTGCGCCTCGTCGATGGATCGGCTCGCGGCCTCGCGCACGCGCCCCGCGTAGTCGGGGGCGAGCTCACCGGCGAGGCGCATCGCCCCCACCTCGAGCCGCTGGGTGATGTCGACGTGGAGGAGCTCGAGCGCGGCGAGCTCAGCGCGGCGACGCTCGACCGTCACGGCCGTCGCTTCTCGGCGCGCGCGGCCCTCCGAGTCCGCGCGCACCACCTTGCACGCCTCTTCGAGGAAGCGCGCGAGCGTCGCCAGGAAGTCGAAGCCGTAGGGGAAAGGCGCCGAGTCGCCGTAGAGGTACCGCATTCGAACGCGCGCGCGCGCTCTTGTTCTTTATCACAGCGGTGCGCGCCTCGATGCGCGATGAGCGGAATGGTAACCTTTCACGCAGCGCAACCGAGTTGCGCGAAAGGATCCTCGTGAGCTCAACGGTCCCCAGCGTCGTCGACGTTCCCTGGCTCTTGGCTCACCGGGGAGACCCCGGAGTGCGCGTCGTCGACGTGCGCTGGTCGCTGGCGGCGCCCGGCCGCGACGCCTACGCGAAGGGTCACGTCGCGGGCGCGGCGTTCGTCGATCTCGACACCGAGCTCTCGGCGGCGACCGGACCGGGGCGCCATCCGATCCCGTCCGCCGCGCGCGTGGCCGAGGTCTTCGGCGCGCTCGGCGTCGGCCCAGAGACGCACGTCGTCGCGTACGACGACGCGGCCGGCTCGGTCGCGGCGCGCGCGTGGTTTCTCCTCCGCGGCTACGGCCATGATCGCGTGTCGATCCTCGACGGCGGCTTCCCGGCGTGGGTGGCGGCCGGCGGCCCCGTGTCGACGGACGTTCCGACGTTCCTTCCGCGGGCACTCGCGCTCCGAGAAGCGCTCCCGGAAGGCGAGGTGGTCGACAAGCCGCACGTCCGAGCGCTCTCGGATCGCCGCGACGCGAGCGTGCGCTTGGTCGACGTCCGCGCGCGCCCGCGTTACCTCGGAGAGACCGAGCCGGTCGACGCTCGCCCCGGTCACATCCCGGGAGCGAAGAGTGTTCCCTGGTCGGAGAACGTCGTGACCTCGCCGGACGACGCCGCGCCACACCTGCGTTCGGCAGCCGAGCTCCGCGCGCTCTACACGCGCGCGCTGGGTGACGCGCGCGAGGTCGTCTTCTACTGCGGCTCGGGTGTCACCGCGAGCTTGGCCGTCTTGGCCTTCGAGCGCGCGGACCTTCCCGGCGTACGCGCGCGCCTCTATGAAGGCAGCTACAGCGACTGGGCGCGCGACCCGTCACTCCCCGTCGCCCACGGCGACGAATAAATGCTACGTGCCGCCTCCCATGCAGGTCTTCTCCATCGCCGGTAACACGCAGAAGCTCGACGGCGGCGCCATGTTCGGCAACTGCCCGAAGAACCTGTGGGAGAAGTGGGCGCCGCCGGACGCGCAGAACCGGATCGATCTCGCGTGCCGCGCCATGCTCGTCCGCGAGAAGAGCGGCCGGCACGTCCTCTTCGAGACCGGGATCGGCGCGTTCTTCGAGCCCAAGCTGCGCGAGCGCTTCGGCGTCTTCGAAGAAGAGCACGTGCTCCTCCGCTCGCTCGCCGAGGTCGGCGTTGCCCCGAACGACATCGACGTCGTCGTCCTCTCCCATCTCCACTTCGATCACGCGGGCGGAGCGCTCTCGGCGTACCGCGCCGGCGAGCCGTTCTCGCTCGTCTTCCCGCGCGCGAGCTGGGTGGTCGGCGCGCGCGCTTGGGAGCGCGCGATGCATCCGCACTTCCGCGATCGCGCGTCGTTCATCCCCGAGCTCCAGCCGCTCATCGAGGGCACGGGCCGCCTCGAGGTGATCCCCGATCCGGCGGCGGACGGCTTCGCCACGTCGAAGACGCTGGGCGACGGCTACCGATTCTTCGTCTCGGAGGGTCACACGCCGGGCCTCCTCCTCGGTAGCGCGCTCGAGACGTCGCACGGGCCGATCACTTTCCTCGGCGATCTCATCCCGGGCGTGCCTTGGGTGCACCTCCCGATCACGATGGGTTACGACCGCTACCCCGAGCTCCTCATCGAGGAGAAGCGGCGACTTTTGGAGCGCGTCGCGGCCAACGGTGAGTGGGTCTTCTACACGCACGACCCCAAGACCGTGGCCTCGCGCGTCGTGCGCGACGACAAGGGAAAATTCTCGGCGACCGAGCCGCTCGACCGGCTCGCCTGGAGCTGAACGGAGCCCACTCGTTTGAGCACCAACGAACCCAAGAAGCACCTCTTCGGAGAGGGACTCTTCTATCCGTTCCTGTTCGGTCTCCCGATCGTGATCATCGCGGCGGGCGGCATCTATGCGTTCCGCGGACGCGGACGGATGATGGCGTCGCTCGAACGCGGAGAAGCCGACGGACGCGTCTTCGCGCAAAGCGACGGCGGCCAGAAGACGGTGACCACGTGCGTCGACGGAGCGGTCGACGCGATGGCGAGCTACGGCGCCCCTCCCGAGCCCGGCGGCGCCGCGTTCTTCGAGTCGTGCCTAGTGACAGCAGGCATCCCCAAGACCGGCGGGAGCAAGCAGTCGGCGCCCACGCGCGGGCTCTACGAGCGGTGGACGCGCGACGAATGCTCGGCGCGCGGGCACGACGGCGACGCCCACTGCTCGCTCTTCTTGCAGCTCGTCAACGCGGACCCGTGCGTCGCGCCGTTCAACGCCGCCGCGCAAGCCAAGGCGCCGTGGACGTGCCCGCCCTGACGCACGTCGCGCAGGAGCGCGCCCCCGACGCGAAGCGTTTGCGCGCGCGCTGAAAGACGAAGCCCCCCTCGATGACGGACATCGAGGAGGGCGCTTGGGTCGTAAGCCCTGGAGTCGAACCAGGTCCTTCACCACGCACCCGGTTGGGCGCTGCCCCGCAGCCTTTTCGGTGGTGCTTACGACGTCGAGGAAGAGTGCATGCGGCGGGCCAGCGGCGGATCGCGTGCATCCTTGCGAATCGTGGTCGCTCGCCGCCAACCGCGCGACGCTGGTGCTGGCAGCCATGTCATGGAAGCGACGCTCGTACCCGTCGGTGCATGTCGCGACGAGGGGCGGGTGGCCCCCAGAGGTCCGACGCCGCGGGGCCGGCATTGACCAAGACGCGATTGGTCCTGATGGGTGCGTGCCCCACGCGACGCTCCAGGCGAACCGTCGGTTTCGATGGAAGAACGGTGCGTTAGACGAAGACCGCGGGGCACGCCACCACGAGAAGGGAGCGTCCTGGCGCTCGCGGCATGGGAACGCCGCTTGCTGAAGCCCCGGCATGCGATCGCATCTTCTCTTTGCCTTGGCTTTGACGACCCTTGGCGCCGCGGGCTGCAGCGGCGGCGCAGAATCCGACGACTCGAGCGACGCCATCGAAGCGAGCGGCAGCGTCAAGGCGCTCTTCTCCGACGCCAAGAAGCTCGACCTCGGTGACCTCGGCGGACTCGTCGCGAATTACGCCGGCGACTCGTTCAACCGTGCGTTCGACGGCAACCTCGGCATGCGCACCGAGACCCGCGTGTACGCGAAGCAGGCGGACCCGAGCCGCGTCTTCCCCGACGGCGCGACACTGGGCGGCCTCGATCAGATCGCGTCGAACCTCGAGAACCGCCTGGGCGGAACCGAGCTCGGCACGCGGCTCACCAAGGCGCGCATCGCCGCGATCGACGCCGGCAAGGCGAAGTACTTCGTCGAGTCGGCTTTCTCGTTCAACGCGGGCGTCGCGCACGACTGGAGCTTCAAGTCGGCGGGCATCGTGGACGGCAACTCCACCGTCGGCCTCGACGTCGGCACCGAGCTCGAGTCCCGGGTCGTGTCGGCCTCCGACGATGGACGCCTCGAGGCGATGATCGGCACGAGCCTCGCGGCGGCCAAGGGAGCGCGCGGCTTCTTCGCGCCGCGCTCGCTCGAAGACATTCGCAGCATGGTCCCCGGCGAGTCGTTCGCGCTGCGCGGACGAGGCCGATTCGCCACCAACCTCGGCCTCGGCGTCCCCGTCTATACGGGCGCGGCGGGCCCACTCGGCTACCAGGTCGTCATGTCGGCGGGCGTCGGCGCGATCGCCCAGGGGCGGCTCGACGTTCAATTGATGCGACTCGAGGGCGACGAGGTCGTCGTCGACATCGGCATCGATCAGCTCAAAGGCTTCCAGGTGCGCGCCGAGATCGGCGATCGATTCGGCATCAAAGGAATCTGCGACGATGGCTCGCCGTGCCTGCGCGACGTCGACTTGGGCGGCAAGACCACCAAGCTCCAAAGTCTGGTCGAGAAGGCGGTCACCGGAGAGCTGCAGCGTCGATTCCAATCACGCGCGAACGTCACGGTCGACAAGGACGCGCAGCGCATCGGCCTCACGCGCATCCACTTTCACCTCGATCGCGGCAAGCCGGGTGAAGTCGCGCGCGCGCTCGAGCAAGCGCTCAAGTTCGACGCTCGCTACGCCGAGTCGCTCTCGCATCGTGACCTCGACGTCGCGACCCCGGGGGTCGAGGTGGAGTTCGACGCCATGCGCGCGGCCACCACCAACACCGTCGACTTCGGCTTCAAGCTCGCCGGCATCGACGTTTACCAACGCGCCGCGGTCGAGCGCACCGGCACTTTCGTCTACCAAACGCCAGACGGCGCCACGCTCCTCTCGTTCGACGTCCTCGATCGCAACCGAAAGTCGTTCCAGACCGATCACGGCATTCGTCGCATCGCCGCGTCGGCCCGCATCGTCGACGCGCGAAAGCCGTCGGCGTGGCGCACCGAAGCGAACCTCATCGTGCGAACGCGGTACAGCGACACGCACATCCACGACAACCGCTTCGTGTCCGGCCTCGACGGCGTGATCGGCGCGCTCGGCGGGCGACCGGTCCTCGCCGCAATCGACCCCGCTGGCGCCGAGCTCGAGCGCACGTTGGCGTCTTCGTGCCCTCCGCCCGCGCCGAGTGAGAACGGCGGCGCAGCGCGCTACGACGAGAGCTGCAACGTGCGCCTGCTCGCGGATCCGAGCTTCGTCGCCGTCAAGCAGCGCGGCCTCGACGCCCTCACGCAGGCCACGGCGAGCATGCCGGCGGACCTCCAGAAGCTCCTCCTCGCCGCGGGCACCGAGCGCCTTGGGCTCCAATCGGTTCAGACGAGCGGGAGCGCGATGAGCACCGACGGCGTCGCTCTCGCGGTCACCGTGGACCAACGCTTCGACGACGAGGCGCTCGCCATCTTGATGCAGCGCTCCGGCGACGACTACAAGAAGGCACTCCAAGGCTATCTCGCATCACTCACGATCGAGCGCGCGAAGCTCGGGCAAGGCACGACGCGCGACGCCGAGGAGGCCCGCGTCGGCGCGAAGTACGCGACCGCGATCGGGGCGATGACCCAGGTGTTCACCAGCAGCGCCGCCGCGTATCAGAAGACGACGGCCGGCGAGAAGGCGCTCACCGACGCGCTCGGGTCGCGGCCGTACATCGCCGCGCCGCTCGGCATTCGGTACGCGTCGGTCGATGCCGCTGGTGAGGCGCAGAGCCCCGCCATCACCGCGGCGAGCCGCGAGCGCGCGAACGCGATCGCGTCGATGATCGACGGCCTCCGCGCCTCGGCCGACAAGGGCGACCTCGATCTCAAACTTTACGAAGAGCAGACCGCGGTCGTGCCGCTCGTCGCCCTCGTCCCGGCCAAGAACCTCAAGGTCGGCCTCGTGGTGTCGAACACCGGCTTCGACGACGACAAGCTCTCGTCACGCGAGCGCTTCCGCAAGGCCGGCCTCGTCGACGTGGACCAAACCGCGACCGGCGAGCGGGTGGCCCCCATCTCGCTCGGCGTCTTCGACCTCGAGGCGGCACTCACGAGCAGCGGGAAGTAGCCGGGCGCGCGACTTCACGGCGCGACCCGACCGGGCGGACGTGCGCCCGCGGACGCGGCGTGCTACGCCCCGCCCGTCATGAGCGGGATCAAGCGGTTGGGCGGGTCGGTCGTAGCTCTCTTCGTGCTCTTCACGTGCGCGGCGGGATGTTCGAGCAAGAGCAAGACCGACGAAGCGACCAAGCCTGCCGCGAACGGCGCCGACGCCGGTGGCCCGACGATGCCGACCGTGTGGGGTGTCGACGAGTTCGTCGACGAGAACCCCGATCCGAAGATCGTCGAGGTGCACCTCGAAGCCGCGGCCTCGACGACGACGGATTACCAGTCGGGAGCGACGACCAAGATCGTGACCTACAACGGCACGGTGCCGGGGCCGCTCCTCCAAGCGCACGTGGGCGACGAGATCATCGTCCACTTCACCAACCATCACTCCGCGCCCACCACGATTCACTGGCACGGCCTCCGCATCAGCGATGACATGGACGGCTCGCCGCGCATCCAGCAGCCGATCCCGCCGGGCGGCGAGTTCACCTACCGCTTCAAGGCGCCGGATCCGGGAACCTTCTGGTACCACCCGCACGTCCACGCCAACGAGCAGGTCGAAGACGGGATGTACGGCACGATCGTCATCCGCGGCGACAAGGAGCCCACGTACGACCGCGAGCGGTACCTCGTGCTCGACGACGTGCTCCTCGACGACAAGGGACAGATCGCGGTGCAGCCCTTCCAGTCGGGCATGAACGCGATGCACGGCCGCTACGGCAACGTGCTCCTCACGAACGGCAAAGAGAGCACGAGGGTGCGCGGTGAGGCCAAGGCCGGTGAGGTCGAGCGCTGGCGCATCGTCAACACCGCCAACGCGCGCACGATGACCGTCGGGATCACCGGCGCCAAGTTCAAGGTCATCGGCACCGACGGCGGGCTCCTCCCCGAGAGTTACACGACCACGCGACTCGACGTGCCGGTGGGCGCGCGCTTCGACCTCGAGGTCACCTACGACGCGCCGGGCACGGCCAAGCTCGTCAACTACATCCCGACCCAGAACGCCAAGGGCGACATCGTCGATCAGCCGGTCAACGCCCTCCAAGTCGACGTCGGCGAAGGCGGCGCGCCGCGCGAGATCGAGCGTCCGACCGTCGATGCCCTGCCTGCGCGCTCGCCCAGCAAGAACGTGACGATCGAGATCAACGCCATCCAGACGTCGCTCGGACAGATCCAGTGGCAGCTCAACGGCATGAGCAACATGGACGCGCCCTTGTTCACGTTCAAGAAGGGCGAGACCGTGCGCGTGAAGCTCGTCAACAAGGTGGGCCCGGAGCATCCGTTCCACCTCCACGGCCAGTTCTTCACCATCAAGGACGCCAAGCTGCCGGGCCTCAAAGACGTGGTGCTCGTCCCCGGGATGAGCACGGTCGAGATCGACGCGTACTTCGACAATCCGGGCCGCTGGATGGCTCACTGCCACAACCTCGAGCACTCCGAGCTCGGGATGATGAGCGAAATCGTCGTCGAGCCCTGAACCGCGCGCGTCCGCTCGCGCTCGGGGCCGGACTGGCCAGAGCGAGCACGGTGGGTTAGAGCATAGGGCGATGGGCGACGGGGTTCGGTTCACTGCGCTCGCGGCCGCGCTCGGCGCGCTCGTGAGCGCAGCCGCGTGCAACGGCACGCAGGCCACGCCCATCGACGACACGGCCGGCGACGCGGGCGATGCCGAAGACGCGAAGACCGGGCCGACCCACCTTCCGCCGCCGCCAGTGGTCGAAGCCGGCCTGCCGCCGGTCGACGGGCCGAAGCTCCTCTCCGAAACGGGGCTCTACGCCGACTTCGCCAAGCGCACGCTCGCGGATGGCGTGCTCGCGTACGCGCCGCGCTATCCCTTGTGGAGCGACGGCTCGGAAAAGAAGCGCTTCGTCCTCCTCCCCGAAGGCGCCAAGATCCAAACCGACGACATGGACCACTGGCTCTTCCCGGTGGGCACCAAGGCGTGGAAGGAATTCTGGGTCGCCGGCAAGCTGCGCGAGACTCGCTTTTTGTGGAAGACGCGCGACGTCGACGGCTGGTGGATGGTCTCGTACGTGTGGCGAGACGACGGCAGCGACGCCGAGGCTTCGATCGCCGGCTCGCCCAACGTCGGCGGCACGACGCACGACATCCCGTCGCAGGCCCAGTGTCGGCAGTGCCACGTCGGCGCCGCCGACTTCGTCATCGGGCTCGACGCGGTGCAGCTCTCGAACGGCGGGAGCGGATTCCTCACCACGCTCGCCCAGAAGGGGAAGTTCACCGTCGCGCCGGCCCACGAGTTCGAAGTGCCGGGGGACGAGGTCGATCGCGCCGCGCTCGGCTATTTGCATGGAAACTGCAGCTATTGCCACAACGACCACACGGGGCTGCACGATCAGTCCGCGATGCGGCTCTACGTGCGCTCGACCGATCGCAACGTGGGCGAGACGCCCATCATGCGGAGCGTCATCGGCCTCAAGGCGCGCCACGTGATCCCGCCCGACGTCGACACGGTGGTCGTGCCCGGCCTCCCGCAGAAGAGCGAGCTCTACTATCGCCTCGCGGCGCGAGACTCGTGGGTGATGCCGCCGCTCGGGACCAAGGTGGTCGACCCGGCCGCGGTAGACGTGGTGCGCGAGTGGATCGCGCGCATGCCGCCGCGCGCCGCCACCGCGCCGCCCACGCCCTGACGGCGCTCGCCACGCCGCGGTGCCCAGCGGCGCAGCGGGGTAGCCTCAGTCGCGCGGGTTGTCGGCGAGGAGCGCCTTGGCCGTGCGCGCGGTCTCTTTGTCGGGCATCCAGGTGATCTTGGGCGCCGCCGCGCCGCCGCCTTTGCCGTCCTTCCCCTCTTTGCGCGGAAAGACGCGCGGCCAGAGCGAGCCTTCGCTCTCGGTGAGCACGCGATTCTCGAGCTTGTAGACGCGCTCCACCTCGGCGCGCCGGAGCTCTCGGCTTCCTTCGTCGACGGCGAGCACCTGCTCGTAGAGACGGATGCCTTCTTCGGTGAACTTCGGCGCCGCGGTGAGCCGATACTCGATGCGTCCGGTCGAGCCGGGCTCGCTCGCCATCACGAAGTCGCGCTTCTTGGTGGCGAACGACGCGACGGGCTTCAAGACGCCGTTCCGCGGAAGATAGACGGTCATGCGCGTCTCGCACGGCCCCTTCTTCTCCTCGAGGCACACGTCATCCTGCGCGGTCACGGCGACCTCGGGCCCCATGCGCTCCATCATGAGGTACGGCTTGGGCGAGACGGAGCGGAGCGCACCGATGGCATATGCCTCGGCGTACTCCTCTTGCGATCGGACGAGCGCGATGGCGCCGGCGGTGGAGCCGTCCTTGAACGTGTGCGTGCGAAACCACGCGACCTTGAGTCGATCGCCACCGGAGCCGAGGAGCACGTCGCTCTCCTCGATTTTGCGCGGCCAACCGCGATCGCTGTCGCCGCCCTCGAAAAGCGGCTCCTTGAAGACGTTCTGCCCGGTGCAAGCGAGCGCGTCCTGCGGGAGCTTCTGGTTCGTGGCGTCGTAGGTCGGGAAGACGAGCTCCCAGTACTGGAGATCGCGGAGGCGCTTCAGCGTTCCCTTCGACGTCGGCCGCACCGGCATCGGCATGATGCACGCGGGGACCGGCGCGTTCTGCCGCGACACGTCTTCGTTGCGCGCGGGCTGCGCCACGCTGCCGCACCCGGCGAGCGCGAGCACGCCGGCGACCAGCGAGAAGGAGAGAGCGCCAAGGATCGCGCCCCGCGGGGCGCGCGCGAAAAGGCCCTTTCGGTCCATCGCAGCGATCGTAAGACAGGGTCAACGACGCGGCCCACTTTCGGGCAGGACTGCCGCGATCCGCGTGTCAGGACACCATCGTCGCCCGAACCGACTCGACGTCATCACTGAGGACGAACCTCGCCTTTAGCGGCTTCGCGTCGGTGCGGAGCGTCGTGGTCACGCCGAGCTGCGCCCCCTTGCTGCCGAGCTTGAACGCGGGAGACTGGTCCGGAGCGAGCTCGACCTCGACCTCGGCCTCGAGAACGCCGCGAGTGAATTGTTGGACGATCTCACGCAGCTTGGTGTGATGTTGCCCGCCCGGGAGGAGGGCTTCGAAGAGCGAGTAGTCGACCGGCCCGATACGCACTCCGAACCGCCCGCTTCGATCGACGACGCTCCGGCCGATCGTGAAATTGGTCCCCAGCGTTCCGTTGCGCAGACCGAGCTGGGCGCGTTGATCGTCGGAGAGCATCACGCGACGCTCGAGGAACGACTCGACGTCCACGCCAATGTCCGGGAACACGCGCTGGAGAACGACTCCCAGCGTGCGCGCCGACCGTGTGTGAAAAGAAAGGAGCGGCGCCAGAGACAAGAGGTCGATCGGCGGCAAGCCTAGGCGTGTGCCAGCGCCGAACGCGTCCACCCCCACGAACGCAAGGGCACGACGCGTCATCGCATCGGTGCCGTCCATCCGGTGGGATGCGTAGAGCCGACTCCGCTTCCACGCCCGGAAGAGGAGCCCGAGAAGTCGGTGATGGAAGATGTCGTAAAAGTCGCGAAGGCTTCCGCCTTCATCTGCGTCTCGGGCGATGCGCTCCGCGGCGCCGGCCGTCAGCGGAGACACGGTTCCGGAGAGCCCCAGGAAGGTGCTGGTGATCTCGCTGAAGAGCAGCCCCTGCCGCGGGACTCGCAAGCGAATGGCCGAGACATCCGACGAGTGAAAAACCAGCGACGGATCGTGCCGAAAGCGGATCGCCTCTCGTGACGGAGGCCCAGCGCCGCCGACGGGGGCGGCACCGCGATGGAGGCGGACGATGAGCTGAACGGCCTGGAAGAAGCTGTACTTCTCCGCGTCCGCTTCGAGCTCCGCTCTCAGGTCATCGTCAAGTTCCCGCTGCGTGCCGGCCATATGAGCTTCACCTTCGACGATAACCCGTGAACCGTGAGCCGTGTGAACGCGTTCAGCGACACATAGTGGGCGAAGAAGCGATCGAGGATCGCGCCGAAGAGCCAGAGATCGCCCTCTCCCGCGAAGCCGGACTCCTCGACTTCGAGATCCAAGTCGATGCCACGCACGATGGATCCCCGATAGAGCCGCTCCGATGGAGCGACGCGCAGCGCCTTCATCGCGTCGGCGCGCAACTCGCTGGCGCGCGCGGCCTGACGATTGACGATCGCGGGCAAGTTGTAGACGTCGAGGGCAGACTTGAGCACTTCGAGCTCGGTGATGCCGCGAATCCCCATCGCCATGTGTGCCACGACGCGCCAGTGAAGCTCGCGCCCGACGGGTGGTGGAACGAACTGCGTCGTCGTGTAGATGTTGCGGAACGTCGCGACCATGGGCGACGTAGGCACGGGAACTCGAATGTCGCCGGAGCGAAGCAGGCCAGCGACGGGGCCGTTGGTCGCGAGGATCTCGAGCGAGACGGTCTCGGCATCGACGACGGCGTCGCCATCTTCGGGCGTAGTGAACGAGACGCTGACGTCGACACCGTCCCCCACGACGGCCGGCGTGTAGTGAAGCGCGTAATACATGTCGCTGCCGCCCGACGCTCGAACGTGACGAAAGTCGAAGAACGACGGAACGTCGACGACACGTGTCGTCCCGCGGGGGACGGCCTGCACGTTGAGCACGGAGTAGATTTGCCCGAACTTCGCGGGCAGGCCGGCGGGGCGCAGCGGATACCGCTCACGCGTACGCGACAATCGGAGGGGCTCCGTCGTCGTCCGGAAGACGTTGACGACCGGAACGCAGTGCAGCTTGACGGAGTCCCGATGCACGGGCGCCGCGTCGGGCAAGCGACGTCGCGTTCGAATGGCGATGGCAAAGCGCGCGGGGTCACCGAGCGCACGCAGCGCGGAGAGTCCACGTACTCCGAGGAAGCAGAACTTCTGCGGGAGCGCGAAGTACTCTTGAATGAGCCGAAAGCCAGGAAACGTCACCCGCTCCGTCGGGAGCAGGGCCTCGTCTTCGGCAAATCCGAGCGCCACGATCGCACCGCGACCGAGAGGAACCTCCGCCTCCTGCCGGCCCGACGACGACGTGGCGATCAACGCGACGTCATCACACTCCTCGTGGAGCCACGCCAGTAGGCGTAACGAGTCGGCCACGTCGCCGGCAAAGTGGAGCGGGAGGACGTCGGGCGCAGAGCCGCTGGCGGACGCTCCCGGGCTGACCGCGAGCTCGATCCGAAGCTGTTCACGACCAGCCGGGAGCGAGTCGCGCCGGACATTCTCGATCGTCCACGGGACGATCTGGCAAGCGGTGGCCGACCGAAAGCGACACTGGACGCCTTCGGCCTCGACGCTTCCGAACTCGGCTCCCGCGGGAACGGTGACGTTCTCGCGAAGCGCGCCGGTGGCTGGCGCCAGCTCAACGATCGTCGCCGAGGGCAATGGACGGAGGAGATGAGGAAAGAGGAGCGACGCGACGGAAGCGATGACCTCCGGCAGCTCGTCGTCGAGCTTTTGGCGGACACGACCCGTGAGAAAAGCGACGCCCTCGAGGAGGCGTTCGACGTCGGGATCGGCGCCGCGGTCCGCCAGCATAGGCGCGAGCGCCGGGTAGGCCTCGGCGAACTCTCGCCCGAGCTCTCGGAGGTAGACCAGCTCGTCTTGGAAGTACCGATTGAAAGAGGACACGACCTGACTTCACCGTATCGCGCCGTCGTCCTCCGGCGGGACATTCGACGCGCGCAGCGTCAGTAGAGCTCGAAACGATTGACGACCGGCAGTAGCTCGCCCGCGACGGGCTCGATGTTGGGCGTCTGATGGACGATCTGGACGAGTGCGATTCGCATGTCGCTGCGGGCCAAGAATTCGTGCGCGACGTTCTCGAACGGCGCCTTGGCACCGCGGACGCTACGGCGCAGCACGTATGCGCGTCCCTGAGCGTTGGCCGTGGCCATCGGAACGCGTCCGCCGAGGATCTTCGCGCCAAGCGCGGCCTGATCCTCTTCGTAGCGATCCAACACCACTCGCCAGGGATCCGACGGAGATTCGACGCGCTCGTAGATCGAGAAGATGTACTCGGCGGGCGAGACATACTCGATGAAGCGCTTCTCCGGACTCAAGCTGGCGCGCCGCACGATCCAGTTGCGCGGCCGAGGGAAGCACGCGGCCCCCTCCAGCACGCACACTCCGATGTACTGAGGATTGGGCGGCTCCTCGGCGCGATCGAGCTGCGGATAGCGACGCTCGAACGGGCTCAGCTCTCCGGCAAGCTCGTCGTATTGATAGAAGACCCGGTTCTGGAAGGCGATCGGCTCCGGCGCCGAGGAGCACCCCGTGAGCCCCGCGACGAACGCGGCCAGGGCGAGCCCTCGAAAAGCTGCACCACGCATGTCCTTAGGGTATGTCGAGCGAGCGCGCCCGCCCAACAAAGCGGGGAGAGATAGCCGGACGGCCCCTCGGATGAGGGCAGGCCCCGAAAACTCGCCCGAGGTGGTACGGCGTGCATAAATGACGATCGGAACCATGGGCTACCGCGTCGCCATTTCGCTCGCGATCGTTTTTTCGGTGGGCTGCTCGTCCGGCCCCAAGTCCGCTTACATGACGACGCCTCGCTCCGGTGCGGTGTCCGTGTCGGTGTCGACCACCTCGGACGCTCAGCTGCCCGCCGGGCGCATCGCGCCCCAGACGTGTCAGGGCGTCGCCGAGATGAAGCCCGAGTACACGCTGCTCGACGAGTCGTCGCTCATGCGATTTCTCCAAGCGCGCGGCTACGAGCTCCGTCGAACACGCGCTCGCTCCGATCTCGTCTACGTCGACGTGCTGAACGCCGGTGGAGAGCAGCCGCTGCGACTCCGCGTCGCCGTGCTCGGGACGGCGCAGGGCGCCGGACGCGAGCTGCACGAGGCGCTCCTCGAGCACGGCCCCGGGTCTTGGGGGGTGCACCGCTCCAACCTGGCCGTGCTCGCCCCGATCGGCAACGCCGACCAGGTCATCGCCTTCGCGTCCAAGTCCCAGCTCGCGTGTTGGGGCGTCCTGACGTTCACCGGCCGAGACGACACATTCGTCGTCCCCGGTGGCTACACCGAGCTCTGACCTCGTCGTTCGCTCGCCCGACTGAGAACGCAAAACGGGGAGCAAGCCCTTCGGCTCGCTCCCCGTTTCCGTCTGTGCTCGACCGCTCGCAACGGAGCGGGCGGACTCATTCCTTGTCGAGCTTGCCGACGAGGCTGAGCGTGAAGAACGCGCCCATGTACTTGAAGTGCGGGCGAACCTTCATATCGACCTTGTACCAGCCAGCGTTCCCCTCGACCGGAGTGACGCTGATCTGCGCTTGGCGAAGCGGACGCTTGCCGCGAATCTCGGGCGTGACCGCCTCTTGATTGGCGACGTACTGGCCGATCCACTTGTTGAGCTCGTTCTCCAGATCGGTGCGCTCTTTCCACGCGCCGATCTGCTCGCGCTGGAGCACCTTCAGGTAGTGCGCCAAGCGGCTGACGATGAAGGTGTACGGCAGCTGCGTGCCGAGGCGGTAGTTGGTCTCCGCCTCGCGTCCCTCCGGCGACTGCCCGAAGTACTTCGGCTTCTGGCAGCTGTTGGCCGAGAAGAAGCAGGCGTTGTCGGAGTCCTTGCGGAACGTGAGCGCGATGAACCCCTCTTCGGAGAGCTCGAACTCGCGACGCTCGCTGATCATGACCTCGGTCGGGATCTTGGTCTGGATCTCGCCCATCGCTTCGTACTGATGAAGCGGGAGGTCCTCGACGGTGCCGCCTGACTGCGGACCGATGATGTTGGGGCACCAACGATACTTGGCGAAGCTGTCGGTGAGTCGCGTGGCGAAGGCGAACGAGGCGTTGCCCCACAGGTAGGCGTTGTGATCGCCCACCGCTTGCTCCTCGTAATTGAAGGAGCGGGTGCGGAGACTGTTCTGCCCGTACGGGAGGCGGAGGAGGAACCGCGGCATGACGAGGCCCACGTTGCGCGAGTCCTCCGACTCGCGGAACGACTGCCACTTCGTGTAGAGCGGCCCCTCGAACAGAGCTTTGAGGTCCTTGAGATTCGGCAGCTTGAGGAAGTCTTCGGTGCCGAAGAACTTCGCGCTCGCCGCGGCGATGAAGGGCGCGTGGGCCATGGTCGCGACGGCGGCGCATTGCTGGAGCAACGCGATGTCCTGCGAGCCCGGGCCGAACTCGTAGTTGGCGATGATGGCGCCGTAGGGCTTGCCGCCGAACTGGCCGTACTCCGCGGTGTAGACGGTCTTGTAGAAGCCGCTCTTCACCAATTCGGGAGCGTCCTCGAAGTCCATCATCAGATCGTCCTTCGAGCAGTTCAGCACCTCGAAGCGGACGTTCTCGCGGAAATCGGTTCGGTCGACGGCGAACTTGAGCCCGCGCCAAGAGGACTCCAACCTCTGGAACGAGGGGTCGTGGAGGATGCAGTCGAGCTGCTTCGAGATGCGCTGATCGATCTCGGCAATGAGCACGTCCACCAACGCGCGATCGAGCTTGGCCCCGCCGGCCTTGTTCGGTGCCAAGAGCTCGGTGATGAGCGCCTGGACGCCGCGACGAGTGACCTCGTATCCCTCGTCGTTCGGCTTGAGTTGGGTCTCGCTCAGAATCGACTCGAGGAGAGAGTCCTCGGTCGTCGTGGTCGCCGCTCCTGCGGCTCCGCTGCGCTGCTCGGCCATGTCAGCCTCCACCCTCCTTGGACAGGCCAAGCTCGTCCATCAGCTTGGCGCGCGCGCCATCATCTTTGAGGAGCGACTCGATCTTTCGCTTGAACGCCGGCACGTTGCCAAGCGGGCCCTTGAGGGCGCCGAGTGCGTTGCGAAGCTCGACGAGCTTCTTCAGCTCAGGCACCTGCTCTGCGATTCGCTCTGGCCCGAAGTCCTGCATGGTGCGGAACTTGAGCTTCACGTCCAAGGTCGCACCCGGATCACCAGACAGCGCGTCGGGCACGCTCATGTTCAACGCGAGATCATGCTCGGCAAGGACCTGATTGAAGTTGTCCTTGTCGAGGTTGACCGGCTTGCGTTCCTCGAGCGGCCGGGGGTCGGGACGCCCGGTAAAGTCACCGATGAAGAGAAGCTTGAGCGGAAGCTCGACCTCTTCTTGCGCATCGCCCGTCGCCGGCTTGTAGCGGATGTTGATGCGTTCCTTCGGTGCGACGGATCCTTCTTTCGCCATTGGCACTCCTTCAAAGCCGCAAAGCCGTGGTCAACGATGGGCCTTCGTCGGGATCGGTACGTCAGTGAATGATAACGAGCCGATCATCCACCCGCCAGGACGAGCGCGGCCTTTGGATCCAAGCGAACGAGCTTTCCGAATAAGAGCGCTTCACGCGCCGAATGGTCAACATTTGTGCCCTCTGCATCGGCGCGCAGGGCGCGGATCAAATCGACATAAAGGGTCACGCAGAGCTCGGGGTCCCACACCTCGAGGTCGTGTCGCTCCACGTACTTATCGAGGTCGTCGAGGAGCGGCAGCGCCAACTGCGCCACGCCGTTCTCCAGCGCGAGGCGGCCTGCCCGCATGAGGAAACGATACCGATCGCGCCCGCTGCTGGCCCGACGAGCAGCTGCTACCACCACCCCCAATGCCTCACCCAGTCGGTTGTCGGCAACGAATGCCGCCGCGCTCGTCAGAACTTCCTCGACCGGATCGGCAACGGCAGACGCCCCTCCCCCACTCGCATGGGCGCCCCCGCCGGCGAGAACCCCCTCGATCCATGCCCGAGTTGTGTCGTCGGCCAACGGCACGCCATCCTCGAACTTCAGGCTCTCGAGGCCCGGTTGCCGCGTGAGGAAGCTGCGGAGCTCGGCCTCCACGACCCGCACGATGTCGTCTTGCCCGAGGCGCGACGCGGCGAGGCACGTGTAGCGATGAACGTCGAGCCACAGCGGCGCCTCGGCGAGTGCCTGCTCCGACTCGGCGAGGAGCTGAGGCGCCTTCGCGGCCCCGCCGGCGTCGAGCTTCCGCAGACGGTCGGCGACCGGGCCGGGCGAGGGCATGTTGGTGACCCCTTGCGACGCGTAGACCGGATCCTGCACGTCGACCCATGCGGCAACGCGTGCAAGATACACAGAGAAGGCGGTCGGTGCCCCCGCGCGGAGAACGCGCACGCCATCGACGAGGGCGCTCGCGCACGCCTCGAGGAGCTTCGACACGTCGCCGCCGGACACGGCCGGTAGCGAGGGCGCCGCGACGCTCTGCGCGGGAGGCGGGGCCACCGCCGCGACCGGAGCGGGTGACGCTGCCGCAGGCTGGGGAGCAGCAACCGGCGACGGAGCGGGCGCGGGGGCGGCGGCTGCGGGGGCGGCGGCGCGCGCCGGCTCGGGGAGCGCGCGCACTGCATTGCGGAGCGAGCCACGAAGTCGACCCGGCCCCGGGCTGAGCTCACCGAGCTTCTGGGACATGGCGTCGTCGAGCCGCGCCAAGAGCTCGTCGGCCGCGCGGATCGCATCGCCGTCGGACGGCTCGACATTGCGCCCCTCGACCTGCGCGTGAGCCTGTTCTGTGAACCACGCGTAGAGATTGGCGCGAGCCCGGGCCCGCTTCACATCCGGGAACATGCTGTCCCAGTAGGTCTCGACCAAGCTGGTGAGCCCGGCGAGCCCCCACGCCAGGCCTTGCCATCCGTGCAACCGGACGCGCGCCGTCGCGAGCCAAACGCCCAGTCGCAGGTCCTTGCTCTGAGCGGTGAGGAGGTCGAACGCCGTGCCCTCGATCGCACGCCAATCGGGCGCTAGCCCGGCCATCGACACCAGCTTGTCGATCTCGGCCTTCACGCGCTCGAACGCCTCGCTGGTCGATACGTCGACGCCGGCGGCGTTCGCCCCGGGAATCGCCGCACCAATCCGCGCGCCCTCCGCTTGGATGTCCTCGGGGATCGCCATGGAGATCAGAACGAGAGCGTGGCGAGGAGATCTTGGATGGAGCTCGCTCGGCGAAGGCCATCCAAGATCCGCGGGTTGATCTGCTGCGCGGGCAGCACCGCACGAACGGTCCGCAGATCGTAGACGTGCTCGTTCTTCGGATCGGGAGACCACAGCTCGACGAGCGACGACGCGGGCGTTCGGCCGAGCTGGATGAGCACGTCTCCGGCAAAGCCGCTCGAAAACCAGAAGAACGTCGGCGCCGTGGTCTTCCACCCGGCCAGGCGACAGACGACGTCGAGCCAGAAGCTGACGCCGACGATGCCCGCGCCACCGAGCGGAAGGCGAAGGCTCAGCGGCGACGTCGCACCCTCGACACCTTTGACGGGCAGCACGGTCTGCGCGATCGACTCGATCAGCGTCGCCGGCATCATGATGTCGTCGCTGCCGAAGATCGCTCCCCACAGACGCGTCAACGTCGTGGATCCCCCCCAACGTTCGTACTCGGCGACCACGGTTCTCGGGTCGGCAGGCGGCCCGATCGTCTCGAGCGTCGTGGCGAACGTAGCCACGGTCGGATCGGGCAATAGAAGCGCCGACGCCGCCGCGTCGAGGAAATCCGACACGGCAAAGGGTACGACCGCGGGCATCGCCTGCGCCGCGGACTGGAGCGGCGCGAAGAACGCGAGGGGAAAAGAGCGGCCGACCGAATCGAAGCTCGGCCGCATCACACCGGCGAGCAGGCTCGCCGGGTCGGCGCCGCGGTAAACGAACCCGTAGACGGCCCCGCGACCGAACTCCGCCTTCCAGGCGTTTCCGCGCTTCTCGTGCGCGACCTGAATGCCTTGGTGCAGCCACTCCTCGAAGCCGCGCGTGGCCTCGCTGCTCCATCCGAACCGGACGAAGTCGCCGGCCAAGGCGAGCTTGCCGAAGGCGCCGACCATCGGCGCTCGTCGCGAGCTCGGAGGTGCTTGCATACGAAGCTCAGCGTCCCTTCACGCCGCGATAGATGAGGCGCGGGCAGTCGTAGCTGCGGAACATGCGCTCCTTCTTCGTGACGTACGGCGGGAACACGCTGTCACGCTTCGACGGGCGGATGTCCATCTTCACCACCGCGTTCTGCGAGCGGAGGTTCCACGTCGCGACCATCGTAGGCGTGGCCCCGGCCTTACCGCCGAGTGTACCAGGCTCGATCTTGGTCGCCGAATCGAGCAGGCGATAGAGCCCCCACTCGCCGGGTCGCGCGATCTCCTCGAAGAGGCCGCTGAAGCCGCGGATGCGGACGCGCGCTCCGGCCGCCTCCTTCTTCGCCGCCGGCCAGTTGACCTTGAGCCACTCCTCGGGCTCGTTCTTGTAGGTCCGCGCGGAGCCGTCGATGTCGAAGGTCACCTCGGCGACGTTGTCGCTGACCGAGTGGAGGTTGATCTCGAACTCGACCGTCGGCTTGTCGGCGCCGTCGGGGAACGTGGCCTTCTGGAACTCGAGGCCTCGGTCGTAGCACTTGAGGAAAGGTGCCGTGAACGCGATCGCTTGGTTGAACCGCGTGGTGGGCAAGAAGTGGGAGCCCTGGAGCTCCATCGCGCCCTTCAGGTTCTTCTCGTAGAAGCCGAAGAGCATGCCGTTCGGCTTGAAGAACTCGGTGTAGTCCTCGAGCGCGACGTCCTTCCAGGTGTCGGTGAACGGATAGCCGTCCTCGAGGCGCTCGTGCCACTTGCGCCACACGTCGAGCTCCCAGTTCCCGCTGAACGTGCCGCCCTGGTCGGAGAGGACTCCTCCGTAGGACATCTCGATCGGGTTCAAGAGGAGCGGCGAGAGCAAGGGGCGCGTGAAGCCGCTCTGCGATCCGGTGAGGAGCTCGTTCGACCCGCGAATGGCGTCCTCGAACGCAGCCGTGACGGCCTTCGCGTCGATTCCCCTGCCCTTCGAGTCACGGAGATCCGTGAGCACCGCCACGAGCTTCGCGATGATGCGATCTTGGTAGTGGGCGAGGCGCGTCTGCGCAGCCTGCTGCGGCGTCGGCTCCTGACCGTTCGCCAATCCTTGCGGGATGCCGAACTCGGTCATCGGCTTGAACGCGAGCTCGGGCGGCGAGACCCAGCGCTTGGGCGCTTGGATCGGCGCGCCGCCGTCGATCCCGAGGATCCGCTCCGCGGTCTGAACCGTCTGGTTCTGCTGGAGGGCGCGGTTACCCTCTTGGATCAGGCCCTTCTCGACCTGGTTCAGCGCCTGGTCGGCCTTGCTCTCCTCGAGCGTCACGTTCTCGTGGAGGATGCGTGTAAGGCGCAAGTAAGGCCACGGCACCTCGGACAGCGCCGACAGCTCCTCGAGCGCGTCGGTGTTGCTCTCGGGCTTGCGAACCTCGAGGTCCTTGATGAAGTCGCTCCACGCGATGTTGAAGTTCGCGAAGTAACGATCGCGGACCTCCTTGAGGAGTCGCTCCATCTGCTCGACGCTGATGGCCTGGTTGTCGCCGAGGACCCAACGATCGGCGGCGAGCTGCCGCGCGCGGTCCTTGCCGAGGCGGTCGCGGACGTAGAGCTCCCAGCCGAGCTTGGTGAACGCGCCCGGGACCACGATCTCCGGCTTGCTCTTCGACGTGACGTACGAGCCGAAGGCCGTGTTGAGGAAGACCGTGTCGCGCGAGATGGGCGCCACGTTCTCGTTCGCGTCGCGGACGAGCGCCGAGTAGTCGCGATCGGCCTGCGAGAGGCGACGGAGCACCGAGCGCACGCGGTTCACCAGGTTCGTGTCGCAGTGCCAGAGCGGAATCTCCTTCCGCTTCATGAGCTCCACGTAATACGCGACGTGGTTCTTGAGGATCTCCTTGTCGGCCTTCTGATTCGCGCCGAGCGCGCGGCCCCACGCGTCGGTGAGCGCCGGCGGCTCCCACTCGTTCTCGAGATGCTCGAGATCGCAAGCCTCGAGGTAGGCCCGGAGCCGGCTGAAGTGCGTGTTGTACTGGTCGGTCGTGAGGCCGCCGCCCTCGCCCACGCCACGGAGCTCGTCCTCGAGACGCGCCTTGGTGGGGATCGCGAACGCGGTCTGGAGGTTGGCGACGTAGACCGAGCGGAGCGGCTCGTAGAGGCTCTCGCCCGTGTACATGCCCCAGCGGTACGCGATGGGCGCGCCCTCGCGGTTCCAGTCGTCGAGCTGCTTCAGCTGCCCGCGCATGTCGTCCAAGCGACGCGCCTTGTCGACGACGCTGAGGTTCGTGTCGGCCCAGTTCACCTTGCTGGCGTCGAGCGCGAGCTTCTCCGACGTGTCGACGAGCTCGCGGTTGCGCATGAACGTGCACGACGACGGGAGGAGCACCATCATCGCGAGGAGGAACGCCGCGGCGGCGAAGCCGATGCGCTGAACGAGCTGGCGTTTGAGCTCGCCGGCCGTGCGCGCCGCCACGTTCTGGTCGGGGAAGACCACGCGGCGGAAGACGTCGGTCAAGAAGTAGCTCTTGGCCTCGGTCGGGGCGGCGTCGGGCGTTGCGGGAGCCGCGCCCAGGTTGAAGGCTCGGAGCATCCCCGAGACGACGCGCGAGAGGGGCCTGCCCTCTTGGGTGCCGCTCGTGAAGTAGACGCCGCGGAAGATGGGCGTCTCGCTGAACTGGTTCTTCTGGAACAGCGAGCTCAGGAACTCCGAAACATTGGGCTCGATCGAGCGGAACTCGGCCGGGAACTGGAAGATGCGCGTGCGCGCGTCCGGGTTCCGCTCCTGCGCGAGGCGACGCACCGCGCGCGAGTGCAGCGTGGCGACGAGCCGCTCGAACTCCTCGTGGAACGCCTTCGCCGCGTCGCGCTCTTCGGAGCCCGCGAGCGGGAAGGTCATGCCCCAAATCTGCTGGCGCTCGCTCTTCCGGAGGTCGTTCCAGAACTCGACGAAGCCTTCGACCAAGTCGATCTTGGTGAGCGCGACGTAGACCGGAACCACCATTTGGAGGCGGCTCATCACCTCGTCGATGCGCGCGCGAAGACGCCGCGCATACGCGTCGATCTGCTCTTCGTTGGCCTCGAGGAGATCCGTGATCGAGATCGAGACGATGACGCCGTTGACCGGCTTGGCCGGGCGATAGCGCTTCAGGAGATCGAGGAACGCCGTCCACTCGTCGTGGTCGTCGGACTCGGTCGCGTAACGACCGGCCGTGTCGAGGAGGATGGCTTCGTTGGTGAACCACCAGTCGCAGTTGCGCGTTCCGCCGATGCCGCGGAGGCCCTTCCCGTCCCCATCGAGGACCGGGAACGGAAGGCCCGAGTGGCGGAGCGCGGTCGTCTTACCGGCGCCCGGCGGGCCGATGAGCATGTACCAGGGCAGCGCGTAGAGCGCGGTCTGCTTGCCGCCGCCGAGGCGGCTCTGACGCAGCGACTGGATGCCGCGCTGGAACTGAACCTGGAGCTGCGCGATCTCGGCGCGCCGGTCGGGCCGCGCGTTGAGCGCCTGCTGCTCGGCTTGCTTCAGGAGCTCGCGCTCGAGCGCCTTGTCTCGCATCGAGGCGCGGATGCGCCGACCGAGGTAGGCCCCGCCGACGATCATCGCCGCGAAGACCGTGAGGAGGATCTTCAGCCAGAGCGCCCAGCCGAGGAAGAAGCCGCCGACCCACGTGCCGACGACGATGAAGAGTGCGAGCAGCCAGAACCAAATCATGGGCTAAGGCTTCCCCGCCGGCACGGCCGGAGCGGACTTGGACATGGTGGCCGTGGCGCCCTGCGTCCCGAACCAGAGCACGGCCTTGAGGATGAGAAAGATCACGAGCGCGAAGCCGAAGAAGCCCAGGCCCAGCCCGACGATGGGGAGCGCCTGCTGACGAAGACCGCGCACGGTCTCCGGCGCCTCACCGCGTGGGCTGATCACGTCGGCGCCGGGGAGCGCGGCGGCGACTTGCGAGCCGACGTGCTCGGTCAAGCCGAGGAGGCCGTCGCCGTTCCGGACCGCGTATTTTCCCTGAAATCCGAGGGAGAGGCAGAGGAAGTAGATCTCGAGGACGTGGCGGCGCTCGGGCTGCATCTGCAAGCGCTCGAGGCGCGCGAAGAACCCCTCACCAGCGGTGTTCTCGTTGAAGAACACGAGCTGCAAGGGGCGCGCGAGCCAGTGCTGCCGGCCCGGCCACGGCGAGCGGAAGATCTGCTCGTCGATCAGCGCGACGATCGCGTACTTCGCCTCTTCGATGTCGCTGTCGGGGATCCCCGACTCGCGGCACCGGCGCGTCATCGTCTCGAACAGCGCCGAGATGCGCCGCTGGAGCTCGTCGGGCGGCGGGAGATCGCGACGCGACGCGAGCTGCGTCGCGAGCGCGAGCACGTCGGCGCTTGCCCAGTAAATGCTGTCCGCTTTGGTGGCGCTGGCTCCGCTCATTTCAGGCTCGAGGGGTCGACGGCGTAGAGGGTCAGGTTCACGGCCGCGGGTTCGATGGGCTGGTAAACCGCAATCGTGCCCGTGGTCACGATGTCTGACCAAAATTCAGGCGTCTTGATGACCTTGAAGAAGATCATGCCACCCTTCACGGGCAGTGCGCCGGGGGGCCGATACTCGAGCTCGAGCTTGGCTCCGTTCACTGCGGAGCTCAGGATCGAGGAAATTTGGTTCCAAGACGCAATTTTCGTCATTCGGGGCAGGCGGTCGCGCAGGGTCGCCTCCCCCACCGACCCCTGCGCCGCGAGGAAAAACTCGTGGTTCAAGAGCGCCGGGTCGTTCAAGTTGCCGAGGTACATCCCGTCCTCGCGCTTCTGGAGCTGGATCTGGGTGTACTTCTCGGCGATGACCGCCTCGAGCAAGAACTCGACGCGCTCGAACATCTGCCGAAACACCTCGCCGAGCTCGAGGTAATCGAACCGCGGGATCGCCGTGGGATCGCCGTCGACGGCGAAGGTGCAGAGCTGTCCAATGAGCTGACCGAGCGCCACGTACGCGTCGCTCGGATGATGACGGCCTTCTTCGATCAGGTGCGAAAACAGCGGAATCGCCTGATTGAGGACGTTGAGCAGCCAGAACTTCGTCGCGTCGCTGGCGAGGAACTCGACGGCCGCCTCGGTTCGCTGCTTGCGCGTATCGGAGAGCGCGCGCTGCTTTCCGGTCATCCGCGAGAGGACGCGTCGGAAGCCGTTCATCAGCATCGGCGAGCCACCGAGCCGGAGCGTCGGGGGAATGACGTCGTTCTTGAGCGACAGAGCGCCGGTCGGGCCGCGCATCACCTGGGCGATGCGCATGAGGACGAGGCCGTCGTGCTTCTCGTCGCCGAACATGATGCGCGCCGTGCGCCGCGCCCACGGGATCGGCTGCTCCGCGGTGCCGGTGTTGTAGTCGAGCACCGCCGCGTCGCCGCGGACGTAGCGCGACGTCACGACGACCTTGGGATCCGGGTCGAGGTTGGGAGCGTTGTCGAGCTCGTCGGGGAGCGCGACGTAGATGTCGAGCTGCTTCGTCTGGGGCCCGAACGCGCCCTCGAGCGGGCGCGGCGGAATGATGTCGTCGAGCCCTTCACCGCACGTGATGGGCGTACCGTCGGGCAGGATCGCGATGAGCCGCGTCACGCGGAACGCTCCGGAGGCGAGCGCGCGCTCGTCGATCTCCATCTCGAGGACGCCCCAGTCGTAGCGCACGACGGAGCCCACGCGCTCGGTGAGGAGCGTCTCGTGGTAGCGATCGAGCTGCTGGAAGTGGTGCTGAGTGACGAACAGCCCCTCCGTCCAGAGCAGCTTGCGCGGCCTCAAGGGCTGCCTCCCTTTTCTTCGGCCTTCTTGGGCGACAGCTTGGCGTTCACCATGCGCGGCCACTTCCCGTCGGGATAGTCGTCGAGGTGATCCTCGCCGTCGTCGATGCGTGTACCATCCATGTAAATCGTGAACTGCGGATTGAGCGGCGTGCCGCCGTCGCACGAGCCGTCCGCGCACGTGGCAGCGCAGTCGCCCTTCCCTGGCGGCGGCGGCAAGTCGAAGCTCGTCCACCAGGTGCGCCCGGTCGGGTTGCGAAAGAGAGCGACCGCGACGACGTTCAGCGCGGCTTCGTCGCGCTCGAAGCGAACCTCGGTGCGCGACTCGGGGTAGATCGAGAGCTCCTGCGACGAGAGGAGATCGTCGCCGAGCGTCTTCTTCTCTTCCTTCCAGATGTCCTGGAACTCGGCGAAGTTGAAGCGGGCATCGCTCTTCATTTGGTAGAGGCGGAGCTGCACCGGCCGCGCCTCACCGAACTCGGTCGGGTTGAGGCGCTGCCCCGCGAGGATCGTCATGTTGACGACCTGGAACTTGCACTTCTCCGGCTCCTTCGCGGCAGGCGGCGGATTCGACGTGCAGGCGTACGAGCCGGCGCCGGTGGCGAGCAGCATGGCCGCGAGCGAAGCCGCACGAACCGAACGACGCCAAATCTGCACGAGCCACCTCCGAAAGAGAACCGAGCGACGTCGACTACGAGCCGACGACCATGTTGCCTTGCGCATCGAGCGACAGATGGAGCTTGTCGAGCGGGCTCTGATCGGCGAGCCGCTTCAAGATCTCCGCCGAGAGGAGCGGAAGCACGCTCCCCCGAATGATGTGGTCCGCGTTGCGGGCGCCGCTCTCGACCTCGCGGCAGCGCGCCGCGATCGCGTCGACCACCGCGTCGTCGACCTGGAGCTCGATGCCGTGCGAGTCCTTGGCGCGCGCCGCCACTCCCTTGAGCTTCATCTTCACGATGCCGTTCAAGGCGTCCTGACGGATCGGGTAGTAGGGCACGATCGTCATGCGCGCGAGGAGCGCCGGCTTGAAGTGCGCCGAGAGCGTCGGACGAATGAGGGTCACCATGTCGTCGAGCGACGGCGGCGCGTCCCCGGTCGGGTCGGCCGCGTTGGTGATGAGATCGGTCGCGAGGTTCGACGTCAGGATGAGGACCGTGTTCTTGAAGTCGATGACCCGGCCTTCGCCGTCGGCGAGCATGCCCTTGTCGAAGACTTGGTAGAACAGGTTGAGGACGTCCTTGTCGGCCTTCTCGACCTCGTCGAGGAGCACGAGCGAGTACGGACGCTGGCGCACGGCCTCGGTGAGCATGCCGCCTTCGCCGAAGCCCACGTAGCCCGGCGGTGAGCCGATGAGGCGCGACACGGTGTGGCGCTCCTGGAACTCGCTCATGTTGATCGTGCACATGAAGCGCTCGCCGCCGAACAGAATGTCGGCGAGCGCGAGCGCCGTCTCCGTCTTGCCGACGCCGCTCGGGCCCACGAGCAAGAAGACGCCGATCGGCTGCGTCGGTGACTTGAGCCCCGAGCGCGCGGCGCGGATCTCGCGCGACACGAGATCGAGCGCATGATCCTGCCCGCGAACGCGCGATTTGAGGCGCGGCTCGATGTCGAGGATGGCCGCGATGTCGTCCTTGACCATCTTGCCGACCGGGATGCCGGTCCAGTCGCCGACGACGCTGGCGATGATCTCCGGATCGACGTCGGCGTGGACGAGGAGCTCCTCGGGCTTGATGGCCTTGAGCTCGTCGAGCGCCTTGCGGAGCTCGGGGCGCTTCTCTTCCTTCTTCTCGTCGTTGACCTCTTTGCGGAGAGCGTCGATGCGGTCGACGATCGCGCGCTGCGCGGCCATGCGGGCCTCGAGCTCGGCGATCCGCGCCTCGAGCGTCGCCTTCTTCTCGAGGGCCTCTTTCTTCGCGTCCTCGTCGACCGTGAGGCCGGCCTTCGCGTCGCGTGCGACGGCTTCGAGGTGGCGCAGGATCCCGGCCACCTCGGCCTTGGCGTCTTCGAGCTCGGCCGGCGGCGCCGCGCGAAGCACCTTCACGCGGGCGGCGCTCGTGTCGAGGAGGTCGACGGCCTTGTCGGGCAGCTGACGACCCGAGATGTAACGGCTCGAGAGCGTGACCGCCGCGCGGACCGCGTCGTCTTGCACGATGACGCCGTGCGCTTCCTCGAAGCGCTTGGCGAGGCCGCGCAGCATGAGCGTTCCGACCTCGACGTTGGGCTCGTCGACCTTCACCGGCTGAAAGCGTCGCTCGAGCGCCGCGTCTTTTTCGAAGTACTTCTTGTACTCGGCCCAGGTCGTCGCCGCGATCGTGCGGAGCTCGCCGCGCGCGAGCGCCGGCTTCAAGAGATTCGCCGCGTCGCCTCCACCTTGAGCGCCGCCCGCGCCGATGAGGGTGTGCGCCTCGTCGATGAAGAGGACGATGGGCTTGGGCGAGGCCTTCACCTCACTGATGACGCCCTTCAAACGATTCTCGAACTCGCCCTTCACGCCCGCGCCGGCCTGGAGCGCGCCGAGGTCCAGAACGAGCACGTGCACGTTCTTGAGCTGCTCGGGCACCGAGCCTTCGGCGACGCGAATCGCGAGGCCCTCGACGAGGGCCGTCTTGCCGACGCCGGGCTCGCCGACGATGACCGGGTTGTTCTTGCGACGACGCGAGAGGATGTCGACGATTTGCCGAATCTCCTGCTCGCGACCGAAGACCGGATCGAGCTCGCCCTTTTTCGCGCGCTCGGTCAGATCCGAGGTGAAGCGCGCGAGGGCTCCGTCCGGCGCGCCGAGCGCCGTCGCGCCTTTGACGCCCTCCGGTCCCCCGCCCGCGCCGCCCGCCGCCGTGCCCTCGGCGATCGCGGTCTGCTCCTTCGCTTCGCCACTCCCAGCCGCGAGCACCGCGAGGTTCTTCCGAAGCTCTTCGCGCGGGAGCTCGTCGAAGACCGCGATCTCGGTCGCCATGTAGCGCGTCGGCGCCTGCGCGAGGCGGACGAGAAGACCGCCCGATCGAACCTTGGCCTCGCCAAGCTCCGTAGAGCCGTAGAGCCAAGCGTCCTGGATCCACTCCAGCATCGCCGGCGAGAACGTCGGCTTCCCGGCGTTTCCGCTGCGAAGATCGCCGAGGGCGCGCGAGATGGACGCGCGCGCGGTCGCGAGGTCGACCCCCAGCCCCTCGAGCACCGCCGTGATGTCGCTCGCGCGATCGTCGACGAGGGCGAGGAGGACGTGCTCCGTCGTCACCTCGTAGTGACGCGACTGGATGCACTGCGACGCGGCGGCCTCGAGGGCGCGCGTGCACGTACCATTCAACTTGCGGAGCAGTGGGCGAGGTTCGACGACGAGCATAGCCGCGTATCCTAACCCTTTTCGTCTTCTGCGAGGCGCGCCGCGCGCGCGGCGTCATCGGTCATGGACCGCTTTTGCTCGCGCTTCGGCGCCGGGCTCGCGCCGTCGTCGTCGCTGCCTTCGGCGCGCGCCTTCTCCGGGGGCGCGCCGTCCTCGAGCCGGCTCGAAGCGCGCTTCTTCATGATCCGGTTCATGCTCTTCGGAGAGACCTCGACGATGAGGAGCATCCCCTTCTGCAGCTTTCCGCCCGGATCGAGGTAGTTATCCTCGATGATTTGCCCCGTGGTGGTCCCGAACGTGCGCGCGATCACGCCGACGTTTTCGCTCTCCCCGACTCGGTAGAGGATCACGTTGCGGCCGTTGCTATCACCGACCCGTCCGCCTTCGTCGTCGCCACCGAGCGCGCCGTAGGCGCCGCGGCGCGGCGCCGGCCGTCGCGGAGCGTCGTCGCTATCGGCGTAAGGATCGTAGCCGCGGCGGCGCGGCGCACGCTGACCGCGCGGGAGATCGTCGCGACCCCAGTCGAAGTCGTCGTTCGCCACGGCGTCGAGACCATCGCGATCGCGTTGATCGAGGAGGCGCGGGAGCATCGCCTGCGCGCGCGCCATGCCGCTCGACGGCACGTGCACGGCGTAGGAGCGACCGCGATCGGGGATCGTATCGGTGAGGAGCTCGGGGTTGAGCTCGCGCAGCATCTTGACGTTGGTCCCGGCGGCCCGAGCGACGAGCGCGAGGTTGGTCCCGGCCGGCACGTCGAGATCGGCAGAGGCGACCGGCGGATCGACGCGCGTGTCGTCGAACCCGAAGCGATCGAGGTTGCGGAGGATCACCGCCGTCGCGAGCACCTTGGGCACGTAGAGCGCGGTCTCGCGTGGGAGCACGCCGTCGATCTCGGAGAGCGTCCAAAAGTCGTTCGTCGAAACGTCCTTGATGCGATCGACGAGCGCTTTGTAGCCCATGTTGTAGGCAGCAAGCGCGAGCTCCCACGAGCCGAAGCGGTCACGCATGTCGGCGAGGAGTCGAACGGCGGCGTGCGACGAGCGATCGATGCTGCGGCGCTCGTCGAGATCGTTCTCGACGGCGAGACCGTACACGCGCGCCGTCTCGGCCATGAACTGCCAGAGCCCCACCGCGCCCGCGGTCGAGACCGCCTTGGGAGAGAACCCGCTCTCCACGAACACCACGGCCTGGAGGTCCTGCGGAAGCATGAGCTCGCGCAGGCTGCCCGTCACCGTCTTGGAGTACCGGCCGCTACGCTTGAGCCACGTCCGGAAGATGCGGCGTCCGTCGCTGTTTTGCGTGAAATACTCGAGGTACTGCTTCACGCGTTCGTGGGCGCGCACCGGGATTTCCGGCATGTGGAGGTTCGCGAAGAACGCCTTGTCGTCGGCCTCGGTCGTCGCGATCTCACGCGGCGCGGGCGTTCCCTCTGCCGCCGCGCGGCCGGCGATCGCCGGAGCGTTCGGCGCGAGATCCGGGAGGTTCTTGAAGAGATCGGTCTCCTGCGTCCGGAGCGCCCGAAGCCGCGGCGATTCCGCGCTTCCGATCGCACCGCCCGCGCCCGCACGCCGCGGCTCCGCCTGCGCGAGCGTCCCGGTCGCCCTGTCAGCGGCCACGATCGGCGCGGCGTCCGGCCGAGCGGGCGCAGCGCTGACCCCGTGCTGGGGGAAGCCCACGGCGAAGAGAAGTCCCACTCCGAGGAGCCGAATGGCGACCATCGAGTGACGTCGGATCGCGGTCATGTGGGACAACTTCACACATTGGCCCCATGGTTACAAAAAACTGGCGGAGCCGCGGCGCTACGCGAAGAGTTTCGCGTCCTCGCGAGTCGACCTGCTACCGTCGCCGCGTGGCCGCGGGGCTGGTCGTTCGCATCATCGACACCAAGACGGGCGCGCAAGAAGAGCGCTCGTTCGGGCGCTTCCCCGTGCGCATCGGCCGGAACGAGCTGAACGATCTGCAGCTCGACTCGCCCTTCGTGTCCCAGTTCCACGCCGTCCTCGAGGCGCACAACGGCATCGTGCACCTGCGCGACCTGGGAAGCCTCAACGGAACGCTCCTCCGCGGCACGGGCCGCGCCCCGTCCAATACGCCGATCGATCTCACGCCCTACAGCGGCGAGTTCGCGATCGTGTCGCTGATCGTGCAGACCCACGCGATCGACGTCGAGTCGACGTCCTCGTACCGGCGCCAGGGCAAGATGCTCGGCCTCGCCCACTCTTCGACCGGCTCCAACGCGAGCTACGAGCGGAACGAAGAGTTCGGCGACACGACCCAGGCCGGCCTGGATCTCGGCCTCGCCGTCTCCGCGGCCAAGGCCATTTCGCAACTCCAACCGCTCTACGTCGAAGCGCGCGAGGCGACGAGCCACCTCGTCCGCAGCATCGAGGGAACCCTCGAGCAGTTCGACATGCCCACGCGCGTCTCCGCGCTCATGGCCCTTCGCCAGCAGATGCCCGGCATCGACGACGAGCCGGAGTTCAAGCGGCTCCTCCAGTCGTACAACCTAGAGGGCTCGACGACGCTCGAGTCGTTCGCGCTCCGCGGTCTCGTGGAGCTCTTGGGTGTCGTCGCGCCGCAGGTCCCGCCGCCCACGAACCTCGACGAGCTCGCGATGTACCTCCAATGCCTGCAAGATACACTCGACGTGTTCTTGCGCGGCTTCGTGCGCCTCCGCGAAGGTCACAAGCAGTTCGAGGCGCAGATGGACTTGAACCGCAGCACGGGCGGCGCCGACCTCGCGGCGAACGTCGAGTCGGCCGGCTCGGCCGAAGAGCTGGCGCGCCTCCTCTTGGACTTCCGCAACGGGTCGCCCGACGCGCCACGCGACGTCGAGGGCGCGTTCGCCGACCTCATGATCCATCAGGTGGCGCTCTTGAACGGCGTCATGAACGGCGTCAAATCGCTGCTCGCCGAGCTCTCGCCGGCGGCGATCGAGCGCTACGCCGAGGATCCGCGCCGACGGGGTGGCGGCGGGCTCCAAATCGGCCCGTTCCGTTACCGTCAGCTCTGGGATCTCTACGCCGAGCGCCACTCCGACCTGGCCGACGAAGAGCGCGAGGCGTTCAGCCTCATCTTCGGCCCCGACTTCGCGCGCGCGTACGCTCAGTTTCGACGTGCGGCCACTGGCCAGGCGTGGGTCTCCGGCACTCAGAAATACGATCCCAAGCGCTGACCGGTCCGCTCGGCGCGGTCGCCGAAACTTGGCCAGCAATTTGGACTGCGCTTACCGTCGGCGTTGCGTAAAAATCCGGCACGCGCGCGGCGAGGCCGCCCGCGCCGGGTTTCATTCGAGGACCCCGATGCTCAAGCTTTTCAGCGCGATGGTGGTGTTCTTCGCCTTGTTTTTCGGGGCGAACGCGGCGAACGCCCAGGTGAGCCCCGAGCCCAAGCGAAGCGGCGACTGGGGCACCGTGACGACCATCACGATGGTCGCCGGCGGCGCGACCGAGCTCCTCATGCCGCGCATCTTCTACTCCGACCCCGAGGTCACGGTCGGCTGGAAGGCGCGCTGGCACGTCTCGGTCTTGGCGCCGGTCATGACGCTCACGTCGGCCACGCTCTTGAACGAGCTCGCCCTCAAGAACGCGATCAAGTCGTACCGACCGGGCTGCGACGCGACCAACGATAAGCTTGCACACTGCACCGATTACGCCTCGCCCTCGACCCACGCGTTCGCCGGGTTCTCGGCGCTCGGGCACGGCGCGGGCGTCTTCATCTTCGACACGTTCAAGTGGAGCGGTGGCCGGTTCAACGGCGGCGCGTTCGCGGGCCACGTCGCGGCCCCGCTGGTGATGGCCGGCATCACGGGCATCGGCCGGAGCGTCGGTGATTGGGAGTCGTTCGGCCAGGTCGCGGCGGGCGCCGGCATTGGCCTCGGAATCGGCTTCCTCAGCGGAATGACGTACTCGCTCATGCAGAGGCCGGAGTGCGGCTACACCGGCTCGCTCATCTGCTGGTGAAGCGAGAAAACCGGTCCCGCGACGAGCGCCGAATGGTTCATCGCGGGCGAGCCGCGGGCTATGCTCGAAGGTCGGTGAGACCATGAAGAGCGACCGCGGCGAGACCGAAACCGACGAGACGGCGGAGCAAGACGTCGCCACTTTCCGAATCGCCATCGTGGCGGAGCTCGGACCGCGCGAGGCGTTTCGCACGGGCCCCCGTGCCGAGCCTTCGGCGCTGGCCATCTCGCGCGCCAACTTCGGCGAGGTGATGAGCGAGCTCTGCGCGAGCTTCGCCGTCGACGTGCCCGACCCGCTCGAGCCTTCGGCGCCGCCGCTCCGCGTCGATCTCCGTCTCGGCGACTTGAAGGCGCTCCGCCCCGACGGGCTCGTCGACGCCGTCGCGCCGCTCCGAGCCCTCGCCGAGGGCAAGCGCCTCCTCGAAGAGGCGCGGCGCGCGGGTCGAACCGGTCCCGAGCTCCGCGCGCACCTGGCCCGGGTTCTCCCGCGCGAGTCTTGGGCCGCGGCGCTCGTGGGGACATCGCCCTCCCCGACCGCTCCGGCCCCCGCCGCGCCGCCCGCCGCGGCGCCGAGCGCGATCGACGATTTGTTGGATCGGGTCGACGTGACGGCTCCGGCGGAGCCGACCGCGCAAGCCAGCGGGCGCGATCCGGTCTCGGCCCTCGTGTCGGCCGTGGCGCGGAGCGCGCGTGCGAGCAACCGGCCGAACGCGCCAGCGCGCGACCCGGCCCCGGCCGCCAACGCGAGCGCGACCCTGGTCCAGAGCCTCCTCGTGCATCCCGAGGTGCGTCGCCTCGAGCGCTTGTGGCGCAGCGTGAAGCTCCTAGTCGACGCCGCCGATCCCCGCGCCGGCGTCGAAGTCTACGTCGTCGCCGTCGCCGACGAAGAGATCGAGCCGACGCTGGACGCGTTCGCCGAGTCCGACAGCGGCGCGTTCGATCTCCTCGTCCTCGGCGACGAGCTCGCCCCCACCGCGGCGAGCCTCGCGCGCGCCCGGCACGCGGCGAGCGTGGGCGAGTCCATGAACACGGCGGTCCTCGTCTCCGGAACGCCGGAGCTCGTCGGCGCGACCGACCTCCCCAGCCTCGGTCGCACGCTGCGCAAGCTGTCGACCGTCGACGATCCGCGCGCGGTCGCGACGCGGGCGGCCGCCGCCGACGAAGCGATGCGGTGGCTCTTCGTGACGCTCAACGGTCCGCTCGTGCGCGGCCCGTACGACGCCGAGAACGTGCGCGCGAAAGGCCTCGGCCTCGCGCAGGACCCGAACGACCCGACGTCCTGGGTCGCGGCTCTCCCCGCGTTCGCGCTCGCCGCGCTCACGGCGAAGTCGTTCTCGAAGACGGGATGGCCGACGCCCGTCACGGCCCCGTCCACGACCATCGATGGGCTCGTCGTGCGCGAGAGCTCGGAGCGCGGAACGTCGGCCGGCATCGTCACCGACGCCTTCGTGAGCGACGATGCGGCGCGCGAGCTCGCGCAAGCCGGCATCATCGCGTTCGGCGCCGTCCCCAACCGCGACAGCGCATACGTACTACATGCACCATGCATGTACCGTCCCAAAGGCCCCGTGGCCAAGGCGGCCGAGGGCTCGCTCGCGGACTCGCTCTTCGTGGGCAGCCTGGTCCGTGCGCTCCGGGAGCTCGGAGACCTCGTGCCCGAGGGCACTCCGAACGCCAAAGTCGGGCAAGTCGCCGAGGTGGTGCTGCGTGACCTCTGGCACATGGCCGCGCCTCCTGGCCCCGAGATCAGCTGCACTGCCAAGGGCGGCACGCTGGCGGTGCGGGTGAGGCCGCACCGCTTCGCGGGCGTGGGCCTCGAAGAAATTACGCTCGACGTACCGCTCCGCTGAAGCCCCGCGATGGCGACCTGGTACCTCTACTCCGATGATGGCAAGCACCTCGGCCCGGTCGCGGCCGAGTACATCGCCCGCGCCATCAAGAGCGGTGCCGTGACGCCGGATCGGTGGGTGACGGAGTCGGACCGCGCCGCGTGGCGGCCGATCCGGGAGGTGCCGGAGATATGTGCACTCCTCACGCTTCCGCCGACGAGCAAGCCGCGCGATCGTGAGGCCACGATGATCGCGACGACCGACGCGTTTCCGTCGTTCACGCGACCGGCCGGGGCCGAGTCCGCGCCGACCTCGAGTCATCCCGGAGCCCAGTCGGAGCGCACGATCATCGCGCCCGCCGCGTTCGAAGCGGAGATGGCGAAGGTCAGCGCGGAGATGCCCAGCCAGTCGGCGCTCCCGCCCGAGACCGCGCCGAGCCCGCCGGTCACGCCGCGTGCGCCGCCGCACCTCGCGAACCCCTACGCGTTCGACGAAGACGTCACGCTGCGCGCGAAGAGCTCCCCCTTCGCGAGCGACGGGCCGACGATGCGGTCGGGGGCACCCAGCACGGCCGATCCGTTCGGCTCGACGATGCGCTCCCCGGATTCGCCGCCCGGCGTGATGGAGCGGCCCGTCCCGCCCGTCGAGTCGGCGGCGCCGCCGGTTCCTCGCGCGGGGCCGGCACGGACGAGCGTTCCGAGCCCCGCCCACACACCCACGCAACCGCCGGCCGCCGCTGCATCTCCCGGAACGCCGGCAAGCGGCGCGCGACGTGGCCCGGCTTCCACGCGCAAGGGCTCGGGCGGACCGGTGGTCGTGTTCTTCTTGGGCGGCCTCGTGCTGGGCGCCGTGGTGGTGGTCGGCGCACTGGTCTGGGCCTTCCGCGGCGGCCTCTTTTTGCGCTGAATTGGGCTCGCGCGGCGCGTCGCGGTTAGACTCGTCCCGTGGAACGCTGGCGCACGCGGCTCGGGCTCACGGCCGCACTCTCACTCTTCGGTGGCGTCGTGGTGGCGTGCGGGTCCGACGAGGGCACCGATACGATCACTGCGGAACGCTTTCCTTCTGCGTATGCGCAGGCGCTCTGCGGGAGCCTCCAGCACTGCTGCGACGAAAACCAGGTCGCGGAGAACTTCGCGTCCTGCACGTCAGGCTGGAAGAGCTATGTCGAGAAGCTCCTCGGCGCCACGGCCGCGCTCACCAACTACGAGCCGCGCACGGCCAAGGCGTGCGTCGACGCCATTCGCGCCGCGGGGAGCGTTTCGTGTCAGCCGATTCCGGGCAGCATCTCCGACGCGCGCGCGACGTGCGCGCAGATCTTCGTCGGTAAGAAACCCATCGGCGCCGCCTGCTCCACCGCCGCCGAATGCGCGCCCGACCCGGGCGGCAAGGCGGTCGTCTGCGCGGTGCCGCCCGAAAAGCTCGACGCGGGCGTGCTGCCCTTGTCGGTGCGCCCCTTCGCGATCACCGCGCCGGTGTGCACGCTCTCGGGTGCGGCGTCGGTGCCGGGTGGACCGTGCCTCGTCGACGCGGCGAACGTCCGCTCGAACTGCGATCTCGCTTCGTACTGCGAGCCCAAAACGCAGAAGTGCACGCCGCTCGGCGTCGTCGGCGCCGACTGCATTCCGGGCTCGTGCGCGCCGGGTGGCGTGTGCGCGACGTCCGGCACCAACGCGGGCAAGTGCGTCCCGGCCTCGCCGCTCGGTGGCCCGTGCTCGGCGCCGAACGAGTGCGACCCCACTTCGCGCTGCGATCTCGGGACGAAGACGTGCGTGCAAAAGAAGGAGTCGGGGCAACCGTGCACCGATGACAGCGAGTGCAACGTGGGCACGTGCGACGTCGGCACCAAGAAGTGCCTCAAGAACTCGATAGCGACGACGAACACCTGCAACGGCAAGCCCTGAGCGGCGCGCGCGCTCGCTTCACTCCGCGAGCCGGATGATCGGCGGTCCCGCGATCACGTCCACGACGCCCCAATCGCCTTCGAGGTGGTACACGTCGACGTTGTTCTCCCGCTCTCGATAGAAGACGTCGACGTTCCCGTAGTCGACGCGTCCGTCGGCGTCGCGGTACTTCTTCTTGGAGCGCCGGCTCCAGCGAACGGACGCGACGTCACGAAACTCGAGCACGCCGAGCCGATACGCGTAGCGCTCCAACACGGGCTTTTTGTAGCTCGGATGCGCCTCGGTGAGGACGATCTGGAGCGTGAGCTTGAACGTGCCCGCGTCCTCGACCACGGAGAGGACGTAGCTGTCCTCTAGATAGACGTCCTTCAAGCCGGGGAGCTTCGCGTAGTGGACACGCGCGGGCGGCTCGGTCGTCATCGTTGGCCTCGAAGAAACGCGACGTCAGGTCACCCGCGCGGAGTCCAGCCACCGCCGCCGCTGGGCGTCCAGCCGCCACCTCCGGCGGGAGCGGCCGGTGCCGGCGGCGTGAATGGGGCCGGACTGGCCTTCGGGAACGTGATGGTCGCGAGGAGCTGCTCCATCGCGTCGTCGAGCGTCGCCTCGTCGTCGTGAGTCGCCGTTCCGGTGAACGTGAGGACGCGGTCGGCCACCGCGCACATGACGGTGTGCTGGTGGAGCTCAGCGTGCTCGCTCCGCCACGCGAATCGGTACTCGAGCGCCGGAAGGCCGCCGAGCTCTCGCTCTCCGCTCTCGAGGAGATCGAAGCCCTCGAGGCGTCGCGCGAGCTCCATGATCTGGCGGTCGGCGTAGCTCCGGAGCGACTCGCCGGGCTTGAGCGCATCCTTGGTCATGACGACGTTGGGAGAGAACTTCCCCGGCTGCGCCGGCGCGGCGAAGGCAACGATGGTCTTGTCCTCCCATCCGGAAGGCGCCTCGAATTTGACCTCTTCGCTCTTGAACCCTGCCATGTCCCGTTCTCCGTCACGCCCCGAGCAGCGACCGCAAGCGATCGGCGGCTTCGGGATTCTCGAGATTGAGTAGCACTACCTGCTCGCGTGCGCCTTCGAGATCTCCCGCGCGCGCGAGTGCGAGGCCGAGATCGACGAGGAGCTCGTGATCGCCGGGCGCGAGCCGCGCGGCCTGCCGGTAGACCTGAGACGCGTCGGCGTGGCGGCCGAGGCGCGTGTACGCGGCGGCCAAGAGCTTGTGGGTCGGGATGTGATCGGGCCGCACGCGGAGTGACTCGAACAAGAAGGCGATGGCGCGGTCGGTACGCCCGAGCTTGTCGAGCTGCGCGCCAAGGCTCGTATACGTGTCGGCGTCACGCCGCCCGAGGGTGATGGCCGCCTCGTACGAGGTCACCGAGTCCGCGACGCGCCCCGCGCGCGCGTAGGCCAACCCCAGCGCAAGGCGGTAGTCCGCATCTTGAGGCGCGAGCGTGGCCGCGCGCTCGAAGGCTGCGACGGCCTCGACGGGTTTATCGACCTTCATCAGGACGGTCGCCAGCGAGAAATGCGCTCGCGGGTTCTTCGGATCGAGCGACGTCGCCCGCTCGAGCACCACACGCGCGCGCTCGGCATCGCCCACCGCGAAGAGCGCGGCACCGAGCCGGTAGGTGAGCTCCGGCTGATTCGGGTCCACCTTGAGCGCCGCGATGAAGGATGGGATGGCCTGCTGCGCGTAGCCGCGACGGTCGAGGAGCAGCGCGAGGCGCTTCTGGGCCTCGGACTCCTCGGGCGCGAGCCGCACCACGCGCCGCAGCGAGGCGATCGCGTCCATGTCCTCGCCGAGCTGCTCCTGTGCGAGCGCGAGCCCGAACCAACCGCGTGGATCTTCACCATTGGCGCGCACGGCGCGCGCGAAGGCGGTGCTCGCGTCGGCGAAGTCGCCGCGGGCAAGGAGGAGCTCACCGCGCTCGCAGTGAATCGCCGAGTCGGTGGGAGAGAGGAGCGCGGCCTTCTTGAGCGTGGCGAGCGCGAGATCGGTGCGAGAGAGACTCTTCTGGATCCGTGCGAGATCGACGAGCACCTGCGCGTCGTGGGCCTCGAGACGTACGACCGCTTCGTAGAATGGGAGGGCGTCCTCGAGTGCCCCCTGTCCCTTCAAGATACGTGCAAGCTGCAAATGCGCTTCGGCGAGCTTCGGCTCCTTCGTGGTCGCCGCGCGATACGCGAGCGCCGCGTCCTCGATTCGTCCGAGGTTCTCGAGCGCGCGACCGCGAAGGTAAGCGGCCCGCCCGGTACGCCCGGCGGCACTCCGCTCGGCGAGCTCAATCTGCTCGAGGCTCTCGCGCCACTTGTCCGCGCCGAGGAGCGCTTCGGCATAGAGGAGCTGCGCGCCGACGTCGGAGGGATGAAGCCGCACGACCACGGCGAACGCCTGCACGCCTTCCTCGAAGGCGCCCGCGGCAAGGCACGCCTCTCCGAAGCTGCGCTGAGTATCCGCGTCTTCCGGGCGCGCCTTGGCCGCGAGGCGGAGGCGCTCCAGCGCTTCCTTGCCGCGATCGAGGTGGAGGAGCGCTTTGCCGAGCCCCGAGAGCGCATCGGCGTTGGCAGGGTCGAGCACGAGCGCGCGCTCGAACGTCTTCACGGCCTCCTCGGTCGCGTCGATGCCGAGCAGCATTTGCCCGAGCACCGTGAGCGCCTCGACGCTCTTTCCGTCGAGCTCGGTGGCGCGACGAGCCGCGGTCACCGCAGCGTCCGACTTGCCCGCTTGCGCGCGAGCCCGTGCGAGCTCGACGAACACCGCGACTTCCTCACTGCCCGCGGTCACCGCGCGCTCGAGGACCTCGAGGCCGCCGGAGTCGGTCGGCCGGACGCGTCGGCGAAGGAGCCCGACGCGCGCGAGGAGGCTCCGGTTCGTGGGATCGATCTCGAGGGCACGCTCGTACGACGCGAGCGCGTCCGCCGCGCGGTCCATCTGCTCTTGGAGCCCCGCGAGGCTGACGAAGAACCGCACGTCGGGCGCGAGCGTCGTGGACTTGCGCAGCGCGTGCGCGGCGTCGTCGAGCCGACCGAGCTCGCGAAGTGCTTCGCCGAGGAGACCGTGCGCTTCGGCGTCTTCGGGCCGGAGCTTGGTGACCTTGGCGAACGCGTCGGCCGCCTCGTGATGCTCGCGCATTTCGAGGAACAGCCGCCCGAGCTCACGGTGGCCGTCGACGTGCTCGGGCATGATCCCGACGAGGGAGCGATACGTCGAGACGGCCTCACCGCGACGCTTCAGCGCCACGTAAACGCGCGCGAGACCGAGGAGCGCATCCACGGAGCGCGGCGCCATGCGGACGACCTTCTCGTACGCCTCGGCGGCCTCGCGGAAGAACGCTAGCTCGGCGCTCAGGCTCGCGAGCGTGCGCCACGCGCGCTCGTCCTCCGGGGCGACCTCGACCGCGCGGCGCGCGATCCGAAGCGCTTCGGTGGGCTCGCCGAGCTCGAGCCGCGCGTTCGTGAGCTCGTGGAGCACGTCGCCGTCCGCGTGCCCGGCGTCTTCGATGCGTTGCAGCTCGGTCGCGGCCTCGCGCACGCGTCCAGCTTTCTTGTAGAGAGCGGCGAGTCGGCCGCGCAGATCGTACTTCGCGGGATCGGACTCGAGCGCGCGCTCGATCGCTTGGATCGCTTCGTCGTCCTTGCCGAGCGCGTCGTAGGTGACCGCGATCTTCTGGAGGGCCTGACTGTCGTCGGGCTTCGCCTTCACGCTCGCCTCGAGCGCCTGGAGCATCTCCTCTTTTCGGCCGCTCTTTTCGTAGAGCTTCGCGAGGTCGGAGTGGAGGCCGGGCAAAGACGGATCGAGCGAGAGCGCGGCCTTCACGGCCGTCACCGCCTCGTCGAAGCGCCCAAGCTCGGCGCGCGCACGACCCAGCGCGGCGTGGTAAGGCGCGTGTTCGGGACGGCGTTTGAGCGCGTTCTCGTACGCCTCGGCGGACTCCGCGTGCCGCTGGAGCATCGCGGTCGTTCGGCCCAGCTCCGCGTGAACGTCGGCGTCCTCAGGACGGAGACGCGCGAGTTGGCGGAGCGCGAGGACGGCCTCGTCGAGCACGCCGGCGCGCACGTACGACCGCGCCGTGAGCTCGTAGGCGCGCGCGTGATCGGGCGCGAGCCGCGTCACTCCGCGGAAGCACTCGGCGGCGTCTTTGGTGTGCCCGAGCGCGTCCAGCACGAGACCGCTCTGGAGAACCGGCTCCGGATCGGCGGGCGTGATGCGCATCGCCTCGCCAAAGCGGGCGAGCGCGAGCTCGAGCTTGCCGAGCTCCTTCAGCCCAAGCCCGAGCTCGAGGCGCGTCTGCGCATCGGACGGGAGGAGCTTCTCCGCCTGCTCGAGCTTGGCGACGGCCTCCTCGGCGCGGCCCATGCGACGAAGTCCGATCCCGAGAAGCTTCAACGTGAGCGCGTCACCGGGGCGCAACCAATCGGCCCGCGCGAGCACCTCGACGGCACGCGCGTCGCGGCCACCGTCGAGACAAGCGAGCCCGAGCGACGTGTGCACGGAGGGATCGTCGGGCTTGATCGACAGCGCGCGCTCGAGGGCGGTGATCGCATCTTGCGCGCGCCCTAGTGCCCGCAGCGTGACGCCGAACCGATGCCACGCCGTGAGGTCATCGGGCTTGAGCTCGGTGGCGCGATGGAACGATTGCGCGGCTTCTTGACTGCGCCCCAATCGGGCGAGCACGTCGCCGCGCTCGATGAATACGATGGGCTGATTCGGGTCGATGGCGAGCGCGCGGTCGAAGGCTTGGAGCGCGTCGTCGGCCTTGTCGAGCTCGACGAATGCGCGCGCGAGGCTGAGCGCCGCCTCGCGATCGCCAGGCGCGAGGACGAGGACTTGGCGGAGACTGTCGATCGTTTCCGGAAGTCTGCCGAGCGCGCGGAGCGACCGCGCGAGGAGCCGCAACGCCGGAACGCTCTGCTCGATCTTGAGCGCGCTTCGCAGCGCATCGATGGCCTCGGTGTGGCGCTGGGTCATCCCGAAGATGGCGCCCATGCGCAGCCAAGCGTCGGCCCAATCGGGCTTGAGCGAGGTCGCTCGACCGAACGCCGTCAGCGCCTCCTCGAGGTGCTGGCGCTCCTGGTGATGCACGCCCAGCGAGTACTGCACGACCGGATCGTCCGGTTTGAACGTCTGCGCCTTCTGGAGCGCTACCGCGGCGTCGGCGGGCCGCGCGATGCGCTGGTACGCGACGCCGAGCTGCGCCCACGCCTCACCGTTCTGCGGGTCGAGCTGCACCGCGCGCTCGAGCGCCTCGATGGCGAGGAGCGTTTGCCCCATCGCCGCGAGCGACGCGCCGAGCCCCGCATACACCTCAGGGTTGTTCGGCTCGAGCGCGAGCGCACGACGAAACGCGGCCTCCGCATGGTCGGGCGCGCCTGCCCATCGATAGGCCGAGCCGAGAGCGAGCTCCACGCCCGCGGCACCTGCTTGCGGCGCGAGGACGGAAAAGCGCGGCCCCGGATGTGCGCCGCCGACCATGCCTTGCGCCTGCGAGAGGACGTCGATCGCTTCGCGGTGGCGGCCAACCCGCGCGAAGAGCCGCCCGAGCGCGAGGTGCGCAGGCACGTAGCCGGGCGCAGCGCGCGTCGCACCACGAAGAGCTTGAACCGCGAGATCGATCTCGCCCGTCCCCTCGCGCGCTTGAGCGAGAGCGAGCCAGCCATCGAGCGACGTCGCGTCGAGACGCGTCACCTCCTCGGCAGCGGCGGTCGCGGGACCCATGCGCCGGAGCGACAGGTACGCGACCGTCAGCATGAGCAGGGTGGGAATGGCCGGCTCCACCGCGGCAGCGCGATTCAGATGCTCGGCCGCCTTGGCCCAGTCACCAAGCTCGAACGCAACGGCGCCGGCCTCGCGACGCGCCTCGAGGAGCTCGGGGTCGTGACGAAGTGCGGCCTCGTACGCAACGAGCGCGAGGTCCCGCTTGCCGGTCTTGAGGGCCGCCCGCGCGAGGGACAGATGCAAGGCCAACGTGTCGATGAACTCGCGGCCTTTGGACCAGTGCGAGATCGCATCGTCGACCCGCCCGAGGCGCTCCGCCGCAAGGCCCAGCTCGTAGTAGGCCTCGCCGAAATCCGGCTTGGCCTTCACCGCACGCTCGAAGTTCACGAGCGCCTCGGTGGGGACCCCCAGATTGGAGTACGCGACGCCAAGCCGGAACCGCTTGAATGGATCGTTCGGCTGAACGAGTAGCTGCGTCTTCAGGAGATCGATCGTCTCCTCGAGCTGTCGGTCAGCCATGCGCCCCGATTATCGCAGGGCTTTCTCCCCGCGGGAAAGCGAGCTGCTCGAGCCCCCGGCGCGCGCGCGGAATCCCTCAGCCGGTGGGCTCGCCGCCGTTGCCCCCGGTCGGCGGCTTCGGGGGAGCCGGAGGCGCTGCCGGGGCCGCCGCAGGCGCTGCCGGCGGAGCCGCACTTGGCTTGATCGCGCCGGCGATGGCTGTCGTCGCCTGCGCGGCGAGGGTACCGGCGACTGCGGTCTTCAACGCGGTCTCCGCGGATCCGCCCGTCACCTTCGTGGCCGCGACCTGTGCAGCAACCCCGGCGGCCGCTGCACTTGCACCGGTCAGGCCAGCGGCACCGATGGCACCGGTCAAACCCTGTTGGATGACCGCGCCCTTGAGTGCGTCGACGGGGTTTTGCCCAGAGATCGCCGCGCGTGCCGCGGACGCCGCAGCGAGCGGCGCCGCGTTGGTCAGGTTGTTCAGTGCCCCTTGGCCCATGGCGCCGAGCTTGTCCGAAAGCCCGCTAGGCGCTCCCGGCAACCCGCCCGCGCCCGGCGCGTTCGCGATGCCCGACACCTGCCCTGCGACATCGCCGACTTTTCCGAGATCACCAACGCCACGCGGAGTGGACATCGCCTCCTGGAAGTCGCCAACGTCGTCGTCCAGGCCCTCGACTTCCCCCAGATCGTCATCGTCACCGCCCATCCCGGGCGGGGGCGGGTCGATCGAAACGTCGTCAGACGGGAGGGTGGCATCCGTCGGCTTGGAGAACTGGCCTGCCGGCTTGTAGGGCGCGGCTGTCTGCGCGGGCCCATGCGGCGGTTGTGCAGTGGCCAACGTCGACGCGCGCTCCGCGGGGCACTTGGGGTCGGTGTTGATCGTCACGTTCGGCCCGCCGACGATGCTCACGGTGCCCTTGTTGCTGGAGATCTCGACGCCCTGGTCGCCGTGAAGGTGCAACGTGCCCTGGGCACAAATGGAGATGTGGTCTTCCTTCAGGGTGATCGTCGCGAGGTTCCCGCCGACCTGGAGCTGAAGCTTCTTGGCGTCGCCGCTGATGGAGATGCCGTTTTGCTCCCCCACTTCGAGCGCGTAGGCCTTCCCGATGTCGATCACCTCGGCGGATCCGATCTTCGTCACGCGCTGTTGCCCGATGTCGACGGTCTCCGTCGCGCCTACTTTTCGAGCAAAGGTCGTGTGAGCCTGCATGCTCACGAGGCCGGCCGGGTCATCGAAAAAAATCTCGTTGTAGCCGTTGTCTGCGCAGTGGCTACGCCACACGTGCCGAAGCGCATTCTGCGGAAGGTCGAAGGGCGGCGGCGTCGAAGCGTTCGCGAGCGAGCCCATCACCACCGGCCGATCAGGATCGCCGTCGATGAACTGAATCACGACCTCCGCGCCCACGCGCGGCACCATCACGAATCCGGTCTTGGTACCGGCCCAGAGCTGGCTGACGCGCACCCAGGCCGATCGATTCGACTCGCTCAAATCGTCATCGTCGACCGGCGCGCCGAACTTGCCCTTGCGGTCCCAGTGGAACTGAACGCGGATGCGCCCCCACTCGTCGCAGTTCACTTCCTGCCCCGGCGCCCCGATCACGACGGCAGTCTGCACTCCGTTGATGCGGGGACGGGGCGTGCGACGGGGCGGGCGATAGGACACGCCCTCCTCGATCGGCACCGCAGTACAGACCTGGTGATGGTTGCCCTTGTGGTTCTCGCCGCGGAAGTGGCTGCGGACCACCAAGAACTTGGTCTGGTGGCTGGCCTTCGGGTTCGGATGTTGGAACTCCGGCCCACCGAACTGGCAGACGGTTCCCGGCGCAAGGTCGAGCGCGTTGCTCTTGAAGGAGATGTCGTGGCTCCGCGCGTGTTCGGCTTCCATCCGGCGCGCAGTGACGACCGCTCGATACTTCTCGGTGCCCGATTTCGGCTCGCCGACTTTGCCGAATTTGTCGGCGGTCTTGGCTTCTTTGGTCGGGGTGTCCTCGACGAGGAACGCGCCCGGGACGTAGTCGAAGCGCTCGAGGCTCTCCTCGAGCTTGACGCCCGACTTGATCGCCATCGAGTGGAGCACCGCGGAGTGCGCGGGCTGGCGGAAGTCGTAGTCGCGCAGCGACAGCTTGCCGTTGCGGAGGCTACGCCTCACGGTTGCGGCGACCACGTAGTCGGTCTCAGAGCCTAGATACTCGTCCTTGCCCTGACCGAGGTAGGTCATCGGCTTGCCGCCGCGGACCTCATTCTTGGTCGGGTTGTAGTCGAGGATGATCCGCGTATGGGTGCGGCCCTTGGTCTCGGGCTGATTCGCATGCTCGAAGTAGATCGAGACGCCGATGCGCTCGGCGAGACGCGAGATGAAGGCGAGATCGCTCTCCTCGAACTGCGTGATGCTCTCCTTCTTGGGAAAGAGCTTCGTGTCCGAAGGGTCGCAGTTACGGATCTCGTAGGTCCCCTGCTCTTCTTCGTCCCCCTCGCCCTCGGCCCCCGCAGCCCCTCCCTCCTCGTCATCGTCGCCTCCTTCGCCGGCACTGAAGCCTGCGCTCTCGAGGACGGCGCAGATGACCTCCAACTCGGAGAGATGCTGGTACACGCGGCTGTCGATCGAATAGGCGAGGATGGCGCACTCGGGCTCGATCACCAGCTCGTAGTACGACTCGCCCTCTTCATGCGCGCTCAGGTGCGCCATCGACGTGACGATGCCCGACCACGAGCGATACGGGGTCGTCGCGCGCATGCGCCGCTCACACGAAAAGGCAGCGCGCGATCCGACGACTTCCTCGAGATCCAGATCGTGGACGAACGACGCAACCCGCAGCGTGACCCGGAACGGCTGCCCCATCTCTTCGACCACGTCGTAGTGACGGACGTCGAAGTCCCCCAGCGACAGCGAGGACTCCTCTTTGTCGTAGGCGGCGAGCCAGATCTGGAACGGATTGCTGTTCTTCATGCCGGTTTGAACGAGAAGCCCTTCACTGGGTCGACCGCGGTGTGCATCCGCATGGGGGACTTCCGCCCGGCGAGCTGAGCGGTGATTTCGAACCGAACGGCGGGCTCCGCGGGGTCGGGAGGCAGCGGGCGTACGACGACCGCGCGGAGCCTGGGTTCATATGCTTCGATCGTGTGCTTGAGAGCGCGAGCCAAGACAAGCGAAGCGTCGGGGAGCGTGTGCACGAGCTCCGTCAAATCGGGAAGCCCGTAGCCCGGGTGGGCTAGCGCTGTGCCGGCCCGGGTTCGACAGATGTCTGCGAGGTTCCGAAAGATGCTCTCTCGGACCTCGCGCTCGGTGGCAGCACGTCGCTGGACCGCGAGCTCAGGACGTTGAATGCGGTCCAGCAGCGTGGCCATCAGGTCACTTCACGTTCGGCTTGTTCCAGTCGTAGTTCGTCGCCTGACCGTCGACGAGGTTCGTGATCGTGATCTTGCGGAACGAGTACTCGATCTCCTCGAGCTCCAGCGTGTCGACCGCAACCGACGTCTTGGACGTGTTCTCGGAGCCGTCGTCCGGCGAGCCGGTGAACATGGTCTGGCTGATCGCACGGGCGTCCTCCAGCTTGATCTCCAGGTACTCCTCGAACTTCCCCTTCCCCTTCGGACGCACGAAGGTGAAGGTGACGGTCTTGAGCGGCTCGTTCGTCACCACGGCCTGGTTGATGAGCGGCGTGATGCCTCCCCACTCCTTGAGCACCTTGATCGGGCGCTGCACCGGCTCGTTCGAGAAAGTGTGGCGCTGAATGTCACGCGCCCGGAACATGCTGTAGTCGACACGGAGAACCGGGCTCCGGTTCTTGTTCTTGTGGACTTCGCGGGTCGCCTCGGGGGGGTACTGGCCCTGATTTTCCCCGACAACCTCCATATACGCTTCCAATGCCATCGTTCGGCTCCTTCAGAAAAAAAGTCTGTTCAACGCGGCGCGTCCGGCACCGGAGCGATCACTGGTAGACGACGTCCCAGTCGTCCTCGTTGTGGCGACCCGAGAGCTGGTCGACGATTGAGATCTTGCGGAACGCGATCTCGAACTCTTCCATCTCGAGCGTGTCGTGGGTCGCGCCCTGCTTGCTCATCGACTGAACCGCACCCGACGCGTTCCCGCCGCCCACCCGCGCGCCGGTGAAGACGCGATGCGAGACGATGCGTGCGTTCTCAACCTTGATGGTGAACGCGTGCTGGATGCCCTCGTTGTTCGGATCGTTGCGGTAGAACACGATCTCAACGAAGTTCAGGGTCTCGTTCGAGTGGCACGCCTGGTTGATAAGTGGCGTCATCGGCCCGGTCTGCTTGAGGATGCGGATCGGCTCGTGGATGCGCTCGTTCGCCAGCGTGTGCTTTTGAACGTCGTAGGGCGTGTAGACCTTGTAGTCGACACGGAGCACCGCCGCGCGGAACTGCTCCTTGTGCGGGGACCGATCCGTCTCCGCCGGGTAGTTCCCCTGCTTGACCCCGCTAATTCGAACAAAACTTTCCAAAGACATCGGCGCTTCCTCCATCGCGGGCAGCACCCCGCGTCGCCCGCGTTGCACACAAGACCGTGCCGGCAGTCGCCGACCAGCCCCACGTAGCAATCACGACGCCAGCGGGGCCCCTACGGATTTTCGAGACTTAGCCTATCGCCCTCGGCAACCCGGAGGCAAATGCTGCAGCACGTTGCCGCCTCGATCTGTCCGAGGAATGGACACTCGTCACCCGTCCAGGGGTCGCTGGGCCTTGGTCAGCGTCCGGCCCCAGTGCTCGTGA
>JBGAJR010000042.1:0-74794 GCA_044224815.1 Polyangiaceae bacterium
CGCTTCGGCGATCCCGAGGCGACCGTGATCCTCCCGCCGCTCGGCGATCGCGCCTACGCGCTCCTTCGCGCCGCAGCCGACGGCACGCTCCCCGATGCTTCGCTCGAGCTCGCTGGGGACTCGGCCGCGGCGCTCACCGTGGTGCTCGCGTCCGAGGGCTATCCCGCGTCGCCGACGATCGGCGATCCGATCGACGGCCTCGACGCGGCGGCGGCCTACCCGCACGCCTTCGTGCACCACGCTGGCACGCGTGCGGTCGGTGAGAGCATCGTCACCGCCGGGGGCCGCGTGCTCGGCGTGACGGGTGAAGGGCCGACGCTCGCCGTGGCGCGCGATCGCGCCTACGCCGCGGCGGCAGCGATCCAGTTCCGCGGGATGCACCTTCGTCGCGACATCGGCCACCGCGCCCTCGGGTGAGGTGACGCGGACGGCGCGGACGCCGGTCGCTGGGTATCGGCGTGAGCTGGCTATCCAGCTCACGCCCACTTGGCTCCGATCTCAGCGCGAGGCTCGGACGACGGTCGCCTTGTCGGCCGTGGCCGTGATCTCGATCGTGCCACCCGCGCCCGTCAGTCGAAGCCCGCCCGAGGCGGTCGCTTCGGCTTTGCTGACCTTGCCGAGAGTCTTCTTCGGTACGGCGAAGAGCTGCTGCGTCATGCGACCCGCGGCCCAGCTCTCGTAGTTGACGTAGAGGGTGTCACCGGCGGTGTCGAACGACCGCCAGCCCTTGTCGCCCGGGAGCATCGTGTAGAAGGACTTCACGAGCGGAGAGACCAGCTTGCAGAGCGCCGAGTCGCAGGCGGCCGGCGGCGCATCGAAGTGGAAGCCGGGCTCGCCCAAGATCTCCATCGTGTTGCCGTCGATGCACTTGAGGTCCGGCTCGGGCACGAAGCCCGCCTCATAAGCCTTGCCCGCGTGCTTCACGATCACCTGCAGGCCTTCGGCCTCCGGCATGTCACGGGGAGCACCCACCGTGATCACGGTCGCCTGGCCGCACGCTCCGGGCCCCGACGATCCGTCGGCTCCGAGGATGGGACCGACTTCGGCGACGCGCTGCAGCTCGATGCTCGGATCGCGATCGGTGAGCGCCGCGATCTGCTCGGGCGCAGTCGCCGGCTGTGCAGCAGAGCCCGAGGGCGCGGGCGGGTTCACGTAAGCGGCCCCCTCGCTGACGTCGCTCTCGGAGCTTGCGCCCGACGAGCAGGCGGCGAGCCCGACGGTGAGGATGGCGATCAGAGGCGGAGGCACGCTGTCCACGCAGCGCACTCGGGCGCATCGAAGATCGCGAGCTGGCAAACGTCATCGGCGTCCGTCGTCGTGCACTTCTCGAGCTCGGCAGCGGTCGCCGTGCACCCAGGGCGCGTGTAGTTCGCTTTGCAGTCGGCCAGGTTTGCGGAGAAGTCGCGTTCGAGCCCGCCGGAGCAGGTCGAGTGGCAGCCGTAGCCGCCATACGCGGTGGCTGCCCACTTGCAAAAGACGGTGCGGTCCGCGTCCGTGAAGTCTTGAACGGCGCGATTGCGGGGAATGCCCGACGTCGTTGGCGTCGGTCCTCGCACGCACGGGGCGCCGATCGCGTTGGGACTGGGGCCGCCGTCGGCGCCGGTCGCGAGGTGACGCCCATCGTCGTCATCGATCTTCGCGGCGTCGGCCGGGGGCGCGCTGGCATCGTGCGCGGAGGACGATGCCGCGCTCGCATCGGGTTGGATGACGGGCGCGGGGGGACCTTCGGTACGCGCGCCGGCGTCGTCACCGGCCTCGTTGGCAACATCGTGGGAGCAAGCCGCGCCAGCCACGCCCACGAAGAGCGCGGCGAGCATCATCAAGTAAGGCTTCATGCTCCGTACGTGCCCGCGCGCGCCTGGACGCGTCGACAAAAGGAGTGGCTCTGAGGGGGCTTAGTTTGCCGCAACGAGAACGAGCGTGATCGGTCGGACGATCGAATCGCGGGTCACCCTCGATCGATCGGCCCCATCGAATCACCGCGAACCTACTTCTTGGCGTTGCCCTTGACGCAATCCGTCCATGTGCTGTCGGCGGTGCACGACTGAGTGCCGACGTAGCAGGACGAGATGCCATCTTGCACGGCGATCACCTGCTTGCACGTGCGGGTCTCGCCCGGGGTACACGCGGGCCGCGCCGCCGCCGACGGCTGATCGGTTCCTGGACTGACCACCACCTCGCTCCCTTCGGGGGGCGGCTCGGCTCCGCCGCAGCCAGCGACGAACGCGACGAGCGCGCTGGCGATGAGGACCGGGGCGGAGAAGTCGAGGATCATGGTGCTGACTCTATGGGACCCCATCGCGTGCTTCCTGCCAGGCACGTCTCCGTCTCAGGTTGCGATTGGGATGCGCGAGCAACACCATGACACGCGAGCGGACCACCTCTGCGGATTGATTGCGTCCGGTCGCGTCGTCCTCGGTGACACGTCGCGACCGTCCGCGCGCCGAGCGAGAATCTGGCGGCCCGATGCGCTAACCTCGCGCCGCCATGGCCGACATCGCTCCGCTCTCGCCGCTCCGTTACGATCTCAAGAAGTCCGCGCTCGAGAAGGTGGTCGCGCCGCCGTACGACGTCATCGACGGCGCGCAGCGCGCCGCGCTCGCCGCGCGCGATCCGCACAACATCGTGCGGCTCATCCTCCCCGAGGGCGAGGGCGATCAGAAGTACGCGAACGCCGCCGAGCTCTTCGCCGCGTGGCGCGCGTCGGGCGTCCTCGTGCGCGACGAGAAGCCCGGCTTCTACCGCTACGACCAGTCGTTCGCCGCGCCGGGCCAGGCCGGCGGCCCGCGCATCACGCGCCGGGGCTTCTTCGCGCTCGTTCGCCTCCAGCCCTTCTCGGAGCGCGTGATCCTCCCGCACGAGCGCACGCTCTCCGGGCCCAAAGAAGATCGCCTGAAGCTCTTTCGCGCGACCAAGACCAACTTGAGCCCCGGCTTCATGCTCTACCGCGACGCGGAGCGCGCGCTCGACGGTGCGCTCGCCAAGGCGACCACGCTCGCCGAGATCGCCACCGACGACGGCGTCACGCACGCCCTCTCCAAGATCGAAGACCCCGAGGCCATGCGCGCCATCGTGAAGAAGATCGGCGAGTCGACGCTCCTCATCGCCGACGGGCACCACCGTTATGAGACCGCGTTGCGATACGCCGAGGAGACCCGCGCGGCGCACCCGGGCGCGCCCGCGAACGGGCGCCACAACTACTTCATGGTGTTCCTCACCAACGGCGACGATCCCAGCCTCGTCGTCTTCCCGACCCACCGCCACGTCCACTCGCTCGCAGCGCTCGACTGGAACGCGCTCCTCGAGCGCGCGAAGGGCGCGTTCGACGTCGAGGTGCTCGGCGCGGGGCTCCCCGCCGACGCGCTCCTCGCCAAGCTCGCCGAGGCCGGCAAGCGCGCGCCGTCGGTGGTGGGCGCCGCGCCGGATGGCCGGGCCGCGCTTTTTTCGCTCAAGAAGGACATCGATCTCGCCGCGCACCCGACGCTCGGCGCGACGCACGCCGCGCTCCGAACGACCGACGTGGCGGTCTTGCACATGGGCCTCTTCGAGCACGTCCTCGGCATCACGCGCGAGGCGCAGGCGGCAAAGACCAACCTCTGGTACCCGCAAGACGGCGCGGGCGCGCTCTCGGATTTGCGCGGCGGCAAAGGCCAAGCGCTCTTCCTCATGAACGCGACGCCGGTCGCGGACGTGCGCCGCGTCGCGGAGGCGGGCGAGGTGATGCCGCAGAAGTCGACGTTCTTCTACCCGAAGATCGCGACCGGCATGTGCATCCACACCCTCGAGCACGACGCGACCGTAGCGTCGGTGTGACGCGGCGCCGTTTCGTAGCGACCCCGTCGCGGCGCGCCTACCACGCGCGCTCGCGATGTTCCATCCAACCCAGGTCGTAGTTTTGTCGCTTCTTGGAGCGGTCGGCGGCCGATCTCTTGTCCAAGTTTTGGATTCGTCACGCCTGGGAAGAAGAGACTCGACGGAGGGCCTCGCGCGCGTGAGGGTCGATCTCGCGCGCTAATTCGCGCGGACCTCGGAGGAACTCCATGCGTGGTCTGTTGATGCTCGGGTGCGCCCTAGGCGTTGCGGTATTCTCCTGCACCGACGTACGAACCTCCGAGTCGCGCGGGGCGTTGAACTCGGAGGATGCGGCGCGCGCGGTTGCTCGGCTCGACGCGTTTACCGCAGTCGTTGCTCCGGCAACGGGGCAGATTGAGTCCGTCTCGGGCGGCTGGACGACGACAACGACCGCACGCGTGAGTCTCGGCTCGCCAGGGAGCACCATCGTACCAGAGCAGGCGTCGACGCCGTTTCATGTCCGCTCTGGTGAGATGGGCATCGATGTCCGACTCCGACAACTGAGCGCTGGACTTGGCACCCTCATCTCCAACCAGGTGGTCTATGCGGGCGCGATCGGCAGTGCTGCGGCAACCTACTACCAGCGGCCCAACGGCTACGGGACGGAGGACTACACGATTCTCGAGGCGGCGCCGCCCAACGCGGCCGTCGACTACGACGTCACACTCGGCGAGGGGGTCGCTGGCCTCCGGGTCGTCGACGGCGTCGTCGAGTTCGTCGACGGGGCGGGCACGCCGCGCATTCGAATGGGACAGCCGCGACTCGAAGGGCAAGATGGCACGGTCGTGGTTGCCGACGTATCGGTCACAGGGTGCGCGGTCGACCGATCTCCCGCAGCGCCGTGGGGAAGGCCAGTCGTCGCTCCGATTGGATCGCAGTGCGCGATTCACATCGCATGGGCGGGGCGAGCGGTCGCGTACCCGGCAGTCCTCGATCCTTCGTGGGTTGCGACGGGCGCGATGGTGTACCCGTCGCGTCGTTACCACGGCGCGACGGTGCTCTCGGATGGTCGAGTGCTGGTTTCGGGCGGAGCGACGACCGGCAGTGTCGCCGTCTACCCTACCGCCGAGCTCTTCGATCCTGGCACCAAGACGTGGGCCGCCACGGATACCATGCCGAACAAGCTCGCGTGGCATACCTCCACGCTCCTCACGAACGGCAAGGTTGCGGTCGCGGGTGGCGTCAGCGGAAGTGGCGCCGTGCAAAGCACCACGTACCTGTACGATCCGTCGGTAGGCACGTGGACCGTCGGCGCGGCGATGCCCAATCCCCACTCGCAACACACGGCGTCGCTACTCAACGACGGCCGGGTTCTGGTTGTCGGAGGCTTTGCATCGGGCTCTACGGCAACAGCCCGTGCGGAACTCTACACTCCATCGACCAACACGTGGACGCCTGCGCCGAACCTTTCGATAGCGCGAGCCCGTCACGCCGCCGAGCTCTTGCCGGATGGGCGCGCCCTTGTCGCCGGAGGCTGGACCGGCAGCGCCACGCTCGCGGACGCCGTCTTGTTCAATCCGACGACCAACAGCTGGGCGGCGACCGGGGCGCTCCTCACGGCCCGCGCGGATTTCGCGTTGACCCGGCTCGGGAGCGGACTGCTTGTGGCCTCTGGCGGTGTTGGAGCGAGCGGCGCTCTCGGCTCCGTGGATCTGTACAACGGATACACCGGACTCTTCACGCCTACGCTCCCCTCGCTCGCGACGCCTCGGAGCCTGCATCGAGCGGTAGCCGTCGGGCAAGACGCGCTCCTCGTGGTGGGCGGCAACGGTGCGAGCGGCGCGCTCTCCTCGACGGAGCGCTGGGACGTCGAGACCAACCAGTGGACCGCGGAGGGGAGTCTTTCGGTCGCGAAGGTGGGGCATGCGGCCGTGGTGTTGAAGTCCGGGGTGACTCTCACCTGCGGCGCCGGCGGCGCTGAGCTGTGGGGTGCGCCGGCCACCGACGGCGACTCCAACGCCGGGCCGAGAATCAAGCCGAGCTGGCAAGTGACGGCCGGCACGCGTGCCGCGTCGGACCTCTTGACCGCGCGCATGACGAATTTGGGATCCACCGCCACGAGCGTGACCCTCAAGCTCACGAGCCGCGGCCTCGATGCTCGCGAGTCAACGCGCACAATCGGCACCTACTCGGTCGGGACGAGCCCACTCGACGTCACGTTCCCCGTGTCGACGTTGCCGGTGCAGCCGATCGGCACCCAGGCGGAGGCGTTCCTCGTGGCTGAGTTCACCAACGGCGGCAGCGCCACATCATTCAGCGGCGAGCTCTTCTACGAGTTCTCCGCAGGCTACGCATCGGCGAACATCTACGGCTCGACGCCGAATCCGACTCCCGCGGCGACGGACATGTACGCGTACTTCGGGAGCTCCGCGGGCGAGGTCGTGGTCGACGTCGCGGACTACCTCACCAAGCTCCGTGACGCTTCGTTGCCCGCCTTCACCCTTTCGGGGCGCGTGTGGAACTCCACGACGAGCGCTTTCGACGAGGTCGCAGCACTCGCGCGTCGTGGTGGGCCCGGAGGCACGGCGTGGGGCGGCAGCACGCTCATGCCGGTCTTCCCTAGCTTCAGCGCGCTCGCATTCGTCGTCCCGATCCCGGAGACAGGCCCCACATACAGTGTTTGTTTCGAATGGAACGCCAAGTTCACCGACTCGGGCTACGGAGAAGACATCCAGACGTCGCGCGCGGTGAGCAGTTATCCGGCTTCGTATACGCGAGCAACGATTCTTCGGAAGGACACGGCTCGGGCGGTGTGGTCTGGCGCGCTCGACGCATCGGGCTGCGTGAGCCTGCCCCTCGCACCGTCCACGGACTACGTATTTTCCGCGAGAAGCAACGCGTGGCGTCCCTCGGACGGAGTCGTCCTTGGAGTGCACTACAGTCACCGCACGGACTACCAGTCACCGAGAATCGTGCCCTACGCGATCCGGCTGGGTGGCAGCCGCGTCGGAGGTGGGATCGCGAGCCGCAACGGCCTCATGCTTACGGCGCCGTTCACCACGGCGGCCACCGGCGGTGCGATCCCGCTGTCGAGCTGGTTCGAGGACGCGCTCACGAGGAGCATGGTCGTGATGTCGCGAACGATCGGTGGCGCCGAGAGCGGGCTGGTCGCCGTACCGCGCGGGTATCAGGTCTACGCGGACGAGGGCTGCCCCAATGGGGGTAGCGCGTGCTACTCGGGCTACTCGCGAACCTTCTTCGTCGGTCCGGCGCCTGACACCATTCACGACTCGATGTGGAAGTTCATCGTCTCGCACGAGTTCGGCCACAACATCGCGAGCTTCCTCTACGGAGACGTCGCCAACCCCTATGACAACACCGACACGAACCGTCTCTGCAACTGCTCCGACGTTGGCAAGGACGCGGGATTTTCGGACGCCTACTTGAGCGCACTTCAGACGCACTGCCTCAACAACAAGCAACCGACGGGCGGCGCGCTTGTGGAGGGCTGGGCGCATTTCAACGCCGCGAGGCTCTGGAACATCACGTCGGAGCCAAATTGTACATTTGTATACTACAAGGACAGCGTGAACCCTGACACGACCGTCTCGCATCCGCCGATGGCGCGCTCTTGCTACACGCCAGCCACAGGCGCCGGCGTGAAGTGGATGGAGACCTACTGCTCGTCCACCAGCATGGCCGGCAAGGGCGTCGAGTGGGATTGGATGAACTTCTTCGTCGGCGTCTACGCGATGGGTTACTCGGACCGAAGCACGATGGACGACCTGGGCGACATCTTCCGCCGCGCCTGCGGCGGCGGGATCTACACGACACCTCGCATGTGTGCCGGCGACACCCCGAACTTCACCAACCTTTCGCTCTCCGCCGACGCCAAGTGGGGTTCGCTGGATCCACGCGCGGCGAGAGTTCACGCCCAAGGGACGGCGAATGGCATCAATCACTAAGCTCTTGTTGGTGTGCACCCTATCGGCCGTCCTCCTCCAATGCGGTGCTTGTGGTTCGACGCCGGCGCCCTCGACCACGCCGCCGCCCGGTCCAAGCGACGGCTGCGACGGGCGCCCGGCGGGGCCCACGTGCGTGCACCCCGAGGTGCATGCGTCGTGCACAGAGGGGTGGTGTGTCATCCCGAACGGATGCTTCGTGATGGGCTCACCGGAGTGCGAGTGGGGCCGCGGTCGCGACTCCGAGAACGAGAACGACACGACGCTGACTCACGAGTTCTTGATAAAGCAGACCGAGGTGACGAACGCGGATTGGCGAACGGTGGTCGGCACCGAGCCGCCGAACGCCCCCGAACCCACGTTCGCGGGCTGCACGGAGCCGGAGTGCCCGCTCGGGTCCGTGACGTGGTTCGAGGCGCTCTGGCTCGCGAACCAGTGGTCGAAGAAGGAGGGCCTCGCGGAGTGCTACGCGCTCGGCGGGTGCACCCGAGCGGCGGGGGAGGGCATGGTGTGCAGCGACGTACGCGTCTCGACGGGCACCGTGTACGACTGCAAGGGGTACCGACTGCCCACCGAGGCTGAGTGGGAATACTCCGCGCGCGCCGGGACGCGTAGCGCGACCTTCGCGGGCGACATCCTGCTGAAGGGCGACCTCACCGCCTGTGCTCGTGACGGCGTGCTTACGCAAATCGGCTGGTATTGCGCGAATTCGGGACGAACGACCCATTCGGTTCGTGGCCTCGCTTCGAACGGGTGGGGGCTCTTCGACGTCGCGGGAAACCAGCAAGAGTGGGTCTGGGGTCGGTACAGCGGCGAAGGGTATGGCAGCCCGCCGAGGGTCGATCCCGATGCCAGCCACGAAGCGAGCGAGATTGCTATCACCCGCGGCGGAGGAGCTTTCTCCCCTCCACCGTTCTTGCGCTCGGCTTGGCGGGACTTCCACGCGCGTTCGATTCGCTCCCCCGGAATCGGCTTCCGCCTGGCGCGAACGCGGTGATCTCGCCGCGCACCCGCCGCTCGGCGCGACGCACGCCGCGCTCCGAACGACCGACGTGGCGGTCTTGCACATGGGCCTCTTCGAGCACGTCCTCGGCATCACGCGCGAGGCGCAGGCGGCGAAGACCAACCTCTGGTACCCGCAAGACGGCGCGGGCGCGCTCTCGGATTTGCGCGGCGGCAAAGGCCAAGCGCTCTTCCTCATGAACGCGACGCCGGTCGCGGACGTGCGCCGCGTCGCGGAAGCGGGCGAGGTGATGCCGCAGAAGTCGACTTTCTTCTTCCCGAAGATCGCGACCGGCATGTGCATCCACACCCTCGAGCACGACGCGCCCGTCGCTTCGGTGTGAGCGATCGTCTGCACGAGCGACCGTCGCCCTGACCCCAGACGCCACGCGTGGCGTCGCGGACCGGCGCAACGTGGCCGGTTGCTCTCGTGGGCCGGCAACGCGAGGTCACTCTGGCGTCGACCCTCGTGACCGTGCGCGCCTCCTCGTTCGTAACGATGTGAGATGTGGTCCGCACGGCGCCGCGCACGATTGGTACGCCGGGTGCTTACCCCACCTCGGAGGACGATCGATGAAGGCGAACGATCTAAGAGAGCTCTCCCTCGAGGAGCGGGCGATGGTGTCCGGCGGCAACTTCCGTGCGGCGGTGCCCGCCGCTCGTGACCCTGACTATTTCGGCACGACCCAGAGTCTCGCGACGGTCGCGCAGGCGGAGAGCGGGTGTCGAGGGGACGGCGTCTTCTACGTGGAGGGCAACTCCAACGACGGCTACTCGTATGGCTGCGTCGGCGCGCCCCCCGCGCCTTGGGGCGACGGTCAGGGCGAGGCGTTCTCGCCCGCGGAGCTTGCTGCGTTTCCAGGGTCCAACGTCGGTGACGAGGCGGTCTATGAGCCCGCCGGCGGCGGCGGTGGCAGCGGCGGCGGCGGTGGCAGCGGTGGCGGTGGCGGTGGCGGCGGCGGCGGCGCAGACGAAGACTACACGGAGGCAGAAGCCTATTGAGCGGACGAGGCTGGCCATTCGGGGGCGCGCTGGCACAAAGCTCGTGACCTGGGCGTATGCTGGGTCAGGAAGGTCCCATGAAGTCACCGAATGCCTGCCTCGTCTTCGTCTTCCCCGCGAGCATGGAAGAGAACGTGGTCGATCACTTCTCGAAGCCGAGCGCGAGCATCCACGGGTTCACCCTCTCGCACGTCGAAGGCTACAGCGCGCGACGAGGGTTTCATTCGCTCGCCGAGCAGATTCACGGCCGCGGCCCGCGCGTACACGTGCAGTTGCTCGTCGATCGCGCGGACGTCGCCGAGATCATCGCCCGCCTCAAGGCCGAAGGGCCGACGCGCGACGTCGCGTATTGGGTGATGCCCGTCGACGAGTTCGGAACGCTCGACTGAGCTGCGTTACGTGCCGCCCTCGAAGAGGACGCGCGCGGCGTCGAGCTTGCGGGTCGCGAGATCTCCCTTCGGCGCCGCGAGGAAGAACATGCCCTCGCCATAGATGCTGCCTTTGCGGCCCTCTTCCCAAATGTGCTCGGCCGAGAGCGCCAAGAGGAGCGCGTCGGTCTCCTGGTCGAACGCGCTCGCGAGATCGGCGTCGAAGAAGTGCGGGCGCCCCAAGAGTCGCGCGTCGGTCGTTCCGCCGAGCTCGGAGAGGATTCGTTCGAAGGTCTCCTCGTCGTCGGCGTCGAATCGCGCGATGCCGTCATCGTCGGTCACGAGGAACGTCGGGCCGAAGCGCATCGGACGCTCCACGAAGCGCCCGCGACCGGGGATCGCGCTGGGGAAGTCGACCTCCACGAGCGACTCCGTGGGGCCGTCGTAGGTGTGGACGACGGCCAATCCGCTCCCGCCGAGCGCGGTTTCTTCGTGCGTGCTGAAGAGGTAGAGCATGCCGCGATCGGGCAGGCCGCCGGTGAAGTCGAATGGCTTGCACTCCGCCAAATTGAGCTGCGCGACGAACGCCAACGGATCGCTCTTCTTGACGAACGACATCTGGATGGCGAGGCCCTCGAGGAGCTCGTCCCGCTCTTCTTTCTCGAGGCCCTGCGCCTTGACCTCGGCGACGGCGCTCGCGAGCCACTCGCCGGCCGACGGCCAACGCGAAGCCTCGGGCCCGAAGAGCCCGAGGAAGCCCCGCTTCGGAAGATGAGGGCGCCCGCCGACCTTCGACTGCCCGAGCTTGGCGCGGCCGCTCTCGAATTTGATCCCGATCCCAGGCTCGAGCCCCGCGATCATCTGGGCGCCGACGTCCGGATCGGTGAAGCTCGCCGCGCGCAGCTTGGCCTTGAACGCGTCGACGAGGTCGGATGCATGCATCCAGTCATCTTCGCCGAAAGTCGCCGCGCGACAACCGACTCCTCGAACACGACATAGAGCCGCAGCCCCCGGGAGTCCGGGCGCGGGCTCAGCCCTTCGGGGCGGGCGCGCTCGCGTCGCTGGCTTCGCCCGCCGCTTCGTCGCTCTCGGGGTTCTCGATCTCGGTCGACGACGGTGCCGGCACGCCGATGAGCGTCTCTTCGTAGACCGACTTCGAGTGGCGCGGCACGACGCGGATGCCGACCGAGGACGGCGGCGGCGGCGCGTAGCTCGAGAAGTCGAAGCCATTGCGCGAAGACGGCGGCGCCGGAACGAGCGACTTCGACGAGCGGGGCGGGCGCACGGGGAGCGCGGGCTTCGGCACCTCGTCGATGATGACGGCCGGCGTGCCCTGACGCGGCGGCGGCATCATCACGCGTGAGGGCGACGGCTGCGTCCGCGGATCGACCGAGTCGGCCGCCTTCGAGCGCGCGGTGGGCGGGCTCTCTTCGACGTCGACCGACGGCGGCGCAGGTTTGTCGGCCGGCACGCGGCCGAGCACGCACTCGTACGAGCGCGTCACCCACTCGAGGAGGAGCGCGTCGCTCTCGTGGAAGCTCTCGGGCACGAGGACCCAGCCCTCCATGAGCCGCTGCCCGAGCTTCCACGGACCTGCGCCGGGCCGCCCCGCGAGATCTTCGAAGCACCACGCGACGGGGAGCTTGAGACCAATGCGTCCGTCGAGCGTGACGTTGGCAAAGATCTTCCCCGACGCGAACAGGGCGTAGCCGCCCGGCATCCTTTTGCGTTCCACCCCACTAAGCGCGGCTGCCGCCGCTTCGAGTTTGGCGCTGAGCTCCTTGGGGGTCACTCCAAGCCCGAGAGTACGCCCTCTCGCATCAGAAGGGGAGGACGGACACGCAACTTCGCGCCCACATCCGCGTACGCCCCTCTCCACGTGCCCGTGCCCGATCTCCTCCAGCTCCTCGCCCCTCCGCGGTGACACTTCCAACGCACGACGCGCTTCGGAAGGGGCCTCTGAACCGGAGTCCGCGCATCCACGCGAAGACGAAGAGCGAGAGGGCCGGGCACGGGCACGGGCACGTGGGGAGACGGACGGGCTTGCGAGGGGCCAGTCCCGCCTTACGTTCTTCCGAGCATTTGGCGATCGGTCCGAAATGTCTGCGTGTTACGCTGCGAAGACTTCCGAGAGGTGAGCAATGTCTGAAAAAAAGGGGAAGCCCCAAGACGAAGACGTCGTCCAGTTTGGCGACGAGCTTCCCGTCCTCCCCATCCGTAACGCCGTTCTGTTCCCTGGCGCCGTCGCTCCCTTCGACGTGGGCCGTGAGAAGTCGGTCGCGCTCGTCGAAGACGTCGACAACCTGAGCTCGCCCGTCATCGCGATCTTCGCCCAGAAGGATCCGTCGACGGACGATCCCGGCCAGGAGGACCTCCACACCGTTGGCTGCGCTGCCCGCGTCCTCAAGGCGCTCAAGCACAGCTCGGGCAACTACTCGCTCATTCTCCAGGGCTTGACGCGCATTCGCCTCCGCGACGTGACGCAGGGCGCGCCGTACCTCAAGGCCAAGATCGAGCGCCTCGAAGAGGCCGGCCTCGAGGACGACGAGGCCGAGGCGCTCAGCATGAGCCTGCGCGACATCGCCAAGCAGGTCATCCAGCTCATGCCGGAGCTCCCGCGCGAAGCGGGCTCGCTCATCGATTCGATCCAAGCGCCAGGCGCGCTGGCCGACCTCGTGGCGGCCAACCTCGACGCGCCGGTCGACGAGAAGGCCAACCTCCTCGAGACCACCGACGTGAAGGATCGCATCCGCAAGGTGCTGAAGCTCCTCACGCGCCAGCTCGAGATCCTCAAGATGCGCGAGCGCATCAACTCCCAGATCAAAGAGGAGATGGGGAAGAACCAGCGCGAGTACGTGCTCCGCCAGCAGCTCAAGGCCATCAAGGAGGAGCTCGGCGAGGACGACAACGATCAGGGCGATCTCGACGGGCTCGAGGAGCGCATCGCCAAGGCCAACCTGCCCAACGAGGCCGAGAGCGTCGCCAAGAAGCAGCTCAAGCGCCTCCGCAACATGCAGGTGGGCTCGGCCGAGTACACGGTCGTCCGCACGTACCTCGACTGGATCCTCGATCTGCCGTGGCACACGTCGACGCCCGACAACCTCGACATCGCGCAGGTGCGCCGCGTCCTCGATGAGGACCACTACGGCCTCGAGAAGGTCAAAAAGCGCATCCTCGAGTACCTCGCCGTCCGCAAGCTCAAGAAGGACAAGAAGGGTCCGATCCTTTGCCTCCTCGGGCCGCCCGGCGTCGGCAAGACCTCGCTCGGTCGCTCCATTGCGCGCTCGTTGGGACGCAAGTTCCACCGCATCTCGCTCGGTGGCGTGCACGACGAGGCGGCCATTCGTGGCCACCGCCGCACCTACGTCGGCGCGCTCCCCGGCCAGATCATCCAGGGCATGAAGAAGGCGGGCACCGTGAACCCGCTCTTCATGATGGATGAGATCGACAAGATCGGTCACGACTTCCGCGGTGACCCCGCGGCGGCCCTCCTCGAGGTCTTGGACCCCGAGCAGAACCACACGTTCGCCGATCACTACCTCGAGATCCCGTTCGACCTCTCGAACGTCATGTTCATCGCCACGGCCAACGTCGCGGATCCCATCCCGGCGCCGCTCCGTGACCGCATGGAGATCCTCGAGATCCCGGGCTACACGCGCCGCGAGAAGCTCGCCATCGCGCGCCAGCACCTCATCCCCAAGCAGATCGAAGAGCACGGCATCACCAACGATCTTCTCAAGATCACCGACAACGCCGTCGAGATCATCATCGAGAGCTACACGCGCGAAGCGGGCGTCCGCACGCTCGAGCGTCAAGTCGCGAGCGTGATCCGTGGCGTGGCCGTGAAGATCGCCGAGGGTGACAACACCGCCCGCGTCATCGACACCGAGGACAACATTCGAGAGTTCTTGGGCGCGCCCAAGTACACGAGTGAAGTCGCCGAGCGCACCGCCGAAGCCGGCGTCTGCACCGGTCTCGCGTGGACCAGCGTGGGCGGCGAGATCCTCTTCATCGAGGCGACAAGCATGTACGGCTCCGGCAAGCTCCAGCTCACGGGGCAGCTCGGCGACGTCATGAAGGAGAGCGCGCAGGCCGCGCTCAGCTACGTCCGCGCGAATTGCCACTCGTTCGGCATCGCCAAGGACTTCCTCGACAAGCGCGACATCCACATCCACATCCCCGCGGGCGCCATGCCCAAGGACGGCCCCTCGGCCGGTGTGACGATGTTCACCGCGCTCGTCTCCATGCTGACGGGCGTTCGCGTCCGCCACGACGTCGCCATGACCGGCGAGATCACGCTCCGTGGTCGCGTCCTCCCCATCGGCGGCCTCAAGGAGAAGGTCCTCGCGGCGCACCGCGCGGGCATCAAGCGCGTCGTCGTCCCCGAGCGCAACAAGGCTGACCTCGACGAGGTGCCGCAGGAGATCAAGGACCAGCTCGAGTTCATCTTCGCCTCGAAGATGGAGCAGGTCCTCGAAGCGGCCCTCGAAGAGAAGCTGACGCCGCGCCCGGCCGACGACACCAAGAGCGAGACGCCCGCGCCGGCCAACTGAGCCAAGGCCGCGAGCGCTTCGCGCACGAGCCGAGGGGAGCCACGATCGCGAGATCGGGCTCCCCTCGTCCTTTTTGTGGCGCGCGCTGCCGCGGCCCTCAAGAGCGCGCGGCGAGCTCGGTCGCGAGGGCGCCCAACGTTCGGACGGCGCGCGCGGTCTCGCCCGTCATGGGCGCGCCGCACGAGATGCGAATGAACCCGCCGAAGCGAGAGGCCGTCGACGAGAAGAGTGGGCCGGGCGCCACGCTGATGCGCCGGGCGAGCGCCGCTTCGTGGAGCGCAAGCCCACTCACGCGCCCCGGGAGCTCGATCCACAAGACGAGCCCGCCGCCCGGTCGCGACACGCGCGTCCCGGCAGGGAACGACTCGACGACGCAGTCGGTCGCCGCCTGCACCTGATCGGCGAGCGCGCGTCGGAGTCGGCGGAGGTGCCGCGCGTATCCACCGTCTTCGAGAAACGCGGCGACGGCGAGCTGTGTCACGGTGGGCGTGGCGATCGATTGCGCGAACTTCAGCGACTCGACGCGATCGTGTCGCGCGCCCGGGATCACCCAGCCGATTCGGTAGCCCGGCGCCAGCGTTTTGGAGAACGAAGCGCAGAGGAGCACCTGGCCGCGCGTGTCCCAGGCCTTGGCCGGCCGAAGCCGCGTGCCGTCGAACGCGAGATCGCCGTAGATGTCGTCCTCGACGAGCGGCACGTCGTGCCGCGCGAGGAGGCTCACGAGCTCGGCCTTGGCGTCGTCGCTCATGCGCGCGCCCGTGGGGTTGTTGAAGCTCGGTGTGGCGAGGCACGCCCGAATCGGGTGCGCGCGGAGCGCCGCGTCGAGCGCCGCGAGATCGAGCCCCGTGCTCGGGTGCACCGGGATCTCGACCGCGCGGAGATCGAGGCTCGCGAGCATGCGCCAGATGCCGTAGTAGGTCGGCGCCTCGACCGCGACGGTGTCGCCGGGCTTGGTCGTCGCGCGGAGCGCGAGGTGGAGCGCCTCCATGGCGCCCACCGTCACGATCACGTCCTCGGGCCGCGCCGCCACGCCCGCGTCCGCCGCCCGCCGCGCGATTTGCCGGCGCAAGGCGAGGTTTCCCTCGGGGCGCTCGTAGTCGACGGCGCGGCTCCCGCCTTCGCGGGCCACGCGGCCGAGGAGCGCGGCGAGGCGCTGGTGCGGGAGGAGAGCAGGCGAGGGGATGGCGATCCCGAGCGGAACGATGCTGGGATCCGCGAGCGTGCGGTAGATGCTCGCGACTTGATCGTCGATGGTGATTCGTGAGGCGGTGCGGACGGGCCGGCACGCGCGTGGCTCGGGCGATGGCGCCTCCGCCGGTCGACGCACGTAGTGGCCCGACTGCGGGCGCGCCTCGATGACGCCGCGGCTCTCGAGGAGCGTGTAGGCGTGGACGACCGTGGCCACGCTCACGTCCTCGCGCGCCGCGAGCGCCCGCACCGACGGGAGCCGCGCGCCCGGGCGCAGCGCGCCGCGCGCGACGAGCGCCTGAATGCGGTCGGCGACGCCCTCGTAGAGCAGCGCGCTCGATTCGATGGAGCTGGCACCCATAGGTACAGTCGATGCTAGCACGCAACTGTGTCGGTATAGATGGCCATCAACTGAATCTGTGCTGCTTGGGCGTTCGACGTCACGATGTCGGGCATGGACACGGGAGCGGCGGAGGTTCGGACGCTGGAAGGTCACACCACGACCCGGTGGCACGCGGGGCCGGCGGTCACGGTCGAGTGCGTGAGCGGACGGCTGTGGCTCACCGAGCCGGGCGGGGCCGACGTGCTCCTCGAGGCCGGCCAGTCGTTCGTGGCTGAGCGGGCCGGGCTCGTCGTCATCGAGGCCTTGGGCACTCGTGCCACGTTCCGCGCCCGTCGTGGACGCCGCGCGACCGTCCGTGCGTGGTGGCAGCGGATCCGTACGCTCTTCGCGGCCTGGCCGTGACCACGCGCGCGGCGCCGGATAGCATCCGCCGGTCATGTCGACCGGTGCCGTCCGTTTGGAGCGCATCCCGCGCGAGCTCGCCGCCATCTCCGTCCTCGCCGAGGTCGCGCGCGCCGACCATCCGGGCGCGCCGACCGCGCGCGTCTATTTCTTCGCCCCGGCCAAAGGCCCGATCCCCGCGCGTCAAGTGCGGCGCGCCGGTGGCCCACCGATCGGCGTGAGCCAAGAGACTCGCCCGCGGTTCGACGGCGAGCCCATGGCCCATCTCCTCACCGTCGATCTCGACGAAGTGCCGGAGCTGCGTGCGGCGCCGGGCCTGAAAGACGCGCGCGCCGTCGCCGTCTTCGTCTCGGACATCGAGGACAACGGAGCGTCGGCGCCGCACACCAAGGAGTCCGTCGTCGTGGCGCTCTCCCAAGCCGACATTGATACCCACGGCCCGTGGGCCGGCCCGCCGGCGCTCGATCCCGAGCCGAGCCCGTTTTACCTCGTGCCCGTCGATGTGCCCGAGGCCGTGTTCACCGCTGCCGACGGCGACGTGACCTTCTCGTCGCTCGACGTCGATGAGTTCCGCTACGACGACGGCGAGAAGCTCCGTCGCGTGCTCACGCAGTTCGTCGGCGAAACCGCACCGACGCCGGAGGCTCGCCTCGCCGCGCTCCGGAGCGAGCTCGTGAACAGCGATCACGTCGGCGGGCGCGTGATTCATTGGTCGGACGCCAGCTACGACGACGCCTTCCTACTCCAGATCACCGAAGATCTCCTCCCCGACGTTTGGTTCGGCGAGACCGGCACCCTCTACGTCTTTCGCGGTACGGCCTTCTGGATCGCTCACCCGTCCGCTGAAGACTGACCGTCCGCTCCAACGCCCTCAAAACGATCGCGACACGCCGAGCCCGGCCGTCCACGACGTCGCGGTGCTGACCCCGGCGTCGAAGCGCGAGCTGGCGGTGACGTAGGGCTTCCAGCGGTCGATGGCGACCTGCGCGCGTCCACCGATGCCGTGGCTCGAGAGCCCATCGATGGTCGTGGCGGTGTACTGGTAATACGCGCGGAGCGAGAGCGCGCCGATGCGCTGACCGACTTCGGGTCGCACCGACCAGCGCGGCGGCAAGAGAGGCACGCCCGCGCCCCACGACACGGTGCGGCCGCCGACCGAGTCGCTGAAGAATCCGACGTCGTCCGGTTTGTCTGTATCGTACACATAAAACGCGCCGTCGACGGCGACGTCCGTGTCCTCGGCGATCGTCACCGTCGGCGTGAGCCCTACGCGGGCCTGGGTGAGCCACGCGGAACGCGACGGCACTCCGGCTGCGGCGCACGCGAGCCCGGTGAGCGAGCGCCCGCACCGGTCGGCGAGCGAACCCTGCGTCACGACGCCCACGGCGCTCCCCGCGTCGATCGAATCGAGCGCTGCGGTGGTCGAGTAGCCCGTGACCCCGCCGTAGAGATCGATGCTCACGTCGACCGCGTGGGTTTCGTCGTCGTCGAACGAGTCGTAGCTCAGCGTGAGGGACGCGCCGCCGCTTCCGTTCTTGGTCGCCACGAGCGCGCTCGTCGAAAGTGGATCTCGGATGTCGGCGCGCGCCGGCGTCACGGTGAGACCGGTCGCCACCTTGCGCTTGGCGGGTGGGCTTCCGGTGGCTTCCAGCGAGACACCGAAGTGCGGCGTGATGTCCCACGCGAGTCCGAGGCCGAAGCTCGTCACCCAGTCGTCACTCGTCGCAAACGGCTCGTTTGCAGCGGCCGGCACTGCAAAGTCGTGGGTCACGCGTCCGGACGCGGAGACCGTGAACGCGTCACCGAGAGCGACGCGTCCACCGAGCTTGGCGTACGCGAAGCTCGAGGAAGGAAGGGAAGCGCTGGCCTTGCCCACGCCGCCACCGAGCTCGGCGGACACGGCGTCGGCGCGTGCGGTCTTCGTCGCGAGCTGGGGCGCGAGCGCGGAGGCGAACGCGATCGCGACCCAAGCTCGTCGACGGAGGCCGCGCATGGTCACGGATGACGACGGTGACCGCGCTCGTCACGGCGCTCGTCGCGGCGGTCGTCGCGGAGATCGCGGCGGTCCTGACGGAGGTCACGGCGGTCTTGGCGTGCGTCGCGTCGGTCGGCGCGTCGCTCTTTGCGGTCGTCCCGGAGCTCTTTCCGATCTTCGTGGCGCTCTTTCTTGTCCTGGCGAAGGTCGGCGCGGTCGGCCTTCAGGTCCGCCTTGTCCTTGGCGAGCGCGACCTTGTCGCCGCTGGCCTTGTCCTTGGCGATGTCGGCCTTGTCTTGGGCGATGTCGCGCTTGTCCTTGACGATGTCGGCGGTGTCTTTCGCGAGATCGACTTTGTCGTGCTTGATCTCGCGGCCGTCCTGCTTCAGCTCCTTCGCGTCCTTCTTGAGCTCTCGAACGTCACCGCGGACCTCGCGCTTGTCGGCGCGGATCTCGGTGCGGTCGGCCTTGAGGTCGGCCGGCTTGGGGCCGTTGTCTTCGGCGCGCGCCGTCCCGGCGGAGAGCGCCGTCACGACGGCCAAGAGCGCTGCAAATCCCATCGTCTTCATCACGTCATCCTCCAAGACGGCCATCGATTCGGACCGCCGTACCAAGGACGGAGCAACGCGCGTGCCGGGGCCATGAGGAGGGTCGTGACGAAAATCCTCTGCATTTCCGAGGGTTGGACGTGCGAGGACATGGTCCTCGGCGCGTCCTCCTGGCCCCCGCGACGGCCTGGATCCGATCGGCACCTTTGCGACATGCAGCACCGAGCACGTAACCTTCTCGGCCCATGTCCGTTCGCATCGCGCTCCTCGGATGCGGCACCGTCGGCGGCGGTGTCGTCAGCCTCCTCGCAAAGAACAAGGCCACTGTCGCCGCGCGCGTAGGCGCTCCGGTCGAAATCGTTCGCGTCCTCGTGCGCGACGCCAAGCGCGAGCGCGTGCCCGAGCTCGATCGCTCGCTCGTCACCACCGACGCCGAAGCCGTCCTCTCCGACCCGAACGTCGACATCGTCGTCGAGCTCATGGGCGGCGTCGATCCGGCAGGCGGCCTCGTCGAGCGCGCGCTCCGCGCGGGTCGCAGCGTCGTCACCGCCAACAAGATGCTCCTCGCGCACCGCGGCCCCGACCTCCTCGCGATCGCCAAGGAGTCGGGTGCGGACCTCGCGTTCGAGGGCGCCGTGGGCGGCGGCATCCCGATCGTTCGCACGCTGCGCGAGGCGATGGCCGGCGATCGCGTCCTCAGCATGGCCGGCATCGTCAACGGCACCTGCAACTACATCCTGACGCGCATGCGCCGCGGCGGCCTCTCGTTCGAGGCCGCGCTCAAAGAAGCCCAAGACTTGGGCTACGCGGAGGCCGACCCGGAGCTCGACGTCGGCGGCCATGACGCGGCCCACAAGCTCGTGGTCCTCTCGATGCTCGCGTTCGGGTTCAAGCCCGAGAGCAAAGCGCCCGCGCTCGTCGAGGGCATTCGCGATCTCGACTCGTTCGATCACGAAACCGCCGATCGCTTCGGATACACCATCAAGCACCTCGCGGTCGGCAAGCGCCGCGACGATCGTCTCGAGCTTCGCGCGCACCCCACGCTCGTGCCGCGAGAGGCCACCATCGCCAACGTCGGCGGCGTCCTGAACGCGATTTCGTTCGAAGGCGAAGCGCTCGGCCCGTGTCTCTTGTCGGGACGCGGCGCGGGCGACATGCCCACCGCGGTCAGCGTCGTCGCCGATCTCGTGGACGTGGCGCGCGCGCACGTGGGCGGCGCCAAGGGCCTCGCCACCAAGAGCCTCGAGCTCGGGCCGCGCCCGCTCGTGCCCGTCGACGAGATCGAGTGCGCTTACTACTTGCGATTCCGCGTGCTGGACCGCCCGGGAGTCCTCGCACATATCACGGGTGCGCTCGGTGAGGCCCAGGTGTCGATCGAGCAGATGGTGCAGTTCGGCGGCGGCGACGCGCGCGGGGCCTCGGTCGAGGTCGTGATGCTCACCCACGTGGCGCGCGAAGGCGCGGTCCGCACGGCGCTTTCGCGGATCGCGACCGCGGACTTCGTCGCGCATCCCCCCAAGGTCCTTCGCGTGCTCGATCGCCGCGCCGAGTCGAGACCACGCACGACCGAGCCGCCGCGTTCCGTGCGCGGCTGAGCGCGGTCAGAGATCGACGAGCTCGATGTCGCCGCTCCGCGCGCCCAAGAAACGCGCGGCGAGATCGTCGAGCGTGCGCGGCCTATCCGTGAAGCACATGTGGAGGTGACCCGCGCTCGCTGCGCCTCCGCGCGCGAGGCCGCGCGAGACGAGGAAGTCCTTCACCTCGTGAGCGATGGTGGTGGCGCTGTCGACGACCGTGACGTGCGGCCCGATGAGCGCGCGCGCCTCGCGCTCGATCACCGGGCGAAGGAGCGGATAGTGCGTGCAGCCGAGCACCACGACGTCGACCTTGGCGGCCGCCAGCGGCTCGAGGTAGCGGCGCACCGCGAGCGTGGGCACCTCGCCCTCCACCCAGCCTTCTTCGGCGAGCGGAACGAGCAAGGGCGCGGCCTGGCCGAACACTTCGGCGCGCGTCGAGAGGTTCGTGACGGCGCGCGTATACGCGCCTGAGCCGATGGTGCCCGCGGTGGCGAGCACGCCGATGCGGCCGGTCCGCGTCGCAGCCACGGCGGCGCGCGCGCCCGGCTCGATCACGCCGAGCACCGGGAGATCGAGATCGATGCGGAGCTGCTCCGGCGCCACGGCGCTCACGGTGTTGCACGCGATCACGATCGCTTTCACGCCGCGCCCGACGAGGTGGGCCGCGCACGCGGAGGCGTATTTGACGACGGTCGCCGCGCCCTTGGTGCCGTAAGGCACGCGTGCGGTGTCGCCCAAGTAGACGATGTTCTCACCGGGGAGGAGCTCGCGGAGGGCGTGAACGACCGTGAGCCCGCCGATGCCGGAGTCGAAGACGCCGAGCGGCGCGGACGGCTCCGGCGCTTTGGTGGCCGAGCGGGCGCCGCTCATGCCGAGAGCACCTTCTCGAGCACTGCCGCGCGGACGGCGACGCCGGCCTCGACCTGCTCCAAGATCACGCTGCGCTCGCCGTCGGCCGTGGCCGAGTCGATCTCCACGCCGCGGTTCATCGGACCGGGGTGCATGACGATCGCGTCGCGCTTGGCGAGCGCGAGCCGCGTCGCGTTCAGGCCGAAGTGCCGCGCGTACTCCTTCGTCGAGGGGATGAAGACGCCGCCGAGTCGCTCCTGCTGGATGCGGAGTGTCATCACGACGTCGGCGCCCGAGAGCGCCTCGGTCCACGAGCGCGCGACGTGCACGGTGGGGCCGAGCGCCTCGGCGTCACGCGGGACCAGCGTGCGCGGGCCGAAGAAGCGCACCTCGGCGCCGAGGCGACCGAGGAGAATGGCGTTGGACCGCGCGACGCGCGAGTGCGCGACGTCGCCGAGGATGGAGACCACGAGGCCGTCGAGCTTCTGTTTGTGACGGCGAATCGTGAACGCGTCGAGGAGCGCCTGGGTGGGGTGCTCGTGCGTGCCGTCTCCCGCGTTCACGACCGACGTCGACGTGTGCTCGGCCAAGAAATGGGGCGCGCCCGATGCCATGTGGCGCACGACGATCACGTCGGTGTTCATGGCGCGGAGGTTTCGCGCGGTGTCGAGCAGGGTCTCGCCCTTCACGACGCTCGAGCCGCTCGTGCCAACGTTGACCACGTGCGCCCCGAGGCGCTTGGCGGCGATCTCGAACGAGGCGCGGGTGCGCGTCGACGGCTCGAAGAAGGCGAGGAGGACCGTGCGCCCGCGCAAGCTTTCGCGCGGCGCGACCGAGGGGCGGAAGTGCCGCTCGGCGGCGTCGAGCAGGAGGACGATCTCTTCGGTCGACAGCGCGTCGATGCCGAGGAGGTGGGGCCGCGTCCACGCCGTCGCCTTGCTCATGACGAACGCAGGTTACCCCAAGCCGCGGCGGGCGTGAGCCCGTGAACGACGGGGCCGAGAACCCGCGTCAATTGAGGTACCGCTTGTCCTTCGGCGGCTTCTTCTCGGGCTTGTCGTCGAGCCCACCCGACACGACGCGGAGCGGCGGACCGCCTGTGCGCTTCTTGGCAGGCGTGCGCATCATCGACTCGACCGTCGGCGGCGCTTTGTCGCCGAGGCGCCGCCGGATGAACCAGAGCTTCATCTGAAGGTACATCCGTCGGAGCGGCGAGGTGGTTTGGCCGCCGCCGAAGAGGAGGCCCACGATGACCCCGCCGAACGGCGCGATGTGACCGGCCGGCGCTCCGCCGCGGTACACGAGGCCGAGGAGGCAAAAGCCGATCGTGACCCACGTGAGGTAGAGCCCGCGCACCGGCACGACGAAGAAGAGGAGGATCTGGCGGTCGGCGTTCATCGACGCCCACGCGATCGCGGTCGCGGCGATGGCCGCCTCGGGGCCGAACATCAGCTCGGCGTGGAAGTTGCGAAAGCTCGCCGGCGCGATCGCGTCGACGGCGATCGCGAGCACGTTCCCGAGCACCGACGCGCCCGCGAGGAAGCCCAAGAAGCGCCGGCCGCCCCAGCGCTGCTCGAGGTCGGTCGAGAGGAAGTAGAGCCCCATGAGCGAGAAGATGAGATGCCCGTACGACGTCGGATCGGTGAGGAGCGCGGAGGTGAGGAGCCGCCAAACCTGACCGTGCAGTGCCTCTGCGGGCGTGCACGCGAGCGCGCGGAACACCCGGAGGCCGAGGTCACCCGCGAGCGCGAGGCCGATGCCGAGCACGGCCACGACGATGAGGAGACCCTTGAGGGCCGGCCCCGGTCGGGGGAACGCGAGCGAGGTCTGCTGCATCGCCCGAGAGCGTACCAGAGCCGGACGCGACCCGGGAGCACCCGTGCAATCGCGCGCCGCGCTGGGCCGCGCGGGACTCAGCCGCCGCCCGCGAAAGAGCAGGCGACGACGCTGATGACGTCCTGCCGCATGGTGCCCTCGCAGTGGTAGCGCCACCCGGCGAGGTTCAAGAACTTCGGCAGATCGAGCACGGTGCTCGGCTTGGTGAGATCGTCGACGAACGCGCGCTGCGACGCGTACTCGGTCGCGTTCAGGGCGATCACGTCGAGCGAATAGGTGGCGGTGCCGTCGACCCCGACCGGGAGCGCCGTGCTCGAGCCACCGAGGAAAGTCGCGTCGACGAAGCAGTCGTATACGCCGCGCGCGACCGGAGCCACCGACGCGCCGCCGTCGGCGGTGCTCGCGCTCACGACGACCGCGTACTTGTAGATCTCCGTGGAGCCGCTGCCACAGCCACGCGTGCGGGTCAGGTCCGCGGCCGGCACGACGATGCCCGTGACGGGGCTCAGGGTCGGCGCGGCCGAGCTATCCGAGCACGCAGGCAGCGCGAAGAGCGCGACCGCCAGGCTCATCCCAAGGAGTGACCTCATCGGCAGATCATGCCTTTACCATGCGTTTGGCGGGTCGTGTGCGAATCGTGCGGGCCGTCCGAAGAGAGGCGCATCCCAGGTGCAAACTCCCCGGGGCCCGTGGCATGGTGCGCGCGGAGGGATTCATGTTTTTGGCCGATTCCAGCGCTGCGGTCGCCTTCGTCCAAGTCGCCCAAGCCGCCGCGGCGGGTGGCGCGCCGGCAGGCGCCGCGCCCGAGCGACTCGATCCGGTGCAGCTCGTGCTGCAGGCCTCCATTCCGGTGAAGCTCGTCCTCTTGCTCCTCGTCCTCTTCTCGGTGGCGTGCTGGTTCGTGATCGGCGCCAAGGCGCTCCACATTCGCCGCGCCCGTGACGAGTCGGAGCGCTTCTTGAAGTCGTTCGATGCAGCGCAATCGTTCGACGCGCTGGCCCAAGGCCTGGCCGCGTTCCGAGGCTCGCCCTTCGCGCGCATCTTCGCCGTCGGCTACGACGAGATGAATCGCATCGCCGCCGGCGGTCGCGGGAAGCTCAGCGAGGCCGAGGGTGTTCACTTGGAGAGTGTCACCCGCCGCGCCGCCGCCCGCGAGGTCACGCACCTCGAGTCGTGGCTGTCGCTGCTCGGGACCATCGGATCGACGGCGCCGTTCATCGGCCTCTTCGGCACCGTGTACGGAATCATGGATGCCTTCCTCAGCATCGGGAACCAGCAGAACGCGAACCTCCCGGTCGTCGCGCCCAAGATCGCCGAGGCCCTCATCGCCACGGCCATCGGCCTCGTTGCCGCCATCCCGAGCGTCATGGCCTACAACTTCTTCGCGCGGCGCGTGCAGGCCATCGCCGACACGATGGAGTCGTTCGCGGCCGACGTCGCCGCGCGCGCCAAGCTCGGAGGCATCTGAGCCATGGGCATGGCGGCTGGGGGAGGGGGGCGCGGCCGGCGTATGTCCGGCCTGAACGAGATCAACGTGACGCCGCTCATCGACGTCATGCTCGTCTTGCTCGTCATCTTCATGGTGACCGCGCCGCTTCTCACGACCGGCGTGCAGGTCGATCTTCCCAAGGCGAAGAGCGCCCCGATGCAGGCTGACGACACGAAGCTCCTCGTGATCGTCACGCGCGACGAGCAGGTCTTCCTGGGCAAGGACGACATCACCGGCGCCGTCGACGAGAAGCTCGGCAAGAACCCGCGCCTCAAAGAAGAGAAGGAGCTCTACATCCAGGCCGACGAAAACGTGAAGTACGGCGTCGTCCTCCGCGTCATGGCGGCGGCGCGCGCGGCCGGTGCAGAGAAGCTCGGCATGATCACGGATCCCTTGATCGTGAAGTGACATGGAAGGACGCCTGGCGAACCCGAGCGAGGCGCGCGTGCCGTTCAAGACGCGCTACGAAGCCGACGAGGTCGCGCTCGGCCTTTGCCTCGCCGTCGCCCTTCACGCGCTCCCGGTCGCGCTCCTCGCGCTCGGCGCGATTTTTCCCGTCCACGACGAGGCTCCGCGCGAGATGCCGAAGCCGGTCATCGCGGCGTCGCTCCTCAAGCTCGGCAAGCCCATTGATCCCAAGAAGCTCCCCGATCGCGTGGTGCCGCGCGCGCCCACCGCGCCCAAGAAGGACGCGGTCGCGTCGCGCGAAGATCCGGTGAAGAAGAAGGAAGACGCGGGAGCGCCGCCGCCCCCGGACGCAAAGGACTCGGACCTCGCGAACCTCATCAAGAAGACCGATCCGTTCGCCGAGGACGCGGGCAAGACGCGCCCCGAAGAGGGGCGCCCCGAAGGCGTGGCCGAGGGCACGCAGACCGATCCGTCGAAGGTGAAGGCCGGGGACATGTACGCCGCGCAGCTCGCCAAGTTCTTCCGCGACCGCTGGCAGATCCCGACCGTGATCTCGCAAGGGGAGGCGAGCCGCCTCTGCGTGACCTTCCAGATCAGCATCGGTCCTCGTATGGTCATTTGGCACGTGCGGCCCGAGCCCGTTAGAAAGAGCGCCAACGATCTCTTCGACGACTCGGCGCGCAGCATGCTGCAGAAGCTCCTCGACGATCGGACTCCGCTCCCCGAAGCCCCTCCCGACGTGCAAGACTCCTTCCGCGGTCGAACCGTGAACCTGCTCCTTACCGGCGATTCGAACGGAGACGCTTCCCGATGCAAGTAGCCTCGCCCCGCACGCTCGCGCTGACGCTCGTCACGCTCTTCGCCGTCCTCGGCGGCGCGCCCGAAACTGCGCGCGGGCAAGGGGCGCCAGCGCCCGCCGGAAGCGCGAGCGCGCTCCCGCAAGCGGCCAACGCCGGCGCTCCAGTCACGCAAATCACGGTCGGCGGCGGAGCCCGCTCGCTCTTCAAGATCGCCGTCGCGCCGCCGGTCGGTGACCGCGACGTGGCGAGCACCGTCGTGGAGACCGCGGGGCGCGACTTCACCCTCTCCAGCCTCTTCCAAGTCATCGACGAGAAGGCCTTCACGGCCAACCTCGCGGCCGAAGGGCTCGGCATCGATCCCGCGTCGTGGCGAAACGTCGGCGCCGAGGGCGTCGTCAAAGGCTCGACCGCGATGCGCGGCTCGAACGTCCACCTCGAGCTCCGGTTGTTCGTGGTCTCGCGCGGCAGCGATGCCGTGCTCAAGAAGGAGTTCGACGTTCCGCCGTCGCAAGTCCGGTCGGCGGTGCACCAGTTCGACAACGAGGTGCTCAAGTGGTTCACCGGCCGCGCCGGGAGCTTCGGCTCGCGCCTCGTCTTCAGCGCGACCACGGGGCGCGGTCAGAAGGGCGTCTTCTCCATCGACAGTGACGGGCACGGCCTCTCGCGCCTCACCGCGGTGTCGAACGTCGCGCTCGCGCCCACGATCGGTCCGGGTGGCATCTACTATGCCGCCGGCCTCGCTGACGGCAGCTACTCACTCTTCAAGGTCGGCTCGCCGAATCCTGTCTTGCGACACGCGGGGCTCGTCTTCGGGGCGGCCTTCAGCGGAAATAAGGCCGCGCTCGTGATCTCCCAGAACGGTCAGAGCGACATCTACGTCGGCGATCCCGAAGGCGCGAACCTCCAGAAGGTGACCGGCGGAGGGCTCAACACGCACCCCGCGTTCGGCCCGGGCGGTCAGCTCGCCTACGTGTCCAACCAGGGTGGCAGCCCGCAGATCTACGTCGACGGCAAGCGCGTGAGCTGGCGCGGGACGTACAACATGGCGCCGGCGTGGTGCAACGACCCGGACGATCCGCGCATCGTCTTCATGGGGCGCGACGGCGCGACCTGGGACGTCTTCAGCGTCACGCCTACGGGCGGCGACATGCGACGGCTCACGCAAGACCAAGGCTCGAACACGTACCCAGCGTGCTCGCCCGACGGTCGCATCGTCGCGTTCTTCTCGACGCGCAGCGGCGGCGGGCTCTTCACCACCAACCCGCAGGGGCAGAACGCGCAGAAGATCTCGACGGCGTCGGGCGAGAGCCTCCGCTGGGAGAACTGAGCGATCGGGATGCTCGGCGCGGCGCACTTCTTCGCGCTTGTCGTCTTGTCGCTCGCCGTCGGTCGCGCGCTGCGACGTCATTTTTCGTCGCCGCCGCCGTCCCGCGTCGTCGCAGCGATCGCATGGGGGGGCGCGGTGGTCCTCGTTGGCCTCATGCAACTCCATGCGTGCGACGAAGGACAGCCGATCGCCCAATGGGTGATTCCGGCGGCGAGCGCGACCGCCGCGGTGCTCTTCGTGGGCCACAAGGCGGTGCGGCGCGCCCTCGCGATTTTCGCGATCCTCACTGCGTTCGTGCTTTCGTTCTCGTTCACTGCGGCCGTCCACGGCCCCACCTACACCGGCAATCCCGGGGCGCTTCGCGACCGCCCGGCACCGCGAGCCGAGTGGCATACGATGCTGACGGGCCTCTACAGAAAGCCGTAAGATGACTCCCTGGGCCATTCGGCCCCTTCGAGCGCGAACTTGCGAAAGTGGCTGATTCACTCCCCTGACGGTGCACATCGCGGACCGGTGTCGACGGTGGATCTCGCCCGCGCCGTTCGCGCTGGCATCGTTCCGCCTGCGGCCGTGGTCTCGCCGGCCGACGGTCCACGCGACTGGCGACCGGTCAGCGCCGCTCGCGAAGTTCAAATGGCGATGGCGGACCTCGCGATGCCGGAGTCTCACGCCGACGACGCGGCGTTGAGGACGCTGATCGCCAGCCCCGCCGAGGTCGCCGCGCTCGACGAGCCGCCCGACTCGATGGCCGCCATTCGTCCGTTCGGGCGCGCGTCCGTTCCGGCCGCGGACGAGGTCGCGAACGAATCCGACGTGGAGGAGGCTCCCGACAGCGAGCCGCGCACTTTGATCGCGCCGTCGCCGTTCGAGGACGCCGACGGCGGATCCCCCGACGAAATCGAGACCAAGATGCAACCGGTCGCGCCGGCGAATCCGCAGCCGATCGTGGTCGTCCCGGCGCAAGTGCCGGTGCCAATGCCGCGACCCGCCGCCGGGCGTCCGGCCGCGGGTGGTCCCGGAGGCGCGCCGATGGCCCCCGAGTTCGCGTTCGCTCCGACGGTGAAGGCGCCGGTGGTGGTCGATCGCCAATATCCCGCGCCCAGCCAGACCACCTCGGCTGGGCTCGCGCAAGCGAAGGCCAATCAGTCGAAGCACCGACTCTTCCTCACCGTGGCGTTCCTCGGCGGGCTCGTCGGTGGCCTCGTCATCCTCGGTGTCGTGTACGCGCTCGTCGGCCGGCAGTGACGCGCTCGACGTGAGCGCGCGTCACTGGCGACTGAAACGCGCCCGCGTGAGGCGATGGATCGCCGGACCGATGCGTGCGCTCCACTGCTCAGGGGCGAGCCGCTTCAGCGCCCATAGCGCACGCGCGTCGTTCATCGGCACCGAGTAGAGCTCGCCGCGCGAGCTCGCTCTCAGCGCGGCGCGAGCGACGTCACCCGCGTCGAGCCGAGACGCCGCCATCAGCCTCGTCGCCACCTTCTTGAGGCTCGCATCCACCGGGCCGCGCGCGCTCGCGACGATGTTGGTGGGAAAGAAGGTGGGGCAAAGGACGGTGACGCCGACGCCCACGTCCTTGAGCTCGAGGTAGAGCGCCTCGCTCAGGCCGACCACGCCGAACTTGGTCGCGTTGTACGCCGCCATCCCTGGCGTGGCGATGAGCCCGGCTGCGGAGGCCACGTTGAGGATGGCGCCGTGGCCTTGCTTGCGGAGGCGCGGCGCGAAGAAGTGACAGCCGTGGACTACGCCCATCAAGTTGATGGAGACGATCCACCGCCAGTCTTCGAGCGGCGTCTCACCGACCTCGCCACCCGTCGCGACGCCCGCATTGTTCACGACGAGGTCGATCTCGCCGAGCGCTTCGTCGGCCGCCTGAGCCAAAGCGGCGACGGCGTCTTCGCTCGCGACGTCGCAGCGAACGGGCACGACCTCGGCGCCGCGCGCCCGCGCGAGGGCGGCGGTCTCTTCGAGCCCGGCCAAGTCGATGTCGCAAGCGACGATGCGCGCGCGCGCGCTCTTCTGCGCGAGCTCGAGGACGAAAGCTCGTCCGAGGCCGCTCGCCGCGCCGGTCACGACCGCGCGCTTCTGATCACGTCTGCGTTGGCTCATCACGAGGCTCCTCCGTCGGATACGAAATCGGCGAGACGAATGCGGCGCGTCCTCAGCCAGTACTCCACCGTGAAGCCCGGCCACAAGGTCACGTTGCGGCCGTGCTCGTCGAGGTACCAGCTCGTGCAGCCAGAGCTCCACACCGTGCGGGGGAGGCGCGCCCGGAGCCCCTCGTTGAACTGGCGCTGCGCGGCCGACCGCACCTCGACCGTGCGGAGCCCTTCGCGTCGCGCACGCGCGACGTGCGCGGCGACGTAGCGAGCCTGGGCCTCGATCATGAAGATCATCGAATTGTGCCCGAGCCCGGAGTTCGGGCCGAGCAACAGAAACCAATTGGGAAAGCCCGCGACGGCCACTCCGAGGTAGGCCTCCGCACCTCCGCGCCAGAGCGCGTCGAGATCGGCGCCGTCCCGTCCCACCACCGGGCCGCCGACGAGCGAGCCGCCGGTCATGTCGAAGCCGGTGCCGAACACGATTGCGTCGACGGCGTGCGCTCGTCCATCGTCGGTCACGATCGAGTCCTCGCGCACCTCGATGAGGCCGTGCGGCAGGAGCGTCACGTTGGGTCGCGTCAGCGTCGGGTAGTAGTCGTTGGAGAAGAGCACGCGCTTGCAGCCCATGCGAAACGTCGGCGTGACGGCGCGCGCGAGCTTCGGATCGCGAATGTGCGCGGCGATGTGCCGGCGGCCCATCCATTCGCCGATGGAGAGGATGCGCGGGTCGACGACGAACCCGAGGGCGCGCGACTCGAGCTGCCAGTAGATGCGCGCGCGCAAGAGGCGCTCGGCCGCCGGGAAGCGCGCGAAGGCTCGCTTCGTCGCCTCGCGGAACGGCGCGTCGGCCTTGGGCAGCACCCACGGCGCCGATCGTTGGACCACCAAGAGTCGCGTCGCGTCTTTCGCGAGCTCGGGGATGAACTGAATCGCGCTCGCCCCCGTTCCGATGGCCGCGATGCGCTTTCCGCGCGGATCGAACGAGTGGTCCCAGCGCGCGGAGTGGAACGTGGAGCCGCGGAAGCGATCGAGCCCGGCGACGGCGGGGAAGCGCGGACGCGAGAACGGCCCCGTTCCGGCGACGACGAACGGCGCTTCGAACGTGCGACCGTCCGCCGTCTCGAGTCGCCAGAGCGCGCGCGCCTCGTCCCAGTTGGCCGCGCACACCCGGGCGCCGAAGACGACGTGCGAACGGAGATCGAGCCGATTCGCCGTGCTTTCGAGGTAATCGAGGATCTCGGGCTGGCTCGAGTAGTCGCGCGACCAGTTCGGATTCGGCGCGAAAGAGAACGAGTAGAGGTGCGACGGCACGTCGCACGCGCACCCGGGATACGTGTTGTCGCGCCACGTCCCGCCGAGCCGGTCTCCCGCCTCGAGGACGACGAAGTCGTGGACGCCGATCTTGCGGAGCGCGACCGCCATCGCGAGGCCCGCGAAGCCCGCGCCGATGACGATCACCGACGGGGCGCGCGCGACCATCGACCCGACCGTCAGCGCTTGGGCTGCGCCGCGACGATGCCTTCGATGGTGCGGGTCGTCATCGTCCCGTCGATCATCTCTTGGCAGTCGAGGAGCTTCTTGTGGAGCTCGATGTTGGTGCGGATGCCCTCGACGATGGTCTCGTCGAGCGCGCGGCGCATGCGCACCACCGCTTCGGCGCGCGTCGGCGCGTGGACGATGATCTTGGCGAGGAGCGAGTCGTAGTTCGCGGGGACGCGCCAACCGCCGTAGACGCCGGAGTCGACGCGGACGCCGGAGCCGCCGGGCGGGAAGTACTCGGTGATGAGCCCCGGCCAAGGCGCGAACGTCACCGGGTCCTCGGCGTTGACGCGGCACTCGATGGCGTGGCCGCGGAAGCTCCACGGGCGCGTGTCGGGCAGCTCGAGCTTCTCACCCGCCGCGGCGCGGATCTGGAGCTGCACGAGATCGAGGCCGGTCACCATCTCGGTGACGGGGTGCTCGACCTGCACGCGCGTGTTCATCTCGAGGAAGTAGAGCTCGCCGCCCTCGTCCATGATGAACTCGAGCGTGCCGAGCGACGTGTACGACGTCTCACGGATGGCGCGGCGAATGACCTCGCCCATGGCCTGACGCTTCTCGCTCGTCATGGCCGGGCTCGGCGCCTCTTCGATGATCTTCTGGTGGCGGCGCTGCATCGAGCACTCGCGCTCGCCGAGGGTCCACACGCCGCCGTGCTGGTCGGCGAGCACCTGGAACTCGATGTGGCGCGGCCGCTCGATGAACTTCTCGAGGTAGACGTCGGGATTCTTGAAGCCCGTCTCGGCTTCGTGACGTGCGCTCAAGAACGACGACTCGACCTCGGAGGGGCCGCGCACGATGCGCATGCCGCGCCCGCCGCCGCCGCCCGACGCCTTCATGATGACCGGGTAGCCGATGCGCTCGGCCTCTTCGAGCGCGTGCGTGACGTCGCGGAGGACCTGCGAGCCCGGGAGGAGGGGAAGGCCGAATCGGGCGGCGTTGTCGCGCGCCGTGACCTTGTCGCCCCACGCGCGCATCGCCTCGGGCGTCGGTCCGATGAACTTCACGCCGCACTTCGCGCACAGGCGCGCGAATTCGGCGTTCTCGGAGAGAAAGCCGTAGCCGGGGTGAATCGCGTCGGCCGCCGTGATCTCGGCGGCGCTGATGATGGCCGGGATGTTGAGGTAGCTCTTGGGCGCCGGGCCGGGGCCGATGCAGATGGCCTGATCGGCGAAGCGCACGTGGAGCGCGCGCGCGTCGGGCTCGGAGTAGACGGCGACGGTCTTGATGCCGAGCTCGCGGCACGCGCGGAGAATGCGCAGCGCGATCTCGCCGCGGTTGGCGATGAGGATCTTCTGGAACACCGGGCTGCCTTCGTCGACGCGCGTGGCTTACGCGGTCACGCCTTCTTGATGCGGAAGAGCTTCTGGCCGAACTCCACGGCCTTGCCGTTCTGCGCGTAGATCTCGACGATCGTGCCCGAGTGCTCGGCCTCGATCTCGTTCATGAGCTTCATGGCTTCGACGATGCAAAGCGTCTGCGCGGGGCGGACGACCGACCCGACCTCCACGAACATCGGCGCGTCGGGGCTCGGCGCGCGATAGAACGTCCCGACGAACGGGCTCGTGACGACGTAGGAGTCGTCGTCGTTCGCGGGGGCGGGGGCGCCGGCGGTGGCAGCGGCCGCGGCGGGAGCGGCGGCCAGCGGCGCGGCGTGGAGCGCGGGCGCGGCGGTCATGCTGACGACGCGTCCGCGAACGACGCGGAGCTTCACGTCGGAGTCTTCGTGCTCGAACTCGGCGACGTCCTTCTCGATGAGGACGTCGAGCAGGTCCTTGAGCTTTGCGATGTCGAGGTTCACGGGCGGGAGGTTAGTCACAACGGCGGGCCCGATGGAAGCCGCTCGCGGGCCGGGTGGCCGACATTCGGCCGCGTCGCGCGCTACGCGGCGCGGAGCCGCGTTCGCAGCGGGAGTGGGCTCAGCCGGCGCGGAGGTGCCCGGCCAGGCCCTCGAGCCCGAGCAGGTAGCTCTCTCCGCGGAACCCCGAGACGCGGCCGACGCAGGCCGGCGCGATGCGCGAGCGGCGCCGAAAGGGCTCGCGCGCTTCCGGATGGGAGAGGTGCACCTCGACGCAGGGGAGGGCTACCGCACGGAGCGCATCCAAAATCGCGATCGACGTGTGTGTGTAAGCGGCGGCGTTGAGGAGGAGCCCGTGCACGCCCGCGGCACGCGCCTCGCCGATCCACGACACGATCTCGCCCTCGTAGTTCGACTGCCGAGCGTCCACCTCGACGCCCAGCGCGCGGCCGCGGGCCACGAGGCGTTCATGGATCTGCGCGAGGGTCTCGCCGCCGTAGAGGTGAGGCTCCCGGGTGCCGAGGAGCTGCAGGTTCGGCCCAGAGATGCACAATACACGCATCCCGGGCGCCGCCGCGCGCGCCGCCGACTCCGATTCGCCTTTCGCGGCGCGCGTCCCCGAGGTCCGCGCGCGCCCCATCACAGCTCGGGGAGGAGCTTGGGAACGGCGGTGCGCATGAGGAAGCGCCCCTTGCCGAAGTTGCCGGTGGGGTAGAGCGCGAGCGCCAAGTAGTACTCGTGGTTCACGGCGCGGATGACGGTGATCATCTTCTCCGTGTTGACCGAGATCTCCTGGGCCGAGCCGGCCTCGAGCATCTCGGAAGCTTTCGCGATCTGCTTCAACACCACGCTCAGCTCGGCCCCGACGGTGCCGATGTCGAAGGGCGCGTCGGCGACGGCGTAAGAGTCGACGGGGATGCCACTGGCGTCCATGAGGAGGCCGGCGATGCCGCCGTCCGTCTTTTCAACGATGTCGCGGAGCAGATCCTTGAACATGAGCCCCAAGTTACGGGGCCGGCTCGGGCACGGTCAACGTGGATCGCACTTCGCTCTGCCGGGGCACGGGCGCGCCCGTGGGGAGATGGGGCCGGTGTGACCAGGTCGGCGACTTCGCCTTGACCGGGTTGTCGCCCGCGGTTTACCGTCGCGCCAGCCGCCGGGAAAAGGCGCATTTTTCCCCGCAATCTTTGAAAGCCGAAGCCGATCATGCGAGCAAAAGCCGGGGATCCGCCCCGCACGATGGCCCAGAAGATCCTCTCTGGGCGCGCGACCGACCCGACCCTGGCCGGCGACCTCGTGGAGGTCAAGGTCGACCAGATCATCCTCGCCCGCTCGCCCATGCGCGCGGTCGCGGAGGCGCGTGAGCTCGGCCTCAAGCGGACGTCGGTCGAGGTTGCGATCGCGTACGACGGCGAGTGCGTCACCGCTGGCAAGAACGATGGCGCCGTAGAGGCCTCCGAGCTCGTCGGGCACAACATCCTTCTCGGGCGGCCGGGCGTCGGCTTTCCGGCGATGGTTCACCTCGAGCGCTTCGCGAGCCCCGGTCGCTTGGCCGTCACCGACGAGCCGCGTCTCGCGGGCGTCGGCGGCATCGGGATGCTCCCGCTCGTCGTTCCGCCGTCGATGCTCGCGCACGCCCTGACCCACGGCCGCGTATGGCTTCGGCCCCCGCGCAGCATCCAAGTGCTCCTGAGCGGCAGCTTCCGCCCCTTCGTGGGCGCGCGCGACGCGGCCATCGAGCTCCTCCGCAAGGGCCTCGTCGACGCCGTGCGCCGTGTCGAGGCCGAACATCAGGCGCCGGTCATCATCGAGTTCGCCGGGCCGAGCGTGCGGCGTCTTTCGGTGTCGGAGCGCGCCATCTTCGCCAGCGTCGCACCGTCGATCGGTGCTGCGGGCGCGCTCTTCGTGTCCGACGAGCGTACCGAGGTCTTCCTGCGCGATCAGCGTCGCTCGAAGGCGCATCGCGCGCTCGTACCCGACGCCGGAGCGCCGTGCGACGACGTCTTGAGCCTCGACTTCGGCACCGTCGATCCGATGCTCCTCGACGAGACCGGCGCGCCGCGCACGGTGCGCGATCTCGCCGGCAAGCCCGTGTCGCAGGTCGTCCTCGGCGGCGACGGCGGCATGACCCTCCGCGATCTCTTCGCGGTCGCCATGCTCCTCAAGTCGAAGCGCGTGCCGCCGCGCCTCGACTTCGTGCTCGCCGTGCCGTCGCGCCAGATCCTCGAGGTGCTCGGCGCCGGCGGCGCGCTCACCGATCTCGTCGCCACCGGCGCGCGCATCGTGGAGCCCGATCACCGCATCGCGCAGGGCACGATGTACCCGCCCGTACCGGGGGGTCTCAGCGTGCGCACGTTCGAGATGGAGCCGCGCTTCGGCGCCGCGCCGGGCCACGTCGTCGCCTCCGCGGAGACCGTCGCGGCGGTCGTGGCGGCCGGCGAGATCGCCGATCCGCGCACGTTCAAGCGTCCGGTTCGCGTCACCGTGCCGCGCGTCCTTCCGACCGACGACGTGCTCGTCGTCCGCGATCGCAAGGGGACCGAGGCCGCACCCAAGAAGGAGTCCACCGAGCTCGCCGCGGTGACGCCGTGGAAGGCGCCGCTCGCGCTCGATGTGATCGACGCGGCTGCGCTCGGGCAGGGATCGCCCGACAAGCCCTGCCTCGTCGTCGCCTCCACGCCCGAGCACCTCCGCGCGACGCTCTCCTGCGTGCTCGAGGCGCGCGCCGCCACGGTTCGCGCGGTGGTGGCTTCGCCGATGCCGACGCCCGTCGCGACGGTGCTCGCCGCCGCCGGCATCCTTCCGCTCGAGGCCGAAGGCGCCAAGGCGCTGGCAGGGCTCAAGGCGACGAAGCCCGTTCAGGTGCCCGCGCCCTCGTCGCTCGGCGACGCGGCGTTCTCGCTCGCCATCGGGGCGAGCAAGCTCTCCGTCATCGCGCGCGTCAACGCGGGTGAGCGGCAGTGGATCGCGGCGGGCGGCGTTCGCGCCTCCAAGCCCAAGGCCTGACGCCAGCTCTCAGGGCCTCAGCCGAAATACGGATTTCGCTCGTGGGCGCGGGCCGCGGCGCGCGCGCCCGCGACGCGGATCGTGCGCCCGTCGATCTGCGCGGCCGCGTGCGTCACGCGGTCGACGTCCTCGTGGCGACCGAGCATCACGACGAGGCGCGCGGGGTCGGCGCCGATGTCGACCCCGACCAAGTGTCCCCTCGCGTCGAGCAAGAGCCCCACCTGCGTGGCGCCGCTCGCAGGGAGATTTCCGGCGCACTCGACCGCGAGCACGTCCGACGAAGGATCGTAGCGGAGCGATACGGCTCTCTCTTCTCGAAGCATGCATCATGGTACGCTGATTCGGACGAAGGGAAGGGCGGCATGTCGCGCGGACGACTCACCAGGCAAGAGCTCGGCTGGCTGCTCACTCAAGAGGCGAAGGGCGCGGCGCAGCGCCTTCGCGTCGGGGTCCAAGGGCTGAAGGGACCGGTCGTGACACAAGGTGCCGCGAAGCCGGCGCCCGAGGTCGAGTCGCCGAGCCTCGATGCCACTCTCGATGCGCTCGACGACGCGATGCGCGTCCTCTCGTCGCTTCACGGTCCCGCGACCGGTCGCGGCCGCCGCGGTCGCATCGACATCGCGGCGCTCCTGTTCGAGACCGCGCCCGACGCACACATCGCGATCGAGCCCGGCAGCGGCACCGAGGTGTTCGGCGAGGAGAGCGAGCTTCGGCGCATGCTGCAGATCCTCCTCGGCCACGAAACCGGCGCCGGCGCGTCGGTGACCGTGCGCCGCGAAGGCGACGAGGTCCGCATCTCGGCGGTGCTCGGCCCGGACAGCTCGGCAACTTCCGAGACCGAGCGCGCGCTGCTCCACCGCATGGCGCTTCGCTATGGCGGTCGTTACGAGCTCGAAGGCGGCAACGAGATCTTGGTTCTCCCCGCCGACGGCGCGGAGGAGCGGAGCGAGGCCGCGCAGCTTCGAAAGGAGCTCGAAGAGGCGCGCAAGCAGGGCGAGGCCTACGCGCGCGATCTCGCGCAGATGATCGCCAACGACGATCTCTCGAGCGACAACCCGGCCTCGGTGCGTGCCACGCCCGGCATCGAGCGCATGAAGCAGCTCGTTCGCTTCGCGCGCGGCGTGACCGGTGATTTGCGCAGCATCCTCGCGCCGGCGGCGCGACAGGCTTCGGGGCGTGAGGGCACCGAAGAAGAGCGCTGGGAGGTCGTGCGTCGCGCGCTGACGCGGACGCAGGAGCTCGTCGCCGGGCTCGCCGGTGTGGGTGAGCTCGATCCGGCTGAGCCCAACGGCTCGGTCGAGCTCGTCGAAGCGGCGCGTGAAGCCGCCCGCGCGCTCGCGGGACGCGCGGCGCGCGCCGAGGTCAACGTTCGCGTCGAGGCCGACGCGCCGCTCCACGTGCGTGCGGCGCCGCGCGCGACGGGCACGCTCCTCCGTGAGCTGCTCGGACACGCGATCGCCGCGTCGGCGCGCGGGAGCGATGTCGTCATTCGCATCGAAGCGCGCGGGCCGGGCGGCGTGGTTCATGTCGACGACGCGGGCCCGCGCATCCCGTCGGCCATGGCGCGCTCGCTCGTCGAGCTCGAGATCGAGCCGGGCACCTTCGGGCGACCGAGCGCGGTCCCGCTGTACGTCGCTTCCGAGATCGCCGTGTGGCAGAACGTAGGCCTCGAGGTGGCCGACGCTCCGAACGCAGGTCTTCGCGTCAGCGTCTCGTTCCGGCGCGGGGCCTGATAGACTCCTCCGCGATGCACATCCTCGTCATCGAGGACTCGGACACCATCGCCAGCATGCTTCAGGCGCTCGTCGAGGCGCGGGGGCATGCCGTGCAGACGGTTGCGACCGGGGCCCAAGGCGTCGAAGTCGTGCGCGCCGAGCCGCCGGACGTCGTCGTGCTCGACTGGTCGCTCACAGGCACCGTGAGCAGCGAGGAGACCTGCCGACGCATTCAGGCGGCTGGCGGGGCGGCGCCGCCCGTCGTCGCGCTCGGCGTCGCCGACGAGGACGAGAAGGCGCGCGCGATGGGGGCCGGAGCCCATGCATACTACACGAAACCGTGGAGCCCGCTGGCGCTCCTCAAGGAGATCGAGGGGCTGCGGACCCGGTCTTCGGGCCGAATTCGGGCTGCCAAACCGCCCACGCCCGGCGCCTGACCTTCCCTCCTGACAGCGGCCTACGGTTTCTCGTATCCTCCGGGCTCTGGAGAGGACCGACATGCACGAGGAAGATCTCGCGATCGTCAAAGGGCTCGTTCCCATCGCGTGGGCCGACGGCGTCTTCGCCGACAAAGAGAAGGAGTCGCTCGACGCGCTCCTCGACGCGTTCGGAGCCTCCGAGCAGGAGAAGTCGATGCTCCGCGACTACGCCGCCGTGAAGCGGACGCTCGCCGACATCAACTTGCAGGATCTCTCCACCGACGACCGCCGCATGCTTCTCCAGCACGCCGTGGTCCTCACGTGGGTCGACGGCGCGCAGGCCGCCGAGGAGCGCAAGATCCTCGACGAGCTCGCGGCGCATCTCAAGATCCCCGCCGCGGAGGCGAACGGCATCATCGAGGCCGCGACCAAGCGCGTGAAGACGCACTTGAATCTGTTGTGAGCAGGAGGGTCTGTCTAGAGCAGGAGGGTTCCCCTCCTGCACCACCCTTGGCTCGTCGCTCGCCTCCGCTGCGCTGCGGCTCGCTTCTCGCCGAAAGGGGGCCTCGCTATGAGCTCGACCCCCCTTCGATCCCCCGCGGAGAGAAGAAAAGACTGGGCCTCCCAAGCAAGCCTCACGCACGCGCCCCTGCGGCGCGTGCGTGCGAAGGTTCCCCGAACCTGAGAGCAGGGGAGGCTCGATTCGTGTCAACGAATCGAGGGGAGCGCAGCTCCCACTAGACCAAAGTTCCCCTCCTGCACCACCCCTGGCTCGGCGCTCCCCTCCGCTACGCTGCGGTGCGCTTCTCGCCGAAAGGGGGCCTCGCTATGAGCTCGGCCCCCCTTCGATCCCCCACGGAGAGAAGAGAAGAGGAGAATCCTCACGTGCCCTAGACCGCTTACTTCGCGCTGATGCGGGCGGACTTTTGGCCGGGCTGACCGGCGACGTCGGCGAGGTTGCTCTCCCGCACGACGAGGCGCTTGCGGAACGATCCTGCTCCCGCAACGAGGAGCTGCGCGTCACCCGAGCACGGGAGCCGCTCGATCGCCGCTTCGGGGCCGAGGCCCACGAGGAGCCACACCTCTGCGCCCTTGGGGCTCGACACCACGCGCACGACGCCCGGCGGGCCCTCGCCGCCGGCCGCGCTGCCGGGCTCGACGGGTGGCCACGCATCGACGCCGCCTTTGGCGCGTGACGGATCGAGCTGCACCGCGAGCTCGTAGCGCGGCTTGCCGTCGGGACCTTTCTCCCAGCTCCCGCCTGCCGGCACTACCGTGCGCTTCGGCGCGTACCCGTCGGCGGTTGCCACGAATTCGAGGCGCGTGCCCACGGGCATGTGATCGATCTCGACCGGCGCTTGGCCCACCCGGAGGAGGATCTCCGCCTTGTCGGGCGCATTCTCGACGGTGATGGTGGCCTTGCAGGCACGCTTCGGCGGTTCGGGCGGCTTGGGCGCGCTCGCCACCTCGGGCGGCTGGGGAGTAGGTGTAGGATGCAAGAATCGCATCGCGAGCAAGTAGCCGCCCGCACCGAGTAACACGGCGAGGGTGACGCCGAGCACCGCGTCGAGCGCGCTCAGCTTCCGCTTCTCCACGCGCCGACGCGAGGGCGACGTCGGGAGCGAGCGATCATCGGCGTAGGACCCCCGTCGCGACGGCGGCTCGGGCTCCGGCGTCTCCGCGCGCGCAGGCGCAGGCTTCGGCTTGTCGGCCTTCGGCGGGGCAGCTTGGCGCGGCTTGGAAGGTGCGGGCGGTGGCGGCTCGGGCTTCGCGGCCGTCGCCACTGGAGGCGGCTTGGCCGTGCCCTTGGAGATCGCGAGGAGGTCGTCGACGCCTGACTCGTCGGCGGTGCCTTCGCTCGTGTCCGTCGCGAGCGGCGGCGGCGTCGGCTCGAGGCCGACGAGCGCCTTCAGATCGTGTGACACCGCGCGGTCTTCTTTTGCGCCGGAGACGGCGAAGCTCGAAAGGAGCTGGTCGACCTCGTCCTTGGGCTCGTCTTCGACCGGGTGGAGCTCGTCAGGATCGGGCGCCACGGGTGTGGGTGGTGGCGGCGGGACGACGGGCACGACCGGCGGCGGCGGAACGACTGGTGCGACCGCCGTGACCTCGTCGGCCTTCGGGCGAGCGCTGTCGCGCATGGCCTCGGGCAGCGACTGGAGCCGCTGCGCGTCCGTGGTCGAGAGCTGCATGGTCGGCAGCTCCGAGCTATCCGGTCGCTGCAGGGCCACCCGCGGGGCTTCCGGAGGCGCAGGCGGCGGCTCGCTCCGCTTGGCGCTCTCGAGCACGTCTTCCGGGACGGGCTGCTTCGCCGCGGTCGTCGACTCTTCCTCGCCGAAGCCCGGCGCCGATCCGCGTCGCGCGTCTGGTGAGCTTCCGCGCGCGCCGCGCTCCGCGGGCGGAATCGACGCGTTTCGACCGACGCCGTGCGTCACCCGCTTCACTTCGCGCGCGAGGCGCGCCAGCGCGCGGCGTCCGGCGGCGCGGTTCACGGGAATGAGCGCCGCCTCGAGCTCGCGCGCGAGCGCCTGGGCGCCCCCCGATGCCGGCTTCTTCGCCGCGAGCCCGAGCGCCGGCGTTGCCGTTCCACCGGCCTCGAGCAAACGCCCGAGGAGCGCGCGCACGCTCGCCTCGGCGTCACCGTCCTTCTTCGCCCGAACGAGCGCCACCGAGCCCTCGTCGCTGACGTAGACCTGTGCCGGATCGAGCGCGCCGGGATTCGTGCCCGCGCCCTCGGCCATCTCGAGCGCGAGATAGCCCGCCAGCTCGGCGGCGAGCGGAACGCGCTTCGCCGCGACGACGGCGATCACGTCCTCGAGGGTGACGGAGTTCTCGAGCGGGCCGCTCATCGCTCCGGCTCCTCCCGGCTCAGCGTCTCAGCGCTCAGGCTCGCCGCCTTCGAGGAGCTTCTCGACGGAGGCCAGGTTGTTCTCGATCGACTCGACCACGATGGACGTCATGGTCGCGCTCGAGCCGCGGAGGGCGTCGTAGTACCGCTGACGCTCCGTCGAGTGGACGATGGCCGGCGGGTAGCCGCCACGGAGCAGGAGCATGTTCATGAAGAGGCGCGCCACCTTCCCGCTGTCGTGCGTGAAGGGGAAGACGCGGACCATGTCGTAGTGTGCGCGCGCCGCGAGACGGACCGCGTTGCGCGTCTTCTTCGTCTCGGGGTCGTTCACCCAGTCGATGATCTGCCGCATCTTGTAGGTGATCTTGTCGGGCGGCGCGTACTCGTGGAAGTACAGGCGGTGCTGCGGAATGTCCTTCCGGTAACGCACCGTCTTGATGTCGCCTTCCTCCGGGTGGAGCGTGACGTAGATCTTCTTCACCTGATCGAGGGTCACGGGCGACTTGCGACCCTTGACCGCGAACTCGCGGATGACGTTCAGCGCCTCGCGGTGACGACGGATCTCTTCGCAGACCGGCTGCATGTTGGAGTCGGCCACGGTGACCGATCCCTCGATGGCGGTGCGGAGCTCTTGGTATGTGTAGACGACGCCTTCGAGCGCTGCGTCGTGGTAGATCCACGACATATCGAGGTTGTCTCGGTACGCCTGGAGGAACTCGGGCGGTCGCTTCTGGAGCTCCTGCTCCAGGTACGCGGTGCGGTCCTCAATGCTGGCCGGCTTGGGCGGCGGGGGCGGCGGGGAAGCTGAGGGCTTCTTTTTTGCGGGCGTTCGAGGGGGCATACCGCGCCGAAATTGCTAGGCTTTTGGGGAAACCTGAGCCGACTGCCAGCCTGGCCCGCCTGAGCCGCATTAGTCGGCCTCCGGCGAGCGGTAACCCCTCAATTTGTTTGTGGTTTGGCGGCCCCGAGGGACACCCCGGGCGCCACGGCGCAGCCTAATCGGCGAGGGGAATGTCCGTCAAGTTGGTTCTCAACATAGAATCATTTGTTCAGTTTCGTGTGAGCAGGTATGTTGGAGGGGTCATGCTCCTCCAGCTCGCCATCAAGAACCTGGTCCTCATCGAAGAGCTCGTCCTCGAGCTCGGCTCGGGCTTCAACGTGCTCACCGGAGAGACCGGCGCGGGCAAGTCGATGCTCGTCGACGCGCTTGCGCTCGTGCTTGGCGGGCGCGCCCGGCCCGACATGGTCCGTGCGGGCGCGCGCGAGGCCGAGGTCGAGGCCCTCTTCGAGATCGAGCCGCGGTCGCGCGCGATCGCCAAGCTCGAGGCGGCCGGCATCCCGCTCGAGCACGACCGTCAGCTCGTCGTTCGCCGCATCGTCCAACAAGAAGGGCGCAGTCGCGCCTTCTTGAACGGACGCCTGTGCACCGTGACGCAGCTCGCCGAGCTGGCACCCGATCTTTGCGACATCGCCTCGCAGCACGAGAGCGTGACGCTCACCGATCCGGCGACGCACCTCGAGTACCTCGACGCGTACGGTCGGCTCGCGAGCGTACGCGAGGCCCTCGCCGGCGAGGTCGACGCCCTCGTTGCGATCGTGCGTGAGCTCGACGCGGCGCGCGACGCGGCGCGAGGGCGCTCCGAGCGTGAGGACCTCCTCACGTTCCAGTTGAAGGAGATCGACGACCTCGCGCCCACGCCGGGCGAGGAGACCTCGCTCGAGCAGGAGCGTGGCCGCTTGAAGCACGCCGAGCGCCTCTCCAGCGTGTCGCGCAACGCATCCGAGCGCATGTACGACGCGGACGAGGCGATCTGCGACGCGCTCGGGCGCATCGCCGCCGATCTCGATGCAGTGGCCGAGCTCGACAGCTCGCTCGCCCCCTTGGCACGCGCGGTCGATGGCGCACGCACCGAGCTCGCCGATGCTGCGCGCGCGCTCGGCCGCTACGCCGAGGGGATCGAAGTGAGCCCCGCGCGCCTCGCCGAGGTGGAGGAGCGCCTCTTCCGCATCCAGAAGCTGCTTCGCAAGCACGGTCCGACCACGGCGGACATCCTCGCTCACCGTGAGCTCGTCGCGCGCGAGCTCGAGTCGCTCGCGCGGAGCACCGACCGGATCGACGAGCTCGCGTCGGCGCGCGAGAAGTCGTTCGTCAAGGTCGCGGCGTCGGCGCGCGCCCTCTCCAAGCGCCGTCGCGAGGCCGCCGAGAAGCTGGCCGAGGCCGTGGGGCGCGAGCTCGCAGATCTCGGAATGGGGCGGGCGCGCGTGCTCGTCGACGTGGCTCCGCAATCGGGCGGCACCGGCCCCGACGTCGACGGCTCACGTCTCACCCGGAACGGCGTCGACAAGGTCGAGATCATGATCGCGCCCAATCGCGGCGAAGAGCCGCGCCCGCTGCGTCGCATCGCGAGCGGCGGCGAGCTCTCGCGCGCGCTCCTCGCCATCAAGCGCGTGCTCGCCGAAAACGGCCCGGCCGGCCTCTACGTGTTCGACGAGGTCGACGCCGGCGTGAGCGGTGCGATCGCCGAAGTGATCGGCCGCTCGATCGCGGACGTGGCCAAGCATCGACAGGTGCTCTGCATCACGCACCTCCCGCAGATCGCCGCGCTCGCCGATCAGCACTTCGTGGTGGGCAAGACCGAGATCAAGGGCCGCACCTTCACCACGGTGCAAAAGCTCGATGCCGATGCGCGCGTCGGCGAGGTCGCGCGCATGCTCGGCGGCGTGCGCGTCGGTGAGGCTGCGCGGCAAGCGGCGCTCGAGCTCATCGGCGGAAAGAACGGCCCGCGCGTCGCGGCGACGAAGCGCGAATCGCGCACGGGCGGGGCGTCGATCGCGCGGACGGCGAGCGCGCGTCGATAACGGTTCTTGGGCGCGACGGGTCGCCGCTCTAGTCCGACCTTCGAGAGGCTGTGGGGTGTCCCAAAATCAAACTAGGGACACCCCCTAGGTGAAGAGAAGCGAGACGTTCTCGCTCATGCGGAGCGGCTTCTGGCGCTTGGTCAGCACTTCGCAGCCCGTCTTGGTGACGAGGATGGTGTGCTCGAACTGGGCGCTGAGCGAGCCGTCGGCGGTGCGCACCGTCCACTTGTCGTCCTCGTCGACGGTGACGTCGAAGCGGCCCACGTTCACCATCGGCTCGATGGTGAAGACCATGCCGGCCTTGAGGCGCTCGAGCGTCCCTCGCTTGCCGAAGTGCTTCACTTGCGGCGGCTCGTGGAACTTGCGACCGATGCCGTGGCCGACGAAATCGCGGACGACGCTGCAGCCCTCGGCCTCGACGAACTCCTGGATGGCCGCGCCGATGTCGCCGAGGCGTGCCCCTTCGCGAACCTCGGCGATGCCGAGCTCGAGCGCGCGCCGCGCGGTCTCCACGACGTGCCGCGCCTCGGGCGACGGCGTGCCGATGTAAAACGTGGCCGACGTGTCGCCGTGAAAGCCGCCGGTCGTCGGATAGTAGGTGGTGACGTCGACGTTGACGATGTCACCGTTGCGCAAGGTCTGCGGGCCCGGGATGCCGTGGCAGACGACATCGTTGACCGACGTGCAGACGCTCTTGGGGAAGCCCTTGTAGTTGAGCGGGGAGGGGTAGGCGCCGCGACGGATGGTGTCGTCGTGGACGAGCTTGTCGATCTCGTCCGTCGTCATGCCGGCGCGAATCTTCTCGCCGACGAGGAGGAGCGTCTCGGCGGCCATCTGGCTCGCGATGCGGATGCCTTCGATTTCTTTGGGGCTCTTGATTTCGACTGCCACGATCTCTCACACCGTTCAACTTCAGCAGGCCCGCGTCAAGGCCACATCCGGTGCGACCGCGACGGAAACTCCACCGACGATGGCTAGGGGACGCCCGGATCGCGAGGCAATAGGCGTCCGAAAGCGGACGATCAAGGTCCTTTTTGCCCGCTGGGCGTTCCGCCGTCGCCGGTCGTCGGAACGCGGTCGAGGCTCATCGCTTCCCGGACGGCCTGCGCGGTACGCGGGTCGTCCGGCACCATGTGGAAGTGGAGGAGCGGCTCACCTGACTCGTTCGCATAAGTGCGAACGAACACGATCATCGAGTGGCCGCTGAGTCGGCTCTCGAGCGCCTTCACCATTCCGAACGACGGGCTGTCAGGCCCGATGCGCAGCGCGAAATCGGAGCCCAGCGCTTCGGCGCGGCCGAGAGGCTCGATGACTCGGATCCCGAGCTCGTATTGCGATCCCTTCACGGTCACCGAGTCGATCCGGCCGCGGACCACCCCGTCGCCGATCTGCGCGCGCTCGAAGAGCGCCGAATCGCTTCGCGGGTTCACGACCGGCGCGTCGTACCCGACGCCCAAGACGCGCGGGTCGACGAAGTCGTCGAACAGCGAGGCGTCCTCCTTGGTGTAGGCCGGGAAGAGGGGCGCGGGCGCCGCCGCCGTCCCGCCGCAAGCCGCGGCGAGTACGAAAAGGAAGGCAAAACGGCGAGCGACGCGCATGAGAACCCCTTGTTCTACCTCATTTGGCCTCCTCGCCCAATTTGCGAGAAAGCGCGGAATTTTGGGGGAGGACCCCATGTCCGAGCGCCTTGGTCCGTCCAACCCGGTGGTGGTAGGGTGCGCCCAGACGGGTCCGACACGTCCGTCATGAAGTCAGTGGGAGTCGCCCCGGCCAACCGATCACTCCTCAAACCGACCGACTTCCTTCTCGTGCCCCGAGGAATCGCCCATGAACCAGCGCTCTCGTCGCCTCATCGCTTGGTCCGCCGCCCCCGTGGTCGCCGCCGTTCTCGTCGCCGCCTTTGCGGCTCCCTCGGAGGCCGCTCCCCCCGGTAAGAAGCCGCCCGCCGCGGCGCCCGTGAAGGAGCCGGTCACGGTGGCCTCGCTCGCGAGCCAGCTCGCCCCGTTCAAGTGGGGCATGACGGCCGCCGACGTGGTCAAGGTGCACAACCAGGTCCAAGGCCTCTTCGATCAGGACTTCAACCCGGTCTTGATGCGCATGCAGCCGGGCCCGGCCATGAAGGACAAGGAAGCCGAGCGCGAGAATCGCAAGATCGCGTTCGAGCGCAGCCTCATCAAGTTCGAGCGCACGCCGGCCGGGCTCGATAGCTCCGGTCTCCGCGGCGAGTACTCGTACATGAACAAGGAGTCGCTCCAGAGCGTCGAGCGCGAGGGAAAGAAGCGCTACTTCTTCTTCATCGGCGATCACCCGGGGGCGCGCCTCTGGAAGATCTGCGACGAGGTGCCGGTGGGCGGCGCGCTCGGCAACAACCTCCAAGAGGCGGCTCAGAAGCTCGCGGCCCTCCTCGGCACGGCGGGCACGTCGCTGCCGGCGGCGCCCGAGCGCGGCCTCCCCATGGCGTTCATCGGCTGGCAAGACGCAACCACCCAGGTTCGCGTCATGGACCGCACGAGCGAGCGCGTGATCGGATGGTGCATCGAGGACCGATCGATCCTGAGCGCTCTCCCGCAGCTCCGCTCACACAAGGAGGAGGACCCGCTCGCGCTCGATCCGAGCATCACCGCCATCACGGCGGGCGGTCTGACCGACCCCAACGCGCACAAGGCCCAGGCCGACGCGGGCGCTGCGCCCAAGAAGAAGCACTGAGACGTCGGCGTCGCCGCCACGCGGTCGATGAACGAGAAGCCGGCTTCCCGGGAGGGGGGCCGGCTTCTTCGTTCTTGGCGCGTCCGGTCGGGACGCGTTTTCAGCAGGGCTCGGCGCCGTCGGGGATGCGGACGCCCGTCGTCACGCGGAGGCGGACGCGCGGGATCACGCTCTGGAGCGCTGGCTCGAGGACTCGGTCGCGGGTGAGCGTCACGCCCGGGCAGCCGCAGCACGTTCCACTCAGGTGAAGGTGGACGTCCTCGCCAGTGGCGGTCACGAGGTGGAGCACTCCGCCGTCCGCGCGAACGAGCGGCGCGAGGGTCTCCTGGCAAAGCTTCCGGACGAGTTCCCGAGGATCGTTCAAGGCGCCCGCCAGATTACCACGCCGCGCCGGCCGGCGTTCCCCGTTCTCGCGCGACATCTTTTGTCCGGCTCGCCGAAACTCCAGCTTCCGAAAGGTCGGTGTATACTCCGACGACTTGCGGGTGGATGTCCGAGGGCCGCGCATGGCGAGGGGTTTTTCGTGACGACCAGGTACAGGCTTCGATTCTTGCTCCAGGAGTTCGACCTCCCGAAGGGCGAGACCATCATCGGCCGCAGCGCCGACTGTCACGTCACCATCGAAGACCCGCTCGTCTCTCGTCAGCACGCGCGGATCATCATCGACGGTGAGGCCGCCACTTTCGAGGACATGGGCAGCCGCAACGGCGTTCGCGTCAACGGCGTGAACGTGAAGAAGCCGACGCCGCTTCGCGATGGTGACCGAATCCGCATCGGAACCCAGGAGCTCGTCTTTTGTCGGGTCGGCCAGACGGCGGTCTCCAACAAGACGACCGGCTTCCTCCGCTACTGCGCGCATTGCCGCCTGCCGTACCCGCAGGAGCTCGCCGCGTGTCCGGCCTGCGGAGCCACGGAGCAGACCGACGAGGAGGAGACGCTGAGCGGGCAGTTCGGCGCGAGCTCGAAGCACGCGTGGAACGTGCAGCTCCTCCTCGAGGTCACGGAGCGCGCGGTGTCGCTCGGTCGTCGCGACGACGCCCTCTCGATGTTCGAGCGCGCGCAGGCGCAGGTCGAAGATCGGCTCGGGCGCGGTGGCACCGTGTTCCCCACCGAAATCTCGGATCTCGTGGTGACCGGCGCGCACATGGCGGAGCTCCTCGGCGATCCCTCGCTCCTCGTCTGGTCGCTGCGTTTGCACGCTCGCGTTCCCAGTCCGGTGAGTGAGGCCGAGGTGCGCGCGCTCGAGCACGCCGCCACGCGCTTCGCGCCCGAAATGAACGCCGTGCTGGAGGAGGTCGTGGCGACGCTCTCGGGAGCGGCGGCGGAGCTCCAGGGAGAGGTGAAGCAGCTGTCGGCGCTCCTTCATCGTCGGACCTGACCGTGACTGAACGGGGAACGAGCTCGATCGAGACCTCGGAGCGGGCGGCCTGAGGCGGCATGCGCTTTCGCTTGCGTTACATGCAGCATGACCTCGAGCTCGCCGAAGGTGAGTTCGTGGTCGGCCGCAACGCGAGCTGTCAGCTCTCGCTCGACGACCCGCTCGTTTCGCGACGGCACGCCCGGCTCCTCGTCGGCCCCACCGCGGTGACGATCGAGGATCTCCAGAGCCGGAACGGCGTCCTCGTGAATGGTCAGCGCATCAGCGAGCGGCTCGCGCTCGAGGTGGGTGACCGCGTGCTCATCGGCACCCAGGAGCTCACGCTCCTCGCGGTCGCCGAGTCGAACGAGGTCAAGGCGCGCGCCAAGGTGACGATGCCGAAGATGCCGACGGCCGCACCCACCGAGGTGCCCGCGCCGCCGGCACCGGCGCCGCTTTCGCCCCCGACGCCGATCGAGGTCTCGAACGTCGGTCTGCCGCCGTCGCGTGACTCGCGCGTGCCGGAGCCGATCGTGGAGCCGGACTACGAGACGAGCATGGTGCGGCGCGCCGACGCCTTCAACCTGCTCGCGGGGGTGGCAGAGAAGGCGCTCGCGATGGGACGCGTCCTCGAGGCCGAGCGTCTCCTCGCGTCCCCGCTCACCGACGTCATCGAGGCGAGCCGCGCCGGCAAGCGCATCACGCCCTCGCTCGTCGATCAGGCGGCGCGCTTCTCGGCCAAGCTCGCCACGGCGACCGGCAAAGGCGCGTGGGCGGACTACGTGATCGAGCTCTACGCCGCGCAGCAGAGGCCCGCCCCCGCGCCGGTGATCGACGAGCTCTACAACGCGCTCCGGCGCGTCACCTCGATCGATCTGCAGCGCCTCCGCGACTACATCGAGCAACTTCGCCTTCGACTCGCGCGCTTCGGTCCGGCCGACCGCTTCCTCATCCAGCGCCTCGAAGGACTGGAGCGGCTCGCGAACCTGCGTTGACCACCGCGCGACGCGGCACGCTCAGCGCTTGGGTGGCCTTCGCGAGGGCGGCGCGTCGCCCTCGCCGGTGTGCGCTTGCCACGCGAGATTGGCGCTCGCCGCGAGCGCCACGACCTCGCGCAGCTCGGGGTCGTCGATCGAGGCGAGTCGCTCTTTGATTTCGCGCGGGAGGGGCGCGGGGGGTGGCACGGCGCGGGTCGTTCGTCGCTCCGGTGGGCGCGGCGGGAGGTCGAGGCTGCCGACGCGGAAGCGGAGGTCTTTGACCTCGAACCCGGCCTTGCGGAGGCGGTCGATGAGCCACGGCTTGAGCATGGCGAGCTCCGTCGCCCACGTGCTCGTCGTGACCTTGATGGTGAGAACCCCGCCGTCGAGGAAAAGAGGACGCGTACGGTCCGCAATTCGCGGGCCGAGGGCTTGCGACCAAGCGCGGGTGGGAATGGGCAAAGCGCGCGGCGCGAAGCGGTTTTCTCCCGCGCGATCGAGGAGCTCCTCGAGCGGCTCGGGGCTGTCCATACGGGGACGACGGCGCACGCGACGCATGCCTTGGAGATAGCACCGTGATGTCACGCCGGCGACTCCGGGAGCACCGGCCCTCCAATCGTGCTATGCCCCCGGCGTCTTTGGCAGTGGAGCATTCGTCGATGTGGGAAATCAGTCAGGAGACGGTGGTCGGCGCGGCGCATCAACTGCGGCTCACGCCCGGCGAGGGTGAGCGCCTGCACGGCCACAACTGGCGGATCAAGGCGACGGTGCGCGCGACGCGCCTCGACGAGCATGGGTTCGTGCTCGACTTCGCCGAGCTCGGCCGCGTCCTCCGCGAGCTCGTCGAGCCATACGAGCACGTGTTCTTGAACGAGGTGCCGCCGTTCGACGACGTCAACCCGACGGCCGAAAACATCGCCCGCGTCGTGGCCGACAACCTCGCCGCCCGCGTCGACGACGATCGCGTGCGCGTCGCCCGCGTCGACGTCTGGGAGAACGACGTCTGCCGCGCGACGTACTTCCGCTTCGTCTGACGCGTTCTGCGCTCTCGCTCAGAGGCGCCGCAGGGTGATCGCTCCGCTCGGAGGCGCCGGATCGAAGACCGCGCCGCGTCGGTCGGTCGTACCGACTCGGAAGAGTCCATCGGGCATCTCGAGCACGTAGACCGCACGCGGGCGCGGCGTCACGGTGCCGTAGCTGAGCACGAAGATCTCCGTCGCGCTCGCCCGGCGGGCGTCGATCGGGGCTGGTCGCTTGGTGCAGGCCGCCGCAACGCGGGGTGAACGGTCGCTCGCCGTGCACTGGGCGAGGGCGGCGCGAGCACTCGCCGAACCGTCGGTCCAGAGCGCGCGGGCCGCCGCGACGCGCACCTCCACCGAAGCGTCTTGCGCGAGGACCGCTTCGGGATGGAAGCCGTCGCAGCGCGCCCGCGCTCGAGTGAGGCCGACCATCGCGTTGGCGCGGACGAGCGGCCTGGGATCGGCCGCTGCCCCACAGAGGAGCGGGCCCGCGGAGGGGCCACCGCGCCGAGCGAGGGCCAGGACTGCGTTCGTCGCCACGTCGGCGTCCGCGCTCTTGGCGAGCTTGCCGAGATCGCACGCGGCGCTCGCCGGGAAGAACGACGCCGCGAACGCCGCCTGCGCGCGGACGCTGGCGTCCGCATCCGTGCATAATGCATCCAACAGCCCGGCGCGCTCCGGCGTGACGACCGCGCCGAGCGCGGTCGCGATGGTGCGGCGGTCGTCGTCGTCTCCGGCGGTCGCGCGTTCGCGGAGCGCGCTCGCGTCGAGCTTGCTGCGCCCGAGGGCGAGGAGCAGCGCGTCGCGGTCGCCGCCCGCGGCGAGGTCGAGGCTCTTGTCGATTCGGTGAAGCGCTTCGTCGGTCGACGTCCGGGCCAACACGCCGCCGAGCGCGGTCAAGACGGCGGCTCGATCGACGCCGTCGCCACCGTCGACCAAGGCGAGCAGCGCTTCGCGCGCCTTGTCGCCGCCCGCGCGACCCAGCGCGATCGCCGCGGCGAGGCGGATGTCGTCTTCAGGCGCACGCAAGAGCGTGAGGAGCGCGTCGTCGTTCCCGGTCGGGCCGAGCTGCCCGAGCGCCTCGACCGCCGCGAGGCGGAGCGCGGGCTCACGCGCGCCGAGCAGCGCCACGAGCGGGAGCGCCGCTCGTGCGGCGCCGGTGCGTCCGAGGAGGAGGGCCAATCGCGCGCGGTCGGCGTCACCGAGCCCGCGGCCGCGGAGCGCGGCGACGATCGGCTCGACGGCGCGGCCATCGGGGGTGGCCGGATCGAGGAGGGCGAGGGCAGCGCGCGCTGCCGCTGCGCGCACGACGGGGCTCGCGTCGGACAAGAACTCGAGGACGACCGGAACGCTGGCTGCGTCGCCTGCTCCAGCGAGGGCGTGGAGCGCCGCGGCGGGCGGCAACGTCCCGCGCCGGAGCGCGGCCACGATCCGCGGCGCTTCGCTCGCGGCGTGGAGCTCTCCGAGGACCCACGCGATGCTCGTCGCGCGCGCGCCGGTGCTCGCCGCGTCGAGCGCCGAAGCGAGGTCCTTGAGCGCGCGGTCGCCGACCCCGAGGACGGCCTCGCGTATCGGAGAGGTCTCGAGGTTGGCCGCGTCGTCGCCTTGACCGAGGAGGCCGACGAGGACGCGCACCGCGTCGGGCGTGCCGATGGCCCCGAGCGCACCGATGGCGCCGGCGCGCACCGGTCCGACGCGATCTTGTGCGAGGGGCGACAGCGCCGACACCGCGCCGTCCGCGCGCATGCGACCGAGCGCGGAGAGTGTCTCGACCTTCACGTCGAGCGCCGTGTCGCGCACGAGCTGGAGCAGCGTCGGGACGGCGCGCGCGTCGGCGAGATCTCCGAGCGCGCGCGCGACCGCTTGGCGCACTTCGGGGGCAGAGTCTTGCGCCTTTCCGATGAGGGGCACGACGGCTCGCGGATCGCGGCGCTTGGCGAGCGCGCGCACCACCTGCACGCGAACGACCGGGCTCGGATCGTCGAGCCGCCCGAGGAGCGGCGTCACCGCGTCCGCCGAGCCCGACGCGCCGAGCGCATCGGCGGCCGCGGCGCGCACGAGCGGGCTCTCGGTGTCGCCGACCGCGCGTCCGAGGTCGGGCACCGCCTTGTCGTTCGGAATCGCTCGCGCGACCTCGCACGCGGCGATGCGAAGGCGAACGTCACGCTCGCGCAGCCACGGAAGGACGAGCTCCGTGATCTCGGGGAGCTTGAGGCGAGCCCCCGCGCTCGCCGCGGCGACGCGCACGTCGACGTCGGGGTCGGCCAGCGTCCTGTCGACCAGCGGTCCGGCCACCGTGGGGCTCAGCGTAGAGAGGCGCTCCGCGGCGGCGCGCCGCGTCGCCGAAGACGAGGCCTTGAGCCCCGTCGAGATCTCGTCGACGACGTCCGGCCACTCGAGCGCGCGCGCAGTCGGCGCGGCGACTGCGAACGCCGTCACCAGCGCGAGCACGCCGGAGGCGCGGAAGGACCGAGGCGGCGAGCGACGTCGATTCACGCGTGCACCACGATAGCAAGGGCACGCGGCCGATTCACGAGAGACCCGCCCGCCGGCGGACGAGCCAGTGCGCGCCGAGGAGCAACGCTGCGGTCAACGTCCATGCCCACGGCGGGGCGAGCGGCACCACGTGCCGTTCGGCGCTCACCACCGTGGCCTTGGGGATCGGGAGACGTCCGACCTGGTCCGCGGTCGCGAACGTTCCGCCCGTCGCGCGCGCGAGCTTCTCGAGGCGATCGGGATCGGGTCGCGCGTCCGCCCACTCGTCGCCGCCTGCTTCGCACGCGAAGTCTACGCGCGTCGCCGGACCGGTTCCGAGGCGGAGGTGCGCGGCGTAGCCTCCGGCCTCGAGCGGCGGCAGCGCGAAGTTCACGGTGGCGTCCTCGCCGCGCGCTCGCTCGATGGTCACGTCCTTCCCGCTGCGCTCGGCATCGAGACGCCGGAGCGAGAGGACGAGCTTGTCGGTCTTCTTTCCGCCGGTCGTACGCACGCGCACGTTGGTCGGGACGCCGGCCGTGCATCCGCTCGGGAGCTCGAGCTGCGCAGGCTCGTAGCGGGGGTCCCGCATGAGCCATCCGAGGAGGCCGTCCCAGAGCGCGCCATGGCCGCGCCCAGCGGTCTTGGTGCCGAGCGGCGAGAACTGGAAGAGCCAGCCGCCGTCGAGCCCCATCGCGATGGCGCGTCCGTCGCCTTGATCGCCTACCGCGAGGAGCGGCATCGGCGCGCCGCTCGCCGTCGTGCGCGTGGGATGCGTCCAGAGCGCGATACTGCCCGCGCGCACGTCGCCCAAGACGTTGACGCCAGGCATCTGCGGGAGCTCGTCGCTCACGACCGCACGGAGAGGCGCGAGCATCGCGGCCGAGCGACCTTCCTCGGTCCAGTTCGGCACCACGTTCGCGGTGTCGGCCGCGGTCGCGCCCGGTGACGCGTCGAGCATCACGGGCAACACCTCGGCGAGGGGCGTGTTTCCGTATCCGCCGGCCACGAACGAGTTCGGGCCGCCGACCATGATGAGGCCCCCTCCTCCGCGCACGTAGCGCGCGAGGGCCGGGAGGTACTGCGCGAGGTTGTAAGGCTGCGCGTCGAAGTCCTGGAGGACGACGGCGTCGAACGAAGGCAAGTGCTCGGTGAAGAGCTCCTTCACGGGGAAGGGAATGAGCGCCATGTCCGAGTCCGGCGCCATCGCGTTGTCGGCCGCCGTACGGAGAATGAAGAAGGCGACGAGATCCACCGACGAGTCGCTCTTCAAGCGTTGACGGAGCGCGCGCACGTCGTAGGTCGGGCGGCCCGCGATGTGGAGGATGCGCACGCGCTCTCGCGCGACGTGGAGCGTGAGGAGGCGCCGATCGTTTTCGGGGATGGCGTCGCCGCTCGGCGGAGTCACCGAGACCTCGACGACCCGCGTGCCGGCCCGCTCGAGCGTGACGGTGAGATCCACCGTCGCCGCTCCGTTCTGGATCTTGGCAACGCCCGTCGCGAGGAGCGCCGGCGGCCCGTCCTCACGGAGCTCGCGCGCGGTGACCGTGAGCCCGTCGCAGGCGAGACCTTCGGTGCAGCCCACCTCGACGCGGAGCGGCAGGGGAACGTGCGCGATCGCCGCGCCGGGCGTTCCCACACGGCGAACGCTGGCATCGGGCCGCGACGTCTTGGTGGTCGCGACCGTGTGCACCGGGACACCGAGCAGATCGCGCGCGGCGCCGCCGAGCTCGGCGGCATCGTCGAGGCGACCGTCGCTCACGACGACCACCGCCGACGGCCGCTCGTCGGTGCTGGTCGCGAGCGCGCGCAGTGCCGCGCCGAGATCGCTGGAGCGGGCGCGGCTTCCTGGCTCGCCCTTCGCGAGCGGCGCGGGCGCGCCCTCGCCGAAGCCGAGCACGGTCCAGCGCGTTTCGGGACCCGCCTTGGCGAGCGCGGCGATCGCCACGTCGCGGGCCTCGAAGCGCTTCTTGTCGTCGTCGCCCGGGAGCGCCATGGATCGAGACGCGTCGCCCAAGACGACGACGCGCGCGCCGATCACGCTCTCGCGCGCGGCGATCCGCACCGGACGAAGGACGGCGAGGACCAGCGCGATGACGGCGATCGCGCCCGAGCCAGCGATCAGGGCGGCCGAGCCGCCGCGCCTTCGCGCGAGCTCGACGAAGAGCAGGACCAAGCTCGCGAGCCCGATCGTCAAGGCGGCGATCACCGCCCAAAGCGGAAGGTCACTCGTCGCGGTGAGGCGGCTCTCGAGCATGCGTGAATCAGCGCTCGGGCGACGGGAGAGCGCGTCGTCGCATCAAGAACGGCGCGTGGACTTGGTCGTCCTTGTAGTTGGAGCAGAGCGCGAACATCGCGATGTTCACCGCGAGTCGCACGGCATGATCGCGCTGGACCTCGTCGCCGGGCACGACGGGGAGCTCGTACTTTCCGGTGGGGCCTTGCGCGAGCGCGCCGCCGAGGTCGTGGCTGGAGAAGATCACTTGCGTCGCGCCGTTGCGCACGATCGCGTCGAACCCCTTGGGGCCGAGCACCCGACCCTCGGCGCGGCGGATTAAATAGAACGTTTTGAAGACTACGTGCTCGGTGCCGATCGAGATGGGCGCGGAGTCGGGGAGCACGCGCGCGAGCTCACGCCGTGCCGACGCACCGAAGGGACCAGGACCCGATTCGGCGGGTGCGGCGTCGTCGACGAAGAGGAGACCGCCGAGCGCGAAGAACTTCCTGAGCCCGGCCACCTCGGCGGAGGTGAGCGGCGCGACGGCGGCATCTCCGCTCCAATAGAGGAAGGGCGCGTCGGTGACGCTCGCATCGCTCGCGCGGACCGAGGTGGGGCGCATGCGGGCCGGCGCGCTCGTCCGTTGAACGAGCTCCCACGCCCAGCGCGCGGGCGCGCTCGGTCGCGCGGCGCCGGTCTGCGCGCCGGTGAGGAGCACGCGCGGGTCGAACGCGCCGACTTCTCCGAACGCGCGTGCCGGGTGTGGCAGCGCGAGAACGAGCGCCAGCGAGGCAGCGCCGAGCGCGTAGAGGAGGGGACGCAAAGCGGGACCAGTCTAGCCGATCAGTCGAAATCTTCGACCGACCACAGCGCGCCCTCGCGGCGGAGCTTGACCCGGTGACCGCCGGGGACCTGGACGGTGGCCGTATCGCCGCTCTGCACGACCGGCAGGGAGCCCGCTTTCTCGAGCACCGCGAGGAGACCACGCAGATCGCGCTCGACGGCGGCGCGGGTCGCCGGTGAGAGCACGCGCAGGAGCGCCGGATAGCTTCGGCGAGAGAGCGCGCGTCTCAGTTGGTCGAGCGCTTCTTCCGGCGAGCGCGCGCCGCCCGGCATGGTGCCGGCCGACGTGACGCGGAAGCGGCCGTCCTCGAGGACGAGGCTCGCCTGCTCGCCGTCCTTGAAATGGATGGTGGCGACGGCCGCGGAGCGAGCGCGCTCTTGGCTCACGGCAGCCGCGAAGTCGCGTAGCTCTTTCTGGTCACGTGCGACGAGCGCGCGAACCTCTTCGCGGGTCAGGGAGCGTTGATCGTCGGCCGACAAGAGCTCGAACAACCCATCCGCGTCGCCGCTCTCCACGGCTGCTGCGTAGGCTTTCGCGGCGTCGCGCGGATCGGGCGGCGCGCTGGCGGCGCAGCCGGTGGAGGCGAGGAGCGCGGTCACGGCGAGGACATTGGCGCAGCGTCGGCTCACGAGCGGGCCTCCCGCTCGGCAAGCGTGACGTCGAGGCCAAACACGTCGCGGAACAGGCCGGCCTTCGCCTTCACGGTCCACTCCTCGAGGTCGCGCTCTTCGTCCCCGGTCACCGTGACGAGGCAGCGCGAGCGCTCGACGTTGGCGCGGACGTCTTGCACCTTGCCGAGGTGCTCGCGATCCAGCGCGTCGGCGATGCGGAGGATCGCCGAGAGCGCACGCACCGTGGCGCGGCCGCCCTTGTCGAGCTCCTGAAAGTTGGGGTGCGAAGGATCGGGCACGCTCTTCCGGTGATAGCGCGCCACGTTGGCGACCACCGCGCGCTCGTCCGGTGAGAGTCCCATGAGATCGGAGTGCAGAATCAAATAGTAGCTGTGCTTGTGATGGCCGTCGTAGCGCACGAAGTCTCCGACGTCGTGGAGCATGGCGGCGGCGCGCAAGAGGAGGCGCTCTCGGCGGCCGAGTCCGTGCACCGTGCGCAGATCGTCGAAGAGCCGTAGCGCGAGCTTGGCGACGAGCTCGCCGTGCGCCCGATCGAACTGGTAGCGCGCGCCGAGGCGCAGGCACGCGTTCATGACCACGTCGGCCTCGCCGGCCTCGTCGAGGACACCGAAGAACTTGTCGACGAGCTCTTCGAGCATTCCTTCTTTGAGACCGACGCCGGGCGCGATGATCGCTCCCGCACCGAGCATCTCCGCGATGCGGAGGAAGATCGCGGAGGCCGGCACGATCGTGTCGGCGCGGTCGGGTCGGAGGCCGAAGGTCTTGGCGCGCTCGGGGGCGGCCAGAGCGGACAGCTTGGCGCTCGTCGCCTTGAGGGACTCGACGTCGACGAGTCGTTCGGACGTCACGCCTTTGACCTTCGGAGGGCAAAGGTCGGCCATGGTCTCGACGTTGCCGCCGGTGCCCACGATCACGTCGAACGCTCCCTTGGTGAGTGAGCCACGTGCCTCGGCGAGCACACGCTCGACGGCCTCGCGCATGAGGCGCGCGCGCTTCTTGTCGAGCACCGGTGCGTCCTTCAAGTAGGCCTCGAGCAGGCGCACCGTTCCGATTGGAAGCGAGACCGAGAAGCTCGCTTTGCCGGCCTCGAGCCCCGTGAGCTCGGTGGAGCCACCGCCGACGTCGACGAGGAGCGCCCGTCGAGTCGCGAGATCGAGGCGACGAAGGACCGCGAGCTGGATGAGTCGGGCCTCCTCGACGCCTTCGATGACCTCGAGCTCGATGCCCGCCTCGCGCCGCGCCCGCTCCACCAGCGTCGCGCCGTTCTGCGCCTCGCGGACGGCGCTCGTCGCGACGGCGCGGTAGGCGTCGACGCCCGCGGCATCGATGGCGGTGCGAAAGTCCTTGAGCGCGGCGCACGCTTGCCCAATCGACGCGGGTTGGAGCTTGCCGGACTGGAACACTTCGCCGCCGAGCCGGACCGCCGCGCGTTGGCTCGCGATCTCGCGCCACGGGGCTGGACGCTCACCCGGAAGGAGCGGGAGCTGCGCGGCGCCGTCGGCAGATGGCCGCGACGACCCGGTCGCCTCGACGATGCGGAGGCGGAGGGCGTTCGAGCCGACGTCGATCGCGGCAAAGCGCGGCATGCCTCTCGGGACACTACCGCAAGCGCCGCTCGCGGGGATCGGGGGAACGACGGCCCACGGTCGCGGCGGGCGCAGCTTGGGTCCGGTCGTCGCCGCCGCGTAGGCGAATTCCCACGAAAACGGGGCGCCGACCGGCCCGCCCGGCGCTATAAGGGCCGCGCGAGGAAACAACATGATCGTCGGAGTCATCGGTTCGGGCGCCATCGGCCCCGATTTGGCGTACGGGTTCATGAGCGCGCTCTCCAAAGAGCCGGGCTCGAAGGTCTACCTGGTCGACATCAAGCAGGAGGCGCTCGACGCGGGCGCCGCGCGCATCGCCGGGTACGTGCAGAAGGGCGTCTCGCGCGGGAAGATTTCGGCCGCAGCGGGGAAGGCGACGCTCGGCCTCCTGGCTCCGACGCGCGAGCTCGAGAAGCTCGCCGACTGTGACTACGTCCTCGAAGCCGCGAGCGAAGACCTCCCGGTGAAGCGCGCGATCCTCCGCAGCCTCGAAGGCATCGTCCGCAAAGACTGCCTGATCGGATTCGCGACGTCGGGGCTCCCGCGTCGCGAGATCGCCGCCGAGGCCAAGCACCCCGAGCGCTGCTTCGTGAACCACCCGTTCTACCCGGCTTGGCGCGCGCTCCCCATCGAGGTCGTCCTCTCGGGCGACGCCGCGCTCGGCCGGCGCATGCTCGACACGATCGAGAAGCTCGGCAAGGTGGCCATCGAAACCGCGGACGTCGAGTGCTTCGCGGCGGACGATGTATTCTGCAATTACATCTCCGAGGCGGCGCGCATCGTCGAGGAGGGCGTGGCCACGCCGGCCCAGGTCGACGCGATCGTGAACGCGGCCATCGGCGGCGGCGGCCCCTTCAACGTGATGGACCTCACGAAGGGCAACCTCCTCACCCACAAGTGCCAGGTCCTCATGCAGAACGCCAAGACCGGCACGCCGTGGTTCGCGCCGCCGGCCATCTTGAAGAAGCAGGGCGATGCGCCGTGGCACGACCGGAAGGCTCCCGCCAACGCGAGCTACGACGCGGCCCTCGCTGACAAGGTGATGGATCGCATCCTCGCCGTGCTCCTCGGCCGCACGTACTTCCTCATCGAAAACGATGTCTGCAAGCCCACCGAGACCAACTGGCTGACGCGCATGGCGCTCGGCTTCACGAAGGGGCTGCTCGAGCTCGGTCGGGACCTTGGCGCCGATCGCGTGCGCGAGCTCTGCGTGCGCCACGCCGAGCGGTTCCCCGGCTTCCCGGTGCCCAAGCTCGTGCTCGAGAAGAAGCTCCCGGCGTTCGAGGCGTTCCTCCTGACGGAGGTCGACGGCGACGGCGTGGCCACGGTGCGCGTCTTCCGCCCCGAGGTGAAGAACGCCCTCAACAAGGCGACCATCGGAGAGATCGACCGCGCGGTGACCTCGCTCCTCGCGAACCCGGCCGTGAAGGGGATCGTGCTCACGAGCATCGACGGCGCGCTCGCGGGCGCCGACATCGGCGAGCTCGCCGCGCTCAAAGACGAGGCGGCGTGCCGCGCGACCTGCCTCGCGTCGCATCCGATCTTCGAGCGCATCGCGCACGCCAAGAAGCCCATCGTCGCCGCGGTCGACGGTCCGGTCCTCGGCGGCGGCGCCGAGCTCTCCATGGCCTGTCATGCGCGCGTCGTGGGCAAGAACCTCGCGCTCGGTCAGCCCGAGGTGAACCTCGGCATCATCCCCGGCTACGGCGGCACGCAGCGCCTCCCGCGCCTCATTGGCCTCGAGCGCGCGGTGGACCTCCTCCGCTCGGCGAAGACCGTGGGCGCCAAAGAGGCGTGCGAGTGGGGCTGGGCCACCGGCGCGCCGGAAGCGAACGTCGTCGCCGCGGCCAAGGCGCTCGTGAAGAAGGTGGCGTCGGGCGAAGCCAAGCTCACGCCGATGAATGAGGGACCGATGGAGGTCCCGGCCAAGCTGCCCAAGACCGATATCGGCCACCGGAGCCTCGCCATCGACGCCATCGTCTGCGACGTCCTCCATCGCGGCCTCACCAAGCCGCTCGCCGAAGGGCTCGTGGTCGAGGCCGAGGGGTTCGCGCGCTGCAAGCGCACCGTCGACATGGACGTCGGCATGAAGAACTTCATCCAGAACGGGCCGCGCGTGCCGGCCGCGTTCCTTCACGAGTGAGTGCGAGGAGATAGTCATGAGTCAGCAATCGATCGTCATCCTCGAAGGCGGCCGTCGCACCCCGCGCGCCGACATCTTGATCGACAACAAAGAGGCCGGCCTCTTCTCGCGCTTCACCACGACGCAGCTCGGTGGTCACGCCATCGCGGCCACGCTCGGCGCGACCGGCGTCGACAAGTCGCTGGTCGGTCACGTGGTGATGGGCATGGCCCAACACAGCCACCGCGACAGCATCTACGCCGCCAAGGGCATGGCTTGGCGCGGCGGCCTTCCCAACGACGTCCCGGCGCTCACCGTGGCCCGCATCTGCGGGAGCGGCGCCGAAGCGGTCGCGGTCGGCGCGGAGATGATCCTCGCCGGCGTGCGTCACGATCGCGAGAGGCCGTTCATCGTCGTCGGCGGCGCGGAGTCGATGCAGTACCCGTTCACCCTCTACGGGCAGCGCGGAAAGAAGGTCGGCGAGGCCGTGCAGAAGTACGGCCCGATCGACGCCAAGGCGCTCCCGCCCGGGACGCACCTCCAAGATCTGCTCCTGATGTCGCTCTACGATCCGTCGGCCAAAATGGCGATGGCCAACACCGCCGAGGAGCTCGGCCGCCGCTACAAGATCACGCGCGACGAGGCCGATCAGTTCGGGCTTCGCTCCCACCAGAACGCCAAGAAGGCGCGAGACGCCGGCGCGTTCGCGGAGGAGATCGCGCCTGTCGTGGTCGAGGCCGGCGACGAGAAGCTCACCGTCAAGCACGACACCCACATCTTGGACGACGTCTCGATCGGCAAAATGGCGCGCCTCCCGCCGGCGTTCGAGCCGGGCGGCATCGTCACGGCAGGGAACGCCAGCGCGGTGGTCGACGGCGGCGCCGCGATGCTCATCGCCCGCGAAGACGACGCGAAGAAGCACGGCGCGAAGCCGCTCGCGCGCGTCGCCGGCATGGGCGTGGGCGCGTGCGCGCCGGAGATCATGGGCTGGGGCCCGGTCCCGGCGACCAAGCGCGCGCTCGCCGCGGCGGGGATCTCTGGGAGCGCCATCGATCACGTCGAGCTCAACGAGGCCTTCGCTCCGCAGGCGCTCGCGTGCATCCGTGACTTCGCCGAGATGGGCATCGCGCCCGAGAAGGTGAACCCGCTCGGCGGCGCGATCGCTCTCGGTCACCCCCTCGGGGCGACCGGAGCCATCCTCACCTTGACGTGCGCGTACGCGCTCCGTCGCGAGAAGAAGCGCTACGGCCTCGTCACCATGTGCATCGGCGGCGGCCAGGGCATCTCGCTCGTGCTCGAGGCGATGTAACGTCCGGACGTCCATGAGGGGTGGGCTCGGCGAGCTGCACCCCTTGCGTGGGCGCGCAAGCGTCGGAGGGTGCGCGAGCCGCGCACCGTGTGATCTCCGACGTCTCGCCGAGGCGCGGCGTGGAACGACGATTGCTCCTCTCGTGCGCATGCACCACACGCGTCATTTGGGTGGATTGCTCGTCGCGCTGGGCGTCGTCGCCTGCACGGCTACTGAGACCGCTGCGCCACCGGCCGCGGCCCCGCAGCCTACGGTCCGCACGTTCGGCTCGCCGCCGATCCTCGATCAGCGCGCGCGCACGGGCACCGATTCCGCGGCGCAGTCGTTCACTCCGCGGCCGACCGCGAAGGCGCTCAAGGTCACGCTCCGCACGCTCTGGAAGGCTCGCGTGGGCGCGACGTCCGCCTCGACGACCATGGCCGTCGAAGCGGGTGATCTGCTGGTCGCTTCGGACGACGCGGTTCACGTTCTCGGCGCGGCGACCGGCGAGACGCGTGCCGTCGTTCGCGCGCCGGACGGAGCGCGGGTGGTCGGCCTGGCCACGCCACCGAATGCGATCGTGTTCGTCACGAGCGGTGGTCACGTCGTGCGCGCCGCGCGCGCCGGCGCGATCGCGTGGAACGTCGACGCGGGCGCGCCGATCGTTTCGGCTCCGGCGATGGTCGACGCGAGCGGCGATGGCGTCCCGGACGTGGTCGTCGGCACGAACAAGGCCGTCGTGGTGCTCGATGGCAAGAGCGGGCAGGAGCTTTGGCGAGCGCCGGCGCGACGCGACGGGCCGCGCACGGTCGTCCCGGAAGACGCCGATCGAGGCGGGGAGGGGCTCCTCTTCGTCGGCGGTCCCGAGGGCGTGCACGCTCTCCGTGCGAAGGACGCGGCGCTCGCGTGGCAGCGTCCGTTCCACGCGCCGGTCGATGCGCCGCCGCTGGCGATCGATCTCGACGCCGACGGTCTCCGCGAAGTGCTCGCGGTTTCGTCGAGCGGAGAGATCGCGATCCTCGACGGCAAGAGCGGCGCATCGCTCTGGCAGGGGACGGTCGAGACCGACGCTGGTCGGCCGACCAAGGTCGTGGCGTCGGCCGTGGCCGTCCCCGGTCCTCGGGTCGGCTCCGTCGTCGTCGCCACCGCGGGCGACAGCAAAGCGGAGGGCCTCGTGGTGCTCGGCGAGCACGAACGCAGGTTCTGGTCGAACGAAGGGCGCGTGCGCTCGACACCAGTCGTCTTCGCGCTCGATCCGAGCGGCGGCGGCGATGCGATCGTGGGCACCGAGGCCGGCGACCTGGTGGCGATCGACGCCGTCGGCGGCCGGACCTTCGTCGCCTCGCTCGGGTCACCCATCGATGCGCCCCTCGGCGTCGTCGACGTCAACGGCGACGGCGTTCGCGAGATCGTGGTCGTCACTCGCAGCGGCGAGGTGACGTGCTTCACGACCGGGGTGGCGACGGCGCCGCTCCTGGATCGCTATCGCGGCGCCCCCCGCCCGGTGAACCTCGGATGGACCTTCGTGCGCGGTCGGAACGATACCCGCGCGCTCGATCCCCGGCTCGGGCGCTGAGACACTTGCCGCGCGGCGCCGCCCCGTTTCGAGGTGTATGCTGCACGCATGGCGAACGAACGAGAAGCGCGTGCGCGGCGCGCCATCGCCGGCGGCGTGATCCTCACGTTCATCGGCGTGGCGTTCATCACGACGGGGAGCAAGCTGACCGGCGGGCCGATTACGCTCGTGGGTTGGGCCGCCTTGCTCTTCGGGATTCACTCCTTCGGACGGCTCGGAACACCCGGCGACGCCGAGCGCTGACCGACGTGTCTCGATTTCGCGGTACGTGGGGCCGCGTCATCGAGGCCGAGGTCAGCTTCGAGGTCAGAGCTCGCTGCGGAGAACCACGACGCCCGCTTCGGGGCTCAGCTTGGGCGTGCGCACCGCGCCGACTCCGAAGGTGCGATCGGTGATGCTCACCGTGCCTTGGTACGGTCCGCTCTGGGTCTTCTGCGCGAGGTCGAGATCCGAGAGAGCCTTCTCGTTCACCGGCGGCGTGCGCGGCGCCGAATAGACGCCGGACTTGTCGAACACCGCGACGTAGAAGACCGGGAGCTTTCCCGTATCGCCGGCCTTGCGGAGCTTGTCCGAGAGCTCGGCGCGCAGCGACTCTTGAAGGTGATACGCGAATCGTCGGTAGGCCCATCCGGTCACGAAGAGACCGAGCACTTTGCCGGACTCGTCCTTGATGGGCGCCGCCGCGACCCAGTCCTTGTCGGCGCCTTGGTTCGTCGCCGCTCCGGGGAACGCACCCGTCGTGGAGACGTAGCTTCCGCCGATGGCCTTCTTGAGCTCCGGAAAGACGGTGACCAGGTTCTGCCCGGCCATCGCGTCTTCTTCCAGGTTGTTGCGAATGCCGACCCCGGCCTCGTCGGCGAGCGCGAAGAACGTGCTCTTGGCGAGGTTCAAGTCGGGCACTTCGCGGCGCGCGCGGAGCAGAGAGGCTTTGGCTTGCGCCGGGTCCTTCGGGATCTCCGGCGACTTGGCGATCATCCCAGCGAGGCGTTTCGCGCCCTCGGGCAGGCCGCGCTCGATCTCCTGGACGTCCTTGTCGGTGAGCTGCGCGAGCCACGCCGCGTTCTCCGCGGCGCCTTGCGCGCTGATCTTGCCTTCGTCCTTGCACGCGGGCGCGAGGGTCGCGAGGCCCAGGCCGAGCAGCACAGCACCGCGAGAAACCGATGACTGCATGGGGCCATAACCTACCGCGCTCCGGTCTCGGTCGTGCGGCGATTTCTCGCCCCGTGCGCGCTCGGGCCACGAATCCCGCGCTTGAAGCGCCGCCCTCGTTGGACCAGCATCGCGAACGTGACGAGCCAGGGCATGCCGGAGCGCCTCGGGCCCTATCAGGTCCTCGGCAAGCTCGCCGAGGGCGGGATGGCCGTCATCTATCTCGGTCGTCGCGTCACGCCGGGCGACGGGCCGAGCCACGTGGCGCTCAAAGTGATCAAAGAGGAGTACGCGAAGAATCGCGAATTCGTCGACATGTTCGTCGACGAAGCGCGAATCGCGGCCAAGCTCGATCACCCGAGCATCGTGAAGCTCTACGACGCCGGTCGGGAAGGGGATCGCCTCTACTTCGCGATGGAGCTCCTCACGGGGCAATCGCTCTGGCACGTATGGGAGGCCTGCCGCGAGCGCGGAGTTCGCCTGAAATACGATCTCGCGGCGTGGATCGGCGCGCGGGTGGCCGAGGCGCTGCATCACGCGCACGAGCTCAAGGACGCGCGCGGAGTCTCCCAGGAGCTCGTTCATCGCGACGTCAACCAGACCAACATCTTTCTCACTTACGACGGACACGTGAAGGTCATCGACTTTGGATTGGCCAAAGCGCTGGGCCGGATATCGCGCACGGGAGCGGGAATCGTAAAAGGCAAGCTCGCGTACATGTCGCCCGAGCAAACGGTGGGAAAACCCATCGACCGACGGACCGACGTCTTCGCGCTCGGGGCCACGCTCTGGGAGGTGACGTGCGATCGTCGCCTCTTCCGCGGCAAGGACGACACCGAGACCCTGAAGGCCGTTCACGAGGCCGACGTCCCAGACCCGACGAAGATCGTCGTCGGCTATCCGCCGCACCTCGCGCAGACGCTCCTCCGCGCGCTCGAACGTGACCCGGACCGGCGCTTCGGCACGGCCCAGGACCTCGCGCGCTCGCTCGACGCTTCCTCGCTCGAAGGCGGTCGTCGCTTGTCGCCGGCGTCGTTGGCCGAGGTCATGCGCGCCCTCTTCGAGCGCGAGCGCGCTCGTCAGGCGGCGTGGCTCGCCGAGGCGAGCGCACCGCGCGACGCGAGCGGACGCGCCGTCCCGACCATGCGTCCGCCGGTCACCGGATCGTACGTGTCGATGGGCGAGGCCGCGCCCTCGACGAGTGAGCTCTTCTCGCCGGCGAGCATGTCGCCCAGCCCGCCCACCGACCCGCCGCCCAAGCCGCCGAGCGGGGCGGCGGCCACGACCGTAGTCGCCGGCGCGTCGCGTCCCCCCGAGCCGCCAAGGCGGGCTCACCCGCTCCTGATCGCCGTCGTGCTGTCGGTGGTGCTCGCGGCCGTCGGCGCGGGCCTCGCCCTCCTTTCGCGCTGACGTTCGGGACGTTGCTGCGCGCGGGCGGCGCTTGTGATATCCGGTCTCCGTCGAGCCGAAGTGGCGGAATGGCAGACGCAGCGGATTCAAAATCCGCCGGGGTTACCCCCCGTGAGGGTTCGAGTCCCTCCTTCGGTACCGAGATCGAGAAGCCGCACGAAAGTGCGGCCGGTCGCCGCGCGGACCGGTTGGCTGCGCGCCGGAACGCGCTTGACGCGAATTGGCTAAGACGGGTATCCCGTTTCGATGTCCAATTTGAAGTCAGAGATTGCGCGTTTGGCAGAAGACTTCGCGGCCGCCGTGTTCGCTGCGATTCGCACTGCCTCGCTCGAGGAGATTCTCTCCGAGACGTCGCGGCCGCGTCGCTCGACGGGCGGGTCGCGCGCACCGCGCGAGAGCGGACGCCGCGTGCGTCGCTCGGCGGCGGACATCGCCTCTACGGTCGACGCCATCGAGGCGCTCCTCCAGAAGAACCCGACCGGCCTCCGCGCCGAGCAAATCCGAGCCGAGCTCGGCCTCCAGGCCAAGGAGCTTCCGCGCCCTCTCGCCGAAGGCCTGTCGCAGAAACGCTTCTCCAAAGAGGGGCAAAAGCGGGCGACCACGTATTTCGCGGGCGGCGGCAACGGCCGGAGCTCGGGCGCCAAGAAGGGCCGGGGACGCGGAAAGTCGCGCGGCGCGTAGTTCTCCTTGGCACGCCAAATGCCGCGTGCTAAGAGCCACGACCCCAATGCCCAGCGAAGCCATTCAGTGCAGGCCGCTCGAAGTGGTCGTCAGCGACCGCGGCATCGAGCGCGCCATCAAGATGCTCAAGCGCAAGCTCGCGTCGGAAGGTGTTCTCCGCGAGCTCAAGATGCGCCGCCACTACATGAAGCCCAGCGTGAAGCGCCGGAAGAAGCAGGCGGAAGCCGCTCGCCGTCGCCGCAAGCGCGCCAAGATGGATCAGGCGCCGCCGAAGGCCACCTGATCGCTCGCGGCCCATTCGGGCCGAGGGCTGATTTGGCGCCAGCGCGAGCCGACGCCTCCCGGGAATCCCCGCGGGGGCGTTTGGCGTTTTGTATGCTTTGGGCATGAGCGAGCCGCCGCCGAGCGAGCCGTCCGCCGCGGCGCTGGGGAAGGTCCGGAAGTTCGTGGCGACCTACGTGCGGAAGGGGCCGTACACGCTCTATCCGGAGCCGGACGTGGTCGAGAACGTCATCCACGGCCTGGCGGCCAACCTCGAAGCGCACGGGCGGATGTACTGCCCCTGCGCGCCCATCGAAGCGTCGGTCGCGCAGGGGAGCGAGATGGTTTGCCCATGCACGCCCCATCACGCCGACATCGCGCGACAGGGGTATTGTGATTGCGCGCTCTTCGCCTCGAATGAATTCGTCGCTGCCGAACGACTCGCCAAGAACAAGACGGAAGGGTTGTGAGATGAAGCTCGGAGATCCGTGTCCCGATTTTCGATTGCCGGGTACCGACGGGAAAGAGCACACCCAGGACGAATTTCGCGGGCAGCTTCTCGTCGTCGTCGTCTCGTGCAACCACTGCCCATACGTGGTGGCCTACGAAACCCGCATGGTGGCGCTCGCGCGCGAATTCTCGGACCGCGGCGTCGACTGGGTGGCCATCAACGCCAACGACGTCGCGCGCTATCCGGAAGACGGAATGCCGAAGATGATCGAGCGCGCCGCTGCGCGCGGATTTCCGTTTCCCTATTTGCGGGACGACACGCAATCGACGGTGCGCGCGCTCGGCGCGCGGTTCACGCCCGAGGTGTTCGTCTTCGATGCGGCGCGTGCGCTCCGCTACCATGGTCGAATCGACGACAACCACCGCGACGAGGCGCGCGTGACGTCGCCCGACCTGCGAAACGCGCTCGAAGCGCTGCTCGCGGGCCGAACGCCGGCCGTGGCCGAGACGGTCCCCGTCGGATGCAGCGTCAAATGGCGGTGAATCCGCCCTGAATTCGAGTCTCCGTGGCGGGCCGGACGGCCCCGGCCAAGCCCCGCCTCGGCCGGCAAAAACCTGCTAACTTCCGGCGCCGTGAGCCTCTCTCGTCGCTCCGGCGCCGCATCGCGCGCCTCCTCCGAATCCAACGTTGCCTCGCGCGCGGCGTACTTCCCGCTCGTGATGGCCACGCCCACTCCGGTCGATCAGGTCGCCGTGGAGGAGCGCGCCGCCGCGCTCGCCAAGCGATCGATCAAGACCAAGGCCAAAGTCGCTGGCCTCAAGCTCGCGGTCCGGATGATGGACCTGACGACGCTCGAGGGCAAAGACACCGCGGGCAAGGTCCGGCAGATGTGCATCAAGGCGCTCCACCCGTCGGAGAAGGATCCGTCGATCGGGCCGTGCGGCGCGGTGTGCGTCTATCCGAACCTCGTGCCGGTCGCCAAGCGCGCGCTCGAGGGATCGCCGGTGCACATCGCCAGCGTGGCGACGGCGTTCCCGAGCGGGCAGTCGCCGCTCGAGATCAAGCTCGACGACGTGCGCCGCGCGGTGGGCTTCGGCGCCGACGAGATCGACATGGTCATCGATCGGGGCGCCATGCTCTCCGGCGACTACGGCAAGGTGTTCGACGAGATCGCGGCGACGAAGGAGGCGTGTGGCGACGCGCACCTCAAGGTCATCCTCGAGACCGGCGAGCTCGGCACGTACGACGTGGTCCGGAAGGCGAGCGAGATCGCGATCGCGGCCGGCGCCGACTTCATCAAGACCTCGACCGGCAAGATCACGCCTGCGGCCACGCCGCCGGTGACGCTCGTCATGCTCGAGGTGATCCGCGATCACTACTACGCGACCGGGCGCCGCATCGGGATGAAGCCCGCGGGCGGCATCCGCACCGCCAAGCAAGCGCTCCACTACCTCGTCCTCGTCAAAGAGACGCTGGGCGACGCGTGGCTGACTCCGGACCTCTTCCGTTTTGGCGCGAGCACGCTCTTGAACGACGTGCTCATGCAGCTCGAGAAGGAGCGCACCGGGAGCTACCAGGCGGGCGAAGACTTCTCGAAGGATTGAGGGCTCGAGAGCGATGACGAAAGAGACCAGCAAGAAGTCCACGAGCCTCGTGAGAGTGAACGGCGCCGCTCCTCCGGGCGCGCGCGCCAAGGCGCCCGACGGCCCGGCCCTCGATTTCGGACACGCGTGGGACTACGCGCCCGCGCCGGAGTCGCCCGATCACGTCAAGATCAAGCCGCGCTACGAGCTCTTCGTGAACGGCAAGTGGAAGGCCCCGCGGAGCGGCAAGTACTTCCCGACGTTCAGCCCCAGCACCGAGGAGAAGCTCTCCGAGGTGGCCGAGGCGGACGCGCGCGACGTCGACGACGCGGTGAAGGCGGCGCGGAACGCCTACGAGAACGTCTGGTCCAAGATGCGCGCCGCGGAGCGTGCAAAGTACATCTTCCGGATCGCGCGCGCGATGCAGGAGAAGGCGCGCGAGCTGGCCATCGTGGAGACGATGGACGGCGGAAAGCCCATCAAGGAGTCGCGCGACGTCGACGTGCCCTTGGCCGCGGCGCACTTCTTCTATCACGCGGGGTGGGCCGACAAGCTCGACTACGCCTTCGGCGGGCGCCGCGTGCGCTCGCTCGGCGTGGCCGGGCAGATCATCCCCTGGAACTTCCCGCTCCTCATGGCGGCCTGGAAAATCGCGCCCGCGCTCGCGTGCGGCAACACGGTGGTCCTGAAGCCCGCCGAGACGACGCCGCTGACGGCGCTCCTCCTCGCGCAGATCATGGAGGAGGCCGAGCTTCCGCCCGGCGTCGTCAACATCGTCACCGGCGCGGGCGCGACGGGCGCCGCGGTGGCGGCTCATCCCGACGTGAACAAGGTGGCCTTCACCGGCAGCACCGACGTGGGAAAGAAGATCCAGCGCGCGGTCGCCGGCACCAAGAAGCGCCTCACGCTCGAGCTCGGCGGCAAGGCCGCGAACATCGTCTTCGCCGACGCGCCGATCGATCAGGCGGTGGAAGGCATCGTCAACGGCATCTACTTCAACCAAGGCCACGTGTGCTGCGCCGGCTCGCGCCTCTTGGTGGAAGAGAGCGTCCACGATCTCGTGGTTCGCAAGCTCCGCGACCGCATGGCCACGCTGCGCCTGGGTGATCCGCTCGACAAGAACACCGACATCGGCGCGATCAACTCGAAGATGCAGCTCGAGCGCATCAAGGAGCTCGTCCGCGCGGGCGAGGAAGAGGGCGCCGAGCGCTACAGCGCGCCGTGCGCGATCCCGCAGCGCGGCTACTGGTTCCCGCCCACGTTCTTCACCGGCGCGGCGCAGTCGAGCCGCGTCGCGCGCGAAGAGATCTTCGGCCCGGTGCTCACGGTGCTCACGTTCCGCACGCCGGACGAGGCCGTCGAGAAGGCCAACAACACGATGTACGGCCTCTCGGCCGGCGTGTGGACGGACAAGGGCGCGAAGATTTTCTGGATGGCGCAGCGCCTCAAGGCCGGCGTCATCTGGGGCAACACCTTCAACAAGTTCGACGCCTCGTCGCCGTTCGGCGGCTACAAGGAGAGCGGCTTCGGTCGCGAAGGCGGCAAGCAAGGCCTCGCGGCTTACCTGGAGCTCGACGGATGAAGACGTCCAAGGAAACCAAGACCGAGACGCGCTCGAACGGCATCCTCGACGGCCGACCCATCGCCGGGCCGCTCGCCAAGGTGACGGACGACGTCGGCGCGAGCGCCCGCGTGCGCATCGCCAAGGCCTACAAGATGTTCGTCGGCGGAGCCTTCGTGCGCTCCGAGTCGGGACGGTACTTTCAAGTGACGAGCGCCGCCGCCGCTGAAGCCAACGCCGATCCCGAGACCGTCAACATCCCGCGCGGCTCGCGCAAAGACGTGCGCGATGCCGTGCTCGCTGCCAAGAACGCCGAAGCCGGCTGGGCCGCACGCACGGCGTTCAACCGTGGGCAGATCCTCTATCGGCTCGCCGAGGTGCTCGAGTCGCGCGCCGGTGAGCTCGAAGCGTCGCTCGTGCGCTCGGGCGTCTCGCCGCGGGCGGCCACCGCGGAGGTCGCGGCGACGGTCGATCGCGCCGTTTTCTACGCAGGCTTTGCCGACAAGTACCACGCGCTCCTCGCGTCTTCGAACCCTGTTGCCGGTCCGCACTTCGGCTTCAGCGTGCCCGAGCCGCTCGGCGTCGTCGCAGCCGTCGCGCCGCGTCGTCCCGCGCTCCTTGGCCTCGCGTCGGTCGCGCTCCCGATCGCCACCGGTGGCAACACGTGCGTCGTCCTCGCGAGCGAAGACGATCCGCGGACGGCCATCGTGTTCTCGGAGTGCCTCGCCACGAGCGACATGCCGGGCGGCGTCGTCAACGTGCTCACAGGTCACCCCAAGGAGCTCGGGCCCGTGATGGCCAAGCACCGTGAGGTCTTCGGTCTCGACATCTGGGTCGACGAGCCGTCGCTCACGAAGCAGATCGAAGAGCTCGGCGCCGACAACATCAAGCGCGTGAAGATCCACGCCGGCCTCACCGCGGCCGAGTGGACCGACGAGCGCCGCGGTCAGGGGCTCTCGTGGATCGAGCGCTTCCTCGAGACGAAGACGGTCTGGCACCCGGTCGGGGTCTGAAGCGTCGGGCGCTCAGCGCCGCGGCGTCGCGGGCTTCGGGCGCTCTTTGGAGAGACGTGCGACCTCGGCCTTGAGGGACTCGATCTCGCGCTCCTGCCGCTGGAGTGTGGCGACGGCCATGCTGAGGTACGCATAGAGATCGACCCGATCGCGTGACGGCATGACGGCCGGGCTGCCGGGCGGCGTGTCCTCGACGATGAAGCCGAGGTGTGAAGGCGGCGCGGCCTCGGTCTTGTAGCGGTACGTCGCGAGCTTGAGCTTCATGAGCTCTTGGCGGAGTCGCTCGGCTTCCTCGGCGCTCACGTAGTGGATGTCGTCCTTCGCCGCTGCGGTGGAGATGGGGCAGGGGTTCGAGAGCACGTTCCAGACGTGATCCGTGTTGCACGTCATCACGGTCTGACCGCACTCGACGGGCTCCGTGACTGCGCACTGCTCGTCCACCGTGGTGCACGCCGTCCCGACGCGCGGGCGCGGTGACGGGCACGGCTTGGGGCCGTCGAAGCAGTACCACTCGACTTTGGACGTGTCGCAGCAGTTCGTGGTGACCCCCGCATCGGGGTCGCACGGTCGCTGGCCCACCGGGTAGCTGGGGCAGAAGGAGCCGCACTTGCACGCGGAGCCTGCGTAGTTGCAAGCGAGGTCCTTCGGCTTGCATGCGCTGCTGTTCGTGATGTCGCTCCGCGCTGCCGGGCAGCTCGCGGGATTGGGGGGCGTGGTGTCCGGCGGAGAAGGGCACGCGCGCACGCCGCCGTAGTAAATGGGCGAGGCCCACTTGCCGGAGGAGGAGCACACCCGCACGATGTTGCAGAGCGGGTTGCGATCGTCGCCGTACTCGCAGAGGAGGCCCTCTTTCTTGCACGCGACGTCTTGCGCGGGGAGCGTGGCTGGGCAGTCGGGCGGAAGCGGGCTCCCGTCGACGCGGCCACCGTCGGCGGTGGTCCCGCCGTCTTCGCCGGGCGCGGTTTGCGTCGACGTCTTGCCCGCGCACGCGGCGGCGGCAAACGTCGAGAGGGTGACGAGCGACGCGAGGCCCAACCCCGAGCGAAGGCGCGAATGCATGCCCGGAGCATCGCGCCGCGACGCCGCGTAGGGAAGGCCTCGCGTGCGACTCCGTCAGATGGTGGGAAGCTTCCGTCAGATGGTGGGAAGCTTGTAGTCCTTGAAGTGCTCGCGGAGCTTGGTCTTCAGGATCTTGCCGGTCGGCCCGAGCGGGATCGCGTCGATGAACTGAACGTCGTCGGGGAGCCAGTACTTGGCGACCTTGCCGTGGAAGAACGCGAGGAGCTCCTCCTTGGTGACGTCGACGCCGGGCCGCTTCACCACGACGAGGAGCGGGCGCTCGTCCCACTTGGGGTGAGGCATGCCGATCACGGCGGCTTGCGCCACGGCGGGGTGGGCCATGGCGAGGTTCTCGAGATCAATCGAGCTGATCCACTCTCCGCCGGACTTGATGACGTCCTTGGTGCGGTCGGTGATCTGCATGAACCCGTCGGGATCGATGGTGGCGACGTCGCCGGTGGGGAACCAGCCGCGGTTCTCCTCGTCGTACTGCAAGGGATCGCCGCCCTCGCCGCGGAAGTACTTGTCGATGACCCAGTGGCCGCGGACGAGCAGGTTGCCGAAGGTCTTGCCGTCCCACGGGAGCTCCTTGCCGGCGTCGTCGACGATCTTCATGTCGACGCCGAAGATGCCGTGCCCCTGCTTCTCGAGGAGCTTCGACTGGGCTTCGTTGGGCATCGCCAGGTGCTTGTTGTGCAGTTTGCACAGAGTTCCGAGCGGCGACATCTCGGTCATGCCCCATGCGTGGATGACTTCGACGCCGTAGTCGTCGCGGAGCGAACGAATCATCGAGGGCGGCGCGGCGGCGCCGCCGATGACGGTACGCACGAACGTGGAGAAGCGGAGCTTGTTCTCTTTCACGTGGTTCAAGAGGCCGAGCCACACCGTGGGCACGCCGGCCGAGAACGTGACCTTCTCGCTCTCGAAGAGCTCGTAGACGGATTTTCCGTCGAGCGCCGGCCCGGGGAACACGAGGCGCGCACCCACGAGCGGCGCCGAGAAGGGGATGCCCCAGGCGTTCACGTGGAACATGGGGACCACGGGCAGGATCGAGTCGCGCGCCGACGCCCCCATCGCGTCGGGGAGCGCCGCCGCGTACGCGTGCAGCACCGACGAGCGATGCGAATAGAGCGCGCCCTTCGGGTTGCCCGTCGTACCCGACGTGTAACAGAGGCCCATCGCCGTCTGCTCGTCGAGCTCCGGCCAGCGGTAGTCGGCGCTGCCTTCGGCGACGACGTCCTCGTACGCGAGGAGGTTCGGGATCTTGGTCTCCTTGGGCAGCCGCTCACGATCGCACATCGCGATGAAGCCGCGCACCGTCGGGCACGACGACGCGATGGCCTCGACGATCGGGAGGAAAGTCATGTCGAAGGCGAGAAACACGTCTTCGGCGTGGTTGAGCATCCAGGCGATTTGCTCGGGCTTGAGGCGCGGGTTGACGGTGTGGACGACCGCGCCGCTTCCGCCGATGGCGTAGTAGAGCTCGAGGTGCCGGTAGCCGTTCCAGGCGAGGGTGGCGACGCGGTCGCCGTCCTGCATGCCGCGCTTCTTGAGCGCGTCGGCGAGCTTGCGCGACCGGACCTCGACCTCTCTGTAGGTCGTCCGGTGCATGTCGCCTTCGACGCGTCGCGACACGATCTCGACGTCGCCGTGATGCCGGGATGCGTGCACCAAGATCGACGAGATCAAGAGCGGCATGTCCATCATCAAGGCTTTCATCGGGCTCCTCCGGTTCGTGTGGTCCGCGCCGCGCGCTCGCGCGACGGCGCGGAATCATAAGCCCAGCCGGTAGGGGCTGGGGTGCGGTCGTCCGCTCGAGCCGCCAAAATCACCGAACCGGCCGGCCGTTGCCGCGAAAGGCTCCCTGACCTATCGATGTCGCATGGCAAACATCTACGAATTCGGGTTCAAGACCATCGGCGGCGAAGCCAAGACGTTTGCAGACTACAAGGGTCGCGCCGTCCTCGTCGTCAACGTGGCCTCCAAGTGCGGTCTCACGCCGCAGTACAAGGGCCTCGAAGCGCTCCACGAGAAGTACGCGGCCAAGGGCCTTTCGGTGGTGGGCTTCCCGGCCAACGAGTTCGGCGCCCAGGAGCCTGGCTCGGACGCGCAGATCTCCGAGTTCTGCACCACCAACTACGGGGTGAAGTTCGACATGATGTCCAAGGTCGTGGTGAAGGGCGCGGGCATCCACCCGCTCTTCGCGTACCTCACCGGCAAGGACACGAACCCCGAGTTCGCTGGCGACATCAAATGGAACTTCAACAAGTTCCTCATCGGCAAGGACGGCAAGGTCCTCGCCCGCTTCGAGCCCACGGTCGAGCCGACCGCGCCCGAGGTGGCCCAGGCCATCGAGAAGGCCCTCGGCTGACGCGAGCCCTGCCCGTACCTAACGCGCAAAGGAGCGCGGCCGCTCTCGGGCGACCGCGCTCTTTCGCTTTCTAGGCTCGGCGCGCTCAGGCTCCGCGGAGGAGGACCGTGCCCACGCTCCCCGGATCGCGCGCCTCGCGCGCGAGATCGCCGCGCGCGATCTTGCCGACGATGTGCACCGCGCGCACGCCCTCGGCGATGGCCGCGAACGACTCTTCGATCTTGGGGATCATCCCCTTGGTGATGACGCCCGACTCGATGGCGGCCTTCGCCTCGCTCTGGGTGAGGCGCGGGATGCGGCTCGACGGGTCGTGCACGTCGCGGAGGACGCCCGGCACGTCGGTGATGAGGACGAGCGCGCGCGCGTCGAGCGCCACGGCCAGTCGGTTCGCCACCGTGTCCGCGTTGATGTTGTGGACGTGCCCCGACGCGTCGGCGCCCAAGCACGCGACCACCGGCAGGTACCCGGCCGACGTGAGGAGCGCGACCAAGTGATCGTTCACGCCCGTGACGTCGCCCACGTGCCCGAAGTCGATGGGGTCGGGCCCCGCGCCGGCCATCACCTTGGGCGGGCGCTTCTTGGCCTCGACGACGCGCGCGCTCGCGCCGTGGAGACCCACCGGACGCGCACCCGCGGCGACGAGCGCCGCGCACAGATCGACGTTCACCTTGCCGGCGACGGCCATCTTCATCACGTCGAGCGTCGCGTCGTCGGTGATGCGGCGGCCGGCGACGATGTTGGGCGTTTGGCCGAG
>JBGAJR010000043.1:0-74990 GCA_044224815.1 Polyangiaceae bacterium
TTCATGAGGCCTCTCGCGCGTGGGGGTTGGTGTGTCGCAACCCCGCTCCTACACCGAAAGGCCTCACTTCTTCACCCCGTCAGCTCCTCAACCGGCTGAAATTCCCTGCGATCGCGTCGTCCCCATGGAGCCGCACCCAACTCTGATCGTCAAGCGAGCCACTCGCCATCGACCACCACCAAGACCACCACGCCCAAGCGCACCATCGCTCGCGCCCCCCGCGGGCGCGAGCGAGCGAAGGTGCTCCGCACCTGAGCGCCGGAGGGAGGCTCGATTCGTGTCAACGAATCGAGGGAACCCCGCCAGGGGTTCCACCAGGGTGACGGGTGAGAATCGAACTCACCTCCGCACTTTCACAGAGTGCCCTCGTCCCAGACGAGTACCGTCACACGAGTGGGTCGTCGTGGAGTCGCACCACGTTCTCTTGCTCTTCAGGCAAGCGCTATCACTCGACCAGCTCACGACCCGCACCCCCAGTGGGACTCGAACCCAACATCGCGCGCTTGAAAGGCGCGCATCCTCACCCTTGGACGACGGGGGCAAACACACGCGAGAGCTTCCGCTCTCGAGAGAGAGAACAACGCGCAAGCGCGGCCCGCACGCGCCCCCTGCGGGCGCGCTGCGGTCGAAGGTGCTCCGCACCTGAGAGCGGAGGGAGGGAACCGGCACGGTTCCCCATGACCGAAACACACGCGAGAGCTCTCCGCTCTCGAGCGAGACCACCACGCACAAGCGCGCCCCGCACGCGCCCCCTGCGGGCGCGCTGCGGTCGAAGGTGCTCCAGCACCTGAGCGCCGGAGGGAGGCTCGGCGAGTGTCAACTCGCCGAGGGAACCCCGCCAGGGGTTCCACATGACCGAGTGTCAACTCGCCGAGGGAACCCCGCCAGGGGTTCCACATAACCGAAAGCTCCAGCGGAAGGATTCGAACCTTCGAAAAACCGGTTAACAGCCGGGCGCCTCACCATTCGGCTTCGCTGGAAAAACGAGAAGGAGGAGCTCCGCGTCGCGCGAGCGACGAACACGCCTCACGCGCGAACGCGGAGTCTCCTTCACGAACGGGCACGTCGGGGCGAACCGGCGTGTCCGTTCGATTTGGCGTCGAGTTGTCAAAGATCGGGTGCCACTCGCTCGCGCGAAGTGCAGACGAATCCATTCGCCTTCGCGACCGAGTCGCGGAGACGTGAGCTCCGGGGGCAGGGATCGAACCCGCATGACCGGGTTCAAAGCCCGGCGTCTTTCCGTTAGACGACCCCGAATCGGGTAGGCCCGGAGGGATTCGAACCCTCGTCGTTCCGGGTAAGAGCCGGATGCGCGACCGCTGCGCCACGAGCCTGTATCGATCAGCGTGCTTCACTCACTTCGTCACCATCGACCTCTCTCCTTCTCTCCACGCAACACGATCCCTCGCCGCAGGCGCACGCATGTGCGACCGCGCGCGCACGCAGACGACGGTAGGCCCGAAGGGACTCGAACCCTCACCTCGCCGGGTAAAAGCCGGGTGCGCTGCCGATTACGCCACGAGCCTTCGCGCGACGCGCAGGCGCCGGCGGACGCAAGGGCCCGTCTTCGCCGAGCGAAGCCGCTCGCCAAGCCATCTATTATGTTTGTTTAGTGATAACTATCGCGTTTGATTTTCTGCGATTGCCATCACGCGTGACACCGCTCCCGGACGCCCACACGGCGTGGACGACCTCGCCCGATGGCGGCGACGGAACGTGCTTCGTCTCTCCTCGATGTGAGGCCAGGGAGCCTGCGGGCGCTCCGCTCGCCACCGACGCCGCGGGGCCAACCGCCGCGTCGGATCGTTTGGTTTGGCCGGAGCCGGGGCCCAGAAACGGCGAAGGCCGCCTGGGGATCCCGGGCGGCCTCGGAAGACGTCGAAAACGACGCTTCTTTTCCGCCTAGGATGGGTGATTCCCCGCCTTATCTTTGCCAAGCGCAATCTGCGCGGCCGTGCCGGGGCGATCACTCTCTCGCGACTCGGGTCCGCCCTGCCGCTCGACCGAACGATCGAGCAAGAAGAGACACGCGGCGTCCGCGACCACGCACGGACCGGACCACGGATAGCGACTCGCTTCGTGGTGGGTGAACGTGGTGGGGAACATGACGGACGGCGCTCTCTTTCGGGTGGGGGCCAGGGTTTGGACGGGCGTCACGCGTCCTCGATTCAGCTTCTTAGCGCATCGAATGTCGTCGGTCAACGAATTCGATCACATTTCTTCGACGACTCAAACTGGCAAAAGTTTCAAACTCAGATCCGTTTTCTTTCGGCCACCGCCATCTCCGACGCCCACCCCCCCCGCGAACGTCCCCCGCGCCCGACTTCCACGCCATGGCCGTTCATGCGAGAAGGGATGCATGAGCGTCTCCGACTCCGAGGCCGCCGCAGCGTTCGTCCGCTCGTTCTACGAGGCCTTCGCTCGCCGCGACGGCCAGGCCATGAGCGACGCCTACGCTCCCGACGCCTCGTTCTCCGACCCGGTGTTCCCTTCCCTCTCGGGCACAGAGGCCGGCGCGATGTGGCGGATGCTCACCGGCCGCAGCAACGATCTCGACGTCTCGCACAGCGAGCTAGAGGCCAACGGAGGACGCGTCACGTTGCGCTGGGACGCGCACTACACCTTCTCCGCGACGGGTCGAAAGGTTCACAACATCGTCCGCGCGACCATCGACGTTCGTGACGGCAAGATCGTGCGCCACGTCGACGACTTCGACTTCTGGCGCTGGTCACGTCTCGCGCTCGGCGCGCCGGGGATCCTCCTCGGATGGTCCCCGATCGTGCGGAACAAGGTGCGCGGACAAGCCGCCGCGGCGCTCCGCGCGTTCCAGGCGAAAGCGCCGAGCTGACCGGCGGCCGGCCCACGCGCCGGCTAGTTCTCGGCGAGACCGCGCGCGAAGCCGCGCAATCCAGGGATCTGGTAGCTCCAGAACCGCTCCACGGCCTCGCGCACCTCCCCGGGCTCGGAGTGCGCGGCGAGGATGGCCGCGATCGTGCGCCGCGTGTTCTCGAAGATCGTCCGAAGGACGAAGCGCGCCGCCGGCGTGAGGTGCGCTCCCGGCGAGCCACGCTCGATCTCGCGCGTGGTGAGCGCCACGAGTCGCTCGACGAAGCGCTCGCCGAACTTGGCATACGGAGTCCCCTCGGCACGCTCGAGAAGAATCACCATCGCGAGGCGGTGCTCGGTCCAGAGCCGCAGCATCGCGTCGCCGCCATCGTCGAGCGCGGCATCGGGACCTGCACCGAGCGCGTGAACGCGCCGCTCGAGCAACGCCTCGAGCTCGGTGACGAGCGACTTCGGCACGGCGGCGGCGAAGAGGCGCGACTTGCTCGAGTAGTAGCGATAGACGCTCGCCGCGCCCACGCGCGCGCGCCGACCGATGAGCGCGAGCGTCGCGCCTCGGAAGCCGCGCTCGGCGAACACCGCGAGCGCAGCGGTGACGATCCGCTCCCGCACTTCGTCTTTGAGGACCTGCACCATCAGGCGAGCGAGGGGATCGACCAACGTGGCCAGCGACTCGCCCATGGCCGCGCGCGCTCGAGCTCGTAGGCGAGCTCGAGGAGCACGGCGTCGTCACCGGGCGCGGCGGCGAAGTGGGTCCCGATCGGGGGCCCGTCGTCCGGGAACACGAGGGGCACCGACATGGCGGCGCAGCCCACGATGTTCTGGAGCGGCGTGTAGCCCACCGCGCGCCCCATGCGATCCATCAACGTCTCGCGCGACAAGAGCGGCGACAAGTGACCGATGCGCCACGGCTCGGTCGCGAGCGTCGGCGTGAGCACGACCTCGAAGCCGCGCGTCGCCTCGCGATAGGCGCGCCCCGCGGCGTTCAACGTCTCCTTCGCCCGTGGGAGCGCGGTCTCCCCCAGCGCGGCGAGATGGTCGACGAGCGCCCACGAGAACGGCTCGAGCTCGTCTCGTTGCACCGGGCTGCCACGACGAGCGTCGACCATCGCCACGAGCCCGGCGACGGCCGCCGCGGCCACGACGAAGAAGGCCTCGCCGAGCGCGGGACCATCCAGCGCGGGCGCCGTGATCGGAACGACCTCGTGTCCGAGCTCGCGGAGGAGCGCGACCGACTCGTCGTACGCGCGGCGCACCGCGGGCGTGGGCTCCTCGCCCGACGCCGTCCGCGTCCACGTCCCGATGCGGAGGCGCCGCCGAATCGGCTCTTTGACGAAGCCCACCGGGCGACCGTGCGCGGGATCCTCGGTGACGGAGAGGAAGAGTGCACTGTCACGCACGGAGCGGGTCACGCAGTGGTCGCTCGTCAGCTCGATGAAGTCGTTGCTGACGAGCGTCGCCGGGACGTGGCGCCCGCGGCTGGGCTTGAACCCGAAGAGCCCGCACACCGACGCGGGGATCCGAATCGAGCCGCCTCCGTCGCTGGCGTGGGCGATCGGCACGAGCCCCGCAGCGACCGCCGCCGCCGCACCGCCCGACGAGCCCGCCGCAGAGAACGACGGGTCCCACGGATTGTGCGTGACTCCCTCGAGCAACGTCTCGGTGCTCCCGAGGAGGCCGACCTCGGACGTGGCGCTCTTGCCGACGCAGACCAAGCCGGAAGCGGCGAGCTTGGCGCCGAACGGCGTGTGCATCGGCGCGACGTTGCGCGCGAAGACCCGCGCGCCCATCGACCAGCGCAAGCCCGGCCATGGGAGGACGTCCTTGACGAGGAACGGCACGCCAGCGAACGGCCCCGCATCCGTGGCCGCGCGCTCCGGCTCGGAGACCACGGTCACGGCCGCGTGCACGAGCGGGTTCAGCCGATCGATGCGGTCCAGGCATGCGCGCACGAGCTCGTCCGGCGCGACCTCGCGGCGGCGGACGAGCTCTGCTTGGGCGGTGGCGTCGAGGCGGGCGAGCTCGGGCAGGTGCATGGTCAATCCCTCCAAACGCGAACAGTGTATTCGCTTTTGGTCCCGAGCGCCAGTCTGACGGCCCCGTGGTCTCAGAGGCGCCCCAAGAACCGCTCGAGGTCGTCGGCCCCACCGACGTACGCGCCGTCGACGAAGATCTGCGGAGTCGAGGCCTTGCCGCTCACGGCGCGGAGGCGGCGCGGGCTCGCGTCGACCTCCTCGTACGCCCAGCCGCGCTCCGCGAGGAGCTTCTTGGCCTTCGCGCAGTAGCTGCATCCCGGGCGCGAGAACATGAGGACGTCGCGCGGCGGCTTCGCGTTCGGAGCGACGTGGCGGAGCATGGTGTCGGCATCCGAGACCTGGAACGGATCGCCCTCGACCTCCGGCTCGATGAACATCTTCTCGATGACGCCGTCGTTCACGAGCATCGAGTAGCGCCACGAGCGCTGACCGAAACCCAGGTTCCGCTTGTCGACGAGCATGCCCATCGCGGCGGTGAACTCGCCGTTGCCGTCGGGGAGAAATCGTACGTGCTCGGCGTTCTGGTCCTTGGCCCACTCGGCCATGACGAACGCATCGTTCACCGACAGACAGACGATCTCGTCGATGCCGGCGGCGCGAAACGCCGACGCGAGCTCGTTGTAGCGCGGCACGTGGCTGCTGGAGCACGTCGGCGTGTAGGCCCCCGGGAGCGCGAAGACGACGACCCGGCGGTTGGCGAACACCTCCCGCGAGGTGACGTCTCGCCATTGCGAGCCTTCGCGAGTGCGGAACGTGACTTCGGGAACGCGCGTGCCTTCGAGGTTCTTCATGGGTCTCTCCTGATTCGATGCTGTTCGTGTTCGTGCCCGCCGTGCGGATCGCGCGCGGGCGGTCTCTGGTTCAGAGCTTCGCGGCCACGTCGCGGAGGGCCGTACGCAGCCCCTCCTCCACCACCGGGTGGTAGAAGGGCATCGCGAGCATCTCGGGGATCGTGAGCTCCTGCTGATGTGCCCACGCCAAGAGGTGAGCGAGATGCTCGCCGCGAGGTGCCGCCAGCTCGGCGCCGAGGAAGCGCCGGCTTCCGCGCTCGGCGTAGACGCGGAGCGCGCCTCGGTTCTTGAGCATCACGCGGCTGCGCCCTTGATCGGCGAAGCTCACGCTTCCCGCGATCACGTCGTCGCGACCCGCGAGCGACGCGTGGCTCGCCCCCACGACGGCGAGGTTCGGATCGGTGAAGGCGATGGCGAGCGGCGAGCGGCGGAGCCCCGACTTCACGATCGGGAAGCGCGCGGCGTTCTCGCCCGCGATGCGGCCCTCGTCTGCGGCCTCGTGGAGCAGCGGCACGTCGTCGTTGGCGTCTCCGGCAACGAAGACGGCCGAGCCGCCGACCTGGAGTGTCGCGCGGTCGACGACGGGCGCGCCACGTGCGTCGAGCATGATGCGCGCCGCCTCGAGACCGAGGCCCTGAATGCGAGGGCGGCGGCCGGCCGCGACGAGCGCGTACTCGAACGACTCGGAGGCGTAGCCGGCGTCCGTCTCGCTCACGACCACGATTCCTTCGCCACCGAGCCGCACCGAGCGGACGCGCGCATCCACGTCGATGGTCACCTCCTTCACGAACGAGGCGAGTGCGGCCGCGTGCACCTTCGGGTCGGTCAAACCGCCGAGCGCACCGCCCTTGCCGAAGATGCGCACGCGAACGCCGAGCCGCGCCAGCGCCTGCCCCAGCTCGAGACCGATGACGCCTGCACCGAACACCGCGACCGAGCGGGGCAAAGTCTCCCAAGCGAACACGTCGTCGTTGACGATCACGCGCTCGAGGACGCCCTCGAACATCGGCGGCACCACGGGTGAAGAGCCGGTGGCCACCACCACCGAGCGTGCCTGGATCCGCTCCCCGCCGACCTCGAGGAGCCCCGGCCCGACGAAGCGCGCGCGCCCGATGACCTTGTCCTCGGCGGGGATCGCGTCCACGCCTTCGAGCACGAACCCTACGAACCGATCGCGTTCGCGGCGAACGCGGTCCATGACCGCGCGGCCGTCGATTGACACGTCGGCTCGCACGCCGAACGGTCGTGCCTCACGGGCGTCGTGCGCGGCCTCGGCAGCGGCGATGAGGAGCTTGCTCGGCATGCACCCCACTCGAGCGCACGTCGTGCCGAACGCGCCGCCTTCGATGAGGATCGTGCGGGGGAGGATGGCCTTCGCAGCCCGGTAGGCGGCCAGGCCGGCCGTGCCACCACCGATCACCGCCACTGCCACCGACCGCGTGATTGCTTCTTGCGCCATCGCCATCTCCGTTCCCGCCTCGCGGCGTCGAAGATGAAGATGAGGCCTGCCAGCTAATTACTCCAATACGATGATTGTCACCTTTTGATAGGCCACGACTATCAGTTCAGCGCAGGCCATAACGCGCCATTTTGTTGAGCAATCCTTGGCGAGAAAGCCCGAGTCGCGTGGCGGCGTGGCTGCGATTTCCCTGCTCGGCCGCGAGGGCGCGCTCGATCTCGGCGCGCTCGAGCGCAGCGACTTTGTCCTCCAGCGTGGCGCCTTCGCCCGCAGGCGACGCACCCGGCGCCGGCCGCTCGCGGAGGGCCGGCGAGAGGTCGGCTTCCAGAATCTCGTCGCGTCCGCCTGCCATGACGAGCGCGCGCTGCATCTCGTGCCGGAGCTCGCGGAGGTTCCCCGGGAAGGCGTGCCTTTCGAGCGCGCGCATCGCCTCGGGGGCGAGCCGCGGCGTGAGCGCGCCCGGCACGAGCGCGCGCGCTTGGTTCAAGAAGTGCTGCGCGAGAAGCGGAAGATCGCCCGCCCGATCGGCGAGGCGCGGGAGCGCGATCTCGATGCCGCGGATGCGCCAGTAGAGGTCGTCACGGAAGGCCTGCTTGGCGATCATCTCGCCGAGCGGCCGATGGGTCGCCGACACGATGCGCACGTCCACGGCCACCGGCTTCGTCGCGCCGACCGGCAGCACCTCGCCGCTCTCGAGCGCGCGGAGCAGCTTCACCTGGAGGCCGATCTCGAGGTCGCCGATCTCGTCCAAGAAGAGGGTCCCTTGGTGTGCGGCTTCGAAGAGCCCCTTCTGGTCCGCCACCGCGCCGGTGAACGCGCCGCGCTTGTGGCCGAAGAGCGTCGACTCGAGGAGCGCCGCGGCGATGGCGCCGCAGTTCACGGCCACGAACGGTCCGCTCGCGCGCGGGCTCTGCGCGTGCACGTAGCGCGCGAAGACCTCCTTGCCCGTGCCCGACTCGCCGGTGATCAGGATCGGCACCGCCGTCTTGGCCGCGCGTTCGGCGAGCGTTCGTGCTTCGGCGAAGGCCGGCGCCTCGCCGATGAGACCCACCGACGCGCGATCGCGCGCGAGGACCTCGTTCTCGAGCTCGGCGACGCGGTCTTCCAGTCGGAGCCGCGCTTCCGCGCGCGCACACACAGCCAAGAGCACGTCGGGATCGACGGGCTTGGCGAGGAAGTCGTACGCGCCGCGGCGCACGAGCGACAACGCGAGGCTCCCCTCCCCGGTGCCCGAGACGACGATCACCTTGGTCGCGGGTGCGGCGGTGAGCATGCGCTCGAGGATGCGCGCCCCGGCCTCGGGCGTCCCGGTGGGGGGGAGCATGAGATCGAGCACGACGATCCGGGGCTTCTGCGCATCGAAGGCCGCGAGCGCGCGCGGCTCGTCACCCGCAGAGCAAACGACGAAGCCGTCGCCGGAGAGAAGCTCCTCGTACACGGCTCGGAACGCCGCGTCGTCGTCGACCAAGAGCACGGTCTCGCGTTTCACGCTCCGACCATATCGCAAAGGTGAGCGGCCCGGGCTCGCTCACGCCCGCGCCGGGAAGCGCGCCACGAAGCGCGCTCCTCCGCCGTCCGGTCGCTCGTGACGGAGCGCCCCGTTGTGTCGCTCCATCCAACGGACCGCGATCGCGAGCCCCAGCCCGGTTCCCGGGTGTCGCGCGTCGCGTCCGCGACCGGTGACGAAGGGCTCGAAGAGCCGCGGGAGGATCTCCTCCGGAACGCCCGGTCCATCGTCTTCGACGACGACGACGATCCCGTCGCCCTCGGCGCGGGCAGCGACGCGCACCACGCTCCCCGCCGCGATGCACGCGTTGGACACGAGCACGGTCACGACGTCGGCGAGCGCCGCGGGATCGACTTCGATGCGGCCCGCGGCGTCCAGCTCGAACGACAGCGTCGGCCCCTCTTCACCGTGGGCCTTCCGCGCGTTCTCGGCCGCGAGTCGGATCGCGGGTCCCGCGTCGAGCGCGCGGACGTCGAGCGGTCGGGGCTTTCCATATCGGAGGAGATCGTCGAGGAAGTGCTTCGCCCGCTCGATCTGCGCGCGCATGGCCTCGAGCGTCTCGGGTGCGGCGCCGCGACGCTCCAGTACCTTGGTCTGCGCGGCGATGACGCCGAGCGGGTTTCGCATCTCGTGCGCGACGGCCGAGACGACGCGACCGAGCTCGGCGAGACGCTCGGCTTGATCCGCGCGCGCCTCACTCGCGTCCACCGAGGCGGCCAGATCGGGCACCGCGATCGGGCGACGGAACAGCGAGCGCCCGATGCGCTCGACGAGCAGCATGCGCAGGGGCTCGAGCGGCAGCGCGGCAAAGAAGATGACGAGCACGAGCCAGCCGAGGTCCTTGGCGCCGTGCGGTGTGAGTATCGGCAACCAAACGAAGAACGCGGTGAGACCGACCGCCGAAAGCAGCGCGGTCACCACGGCTTGCGCGGCTCCTTGCGCCAAAAGGTCGCGCGCGCGCGGCGCCTCGCCCGCGAAGACGGCGTAACCGACGAGGACGATCGACGCGAGGAGGAACACCGACGCGGGCTCCACGTCGCCCCATGCGAGCACGCGCAGGCCGATGATGCCGCCCCCACCAATGGCGCCGAGAAGCGCCGCCGCCGCGACCGCGCCACGTCGACGCCGATCCTCCGGCCTCGTCGCGCCGACCGTGAGGCGAATCAGAAACGCGATCGCGACCGCAGTGCCACCGATGGAGAGCGCCGATATGGGGACGAAGAGCGCGCCCGGGCCGCGCGCGCCCGCGCCGTACAAGACGCGCGGGGCGACGGCGCCGAGGAGCGCCACGCCGATGCCGTACGAGTACGAGGCCGCGAGGAGGCGCGGCGCGCGGACGTCCGCGACCTCGACGCCGGCGTGCACCACCGCGCCGGCGAGGAGCATCCCGAACGGAAGAACGCGCTCGGCGAGATCGGCCCCCGACTCGAGAAGGATCAGACCCGTGACCCAGAGCGAGAGGCCGAACGAAAAGAGGACCAGCCCCGTGCGACGCGCACGCCCGAGGCGCAGCGCGACGAGGCCAATGGCCACCGCGACCGCCCAGAGCGGATAGAGCGTCAGCGCGGCGAACGGGCTCACGCGGGCTCCGGTGGGCCGAGCGGCGCGCGCTTTCGCCCCGCGCGTCCGGCAACGACGGGCGCGACGACGCCGAAACCGTCGCGCGCGAGGCGGCGAAAGCTCTGCTCGGTCTCACGCTGGAAGAGAGGTCGGAACAAGAGATCCACGATCTTACCCAAGATGCCCCAGCGCACGTCGTACGTGTACGACGTCGAGAGCTCGGTCGTCCCGGGATCGATGGCGCGATACCGCCAGAGGCCGACGCCATGGCGGATGAGCGATCGCGCGTCGTCGGAGCCGAACTCGAAAGTCGACTGCACCAAGGGGCGGTGGAGCTTGTAGCGACCGAAGCCTCGGATGGTGATGCCGAAGAGCGTCTTCTCGTAGCGCATGCGCGTCCCGGTCTCGATGCGAGAGGCAAGCATCTCGATGCGATCGAAGCGGTGATCCCAGCGCGGATGAAAGACGTGGTCCTGGGTCACGTCCCAAACCCGCGCGACGGGCGCCGGCAAGCGCACGCTCACGTGGAGCGGTCGGGGAGCGCCCGCGAAGGCGAGGTGGAGTGCGTCCCAGGTGGCGTGCGCCATGACCGAGACCGCCATGACGAAGAGCGCGAGCCGGACGAACGGCGCATCGATCGGCGCGAATGCGATCGACGTCGGTTCCGTCCGCGCGCCCCACGCATCACCGAGCGCGGCGTGGAGCATGGCGCCCACGAGGACGCTGAGGACGACGTGCATGAAGTACTCGCCGCGCGGGAGCCCGCCCGATGCCGCGCGAGAGCGCGGCTCTTCGAGCACGTCGAGCGCCGCGACGAGCGCGTCGACGGCGAAGAGAGCGTAGAGCAGGACCAGTGCGCTCCCGGCGAAGCGCACGTTGGGGATGAGGACGAACTGCGCCGCGTAGATCGGCCCGCGCGCGACGTGGAGCCACGCTTCGCGTCGACTCTCGCGGCGATGCACCAGGCCGCCTTGGTGATGGAAGAAGAAGACGTCGAACGCCCCGAGGAGGCCGATGACGAAGAGGAGGATCGATGCAGTATGCACATCCCGCCCCCATGCGGGCCGCGTGCCACCCGCGAAAGGCCGAGAAGCAGCGACGTCCAGGCACCCGGCCGCGCCCAGCCCCTTGGCAGTGTCCACGAGGTGGACACCGTCGCGCGGCCCGGACCTGCGCGTTTTCCCACGGCGACCGCGGCTCGCTGGGTCGGCACGCGACTCGCAAGAGCGCGACCATGCACGATCTCTCCCTCCACGGCGCACGCGTCGCCGTCTGCGCCGGCGCCCTCGCGCTTTGGCCGACGCTCCCCGGCAAAGTTGTGTTGGCCGGAGCGCTCTTCTTCGCGCTCTTCGCCCTGGCGCACGACCTCGCGCACGGCGCGCTCGGCCTCCCTCGACGCTGGAACGCGCGCTGCCTGTCGATAGTGGCGCTCTCCATGCTCATGAGCGGACGCGCCATGCGGCGAATGCACCTCCGTCACCACGCGCGTCCGCTCGCCGACGACGACTTCGAAGGTCGGGGCGCGCGCCGCTCGCTCTTGGGATCGCTCTTCGCCTCGCCCTTCGACGCGCTCGTTCTCCGCCTCTCTGCGTTCCACGCCGCGCCGCCGCGCGAGCGCGTCGTTCAACTCCTCGAGACGGCAGGGGCCCTCGCGTTCCTAGTCGCCGCGTGGTCCGGCCCGGTGAGCGCGCGCGCCTACGCCGCGGTGGCGCTCACGCTCCAGGCGACGACGGGCCTGTGGGCCGCCCACCTTCCGCACCACGCGCCCGCTTTCGCCGTCACCCTCGCCGAACGCCTCGCGTTCCTCCGCTCACCCACCCTGCTGAGCCTCGCCTTCCACGAGCGCCACCACCACGCCCCCCGCATCCCGTGCCACCGCCTCGCCGCCGCCCCCGAAATCAATCGAAGCGCGCGCGCCGAATCGCGAGGAGTGCCGCGGTGACCTCGTCGCCGTTCGTCGGCTCGGGCGGAAGCACGCTCGCGTCGCGGGCGGCGTCGAGGCGCGCCAGAAGAGCGTGAACTCGAGGCCGCCATTCTTCGAGCAGCGCGGGTTCGATCCTCGTTCGCTCGCCAGCGCGCTTTCGCTCGACGAGGGAAGAGGCGTCGCCGACGCCGTAGTGACCCGCGATACGAGTGAGGTCGGCTTCGAGTGCCCCCGTCTCGAGAAGATGAATGCCGGTGAGCGTCGTTCGGAGCACGTAGAGGAGCTTTTTTACGCTTGGCTCCTTCTCGAGGAAGCGGAGCTGGCTCTCGGCAAACCCCCGGTAGTGACGATGCACGCGACGCGACAGCGAGCGCGTGACGATGGGCACGAGCTCCGCGAGTAGCGGTGACGCGACCACCACCATTCGCCCCAGGAATCGCTCGATGAAGTTGCCATTGCCGGCGAGGACACCACCGAGCGCGTGCGCGAGCTCATTCGACGTGTAGTCGATCTCCACGCCGTCGATCACCTCCGCGCGATCGAACGTCGGCTGGGGCGCCGTCATGCCCACGAGCGCCGCGGTGTTTTCGACGTGCACGGCCTTCAAGTCGAGATCGCTGTCCGGCGATGGGAATCCGTACGCGTGAGCGCCGCTCAGATAGACGACCACGTGCTCGCGCCGCGTCGACTCTTCGGACAGCGCTGCGGTCATCACGCGCAGCTGGTCGCCGTCGAGGACCGGCCCGATCTCCGCACCGATTTGCATCATTCCGACCACTCCGCGTTGGGCGCCAACGGCGCGTCGGTCCCCCAAGGGCCCGGCCGCTGCTCGATGTGACGGCGAGCGATCTCCGCGTTGATCCTGCGGAGGAGCGTGTCGGCGCGCGCCACGTCGGGCCGCTCTGGCAGCGGTGAACCGTCGCGCGCTTGCTCGAGGGCGGGGATCATCCCGTCCGCCTCTTGGAGGACCTCACCGAGCGAGACCTCACCTCGCTTCACCGACAGCAGCCGTTCGCGAAAGGGTCCCGTCATCTCGAATTCCGGAGCGCCCGTCGCGAGCCAATGGGTCGCCGTCGCGATCAGACGCAGCAAATTGTACGCGTTCTTGGGGCGCAGCTCTCTCGGGAGCTCGAGGTCAGCGGAGTGGTCTCTTGCGAACCTCACGAGCGACGCGAAGTCGTTCGCCGCAAGGAGCCCCTGATCGTGGAGCGAGCGGTACAGCTGCTTCACGTACTGCTTTGCCATGTGGATTGCGTCGGACTCGCTCGGCGCCGCGCGACGATCCACGCGCGCCAGGCGCGCCGCGACACCGTCCAGCGAGAGGCTCGGCTCGTCGCGAAGCCACGCGAGAATCGAGGTGCGGTGCTCGGTGAGGCGCATCCCCTGCTCGAGGCGCCGCAGTTGGCCGATCGCATAGCGACCGAACGACCCGTAGATCTCGGTGGACACGAACGCGTCTCGCGCCTCCAACAGCCAAGCGCCAACCTCGTCACGCGCGGCGGCAGACGGGAGAAAGAGCGCTTCGAGCGTGTTGGGGTCCGCCCGCAGCGCTTGGCGAATGGCCTTGTCGATCGCCCAATAGGTGACGCTCCCGTCCGCGCTCACGAGGTCCTCTGGCGGCGCGACCAAGCCGGCGCGCCACGCGAACGGATGCGCGAACACGCCGCGCTTGTCTTCGTCGGACTGCTCATCTGCGAGGCCCCACGCGCGCGAGCCGACTGTGGTGTCGAGCACCACGCACGGCGTGAGGGCCTCCCACGCGCTCTCCCGTCGCTCTGCGAAGCGCGCCTGCCCCACGCGGCGAGGTGTCAGCTCATCTCGCGCATAGACCAGGGTGCCCACTCCCACGATCGTGACCTCGAGGCTCACGTCGCCGGTGCGAGTCACGCGACCGACCGTGCCTTGAGGCACGCGGCGGTCTCCGTTGACTCGATCGACCCGCGTCACGACTTCGGTGCCGTGAGGCAGTGCGACCGTCCGCGGGTCGAGTCGCCCGAGCGCGCGAAGCCGCAAATCCATATGGCGATCTTATAGCGGTGATCAGTTGAAGTAGGCCTGTCCGCGGTGGGTTCGTTCAAGATCGGCGCAACTGGGTTGCGCCGTAACCTCTTGCCCGGCGCTCCTGATCGGATACGAACGGTGGATGCGCATCACTGGGCTCGCCGCTTCGTCTGCCACCGCAGGCACCATCGTGTTCGTTTCGCCGAAGATCGTTTGGAACGTGAACGACAGTCGCAATCCGCTGACGCCCATGCTCACCGAGCTCCAGGCGAAGGGCGTCCTCGCCAAAGGTGCGATCACGCCGCGCTCGTTCAACACCAAGGTCTTCGCCTTCGGGTGGACGCGCCCGCGCACGAACGACGACGCGGCTGCGCAACGGGCTGCCCTCGAGGCAAACGCCGGACAAATGAGCGAGGTCGTTTGCCTCGACATCCCCGACGTGGTCACGGGCGCCGTCGTGACCAAGGACAAGAAGCCCGTCTTCTATGTCGACGGCGGCGAGCTCGTGGTCGAGGTCGCCAAGAAGTGCCCCGAAGCCCTCTCTTCGGTACTCACGTTCTTGCGCGATCCGCAGCGCCCGGATTGGTTCTGGAGCGGCATCTTCGAAGCCGCCGAGACGCACAAGGACCCGAAGAAGGGCCTCGCTTGCTACGAGGCCATCATCTCGTTTCCGGTTCCGTCGGCATCGAACAAACACCGGTCGACGTATCTCGGCGCGCTGAACAACGCGCTCGTCGCGGCGCAGGCGTGCGATGTCGCTCGCGCCAAAGCGCTCTCCGATCGCGCACGCCCCTTCTTCAAGGAGAACCCGTACCTCACGCACTCGGCGGCGTGTGCATACGCGGCCTCTGGCGACCTCGACGCGGCGCTGGAATGCGCGGCGGCGGCGGTGAAGACGAAGTACGAGCACCTCGAGAAGCTCCGCGTCGACCCCGACCTGGGCCCGCTCCTCAAACGTGCCGACTTCCAAGCCCTATTCACGGGCGGTCCGGCGCCCAAGGCGCCGACCAAGGCCGTCAAGGCGGAGCCCGCCAAGCCGGCGAAGACAACGGCCGCGAAGCCGATCAAGAAGGCGCCCGCAAAGAAGACACCCGCCAAGAAGGCACCCGCCAAGAAGGCACCTACGAAGAAGGCCACGCCGAAGAAGGCGCCCGCCAAGAAGGCCCCCGCGAAGAAACGCAAAGGCTGACGGGTCAGAAGATCGGCACGCACCACGCGGCGTCGGTGAGCCATTCGTCGGGCGCAACTTCGTGGAAGCCGGTCATCGATTTGCCGAAGATGCTGACGCGCACGACGCGCTCGGCCGCGCCCGCCTCGTTCGGCTCGACGCTGCTCTCCGCGACCTCCCAGTCCGGCTTGAGCGTCTTTCCCACGAGGCGCCGACGACACGACTCGATCGCGCTCGTGGTGAGCTGGGACCGCACGCTCGGGAGGAACGTCGCACGGAACGCGTCGTCGTCACCGGCTTCGAGGAGGCGCATCGCGATCGCCAAATTCTCGCGCGGTGAGCTCGGTCGCGGCGGCGCGCGCCGCGCCGCGGTCGGGGTCGTGTCGATGGCGCCTCCGCCTGCGGTCGCCTTCGGCGCGGGGATCGCGTAGGCCGGCGAAGACGCTACGGACGCGGCCGACGCCACAGGCGCGGGAGTGTCCGCGCGCGCTCTCTCCGCCGACGAGGCGCTCGACGCGACGGGCTCGGCGCGCGGCCCCTCCGACGGCGAGCGCCGCGCGAGCACGTAGAAGAGGACGAGCGCGCACGACGCAACGGCCACGGCGAGGAGGCCGCGGCGCGGGGTCATGGATTCGCCCAGTGAAGCTCAGGGAGCTGCGCGCGCTTCGCGGGCACGTCGGTCAACACCCACAGCGACGTGAGCGGCCCGGCCGCATCGAAGAACGAGTTGAGCGACGCGGTGGTCGGCCCCACCTTGGTGCCGAGCACGTTGTCGTTCGAGGTGATGGGCCACATCGGCGCCTTGAGACCGGCGGCCGCATAGTGATCGAGCGCTTGCTTCAGTCCGGAGTCCCACGCCACGCCGCGGTCGGAGAAGTAGACCTGCGGGAACGCGGCGTCGCCGCACTCTGCGTCGAACGTCGAGAACGGAAACTTGGTGTGAAACCCGGCCCACCCGAACGACGTGTACGCCAGCCACACGCCGGGCGCCTTCTGCCGAATGCCGTTGCACAGGGTCTTCGCCGCCGCGGCGTTGTCGCCCTTCTCCCACTCGATCTCGACGTCGAGCACGAGGCCATCGCAGCCGGGGACGAGCGCCGCTTGCGCCGCCGCGTCGATCGACGCCGCGCCGCCCGCCGGCGTGATGTACGGCCACGCGAGGACGCGGATGCCGCGCGACACGAACTCACCGACGATCGAAGCGTTGAAACGCTGCGGCCAGAACGACGCGTCTTGCCCGCTCTTGATCAGCACGTAGGAGATGCCGAGCTGCTTGGCGAGCGTGGCCGCCTCCACGGGCGTCATCCCCGCGTGGTCGAACGTCCAGATCCACAAGCCCTTGCCGGACGGCCGAAACGTCTTCATCGAGAAGGGCGCGTCCACCGCGGCGTCGATCGTTTCGGGCACGCCCGCATCCACTGGCGGGCTCATGACCGGTCCGGCGTCGACGACGGGCTCCGCGGGCGGAGGATCCGCCTCCTCCTTGCCGCCACACGCAGCTCCCAGGGCGAGCGTGAGCGTGAGCGCGGGAACCGTGAGGGCGAACGGGCGGAGGGAGACGAGCAACGCCATGGCGGATACTTCGACCGGAGCGCGGGAAGAGTTTCGCGTCCGGGTCGATGTTCTCGCACACTCGGGCCCGGCCTGCATCCACGGCTCGGCGATTTCTCCGGGCGCGCGTATGATGCGGGCGCGTGGCTCATCGAGATTTCTTCACGGACGCTGCAAAGAAGAGGGCCGCTCTTGCGGTCAAGCACGTCGAAGCGCAAACCTCCGCCGAGATCGTCGTCGCCGTGAGACAGCTCTCGGGGAGCTACCGCGACGCGCACCTCGTCGGCGCCGGCCTCCTCGGCTTCATCGTGCTCCTCCTCTTGCTCTTTTTGCCCCAGTCTTTCGAGGTCGGCGGCATGCCGCTCGACGTCGCGATCGGCTCGGCAGTGGGCTACGCGCTGGTCTCGCGGAGCGAGCTCTTTCGCCGCCTCTTCACCGGTAAGCGAGCCCGACGCCTGCGCGTCGAGAGCGCGGCCAAGGCCGCCTTCGTCGACTTCGGCATCTCGCGCACGACCGGCCGCACCGGCGTCCTCGTCTATGTCTCCGTCCTGGAACGCTGCGCGTCGCTGGTCGGCGACACCGCGCTCCAGACCGACGCGCTCAAGAAGGTCCTCGAAGCGACGGAGTCCGCGCTCTCGACCGCGATCGGCCGCGGCGACTTCGAGGGCTTCATCAGCGAGCTCGAGAAGCTCGGTGCCGCGCTCGCCCCCGCGCTCCCGCGCGCGGCCGACGACGTGAACGAGCTCCCCGACGAGGTGCGGTGATGAACGCGCGTCTTCGCTCGGTCCTTCGTCGCGCGCGGCCGTGGCTCGTCCCGGTCGCGACCATGCTCGTCGTCCTCGCCGTCCTCGTCGTCGTCACCGACGCGTGGGCGCGCCCGGGCGGTGGCCAGTCCTTCTCCGGCTCCCGCAGCTCCGGCTCGTCCGGCGGAAGTCGCTCGAGCGGTGGGAGCTTCGGCTCGAGTGGCAGCAGTCGCTCGTCTTCGGGCTCGAGCTCGAGCAGCGGCGGTGGCGGCGACGCGAGCGGCTTCTTCAACCTCATCATCTGGCTCGTCTTCGAGGTGCCGGCGCTCGGCATTCCGCTCTTCATCGCGTTCGTCGCGTACATGGTCTACTCGAAGATGAAGCCGCGCTCCGACTGGTCGACGTCGGGCCCGGTCCAGCTCGACACATCGCGATCGCCGCGCAACGTGCTCCAGGATCTCCGCAACGAGGATCCGAACTTCTCGATCGTCCTCTTCGAGGACTTCCTCGTGAACCTCTACGCGCAAGCGCACGAGGCGCGCGGGCGCGGTGCCATCGACGAGCTCGGCCCGTACCTCACCGATGCGGTCCGCGCGATGCTCCGCCCGCAGAACGGCCTCCGCCAAGTGAAGGGCATCGTCGTCGGCGCGATGCGCATCATCTCGGCGCAGATCGGCGGCGCCCAGGCCTCCGTCACGGTGGAGTTCGAAGCCAACATGACCGAGGTGTCACCGAGCGGCGAACAAGCGTTCTACGTCGTGGAGACCTGGACGCTCGTTCGTCGACGCGGCGCCCAGTCCAAGCCGCCGCAGCAAGCGAAGACGCTCGGCTGCCCCAACTGCGGGGCGCCGCGCACGGCGCTCCGCGGCTCGCGATGCGCTCAGTGCGGCAACGCCGTGGGCGACGGCGCGTTCGACTGGACGGTGACCACCCTGAACCTCGCCCAGCGCGAAGCCCGGCCGCCGCTCCTCACGGGCACGGTCGAAGAGCAGGGCACGAACCTCCCGACCATCATCGACCGCAACGTCGCGCAGAGCTTCCAGGCCCTCGTCGCCAAGGATCCGCAAGTCACGTGGCCGTCGCTCCAGCAGCGCATCGGGCTCGCGTTCCGGGAGCTCCAGGTCGCGTGGAGCGCTCAGGAGCTCGCGCGCGCCCGCGCGTTCTTGAGCGATGGCCAGTTCCAGTCGATGCTGTATTGGATCGAGACTTATCGACGCTCGCACCTCCGCAACGTCACCGAGAACGCGCAGATCACGAACATGGAGCTCGTGCGCGTCACGCAAGACCGCTTCTACGACGCCGTCACCGTGCGCATCTATGCGACCGGGCTCGATTACACGATCGATCAGAGCGGCAAGGTCGTGGCCGGCAACCGCAGCAAGGCGCGCCCGTACTCCGAGTACTGGACGCTCGTCCGCGGCTCGGAGCGGCGCGGCCCTACGCGCACCGAGCCGGTGTGCCCGAACTGCGGCGCGCCGCTCAACGTCAACATGGCCGGCACGTGCGGCTACTGCAACGTCGTCATCACGACCGGAGACTTCGACTGGGTCGTGAGCCGCATCGAGCAAGACGAGGCGTACCTCGGTTGAGCGGGGCCCACTCCGACGCGCCTGTCGCGCTGCCCGCGCGCCTCGTCTTCTACGATGGGGAGTGTGGGCTCTGCCACCGCGCCGTCCGCTTCCTCGTGCGACTGGATCGCGAGCGCCTCCTTCGCTACGCGCCGCTCACCGGCGAGACGGCGGAGCGCGCGCGGGCGACCCTGACGCACTTCCCGACGTCCATCGATACGTTGGTCTTCGTCGACCACGGCCGCGTCTTCGTCCGAAGCCAAGCGGTGCTCCGCGCGGCGGCCTACGGGAGCACGGCATTTCGGGTCCTGGCGGCGATTGGCTGGCTTACCCGCCCGCTCGCCGACCTCATGTACCGAGTCGTCGCTCGGGTTCGGCGGGGCATTTTTGGCCGGGCGGACGCGTGCGAAGTCCCCGCACCCGAGGCACGCCACCTGTTCCTTCCGTAGATAAAAACGACGGTGTGTTTTTGCGGCGAGCGGAAGCTTGCCTTCGCGGGTATCCTTGAGGACGTGACGGCGCGAGAAGAGGTCGAGCTCAAGATCGCGCCAGGCGTCGTCCTGGCCGACAAGTACCGACTCCTCCGCGAGCTGGGCCGGGGCGGCGTGGGCGTCGTGTACGAGGCCGAGCACCTCCGCCTCCGCCAGCGCGTGGCGCTCAAGATCATGTCGCGGGCGATCGCCAAGGAGGCGAACGTCACGGCGCGGTTCGAGCGCGAGGCGCGGGCGATGGCGACCTTGCGGAGCCCTTTCGTGACGGCCGTCTCGGACGTCGACGTCCTGCCCGACGGCACGCCGTACATGGTGATGGAGCTCCTCGACGGACGAGACCTCCAACGCGAGCTCCGCGAGCGAGGCCCGCTACCCATCGGCGAGGCAGCTCAGATCATGCTCCTCGCGTGTCGTGGCCTCGCGGCGGTGCACGCGGCCGGCATCGTGCACCGCGATCTCAAGCCGTCGAACCTGTTCCTCGTGAGCGGCCCGGCCCTCAGCGTGAAGGTGATGGACTTCGGCGTGTCGAAGATGTCGGACGACGACGTCTTGGTGACGCACGACGGCTCGACGCTGGGCACGCCCGCGTACATGGCCCCGGAGCAAGTGCGCTCGGCGCGCGACGCAGACCCGCGCGCCGACGTCTGGTCGCTCGGTGTCATCCTCTTCCGTTGCTTGACGGGTCGCCTCCCGTTCGAGGGCGAAGGCATCACCGGGATGGCGGTGGCCATCACCAACAATCCGCCGCTCTCCCTCGTCGAGCTTCGGCCCGACGTGCCGCGCGGCCTCGCGTCGCTCGTCGAGCGCATGCTGGTGAAGGATCCGGCGGCGCGGATCGAGAGCGTCGCCGCCGTCGCCGAAGAGCTCGTCCACTACACCGACGCCGAGTACGTCGAGTCCGACGATACGGACCCGAAGTTCACGCTCCCCAACGTCGCCGACGAGCCGGCCGAGCACGTGACGTCGCACGTCCGACCTTCGTCGCCCGATCTCGCGGACGCGGCGAGCGCCGCTTCCGGGATGATGTCACTCACGCCCCCGGAGCCGCCGCGCAAGCAGAAGAGCGCGACGGGCTTCTTCGTCGTGCTCGTGCTCGCCGTCGTGGGCGTAGTGATGGCCGCCGGGGCGCTGATCGCGCAACGCGTGACGCCGCCGACCTCGCCGGAGCGACCGCTGGCACCTACGACGACCTCGCCCGCATCGACCGCAGCCACGATCGTGACGACTGAGCCCGCCAGCCCCACGGCGGCGCCGAGCTCACTGCCTTCGTCCGCGCCGAGCACGAGCGCTTCCGCGAGCGCGAGTGCGTTCGCGTGGGCGAGCGCTCGCGTTCCGACGGCCCCGCCGCCGCGGGCCGCGAACGCGCCGACGAAGGCGGTTCCCCGCAAGCCGACGGAGCCGACGGGGAGCGCAGTCGTGGATCCCGCGCTCCCGCCGCTCTTGTGAGACTCTGAAAGCCATCCGAGCCACGACCATGCGACGACGTGCGACGCCCTTGTCGCCCGCCCGGCGCGTTTGATACGCCTCGGCGGAGATCGCCGATCGGGTCGTGGAGTCGCGACCGCGGTGACGAGCGAGTGAAGCGCGTCGCTCTACCGAGCGGTGCAGGAGGATTTTTCGGGCATGTACCAAGCGTTCATGATGCTGATCTTGTTGGGTGCCTTCGGCGGCTACGCGTTCTTCATGATGAACAAGCGCAAGCAGGCGCTCTCCACGCTCGGCCCCGCGCTCAAGATGTTCCTCGAGCGCACGGGCTACCGGCACCCGGACCTCGTGAACGCCCCCGTCGAAGAGAGCGTGCGCATCATGGAAGTGATGCTGAATGAGCAATACTCCGGGCGCGCTCAGGCGTTCGAGCAGCGATACGTGCGGAGCTTCCACGGCATCCCGCTCGAGTACTCGTCTTTCATGGGGCCCGGCCAGAACGGCGGCTCCGTGATGTGGGCCACCTGGCGCGTGCGGCCGCCGGCGCCGCCGCGCATCCTCTGGGAGGTCGCTGACAGGAGCCTGGTCGGAGCGCGAAAGGCGATCGGAGAGTTTCTCGAGAACTCGACGCGCGAGTACGCCCCGCGCTACCCGCAAGCGGTCCAGACCGGTGATCCCGCCCTCGACGCGCGCTTCGTCTTCTACGGCGTCGACCCCAACGCCGTGCGGTGGGTCCTCTCCCAGAACCCGCGCCTCAAAGAGCTCCTCCTCGCCAGCGCGGAAGTCTGCCTCGTCGTCGCGCCGGACGAGATCTTCTTCTCCGACCCCACGCAGAAGAACATGCAGGCCGGCATGGGTGGGACCGTGGGCGCGATGGCGGTGGGCTTCGACATGGCCAAGTCGATGGAGCTTCAAGTCCCGGTGCACGACCGCATCGCCGAGCTCTTGGCGATCGCCGCGCGCGCGAGCGCGTGATGGTCGGCTACGGCACGGCCGAGCAATTGCCTGTACTCTGCAAAGTGTGCGGCGGCCGCGCCGTCGTGCAGGCGGTCGACTTCGGCGTGCGTTGCCCGTTCTGCGGCGCGGTCGACCGGTTGCCACCCGACGAGCTCGGACGCGCCCTCGAGCTCAAGGCTCGGCTCGCCCGCGCGGCAGCCAACGTCGTTCAACTCGAAGGCACGGGCCGAGCGCTCGCGCACATCTTCGAGGACCGCGGCGCATTCTTCCGCGCCACGAGCTCGTTCCTGGCCGTGACCGCGTTTGCGCTCGTTTACTCGGTCTTGAGCGCCGCACCGCGAATGGTCGACGACCCGCGCGCCATCGTCCTCGTGCTCCTCTACAACGTGCTCCCCATCCTCACGTTCGTGGGAGGGTTCACGCTCGCGATCGTGCTGTCGCTCGCGCTCGGGAGACGACGCTATCGCCGCGAGGTTCGGCCGCTGCTCCTCGCGCTCCCACCGCGCGCGCCCGGCGCGCCCATGCGGTGCCGCGGGTGCGGCGCCGACCTGCCCGGGCTCGGACCCAACGCCACCGCTGGCCTCCTCGCCTGCCCATACTGCGGCACGCAATCGCTCCTCACCGCCGACCTTCACCGCGAGCGCGCGCGCCTCCTCGCGGAAGAGGACGCCCGCTACCGCGCGCGCGCCTCGGGGATCGCCGCCGGCACGACGCGCGCGGCCTTCTCGATGTCGCGGACGCTCGTGATTGCCACGGTCCTCGTCTACGTCGGCCAGATCGCGCTCTTTGCCATCCTTCAGCTGCTCGTGCCGCAGATTCTGTAGCCTGACGGCTTGCAGCTCTCGCTCGGTATCTTCGTCTTCGCCGTGACGTACCTGCTCGTCGCAGGGCGGAGGACGCGCGCGCTCCCGATGGACCGCCCCGCCGGCGCGCTGATCGGCGCCGTCCTCGCGGTCGCGGTCGGCGCGCTCTCGCCCGAAGAGGCGGGGCGGGCGATCGACAAGAGCACGCTCATTCTCCTCCTCGCGGTCATGGGCATGGGCGCGTTCCTCTCCGAGGACGGCTTCTTCGACCGCGCGGCGCCCATCGTCGCTTCCCGGGCGCGAACCCGCGTCGCGCTCCTCGGCGCGGTCGTCTGGTCGAGCGGGGCGCTCTCGGCGCTCATCACCAACGACGCCGTCTGCGTGCTCGCGGCCCCCGTCGTCGTCGATTGGATTCGGCGCTGGAAGTTGCCGCGCCTCCCCTTCCTCCTCGCCCTCGCGACCGGCGCCAACACCGGGAGCGTGGCGACCTTGGTCGGCAACCCGCAGAACATGCTGTGCGGCTCGCTCGGTCAGCTCTCGTTCCGAGCGCACTTCATTCACCTCGCGCCCGTCGCGGTCCTGGGCTTGGCGGTGAACCACGCAGTTCTCCACCTCATGTTCCGCCGCGAGCTCGGCGGAGAGCTCCCCGAAGCGCCGGCCGACAGCGCGCCGCTCTTGACCAAGCGATCGGCGGTCACGCTCGCCGTCATCGCGGGCACAGTCGTCATCTACATGACCGGCGCGTCGCTCACGTACACGGCGCTCGGTGGGTTCTCGCTCCTCCTCATCGTGAACCGCACCGAGCCGGCGCGGATCTGGACACGCATCGACTGGTCCATCCTTCTCTTCTTCGGCGGTCTCTTCGTCGCCGTCGACGCGTTCGCGCGCAGCGGAGCGCCGGAGTGGGCCTTCGCCCACGTGCCGCTCTATCGCGACGGGCCCGCGCTCGCCGCGTACCTGCGCACCGCGGGCTACTTCCTCGTCGGCAGCAACGTTGTCACCAACGTGCCGTTCATCCTCATCGTGCGCGCGCACATGGCGGCGCTGCCCGATCCGAGCCTCGCGTGGGAGCTCCTCGCGATGGCGTCGACGTTCGCGGGCAACCTCACCCTGCTCGGCTCGGTCGCCAACGTGATCGTGGCCGAGAAGGCCGAGGCCGAGGGCGGGCTCCGGTTTTGGGAATACGCGCGCGCCGGCGCGCCGATTGCGCTCCTGACGACGATCGTCGGAACGATTTGGCTGGTGCTCACGCGCTGAGCGCGCGACGCGTCTACTTCTTCTTCGACTTGGCGAAGAGGTCGGCGAACGTGCCCATGCTGCGGCCCGCGACCGCCTTGCCCTGGTGCTCCTCGAAGTCGGCACGCTCGGCGGCGTCTTTGGCGGCCTTGACCGAGAGCTTGAGGCGTCCATCGCCCGTCTCGAGCACCTTGGCCGTGAGCTCCGTGCCTTCGGGGAAGCTCTTGCGGAGATCGACGCCGCGCGGGACGCCGAGCTCGGCAGCGGGGATGAGACCGCGCCCTTCGCGCCCCTCGGTGCCCTCGACCTGCACGAAGACGCCGTACGCCTCGATGCGCGTGACCTTGCCCTTCACGATCGTGCCGATGGCGAGCGCCTTGCCGGGCGCGCGCTTCTGCGTCGCCGGGCGCTCCGGCGCCGGAATGAGCGCCTTCAGGCTGAGCGTGATGCGCTTCTGGCCCTTCTCGTCGTCCTTGATGTCGAGCACCTGGACCTCGAGCTCCTCGCCGGCCTTCACGCGATCGGCGACGGCGACGCCGCGATCGTGACCGAGCTCCGACGCCGGGACGAGGCCTTCGAGGCCACCGAGGTCGACGAAGGCGCCGAACTCGCGGACCGACGTGACCGTCCCACGCACGACCTTGCCCTTCTCGAGCGAAGAGAGCACGCGCTCGCGCGCCTCACGCCCCTCGGCTTCGATGAGGCGACGGCGAGAGAGGACGACGCTTCCGCGATCTTTGATCTCGACGACCGCGAACGACATGACCTGACCGACGAGAGTCTTGGCGTCGACGTTTGCGCCGCGCGTGCCGAGCTGCGACATCGGGCAGAAACCGCGCGCGCCCTTGCCGAGATCGACCTCGATGCCGCCCTTGTTGACGCCGGTGACTTTACCCTCGACCGCGATGCCGGCTTCGAGCGCTTGCTGGAGCTGCGCGAGGTCGCCGCCTTTGCCGAAGGAGCGACCGAGGCGAACGTCGCCGTTCTTGTTGTCGACGGCGACGACCTTGGCGCGCACCATGTCGCCGACCTTGACCGAAACCGTGCCGTCCTCGGCGCGCATCTCGATGGTGTCGAGCATCGCCTGACGCTTGCCGTCGAGCTCGACGAAGATCGTGTCCTCGCCCACGTGGACGACGAGCCCCTCCACCGCGTCACCGACGCGCACCGCGCGCACGCGCGTTTGGTCCTTGGATTGGGCGGCAAAGAGAGAGGCGAAAGACTCGTGCTCGTCGGACATGGCGGCCCGCGCATACCATGGCGCCTCGGCGCGGGCCACCGGTCGCGCGACTTTGGGCGCTGTCCCGCCCGGGCCGCGGCGGGGTAGAGTGCCGGCTGCGCGGCGCGCGCCGCCCGAGGTCGCCATGAAGCTCTATTCGACGCCCACGTCGCCATTCGTCCGCAAGGTCTTCGTCGCCGCCCGCGAGCTCGGGGTCGACGACCGAATCGAGTCCGTTTTTCTGCGTCCCACCCCGGTGAAGGCCGATCCGGTCCTGTCGGCGTCGAACCCGCTCTCGAAGATCCCGGCGCTCATCTTGGAGGACGGGTCGGCGCTCTACGACTCGCCCGTCATCTGCGAGTACCTCCAGTCGATCGCTCCGCCCGGTCGCTCGATCGTGGCGCCCTCGGGGCCGGAGCGCTTCCGCGCGCTCCGCGTCCAGGCGCTAGCCGACGGCATCCTCGAGGCAGGCATCGCCGTGTTCTACGAGACGACGACGCGACCCAAGGAGCTCCACTACGCGCCGTGGCTCGACGGCCAGCGCCAGAAGGCCCTCCAAGGCCTCGCCGCCCTCGACGCCGAGGTCGAGCGATGGGCAAGCGCCGTAGACATCGGGCAGATCGCGGTCGGCGCGACCTTCGGCTGGCTCGAGTTCCGGAATCCGCTGGGCGACGTGCGCACGGCGCACCCGCGACTTACCGCGTGGTACGAGACGTTCCTCGCCCGACCTTCGATGCAGGCAACGCTGCCGCGTCTATGACAGTCGCCGAAGCGCGACCGCTCAGAAGAATGCGGCGATGATCTTCGCGGCGTCTTCTCGCTTCAAGTGGGACTCCGAGTCGTTCACTGCCTCGTCGAGCGTCGAGACGACGCCGAAGATCGGAACCGTGCACGTCGCGCCGGCGGGTCCGGGGATCGACTTGCAGGACACGCGGCCGGAGCCGGTGGTCATGCTACCGACGAGGCCCGCCGGGCTCGTGCGCGGGAGCGCTCCGGCGATGCCCTTGGCGAGCTTGCCGGTGATCGACGCGACGTAGCTCGTCTCGTTCTTCTTCTCCTGACCTTCCATCTTCACGACGGCGTTGAGCGAGCAGGTGTCGGCGGAGAACGTGGAGTCCCCTTCCTTGGCCTGACAGGAGATCCCGAACGACTCCTTCTTGTCGTCCGCGTCGGTGAAGCCGAGCTCCTCGCCCGTGAGCCCCGCCAGGACGGCGTAGTTGCCGAGATCGCGACCGCCGCTCTTCTTGATGTCTTCGTAGAGCTTCCGGGCGTCCGCGCCGGTGGCGATGATCCCTGCCGCGAGCCCGTAGGCCTTGAGGTCGGGCCCCGCCTCGGTCGTCGAGCCCTTCTTCTTCGCGAGCGCGTCTTCGGACGGAGCAGCGCCGTCGGAGTCGGTCGCGCCTGAGCACGCATTGAGCACGAGAAGGAGCGCAGCGGCGATGGGCATCGAGCGAATCATGACGGGTGCAGTTTGCACCTGTCGTGCCGACGTCGCGTGGTCGGTTAATCGCTTGAACCCACGTCGCTCGACGTGGCCCGTCGTCGACTCTAGCCCCCTTGCCTGGGCGGCGCGCGATCGAGGAAGGCCCTTCGTGATCCACGCGACGTGACGTTTCGCGCCTTCGTTAATCGCCACGCGGCGCGCGCGTCAGCACTTCGGCGCCATCACGGGTCACGAGCACCGTGTGTTCGAACTGGGCCGAGAGCCGACCATCACGTGTCATGACCGTCCAACCATCGTCGCGGACGAGCACCTCGGGCGTACCCAGGTTGATCATGGGCTCGATGGTGAAGACCATGCCCGCGCGCAACCGGAGCCCCGTACCGGCTCTGCCCACGTGGGAAACGTGCGGTGGCGCGTGCATGACCCGGCCAATCCCGTGACCACCGAAGTCGGTGACGACGCTGCAGCCCTCCGCGTGCGCCAGCGCTGCGATGGCCGCGCCGATGTCACCGAGGCGCGCGCCTTCGCGCACGACCGCGACGCCCGCATCGCGCGCGCGCCGAGCGACGTCGACGACGTGGCGCGCCTCGGCGCTCGGCTCACCGACGAAGAAGGTCTCCGACGTGTCGCCATGAAAGCCGCCGAGCTCGGTCGTGACGTCGACGTTGACGATGTCGCCGTCTTCGAGGCGCTCGCGCGCGCTGGGAATGCCGTGACACACGACCGCGTTTCGGCTCACGCACACCGCAGCCGGGAACCCCTCGTAGCCGAGCTGGCTCGGACGACCGCCACGCGCCCGCGTGTCCTCGCGGACCCACTGGTCGATCGCGCTGGTCGTGATGCCCGAGCGGAGCCTCGCCCCGACGAAGGCGAGGGTCGCGGCCGCGGCGTGCCCGGCGCGGCGCAAAGCGGCGATCTCCTCGCCGGAGAAGATCTCCACGTTCATCGAGCGAGCATGAGGTCGGTCGATGAGCGCGACCAATACCTTCTCGATCTGGCGAGCGGAGGTCCCAGCGGCCGGCGCAGCGCTTTGCTACGCTAGATGGACATGAGCCTGAGTCAGCTCCAGTACTTCGTCGCCGTGGCCGAGGAAGAGAGCGTGACGCGCGCTGCCAAGCGCCTCCACGTGTCGCAACCCCCGCTCAGCCGCCAGATTCGTGCGCTCGAGGACGAGCTCGGCGCGCCGCTCTTCCGACGAACGGCGCGCGGCGTGGCGCTCTTGCCGACCGGCGAGCGCTTCCTCGCCCGCGCGCGCGCGATCCTTTCCGACGTGGATCGCGCGGTGGCCGAGGTACGCGACGTGGCCGTCGCTCAGGTGCGGTCCGGCCCGACCGACGCGAGGTAGCAGTCGTCGAGGCGCGGGTACGTGAGCGAGTAGAGGTAGCCGGTCGCCGAGAGCGACGACGCCACCGACTTGTTGGTGAGCCACGTGGCGTATTGCTGATCGTTGGCGCGAGCCTGGTCGACCATCGCCGAGATCCAGGACTCGGGCGCCACCTGACCCTGGCCGATGCCGAGGATGTTGGAGAGGATGCGCTTGCGGGCCGGCCCGACGAACGCGGTGTCGGCGATGGCGACGTTGAGCTCACCCTCGTACACGATGCCGCGGTTGTTCTTGTTGGCGGAGCCGACGCTCATGAAGACGTCGTCGACGATGAGCATCTTGGAGTGCGTGTCGATGTCGGCGTAGGCGAGCGACGGGTCGCCGGCCGAGCCGTCGAAGGCGCGCAGGCGGAAGAAGTAGGCGCGGTCCGGGAACTGCTGCCTGTACATGCCGTACTCCTTGCGGGACCACGAGCACGCCGGGTCGGTCTTGCTCACGTCCATCGTGATGACGATGAGCTTGAGGTCGGGGACCTCCTGCATGCGCTTGACGATGGCCTCGTCGAGCATCGGGATGCGGAAGTACTGATCCTCGATGTAGATGTACTTGGTCGCGTGACGAACGGCGTTGAACCACGTCTCGGCGATGGCGTTCTCGTTGAAGGGCGCGGGCAGCGTGGCCGTCACCTGGAGCTGCGTGCCGCCGGCGACCGGCGCGATGTCGCGCTTCACGTCGTAGCCCGACGCGTACTCGGAGTGTTTGACGCCGCTCTTGCGCAGGAACTCCCAGCGCTCGTGGAAGACGTCCTCGACGTCCTGGGCCGCCGGTCCGTCGATGCGAACCATGTAGTCCTTGCGCGGCGGGTTGTCGGGCTGGCGCGTCTTGTTGATGACGGCGAGCTTGTTGGACGCGCTCGCGTCGGGCGCCATGCGCCGCACGTCGAACACTTGGTGTTGTGACGAATCCCAGTCGTTCTGACGGAGGTTCATGCCGCCGACGAACGCGAGCTTCTCGTCGAGGATCATGAACTTCTGGTGATACGAGGCCGCCTCGAGGAGGCCGTCCGCAAAGTCCTGCAAGACCGGCATGTGCGCGCTGAGATCGACGTGGTGACCAGGGACGCTCGAGACGACCGGCCCCTCGTTGTCGAAGCGCTCGTCGCGGATCTCCGGGTGGAGCGCGCGAACGCGCTCGCCGAACGAGAAGTCTGCGACCTTCCAGTCGAAGGAGCCGCGCGTCTCGTTGGCCTGCCCCATGAACTCGAAGTTGTCGTTGCCGCGCGAGGCGTAGGCGCGAATCTTCGAGTCGGTGTTGAGCCAAGAGAGGATGCTGTCCTGGCCCCAGAACTGGCCGACCATGACGCGCTTGGTGGCGGGGCTGGACTCGAGCGTGCCGAGCACCGTGTTGCCCCACTTCTGATCGACGGTGGCGTTCGGATCTTTGCGAACCCACTCCGCGCCGGACTCCCACCACCAAGTCGACGCGTGGATCGATTTCCGCGCGCCCTGCACGTCGCCGCGCACGGTGCCCCAGGCTTCCTCGCCGTCCATCATCAGCTTGAGATTGTTGCCGCGACGAGCGGGGCGACCCTGCGACGAGAAGAACTGGTGCTGAACGCCGATGAACACGCTGTGAAGCGGCATCGACTTCCCCTCGAGCGTCCGCATCGTGTGGCCTACCGACGCGCCTGCATTCGCAGTCGGCGCGCCGGCGAGGCGGGCCGCCAACGCGTTGGTCGTTCCGTCGTAGTCGACGACGACGTCGGTCGCCTCGTGGAGAGGCGCGGCGACGTGAATCGTGTAGCGACCGGCATCGCGAAGGTAAACCCGCGCGACGGGGTAGTCGGTGGCGCGGACGCGCTTGCCGTTCAGGGTCACCGAGAGCTGGAGGTCGCCCTGGGGGATCGGCTGCGCCCAGATGTCGAGCGGGTTGATCTCGAGCGCGGCGTTGGCGTCGGCCGCCGAAATCTCCTCGGCGTCGTCGTCTCCGTCATCGGGCGTCGAGGAGCAGCCGCTCGTGAGGGCAAGGAGACCGAGGAGGGAGGCACCTAGAAGGACTCGGGAGCGTTCGAGGACCATGCGGATATCACCGGAGAAGCACGTGTCGGACCAACGTCCCCGATGTCGGATTCCGCAGAAATTGACCCCCCCGTCGCAGATTGCGCAGCGAGTGGATCGGCCTGGGTCCATGCCGACCGGCCCACGGCGACACTGAGTGCACCGTTCGGCGCGATCGGACCTTCAGTCGAGGAGGGCGAGGAGATCGTCCTTGGTCAGCGCAGCGGCCGCCCCCGCCTCGCCGAGCGCGACCTCGGCGAGCGCGCGCTTCTTCTCCTTCAAGACGAGGATGCGCTCCTCGACCGTGTCTTTTGCAACGAGTCGGTAAACCATCACGGGTCGATCTTGACCGATGCGATGTGCACGGTCGGCGGCTTGATCTTCGACGGCCGGATTCCACCACGGGTCGAGCAAGAAGACGTGATCGGCAGCGGTGAGGTTGAGACCCGTGCCGCCGGCTTTGAGCGAGACGAGCATGACCGGCGGTCCGTCGTCGGATTGGAACTTCGCGACCACTTCGGCGCGATCACGCGTCTGACCGTCGAGGCGGGTGAACGCGATGCCGGCCGACGCGAGGTGCGGCTCGATCTTGTCGAGCAGCGACGTCCATTGCGAGAACACGAGCGCCTTGTGCCCATCGGCGGCGGCGTCTTCGAGCGCTTCGAGCAAGCGATCGAGCTTCGACGATCCGTCGGCCTTCTGTCCGGGGACGAGCGCCGAGTGACACGCCGCTTGTCGCAAGCGAAGCAGGGCTTCGAGCGCTGCGAGCACGCCACCTCCTTGCGAGAGACGCTCGGCCACCTCTTGCTTGGTCGCGACGCGCACCGCGTCGTAGACGTTGCGCTCCGCTTCGTCGAGCTCCACGTGGAGAACGACGTCGGTGCGTGGCGGTAGCTCGGGGAGCACGTCGCGCTTCAAGCGCCGGAGGACGAACGGTCGAATCTTCGCCCGGAGCCGTGCCGACGCGGTGGCGTCACCGGCGCCGATCGGCCCCGCGAAGCGCTCTTGAAAATCGCTGCGCCCGCCGAGGAGGCCCGGGTTCGCGAAGTGCATCACGCTCCAGAGCTCCTCGAGTCGGTTCTCGACCGGCGTACCGGACAGCGCGACGCGGAACGCGCCGTTCAAGCGGAACGCTGCGCGCGCGGCTTGGCTCGACTCGTTCTTGATCGCCTGGGCTTCGTCGAGCACCACGACGTCCCATTTCTCCTTGGCGAGCGCTTCGACGTCGAGACGAAGGACGGCGTAGGTCGTGAGCGTCACGTCCGCATCGGCGTCGAGCGCGCGCTTGGGGCCGTGATAGAGCGCGACCTTGAGACCGGGCCGAAAGCGCGCAAGCTCGTCGGCCCAGTTGAAGACGACGCTCTTGGGGCACACCACCAGCGTGCGACCCCGCAGGGTCGCGATGGTCTGGAGTGTCTTTCCGAGACCCATATCGTCCGCGAGCACGGCGCCGAGCCCAGCGTCGCGCACGAACGCGAGCCAGTCGACGCCCTCCGTTTGGTAGTGACGCAGCGTCGCCTGGAGATCGCGCGGGAGCTCGGCCTTTGGAATGCGAGCGAACCCGTCGATGAGGGGAGAGAGCTCACGCAACCCGAACGGCGGCGGCATGTCGAGCGCCGAACAGAGCGCGCCGAGCTCCGGGAGCGCCGCCTTGGCGAGGCGCTTCTCGGGATCCCGCGCGGCGAGGAGATCGGCGACGCGCGATCCGTACTTGGCGAGCCAGTCACGCGGCAGCTCGGCCCAGCCACCGTCGGAGAGTGGAACGAGCGGGAGGTTGTCGGCGTATGCGCGAAGCACGGTGGCGGCGTCTGCGCGCGCCGGCCCGTCGCCGGTCGCGTCGTCCGCTCGGACGTCGCCGGCTCCGTCCGTCACCTCGAAGACCACGTCGAAGCGGCCTTCGTCCATGACGAAGCGCGGCGTGAGCGTCGCGGCCGGCGCGAGATCGTCGCGCCCCTGGGTCGTCTGAAACGTGCGGAGCTTGGCGGCGAAGCGGACCGCCTCGTTGCCGTCGAAGTGGACGCGGCGCCCGGGCACGAGGTTGAGCTCGTCGCGAAGCCGTGTGCGGAGATCCCGCTCCTCGTCGCGACGACGATCCGGCACGAGCTTGCCGAGCACGACGAGCTCTTCGCCGTCGACGCGCGCGATGGGCGGCTCGCCGTAGACGAGCGTCGGCAGGACCGAGAGCGTGTGGCCTTGGTGCGAGAGATCGAAATCGATGCGTGGGCGCACGCCCTTCTGCGCGCGCGGGAGGCGCTTGGTGCGGACCTCGACCTCGATGCGCTTCTCGAGCTCGGGCACGATCTGCGCCGCGAGCTCGGTGAGGCGCGCGACCTTGCGGACGAGCGGAAGCTTCTCGAGCCACTCGCCGGTGAGCTCGCCCTCACCGATGGGTCGCAGGACGTTGCCGACGCGGACGACGCCCATCGCGACCACCGCGGTCACCGACGGATCGCGCTCGATGCGGACGATGAAGGTGCCGCCTTCGCCGTCCTCGACGACCGCACGTGGGAGGACGTGCTCTCCGGAGGTTCGAATCGGTGCGCCAGCGAGCTGCGTTTCGGCGTGGGCCGTCGCCTCGAGGACGTCGGCCATCCGAACGAGCGGCACGAGATCGCGCGACGTGTCGCCGAAGACGCGATCGATGCGGAGGTCGTCGTGCGTGGGCTCGAAGCCCACGGGGAGCTTGCCCCGCGCGACGAGCGTCGCGAGCGGAGCGCCGAGCGGCTTCTCCCCGTCGGCACCGACGAAGAAACGCTGGAGCGCGAGCCGTCGATCGCGAACGAGGTATCGATACGCGAGCTGGACGCGCGGCGGAGTCCGAGCCGCGGGTGCGTCGCTCGGCGCGGCGGGCGACGCGTTCGCGTCGGGCGGGGGAGCGTCGGCGAGCTGCGCGGCGTGGATGGCCGCCGCAGTGACGTGGGCGCACGGATCGACCTTGCCGGCGCAATCGCACGACCACTCTTCGTCGGCGACGAAGAGCGTCACGGTCGGAGCGATCGCGTGGCCGGGTGCGCGCACGCGAAGCTCGAGGCTCGCCCCACCGGCAGCGCGGCTCGCGAGCTGCACCGCTCCCTCGCGCGCCAGCTTCGCGCCTTGCGACCAAACCGCGGGCAGGGCGGCCTTGCGGACCACCGCCAGCATCCGGGCCTCGGGGCGCACGTCGCTCATCGTAGGCCGCGCACATTACACCAAGCGCGCGGGGAGCGCGCAGCGCCGCGCTGGAACCTGGGGGCGAATCCTCTATGATGACTCCGCTTGCAGCGCGGGATTTTCAAGACGAGAGGCGCCATCGTGGCCGCGGCGGGACTCTCGTTCTGCCTGGCCGCGTGTCAGCTCTTGGCCACCCTGCACGAGGCTCCTCTCCGCGACGCGGGCGCCCCGGCGAGCGACGGCGGCCTCGAGGCCGAGACCGGCCTGGTGTTCGGCCCGTGCCCAACCGCGCCTCCACCCGTCGACGATCCCCTGAACGGGATCACGTCTGCAGACATGGTCGCGTCGTACCTGTCGCTCGACGTCACCAAGCTCCCCGAAGACGTGAAGCCGCACCTGTGCGCGCCGGCCGGCGACGACTTGGACGGCATCCAGACGAAGTGTCACGACCCGAACGCCCCGATGGGGTGCGTCTGGGACCCCACGACGGCGACGCCGCCCTGCGATGGCCCGAACGGGAGCGACAACGCGCTCTCGAGCCTGATCGGGACCGTGTCGTCGCTGGGAACGCTGGGCGGCGTCGGGGGCTCGGTCGCCAAACGCTTCGACCCGGCGATCTACATCCGCGAAGGCCTCATCAACGTCATCTTCCGCGTCACGCAGTACAACGATCTGGAGAACGATCCCTCGGTCGAGGTCGCGGTCGGCGTATCGGCCGGCATCACGCGCTTCATACCCGAGGTCCCATCCAACGACGGACCGCCGGACATTTCGGCGCTGCCGATCGTGTGGGACGGCGAGAAGCGCGAGACGTGGTCATGGGACACGCGCGCCGTCGACTCGCGCAACGAGCCCACTGCGCAAGCGACCGCCGCGTACGTGGCGCACGGCATTCTCGTCGCCGACTTCCCGAGCGCCCCGCTGCCGCTCGGCGGCCTCTCGAGCGGGCTCCCCGTCCGGCGCGCGCGGGTGGTCGGCAACCTGGTGAAGCGGAACGGCGGTTACTACATCGAGCACGGTCGCCTCACGGGCGCTGTCCGGACCCGTGACCTCCTCCAGGTGATCGGCACCATCAACGGGTCGGGGGTGCCCGAGCTGTGCTCGCCGGACGCCGCGGCGCTCTACGCCATCGCCGAGAGCGAGGTTTGCCAGAGCGCGGATCTCTCGGCCACGAAAGGCAGCGTCTGCGACGAGCTCAGCATCGGCCTTTCGTTCTACGCGGTGCCGGGCGACATCGCGCCGAACCCCGCGGTCGGCCGCTTCAACAACACGGCGCCGTGCGACGGCGGCTGGGTTGCGCCCGAGTGCGCCTTCATCAGCGAATGGCAGGCGGCGCACCCCGACGGCGGTGACGCGGCGAGGGACTGACGCGTATGATCGGCGCCGCCATGGCGCTCATCTCTCGCTCGTCGCTGGTCATCATCGCGCTCTCCACGATTGTCCTCGCGGCGTGCGATGGAGGCGGGACCTTCCCGCTCGAGATCGAGGTCAAAGACGGCGCGTCGACGCCAGGCAAGAAGCCCGACGAGCTCGAGCTCGTCGTGAAGACGGTGCCCGACACGGAGGTGCGCTTCGAAGGGCGCGTCGTGCAAACCGGTGACAAGCCCACGGCCTCGTTCACCGTGCCGAAGAACGAGCTCAAGCTCGGGAAGAACACCTTCAACGTCGAGGCCACCACCGGGGTCTTCGTGAGCAAGAAGACCGCGAAGGCCAGCGCCACGTGGGAGGCGAGCGTGCGATCGCTCGTGCGCGTTCACCCGAGCGGCGATGGCGACACGCCCGTCACGTGCGCGGGCGCGATGTGCGCGGCGCCGGCGTTCAAGATCGACAAGACCGGCAAATTGGGCGGACAGCTCGAGAGTGCGATCGCCGGGCGCGCGACCGTTGGCGCGGGCGCGAAGCTCGATCTCGCGGCCGGGAAGCGCACGCCATTTTCGGTCGACGTGGGCGCGATGCTCGGAACGATCTCTCTCTCCGAGAAGAGCACCATCGAGGTGCCGATCGCGCTCGAGGCGGGGAGCGAACGCTCGCTCGACAAGGTCACGTTCCAAGGCCCGGCCATCGAGGGTGCGCTGGCCACGAGCTTGGCGCGCGTGGCGACGGGCCCCCTCACCTTCCCCGGCGAAGGCGGCGCGCCGCCCGCGCCGCGCGCGATCGCCGTCGTGCTCACGAGCGCGACCGGTCCCGGCAAGGTGCTCGTGAGCGGCCCGGCCAAGAAGGCCGAGGACCTCGACCTCATCACCGTCGCCAAGCCAGTCGAGCGCTTCTTCGCGTGCGGCGGCGCGGCGACGAGCGCGTCGGGCATTCTCTACCTCGACCTCGACCTCGTGACGTACGAGCGACGCTCGGGCAAGCCCGTCGGGACCCGCAAGCTCATGGCCGATCGCGTGCCGTGCCCGCCGACGCCCACCGCCGGCCAGGTGAAGGCCGAGGTCCGCGAGCTCGACGTCGTTCGCGCGGCCACCGAGGCGCTCAACGCCAAGAAGTGATCTCGGTCCTCCTCCCCTATCGAGACTGCGCGCCGACCCTCGAGGCGGCGATGGAGAGCGTGCTCGCCGAACGCGACGTCGCGCTGGAGCTCATCGCCATCGACGACGGGTCACGCGACGGAGGGGCGCGGATCGCGGAGCGAATCGCCGCGAGCGACCGACGTGTCGTTTGTGTCCGCGCCGGTGATGCGGGGTCGGAGGGCGCAGCGCGGGGGGTCGGGATCGCGGCGACCTTGAGGTGCGGCCTGCGCGTTGCGCGTGGCGCTCTCATCGGGCGGATGGATGCGGATGACGTGTCCATTCCGCCGCGCATCGGGGCCGCGGCGCGGCTCTTGGCGCACGACGATCGCATCGCAGTCGCCGCGACGCGCGCCGTTGCGTTCGCGGACGGAGAGGTCACGCTCGGCGCGGGTCTCTTGGCTTACGTCGACTGGCAAAATGGGCTCGTGACGCCGGAGGAGCACGCGGCGGCGATGTTCGTCGAGAGCCCCGTCTGTCATCCGACGGTCGTGATCCGTCGCGATGCGCTCGAGGCGGTCGGTGGATGGTCGCAGGGGCGATACGCGGAGGACTACGAGCTGTGGCTCAAGCTCGACGAAGCAGGCCACGGCTTCGCGAAGGTCGACGGCCCACCGCTCTTTCGATGGCGCCACCGCGCCGGGCGCTTCACGTTCACCGATGAGCGCTGCACGCCGGCGCGGCTCTTGGAGCTGCGCGCGCTCTTCTTGAGCCGGCGCCTCGCGCGCATCGGGCGCTCGTTCGTGATCTGGGGAGCCGGCCAGACCGGGCGCCGCCTCGCGCGCGCGCTCGAAGCGCACGGCCTCCGCGCGGAGGCCTTCATCGACATCGATCCCGAGAAGGTCGGGCGGAGCGCGCGCGGCGCGCCGATCGTCGATGCGCACGACGCGCTCGCGGCGGGCGGCGTGGCGCGGCGCCACTTGGTCGTGGTGGCCGTCGGGGCGCGGGGCGCCCGGGCAACCGTTCTCGCGCGGCTTCGTGCCGCATCCGTCGGCGACGTCATCGCGGCGGCGTGACCGCGGGGCGCGCGACGCGCGACGCGCGGCGGCGGTGACGCGCGGGAGGCGCGATGCGCGGCGGCGTGACCGCGGGGCGCGCGACGCGCGGCGGCGGTGACGCGCGGGAGGCACGATGGCGATGCAGGGCGACGCGGGGCGACGCAGACGGCGCGGCGGCGACCCGGGCGGCGCGGCGGCGTGACCGCGGGGCGCGCGACGCGCGGCGGCGGTGACGCGCGGTGACCGGGACGACGCAGCGGCGGCGCAACGACCCGGCGTCCCGGACGACCCGGGACGCCGTGGTGACCTCGACGACGCGGCGTCCCGAACGACCCAGCGTCGCGGACGGCGCGGTGAGCCGGACCACACGGCGGCAGCGCAACGCCCCGGCGTCCCGGACGACCCGGCGCCCGGACGGCTCGGTGGCCCGGGGGCCGCGGCGACCCTGGACGAGCAGCGCGCCGTCGCGCCCGTTGGCGAGACCCCGACCTGTTCCGACTGTCCGTCGGACAGGTCGCGGGTGTCCGAGGACAGATCGCGCAGAAGAAAAGCGCGCGTTTTCAAGCACGGCACCTCGGCACGCGACGTGTAACGCTCGCTTCGGTCCTCTCGCGCGAGGCCCTTTTGCTTGTTTGACGGACGTTCATTTTGCACGTGTGCGGGGTGCTGCCGGTAGCCGCATCGTTGGAGCACCAACGATCTCGCGGACGTCGGTAACCGCCGCACGCACGAGTTTTTTTCGGTCGCCCGCGGTTGTGCGAGGCGACAGAAGGAGAGTCACCGGGTGTAGGAGTCTGCAATCAGGGAGAGAGCGGCGGCAGACCGACGTCAGCCGAAGCGGTGGACTACGGCGCGGGCGCCCTTCGGGGCGTCATCACGCGTCACTGCCTTCCACTGCGCAGTTTCGGATGACGTGAGGTGCTCGCGGTGGGCTGCGGAGGTCGGTTTCCGAATCACGGGTACCGCGTCACCAAATGCTCGCATCAACCGACGCCTATTCCCCGTCCGGGTCCCAAATTCGGGGGCCCGCCCGGCGGAAGCTCGCCCATCGATCGATTCAAATGCCGGGCGTACCCTGCATTTCGGTCCCCTTTTTGTGGGCGGGCGCTGTCGGTTGGCTCGATTAGCGCGCTTCGATGCGCACGCCGTCGGCGACACGCTCGCTCGGATGAACCACGACCCGATCCCCCACGGCAACGCCCGAGACGACCTCCACCGCGGACTCGCTCCGCGCCCCGAGCGTGACCGGCCGCACCCGCACGACGCCGCCGTCGGCGACGTACAGCGCCCAACCGCCACCATGACGAAACGTCGCGCCGAGCGGAACACTCACGACGCCCTTCTTCTCTTCCACGACGATGCGGACCTCCACCCGATAACCGTCACCGAGCGCTGCCCACTTTACCGGCGGCTCCTCGAGATCCATCACCACCGTCACGCGCTGCTCCTCGACACCGAGCGCCGAGATCCGCGTGACCGCGGCCGGCTCCACGGTTCGCACGCGCGCCGCGAGCGGCGCGCCGCCCCATCGGTCGACGGTCACCTTCGCCCCCGGCCGCAAGCGAACGGCGTCAGCCGTCAGGAGGTCGGCCACCACCTCGAGACGCGACCGATCTCCGAGCTCGAGGAGCGGCGTCCCGGGCTGCACCACTCCCGCGCTCTCCCGCAAGACCCGCAGCACCTGCCCAGCGATCGGCGACGTCACATCGAACCGCTCCGCGGCGCCGCCCGCAGCGCCCACTGCGGCCCCCGCCCCCGCGCCACTCACGTCGAACCGCTTCAGCGCCGCCGCCGCCATCGCCGCGTCGTTCGCCGCCATCTGCTCCGCGAACCGCGCCGACCTCGACTCCTCTGCGCGCATGCGCGCGTCGAGCTCGGCCTCCGTCAATCGCTCCGGAGCGATCGATCCGCTCTTCACGAGCGATTGCGCGCTCTCGAGATCGTGCGACGCATGCTCGCGCGCCAGGTCGGCGCGCATGGTCGCCGCGTGTGCTTGGCGCTCCGCCGCCGCCGCCGCACGCCACCGCGCCTCGGCCTCGGCGCGCGCCCGCGGATCGAGGAGCGCCGGCACCATCGGCACGATCGTCGCGAGCGTGGCCCCCACCGCGACCGGATCGCCCGCGCGCAGCTCGATGCGAAGCAGGCTCCCGGGCGTCGGAGCCGACACGGCGTAGCGGTCTCGCACCCGCGTCTTCGCCAGCTCCTCCACCGAAACCGTCAGATCGCCCCGATCGGCGCGCGCGAGCTCGACCGCAACCGGCGGCTGCCGAAACGACACGACCAAGAGAACGGCGATGAGCGCCAGTGCCCCCAGCCACCCGAGCCATCGCATCACCCCACGACGCGTACGGCGCGCCGCGACGCGCGCCTCGTGCTCGCGGTTCTTGTTGTCGGACTTGGGGATGGTAGTGGACATGGTCATTCCCTGGTCTTGAGCACCGCGACGAGATCGAGCTGGTCGAGTCGACGCCGAACGACGAGCGCGCTCACGGTGGCCGCAACGACGGTCACGAGCGCCGAGAACGCATAAGTGCGGAGCGAGATGAACGCGGGCAGGCCGTAGTTCTCCTGATCGATCGTCTGCATCATCCCGATGACGATCGCTTTGCCGAGGAGAAGACCTACGGGCAGCCCCGCCGCCACGTACACCGCGAGCTCTCCGAGCAGCATCGACGAAATCTCCCGGCGCGAGAACCCGAGCACGCGAAGCGTGGCGAGGTCTCGGCTCCGGGCCGACAGCGCGATGCGCGCTTGATTGTAAACTACACCAAATGAGATGACCGCCCCGAACACGGTCAAGATCGCGGACGAGACCCACATGTGCCCGGCTTGCTCGAAGAATCGACGCAAGACCTCTCGGCGGCGTGTCACGCCCAGGACGAGCGGCATCTCTTTCAATCGTTCGATGGCCTGGTCCTCACGCGCGGGGTCGAGCGAGAGGAGCACGTTCGACACGCTCCCCTCCTCGCCAGTGACGCGCGCCACCTCGTCCGTGGAGGCATAGAGGAGGAGCCCGAACACGTCCGGCACGGTGCCCGCGACGGGCAAGCGAATCGTTCGACGGTCACCTTCGAGGAGCTCTGCCTCGACGACGCCACCGGGCGCGACCGCGAGCACCCGCGAAAAGCGCTCCCCGATGAGCACGCCTCGCGCGGGCAGCGGAGAGCCCGCGCCCGCCGGAGGCCGCGGCCATTGCGCCACGCCACGCAGCGCCCGCGGCGCCGGGCTCAGCCCCAAGAGCGCCGTGTCGCGGTATCGCTGATCGACGCGCACGCGCACGGGCACGACGCGCATCGCCTCCGCGTGGAGCACTCCCGGCAAGGATGCCATCTCGCGCACCACCGACCGCGACGCCGGCGCCTTGAGTGAGACCTCGACGTCCTCGCGCTGTGCGTCCTCGAACTGGACCGCGATCATCAGATCGAGCGCGTCGTATGCGAACCGGCCACCGCTCACCACGGCCGTCCCGAAGGCCACCCCCACACAAGAGAGGAGGGTCCGCAGCGGACGACGCACGATCTCGCGCGCCACCATGCGCCCCGAGCTCCCAATCCACGCAAAGAGCCCGAGCCGCTCGAGGAGCCCGCGCGAGTACCGCGCCGGCGCCTCCGGCTGCATCGCCTCGGCGGGCGGCAGCCGCGCCGCCCGCGCCACGCTGACCACTGCGCCCAAGACGCCGGCCGCGACGCTGACCAACACGGCCGTCGCCACCACGCGCGCGTCCAAACGATGGGCGAGCACCGCGAACCTGAAGTACGGCCGATAGAGCTGCAGCATGCCGCGACCGAGGAGATCACCGAGCACGATGCCGAGCACCGCGCCGCCGCCCACGATCACGCTGGCGAACGCGATGTAGTGGAGCGCGATCTCGCGGCGGTAGTAACCCACGGCCTTGAGCGTCGCGATCTGACCCCGTTGGAGGTGAAGGAGGCGCGCGAGCACGACGTTGACCAAGAACGCAGCGACGCCCAGAAACACCGCGGGGAGCACCACGGCGAATGCGCTGAGCTGGCCGAGCTCGCCGGAGAGCATCTGATTGGAGAGCTGCTTGTCGCGCCCCGTCACGCTGACCACGCCGTACGCGGAGAGCACCCGACGAACATCGAAGAGCACGGCGCGCTCGTTCGCGCCGGGCTGGAGCGAGAGGAGCACGTCGTCGAAGCTCCCCTCCATGCGGAAGACGGGCGCGAGCGCGCTCCGCTCCATCCAGAGGATCGCGTAGCGGAGATCGTCTTGCACGAACGTGCCGCCGCTCACCGCGAAGACGAACTCGGGCGAGAGCGCAACGCCGACGACGACCAAATCGCGCTTCGTTCCGTTGAGAACGGCCGGAATGCGATCGCCCGGCTCGAGCCGATGCGCGAGCGCGAAGGGCTCGGAGATCACGACCTCGTCGGAGCGTCCGAGCTCGGGCGTTCGGCCTTTGCGGAGGTGCAGGGCGTCGAGTGGAGGATCTCCGTTGGGAGGCAGGCTCACGACGCGCGCCGTGGCCGGCTCCGTGAGGTCCGGCATCGGAAGCGCGACCGTCTCGACGATGCGCGTGTGGACGCGCGCCACGCCCGGCAGGGCTTCCAAGCGCAGCGCGAGGGCCTCGGGCGCTCGCTCGAGGTGTACGACCACGTCGGCGAAGCGGCGGTCGGCGTAGTAGGTGTCGCGCGCGAAGACCAGCGAGTCGTAGGCCGACTCCATCGCGACGTAGCTCGCGATACCGCAGGCCACGACGAGCGCGATCGTCGCCGCCTGACTCACGAGACGCGCCAAATCGCGCACGAGCTTTTGCCGTAGTGCCTTCACCACACCACCTCCTCCGAGGTGACCCGATCGGGGTTGGGCTCGTCGGACGCGATGCGCCCATCCGACATGCGGACGATCCTGTCGGCGAGCCGGGCGATGGGCGCGTTGTGCGTGATGAGCGCCGTGGTCGTGCCGAGCGTCCGATTCACGCGCTCGATGACCTGAAGCACGACGCGCCCCGTCTTGAAGTCGAGGGCGCCGGTGGGCTCGTCGCACAGGAGCAGATCGGGACGCTTGGCGACCGCACGCGCGATCGCCACGCGCTGCTGCTCACCTCCCGAAAGCTGCGCCGGAAAGTGATCGAGTCGATCGCCCAACCCGACGAGCTCGAGCGCCTCCCGCGGATCCATCGGGTCATCCGCGATGTCGGTGACGAGCGCGACGTTCTCGCGCGCCGTGAGGCTCGGGATCAGGTTGTAGAACTGGAACACGAAGCCGACGTGCTCGCGCCGGTAGGTCGTGAGGAGCGCGTCGTCGCTCGAGGTGAGGTCGTGCTCGAAATAATGCACGGCGCCGGCGGTCGGTGCGTCGAGCCCGCCCAGAATGTTGAGGAGGGTCGACTTGCCGCTGCCCGAGGCCCCGAGGAGCACCAGGAGCTCCCCACGGCGCAGATCGAGGTCGACGCCGCGGAGCGCGACCACGTCGACCTCGCCCATGCGGTACACCTTCGTGAGCCCGCGGGCGCGGAGCACGATGCCCGAATCGTCGGAGCCCGCTGCGTGCCTCGTCTCCATCGCCCCCCTCGCAGCAACCAACGTGCCCGTCGAATTCAGGCAGCGTAAACGAGCGCATCCGTGCACGGAGGCGCTTTGCGGCCACGCCCTGGTCGGTCGTCACGCCGGTGCCGCACGGTCTGCGTGTATGCCGCACCGATTGCGGAGGCCCCCGCACGAACGTGCTACGGTCCGTCCCCATGACCGTGACCGCAGCATCGTCGGACCTCACGCTCTACGTCGAGTCGAAGTTCGTCAGCCCTTACGTCTTCGCCTGCTTCGTCACCCTGACCGAGAAGGGTCTTCCCTTCTCGATGCAACCGCTCGACACGGCGTCCGGCGACACCAAGCGCGACGAGTACCTCGCGCGCACGATCACCGGTCGGGTCCCCTCGCTCGCCCACGGCGCCTTCGCGCTCGCCGAATCGAGCGCGATCATCGAGTACCTCGACGAAGCCTTCCCCGCGGTCCCCGTTCTCCCCAAGCCGCTCCAGGCGCGCGCGCGCGCTCGCCAGCTCATGTCATGGATGCGGAGCGACGACACGGCGATCATCCGCGAGGAGCGATCGACGACTACGATGTTCTACGCGCCGGCCACGGCTGCGCTCTCCGCCAAGGCCCGGCTCGCCGCCGACAAGCTCGTCCGCGTCGCCGAACGCATGCTCGAAGGCAATCCGACGCACCTCTTCGGCGACTGGTCGATCGTGGACGCGGAGCTCGCGTTCATGCTCCACCGCCTCATCCTGAACGGCGACAGCGTGCCGTCGCACGTGAAGTCGTGGGCCGAGAGCGAGTGGCGGCGCCCGTCCGTCGCGAAGTTCGTCGGCCTCGAGCGCCCCAAGGCCTGAGGGCGCCCGAGGCTGCGCGCCCGCTGCGCGGCGGGAGCCACGAGGCCCCCGCCACGAGCCTGGGCGTCACTCGGCTGGCGAACCGTGCGGGAGATCGCCCGCGGTTTGGCCGAGCATGTCGGAGAGCTCCTTCTCGCCGCGATCGCCACCGCCGCCAGTCGTCTCCTTCTTCTTCCGTCGGCGGCTGAGCCACTGCGCCGCGTCGTCGAAGAGCGAGTACGCGACCGGCACCGCGAGCAGCGTGAGGAGGAGCGAGAACGTCTGACCGCCGATGACGATGCCGGCGATGTTGCGGTTGTTGGCCGAGCCGATGCCGCGCGAAATCGCCAGCGGAAGCATGCCGGCCACGAACGCGATCGTCGTCATCAGGATCGGACGGAGTCGGTCGCGGTTCGCCTCGAGGATGGCTTCGAGGCGCGGCTTCCCGAGCGAGCGGAGGTGGTTCGTGTGATCGATCTGCAAGATCGAGTTCTTCTTCACGACGCCGAAGAGGACGAGGATGCCGAGCATCGAGAAGAGGTTCAGCCCCTGCTTGAAGATGAGGAGCGAGAACATCGCGAACGGCACCGTCAGCGGCAGCGAGATGAGGATGATCATCGGCTGCGACCATGACTCGAACTGCGCCGCCAAGATGAGGTACATGAACGCGAACGAGAGGATGATCGCGAACATGAAGCCCTTGGCGAGGTCGGCCGACGACTTCGACCGACCGGTGGGCACGAACACGTACTCGGGTGGCGCGTTCAGCGACTTGAACGCGTCGTTCATCACTTGCACGACGTCGCTCTCACCGTAGCCAGGCGCGACGTTGGCCATGAAGGTGACCTGACGCTGACGGCCGAGGCGGTTGACCTGCGACGGGCCGTCGCCTTCGGTGGTCTTGATGACCGACGCGAGCGGCACCGAGCCGTACTTGCGCGACGGCACCGTCATCTGCGTGAGCGTGCTCACGTCGCGGCGGTACGCCTCGACGGCGCGGATTCGAATGTCGTACTCCTCGCCGGCCTCGGGGAAGGTCGAGACCTTCATGCCGGCGACGAGCATGCGTAGCGTGTCGGCCACGTCGGAGACGCTCACGCCGAGATCGGCCGCGCGATCGCGATCGATGCCGACGCGCACCTCGGGCTGCCCGATGATGAGGTTCGTGTCGTAGTCGACGACGGCAGGATGCTTCTTGATCTTCTCCTGCATCTTTTGCGTGTAGACCTCGAGCTGCTTCAAGTCCGGGCCCGCGAGCACGTACTGGACCGACGCGCTGGAGGCGCCAGTGGAGAACGCAGCGACCTCGGCCACGCTGACGCGGAGCTCGGGCGGCAGCTTGGCCAGGATCTGCTTGCGCGCCATGTCCATGACCTGAAGCTGCGTGACCTCGCGCACCTTCGGGTCGTTCATGGCCGCGTAGACGGAGGCGAGGTTGACGGTCTTCTGATCGCCGCCGGCCACCGTGACGACGGTGTGCTGCACGCCCGGGAGCTGTCGCACCTCTTGGGCCACTCGCTCGGCGACGAGCGCGGTCTCCTCGGCGCTCGTCCCCTCGGGCGTACGCAGACTGACCTCGAACTGCGCCTGGTCGTCGACCGGAATGAAGCCCTTGGGGATGCGCTTGGACACGGGCACGCACGAACCGAGCGCGAGCGCGCTCGCGACGACGATGACCCAGCGCCGCTTCATCGACCAGGAGAGCATGCGCATGTAAACGCGCTCGATCGGCCGATAGAAGATATCGACGATGCGGCCGAGCGCGGTCGTGTGATGCCCCTGCCCGCCCTTCAACGCGCGAGCGCTGAGCATGGGCGTGAGCGAGAAGCTCACGATGAGCGACACACCGACGGCGAACGCCATCGTGAAGCCGAAGTTCTTGAGGAAGCGGCCGGGGATGCCGCCGACGAAGGCGACCGGTACGAAGACCGCCATGAGCGAGAGGGTCGTCGCCAAGACGGCGAGGCCGATCTCCTTGGTCGCGAGCACCGCCGCCGGGAAGGGCTTCATTCCCTTCTCCTCCACGAAGCGCACGATGTTCTCGAGCACGACGATCGCGTCGTCGATGACGATGCCGACCGCCAGCGCGAGCGCGAGCAGGGTGAGCATGTTGAGGGAGTAGTCCTGCATCCACATCAGCGCGAACGTGCCGACGATCGAAATCGGAATCGCGAGCGCCGCGATGAGCGTGCTCCGCGCGCTGCCGAGGAACATCAAGACGACGAGGGCGGCGAGCACGGCGCCCACCACGAGGTGCTCCTGCACCGCGTGAAGGCCGGTTCGGATCGACTGGGAGTTGTCGCGGACGATCTCGAGGTTGATTCCGGCCGGAAGACTCTTCCGAATACCATCCAACCTCTGCTTCACGTTGTCGACGACGGCGACGGTGTTCGTGCCGGACTGCTTGCGGATCGAGAGAACGACCGTTCGCTCGCCGTCGTATGCGGCGATGCTCTGGAGCTCTTCTTGGCCGTCCTCGACGCGGGCCACGTCGGAGATGCGCGTCACTTGGCCGCGGTCTTCGCGAACCACGATACGCTCGATGGCGTCGACGGTCTCGACGCGGCCCTCGATGCGAAGGGTGATCGACTGCGGGCCGGTCTCGATGGTGCCGCCCGGCGTCGACAGATTCTGCGTCATGAGCGCGCGCTGCACGTCGACCGCGGAGAGGTTCCGCGCCCGGAGCGCGACCGGGTTCAGCCAGACGTGGATCTGGCGCGCGCGACCGCCGATCAGGGTCACCTGACCGACGCCCGAGATGCTCTCGATCTGACGACGCACCTTCTTGTCGGCGATCTCGGTCACCTCGCGGATGGGACGCTCGGAGCGGAGCGCGACCAGCATGACCGGCGCGGCCTGGGGGTCGACCTTGCTCACGATGGGCGAGTCGATGCCCTTCGGAAGATCGCGGAGGACGTTGGAGACCTTGTCACGCACGTCCTGCGCGGCGACGTCCGAGTTCTTCTCGAGCTTGAAGGCGATGGCCACCTGCGAGAAGCCTTCCGCCGACGTCGAGCGGAGCTCGTCGATGCCGTCGATGGTGTTGACCGCGCCTTCGATCTTGTCGGTGATGTCGGTCTCGACCTCCTCCGGCGATGCGCCGTCGAGGCGGGTCGTGATGATCACGAACGGGAGATCGACGTTGGGAAACTGGTCGACACCGAGCCGACTGTACCCGACGAGCCCCATGACGATGATCACCAGCATCAGCACGCTGGCGAAGACGGGGCGCTGAACACATACGCGTGCGAGCCACTGCATGTTCGGTCTCTCCTGACGACGCTTTAAAGGCTCACAGAACCGGCTGGCCGTTGGTCAACGCGCTCACCCCATCGGCGACGATCTTGTCGCCCACGGCGACGCCGCGCGTGACCGAGACCGACTCACCGCTCTCGGGCCCCACCGCGAGGATGCGCTGCTCGAGCTTGCCGCCCACCACCACGAACACGTTGGGCTTGCCGTCCTTCTCCACGATCGCGCGCTTCGGCACGCCGGGCAGCTTGCGCGTCCCGACCTGCAAGTCGACGTCGGCGAACATGCCGGGAAGGAGCACTCGGTCGGTGTTCTCGACGATCGCTTCGGCCACGAGGTCGCGCGTGGTCGCGCGCACCGCGCCCGCCACGAAGCGAATCTTCCCCGTGAACGCGCGCTCCGGATACGCCGCGACGTGGAAGCCGATGGTCGCGCCCTCCTTCACCTTGGCCACGTTCGCCTCCGGGATGGCCATCTCGAGGCGGAGTGGGTCCATGGAGACGAGCGTCACCACGCGCGTGTCTTGACGCACGTACTCACCCACCTCCACGAAGCGCTCGGTGACGATGCCGGGGAACGGCGCGCGGATGACGCCGTCGCCCACGTTCTGCGCGGCGAGCTGCGCCCGCGCGGCGGCGGCCTCCGCGTTGAGCGGGAGCGTCCGGCACTGCGTCGCGACGCGGTCGTACTCGAGCGCGCTGATGGCGCCCTTGGCCTTGAGCTGCTCGTAGCGATCGCACTCCGCGCGCGCCTGAGACTCCTGGGCCTTGACGCTCGCCGCGTTGGCGCGGGCCTCGCTCGCGGTGATCGACGCGGCGCGAATGTCGAGCTGCGCGATCGTCTGCCCGGCCGTCACTTGCTGGCCGCGCTCGACGAACGTCTGCATCACGCGACCCGCGGCGTTGGCGGCGAGGTCGGTCTCGCGGAACCCGCGCAGGCTCCCGGTCAGGCGAAGCGTCGCCGGGACCTCGATCTCGGCGATCGTGGTCGTCTGCACGGAGATGGGCGCCTTGGTGAGGCTCGCGTCACCGGCCTTGTCGGCGGCCGGGCGGTTGCACGCCGCGCTCGCGATGGCGGCGGCGGCGAGAGCAGAAGAGAGGACGAGGCGCTTTTGGAATCGGAACGTCATCGAGCGGTCTCCGGTGCGGTCTTCACGGGCAACGTTTTTTGGCTGGGGAGCGCCCCCGCCGCGAGGCGGAGCGAGGCGCGCGCGAACACGAGGTCGGCGTCGGCTTGGATGCGCCCGGCGTCGGCGAGGAAGGCGTCGCGCTGCGCTTGGGTCACGTCGAGCTGCGTCGCCGCGCCCGCCGAGTAGCGGTCCTGGGCGAGCTCGGCGGCGTGCGTCGCGGCTTCGGCCTGCGCGCGAGCCGAGCGGCTCTTGACGATGCCGGCCTCCACGCGACGGTACGCCTCGAAGATGGCATCACTCTGCGCGCGGTGGCTGCGCTCTTCGCGAATGTTCGCCAGCTCGCGCGCCGCGATCTGCGCGTCGTTGTTGGCGACGGCGGCGTAGTCGAGGCGCCACGCGAGGATGAGCTGAAGGGTGTAAGATGCACTCTTTCCGCTGAAGCCGGTGGCGTTGGTGACGCGCTCTTGCGCCGAGCCGGTGAGCGTCGGGAGAAGCGCCGACGTGGCCGCCTTCTTCTGCTCGGTCGCCACGAGCGCGCTCTCTTTGGCGGCGCGCTCGGCCGGTGTCTCGCCCGCCCGCGCGAGCCACGTCTCGAGCGGCGGCTCGGGGGCGAGGTCGTCGGAGGGGAACCGATCCGCCGGCGTCGGGGCGACACCGCTCAAGGTCTCGAGGTTTCGCGAGGCCAAGGCGACGAGGAGCTTCGCGTCCGCGACGTCTTGCTTGGCGCGCTCGACGTTGGCGCGGGCGCGCTCGCGATCGAGCTCGGTCGCGGCCCCCGCGCTCTTGCGCGTCTCGACGTCGCGCAGGTTCGACTCGGCGGTGCCGACGCTCTTCTCGGCGGCCGACAGCAAGCCGTACGCGCCCACCAGTTGGTAGTAGACGCGGCTCACCGCGCGCGACACCTCGACGGTCGTCGCTTCGCGCTGCTCGCTCGTGGCGCGCACGCCGGCGCGCGCCGCGCGGTGCCGGTAGTAGCCGCCGAGATCGACGATGGGCACGTCGAGCTGGAAGAACGCGTCGAGCTGATCTTCAGGCGTGATGGTGAGCGTGTTGCCACCGAAATTCGCCGACACGGGGTACTGGTTGCGCGTGTAGACGCCGCGGGCCGAGAGCGCCGGGAGGATGCGGCCGAGGGCGGCGTCGGCCTCCGACTCGCGCTGCTTGAGGGTCGCGGCGACCTCGCGCGCGTCGAAGCTCTGCGACTTGGCTTTCTCGATGAACTCCTCGAGCGGCTGCGTGGCGTGCGCGGTGCCGGACGTGAGCCCGAGGGTCGTCACGAGCGCGATCGAGAGCGTGCGGAGCTTGGAGATTCGGTTCATGGCTTGTTCGAGGGGGACGTGGAGGACGCGGCCGTGGAAGCGCCGTGAAGGAGGAGATCGACGAGTGAGTCGACGAAGGCGTCGGGCGTGCAGCGCTCGTCGTCCTGCGCGAGCATGATCTCGGTCATGCAGTAGTGATGCAGGCTGCCCATGAAGATGCGGGCAAGCACGTCGGGCTTGGCGGTGGTCTGCAGCCGACCGAGCTCGATCTCGCGCGCGAAGAACGCGCGGAGGACGCCGAGCGCGCGCTTGTAGCCGTGCGGGCGGGCGATGAGCTTGTCGAGCGAGTACTCACCGGCCGGGTTCGACCACGACATCATCATCATCGGCAGCGCGACGCGACCGAAGGTGAGCATGCGCGAAGCGAGCGTCACCAGCGACGCGCGGAGGTCGCCGTGACCGGGCTCGGGCAGATGCGCGAACGGCTCGGGGAGCTCCGCGGGATCGAAGCGCATCGCCGCACGGAAGAGCGCGTCCTTCGACTTGAAGCGGTGGAAGATCGTGCCTTCGGAGATCCCAGCGCGCTCGGCGACGTCGGCCGTCGTCGCGCGGATGCCGCGCTCCAAGAAGACCTCGCGCGCGATCTCGAGCAGGTGCTCGCTCGAGATGACGGGCGGCCGTCCCCGCACCTTGCGGGCGGACTCGGGCGCGGGAGGAACGGGCGGTTTGGGCCGGGGAGACGACACGGAAGGAGCCTCCGACTCTTTATTGAGTCGCGGCTCACAAATAGAGCCGCACAGTCCCGCGGACAAGGCCGGTCTCCGATTTCAGTTTCGCGCCACAAACATCCGAAACCGCTATCGATTTCCTGTACGATCAAAGCCATCCCATCGGTCGGCTTTGAGTCCTCATCGGGCGACCGAACCAGGGTCGAGCGTCGGGCTTTCCTCCACAATGCCCCCTCTGAACAGACCTAGTGGTCGGCTCGACCGCGCCACCGTTCACGGTCGGACCGTGGCCTTTTTGGCGTTTTTCCGTCAGCGACCTGACGGACCGCGCGAGCCGCGGCACACGTTGCGCCCCCAAATCAGCCCTTTTGCCCGAAGAACTCGAGCGGCACCTCGGTTGCTTGGCTCATCAGCATGGCGGTCGCACAACGCCCCTTCTACTCGGTCGTCCCCGACCCGTTCGGTGACGCGAGCCACCTCGACTCCGCGAGCGAGGTCCCCATCCCCACACGCTCGGAGTCTCGGCTCCGCCCCGCCGCGCAGCCGGTGACCGACGAGCTCTTCGAGGTCGCCGAACGCTTCCGGAATGGAGACTTCCACGGAGCGCTCCTCGGCGCGATGCACGTCCTCGACGAGAGCCCAGTCCCGATCGTGAAGGCCTCGCCCACCTACTTGGCCAAAGCGAAGCTCGGTCCCGCGGAGCGGATCCTCATCGCGCTCGTCGACGGCGCGACCGATCTCGAAGAGCTCTTCGAGGCGAGCGGCCTCGGCCTGCTCGAAGGCATCGACGCCATCTGCGGCCTCATCGACGCCGACGTCGTCACGCTCGATCCCGGCGATCGCAACGATCCACAAACGCTCCCGGGCTGAACGGCAGCGACATCGCACCTCCACCTCCTGCTACAAAGGGGCCCGCGCCCTGTTACGACTCCCGTAGAATCAAGGATTCGCGAGGCGAGCGCCGGGGGAACGCCGTCACGCAACGGAGGTGCGAATGGGTCGTTGGGGCTTGTCATTGGTTCTCGGCTTGATGGTGTCGGGTGCGTTCGCGGGCACGGCCTGCTCGAAGAGCGAGAGCCCGGCCGACGACGGAACACCCACCAAAGACGGCGGCTCCGGCGACACCGGGTCGACCACGCTCCCCTCCCCGACCGGCGACGCCGGCACGGTGACCACACCGACGACGGACAGCGGCACGCCTGCCGCGAGCGATGGCGGCATCCAAGGCCCGAGCTTCGATCTCACGAAGATCGCGTCCATCCAGGGCACGTTCATCACCGATCAGTCCGCGGTTGCCGGCGCTCAAACGAACGCCACGGTCACGTGGAGCTTCAAGATCGACAACATCAGCGACATGACCCAGACGTCGGGCACGGCGCGCTGGAACGTCCAGGCGACCAACGTCACGAACGGGAACATGAGCGACTTCGGTCCCGACACCAACGTCGACATGACCGTCACCAACGTCAGCGGCAAAGCGGACTTCAACACGCTGTCGCCGTCGTACGTCCTCGTGCAGGTGAACGAGGGCAAGATCGTCGACTTCTACTTCTACCGCCGCGTCGTCGACGACACCGAGACGAACCCGACCGACAAGCCACACAACGTCACGTACACGACGACCGCGAAGTGAGGTAGCGGCTCACGCGGGCGGGTCGCGGGGCGCCTCGAGCGCCTGAGCGCCCGCCCGCTCGCGAACGCGATTGACGATCGCGAGGACCCGTGGGTGCCCGAGGAGCCGTCGCTCGATGCCGCGCTTGCCTGGCACGTCGATGAGGACGAGCCCCACGGCGATCGTGAGGAGCCCTTGCCCCGGCACGCCGGGAATCGAGAGAATCAGCCCGAGGAGCACCAGAAGAAACCCGCCCACGTTGCGGGCGACCCAGGCCGCGCGGCTCGCCGCGGGCGCCGCTCCATTCACGAAGTAGTCGCTCGGCAAGCGGAGGATCACGGTGCGGGTGAGCCAAAGGCTCCCGAGCGCCGACGCGAGCGAGACGACGATCGCCAGCTCATAACCCACGTTGCGTTCCTAGCATGATCGAAAAGGCCCTGCGCGAAGCGAGCGACCTCGCACCTCGAGACACGACGCTCGCCGATCCCTCCGAGGAGAAGGCGCGGACGCGGCGACCGCGTGACTGGATCGCCCCCGGCCCGAGGCCGCGCGGCGACCGAGGCCGGCGCGAGCTCCTGCCGGCGCCCGACGAGGACCACGCGTACCTCACCGGCGACTACCGAATCTTCCAGCTCCGCGATGGCCACCGTTGGTCGCTCGACGACTTCGCGACCGCGTGGATCGCCCTCGCCGAAGCGCGTCGCCACGCGCGCGTCACGCGCTTCCTCGATCTCGGCTGCGGCATCGGCTCGGTGCTCATGATGATCGCATGGGGCTTGCCCGAGGCCGAAGGGATCGGCGTCGAGGCGCAAGCGCACAGCGCGTCGATGGCGCGGCGCTCGCTCGCGTGGAACGGGGCCGACGATCGCTGCCGCGTGGAGAGCGGTGATCTCCGCAGCGTCGCGGAAGACCCGAGCTTCGCCGGCGCGTTCGATCTCGTGACCGGCACGCCGCCGTACATTCCGGTCGGCCGCGGCACCGAGAGCGAGAAGGCGCAGCGCGGGCCGTGCTGCTTCGAAACGCGCGGAGGGATCGAGGCCTACGCCGAAGCGGCAGCGCGCGCGCTCGCACCGGGCGGCCTCTTCGTGGCGTGCGTGGGCACGCAGGGCGGGCCGGTCGATCGCGGCGACCGGGCTGCGCGCGCGCAAGGCCTCGCCATCGTCCGACGCGTCGCGTTCGTGCCGCGTGAGACGAAGCCGGCGCTCTTCTGGGTCTACGCGATGAAGCGCGCGCGCGACGCGTCCTTCGCCGAGACCGCGCACGGCGCGATCGTCGAGCGCTTCCGCGTGCGCGACGCCGCGGGCGAGATCACGCCCGAGATGCACGCCGCGCGGCGCGACATGGGTTTTCCGCCCGTCACGCCCCGCCGCGCGCCATCTTCGCTTTCGCCATCTCCAAGTACGGATTGATCCGACGGACGACCTGCATCGTCGCGTGCTCACCGCCGTACGCGTGTCCGGGGTAGAGCATCACGTCGTCCGCGATGCGCGAGAGGCGCTCGCCGAGCGTCCGTTCCATCTCGGCAGGATCGCCGCCCGGTAGATCGACGCGACCACAGCCCTCGAGGAAGAGCGTGTCCCCCGAGACGAGCGCGTCCTTCACGCGGAAGCATTGCGAGCCCGGCGTGTGGCCGGGCGTGTGGAGGAGCTCGATCTCGACGTCACCCACCTTCACCACGTCGTTGCCTTCGTGGCGAACGAGGTCCGACTCCGAGATGCCCGTCACCTTGCGAACACCGTCGGCCTCGAGCTTGTGCACGTGCACTTTGCACGGATTGAACGCCATGAGCGACGGGAGGCCTTCTACCGTGAGGCCGAACATCGAGCCGCCGACGTGGTCGGGGTGGTAGTGCGTGACGAGCGCCCCCGTCACCTTCATCCCGTCCTCACGGGCCACGTCGAGGATGCCCGGGATGTCCCACGCCGGATCCACGACCATGCACTCGCCCTTCTCGCGGTCGCCCACGAGATAGACGAAGTTCTGCATCTGAGCGCCGGCCGGGTTGCCACGACCGATGTCACGCCCGACGAGGAGCTGGCGCAAATAGAGCGACATGCCCTCCTTCTAGCAGAAGGGCGCGCCGCGCGGGATCAGGGGCAGACCGGCGTCTTCTTCGCGCTTCCGTAGACGAGCACGCCGTTCGTCGTGAGGTACCGAAGCTGCGAGTCGTAGCCGCCGAGCCCGTCCGCGGTGTAGCTCGCGATCGGCGAAGAGGGAACGCCGCTCCCCGAGGCGAAGCTGGTGAAGAGGCGCGCGGCGTTCACCGTGCCGTGATCCGAGTTGCCCCAGCAGTGGAGCGCCTTCACGTTGTCGCGCGCACAAACGAACTGGTAGCCCATGAAGAGATCGGTGATGCCGTCGAGGCTCGTGCCGCCACCGCCGTCGGCGAGCTCGTTCAACACCGCGGTCGGGAGCCAATGGCAGAAGTTGGCGTTGCAGATCTGTTGCGGTGCCACCGGGTTGCCGGTGAGCGACTGGTTCCTCGTTCCCCAGCAATAGACCTGCCCGCCGGAGACGACCGCGCACGTGATGTCACCCCCCGCGACAACCTGCGTCGCGGCGGACGGGAGCGTCACCTCTACGGGGTAGAGGTGAGCAGTAGTATCGCCCGTCCCGAGGTTGCCAGCGATGTTGGCGCCGAAGCAGTAGACCTTGCCCGCGCTCAAGTAACAGATGTGGCGACCGCCGCTCGAGACCTGATCGACGTTCGAGATCCCGCTCGCGGCGTCGGTGTCCATGTGGATGCGCGTCGCGTACGCGAGGTCGACGCTCGAGCTCCCCGTCGTGCCCTGAAACACGCTGCCCTGCGTGGTCGGGCCCCAGCACCAGAGCGTCTTGTCGGACCGAATCGAGCAGATCGGCGAGCCATAAAAGTAATTGGAGCCCGTCGACATCGACGTGACGTTGTCCAGGAGGAGCGCGGCGCCGCCGTCCGGGTTGGCGACCTTCACCCGCGTCGCGTGGTAAAGCTTGCCCGAGTCGGTGACGTCCACGAACGTGCCGTTGCCGAGCTGGCCGTTGCCGTTGTTGCCGCTCGTGCTGGTCGGCCAGCAATACACCGTGTGATCGCTCTTCAGCGCGCAGGCGCTGTATGTCTCCTGAACGATTTGGCTGATGCCCGTGAGCGGCTGCCCGTTCGCGTCGTCGAGCACCACGCTGCCGCTCACGCCGTTGACCGCGCTCCCGTCGGACCGCACGTAGTAATCGCCGAAGACCGCCACGACGCAGCTCGTGTTCGCGTCAGCCGGTCCGGCGTCGACCACGTCGGCCGCATCGTTCGCGTCGGAGGCGTCGCTCGCGTCCGCCGCGTCGCTCGCGGCGGCGTCCAATGCGTCGCTTGCGTCGGCCGCATCGCTGGCATCCACGCCACCGTCGTTGATCGCGCCGTCGCCCGTCGTGCCGTCGTTCGTCGCGCCATCGTCGGTCGCACCGTCGTCGGTGCTCGTGTCTGCGGTCGTCGCGTCGCGCTCGCCGGTCGCGCTGTCGGTGCCGGTCGTCGCGTCGCGACCTCCGCTCCCGCTCGCGTCTTCGGTCACGCCCGCGTCGCCATCGGTGATGCCTGCGCTCTCACCGTCCGAGCCACACGCCGCGAACCACGCCGACGCGACCACCGAAACGAGAACCAGAGAACGAGCTTTGCGCACGAGCGAACCTCCGTCGCGCGAGAGGCTACACGCGGTCGCGCCACCATCGATGAGGAATCCGTGAGCGCTCGAGCACCCAAACGCGGACGCGGCTAGATCCTCGCGAGCCCCTGGAGCTTGGCGATCACCTCGTCCGCGCCCCCCGCGCCGTCCTTGGGCAGGAGGTCCGTCTCACCCAGCGCCGCGGCGACGTCGTTCAGCTCCTTTCGGTTCTTCAAGAACGCGAGCTGCCGGTTCATGCGCGAGAGCCCGTACGCGGTGCCCGCGTTGACGAGCGCCTTGCCGTTCGCCGCTTTGAGGAGCCGGTCGGGCGATTTGAGCAAAGCCTCGGGCGACACACCGCCGACGGTCTTGGCAATGCGGCGCACCTCCTCGGTCGTGTCGATGGCGCTGTTCAAGCTCTTGGTGAGCGCACCGCCGAACGGCAAGAGCGATACGGCGGTCTTCAGGTAGCTCAGGTAGTCCCCGTCGCCGCGATAGAAACCGAGCACGCGCTGGAAGATCGGCGAGGTCTTGAGCGGAATCACGCCGAGGGAGTCGAACGCCGTGAGCATGGCGCCGATGGCCTCGTACTTCTTGGCGCGCTCCGCCTTCTCGAACGCGATGTACGCCTCGCTCTTCTTGATGGTCTCGAAGATCGTGCGACCGCGGTCGAGCAGGGCATCGCGGAGGGCGGTGTCGGCCGGATAGTCGGCGGCGCGCGGATCGGAGGTCTTCGCATCTTCGACGACCGCGAGGAGGACCTTGTAGAGGTTGGCCGACAAGCTGCCGGAGCCGGCGTCGGTGCCACGCGCCGTGAGGCCGACGGTGACCATCGCCGCTTCGGTGCGCTGGAGGCGCTCGCAGTCGTCGTCGAGGCGCTCGAGCAAGAGGAGGAGCACCGCCTCGTAGTCCTTGGGCGCGACTTGATACGGAAGCTCGAACGGCGCCGTCGCGACCTCGCGGAGCACGGTGACCTGTCGCACGATCTCGAACTGCTCGCGCCGACCGAGCTCGATCGCCGCTCGCACGTTGCGAATCTCGCCCATGAGCGAGGAGAGCGCGCCGTTCAGGCGACGAACCTCCTCGTAGTCGGTGTGCACGTGATCGCGCGCCTTCTCCCACGCGGCTTGCGCGGCGGCGCGATCCTTCTCGGTCATGTCGGCGGAGAGCGTGAGGCGTTCGGGCACTTCGCGCGCGACCGAGAAGCCGCTCCCGGCCTCGTCGGCGCGAATGAAGAACGGCACGTCGCGCGTCTGGAGCGCGTCGAGGCTGGCGATGCCGCGCTGCGCGAGGACGCCGTACGTCTTGGTCACGCGCGTCTCGGCGCCCTCTTGCACGCCCACGTACTTCTGGCCGTACATCGTGTAGGTCGCGGAGACCCACTCTTTGCCGTAGAGGTGCGCGTTGGGCGTCTCGGGCGGCCTCGACGCGCAGCCCACGATGGAGCCGCCGAACATCGGCGTCGTGAGCGTGAGACCGAGGAACGTGCGGCGGTTCATGTCAGTGCGCCTGCTTCTCTTTGGCGCCGCCCTTCTTGTTGGCCTTGTCGTCGAGCTTGCCCTTCTTGCTCGCGCCGCCACCCTTCGTGCCTGGGGTGGCCTTCTCGGCGACCGCCGAGCTCGCGCCTCGCGACGAGAGCACGGTGAGCTGCGCGACGTCGGCGAAGCGCGACTCGACCGCGCCGGTCGTCACTTGCGCGCGACCGTCGGGGCCACGCTGACCGGGCGAGCCTTCCGTGCCGCCCGTGCCGCCCGCACCGCGTTGACCGCTCTGCGAGCCCTGCCCGATGCCGCCGCCGCCCGAGCCCGCGGAGCCTGCGGAGCCGCCGCGGCCCGCGTGACCGCCTTCGCCACCGCTCACGTCGACCTTGATGAGCTGCGCGAGCTCGGGGAACGCCGGATCGAGCGTGAGCTCGACGTTACCGCCCGGGCCGCCGCGACCGCCCATGCCACCCGAGCCGCCCATGCCGCCCGAGCCGCCATCGCCGCCGACGAAGCCGGAGCCGCCCGAGCCGCCGGAGCCGCCGTTGCCGCCCGAGCCACCGGCGCCGCCTTGGCCGCCGAGCGCGGCGAGCGTGAAGGGTTGATCGCTCGGGAAGAGGAGGAGGTCATCGACGTCGCCGGAGACGCGGACCGCGACGAGGCGATCGTAAAACGGAGTCTTCACCATCGTGGCGAAGCCCTTGATCGACGGGCCGGGCAAGCCGTCGCCACCGTTCGAGCCCGGGCCACCGTTCGAGCCGTTGCCGCCGCGACCGCCCACGCTCGACGCGCTGCCGCTCGCGCCGTACGAGCCGGATTGCCCGGACTGACCGGAGCGTCCCGCGACACCACTCTTGCCCGCGCCGCCGCCGGCCTTGATGCACGCATAATCGGGCTTGTACTTCGTCGCGAACGAGAACTTGTCGGGGCGCTTCTTGTACGCGGTCTTGATCTCGAACTCTTTGTCGAGCGAGAGGCGAAGATCGCGCGCGGGCGTGAAGCGACCGTGCTCATCGAAGCCGCCGAGCTCGGAGTGGAACGCGAAGTCCGCGAACTCGAGCTTGTCGTTGCGGTTGGCTTCGTCGCCACCCACGTAGGTCTCGAAGCTCTTCGCCTGCTTGTCGCCCTTCAAGACGACGTTGGCGAAGACGGCCATCTGAACGGGCGACCGCGGGCAGATGGTCTTCTGCTCCTTGCGGATGTCGACGCTCATGGTCTTGATGTCGGCCTCGGTGAGATCGACGGAGTTTCGACCGACGAGGCTCTTCAAGAAGCCGCACCCCGCGAGCGAGGAGAGCGAGACGAGGACGAGCGAGGCGTGGAGCGCGGTGAGCTTCATGGGAACCCTTCGTGGCGTGAGCGCCGGCAGCGCGCCGACTTCGACCCCTTCCTACGGTGCGTGGCCCCCAACCTTCCCTTCCCCGCGCGACGAATTTTAGAAAGATTCCCCAATGACTTCATAGTGATGAATTCCGGAAATCCGTTTCCGGAAGCCCAGTAAATTCATTCCGCGCGTCGGGCCGAATGGCTCGCTTCAGCGGTTTGGAGAGCGGCCCTCTTGGGCTCACTGGAGGATGCCGGCACAGGCGCCGATAATCGGCGCGATGGGGCCACGACTCGCGATCGTCTTCGGCGCCGTCGCATCCACGGGCTGCGGCTCGGGTCTCACCACCGTGCAGGCCGGCTACGCGCACGCGATCGCGAAGAGCCCCGAGGAAGCGGCCGTGGCCGCGGAGGCGCACGCGACGCTCGTGCAAGGACCGGTGGCTGGCATCGCAGGCCCGCTTACGCTCCTCTTCGGTGGCGGCGACACGTCCGGCTACGCGCACGAGGCGCACTTCGGCATCGGCGGCGTTGCGCGCGGCAAGGTCGGCGCGAACGTGCGGCAGATCGCGGTCGCGCCCACGCTCTACTTCGCCGACGGCGGTCAGCGTGGTGGCCCGGTGAGCTTCTACGCGCTCTCCTCGTACCACTTGGCGCAGCTCGAGTGGCTCGGGCACGACTCGCGCTTCGCGTTCGGCATGTTCAGCCCGATACTCGAGGGCGGCATCGTCGTTCACCCGATTTGGATGACGGTGTCCGTGGCGGGCGAATACGACATCCGCTTCAGCGCCGCCCCCAACACGGGCTACGTCAGCTTCATGCTCGGCTTCGGCCAGCTCCGCTTCGACTGAGCCCGAGACCGACGCGCGTCACACGAACTTGAGTCGGCCTTCGGTCGCCCACCACTCCTTGTACCGAGCCTGCGCCTTCTCGCGATCGCGGCGGGCCTCGTCGGGGTAGTAGCCGAAGTACTCCTTGGTGATCGCCTTGAGCTCCTCGCTCGCCTCTTTACGCACGGGCATCGACTCGTGCATGAGCGCCTCGATGAGCCACTCGATGCGGTGCTTCGACGAGTGGGCGTTCCACCAGCTCTTCCACTTCTTTACGTCGGCGCCGAGATCGTGACGCGCCACGACGCACAGCGCGTGGAGGGCCGCTTCGGCGAGCGTCCGGTCCGGATCCTCCAAGAGAGCGATGAACGTCGGCACCGCCAACGGCTCGCGCACCTCCTCGAGGAGCTGGACGATCTCGAGCCGCTTCTGCCGCGCCGCTTGTCCGTCGCGGGCCACGCGGCCGAGCTCACGCGCGACGTGCTCGCCGTACACGCGTGACACCGCGGCCACCGCGAGCCGCGCCGCGCGCCGAACGCGCGCGCTCGCGTCGAAGAGTCGCGGCACGAGCACCGGCATCGCCTCCGGATAGGCGAGCTCGGTCAGCGCGAAGGTCGCCCAGAAGCGCTTGTCCTCGTCCTCCGAAGGAACGAGCGGAAGAATGTACGGGAGCGCCACCTTGCGCTGCGACGCGATGAGCCGAAGCACCGGCCCGCATCCGCTGAACGACGGGAAGCTCTCTTGCTCACCGGTCGGCGTGACCTTGGTCGGACCAGGGAACGTCGCCAAGATCGCCGGCATCGCCGACGCGCCCTGACGAAGGAGCTCCGCCTCGGCGCGCTCCTCGTTCCTCCCCGCGACGACGTCACGGACGAGCACCTCGAGCTCGGCCGACACGTCGACGATGATCGTCGGGAGGTTCTCGGTGTCGGTGCGCGAGGTCGGCGGGCGATGCGGCGCGACGACGATCGTCTGGCTCGGCGGGATCGTCGAGGCCGGCGAGCTCTCCTCGATCATGTCGTCGTCGATTTCTTCGGCGGCCTCGATCTCCGCGAGGACGCGCCGCGCTTCGAGCGGCGCGAGCTCTTCGGACTCGATGCGCGCGGGCGGCGGCGCCGACGCGTCCCCGGCCGGCGCATCTTCGTCGGCCTCGGGCACCGCAGGTGACGGCAACGCGGCAGGCTTCGTCGATCGCGCGCGCTCGGGAAGCGGCGGCGCGCTGCGACGCGGCGGTGCCGAGGGAGCGGCGACAGGCGCCGCGCTCGCCTCGACGCTCGCGACGGGCGGCGCCGGCACGACGGGCGCGTCCACCACGGCGTCCGCGCGCCGATCGGCCCCCGCATCGACGTGCGGCGCATCGATCACGGGCGCGGTGAGCGGCGGGATCACGAACCCGCCTGGCGCCTCCGGCGAAGCGAGCGTGCTCGGTACGGGCTCCATCGAGCCCTGCGGAGGCGGGCGAGACGGACGCGTCGGCGCAGCCGGCGGCCGCGACGCGCGCGCCGGCGTCGGCGACACGAACACCTGCTCGGGCGGACGCCGCGTCGGATCGTCGGGATCTTCGCGCGGAATGGGCGGCCCGCTCGGGCGCCGCACCAGGAGCACGTTGCCTGGCGGCGGGGCGCTCCCCGGCGCCGTGACCCGGGGCGGAGAATCCACCGGCGGCGGGACGCTCGTCGCCGCGGGCGAGCGGCCCGGGCTCTCCGGCGAGAGCGACGGCTCGGCGTGCGGCTCCGACGCAGGCGCTCCGCCGCCCGCTCCGGCGGGCTCGTCGCTGAGCGCCCGCGATAGCGCGAGCGCGCGCTGAGCGCGATCCTCTCCGCCCGACGAAGTCGGAGCGACGACGCGCGGGAGCGCGCGATCCGAGCTCCCGAACTTCTTCTTCATGATCAGGCGCTCGAACGCCTGGCCCACCAGGAGCGCGAAGATCGTCACGTCGCTCGGGTTCTCGATGGGAACGCCGCCGTCGTTGGAGTCGCCGTAGAGGAGCGCCACCGTGCGCCGCCGCACGACGAGCGGGACGATGATGACCTCGCCCTTCTTGTCCTTGGCGAACGTGCGCGCGCGCCCGAGATCGCGCACCAGCATCGCGTCGATGCCATCCTCGGCGGGCGTCGCGAGCACGGGCATGGCGCGCTCCTTCGCCACCGAAAGCACGCTCGGCAAATCGAGCGGGATCCCCACCGCCGATATCGCGTCGCGTGGCGCGCCTGCGCCGAACGCGTCGCGCCCTTCGGCGAGATCGCCGTGCACGACGAAGAGCGCCGAGTAGTCGTAGTACTGGCGCGAGAAGTCGAAGAAGAGATCGATGAGGCTGTCGCGATCCGGCGCGTGCTCGAGCTCGCGTTTCGCGGCGTCGAACGTGAGGGGGCCGCGACGGCGACGCACCGGGCGCGCGGCGCGCTCGGGCGAAATGGAACGCGGCGCCGCCCCCGCGACCTCCGCCACCGGCAAGCGATCGTGCTTTGGCGTCTCGACGCGCTGCGGCGCCGGGAACGCCGCGATCGTCGTGCGCGGCACCGGCCCGGCGTGAGGATTCACCACCGTCTCCGGCGCGGTCGACATGGTCGGCGCGACGCTCGGCGCACGCACCTTCGGCGGTCGCGGCGCGGGCGCCAGCGACTCGACCGGCTCGCCGCGCAAACGACGAAGCAAGCGGTCGAAGCGTCGATCGAGCGACACGCCGTAGTCGCGCGCGAGCGCCTCCTGCACCCGGACGAGCGGCGCGATGCGCTGGACGAGCGGGATGCCCAGCTGGAACATCAGCTTCTCGTCGTCTTCGATCGAGAGGGGCTGGGCGACCGCGACGATGAGCTGCTCGCCGTCGTCGGTGAGATCGAGCGGCACGAGCGTTCGCGCCTCGGCGAGCTCGCGCGACACGAAGGCCTTCGCGTGCGCCGCCGGCTCGGGCAGGGTTCCGGCGCCGGCCGGGCGAAGGCCCATGGCTTCGCCGAGGACCTCGGCCAGCTTGATCTCGTCGACCGTCGCGCTCTCGAGGAGGTTCGTGACGAGATCGCCGCCGTAGAGCACCTGACGAGCCAACGCCTCCTCGACGTCGCGAATGGTCGCGACCTCACGTTGGACGAGGAGAGAGCTCAAGGACATGGGCGGCGCGAGGCCCAAACTTGCGGCCCGGGAGCCATTCTCTATGAATCCGGCCCAACCCGCAATTTCTCGAAGTGGGCCACGATCGCGTCGACGAGCCCATCGATCGTGTGTGGATGCGCGGTGACCGCCACGGGAAGGCCGCGTCGCTCCGCGGTCTCGGTGGTGAGCGCGCCGATGCTGCAGACCGCGCACCCCTCGAGGAGCCTTGGCGCGTCTCCGCCCAGCGCGTCCGCGAGCGCGTCGGCGGTGCTGCTCGACGTCAGGGTGAGCGCGTCGACCGTGCGCGCCCGAAGCCCTTCTACGAGGGGCGCGAGCGACGCCGGCTCCGGCGGCACGTTCTCGTAAACCGGGAGATCGTCGACCTCGATGCCCGCTTCACGAAGCGCTTCCGGAAGCGCGTCGCGAGCCACCTTCGCGCGCGGGAGGAGCACGCGCTCGCCTGCGCGCGCCACCTCGAGGATCGAGGCCGCAAGCCCCTCGCCACGATGCTCGGCCGCGACGCGATCGACCGGGAGCCCCGCGCGCTCGAGCGCCGCGGCGGTGCCCGGCCCGACGGCGGCGATGCGTGCCCCCGCGAAACGCGCCGGTTCCACGGCGCCCGTCGCCGCGAGCGCGCGAACGAACGCCCCTACCCCGTTCGGGCTCGTGAACGCGACCCAGTGGTAGTCGCCGAGCGAGCGCGCGGCGGCGTCGACGCGCGCCGCATCGGGCGCCGGCCCGATGGCGATGAGCGGTACGGCGAGCGTTCGCGCCCCGTGCGCTTCGAGCGCCGACGCGAGCGCGCTCGACTGCTCCTTGGCGCGAGTCACGACGATGGTCCGCCCCGTGAGCGGCCCTCCTCCTCGCGACGCGCCCCCGGTCATGGCCTCACTTCTGCGGCGCGCACGTAGAGACGCCGGCGCCGACGATGACCGACGGGTACGTCCCCACTTGGGTCACCTGCTTGGTGAGCGGTCGGAAGCGCTGCACGACCGACGACGCGCCATTGGGCGAGGTGAACGTATAGAAGTCGCCGCCCCAGTAGCCGAACGCCCAGCCTTGGCCTTGGTTCACGTTGGGGAGATCGTCCTGCGCGATGACGTCGGCGGTGGCCTTGTCGATCTCACCGATGACCGACGAGGTCGACGGGACACCCTTGTAGAATGCAAAGAGTCGACCGTCGCCCGTGCCGGTCAGCTCGGCGCGCACCACGTTGGCGGTGAACGCCGCGATCGGATTGATGGTGAAGGTCGAGAGATCGATCGACGCGAGCGAGCCCGGACCGGTCGACGTGTCCTGCGCGATGAAGAGCGTCTCTTCGGGCCCGCCCGTGTCGGACGAGAAGCCCATCCCGAACGTGTTGAAGCCTTGCTGATTGGGCTGGAACCCGGTCGAGACGCACGCCGCGGTCTTCGTGCTGACTTGGAAGAGGTTCCCGTCGTTGAAGAGCACGTAGGCCACGCCGGTGCGATCGACGGCCATGGAGAACGGCGTCGAGCCCGGGGTCTTCACCGGGCAGACGAGCGTGCCGATGCGCTTGAATGCCGCGGCCGGTGGGTTGAACGAGAGAAGCTCGTTCTTCTCCGTGACCACGTAGATGAACGTGGTGTCGGCGTCGGGGCAGTCGTTGCGGTTCGCGTCGCGCACCTGCGCGTCGATGCCGGGGATGAAGGTGTCGCCCGACGCGTCGCGCGCGCCGTCGACCGACACGCGGCCGTCGGTGGCGCCGTCGACCGACGGGTTGCTGGCGCCCACCATCTCCGGATCCGGCAGCGGCGTGCGCGACCCGCACGCGAAGAAGATCGCCGTGGGAACCGAGAACGTAGCGAGGGAAAGGAAGCGTCGGGCGCGGGGGCCCGAGAAGAGCAGCGGCCGCATCGGGGCCATACCTTGGCGCGGGCCCGTCGATTCCACAAGCGCGCCGTTTCAGGGGCGCTCGAGCGGGACCGGACGGAGACCCGCGCCGCCGGGCGCACCCCCGAGCCCAGGCTTTTTCGTGCTATGCGAGGGCCATGGGCTTCCCCGTCATCCGGCCCCGCCGCCTCCGGGCGACGCCTGGCCTGCGCGCCCTCGTCCGCGAGACCTCGCTCACGCCGGAGCGCCTCGTCCTCCCGCTGTTCTTCAACGCGGCCATCGACGAGCCTCAGCCGGTCAAGACGATGCCCGGCGTCTCGCAGCTCCCGGTGCGCATGGCGGCGGAGACGGCCCGCGCCGCCGCCGCGCGCGGCCTGGGCGGCGTCATCCTCTTCGGGTTGCCCAAGACCAAGGACCCGCGCGGTGAGAGCGGCTGCGATCCGGACGGGCCGGTCGGCCGCGCCGTGAAAGAAATGAAGGCCGCGGCGCCGTCGCTCGTGGTGATGACCGACGTCTGCGTCGACGAGTACACCGACCACGGGCACTGCGGCGTTCTGCGCACGCGCCCCGACGGCTCGGCGGAGGTCGACAACGACGCGACGATCGAGATCCTCGGCCGCATGGCGGTCATGCACGCCAAGGCCGGCGCCGACGTCGTGGCGCCGAGCGACATGATGGATGGACGCGTCGCGCGCATTCGCCGGGCGCTCGACGAGTCGCAGCTCGAGTCGACCGCCATCTTGAGCTACGCGGTGAAGTACGCGAGCGGCTTCTACGGTCCGTTCCGCGAGGCGGCGGACTGCGCGCCCAAGTTCGGCGACCGCACCACCTACCAGATGGATCCGGGCAACGCGCGCGAGGCGCACCGCGAGGCGCTCCTCGACGTGGAAGAAGGCGCCGACATGCTGATGGTGAAGCCGGCGCTCCCGTACCTCGACATCCTCCGCCAAGTGCGCGACGCCACGGATTTACCGCTCGCCGCGTACAACGTGTCGGGCGAATACGCGATGCTGCACGCCGCCGCCGCCGCCGGGATGATCGACTTCGACCGCTGCATGATGGAGGTCCTCACCTCGATCCGTCGCGCCGGCGCAGACTTCATCCTCACGTACCACGCGATGCGCGCGGCCGAGCTCTTGGACGCCTGATGGCCGGGCTCGCACGCGTCAAGCAAACGCTCACCGTCGCCGTCACGGGCACGACGCTCGTCGGCGCCATCGCCACCACGACCCCGCTCGCGACGAGCGCTTGCGCGGACCGCGTGTGCGAGCCCACCTACACCAACTACGGCGGCCCCGTGACCGAGGGGAACCTCATCGACGCCAACACTTGGGAGTCCACGGCCAACGACGGCAAGTGGATCCCCTACCCGGGCCAGCGCACGTACTTCTTCTACCCGCATGGAATGGTCGGGCGGCGCGTGGAGAGCGTGCTCGTATGGATCAGCCCATCGGAGGAGCCCAACCTCCCCGGCAACCAGTACTCGCTCGCGTCCGGCAACGCCGCTGTCGTGACGCAGCTGTTCGACGCCGATCACGCGTATCACCCGATCGCCGTCCACAACGACACGTGCGCTGACTTCTTCGTGCGGGTCGAAATCAAAGCGTATCCCGAGCCGGTCGCGCCAGGTGATGCCGGCGCCGATGCGGGCGCGAACGACGGCGCGATCACCAGCGACGCGTCCACCGACGGAGCCTCCGAATGAGTCACCCCTGGCACGACATCCCCATCCCCGAGCCCATCGAGGATTCGTTCCTCGCCTTCATCGAGATCCCCAAGGGCTCGAAGGTGAAGTACGAGCTCGACAAAGAGACCGGCCTCCTCAAGGTCGATCGCGTCCTCTTCAGCGCGGTGCACTACCCCGCCAACTACGGCTTCATCCCGCGCACCTATTGCGACGACGGCGATCCGCTCGACGTGCTCGTGCTCGGTCAAGAGCCGGTCGTCCCGATGTGCATGATGCGCGCGCGCGCCATCGGCGTGATGCAAATGAAGGACGACAAGGGCCTCGACGACAAGATCATCGCCGTTCACCTCGACGACCCCGCGTACGCGCAGTACTCGCACATCCGCGAGCTCCAGCCGCACGTGCTCCTCGAGCTCCGGCGCTTCTTCGAGGACTACAAGACGCTCGAGAACAAGACCGTCACGGTGAAGGACTTCATGGGCCCATTCGAGGCCAACAAGGTCATTCGCGAGTCGATCGAAGGCTACAAGGCGCTCCCGCCGCGCTGAAGGTGTGTCGATAAATGGGGTTTCGGTGCTTGGGGTGAGGTCGCGGGGGAGCCGCGGCAGCGGGAAGAAAGCGGCGGGGCCGCCGCCCTACTGCGTGGCAGAGCACGAGTGACGGAGCGCGTCCCGGCACTTGCCGCCTGCGCCACAAATTCCGCCGGGCTCGCCGGCTTGTCCCGTTGCCACTCCTTGGCAGAACCCTCCATTCGAATTGCGGCGCTGATTGATCGACAACCTTTGAGTCGCGGTCGAGCGACGGAGAATCCTGACGCTCGAGCGCTCGCGCTTACTTCGCGCACTTCCGCAGGCACGCCTTCATCGCGCGCTCGCAGTCGTCGCACTTCTTCCCGCGGCACTGCGTGCGACAATCGACCGAGCCGCTCTCGCACTCGTCGGCGCAGTGCGCGGCGGCCGACCGCGGGGGCGCGGCGATCGCGGTCACCGTCGGAGCAGCGGTCGGCGTTCCGCCGGAGCCCGCGTCGGCCTCGAGGGTCTTCGGCGGCGGGGCGAACGCGCTCGTCGGGAGGGGCGCCGCCACCGCCCCCGTGGTGATGCCTTCGCCAGGAGCGGCCCCCATCATGGCCTCGTCGGTGGGGAGGGTCGCTCGCGAAAGGGCCCGCTGCCGCTGGACGGCGTACTGAACACGGTCTCGGGTTTGACCGTAGGTGTAGCGGTGCGACCACTCGTCCCAGCACGCCGCCTTCTTGGACGGCGACTCCGACGGGCTCTCGTCGAGGGCGTAACAATGCTCGAAACGAGCTTCCCCGTCGTGCACGGCCTGGAAGCTCGGCCCGCAACCGGTCGCGACCGCGCCGGAGGCGCTCGCCACCGCGAGGCCGAACGCCCCGGAAATGAGCGCCGCCGCCTTCGAAAACCGCATCGTTCCTCACTTTACGACCATTCGACCCTACGTTACGAGGGGCAGCGATGTTCACGGGTTTGGTCGAGGATCGGGGCGCCGTTGGCCGCCTCACGGCGCACGGCTCTGGTGCGCGCATCCTCGTCACCAGCAAGCTCGGCGGCGCCGACGATCCGTTCGTGATGGGCGAGTCGATCGCCGTCGACGGCGTGTGCCTGACCGTGGTGGCCATCCACAAGGGCGCCTTCGAGGCCGACGCATCAAAGGAGACCCTCGATCGCACGACGCTCGGGCACCTCGCCGCAGGCGCGCCGGTGAACCTCGAGCGCGCCATGAAGCTCGGCGGCCGCATGGGCGGTCACATCGTGAGCGGCCACGTCGACGGCGTGGGCGCGCTCGTCTCACGCGTCCCCGACTCGGGCACCGAGAAGATGACCTTCAGCTTCCCGGAGCGCCTCGCCGCCTTCATCGCCGAGAAGGGCTCGATCGCCGTCAACGGCGTGAGCCTCACCGTCAACGGCGTCTCCGCCGCCGGCAATCCCGGCGCGTTCGACGTCACCGTCATTCCCCATACGCTCTCCGTGACCTCGCTCGGTGCCCTCACCCCCGGGAGCCCCGTGAACCTCGAGGTCGACCTCGTCGCTCGCTACGTCGCGCGCATGCACGAGGTGGGCACAAGCCCCGGCTCGAACCGCGACGAGGAGTGGCTCGCGCGCCTCACCCGCGCCGGCTACGTGTAGTCGATCATGGTCGCATTGGTAGACGTCGATCCGAAGATGGTGGAGCGCGTGAACCGCGCCATCGCGGCCATCCGCACCGGCAAGATGGTCATCCTCGTCGACGACGAGGACCGCGAGAACGAGGGCGATCTCTGCATGGCGGCCGAGTTCGCCACGCCCGAGGCCATCAACTTCATGGCCACCCATGGGCGTGGCCTCATCTGCGTGACGCTCACCGAGGAGCAGATCGAGCGCCTCTCGCTGCCGATGATGACGGCGCCTGGGCGCGGCGGGCCGCCGCTCGGCACCGCGTTCACCGTCAGCATCGAGGCGCGCCAAGGCGTCACCACCGGCATCAGCGCGGCGGATCGCGCGCACACGATCCGCGTCGCTGCCAAGCCCGACTGCAAGCCCGAAGATCTCGTCACGCCGGGTCACGTCTTCCCGCTCAAGGCGCGCCCGGGCGGCGTCTTGGTGCGCACCGGACAGACGGAGGGCTCCGTCGATCTAGCGCGCCTCGCCGGCCTCACGCCCGCGGGCGTCATCTGCGAGATCATGAACGACGACGGCTCGATGGCCCGCATGAAGGACCTCGAGATCTTCGCCGCCAAGCACGACCTCGTCGTCCTCAGCATTGCCGACCTGATCCAGTTCCGTCTCCAGACAGAGCGCCTCGTCCGCCGCGTCGTCGAGCACCCGATGGTGTTGGACGTCACGCAGTCCGAATGGCGCGCCGCGGTCTACGAGTCGAGCCTCGACGGGCGGCAGATCCTCGCGCTCGTGCGCGGGGAGGTCCGCGCCAGCGAGCCGGTTCTGTGCAGAATGCACGCAGGCGCGATCATCGGCGACGCCTTCGCGTCGTCGTCCCTGCGCGAGGGCGGGCGCAACCTCCGTGAAGCCATGCGCCGCATCGACGCCGAAGGGAGCGGCGTCATCGTCTACCTCCCGCCGCACAAGAGCTTGGCCGCCGAGCTCGCCAGCTACGGCGCGGCGCCCAGCCCGGCAGCCACGACCGAGCCCGACCCGACGCCGCTCCGCGAGTACGGGCTCGGCGCGCAGGTGCTCGCCGACCTCGGCCTCCGGAAGATCCGGCTCCTCACCAACAATCCGCGTAAGATCGCCGGTATCCACGGCTACGGCATCGACATCGTCGAGTCGGTGCCGCTCATGGCGATGAATGGTCCGCCCTCCACGGTGAAGCTCGCATGACCCCTCGTACCCTCAAGAGCGTTCGTTCCCCCAACGTCAGCGCGGCGGGCCCGCGCATCGCCGAGCGCTCCTCGCCCGGCACGATCGAAGGCAAGCTCATCGTCCCGCCCGGCGCGCGCTTCGCGATCGTCGCCAGCCGGTTCAATCACTTCGTCGTCGACCACCTCACGGACGGCGCCGTCGACGCGCTCGTCCGGCACGGCGCGCAGGCCGAGAACATCACGATCGTGCGCGTCCCCGGCGCGTGGGAGATTCCTCTCATTGCGCGGCGGCTCGCCGCGGGCGACAAAGTCGACGCGGTCATCGCGCTCGGCGCGGTGATTCGCGGCGCGACCCCACACTTCGACCACGTCGCGAACGAAGTCTCGAAGGGCGTGGCCGCGGCTTCGCTCGAGACCGGGACGCCGATCGCGTTCGGCGTGCTCACCACCGACTCGATCGAGCAGGCCGTGGAGCGCGCGGGCACCAAGGCCGGCAACAAAGGTTGGGACGCGGCGATGACGGCCATCGAGATGGTGTCGCTCCGCCGCGCGCTCGACGGCGCGGGGCTCTGAGATGGGCGCCCGTCGTTCCGGCCGCGAGGCCGCGCTGCAAATGCTCTTCGCGATGGAGGCCACCGGCCAAGGCGCCGACGAGGTGATCGCCGGCTTCTGGCGCAACTTCGAAGGCGATCCCGAGGGCCGCTCGTACGCCGAGGCCATCGTGCGCGGCGCGGGCGGCATGCTCGCTGACCTCGACAAGCGCATCGGCGCGGCGTCCACCAACTGGCGCGTCGAACGCATGTCGCGCGTGGATCGCAACCTCCTCCGCCTCGGAACGTACGAGCTCGCGCACCGGAACGACGTGCCCCGCGCCGTCGTGCTCGACGAAGCGGTCGAGCTCGCGAAGTCATTCGGCAGCGAGGACTCGAGCGTGTTCGTCAACGGCGTCCTCGCGCGCATCGCCGACGATCTCGGGCGTCGCGACACGGATCGCTGAGCCCACGGGCATCTCGATGGACGGGCCGCGTTTCCTCCCCCCCCACGTCGACGCCCTCGACGAGGCGCGGGCGGAGGTCTGCGCGGCCACGATCTTCTCCGACGAGCGGCCGTTTCGCGGCATCGCTGGCCTCCTCGACTGGCGGCTGGCCGGCCGACTGTCTGCGCTCGCCAAGAACGGCTTCCTCACCGGGCGGGCCGGTGAGGTCGTGATGGTGCCGGGACGCCCGCGCGCGTCGTTCGACAAGATCCTGATCTTCGGCCTCGGCGCCAAGGCGTCGTTCGACGCCGATGCGTTCCGCGCCTGGACCGTCGCCGTGCGGCGCGCCCTCTCGGGGCTCGCGGCGAAGCGCGCCGTCGTCGAGATCGCAGGGCGTGGCGTCCTCGCCCCGGAGGAGCGCGCCGAGCTCCTCGCCGAGGAGAGCCGCGGGGCGCCGGAGGCTCTCGAGCGCAACGTCTACATCGACGACGACGTCGGCCAGCGCGCCATCGTCCAAGCCATCAAGCGGAGCGAGCTCCGCACGAGGAGCGCCTAGCGATGCTGGACATCGAGCTCGGCCGGCGCGGGCCGGCCCCCAAGGACGCGGCCACCATCTTGTGCCTTCGCGACGGGCCGAACGGGCTCGAAGTGCTGTGCGTCGAGCGCCACGCGCGCTCGCGGTTCTTGGGCGGCGCGATCGTATTTCCGGGAGGCAAGGTCGACGAGGCCGACGCATCGGCCGAGGTGCTCGCCGGCGCGACGCCACCCCGCGCTACGCGGGTCCCCGTCGCGGAGAGCGACGCCGCGCTCTCCGCCCTCGCCGTGGCGGCGTGCCGTGAATGCTTCGAGGAGGCCGGCATCCTCTACTACGTCGGTGAGCGACTCGCCGAAGACGCGCTCCGCGACATGCGCGCGCGGCTCGCCAAAGGCGAGAAGCTCGGCGCGCTGCTTCGTGAGCACGGAGTCTCCCTCGACCTCGCGCGCCTCTCGCCTTTCGCGCGCTGGATCACGCCCGAGTCGGAGGCCCGCCGCTTCGACACGCGCTTCTACCTCGCGGCAGCGCCCGCGCTGCAGAGCGCCGTGCACGACGCGCACGAAACCACCGATGCGTTCTGGGGCCGACCGCGCGACGTGCTCGCGCGCTTCGCTCGCGGCGACTGCGCCCTCTTTCCGCCGACGCATCGCAGCTTGGAGATCCTCGCCGACGTGGCCACGGTCGAGGACGCGCTCGCGCTCACGACGTCGCTCGAGCCGATCTGCCCCGAGCTCACCGAGCACGTCGACGCGCAGGGAAAGACGCTCGCGCTCACGTTGCCCGGTGATCCGGCGCATCCGGTGCGTGAAACGCGCGTGCCGGGCCTCTCGCGCTATGTGCTCCGCGGCGAGCAGTGGTTGCCCGAGCCGGCGCCTGCGACCTGAATCGACCCGGGCCCTAACGGCCTTCGCGATAGGCGCGAATCGCGTTGGCGACGCCATCGGCGAGGCGCTGTCGGTAGGTCTCGTCGCGGAGGCGCGCCTCTTCGTCGGCGTTCGATATGTAGCTCGTCTCGAAGAGGACGCTCGGCATGCGCGCGCCCACGAGAACGTAGAAGCCCGCGCGGTGGACGCCACCGTCGTGCGCGTCTGGGTAGCTGGGGCGAATCGACGCGAGGGCCGCACGCTGCACGAGCTCGGCAAGGCGCACCGAGCTCTTCGCTTGATCCGACAGGCGGAGGCTCGCCAGAATCCCGCCGATTTCGCTCGAGGCCGCGACGCTCGTCGCGTTCTCGCGCGCCGCGACGCGATTCGCGACGATGTCACTCGCCGTGTCGAGCACGTACGTCTCCACGCCGTGCTTCGCGCGATTCTCCGCCGCGTTGCAGTGCACCGACACGAAGAGATCCGCGCCGGCCGAGTTCGCGAGCGCTGCGCGCTCCTCGAGTGACACGGTCTTGTCGCCGTCGCGCGTGACCACGACCGTGATGCCGTCGGCCGCGAGCGCTTTCGCGGTGCGGCGCGCGATGTCGACCGTCACGTCCGCTTCGCGCAAGCCGGAGGGCCCGATCGCGCCGGGGTCCGCGCCGCCATGACCGGGATCGAGCAGCACGCGCGAGATGGCGCGGCGGGCGCGCGTGTCCGGCGGCTTGCGAGCGACATCGACGACGACGCGATATGGCTCGAGCAAATGAAAGACGCGGCGGTAGCCCTGACCGTCCAGCTCGAGAAGAACGCGCGTGCCGGTGCTCGTCGCGCCCGCGCTCACCTTGGACACGACTCCCGTGAGAGGCGTCTCCCGCTTCGCGCCGGGAATCTCGACGCCATCGAGATCGACGAAGGTGCGCGCCCCGCGCGCCGCGGGGCCGCCCTCGTCGCCCACGCGGAAGGTCGCCGGTCGGTCGAGCTCGATGACGACGCGGGTCGCGTCTTGCCCGGGCCACGCGTCGACGCGCACCACGTGCGGCGCCGAGACGGCCACGGCCGAGGTCGACGTGGTCGGCAAATCGCCTTCGCCGATGACGCCATGCTCGACGGCGGCGAGCACCGCGGGCGCCGGACGAAATGGCTCGAGCGCTCGCTTCGCGTCCGCGAGCTCGAGCACGCAGGGGTCGTCTACCCCTGAAGGTGCGCCGCCGTCGACGACGCCGCGCAGGCGGACTTCGGCGCGGTGGAGCTCTTTGTACGCGAGCGCCGGATCGTGCGCGACCTCACCCATGAGGCGCGCCCCGCGAAGCGCGAAAGCGCAGCGCGAAGCGGCGGTGCGATCGCGCGAAGCGGCCAGGAAGATCTCGGCCGCCTCTTTGCCGTCCTGATCTTTGGCGTACAAACGATACGTGCGCTCGAGGAGCGCCCCCGCCTCGCGGTGCAGCTCGGCGGCGCGGGCGCCGGCGCCTTCGCGTGCCGCCCCGGCCTCGAGCGTGTGCGCGACGACGAGCGCCTCGGCGCGCCGAAAGAGCGGCCCCCCTGGAGACGACCAACCGCGCGCGGTGGCCAGCGCGGCCGGCAAACTGGCGCCCTCCGTGATGCCCGCATCGGACGCGCCGCCTCCGCGGCCGCCGCACCCGAGGAAGAAGAAGGCCGCCAACCCGAGCCACACCGCACGAGACGCGTCGCTCCGGCTTGGTTCCTCTCGAGCTCCCAAGGTACGATTCATGACCATGTCCGACGCAACGTCCAACGCCGCCGCCATCTACGCCGACCGCGCTTCGGGGAAAGTCTTTCCGGATGCTCGGTCCATGGTCAATGCGTACCTGCAGCGATACGGCGAGCGCGCGGCCCGTCGCACCGAGCCGCTCGACGAGTCAGGCTACACCCAAGTGCGGCGCGGCTCGGCGGCGGTCGGCGTGAACGTGCTCGACGATCACGGCGTCCTCTTGATGCTCGCGCCCATCATGGAGGTGCCGGCCGACGATCGCGAGCGCTTCTACCGTCGCCTCCTCGAGCTCTCTTTCATCACGACGAGCGACGCGGCGTTCGCCATCGACAGCCAAAAGGACGAGGTCTACGTGCGCGCGCTCCGGCGCCTCTCGGGTCTGGACTACGAGGAATTCGAGGACCTCCTCGACACCGTCGGGAAGATCGCCGACGAGTGGGATGATGCCCTACGGCGGGATTTTGGCCGGTCACCTCGCTGACCGCGCGTTTTTTCACGGCCCGCGTCACCTGGCTCTCACCGGGCGCGGATGTTAGCCTCAGGTAATCATGTCCGGCGCCGCAGGTGGAGCGCTCGCCAAGAGCGAACCGACCGCAGAAGATCTCGACCGCTTCGCTTCTTCGATCAAGGCCTCGTGGGACCTCGATGACGCGCCGTTCGCGGCGGGTCCGGCCCCCGCCGCCGCCGAGCTCGCGGCGCTGATGCCAGCGCCGGCGCCGGTGCTCGATCAAGGCGCATCCTTCGCCGCCGCGCCCAAGCCCGCCCCGGCGGCCATCGAGGCGCTCGCGCCCATGTTGCCCGCTGCGGTGCCGGTGCCCGGAGCGCCCGCGCCGACTGCGGCGCCTGCCGCCTCCCGTCCGCCGCCCCCTGCGCCGTTCGTCGCGCCCGCGGTGCCAGCACCCGCCGCGTTTTCTCCGCCGCGGGTCGCGCCCATTCCTTCGACGTCCGACCTCTCGGACTCCTTCGAGGTGCCCAAGAAGCGCACCGGGCTCTTCGTTGGGATCGGCATCGCGGCCCTCGTTCTCGTGGGTGGTGCCTTCTTCATGCTGAAGCCTGGCGATGCTCCCAAAGACGCCCCCCCGATCACCAAGACCGTCGAAGCGCCGCGCGAGAACGTCATTCCCCCGCCTCCGCCCGTCGAAGAGGTCCCCAAGGCAACGGCGAAGCCGGAGACCAAGCCCGCCGAGCCCAAACCCGAGGTGAAGCCTCAGGCTGCGGAGCCCAAGCCCGAAAAACCGCAAGCGGTCGCCGCACCTGAGCCGAAGCCGCGACCGGCGCCCCACGCTGCCGCGCCGCGTCCCGAGCCGCGACCTGCCCCCGCACCGCACCCGCCGGCCGCGAAGCCGCCCCCGTCCAAGGGTGGCGGCAACGGCGGCATCGTCCGAGACGTCCCCTTCTGAGGGTTTGGGCCGGCGCGTCGACTCGGCATATGCTGCCTTCGTGAATTTCCTCGCTCCCTCGCCCACGCGCCGTCGTGCCTCGCGCGTCCTGTCCGCCGTCCTCGTCACGTCGTTCTTGATGAGCACGTCGCTCGCGCCCCGCGCGGCGTTCGCGCAGACGGACGACGCGACCACCAAGGCGGCACGCGCGCGCTTTCAAGAGGGCGTGTCGCTCTACGACAAGGGACAGTACGAGGCGGCGCGCGCCGCGTTCCTTCAGGCCTACGCCCTGCGCAAGCACCCGGCCGTGCTCCTGAACCTTGCGCAGAGCTCGCTCCGCTCGGGGCGACCGCTCGAGGCGTCGAAGTACTTCCAGCAGTACTTGCGCGAGTCGTCCAACTTGACCGCCGCGCAGCGCGCCGACGTCGACAAGGGGCTCACCGAGGCGCGCACCAAGCTCGGACGCCTCGAGATCTCGGCGCCGACGAACGCGGAGATCTCGGTCGACGGCACGCTCGTCGGCAACGCGCCGCTCAGTGAGCCGGTCGACGTCGAGCCCGGCACGCACACCATCAAGTCGCGACTCGACGCCGGTGGCTCCGACTCGAAGAGCGTCTCAGCGCGCGCGGGCGAGAAGGTGCAGGTCCAGCTCGGAGGCACCAAGGAGCCCGCGGCCGTCGTCGCGCCGGTGCCGGCGCCCGCGCCCGCGCCCGCACCGGCGCCCGCTCCGCCGACCCCGGCGCCGGAGACCAAGCCCGAGACCAAGCCCGAAGAGAAGGCCCCGAGCGGAACGTTTGACGTCCAACCTTCGAAGAAGAGCTTCCTCCCCAAGAGCATGGTGCCCGTCTACATCGGTGGCGGCGTGGCCGTGGTCGGGTTCGGCGGCGCGATCCTCTTCAACGCGTTCAAGCAGGACGCCTTGAACAGCGCCAAGGCCACCGCCAAACTCATCCAAGACAACGGCGGCAACAGCACGACGTGCACGCAGAAAGACCCGGGCCGCTACGCCAACGCGTGCAAGGCGCTGAACGACGACGTCGATCGCTCGAACACCGACAACACCATCGCCAACGTCGGCGTCGGCGTCGGCATCGCCGGGGCGGCGCTCGCCCTCGGCTGGCTCTTCTTCGCGCCCAAGCGCGACGCGGAGCCGGCAGCGGTCGGAACCTGGAAGCGCCCGCTCATCACGCCGACGTTCGGCGAGTCGCGCGGCTTCGCGGTCCAGGG
>JBGAJR010000102.1:0-10092 GCA_044224815.1 Polyangiaceae bacterium
TCCGGCCCCGCGGCGAGCGGCGCGCCGTCCTTCTTGAAGAAGGCCACGCTCTTCAGCTTGCCCTTCGCGAAGGTGGCGCGGACGCGGTGCGGCCAGGGCTTTGGCACCTTGAAGATCTTCTTGTCGATGGAGGTCGCGCCCCAACCGACGATCGCGGTCTAGAGGCACTTGCCCGCGATGCGCTCGAGCACCAAGTAGGCGGTGCCGTCGGCGACGCGTGACGCCGTCGACGATGGCGCGCGCCGGGTTGCTTCATGCGGTCGTTCCGCGCCCCTACGACTCGTCCGACGAGCGCGCAATCTTCGTCGCTGACATCGTCGCGAGTCGTCGTCCGTGCTCGGGAGTCGCCTCGATCCAGCCGAGATCCGTTTTCCCCCACCGACGCCCACGACGGGACGCCCGTCCCGCGGCCAGGAGGCTCAACTCGCGAAAACTCGAGGGCGCATCGTCCCGAGGGCCTCCGCGGACGTTGGTCCGATCCGTGCGATTCGGGGATCAGGAGAACCCGCCAACCATGATGACGCGCGCCCCCCTCACCCCGCCGACCACGGACGACCGCTCGACCTCCACGCGCTCGAGCTCCGGAGCGGCGCACGCGCGGCTCGCGCTCGCGGTCGCCGCGCTGCTGACCTTCACCGGCTGCGCAGCCGGCGACGAGGCCACCGACGATGAAGGATCCGCCAGCGCGTTGCGCAACGATGACGATACAGTCATCGACAGCGTCATCGAAGGCATCGCGGCCCTCGATCCGAGCGCCTCGGGCGTGGAGACCTGGAGCGTACTTCTCGTCCGGAGCACCGCGGGTCAGCACGCGGAGTACTACACGGTCGCGCGCGGCTTTCGGAAGGGGCGACCCGTCGTCGACTTGGACCTGACCGCCAGCGCGAGCGGTGCGGTCGCCGTACAGCCCGTCGAGGTGAGCTATGTCGCCGACGACGCGCGCGTTCACGCGCTCGGCGCGGAAATGAACGGCATCCTGCCCAAGCTCGATCCCAACGACTGCCGCGCGCGTTACGCCTTGAGAGCCGTGAAGGCCGGCGCGGGGGTGCTCGGCGCAGCCGTCATCAGCGCCGTGGGCTGCGTGGCGATCGGATCGGGCTACCTGACGTGGGCCGGCGTCGCCGTCTGCCCCGCTGGGCTCGCCGCTGGTGGCTATGCGGCCGTCACGCTCGTGAAGGCCGCGCACGCGAGGGCCGCGTGCAGCGCTCTTCCCGAGAAGATGCCCTGACCTGCTCACTTCGGTCCGGCTTCCAGCCGCATTGAATCCCGCCGCCTGAGTTCGTCGACACGTGGTGGCAGCGTCGGTCACGCCGCTCTCTCAAGCCGGCATCGAAGGCGGTCGACCGCTCCTCGCGCGCAGCGCATCGGGCACCATCGCCGTCTGGCAGGAGGTGCCCAAAGGAAAACCCGCCGAGCTCCGCGCCGCGCGCGCACCTGCGAGTAAGGCTCAGGGGAGCACACCGAGCGCGGCCTTGTGAGCGGCGTCCGCCCAATGAAAGGCGTGCCCCGTGCCGGCCTCGCACGTGAGGTCGTCGACCGTTCGCCATCCGGGCTTGAAGAACCACACGCCGGCAGCGAACGCCGAGGTGAGGTGCTTCATGTCCGCCGCCTGCGCGAGAATTTCGGACTCGCTCTTGGCCGCCGCGCTGATGATGAGCTCGCCGAAGAGGCCGCTCAGCCGCTCGTGCTGGTAGCTCGCGTACCAAGGGCTGTCGCCGATCGTGAGCTTGGGGCTCGGGGGCGGTGTCTCGGCGACGTCGCCGCCCGTGCCAGACGTCCACTCGAGCACGTCGTCGGCCGCCACCGACGGGAGCGCCGAGTAGAACGTGTACGTCTTCGACGCGTTGGCGTTGCGAACCACGCGGAGCGCCTGCGTTCGCCAAACGCCGTACACGACGTCCTTGGAGGTGCCGAGGCCGGCGCGCGTGTCGAAGTAGTCGCCGCCGGCCGGGGCCGCGATCTCCCAGCGGTGCGTCGTGCCGGTGTTGTTGCCGACCTTGGGATACGGACGCCCGCCCACGTATTGCGCGTCGGACGTGAAGCCGCCGTCGCCTTGCGCCCACCAGAGCGTCACGTAGTAGCCAGTCTGCGCGCGCTGCGCGACGCGCCACATGTACGTGACGCCGGCGTTGCTTGGGCCCGCAAACGGGAGGCCGTGCAGGTGCGGATCGTCGAACGACAGCGCCACCATCGGAGACGATTGATCGCTCCCGGTCACGTTGCTCGGAAAGTCGAGCGCGCTTCGCGACCCTAGTGGACCGCCATCGATGACGACGATGCCGGCGTCCGGATGGGTGCCGCCGCCGTCTGCGAGGGCGCCGGCGTCGACGAGGACCGCGCCGTCGCGCGCGATCGACGCATCGACGCTGGTCGCGCCGCCATCCAGCGACGACGCGCTGCCGTCCGCCGCAGAGACGCCACCGTCTGCGACGACCGCCGGCGGACCGCCACCGGCAGCCTCGTCGTTCGCGCTCGGGCAGCCGGCGAAGAGGGCCGCCGCCAGCGTCACCAAGAGAATCGATCGCATGCGCGCGTTGAGCCTATCCGGCGGAGGTCGCGCGAGCCATCGAGTGTGACCGTGACCGTGACCCGTGGCCTCAATCTGAGTCGCGTTGCGATCTCGAATCGGAGCGGTCGCCCCAATGCCCAGGCCGAAATTCCAGGCGAAATCGGCGCGTCTTTGGTGGCACGTCGCGTGCGAACGATGCCGACCATGAACCTCCTTCGCCTCGCTTCATTCCTTTCGATCTTGGCAGTGGTCGGGTGCGGGGCGGAGCCGGGCGCCGAGGAGTCCACCGATGAGGGTGCAGTCAGCGTCCTCGATGGCCGCCCGGAGGACGCGCTCGACGTCGCGCTCCGCCTCGCTCCCACGACCAAGAGCTGCGACGAGCAACGGAAGCTCCTCGCGGCGCTTCAGTTCACGAGAGATCGCGGCGTCTACTGGGAGAAGTATCGCCACTGGGACGGGTGGCCGGCGTTGAAGGCGCGCATCCAGAAGGAGACCGCGTTCGAGCGGGCCGTCGGCTCGTCACTCAACTACTGGGCCATCATCGACGTGTTCGACGGAACGATCGCGAGCGTCGACCGCTTGCTACAGACCAAGGACCGCGTCGTGCGCATCTTCCTCGATCCGGCGACGCCGAACCTCCCCGACACGATCGAGCTCAGCGCGGAGTCGGCGCCCGCCGCGGACGCCGACGTCGAAGGACTGCCGGCAAGACCGACGCTCCGCCGCGCGACCGCCTTCACCCAAGGCGTGGCGAGCGCATACACCCTCGAGATCAATGACCGCATCGAGCTCCGCACCGTCGATGGGCGCGGCGGAATCTCGCTCGCTGCGCCGCGTCGAAGTGACTGGGCCTTGCAGATCCACATCGACAACAGCGGTGAGGCGCGCGACCTGCCCTATTGGTGGCTGGTGAGTGGTCGAGGCAACTACCTGACGGTCCCCAAGATCTGCCCCGCGCGCTGAGCGTCCGCGCGGGGTGAGGTTTGGATCTCACTGGCCCCGAGGAGAGAGGGCCCATCGAGGGGCGCTGCGCGCGTGGAACGCCCGAAATTCCAGCGCTGACGGGCGATGTAGGTTTCGGGCGAGAAGGCGGTCCAAAGGGGACGTGTCGAAGAAGAGAGGTGGACGTAACGCCCCGATCGACGAACTTGGGCGGCGGCATTCAATGCGGCTGGAAACCGGACCGAAGTGGATCCGGCGCTCAGCGCGGCGTTAGGAGCCCTGCTTTGGCGAGGACGAAGATCTTGCCACGGTCCGAGACGGCGACGAACGCGTTCACCCCGTCCATCCACGAGAGCATCGAGATCGCATTCCGGCCGAACACGGTGGCGGGGATCGGGATGCGCTTCGACCCGACGAGCAGCGCGCCCGCCTCACCGCGTCGCGCCTCGTAGGGGCCGACGATGCGCGCGCCGTCCGGCCCCGGTGCGGTCGTGAGAAGGCGGACGATCGCGCGCGCGTCGAGCGGCTTCGGGTGGGTCGCTCCCCTTTTGCACAGAAGCAATCGTCCGCCGACCACGTTCCGGGCCACGAAGGCGTCGCGTCCATGCGCGAGAAACCTCGCGCCACGAGGCTCGGGCGGCGGCGCCGGATACGCGTTCACGAGCTTCATGCCGTGGACCTCGTAGCCCCGACCTTCGGTGACGAGGACGACGCGTCCTCCCTCGAGCTCGACGAAGCCCGCCTGGTACCAACCGACCTCCTCCGGAGGCGCGACGCCGGAAGCGGGCTTCATGACCCCGCGATCTTCGAGCCAAACGCGCCCGAAGCACCCGGTGACGACGCCGATCGCGGCGACGCGACCGTCGACCCATCCATAGGTGACGAGCCGGAGATCTTCGGGGCAGCGGATGGTTCGAAGCACGGCGCCGCCGGGCGCGTCGCGCACCTCGATCGTGATCGCTCCTGTCTTGTCCCAGGCCGGCTTGTTCGAGCCGACCACGAGCCACTCGCCGGCGCGCGAGCGATTCACGTGATGGACGTAGCGGCGCTCGACGCGAGGCTTCGCGGTGGGATCGCGGAGATCGTAGACGTACGTCTTGCCGCCGCGAAACGCGACGAACGCGTAGGGATCGACGAGGAACGGCCGGCCCTCCCACGTGCCCGTCGGCAGCGAGACGGTCGTCATCGCTGGCCGCGCGTCGGTTGCCCCCGGCTTCGGCGTCGGCAGCCGCGAGCCATACGCGCGGAGAGGGAGCGAACGCCCGGCGAGGCCTTCGATCGCCTTGGCGCGACCCTTGGCCACGACGAAGAGGGCGTATTCGTCCCACGGCAAGACGATCGCGAAGAGTCGAGCGCCGCGCGCGAGGAGCGCCGCGCCGACCTCCTCGAGCGACTGCACGACGTCGCCGGGTGGCGTGTCCGGCCTTTCGAAGCGGAAGCGTCCGAGCGCCACCCGCGCGCGGCGCGCGAGCGCGCGGGCGCTGTCGGCGATCTCCTCCGCTACGAACTTCCGATCGACGACGTGCACGAGGCCGCGCTCCTCGAGCGCGTCCACGAGCGCGACGACCGCAAGCGACGTCCCGCGCACGTCCTTCGGGGCACGGATCCCGCGCGCCTTCGCGCGCTCGGCGAACTTCACGAGGTAGCGCGCGGGCTCCTTTGCGGCGAGCTCGACCTCGGCCACGACCGCCGGCGACGCGCCGAGCACGCGACAGAGCTCACTGGCGCCGACCGGGCTCGTGCGGCTCCCCATGGGGCGAGCCTACCCGAACGTTGGATCGGCGGCCCGGTCCCATCGCGGCGCGTACGGATTCACTTGGCACATTCGGTAAGCACGCTTCCCTGAAGACACCGCAACGGACGGGCGGCGCGCCCGCGCGGCGCTACGCTCGAAGGAGATGATGCGCTGGCTCGTGCTCGCCGCGGCGACGACCTTCGTGATGACGGCATGCGCGCCCGCCTACGAGGCGGAGCTCGAAATGACCGTCCGCGAGCGGGCTGCCGCCGACCTCGCGTGCGAGCGCGCGGACATCGAGCTCGACGTTTCGACCGGCACCGACCGCGCGGACGCGCACGTCCGCGCGTCGGGGTGCGGTCACGCGCTCCTGTACCACTGCTACCGGCGGCCGGCGGCGAGCCGCACGTGGCGCTGCACGCGCTCGTCTTTCTGATCGTCCACCGGAACGCGGCTCGTATGCTGCCTCCTTCGGCGGGGCTCCGCTGCTCGTGCCATGATCGGTCCGATGCGCGTCGATGAGCTGCTCGATCACCTCCGGAGCGGACCGCTCCACGAGATCTACGTCCCCGGCTACCTCGACGACGGCGATGGCCGCGTTTCGTTGCCCACCTCGGCGCGCTGCTTTCACCCGATGGCGGACACCGTGTACTTGGACTTCGGCGGCTCACTCATCCGGTGTGCCGCGTTCGATCGCCGGTCGGGCGGCATGCGACTCGAGCGCGCGCCTTCAATCGTCTGCGCGTTCGAGGTCGACCCCGACGACACGTTCGCGGTCATGCCGCTGCTTCGCTTCGCCCTCCAGACTGGGCGTGACGCGGCCAAGGCACGTCGTCTCGAGGTTCATGCGAGTGAAGCCGACGAGGACGAGTGCGTCTTCGCGGCGATGGGCGTCGCCTTCGATGGCGACGACTACGTCTTCCTCGATCCGCTCGACTTCGAGGGGATTCACGTCGGCGGCAAGAGAGCGCGCGATCTCTGGATCTCGCGCTTTGGCGCTCGGTACCTCGCGCGCTCGTTCGTGATCGGCGACGCGGGCGCACCATCGCCGGCGCCCTGATCCCATCGCGTCATCGAGCGAGAAGGCGGTCCAAAGGGGACGTGTCGAAGAAAAGAGGTGGACGTAACGCCCCGATCGACGAACTTGGGCGGCCGGATTCATTGCGGCTGGAAACCGGACCGAGGACGTTTTTGGGATGTCCACGGACACGGCTCCGCGAGCGCCCGAGCCCACCGCGCCCGCGAAGCCGACCGCCGCCCCGGCGACGCGCCGGACTCTCAGCCTCCGTCTCCCATCGATCCACCGAAGATTGCGCCTCCGCCGTCGGAGCCAAGACCCGTCGGCGGAGAGGGAGCTCCGCCGTCAAGTCCAAGGATCCTGAAGTGCAGACCAATCGAGTACGGCGCCCCCTGGAACGGCGGAACCCGAATCGATCCGAAAAGCGCCCCGATGCACGCTCCCTCGATGGTCCCGGCAAATGGGGCTTCGACTGCGAGCGCCGTTTGCGATCCGGTCGTGGACTCGAACGTCAAACGTACCGACCCGTCGCCTGTCGGTTCACCGACCCGATAACAGGCCTCGATACGCTGCGCGAGTCCATCGGCGGCCTGCACGAGCCGCGCCCGATCGAAACAACGGTTGACCTCCGCCGATTCCCCCTTCGCACAGAACCGAGTCGTTATCGGGTCCTGTATCGCCGGCGCAGCAGTCGTATCCGCGACCGACGGCACTGATTCAAGCGACCGCCTCGATACACCAACATCGTCCGTCGTTCGGGTGCAGCCGCACCAGAAAATCGGAGTCAACCACAGGACCCTCGTTACGTTCGGCAATAATGTACAGAGCCAGCTGGATGACGTCGACTCGGGCTTAGCTATCACCTAGCACCCGCCTTCCAGAATCGATTCTAAGCAAGTTCATTTGACGCAAAGTGTGCTCGATGGCCAAGCGCGTGACGACGTCCTCGGAGAGGATCGCCGCGTCGGACGAGCGCAACTCACGCGCGCGGTCGACCACTCGGCGAGCGCGGTCACGTCCGCCGGCGCGACGGCGGCGAATCAGCGCGGCGCGGCGCCCGAGGTGACCTCTGTGGTCACCGGCACCTGCGGTACGCGCGCGCGCGTGCCGCGTTCGAGCACGCTTCCCGGCGTCACGACGAGCGCGAGGAGCGCTCCGAGAAGTCCCGCCGCCGCGACGACGGCCGCGGCCATCGCGATGCCCTTGAGGCGACGACGCCGCGTGACGATCCCGGACTCGAGCGGAACGACCTCGGCGCGAGGAGGCGGGACGGGCGTGGGGACGGGGCGCGGAATGGGCGTGATCTCTGCGATGCCGACCGGATACGGCGGCACGAGGAACAAGACGCGCGATTCGGGCGCTTCGTCGATCTCGCCGTCGCCCGCGAACGGCGACGCGGCGGGCAACGTGCGCGGCGTCCGCGGGAGACCGCTGCGCACGGCGGCGCGCGCGAGCGCCTCGAGCATGGCGCGCGCATTCGGGAACCGATCGGCGGGATCGTTTGCGAGGGCGCGACGCATCACCTCGGCGATGGGTGCGGGAACGTCGTCGGGGAAGACGATCTCCGGCCAGGCCGCGACGTCACCCGACGCCGGGTCGGGCAGGCTGTGCCCGGCGATCAATCGATAGAACGTCGCGCCGACCGACCACACGTCGGCGCGCGCGTCGACGCGCGACCACTCACCGCGCGCTTGCTCCGGCGCCATGAAGTCGGCCGTGCCGGCGACGCCGACGCGGCGCGCGTCGCCCGTGATGCGAGCCACACCGAAGTCGAGGAGCTTCACGCTGCCGTCGTCCATCACGAGAACGTTCTCGGGCTTCACGTCGCAGTGCACGACCCCGGCCTCGTGCGCCACCGCGAGGATCTCGAGAATGCCGCGCGTCACCCGCACCACCTCGTCGACGAGGAGATCGCCCCAGCCGACGATCGCCGTCTCGAGGCACTTGCCCGCGATGAGCTCGAGCACCAGGTACGCGGTGCCGTCGGCGGCCACGCGCGCGTCGAACACCTTCACCACGCCGGGGTGATCCACGAGCGCCGCGATGCGGGCCTCCTTGAGGAAGAGCTCGCGGCGCGCGGCATCGGCGACGAGATCCGGATGGAGGATCTTGACCGCGACGACCGGCGGAAGCGGCGGCGCGGGGAGACGCGGTCCTTCACCCTCGACCACGGCGACGGCCAGCGTGCGCGCGCGATAGACGGCGCCCGTTCCGCCGGCGCCGAGACAGGCTTCGAGGCGGAAGCGTCCGTCGAGGACGCGTCCTAGACGCTCTCGGACCGCCTCACGGCGGGGACGAAGCTCGGCCAAACCCATCGGTCATTCGCCTTGCCATGACCCCCGAAGGCTGAAAAGAGGGAGCCGATAAAAAATGCGGCAGTGCGCGAAAACATGAGCCGATCTGCCCCCCCTTTGGAGGCTCGTCCGGTTTTTCGTTGAGTTTCACAGGCGATGCCTATAGAGACGCGGGCTCGGAGATGAATCGCATGCGTACCCTCAAGATCCTCGTCGCTCTCGCGCCGCTCGCGCTCGTTGCCTGCGGTGGCTCTGACCACAAGCCCCCGACCCCGCCGACCCCCACGGTCGACGTTCCGGACGCGGCGGCTGACATGCCGTCGACCCCGTCGGTCGACGCTGGCTCGGCTTCGATGCCCTCCACCCCCTCGACCGACACGGCCACGGCCGCGGCGGACGCGGGCGCGGCCACCGCCACGGCGACCCCGCCGGCGGACACGGCGACCCCGCCGGCCGACGGCAAGAAGGGCGACGGCAAGAAGGCCGACGGCAAGAAGAAGCCGGACGCCAAGAAGCCCGACGCCAAGAAGCCGGACCCGAAGAAGAAGCCCTGATGCCCGTCTTCGCCGGATTCGTCCGGTGAAACGAGTCAAGGCGCGCCCGCGGTGTGCGAGACCTCTCGCCCCGCGGGCGTTCTCATTTTGTCGACGCGACGTTTCAAAATGAAACACACCGACGGCGGTTGCTCGCCGTAGCGGAACCGGCTCCCATGCGAGCCCATGAGCGCCGCCCTTGTCACCCGCATCAAGAAGCTCGTCGCCTCTGCCCGCGGAAACCGCCTGCCCCTGCCCTTCGGGGACATCGATCAGGTGTTCACGCTGTCGTGGCTCGAGCCCGACCCGAAGGTGTTCAAGAAGTTCGACGAGCTGGACGACGTCAAAGACGAGATCGCCGGCTGGCTGCCGCTCGGTAAGGCCGACGGGCAGTGCGTGATGGTCGACGGCAAGGCGCCGCATCGCGTGGCCGTCTTCATGGAAGAGCTCTGGCCGCTCGCGCCGAGCCTCGACGAGTTCTTCTCCAAGGTGCTCCTCGCCAAGGGCGAGAAGTCGCCGGGGCAGAAGCTCCGCGCCGCGGTCGACAAGGCCAACGACAAGCTCGAGGCCGACAAGCCCAAAGACGCCAAAGCGATCCTCGAGCCGCTCCTCCGCGACTTCGAGACGCCCTCGCCTTCGGCGAACGATCCCGACGTGCTCGAAGAGCTCGACGATCTCGTGAGCGAAGCGTGGCACCTCCTCGGCGTGGCCGAGCACGGCGTGGGCGACGACGCACGATCGCTCGCTGCGTACGAGCGGGCCATGGCCTGGAATCGGAACGCGCTCTCGGGCGCCAACATCCTCCTCATCCACCTGGACGCGAAGCGTTACGACGACGCAATCAAGCTCGGCGCCGCGCTCGTGAAGGAGCTCACGCGCAAGGTGCCGATCGACGAAGAGATCGATCTTCGCGCGCGCCTCCTGATGGCGCAGCTCCTCGGCAAGAAGAAGGCGGCGGGGCTGAAGGCACTCGCGGAGTGGTCGAAGAAGGCGAGCCCGAAGGATCGCGCTGCGATGAAGAAGGTCCTCGCGGCCGACTTCCCCGACTACGGCCTAAGCGC
>JBGAJR010000103.1:0-9666 GCA_044224815.1 Polyangiaceae bacterium
CATTGCAGGCGTCCACACACGGGTCATGGCCAGCATCTCCACCAGCGTCGACGCTGGCGTCACCGGCGTCGATCGCTCCGGCCCCTCCCTCACCGCCGCCGCCGCCGCCGCCGTCACCGCCGCCGCCGCCGCCGCCGCCGCCGTCACCACCTCCAGCGCCGGTGCCGCTCCCGGCGCCGAGACCACGACTTGGGCATTGGTTGATGCACGCGTAGAGCGCGGCGCACTCGGGAGAATCGACGAAGCACGCCTTGGTCGATGCGCAACAGCTCGCCTGCATGCATGCGCCGCAGGAAGCACTTTGGAAATCGACGCCGCTCGTCGTGAGGTTGCAGGCGCCGCCCGCGCTCCCCGCGTCAGAGGCCGTGGTCGCCACCGTTGCGGCGCCAGACGGCGTCGGCGTTGGCTCCTGCGCCGAGACTCCCGAGAACGGAGACGACGAGTGCGGACTGCTGCAGCCGACGAAGAGCACCAAAGCAGTCCCGATCGCGATCGTGAGGCGCATGGGTGCCGCTCAAGGCACGCGCTGGGCCGACTTCACCCTTCGCGAAAGTCGCACCGTGAGCAGAGGGATCCACCCCCGTTGCGTCTCGGCGACGCAGGGTCGCGACGGCCGCGCGGGCGCTGGAGGGACGTGGATTCCCCAGCCGGAGCGCGCGAGATCCGGGGCGTTTCTGCGCGGATGTCGCGCGATAGCTGGTGACTGCACACATCGGCTTCGCGCGCTCCCGGACATGGCGTATAGCGGCCGGGTCATGTCCGAGACCGCGACCACCGACACGGGACACCACGACAATCCGGGCCACGCGAGCGGCTTGAAGCAACTGACCGACGACCAGATCCGTGATTGGTCGCTCGAGCAAAAGGATCGCTGGTGGCTCACGAACGTGTTCCGACACGACATGCCGCAGCTCACGCTGCGAAGCGCCCTCACCGGCATGATGCTCGGCGGTGTCCTCTCGCTCACGAACCTCTACGTCGGCGCGAAGACCGGCTGGACGCTCGGCGTCGGCATCACCTCGGTCATCCTCGCGTTCGCGATGTTCAAGGTACTCTCGCAGTTCAAGCTCTCCACCGAGATGAGCTTGCTCGAGAACAACGCGATGCAGTCGATCGCGACGTCCGCCGGCTACATGACGGCGCCGCTCATCACGAGCGTCGGCGCGTACATGATGGTCACCAACCAAGTGCTCCCGATGCCCTTGGTCATGGTGTGGATCGCCGCCATCAACATCCTGGGCGCGCTCTTCGCGTTCCCGCTCAAGAAGCGCTTCATCAACGACGAGCAGCTCCCCTTCCCCGAAGGTCGTGCCGCCGGCGTCGTCATGGAGGCCCTCCACTCGGGCGATGCCTCCGTTGGTCTCTTCAAGGCGAAGATCCTCGTCGTCACCGCGTCCATCTCGAGCCTGGTGGCCGTGATGAAGAGCGAGGTGATCATGAAGAAGCTCAAGCTCGCCTTCCTCACGATCCCCGAGTACCTCGACGGCTGGATCTACAAGCTGGCGACCCCCTCGATCATGGGTACGCCACTCAAGAACATGACGGTTCGCTTGGACAGCGACCTCGTCATGATCGCCGCCGGCGGCCTCATGGGCGTCCGCACCGGTGTCTCGCTCATGGTGGGCGCCTGCCTCAACTACTTCATCTTCGTCCCGTGGATGGCCCAGCGCGGCGACATCGTCGGCAAGATGGTCGAAGGCGAGATGGTCTACTCGCTGAAGAGCATCACCTTCTGGTCGCTCTGGGGCGGCGTCTCGATGATGACCGCGGCATCGCTCCTCGCCTTCTTCTCCAAGCCGGCCGTCTTCGTGTCGGCCATCAAGGGCATGCTCCGCCGCGGTGAGAAGAAGGAAGACATCCTCAAGGACATCGAGCTCCCGATGCCGGTCTTCTTCATCGGCATCCCGATCGTGGGCGGCATCGTGGTCGCCCTCGCCAAGGTCTTCTTCGGCGTGTCGGTGTGGCTCGGCATCATCGCCATCCCGCTCGTCTTCGTGTTCACCCTCATCGCCGTGAACTCGACCGGTCTCACGTCGATCACGCCGACCGGCGCCCTCGGCAAGCTGACGCAGCTCACCTACGGCGTGCTCGCACCAGGCAACATCACGACGAACCTGATGGCCGCCGGCATCACGGGCGAGGTCGCCGGCAGCGCGTCGAACCTCCTCATGGACATCAAGCCGGGCTACATGCTCGGCGGCAAGCCGCGCCACCAGGCCATCGGCCACGTGCTCGGCATCATCGCCGGCTCGGTCTGCAGCGTTCCGATCTTCTACCTCGTGTTCATGCACAAGGGCCCGCAGAACCTGATCACCGATCAGTACCCGATGCCGGGCATCACGATCTGGAAGGGCGTGGCCGAGGCCCTCACGCAAGGCCTCCACACCCTCAAGCCGTCGGCGCAGTACGGCGCGCTCGTCGGCATCATCGCGGGCCTCATCGTCGAAGGCGCGAAGATCGGCACGAAGGGGAAGTTCTGGCTCTCGCCGGTGGGCATCGGCCTCGCCTTCATCCTCCCCTTCTACAACTGCCTCGCGATGTCGATCGGCTCGTTCCTCTTCTACTTCGCGGAGCGAAGCATCAAGAACGAGAAGTCGCTCGCGCACCGCGTCTTCGTGCAGAACCAGGAGCCCACGTGCGCCGGCATCATCGCCGGCGGATCCATCATGGGCATCATCGTGGTCATCCTCGAGACGTTCGTCTTCGGCGCGGACTGAGTTCGCCTCACTCGCACTTGCCGAAGCTGCACGAGCCGCCGCAGCAGTCGTCGTCGAACGAGCACGACTGACCGGCGCCCTTGCACGAGCCGCCACCGCCCGACGAGCCTCCGCCACCGGACGAGCCGCCCCCCGACGAACCGCCGCCACCCGACGAACCGCCACCACCCGACGAGCCACCGCCGCTCGACGAGCCACCCGAGCCGCCACCGGACCCGGTGCAGTCCTCGCAGTAGCCGTCGCAGTTGTTGGACTTGCCCTCACACGACTTGTCGTCGGGATCGCAGCAAGCGCTGTTCTTGTGCGAGCCGCCGGTGCACTTGCAGCCCCCGTTGAGGCACAAGTAGCTCTGCTTGCACTCCGACGACGAGCTCGAGGAGGAAGACCCGCCGCCTCCACCGCCGCTGCCGCCTCCACCACCGCCACCGCCTCCGCCGCCGCCTTTGCTCGAACCACCCGATCCGGACTGGCCGCTCGTGCCCGTTCCCGTCGAGCCGCCCTCACCTCCGCCGCCGCCGCTGCAAGCGACCGTGAGCGCCACGAAGCCAACGAACGAAGCCGTCTTCAAGAATGCGAGAGTCATCGGGGTGTCCTCCTGTTTCACCGGCGAAGACGGACGGCCCAGACGACCGTCGCAAGAAATCGACGCCGACCGGGCCACGCGCGGTCTATAACGCCGCCCGAGCCGCCCCGATGTTCCGCAAGGTCCGCGAATCCGTGCTGAAAACCGGCTGGAGCCTCGGGCTCTACACGCCGCCGGATCGACGCGTGCTCGAGGAGGCCCTCCGCGCGTTCGCGGCACGCGCCGACGTCCGGCGGGTCCTCTTCGTGGGCGTGAAGGCGTACAACCGCCACCTGAAAGACCTCTTCGTCGGACCGAGCTCGCTCGGCGGCGAGGGGCGCACGTTCGCGACGATCGATCCGGTGCCCGAGTTCGCGGAGTTCGGCGGCAGCCCGCACTTCGTCGACGTGCTCGAGAACCTCGATCGGCACGTCGAAGCCGAGAGCTTCGAGCTCGTCGTCATGAACGGCGTCATCGGCTTCGGGCTCAACGATCCCGCCAACGTGGAGCGCGCGCTCACCCAAGTGCATCGGGCGCTCGTGCCGGGCGGAGAGCTCTTCCTCGGCATCAACGAGCGCATCCCGACGCACGTCGACCTCACCGGGGTGGAGGCCATGCGCCTCTTCTCACCGAAGCCGTTCGCGCTCTTCGGCGCACCGCGCCAAGTGATCGAGACGCCATTCCGCGAGGAGACGCACACGTTCGAGCTCTGGGAGCGACCGCGGGCGCCCGCCTGAGCTCGTCGCGAATGGGTGTAGTTTGCACCACCCACATCCCCGTTATTCCTGCCACCGAACGGCGTCTCAGAAGGTGCAATCGGCTCGGGGCAGCGTGAGAATGGGGGAATGCGAACGCTCGCTTGCTTGGCCTCGGCGTCTCTCGCCCTCACGCTCCTCGGCGCCGGCTGCGGATCGGGCTCGAACGAAGACGACCAGGGCGGCGCGGGCGGCGACGGCGGCGTCGGCGATCCGAGCTCCGCGTTCAGCTCGAACACCAACGGCGTCGGCGGCGACGGTGGGAGCTTGGCCGCGTGCGCGACGTCGCAGGCCGGAGCTTCGCTCAAGCCCGTCAACCTCGTGTTCCTCTACGACAAGAGCGGGAGCATGGGTGACCAGTCGCGCTGGTACACGTGCAACACCGGCCCCGTGAACGTCATCCGCTGCGGCTTCTTCGTCGTACCGGCCGGTCCGAGCCCCCGTTACATCTGTTACCCGAACGGGGCGGAAGCGGGCCTCGCCGTGAACCAGGCCGGCGTGATCGGGTTCAACAACACGGCTTGCCCGGTCGGCACCGTCGCCGGCGTCGCCAACACGGCGATCTGCTCGAACCCGGCGTCCTGCACGCTCAGCGACGCGTTCGACCCGGCCACCAAGTGGATCCCCGTCGGCACGGCGATGACCGGCTTCTTCGGTGATCCGACCTCCGCGGGCATCTCCGCGTCGCTCGGCTTCTTCCCGAAGACCTCCGGCCAATCGGGCACCCTCTGCCAGCCCAGCGACTACACGACGCCCGCCGTGCCTCTGACGGCGCTCCCCAAGGCGCAAGTCTTCAAGGCGGCGATCGATGGTCAAAAGCCGGCCGGCAACACGCCGACCGAGGTCGCTTTGAACGGCGCGATCACCTACGCCAAGAGCGTCGCGAAGACGCATCCCAACGACGTGACGGCGGTCGTCCTCGTCACCGACGGCGAGCCCACTGAGTGCAGCTCGAGCACCGGTCAGAACATCTCCGTGGTGCGTGGCGTCGCGCAGGCGGCGGCCGCCGATCCGCAGACGCCGATCAAGACGTACGTCATCGGCGTCGGCGCGAACCTCACCAACCTGAATCAGATCGCGAGCGGCGGCGGCACCGGCACCGCCACCATCGTCTCCACGACCAACCCGTCGCAGACCTCCGCCGACTTCCAGAAAGCCCTCGAGAAGATCCGCGGCCAAGCGCTCTCGTGCGATCTCGCGCTCCCCAAACCGCCGGACGGCAAGTCGCTCGACATCAACGCCGTCAACGTCGTCGCCACGATCGGCGGCAAAGAAGACGTGCTCACGTACAACAAAGACTGCAAGGGCGGCACGGGCTGGCACTACGACGATCCGAGCTCGCCCAAGCTCGTCCAGCTCTGCCCGACGTCGTGCAGCGCCATCCGCGCCGACTCGGGCGGCAAGGTCTCGATCGCGTTCGGCTGCGCCACCAAGGGCGGCGTGATCCGCTGAGCCGCACGGGCTCGAGATCGCCCAGATCACACGTCCGAATCCCACCGGCGTTCGCGGTGCCTCACCGAGCCGTCGCCAGCGGCACGCCTTCTGCGTGACGAGTGGCCATGCGCCGCCTCTGCTTCGGATCACTCGCCGTCGTTGCTCTCGTATCGGCGTGCGCGCCCCATGCGGCCAGCGACGGATCTGAAGACGACGCGCTCACTTCACGCGGCACCTACCTCGCCCTCGGCGATTCGATCGCCTTTGGCATCGACCCGAGCGTCCCGGACTTCCACCGCGCCGCCGACTTTCATGGGTATCCCGAGATCGTGGGCCGAGTCGCGGGGCTCGACCTCGTGAACGCGTCGTGCCCCGGGCAGTCGACGGGCGGCTTCATCAGCCCGAGCGGACAAGACCTCGGATGCTGGAAGACCTTGCGCGCCGGTTACGCCATCCACACCGATTGGGGCGGGCGGTCGCAGCTCGACTTCGCGCTCGACACGATCCGCCGCGCCCCTCCGAAGCTGGTCACGGTGCAAATCGGGGCCAACGATCTCGTCGCCACCCAAGTCGAGTGCGCCGACCCCAAGACCGGATGCACGGCCCGGAGCTGGACCGGCGTCTTCGACGTGCCCGGCGCATACCGGACCGTCTCCAACAACGTGCACGAAATTCTCTCTCGCCTCCGCGGCGCGTACGCCGGCCCGATCGTCGTCGTGAACTACTACAGCGCCGACTACGGTGACGCCTTCACGACTCAGGCGATCCGCCTGCTCAACGACACGCTCGCCACCGAGGCGGCGAACGCGCGCGCGACCGTGGCCGACGTCTTCGAAACGTTTCGGTCCGAGAGCGCGCTCGACCAAGGCAACGCTTGCCGCGCGGGCCTCCTCGCCAAAAATCCAGACTGCGCCACCCTCGACGAACGGGCCGCGAGCTACCCGCGCGACTTCTGCACCGGCGGCCTGCGCGTCGACCCGCGCGACGCCCCGTGCGACCACCACCCCTCGCGTGTGGGACAGGCGCTCATCGCCGAGACCGTCCTCCGCGCCGCGGGACGCGCGGGCGTCACGTCCGGTGCAAACGTGCGGTGACGGTTGCACTCGATGTGCAACGCAGCCCGCACCGCGGGTCATTAACGCCGTAAATCGAGGCGGCACCTCGCTTGCACCGCTCGGTGCCGATGCGTCTCCTCCCCGCCTTCGCGCTCGCGTTCATCGTCGGTTGCAGCGGCTCCGCCCCGGACGCTCTCGATCCGGCCGCGGGCTCCGCGCCGAGCGGCGCGAGCACGGTCACGACGCCGCCCGCCGGTACCACGACGACGCCGCCCGGCGGCGGAACGACGTCGCCCAAGCCAGGAACCGACGCCGGCGCGCCGGGCAAAGACGGCGGCACGAAGCCACCGAGCGGGAGCGGGGGCGGTGGTGGTCCCGGCGCTGGCGAGCACGACATCTCGTTCCAAGGCGCCTCGGTCGCGCTCCACGTCCCCGCGGCGACGGGCAAGCCGATGCCCCTCATGATCATCCTCCACGGGCAGGGCGACACCGGCCGCAACTTCTTGAACGTGTGGCTCGCGCGCGGCTACCCGCAAAATCTCATCATCGCCGCGCCGGACGACAACACCGACGACACGAGCGTGGCGCTCGAGCAGTCGCTCCGCAGCATGTTCAACGTCGACGTGGCGCGCGAGTACCTCTTCGGCTTCTCCCAGGGCGGCGCGTACGCCGCGTTCGTGCTCTTCGATGGATCCGCTGCCTCGCGCTACGCCGGGGTGACGCTCGCGTCTTCCGGGCTGGCCGCCGACCCGTCCGGCATTCCGGCGGCGAGCGCCGGATCGCCCGCGGTCGCCGTCGTTATCGATCCCACCGACCCGAACAACACGTGGAACCAAGGACGTCACGTCATGGAGGACTTCGTGACGATGATGAGCGGCCGCGGCTACGACGCGAAGCTCTTCCTCCACAACGCCGGACACACGATCTCCACGCCCGAGGTCAAGAACGCCATCGACTGGATGCTCACCAAGACGAAGTGAGCGCGCGCGGCGAACGCACGGTCAGTGCGGCTTCATCTGGAGCACGAAGAGAACGGTCTCGATGAAGATGAGCACCACCACCAAGACCTCGAGGAGCATGCTCCGCCGCGACTGGGTGAGGTCGACGACGATCTCGAGGTTCTGACCGATCATCTGGAGCTTGTGATCGAGCGCGCGGTAGCGGTCCTCGATCGCGAACGACTGTCGGAGCTCGCGATAGAGGCGGTCGAGGATCTCGTCCTCCCAGGTGAGCTCCGGCGAATCGAGGAGGGCCAGTGTGTGCACCACGCGGTTGCGGAGGCTCATGCCGCGCCCGACGAAGCGAAGGAGCTCGCGCACGTTGCCGCGAAAGCGGCCGTGCTGTTCGAGCCCCGAGGCGATGGACTCGAAGCGCTCGAGGATTCGATCGACGTCCTCCTCGTAGTACTCCATGGCCACCGACTGGCCGATGACGAAGGCCACGAGCTCGACCACCGGCTGGGTGAGCTCGCGGACGACGACGGCGTCGAAGCGAACGTTCGCGCGAGTGGCGTCGGGCCTCACCTCCACGACGAAGCTCTCGCGCACGAGGCCGCGCCCACCCTCGGCGCCGGCGGCGGCGCCATCGTAGCGACGCATCGCCGCGAGCACGCGGGCGCGCTCCTCGTCAGGGACGCCGAAGAAGACCGCCGCGCCGAAGTCGTGGAGCACGGTCCAGCCGTCGTCGGGGTATTGGACGAGCAGCACCGTCTTGGCCGGGCGCGTGAACGAGGCGCGACCGTCGAAGAGCCCGCTCAGCTCCTTCAATGGAAGCGTCGCGGCGATCGCGCAGGCCTCGATCGCGATCTTGGTCTCCATGACCGAAGCCGCCGCGTTACTCGCGGCGACGGCCCGGCGTCACGGCCGGCATGCCGATCGCGCTGCGCGCCCGGCGCTCGCAGAAGGCGCGCAGGCTCTGCACCTGGTCGTGGATCGCCTGGAGCTGGTCGGGCGAGTCGGCCTCCTCGGCGTCGAAGCCGAGCTCGCGGAACGTGGAGATCTCGTGCGGCTGCGCGATGTTCTTCAGCTCGGAGATCGTGACCTCGATGAACTCGATCAGATCGACGCGACTGGGGGGCTGTCCGGGGGTGACGGTCACGGAGTCTCCTCTAGCCTCACGAGTGCGAGGGAGCGGGGCTCAAGATGGTACACACGCGCGCCCTCGGCAAGTGTCTTCCCGAGCGGAACCGCCTCGTAGGCGGTGTCGACGAGGACCTCGGGGCGCGTTCCCGGAGCGGGCGGCGGCAAAGTGATGTCGAGTGGCCACGCGCCGCCATTCAAGAGCAGCGCCAGCGTCGACCCGGTCGGCTCAGTGACCAACATCGTGATGGCGCGCTCGTCGGGCCGATCCCAGTCGTTCCCCTGCATCGGCCCGCCGTCAGGGCGTAGCCACCGCACGTCGGGGCGACCGCTCTCCTCGGACTGACCTCGGAAGTGCGTCTCCGGGCGCAGCGCCGACAGATCACGACGGAGCGCGATGAGCCCGCGCGTGAAGCCGAGGAGGGCCTCGCCGCTCTTGTCGAGCACCCAGGCCACCCAAGACGTCGCGTCATCGAGGCAGTACGCGTTGTTGTTCCCGCGTTGCGTCCGCCCCATCTCGTCGCCCATGAGGAGCATCGGCACGCCGGGCGTGAGGAGCAGCGTCGCCAAGAAGTTGCGCGCTTGCCGCTCGCGCGCCGCCAAGACCGCCCGCTCGGCCTCGAGACCTTCGACGCCGAAGTTCGCCGAAAAGTTTTCGCGCGCCCCGTCTTGATTCCCCTCACCGTTACGCTCGTTGTGACGCTCCTCGAAGCTCACGAGATCGCGCAACGTGAAGCCGTCGTGACACGTGACGAAGTTCACGCTCGCCGTGGGTCCGCGTCCGCCGAAGACGTCGCTCGAGCCGGTCAGTCGATAGCCGAGCGGGCCGAGGCGGCGTTCGTAGCCATTCCAGAAGCGCCGCACGTCGTCACGAAAGTGAGCGTTCCATTCGCGGAAGCCGGGCGGATACGCGCCGAGCGTGAAACCCTCGGGCGTCGCGTCCCACGGCTCGGCGATGAGCTTGGCGCCGCGCAGCACGGGATCCTGATGGAGGACGTCGAAGAACGCGGCGCCCCGATCGAACCGGCCGTGCTCGCGACCGAGCACCGTCGCCAGATCGAAGCG
>JBGAJR010000044.1:0-73649 GCA_044224815.1 Polyangiaceae bacterium
GCCCCCGAGCGAGCGATGCTCCTCTACCAGCGCGCACTCGCACTCGATCCAGAGTCACCTCGCGCTCCGCAAATTCAAGCGGGGCTCCTCGCGCTGGAAGCGCACGAGCTCCACGCGCGCGGCGTCGATGACGAGGAGAGCTTGAAGCGAGCCCGCGCGCTCGATCCGACCAACGCGATCGCGGAGCGCGAGCTCACGCGACTCGACGGCGAGCGCGCCGCACGCACGGCGAAGACGTCGAGCTTCGTGCGCCTCGGCACCGCGCTCGTCGCCGGGCTCGCGGTGCTGCTCGCGCTCGTCGCCGTGTGGCGAAAGCTCCGCTCGACCTGATCGGCGCTCAGCCGCCGAGCCGAGTCCGGAGCGTCGATGCGCTCGCGCCGAGCGCGAATCGCACCAGGTCGGCGCCGATCGGGTGAGTGAGCACGGCGCCCAACGCGGCCGGACCGAACGCCTCGGTCCGCTGCGAGAGGGCGCTGTCACCGGCCCGCAGCGCATCGAGCGTCGCCAGGAGATCCCCGCTCAGCACGAAGGCCGCGCGCGCCTCCGCCTGCGCGACGCCGCGCCGGAAGGCGAGGACCTCCGCGACGGTCGGCGCGCGCTCCGACTGGAGGCGTCGCTCGAGCTCGGCGAGCGCCTTCTTCTGCTTTCGCCCCACGGCCCGCCCCACGCGCTCCGACCAATCGTCCGCTCGATCGGCGTCGTCCTGCCCGTACCCCGGCACCACACGGCGCGCGATCCCGAGAACGAGCGGCAACGCCTCGTCGCTCGGCACCTCGTCGATCCATGCGACCGCGAGCGCGATGCGCAAGGCCGCGCGAGCGACCGACGCGAGTTGCTCTGGCTCTGGCCGACCGGCCAGCGTCGATGGCAGGGCGACCCATGCGTCCCCGTCCACGGAGAGAACCCGGCTCGTGGCGATCCGCGGGGAGAACACCAGGGGCGGCGTGTCGATCCCGAAGAGACGGGCGACCCACGCCAGCATCGCCGCGAGCGGGTGCACGTTGGGCGAAGTGATGCGCTGGCGCGGGTTCACGTCGAGCGACTCGAGATCGCTTCGACACAGCTTGGCGTCCACGCCGGCGAGCGCGCTCGTGAGCGCGAATACCATGGTGCGGGCGTCGTCCGGGAGCAGCGCGGCGGCCGCGCGCTGAACGTCGAGAGCTCCGGCCGGAGCATCGAAGAGCGGCGAACGACGCGCGCGCAGCTCCACGTGCGCGCCATCGTCGAGCGCTCCCGCCAGAGCCCGAAGCTCCCGCGCGACCACGCTCTCGTCGCGGCGCCCTTGCTCGCGCAGCGCCGTCTCGAGCGCCGCGAGCGCGCTCCCCACGTCGCTCACCCCGAGGATCGCCGGCGGTTCCTTCGTCACGAGGGCCACGAGGCGCGCCGACGCATGGTCGTGCTTCCCGAGCGCCACGAGGCCTCGCGCGAGCGCGGCGATCGTGTCCGGTCGACCGGGTGAGAGCGCCAGCGCTCGATTGAGGTGCGCCACGCCTTCCCGCGCCTCGCCGAGCGACTCGATCTCGAGGCGCCCGAGCGCCTCCCAAGCCGCCGCGTGCGGTCGACCGAGTTGCTCGGCGCGTGCGACGAGCGCGGTGATGAGCCGCGCTTCGTCTCGCACGTCGCCGGCGCGCGACCGAAGGCGCGCCAAGAGCTCCGGGCCGGCGTCTTGCGCAGCGGCCTCGATGAAGTGCCGTTCGGCGCCCTGGACGTCGCCGCGGGCGAGCGCGTCGTCCGCAAGCGCGACGAGCGCAGACGCCTTCTCTGTGCTGCTCGTGCTCGCCTCCACGAGACGCACGAGCACGTCGCGCAGCTCGTCGGCACTCGCACCCTGCTGACGGCGAACTCGCTCGAGCCGCGCCAAAGCCCGCGCGTCGCGTGGCGCGATTTCCAACCACACGGCGAGCACGCGGGACTCTTCGCTCGGCTCGCCTCGCTCGCGATAGAGCTCGGCGAGCGCCGCCAAGGCTGCGATCTTGTCGGCCGCTTCGCGAGCGTGCACGACGACGTTTTCGAGGGCCGTCGCCGCCTCGGCGCGCGCGCCGAGCTCCAGCGACACCTCGGAGAGGGCCAGCCACGCGTCCGCGTCGGTAGGCGCTGCTTCGACGACGCGGCGCAACGCATCGACCGCGAGGACGCGCGTGTCTGCGCGCTCGCGGGCCACCCGTGCGAGCGGCGCGCCGAGACCGGCGACGGCGGCCTTCGTCTTCGCACGCGAGAGCGCGCCACCGAGCGCCGCGAGCAAGCGATCGGGCTCACCGCTCTCTCCGTGCACTGCGATGAGCATCGTCGCGGCGACGAGCGCGTCGGGATCCGCTTCGAGCGCGCGCTCGAGGAGTCGGGCCGCTCGGTCGAGCCGCACCGCGCGCGGGCCCATCGAGTCGGGAGCTCCGATGACCGCGCTGGCTGCCTGTCCGAGGAGTTGGGCCACCTTCGGCCCGGTCGCGAGGTCCGCGAGTGCGACGAGCCCGGCCACCGCGGCCTCGGCGTCCTCGGTGAGCGGCCCCAACCTCGCGAGGCCAGTCGCGGCGATGATCGATCGCGCGTCGATCCGAAGCGCGAGGCGAAGCGCGTCGAGACACGCGCGGCGTGCGTCGAGCGGCGGATCGCCCCCGGCCGCCGGGACATAGGCCAACGCGAGTGACACCAGCGCGCCGAGGCGGGACGTTTCGTCGGGCGCGTGCTGCGCCGCACTTCGCAACGCCGACACCAGCCCCTCGTCGGGATGTCCGTCGGCGCCGCGATGCGCACGGACGCCGAAGGCGATCAGGTGCTCGGTCGCGGCCACGTCGTCCGGCGCGAGCGAGCGCACGAGCTCGGTGAGCGCGCGCGGATCTCCAGAGAGCTTCCATTCGGTCAGGCGAATGGCCTCCCAGAGAGCACCGATGCGCGCCGGTGCCGAGGAAAACGTGTCGGCTTGTCCGACGAGCGCGCGTACGACGTCGCCCGGCTTGCCATTCTCCGCCGCCGCTCGCTCGAGCAGGCGCAACGCGAACGGCGCGCGGGGATGCTCCGCGACGAGCGCCTCCGCGAGCGCGAGGGCCCGCGCCGGCGCGCGCCCGAGGCTCCGCAACGCGAGCTCGGCGGTCGCAATCGCCGCGCGCGGCCCGCGCGTCGCCACCTCGAGGATCTGATCGTACGCCGCATTCGCTGCCGGATGCGCCTCGGCGCGGCGCCGCGCCACGCGGGTCGCGCGCTCCTCGAGGAAGCTCGCGTCACGCGACGCATCGAGCGCCGACGACAAGAGCGCGAGCGCGCGACCGTCGTCGCCGAGAGCGTGCTCGGCGATGTCTCCGGCGCGCACCAAAAGTCGCGCACGCACCATCGGCTCCGGCGAGAGCTCGGCCAGCTTGACCCATCCTTCCTCGGCACGCTTGTCGTCGGCTTCGTCCAGGAGCTCGGCGACCATCGCATGCGCGCGCGCTTCGGTAGGATCGATCGCGATGGCCGAGTACGCAGTCGTGAGCGCGGCGTCTGCGGCTTTGAGGTGCATGCGCTGGATGCGGGCGCGAGCGAGCAGGAGGTCCACCTGCGCGGCGGGAGACCCGCCGTACGGAACCGCAGCGGCGAGATCGATATCGAGCGCCTGCCACCGTCCACCGGATTCGTAGAGACGGCGGCGAGCGAGCCGCGCCTCGCGATGCGACGAGTCGCGTTCGAGAACGCCGTCGAGTAGCGCGACGGCACGGTCCACGTCGACGGTGGACAAGAGCGACGCGGCTCGCACGGTGAGTGTCGCCCGACGCGCATTCGCTCCCGGAAGCTCGGCCTCTTTGAGGAGCGCCTCGGCCGCGCCACCGACGTCCCCCGACCGCTGCGCCGCACGCGCGAGCCCAATCCACGCTGCCACGCGCGTCGGTGCGAGGCGGAGGACTTGACGGTAGGTCATCGCGGCGAGCCCTGGCTCACCGAGCGCCTCCTCCTCGAGGAGCGCGACGACTTCGAGGTGCGCCACCCGGCGCTCATCGTCGGGAGCGTGCTCGGCAGCGTGCCGGTGGAGTGCGATCTTCGCGCGCGCCTCGTCCTTGGGCACGAGCCCGGTCGACGAAACGCGGAGCAGGCGGTCGAGCGCGTCGAGCGCGCCCTCGTCCGCCGGCGCCGCCACGAGCGCGGCACGGTGGAGCTCGATCGCGCGTGGGGCGTCACCCGCGGCCTCGGCGAGGGTCGCGGCCCGCCCGAGACATCGCGCCCGCGCGCGCGGGTCGCGACGACGAGTCGCCTCGCTCGTCCAAAGCTTCACGCGCTGGTCATCCGCCCCGGCGCGCTCGAGCACACGGTCGAGCGCTTCGAGGACGGTCTCGTCGTCCGCCATGAGGGCGTGCGCCTCCGTCAGGGCTTGCGCCGCGCGGCCGTACGCAGCGCCGCTTTCTTCGAGCATCGCGATGGCCATGAGCTCGACCGCCCGCTCCCCTGCCCGCTCGAGCAATGTGAGGCGAACCCGTCGCGCCGCGATCGCGGCGTCCCGTCGGCCCGATCGCTCGTGCACGCGAACGAGCTCGTCGACGATCATGCGACGGAGAAGCGGCCGCGTCGTCGGTCGCGCCGACGCTCGTTCGATCGCGGCGGTCGCGCCGGCGAGGTCACCGAGACGGTGTCGCGCAACGATCGCCGCTTCGAGCTCGAGGCTCGCGGCGCGGTTCGCGTCGACCTCGAGGTCCGCCTCACCGAGGAGGAGCGCCACGAGCCACGGGCCATCGGCGTGCGCCGCCGCGTGCGCCACGCAAGCAGCGCGGACCGGACCGAGCGATGGGTCACGCTCGAGCGCCATTTCGAGTGCGGCCTTGGCTTCGTCCGCGCTGGCGGAAGCGACGGCGCGCTCGACCTCCAGCCACGCCGCAAAGCCCGGGTCGCGATCGTAGGCGTCGCTCATCTTGGCGAGGTGTGCCGCGAGCGCGGGGCGATCTCCGACGTGATTCAGCACCGCGTCCAGACCGCGCATCGCGGCCGCGTGCTCCGGTACGAGCCCCAGCGCTCGCGTGTATTCTGCACGTGCCCGCGCTGGATCGCCGGCCGCGTGGAGGAGTCGGCCGCGCTCGGCCAAGAGGTCCGCGCGCTGCGCCGCGTCGGACACCGCGGAGAGCTGTCGGTCGAGATCCGGGAGCAGCGCCGCCGGATCTCGACGGGCCCACGCAAGCCGACGCGCGGTCGACCATGCGGCGGCCGAGGCGTGCGCCTCACCCGACGCGCGCGCGAGCTTCTCCGCCCGCTCGGGCTCACCCAACCACTCCTCGACGAGGGCGCGCTCGAGGAGCGCCCGCGCGCGTGCTACGGCCTCGTTCGCCGGAAGCGCGGCGATGCGCTCGCCGAGCGCGACGTCGAGCGATGCCCGCCAGGTGGGGAGCGCGCCTCCTGGCGAAGTGACGGCACGGGACTCACCATCCGTCGTCCGCTCCCATGGGGCGCGCGACTCGTCGGGGTAGAGCGGCGCGACGAACGCCGCGACCGCCTCTGGCCCCATCGAGGGGTCCGCCTCGTTCACGAACGCGTCCAAGGCAGCCGCCAACTCGCCGGCCGTCGCGTACCGCTCGGCGGGATCACGAGCGAGCGCACGAAGGAGGATCGCGGCGAGCGGCGCCGGAAAGTCTTCGCGGATCGTGCGCGGATCGGGGACGTCGGCGCGGCTCACCTTGCGGACCGTCTCGACGTCCGTCTCGGCGCGGAAGAGGCGGTCGCCGATGGACACCTCCCACAGTGTGATCCCGAGTGCAAAGACGTCGGCTCGACGATCGTACGGAGCACCATTCACTTGCTCGGGAGCGACGTACGCGAGCTTGCCCTTGAGGACGCCGTGCGCCGTGCTCGTGATGCGATCTTTCGCCTTGGCCAGGCCGAAGTCGATGAGCTTCGGCTCGCCGCCGAACGTGACGAGGATGTTGCTCGGGCTGACGTCGCGATGAATCACTTCGAGCGGCCGTCCCGCACCGTCCTCGAGCTCGTGCGCGTAATGGAGCGCGTCGGCGATGCGCGCGCCCACCCACGCCACCATCGCGTACGGGAGGTGCTTCTTGCGGCGGAGCGCCATGTCCACCACGTCGAGCAACGTCCGCCCGCGCACGAGATCCATCACCAAGAAGTGACGACCAGCTTCCGAGAAGGCGCCACGGTTCTTCACGATGTTCGGGTGGTCGAGGCGTGACGCGATGCGCGCCTCGTCGACGAACATCGACACGAACTCCTGGTTGCGCGAAAGGTCCGCGCGCATGATCTTGAGCGCGACGAGGCCGAGCCCCTCGCGGGCCCGGCCGAGGAACACCTCGGCCATACCCCCGCGCGCGATCGGCGCGAGCACGTCGTACGTTTCGAGCGTGGGGAGCGGCGCGGCGTCCTTCGTGGCCATGGAGACCGCATCGTAACAAGTCAGTCGCCCGCGCGGAGTTCGAGGAGCGGCGCTTCACTCGGACAGCCGAGGCGGAACGGGAACCAGGCGCCGAACCCCGCCGTCGTGTAGAGCGACGCATCGCCGCGTCGGTACGAGCCCCAGAGGTACCCGTCCGGAAAGAGCGGTTCGAACGCGCTCTTGCCGGCGAACCCGATCTGGCCGCCGTGAGTGTGCCCGGAGAGCGTGAGCCCGCATCCTGCGGCGGCCGCGTGCTCGAACCCCTCGGGCCGATGGCAGAGGAGCACGCGGAACGCGTCGGCGGGAGCTACCCGCGCGAACGCCTTGTCGATCGGACCGCGGAGGAGCGCGCCCACGTCACCATGCGCCACGATCGGATCGTCGACGCCGACGAGCGCGAGGCGAGCGCCACGCACGTCGAGCACGGCCGCGTCGTCGACCAGGAGCCGCACGTCGCTCGCGTCGAAGATGCGACGGGCCGCGCGCACACCGTGGATGTGCTCGTGATTGCCGAGGGCAGCGAAGGCCCCGTGGCGCGCGCCGAGTTGACGGACGAGATCGAGCGCGGTCGGTAGAAGGCGGAGGTCTTCGGCGACGTCACCGGTGAGAACGATCAGGTCCGGCACGGCGCCGCGATCGCGAAGGCGCGCGAACAAGCGCTCGAGATCTCCGAGCTCGCGACCGGCGCCGAGATGGAGATCGCTGAGCTGGAGAATGCGAAGACCATCCAGGGCTGGCGGGAGGATGCGCGACCGAATCAGCCGCCGCGGAGTGCTCGCCGCCGCTGCGCCGCCGGCGAAGCCAGCCGCGCCCACGCTCATCGCCAGCGTCGGAACCACGGCAGCCGAGGCCGTGAGGAACGTGCGGCGATCGACGAGCGCCGCATCGACGAGCCGCGTCGGGACGAGCCGCGCCGCACCATGCACCACGACTGCGAGCGGCAGTGCCACGAGCCCACAGGCGAGAACCACCGTGGTGACGAGCGCGGCGTTGCATCCCCAATACGACGCCGCAAACGAGCCGAGCGACGTCCCGTACTGCCACGCGAGATGGCTGGTGAAGGCGACCGCGAACACGGCCGCGAAGGTGGCGCGAGCGGCGCGGTGGGTGAACGCGGCGGGGGCCGCCCACCTCGCGAAGGTCGCTAGCGCGGCGAGCGCGACTCCGGAGACCGCGGCCGAGGTGGCGATCGAAATGGGCGGCAGCATCGCGTCACCTCACCGCACGACGCGCCGCGAGCGCGCCCGTTCGGCCCGACGCGAGAGCGCGCCCACCAGCCATCCGAGCGCTGGAATGGCCATGGCCGCGACGACCGTGGCCACGGTGAACGCTCCGCTCATCGCGCAGCCTCGACGACCGGTGCCGGAGTGTTCTCCTCTGCGGTGTGCGCGGGAGCCGCATGCCGCTTCACGAGTCCGTCCACGCCCTGCCCCATCGGGGTGCGGGTGGGGAAGACCGGCGTCGTAACCGACGCCAGCTGCGCCAAGGCCGCCGCCTGGAGGACGAGCACCAGCGCAATGGGTGCACCATACACACGTCCCGCGAGGCCGGGTGACAGCTTCCGGATCACGCGGACCACGACGAGGAGCGCCACGAGCGCGCCGAGCACGCCCGACCCGACCGCGACCGGCATGCCGGCGAACGAGCTCGTGTACTGGTAGAGGGCGACGAGCGGCGAAAGCAGCGCGAGCGCCAAGCAGCCGGCGAAGAGGCCTAGCGCGTGCGCCATCAGGAGATCGGTCACTCGACCTTGGCGCGCCGTGAGGCGAAACACGAGGAGCGCGACGGGCAGCGACACGAGCGACGACGCGACGAGCAAGACGGGAACCTTCCCCACGTTGTCGACGGCGAGGTGCGCGTCGTGGCTTCCCGCCGCGATGCCCCACACCGCGCCGAGCCCGAGCGCCGCCAAAAAGGCAGTCGCCGCGAAGAAGAGGCGCTCGGGCCCCGAGAGCGCGCTCGGCGCGTCCGGGTCGTCCGGTGCGGGGCGGTCTGCGTTCGAGGGGCCGACGAGATCGAGCAATCGACGAAAGAGTTCCATGGTGAGTCCTCCACGCCTCGAATCTGCGCCCTCCGTTTGAACGCCCCGCATCAGCCGCGAGGATCGTCCAAGGAACGCGTGTGAAAACGGCGTGAACGTCAGCCAGCGAGCGGCAACTGCACCGTGAACGTGGCGCCTTCGGACGACGAGACGGACACGTCCCCCCCGTGCGCGCGGCACACCGAGTGGACCAGCGCGAGGCCCAACCCCGTTCCGCGGCGCGCCCCGCGCGTCGTGAAGAAGCGCGCGAACACCTGCGGGAGGTCCGCCTCGGCGATGCCGGGCCCGGTGTCGTGGACGCGGAGCCAAGCCATGCGGGTCTTCGGCTCGGCGCGAAGCGTCACCTCGACCCGACCGCCGGCGCCCGCGAACGACGCGCCGTTCTCCAGGAGCTCACGCACCACGGCGTCGAGACGATGTGCGACGCCGATCACGCTCGGATCGCCGTCGACGTCGGCGACGAAGGTGACGTCACCATAGCGAGGGTCCTCCTGCATCCGCGCGGTGATGCCGCGTACGAGGTCGGCGAGCGCGACGCGACTGCGCTCCTCGTTCGGCATGCCGGCGTCCGCGCGCGCGAGCTCGAGGAACTGTGTCACCAGGCGGTCGAGCTTGGCCGAGCTGTCGCCGAGCACGCGGGCGAGTCGCGCCGCCCGTTCCGCGTCCACCGCGCCCCGCTCCAGCGCCTCCGCCGTCGCGCGCACGGCCGCGACGGGGTTCTTGAGCTCGTGCACGAGATCGGCCACGAACGCCTCGTTCTCGGCGCGTTTCTGGTCGAGCGCGGCGAGCAGCGTATTGAACGCGTCACCGAGCTCTCCGATCTCGTCACGATGCTCGGGCGCGAGCGCCGGCGTTCGGGTCGCCGCCGCCGCTCGCTCAAGCGCCTGCCGTCGCAGATGCTCCACCGGCCGCACCACGCGGCGACCCGTGTAGATCGCAATCATCAGCGCGAGTGGAACCGTCACCACGGCCAATCGGAGGAGCTGCGCGCGAAGGGCATACACTGCCTGGACCGCGCGCCGCGAGGAGCGCTGGACGTGGACGACCTTATCGCCGTCGATCATCGCCGCGGCCTCGCAGTAGAGGAGCGGCAGCGTGTCGCACACGACGCCCTCGCCGCGCAAACGCGCCGTGCGCACGGTCACGCGGTCGCCCACGCGGCCCATCGTTTCGTCCAGCTCGCGGAGCGTCGTCGTGCTGGCGCCGAGCAATCGCTCCTCGAGCGCGCCGAAGCGATCGGCGGGATCGTCGGCGTCTTCGTCGAACACGATCTCGCCGCGCGCGTCGAGGACGCGGAGTCGTACTCGCTCCTGCCGCGCGAGCCGCTCGAGCGCGACGTCGTCGGCGCCGCTGCGCACCGCCTGACGAATCTCGCCGGCGGCGGCGCGCGTCTCGCTCCACATGCGGCCCGGCACGTTGCGGTCGAGCTGGCTCCACAGAAACACCACACCGAGCGGCGCGAGCGCAGCGAAGAGAATCGCCGCCACGACGCGGATGCGCAGGGAGAATCGGCGCTGAACGCCCTCGAAGCGCACCGGCTCGCTCATGGTCTCATCCGCGGAGCCGGTAGCCGGCGCCGATGACCGTCTCGATGCCGTCGAACGTCGCGTCTACGGCTTCGAGCTTGCGTCGAATTCGCTTCACGTACGTGTCGACGATTCGCTCGACCACCACTGATTCGTCGCCGCGGACGATCTCGAGCAAGCGGTCGCGCGAGAGCACGATTCCCGGGCGACGAGCGAACGCTTCGAGGAGACGAAACTCGGTGAGCGTGAGCGTGAGGAGCACGCCCTTGAAGCGCGCCTCCATGCGGTCGGCGTCGAGGGAGAGGCCGCCGACCGTCACCGCTTCCGCGGGCGGCGAAGACAGCGCGCGCGCTTGGTTGCGACGGAGGAGCGCCGAGACGCGGGCCAAGAGGACGCGCGTGCTGAACGGCTTGGCGACGTAGTCGTCGGCGCCGAGCTCGAGCCCTAGGGCTTCGTCGATCTCTCCGTCGCGCGAGGTGAGGAGCACGATGGGCACGCCGTTCCCTGCGTCCCGGAGCTTCTTCGCGAGCGCGAAGCCGTCGATGCCGGGCATGTTCACGTCGCTGATGACGAGGTCGACCGGCCGCGCGCCTAGGACGCTCCACGCTTCCCGGCCGTCCTTGGCCGTGAGGAGCTCATGACCGGCGTCTTCGATCGCGAGGCCGAGGACGTCCAGCAGCGACGCGTCGTCGTCGACGAGGAGGATGCGGGCCACGAGCGGAGCGTAGCAGTGCTCTCGATGGCCGCGCACGCCAGGTTCGGAGAGCTTTTGCCGGGTCCCGGCGTGGGGTTACGATCGCCCGCATGCGGTCTTTCTCTCTCCCGGGACGGCGTCTTGTTTCGATCGTCCCCAGCGCGGCCGCGGTCATGCTCACGACCGCGGTGGCGCAGGCCACCACGCGCCAAGTCGGGCCGGGCAAAGCCTACGCGGCGCCGTGCGCGGCGTTCGCGGCGGCGACGAACGGCGACGTCGTCGAGATCGACGTCGCCACCTACTCGGGCGACGTCTGCGAGATCACCGCCTCGAACCTCACGATCCGTGGCGTCGGCGGCCGCCCCAAGATCGACGCCAACGGGAAGAACGCGCAGGGCAAGGGCACCTGGGTGGTGAGCGGAAACGATCTCACGATCGAGAACGTGGAGATGCTCGGCGCTGCGGTGCCCGATCACAACGGCGCCGCGCTGCGCCTCCAAGGCACGAACCTCACGTTGCGCAGCGTCTACCTCCACGACAACGAGAACGGCATCCTCGGTGGCGCGGGCGTCGTCGTGATCGAGTCCTCGGAGCTCGCGAACAACGGCAACTGCATCGACCCGGCCGGCTGCGCGCACAACGCTTATCTGAGCGCCAACGTCACCTCGTTCACGTTCCGCGCGAGCTACTCGCACGGCGCCAAAAGCGGCCACGAGCTCAAGTCGCGCGCGCAGAAGAACTTCATCCTCTACAGCCGCATCACGGACGAAGACGGGACCGCGAGCTACTCGATCGATCTCCCCAACGGCGGGACCACGGTCATCCTCGGCAACGTGATCCAACAAGGCACGGCGACCGAGAATCCGACGATCGTCACCTACGGCGAGGAGGGCCTCACCAACGCCGGTCACGATCTCTACGTCGTCCACAACACGTTCGTGAACGACCTCGGCCATGGCACGTTCGTCAACGTCGCGAGCGGCGCACCGGCCGCGCTGCTCCAGAACAACGTGTTCGCCGGCGGCGGCACGGTCACCAATCAAGGGGCCGCCGTTCAGCAAGGGAACTTCGAGGGCGACGCGAAGCTCGTCGCGCCGGCGACGTTCGACTATCACCTCCTCGCGGGCTCACCGGCGATCGACAAGGGCGTCGTCGTGTCCGCGTCGGTGGACGGGCAGTCGTTGGCCCCGACCTTCCAGTACGTTCACCCGCTGTCCGTGCAGGCGCGCTCGATCGTGGGCGTCGCGCCGGACATCGGCGCGTTCGAGGTCGGCCTGCCCGTGAGCTCGGGCGACGCGGGCGCGCCGAACGCCGATGGCGGCGTGACATCGGGTGGCGCGGCGAGCGGCGGCACCAGCTCGGCCGCGGGCGGCGACGGCGGCACTGGAGCGAGCAACGCCGCGGCCCCGGCCAGCGACGACGGATGCGGCTGCCGCGCGGCCGGGCGCACCGCTACGCCGTGGGCCTTCATGGGCGGCGTCGCGGCCGCGCTCGCGCTTCTCGTGCGTCGACGTCGCCAGGGCTGACGGACCCGAGCCGCCGACGAAGCGACAGGACAAAAAGCGAAAGGGCGGGTCGAACCGCGAAGGTTCGCCCGCCCACTCGATGACGCGAGGTCGGAACCTCGCGCCGACTCAGGCCTCGGCCGCGGCCGGACCGTCGACGAGCTCGATGTAGACCATCGGGGCGTTGTCGCCGCGACGGAGGCTCGTCTTGATGGTGCGCGTGTAGCCGCCGGGGCGCTCCGCGAAGCGCTTGGCGAGGTCGAGGAACACCTTCTCGACGATGTCGACGCGCTTCTCACCGCCACCGGGCTCGGTGCGCGTCATGAAGCGCGGGATGTACGCCGCGACGAGGCGCTGCGCGTGGAGGCGCGCGGCCTTCTCCTTGTCGGAGAGCTTGTCTTGGGGCGTATAGGCGACGGTGCCGAGGCGCTTGGCCTTGCTGATGAGACGCTCGGCCACGCGGCGGAGCTCCTTGGCCTTCGCCTCGGTGGTCTCGATGCGCTCGTTGAGGATGAGGTTGGCCGCGAGGTTACGGAACATCGCGCGACGGCTGGACGTGTTTCGGTCGAACTTACGACCGGCATTCTTATGACGCATCGGACTACCTATCTTTCGTGAACGAACTCCTCGCGAGGAGGAGGAAAGCCTTCAAGGGTAGGCTCCAGACCCGGGGTGGTGCGGCGTCACCTCTGGCGAGGGGGAGCACGAGGGGGGAGGCGCAGCTCCCCCCTCGGTGCTGAGCCAGAGGCGAAGCACGCGAGGGGTGAGTCGGGCGAAGCCCGACGAGGGGACTGCAAGTCCCCTTTCAACCGACCTAATTTTGATTCTGCTGCGCCTTCCAGCGCTCGAGCATCTGGGGCCAGTTGTCGATCTTCATGCCGAGCGAGAGACCATAACCCGCGAGGATTTCCTTGATCTCCTTGAGGCTCTTGCGGCCGAAGTTCTTGGTCTTGAGCATCTCCTGCTCCGTGCGCTGAACGAGCTCACCGATGAGGGTGATGTTCGCGTTCTGGAGGCAGTTGGCCGAGCGGACCGAGAGCTCGAGCTCGTCGACGGACTTGAAGAGGTTCTCGTTGAGCGGCTCCTCGTCCTGCGAAGACGCCTGGTAAGCGGCCTCGTCGGTCTCCTCGAAGTTGATGAAGATCGAGAGCTGCTCCTTGAGGATCTTGGCCGCGTAGGCGACCGCGTCCGCGGGCTTCACGCTGCCGTTGGTCCACACTTCGAGCGTGAGCTTGTCGAAGTCCGTCTGCTGACCGACGCGCGCGTTGGTCACCTGGTAGTTGACCTTGCGGATCGGCGAGTAGAGCGCGTCGATCGGGATGGTGCCGATCGGCATCGTCGGCGTCTTGTTGCGCTCCGCCGGGACGTAGCCGCGGCCGACGTTGATGGTGAGCTCCATCTGGATCGGGCCCTTCTTGTCGAGGGTCGCGATCAGGTGGTCGGGGTTCAGGACCTGGAGGCCGTCGACGAGCTGGATGTCGCGCGCGTAGACCGGGCCAGGGCCCTCCTTCTCGAGGCGAACCGTGTACGTCTTGGCCGAGGCGGCCTTGAGCACGACTTCCTTGAGGTTGAGGATGATGTCGGTGACGTCCTCGACCACGTCGTTCACCGTGGTGAACTCGTGGAGCGCGCCCTCGATGCGGACGGCCGTGATGGCCGCGCCCTGGAGCGAGGAGAGGAGCACGCGACGGAGCGAGTTGCCGAGCGTGATGCCGTAGCCGCGCTCGAGGGGCTCGCAGGTGAACTTGCCGTAGAACTCCGTGAGGGTCTCCGGCTCGATGTGCATCCCGCGCGGACGAATCAGGTCGCGCCAGTTACGAGTGGTGATGTTGGCGTTGCTCATGCGGCTCTCTCTCTTCTCTTCCAGGTTTCACGCGGCGATCCCAATCGAGGGCCGAACCCGCTCGACTTCTCTGATCCGTCGCCTGCCCGTGTCGACCGCTCCTCGCGGAGCGCTCTCGGTGTTCGTGATGGGGAATCTTTCGGGGCTGAGTACCGTGCGTACGGCGGCGCGCGTGCACAAGGCCTCGCACGCCGCCCAGACGCAGGTCTTGCTCGCTCAGCGCGAGTAGTACTCGACGACGAGCTGCTCGCGCATCGGCGGCTCGTTGAGCTCGTCGCGAACCGGGACGCCCTTGAAGACGCCGGCGAAGTTCGCCTTGTCGAGCTCGACCCAGGTCATCATCGGACGCTTCTCGACCTGCGCGAGCGAGGCGACGACGCCGTTGATGGCGCGGCTCTGCTGACGGATCTCGATCTTATCGCCCGGCTTGAGCATGTAGCTGGGGATGTTCACGCGCTTGCCGTTGACGAGCACGTGGTTGTGCTTGACGAGCTGGCGAGCCTCCGCGCGCGTCGACGCGAAGCCGAGGCGGTGCGTGACGTTGTCGAGGCGCGACTCGAGGATGGAGATCATCTCCTCGCCGGTGCGGCCCTTACGGCGCGACGCCTCGAAGTAGTACTTCTGGAACTGGCGCTCGAGGATGCCGTAGATGCGGCGCATCTTCTGCTTCTCGCGGAGACGGATCGCGTACTCCGAGAGCTTGATGCGGGCCTGGCCGTGCTGACCCGGCGGGTACGCACGACGCGTGTACGAGCACTTCTCCGAGTAGCAACGCTCGCCCTTGAGGAAGAGCTTCATGCCTTCGCGGCGGCAGAGCTTGCAGACCGGACCAATGTAACGAGCCATTTCTCGAGCTTCCTTTTCTTCGAAACGACCCGCTCGCGCGAGGCGCGCGGGCCGAAGAAAACCGGTTTACACACGGCGCGTGGCGCCTCGCTTCATCCCGGGGTCCGCCTTTTTGGCGGGGCGAGCTTTCTACTCCCCCACCGCGAAATTGCAAGAGTCCCGGGACGTTCCGGGCAGCCGCCGAAGCGCCACGCAAACGAGCCGCCCGCTCCTCTGCGGCCAACCCTTTGAACTTACGGGGCAAATAGGGCTAGTCGACGGGTTACCCGGCGTCCCCGGCACAGGCGCGCGAGTAGGTCGCGTCCTTCTCGAGGGCCTTGTCACACTCGGTGGTGCACAAGGACGGGCACTTCTCTCCGCACTTGGTTTGGCAATCGGGCGTGCAGGTCGCCACGCATCGTTCGACCGCAGGGCCGCTCAAGCGTCGCCCGCACTCCTCTTGGCACTTCTTCGGACACCCGGGCCCACACGTCTTCTGGCAACCGGTGACGCACGTCGAGGTGCACGTGGAGAGGAAGCTCGTTCGGTACGACGAGCAGAACGCCTTGCCGCGGCACCCGACGCACATGGCGAGCAGCGCGAGCACGAACGCGACGGAGAGGGCCGTCGATCTCACTCAGCTCACCGCGGGCGTGGTGGGCTCCCACGGCAAGCCCGCGAGCGGGTAGACGAACACCCCGAGGCCCCCGGGCCCGATGTTGATGTACGTCGTCGCGCAGAAGGGCCGCGTCACGATGTAGCGCACGTTCAATCGCGAACGGAGTCGGTCTGCGAGATCGGCGGCGCCTCGCGAATCGTTGGCGTGCGCGATCGCACACCACACGGGCGTGTCCGACGAGATGCCCTTCACGGCGTAGTCGACCATGGCCTGGACCCGGTCCTCGTGGCGCGACAGGCGAGCCACCGACTTCACCTCTCCCGCTTCGACGGAGAGCAGCGGCACGACCTGCATCAAGTCGGCGAGCCACGCCTTGAGGAAGCTCGCCTTGCCCCCTTTCACGATGTGCTCGAGCGTCGTCACCGAAAACGCGCAGCGCCCTCCCTTTGAGAACGCCTCCAGGAGCCGAACGATCGATTTCCCGTCGAGCCCGGCGCGCATCGCCTCACCGGCGAGAAGTACGTGAAGCCCGGCCCCGACGTCGGTGACTCCGGAGTCGACGACGTGGATCGTCGCCTTCGGGTGGCTCGGCGCGAGCATCTTCGCCGCAGACACCGACGCGGTGTGGGTGAGGACGAGCTTCTTGCTCGTGGTGAGCACGAGGAGCTCGTCGTCGTTCGCGAGCAGCCCCCGAAACGTCTCGGCCGACTCCGCCGCCGACGTCCCGAGCGCGTGGGGGAAGACCTTGGCCTGACGGACCCACTGATCGAGCGTCTCGAAGGCGATCGGCTGTCGCGTGTCGAACTGCTCGCCGTCCACCGCGATCTTCTGCGGCGTGATGTGCACTTGGTAGTACTGGCTCGCCCGCGCGCTGAGGTTCGATCCTGGGTTCGTCACCAAGCGCATGGCACTGTCAGGCTACGCCTCAGCCGGCGCTGGCGAAAGCGGCGACGGCGCCGCGAGACCCATAGGGTCCCGGGCGCCGTCCATGTGTAGGCAAGGGCCGCCGCTCAGCCCGGAACCGACGGCGCGCGATCTCGCGACGGGCGATACACGAGCGTGTCTTCGAGCTCGCGGCAGAGCGGCATCACGATCGAGTCCTCGAGCTCCGCGAGCGCGGGGCGCGACGCGCTCGCGACGCGCGCGGTCACCTCGGCGACGCGACGCTTGAGCGGGAGCACGGGCTCCGCGAGGTCGCGCGCGTGGAGGAAGCGGCGCGTGAGGATGCCGGCGAGGAGCTGCTGCGTGACGCTCCACAGGACGGGCGGGAGGCTCACGAGCGCCACGCCCGGAAACGCGATGGCGCCGACGACGAGGGCGGCCGGGACGCTGCGCATGCCGCTGCCAAAGACGACGGCGACCGTGTCAGCGTCGTCGAGCCCACGCGCCTTGGCCACGCAGTAGCCGACGAAGTAAGCGGCGGCGTTGGTGACCACGGTGAGGACGAGCGCCACGGCGACCGCGCCCTGGTGCGACGCGAGGTGCGGGCGAAGCGCCGCCGCGCTGTCGCCGACGAACGCGAAGAGCGCGACGACGCTGGCGATGGAGAAGAGCGGCTCGAGCGAATCGGCGGCGCGCGACGCGACGGCGCGGATCGACGAGCCGAGGATGAGCGGGAGGGCGAACGCGAGGATCACCTGCATTCGCACGCTCGCCAGCGACGGGTGCATGGCCACGCCGGGCATGCTCGCGAGGCGCTCGATGACGGGCGGCATGAACAGCGCGGCGAGCACGCTGGTGACGCCGAGCGTTCCCAGCGCGACGGGCACGCTGCCTTGACTGGCGCGAGTCCAGACCGCGCTGGTCATCGCAACGGGAACCATGACCGAGAGGACGAGACCGAGCGCGACGCCGCGCAGCGACTCGCTACCGAGCTTGAGGGTCGCGAACGCGATGCCGAGCGCGATGGCCGGAACCACGAGGTAGACGGAGATCAGGTTCGCGACGCCCGCCTTCGAGCGGACCACCTGCGCGAAATCGCGCGGCGTGCAGCGAAGCGCGGCCGAGAAGACGATCACCGCGAGCGCGAACGTGCGCGCGTCGTAGGACAGCGCGTCGGTGACGACGAAGAGGCGCGGATGCGAGAGCACGCGCCCGGCCTCCGCAGGCCACGAGAACCCCGCGACGACCGCGATGCCGAGCAAAAGGAGCGAGCGCTCACGGAGCCACCGGTCGACACGGCGGACGACACTGACGCGTGGTGCGCCCGCGACCTCTGCCGAGACAGAGCGAGCTGCTCCCTCGGACTGGATCCCGCGCGCCACCTTCGTCGTCCCGTTCGTCAGCGTCTCTTGGTGTTGCATCATCCGTGATTCGCCTCTCTCTCCCCACCCGCCGCTCCATCCCCTTGGAGTTCCTCATTCGTGAGCGGCTCGGGACATCGAGCAGGAACGACGCCAACCGCGCGGTGTGCGCCAACCGCGCCGTCAGTGAAGCCGAGTCATTCCCCGTGCGACTTCGCCGCTTTGGCCGTCTTGCGGCCTGTTCTTGGGCCGTTTCGTCCGCTCTGGCGTCACCGGCGCGCGACAGCTCCCGCCCTCACGCACCGACTCGACCGCACCTTGCCGCTGAGGACGAGACGGCTCACGGGTGGATCCGCGAGTCATCGCGGGAAATGCGCGTGGGTTCGCGAGGATGGGGCCGATTTCCCTACCCCGTCGACGCTTCTTCGTTGCCGAAACGTCACGGGCGGCATACGGGTCGCTCGCGATGGCGATTCAAGACTTGGTTCGCTGGCTGCTCCCCAAAGAGGACCACTTCTTCGACTTCGTCGAAGCCCAGGCGCGGCTCTGCCTCCGGGCCGCGAAGGAGCTCCAGACTTTTCGTGACGGCCGCTCCGCCCAAGAGGTCCGCGACGCCGTGCAGGTCATCGAGCATGAGGCCGACGGCGTCGTGCGCCAAATGGAGGATGCCCTCGCCCGCACGTTCGTCACTCCGATCGATCGCGAAGATCTGCATCGGCTGTCGTCCGAGCTCGACGACGTGACCGACCTCACGAACCTCGCCGCGCGCGCCACGGCGATCTACGGCGTCACGAAGCCCACCCAGGCCATCAACGAGCTCACCGACGTCCTCGTCGAGTGCACGACCATGCTCGCCGATGCCGTTCCGTACTTGCGCAAGCACGCCTTCGCCGAGCTCATCGAGAGCGGTCGCAAGCTGCGCGAGCTCGAAAAGCGCGCCGACCAGATCTATCGCCGCACGATCAGCGAGCTCTTCGCCAACGAGGCCGTCGACGCCAAAGAGCTCCTCCGCCAGAAGGAAGTCCTCGAGGACATCGAGCGCGCGATCGACCACTGCGACGGCGTCGCCGACGTGCTCGCCAACCTCGCGGTGAAGCATGGCTGAAGGCGTCGGGCTCGGTCTGCTCGTCGCCGTCGTCGTGATGGCGATCGTGTTCGACTACATCAACGGGTTCCACGACGCCGCCAATGCGGTCGCGACCGTGGTCTCGACCGGCGTCCTCCCCATCCGCACGGCGGTCTTGATCGCGGCGGTGCTCAACTTCGCCGGCGCAATGGCGGGAACCGCGGTCGCAAAGACCATCGCCTCGGGCTTCGCCAATCCGGCGCTCGTCACCCAGACCGTCGTGCTCGCTGCCCTCCTGGGCGCCTCGGCGTGGAACCTCATCACGTGGTGGTACGGCATCCCGTCATCGAGCTCGCACGCGCTCATCGGCGGTCTCGCCGGCGCCGTAGTGGCGCACGCTGGTGTGGGCGCCTTCCGTTGGGCCGCGCTCGGGCAGAAGGTCCTCGTCCCGCTCGTCCTCTCCCCCACCCTCGGATTCATCATCGCCTTCTTCTTGTCGGTCGGGCTCGTGTGGCTCCTCCGGCGGGCGCGCCCTTCGGCGGTCCATCGCGGCTCGCGTCGCGCGCAGCTCCTCTCCGCGGCGGCCATGGCCTTCAGCCACGGGTCGAACGACGCGCAGAAGTCGATGGGCATCATCACGCTCGCGCTCGCCGCGTGGGCGTCGGCCGGCGGCTCCGGCTTGCCGCACGCCATGATGCCCCCGGAGGGCGGCGGCGTTCCCACGTGGGTCATCGTCGTGTGCGCGGCCGCCATCGCCGCCGGCACGGCAGCAGGCGGCAAGCGCATCATCAAGACGATGGGCTCGAAGATCATCCGTATCACCCCGCTCCAGGGCTTCGCGGCCGAGACGAGCGGAGCGCTCACCATCCTCGCCGCCAGTCACTTCGGCGTGCCGGTCTCGACGACCCACTGCATCAACGCGTGCATCATGGGCGTGGGCGCGAGCCACCGTGTCTCTGCGGTCCGTTGGGGCGTCGCCACCAACATCCTCATCGCTTGGGTGCTCACACTCCCGATGGCGGGGCTCTTCGCAGCCCTGTCGCTGATCGTGCTTCGACTCTTCTCGATTCGCTGACGCGCGACGCAGGCCGCAGGCTCAGCCTTCGCGCGGCGGCGCCGCCTTGATGAGGCGCTGACTCTCGGGCGAGAGGCCCACCAGCGTGCGCACGGTGCGTCGAAGGTCTTCGGCATTGAGCGGTTTCTGGAGCGACATCGTGTGGGCGTCGCGCGGCAGGTCGGCCTCGTCCTCCGCGGTCACGAAGATCACGGGGAGCTCGGCGCACCCTGTCATTCGACGGAGCCGCGCGAAGGTCTCACGCCCGTCGATCACGGGCATGTTGACGTCGAGGAGCACGATGTCGGGTCGCTCAGATTCGATCATCGTGAGCGCGGCGAGGCCATCCGCTGCTTCGGACACGATCAGCTCCGCGTCCCGCAGAATGAGGCACTGGAGCTGCCGCATCGTCAGCGAGTCGTCGACGACCAGCACGCGCTTTCGCTCCATCGGGCCCAACGCATCATCGTAAACCGCTCATCCGGCCTGGGTCCAAACGCTGACCCACGCGGTCCGCAGGGCGCCGCTGAAGAGCCCACATGGTTGCATGTTGCACTTCATGAAGTCGCTCACGAGGCACTTCCACTACGGCTGTGCTGCGACGTAACCTGGCTGGATCCATGCGTGAACGCATCGTGCGGAGGGTGAGCTCAGCGGCCGTCGCTTGGACGGTGTGCCTCCTGGGGGCGGAGCCGCACGCGCGGGCCATGGATGTGGGCGTCGGCGTCGAGCCGGGCGCCGCTTTCGCGCTCGACGGTCCGCAGAAGGACTTCGGCGTCGGCGTGGGCCTCCTCGCGCGCGGCTTCTACGGATTCTCCGAGTACGCGGACGTCGAGGTGGGTGGCGGCTACCTCGGCTTCCCTGGCGCATCGAGCGGCACGCCAGGCGTCGGCCTCGCCGGCGGCGGCCTGCGCCTCCACGCATCGCCGCGCACGGGCGCGCTCGTTCCGTGGCTCGATGGTCAAGCGTTCTACGCCGGGACGAGCTCGCTCAGTCGCGCCGCGTTCGAGGGAAGCGTCGGCGTGAGCCTCGCCGTCGATGCGTCGAAGAGCGTCTGGGTCGGCCCGTACGCGCGCTACTTCCAAGTGCTGCAATCGGAGGGCGTAGCCGGATTCGACACCACCGACGGCAAGTTCCTCTGGTTCGGTCTCGCGGTCGAGGTCGGGAGCTCGCGCTTGCCACCTCCCGCCGACACCGATGGCGACGGCACCTTCGACACCGAGGACCGCTGCCCCAAAGAGGTCGGACCGGCGTCGAACCAGGGCTGTCCGATCGCCGACAGCGACGGCGACGGCGTCAAAGACGATCGCGACAAGTGCCCGCGCGTTCCCGGCCCCACCGACAACGACGGATGTCCTTACGGCGACGCCGACAGCGACGGCGTGCTCGACAAGGACGACCGGTGCCCGGCGGTTGCGGGCCCGCGCGAAAACGCGGGATGCCCGTACGGCGACGCCGACAGCGACGGCGTGAACGACAAGCTCGATCACTGTCCGAAGGAGCCTGGACCCGCCGCGGCGCACGGCTGCCCGGACCCGGATGGCGATGGCCTCGTCCCGCCCGAGGACAAGTGCCCCGACAAGGCGGGCACCGCCGAGAACAACGGTTGCCCGGTCTACAAGGCGATCAAGGTCACCGCGAAGAAGATCGAGCTCAGTCAGAAGATCTTCTTCGCCTTCGGCAAGGCCGTCATTCAGGACAAATCGTTCGGCCTCTTGGACGAGGTCGCGCAGGCGCTGAAGGATTACCCCGCGCTCCGCGTGCGCGTCGAAGGGCACACCGACAACGTGGGCGTGGCGGCCGAGAACCTCAAGCTCTCGGACGACCGCGCCCGTTCGGTTCGCAAATACCTCGTCGACCACGGCGTGGCGGAGGCTCGCGTCGAAGCGAAGGGCTTCGGCGACACGTCGCCGCTCGACACCAACAAGACAACCGAAGGCCGCGAGAAGAACCGTCGCGTGGAGTTCGTGGTGCTCGAGGCGCCGAGCGCCGACGGCGCGAGCTCGAAGCCCTCCGAGGAGAACAAGAAATGAAGCGCGCGCACGGCCTAGCTCTCTTCTTCACGAGCGCCATCGTCGGCGTCCTCGCGTGCGATCGCGTCGTCGAGCTTCCCATCGCGGGCTGCGATACCAACACCCAGGACGGCACCGAGACCGACGTCGACTGCGGCGGCTCGTGCGCCACCAAGTGCGCCGACGGAAAGCACTGCGCGGTGGGCGCAGACTGCGTGAGCCAGGTGTGCGCGGGCGGCGTCTGTCAGGTCGCGACGTGCACCGACACGGTGCAGAACGGGGTCGAGTCGGCGGTCGATTGCGGCGGGACGACCTGTCCCAAGTGCGCCGATGGAAAGACGTGCCGCAGCGGAGCAGACTGCACGAGCGGCGTGTGCGTCAACGGAACGTGCGCCCCCGCGTCGTGCGCCGACACCGTGAAGAACGCCACCGAGAGCGACGTCGACTGTGGCGGCGCTTGCGTTCCGGCCGCGCGCTGCGACAACGGCAAGACGTGCAACGTCGCCGCGGACTGCAAGAGCGGCGTCTGCACCGGAGGCGTCTGTCAGGTCCCGTCTTGCTCCGACGCCGTGAAGAACGGTAGCGAAGGCGACGTCGACTGCGGCGCGACGTGCTCGGTGAGGTGCAACGACGGCCAGACGTGCAACGTGGCGGGCGACTGCAAGAGCGGCGTATGCACGGGAGGCAAATGCATCCCCGCCACGTGCAGCGACGGCGTGAAGAACGGCACCGAGGGTGACGTCGACTGCGGCGCCGCCTGCCCCACGTTCTGCGACGACGGGAAGACGTGCGCGCCCGGCGACTGCAAGAGCGGCGTGTGCACGAACGGCGTGTGCCTCCCGTCGCAATGCACCGACGGCGTCAAGAACGGCACCGAGTCCGACAAGGACTGCGGTGGCACGTGCCCCGTCAAATGCGACGACGGCAAGGTGTGCAACTCCAGCCCCGACTGCAAGAGCCAGGTCTGCCAAGGCAAAGTGTGTCAGGCGCCGATTTGCACCGACGGCGTGAAGAACGGGAGCGAGTCGGACAAGGACTGCGGCGCCGCGTGCCCGAGCAAATGCGTCGACGGGAAGATGTGCGGCGGTCCCGCGGATTGCGTGAGCGGCGTGTGCACGGGCGGAGTCTGCCAAGTCCCGAGCTGCACCGACACCGTGCAAAACGGGAGCGAGAGCGACACGGATTGCGGCGCGTCGTGCCCGACCCAATGCATCAACGGCAAGAAGTGCGGCACCGACAACGACTGCGCGAGCGCTCGCTGCGCCTCGCTCGTGTGCGCCGCGTGCACTCAGCAGAGTGATTGCGGGGCGAGCCGCGACTGCGTCGGCGGGGCCTGCGTCGCTCCGCCGGTCAGCTGCGCGGCGGCGCACACTGCGGCGCCGGGCGATGGTGACGGGGTCCACCTGATCGATCCCGACGGCGCCGGCGGACACGCTCCCCTCAAGGTGTTCTGCGACATGACCACCGCGGGCGGCGGGTGGACGGCGCTTCCGCTTTTGTTTGCCGACACCTCGCTCTGGGACATCTCACTCAGCGGCTCGTCGTGCGTGACGATCACGGTCGCTCCCACCAACACCGGCCACGTCCGGAGCGAGCTCACGAGCAGCTTCGTCGGCGACAATCACACTTACACGAACTACCGCTTCAAGCTGCCGATCGCGGTCTCGAGCGTTTGGATGCACGCGCTCAACCATCGCACGGGCGGCGCGTCGAACACGATGGACCTGACGAAGGTCGGCCCCGGCCCGACGTCGACCGACGAAGGTTGGTGGATCTCGAACGGGACCATCCCCGTCGGCACCAACCCATCCGTATCGGCGTCGCTATGGCCGGACTGCGCTCAACCCGGCTACGTCGACCACACCACCTACTGCAACCAGGGCGCCGGCGACGCCAACCCTGGCGGAGCGTTCCAGCTCCTCGAGCGAACGGTAACCCTCGCCGCGTCGGCGCCGCAATTCCACATGGTCGCCGACGAGGCGTGCGCGTCGGCGCTCTACGCGAATGGTGCCGGCGAACAGCTCGAGATCGACACGGCCGCCGACGGCGACGGCATCTGGCGCAAAGGCATCTTCGTCCGCTGACGCGCCGAAGCGCGCAGCGCGAATCCGCGCCGCGCGCCCCGACGACCTCGTCCAATCCGAGCTCAGCGCGCCTTCTCGGCGAGCGCCTTCACGCTCGCGTTCGAGATCTGCCCCTTGAGCTTGGCCCACGGCACTTCCACGCCTTCGACGAAGAACACGAACGCCGCGCCCGGCATGTCATGCGGCATGAAGGTGATGCCCTTCGCGGTGACCGTGAAGTCCACCGGCACCGGCGCACCGCCGTAGCCTTCACCGGGCTTCGCGGACGACGCGCAGTACGTCTCCAGCCCTTGACGCTCGGGGTCAGCCTTCATGTACGCCTCGCATTCACTGACGACGGCCTTCACGCCTTCGGGCGTGAGCACATCGCTCAACAGCAGTCGTGCGCCGGTCTTGAGATCGAAGTTGAAGGTGAGGAGCTGAGGGTGCGCGATGCCGTCGATGTCGATCGAGTACGTGAGGCTGAGCACGTTCGAGTCGTTGAGGCCAGGAGTCGGTTCGCCAGAGACCTTGCCGCTGTCCGTGTAGACGGAGAGGTCCTCGAGCTTGTGAGGAATCTGATTCGAGATCTTTTCGCCGATCTTCAGGTCCGACGGGGTAACGACGGCGACGGTCGTCGCGTCGACCGTGACCGGGCCGACGGTCCCCTTCAAGGGCTTCTTCTCGAGGAACGCTTTCACGTCGGCAGACGCCGCTGAGGCAGAGGCGCTCGGCGCGGGGTTCACATAAGCAGCGCCCTCACTGTTGCCGGCCTCCTCTTGTGCGCCGCCGGAGCAGGCAAGAGCGGACGAAGCGACGGCGAGGAACACAATGGTCGAAAGAAAAGACTTCATGGGGGACTCCTTGAGGTTCATGACTGCAGCGGTCATGCCGAGTGGAGTCACCGCGGAAATTGCCGTTTTGCCCAAAGCACCGCTCGGGTGGCGATCGCAATTCGAGTAGTCGCTGCGCAGTTGGAAAGCGCTCAGCCTGGTCACGGAGTGTCCATCGCCCCGACAGAATGGCGACGCGTCCCCCAGGAGGGGCGCGGCTCGGGCTTTGTTCAGACGCGGCGGCGCTCGGGCCAGCGGAGGTCCCGCCCCTGATCCCGCTCGACCCGCTCGACGGTCTCGAGCCGGGCGACTGACGGCGAGCGACGACGCAACCGCACATCGCGAATTACTTCGAGTCGAGCCTTGAGCGACCAAACTCACGACGCGACGATGCGCGGGGACGGCGGCGAAGCGACTCGACAACGTGTCGCGTCAGGGCATCGGCGCGAGCTTCGCGGCGCGGGCACGCAGGTTGTTCTTGTCGAGCACGACGGTCGCGACGTAGTCGAGCTTGCGCTGGTTCATCGGCCCGAGCGTCGCGACCATGACGGCGGGCGTGACCCAGGTAAGGGGGCTCGGTCCAGCCAACGACGTTGGGAGCGGCCCTACGGGCGCGGTCTTCCGGTACGCGTAGACGCTCGATACATACGACTGCACGCCGGCTTTTGACCAACTCGCGTCGATGCTGCGGACGCCCTGTGGCAGCGTGGTGACTGAGCGTCCGGTAGCGAACACGAGGTCGGTCGAGAGCTTCGGATCGACGAGCCCGAGGAGGAACGGCCCCTCGGCGAAGCCGCCTACCGACGTGGGCGCAACCACCCCGACCTCGAAGGGCGCTTGCCGGCACCCGTCCGTCGCGCCGGCCGCGATTTGCTCGTCCGAGCACGCCGCGAGCGAGAGGAACTTGTACGCCACTTCCGCGTTCGTCGCTCCAGCGAGCGTACCGTCGGGGCGCGCCTCCATGGGCCGATCGTATTGACCGGCATTGGGGGCGAGTTGCTTGGCGAGCCGCGTCGCGAGCGCCGGTTGGGACGCGAACACCCGCGGTCGAACGATGTGAAACGCCTCACCGGGGCCGACGAATTCTGCGGGGAAGCCGACCTGCGGATCGGTCACCATGAATGAGTTCGTCACGCCCATGGTCATGTGGACCATCGGCGCCGTGTCTGCCCGCTCCGGGGAGAAGCGCACGAGCCAGTCGCCGCGCCTGATCAGGTCCGCGCTGGCGAGCGAACGGAGCGCGCCTTCCTGTGTGGGCGACGCGAACACGAGTCGAAGCCCGAGCGCGGCGCTATCTCGCGACGGCTGCCACACCGGCTTGAACGCGGTGCCTTGCGCATGGCCCACGACGTTGCCCTTCGGCACCGAGAAGTAGAACGGAAGGTCGAGCGGTGCGGTGGGAGCGTCCTGATTCATCAGGGCCCCTTCGGACTCGTCGTCCGTCGCGACCTCCTCGGCGCCCGAGCACCCCGTCGAGCCGACCGCCAAAACGAGCACGCAAGCAACGACGAAGCGACGCATGGTGACTGGCTGTGGCAAGTCACGGACCAGCCGGGTCACTCCTCGTTGTGGGGCGATAGTCGATCACTCCCAGGTGCCTCTCCGTCCACCTGCGCCGCAAACGAGCGCTGCCTGTGAATGGGATGGACAACCGATCGGGGGCTGCGCTGGTCGTGGCCTGGATCGGGAGGCCAGCCGAACAAAGCACGACGAGCCCACTTCTCGCGAAGCAGGCTCGTCGAAAGACGCGACGCCGCAGCGCGGACGCGTCATGAGATGCGCGGAATCAGACGCGGCGGCGCTTGGGCGGGCGGCAGCCGTTGTGCGGAACCGGCGTCACGTCACGGATGAGGGTGACCTTGAAGCCGGCGGTCTGCAGGGCGCGGAGCGCGCTCTCACGACCGGCGCCCGGGCCCTTCACGAAGACGGCGACGGAGCGCATGCCGTGCTCCATCGCGCGACGCGCGGCCTCTTCGGCGGCGAGCTGAGCGGCGAAGGGCGTCGACTTGCGGGAGCCCTTGAAGCCACGCGACCCGGCGCTCGACCACGACACGGTGTTGCCGTTGATGTCGGTGATCGTGACGGTCGTGTTGTTGAAGGTCGACTGAATGTGCGCGATGCCGGTCGCGACGTTCTTCTTGACCTTCTTCTTCGGCGCCTTGCCCTTCGGGGCAGTCGAGGTCGCAGTCTTCGCAGTGGACATAGTGTTCTCTCTCTACTCGCAGAATCTGAATCGTTCGAATCGTTTCGTGGGTCACCGAGCCAGTCGCATCGCCGCTCGGGTCCGCCCCAGTCACCCCACCCTCCGGGTCCGCCGCTCCTGCGAGCCTGCCGAGCAGGAGCCCTGACTCTTGTCAGCCAGGGGGAGGCTCATCGCGGCAAAGCCGCGATGAGGGGGGCTGGAAGCCCCCTCAAGCCGTCGGCTTACGGCGGCTCAACACGCCCTTACGCGGGCCCTTGCGGGTACGCGCGTTGGTGTGGGTACGCTGACCGTGGACCGGGAGGCCCTTACGGTGACGGAGGCCGCGGTAGCAGCCGATGTCCATCAGGCGCTTGATGTTGGTCTGGATCTCACGACGGAGATCGCCTTCGACCTTGTAGTCGGTCTCGAGCAGATCGCGGATCTTCTTGATCTCGCTCTCCGTGAGCTCCTCGGTCTTCTTCGCGGGGTTGATGCCCGCCTTCGCGCAGATCTCACGCGCGAGCTTCTGACCGATCCCGTAGAGGTACGGGAGCGAGTAGGCGATGTGCTTGTGACGGGGAAGGTCGACGCCAGCAATACGAGCCATGGTGTTCCTCTAGTTTCCTTGCTCTCAGCCCTGACGCTGCTTGTGGCGCGGGTTCTCGCAAATGATGCGGACGACGCCCTTGCGGCGCACCACCTTGCACTTGTCACAGACTTTCTTGACGCTCGGTCGGACCTTCATGATGACTCTGTCCTGTTACGTGCTTCGTTTCTGAAGCAATGGGTCACTTGTGGCGGTAGGTGATGCGGCCGCGGCTCGGATCGTACGGGCTGACTTCGACGGTGACGCGATCGCCGGGGAGAATGCGGATGTAGTACTGCCGCATGCGACCGCTGATGGTGGCGAGGACGACGAGCCCGTTGTCGCATTTGACACGGAACATCGCGTTCGGCAGCGCTTCTTGGACCGCGCCGTCGAACTCGAGCTTGTCGCCTTTCGGCTCTTTCCTCTCCCGACGTTCACTCATTCTCTGGTTCTTACTTTTGCTGGAGGCCGATGGCGGCGAGGACGCGGTGCGTGACCTCGTCCACGGCGCCGACACCGTGGACTCGCTTGAGGAGACCGCCGCGCTTTCCGTAGAACGGGAGAAGATCGGCGGTCATCTTGGAATACGTCGCGAGCCGGTTACGAACGACCTCTTCGTGGTCGTCCCCCCGATGCTCGAGCTCGGCATCCGGGGGCGGGGGGTTGTACTTCAAGTGATAAATCTGTCCAGTCCGTTTGTCGGTCCGGCGGAGGGTGGCGCGCTCCACGAGGAGCTCGTCCGGCACCTCGATCGCGACCACGTGGTCGAGAGCCTGGCCCCGCCCCGCGAGCATCTTGTCGAGCGACTCGGCCTGCGGAACCGTGCGGGGAAAGCCGTCGAGCAGGAACCCGGGCTTGCAGTCGTCGGCCTTGGTGCGCTCCTCGATGAGGCCCACGACCACGGCGTCCGGGACCAGCGCGCCGGACGCCATCGCCGCGACGAGGTCCGCCGGGAGCTTCCCGTTGGCCTTCGCCTCGCGGAGCATGTCGCCGGTCGACAGCTGCGGAATCCCCGCGAGCTTGCAGATGATCTTGGCCTGGGTGCCTTTTCCGGCGCCCGGCGGTCCGACGAGAACGAGGCGCATCAGACGTCCCTCCTGCCGCGAACGCGCGTGGCCTTGCCGCCCGCGCCCGAGAGACCCTCGTAGTTGCGGGTGATGAGGTGCGCTTCGATCTGACGAACGGTGTCGAGCGCGACGCCGACCACGATCATGATGGAGGTGCCACCCCACTGGAACGGGATGTGGAACGCCTGGCTGATGACGGTCGGGATGATGCACACCGCGGCGACGTACAGCGATCCCCCGAAGGTGATCCGCGTCAGCACGAAGTCGATGTACTCCGCCGTCTGCTTGCCCTGGCGAACGCTCGGGATGAACGCCTGCTGCTTCTTCAGGTTCTCCGCGACGTCGACGGCCTGGAAGGTGACGGCCGTATAGAAGTAGCAGAAGAAGACGATGAGCAGGATGTAGAACGTGTTGAACAGCCAGTCGCCACGCGAGAGCGCGGACTGGAGCTCCACCATGCCCGGAATGTGGAAGCTCGCGAGCTGTGCCGGGAACATGAGGAGCGACGAGGCGAAGATCGGCGGGATCGTGCCGGCCGTGTTCACCTTGAGCGGGAGGTGCGCCGTCTGTCCGCCGTAGACGCGTCGTCCGACGTTTCGTCTGGCGTAGTAGATCGGAATGCGGCGCTGGCCCTGCTCGAAGAAGACGATGACCGCGACGGTGGCGAGCATGATTGCCACGAACGCCGTCAGGTTGAGGGGCTGGATGTTGCCCTTGTTCGTCTGGAAGTAGTTGACGATGCCGCTCGGGATGCCGTCGACGATGCCCGCGAAGATGAGGAGCGAGATGCCGTTGCCGATGCCGCGCTCGGTGATCTGCTCGCCGAGCCACATGAGGAGGATCGTCCCCGTGGTCACGCTGAGCATCGTCATCAGACGGAAGCCCCAACCCGGGTGGAGCACGACGTCGCCGACGCTCGCCGAATCGGCGAGGTCACCGTGGCTCACGGCCTCGAGGTTCAACGCGATGAAGAAGAAGCTCTGCACCATCGCGAGGACGACGGTGCCGTAGCGCGTGTACTGGTTGATCTTGCGCGTGCCGCTCTCGCCCTCTTTGCGGAGCTCCTCGAGCGGCTTGAACACCATCGCGAGGAGCTGCATGACGATGCTCGCGCTGATGTACGGCATGATGCCGAGCGCGAAGATCGACAGATTCCCGAGCGCGCCGCCCGAGAACATGTTGAAGAGGCCGAGGAGGCCGCCGCCCTTGGTGACGACGGCGTGCATCACGTTCCGGTCGACGCCGGGGATCGTGACGAAGACACCCACTCGATAGACCGCGAGGATCGCCAAGGTGAAGAGCACCCGCTTGCGGAGCTCCGGCACCTTGGTGATGTTCGCGAATCCAGAGAGGGCGCTCATTCGATGGGTCTCGCTCAGGCCTCGGCGGCGCCGACGAAGAGCACCTTGCCACCGGCCTTGGTGATCTTCTCGGCGGCGGTCTTGGAGAACATGTGGGCCGTCACGGTGACAGCCTTGGTGAGCTCGCCATTCCCGAGGATCTTGATGCGGTCGCACGCGCCCTTGATGAGGCCGCGATCGCGGAGCGCACGCTCGTCGACCTTGGAGCCCGCGGCGAACGCCTCGAGGGCGCTCACGTTGATCTCCGCCGTCTTGACGGGGAACGGCACCACGAAGCCGCGCTTCGGGAGGCGGCGCGCGAGGGGCGTCTGACCGCCTTCGAACTCGCGACGGACGCCGTTGCGGGCGTACTGGCCCTTCTGGCCACGGCCAGCGGTCTTGCCGAGGCCCGAGCCCACACCACGACCCTTGCGGGTCTTGTTGCGGTTGGAGCCGGCCGGCTTGCCGAGCTTGGAGAGAATGTCAGCCATGGCTCAGATCTCCTCGAAACTGACGAGGTGAATGACCTTCTTGATCGCGCCGCGGAAGGACGGCGTGTTCTTCACGACGACCTCGCAGCCGATGCCACGAAGGCCCAGGCCCTTGAGCGTCACGCGCTGGGCCAGGGGGACGTTGATGGAGCTCTTGATCTGCTTGACCTTGATCTGCGTCTTCATTCGGCGCCTCCGGCCGCAGCGGCCAGGTTCGTCGTCGACTTACGCTCGGACGCAGTGAGGTCCTCGACCTGCTTGCCGCGCTTCGAAGCGATCTGCTCCAAGCTCTTCAAGCTCTTGAGGGCCGTGATCGTCGCGCGAACCACGTTGTGCGGGTTCGACGTGCCGAGCGTCTTGGAGAGGATGTCGTGGATGCCGGCGCTCTCGACGACGGCGCGGACCGCGCCGCCGGCGATGACGCCCGTACCGGGCGAGGCCGGACGCATGAACACCTTCCCGGCGCCGAAGTGACCGAGCACCTCGTGCGGGATGGTGGTGCCGACGAGCGGCACCTTGAAGATGTTCTTGCGCGCCTGGTCGTTGCCCTTGCGGATCGCCTCGGGGACCTCATTGGCCTTGCCGAGACCCACGCCCACGTGCCCGGACTCGTCGCCCACGACGACGAGCGCCGAGAACGAGAATCGCCGGCCGCCCTTGACGACCTTGGCGACGCGGTTGATGTGGATGATGCGCTCCTTGAGCTTTTCTTCGTCGAGCTGATCGAAAGACATTTCAGTTCTCTCTTCGTAGGGAGCGCTGCTCAGAACTTGAGACCGGCTTCACGCGCCGCGTCGGCCAGAGCGCGGATGCGCCCGTGGTAGAGGTAGCCGTTGCGGTCGAAGACGACCTTGTCGATCCCCTTGGCGAGGAGCGCCTTGGCGAGCGACTTGCCGACCTGCTTGGCGGCGTCGGTCTTGTTGGCCTCGGAGGCGCCAGCCTTGAGGTCCTTGGTGAGGGTCGAGACGTGCGCGAGGGTCTTGCCCTGCGTGTCGTCGACGACCTGCGCGTAGATGTGCTTGGTGCTGCGGAAGATCGAGAGCCGCGGACGCTCCGGGGTGCCCTCGATCTTGCGGCGGATGCGGAGCTTGCGGCGATCACGCCCGACGATTCGCATAGCCATGGGTCATTCTCCTCACTTACCGCCCTTGGCAGCCTTGCCCGCCTTCTCGCGGACCTTCTCGCCTTGGAATCGCACGCCCTTGCCGCCGTACGGCTCCGGCGGCCGGAAGCCGCGGATCTTGGCGCACGCAGCGCCGAGCATTTCCTTGTCGGCGCCGCTGATGTTGATGATGGTGCCCTTCGAGTCGCCGGGGATCTCGATCTTGAGACCGGCCGGGATCTGGAAGTTCACGGGGTGCGAGAAACCGAGCGCGAGGTTCAGGACCTGACCCTTGACCTCGGCGCGGTAACCGGTGCCCACGAGCTGGAGCGTCTTCGCGTAGCCCTCGCCGGCGCCCTTGACCATGGAGCCGATGAGCGCGCGAGCGAGCCCCTGGAAGCGCGCGCCGTCGCGTCCGCCGATGGTCGGCATGACGGCCGTCCTTGACGGTGACGGTGACGCCCTTGAGGAGCTCGACGGGGCGCTTACCGACGCGAGACTGGCGAAGATCTGCGACTTGTTCGGTCATGACGATCACCAAACCTCGCAGAGGAGCTCGCCACCCACGCCCTGGCGACGCGCATCCTTGTCGGTCATGACGCCGTGGCTGGTGGAGAGGATCGAGAGGCCCAGGCCCGAGCGAACGCGCGGGATGTGGTCGTGGCGCACGTAGACGCGACGGCCGGGCGCCGAGACGCGGCGCACGCCGTCGATGGCGCTCGACTTGTCACGGCCGTAGCGGAGGACGATGGTGAGCGTACGCGGGCCTTCGCCCTCGCTCACGCGGACGTCGTCCACGAAGCCTTCGGTCTTGAGCACGCGCCCCACCTGCTCCTTGAGCTTGGAGTGCGGCATCTCGACGCGGTCGTGGCGCGCGAGCGCGCCGTTGCGGATGCGGGTCAGCATGTCTGAAATCGGATCGGTCATCATGGGATCACCAGCTGGCCTTGATGACGCCGGGGATTTCGCCACGGAGCGCGAACACTCGGAGGCAAACACGGCAGAGTTCGAACTTGCGGTAGTACCCGCGACCGCGACCACAAACCTTGCAGCGGCTCTTGGCGCGGACCGCGAACTTGGGCGCGCGGTTCAACTTGGCGAATTGTGAGGCTCGGGCCATTTCGTTGGTCCTCTATCTAAAGCATCCCGTCCCGCGTCAGGCGGCGCGGAAAGGCATTCCCAGGTGCTGGAGGAGCGCGCGCCCCTCTTCGTCGGTCTTCGCCGTCGTCACGATGCTGATGTTCAGCCCCTTGATGACGTCGATGCGGTCGTAGTTGATCTCGGGGAAGATGATCTGTTCCTTGAGACCGAGCGTGAAGTTGCCGGCCCCGTCGAAAGCCTTCCGAGAGACGCCGCGGAAGTCACGCGTGCGCGGGAGCGCGAGCGTGATGAGGCGGTCGAGGAACTCCCACATGTTGGCGCGGCGGAGCGTGACCATCGCGCCGATCGGAATGCCCGCGCGGAGCTTGAAGCTCGCGATCGCCTTGCGGGAGCGCGTCACGACCGGCTTCTGACCGGTGATGGCGCGGAGCTCCTCGACGGCCGCGTCGATGATCTTGGGGTTCGCGACGGCAGCGCCGAGACCCATGTTGATCACGACCTTCTCGACGCGCGGCACCTGCATCGGGTTCTTGTACCCGAACTGCTTGGTGAGGGCCGGAACGGTCTCCTTGTGGTACTTCGTGAAGAAGCGGGGCGTGACCGCCGTCGCCGTGGAGACGACGTTCGCCGCCGCCTCGCCGCCCTCTTTCTGAGAGCCCTTCTTCTCTTTCTTCGCTGCCGCCATGGCTTTCCTCGAATTTCCGTTTACGGAGCCGCTCAGGCGCGCGCCGGTGCCGGGATGTGCTCGCCACTCTTGGCGACGCGGGTCTTCTGGCCCTTCTCGTCCTTGGCCGTGCGGACACGCGTGCCCTTGCCGGTCTTCGGATCGATGGGCATCACCTTGCTGGCGAAGATCGGGGCTTCGCGCTCGATGATGCCGCCCTGCTGGACCTTGGCGTTCGGACGGGTGTGACGCTTCACGAGGTTGATCCCGCTGACGACCACCTTGCCCTCTTCGGCCATGACGCGGGTGACCGTGCCGGTCTTGCCCTTGTCGTCGCCGCTGATGACGATGACTTTGTCGCCCTTACGAATGCGCGCGAGCATCAGAGAACCTCCGGCGCGAGCGAGATGATCTTCATGAACTTCTTGCCGCGGAGCTCGCGAGCGACCGGGCCGAAGATGCGCGTGCCGATGGGCTCGAGCTGCGCGTTGATGAGAACGGCGCTGTTCTCGTCGAAGCGGATGTAGCTGCCGTCGGGGCGCGACTGCTGGTGGACGGTCCGAACGACGACGGCCTTCGCGGTGTCGCCCTTCTTGACCTTGGTGCCCGGAAGCGCCTCTTTGATGGCGACGACGATGACGTCGCCGAGCTCGGCGTAACGACGACGCGAGCCGCCCAGCACCTTGATGCACTGGACGCGCTTGGCGCCGCTGTTGTCGGCGACCTCGAGGATGGTTCGCATCTGAATCATGGTGACGTCACTCCTCGATGAACTTCTTGACGAGCTTCGTCACGACGAAGCGCTTGTCCTTCGAGATCGGGCGGTGCTCCTGGATCTCGACTTCGTCGCCGACCTTGTACGTGTTCTTCTCGTCGTGCGCCTTGTAGCGCTGACGGCTGCGGACGTACTTGCCGTAGAGGGCGTCGCGCGAGGAGGTCACCACCTCGACGACCACGGTCTTGGCCATCTTGGCCTTGATCACGCGGCCGGTCATCGTGCGGCGGAAGCCATGGGCTTCGTGCTTGGCTGCTTCGGTTTGGGCAGTCATGACTTACTCACTTCGCCTTTTGCTCGGCCTTGGCGGCGCGAGCCTTCTCGTTCAGGACCGTGAGGACGCGGGCGAGGTCCGCGCGCGCCTTCTTGATCGTGCTCGTGTCGTCGAGCCGGTTCGTGAAGTTCTTGAGCCGGTTCTGGAAGAAGTCCTTGCGGAGGCTCTTCGCGAGCTCCTTCAAGTCCTCCACCGAGCGCTCCTTCAAATCCTTGGCCTTCACGTGAACCTCCTCAGACGATCTGCTGGCTGCGAGCCAGGAAGCGGTAAGCGACGGGGAGCTTGTGGCCGGCGAGGCGGAAAGCCTCACGCGCCGTCTTCTCGTCGACGCCCTGGATCTCGTACATGACGCGGCCGGGCTGCATGACGCACTCCCAGGCCTCGACGCCGCCCTTTCCGCCACCCATGCGGACTTCGAGGGGCTTCTTGGTGACCGGTCGATCCGGGAACACGCGGATGAAGAGCTTGCCGGCGCGCTTCACGTGGCGAGTGATCGCCATACGAGCGGCTTCGATCTGACGCGACGAGATGCGGCCCGGCTCCGTGCACTGCATGGCGAAGTCGCCGAACGCGAGATCGGAGCCACGGCGCGCGATGCCGCGGTTGTTGCCCTTCTGTGCCTTGCGGAACTTCGTTCGCTTGGGGGAAAGCATGGGAACTGTCCTTCAGTCTTTGGGCGCTCAGGCCTGGTCGAGCGGCGAGCGGCGGTTGCGGCGCTGGAGGACCTCGCCCTTGAAGATCCAGCACTTGACGCCGATGATTCCGTACTTGGTGCGGGCTTCCGCGGTGCCGAACTCGATGTCGGCGCGGAGCGTGTGGAGCGGAACGCGACCTTCGCGGTAGGTCTCGACGCGGCTCATCTCGCTGCCGCCGAGGCGACCCGAGCAGCGGATGCGGATGCCCTTGGCGCCGAACTTCATCGACGTCGAGACGGCCTTCTTCATCGCGCGACGGAACGCGACGCGGCGCTCGAGCTGCTGCGCGACCGACTCGGCCACGAGCTGAGCGGCGGTCTCCGCCTTGCGGATCTCGCGGACGTCCGGCGGGAGCACTTCGCTCTCGGTGAACGACTGGAGGCCCGGGAAGAGCGGCTCGCCCTTGGCGGCCGTCTTGAGGTTGCCGATCTTGAGGACCTCGATGCTCTTGCCACCCTTGCCGATGACCATGCCCGGCTTGGCGGCGTAGATGATGACGCGGGCCGTGTTCGCGGCGCGCTCGACCTCGACGCTGGCGATGCCGGCGTGCATGAGGAAGTCCTTCACCGCACGCTTGATGCGGATGTCCTCATGGAGCCACTTCGCGTAGTTCTTGTCCTCGAACCACTTGGAGTTCCAGGTCTTGATGACGCCGAGGCGGAAGCCGTGGGGATGAACTTTCTGACCCATTTGCTTTGGTTCTCTCTAGGGAGGAAGTGACGCTCAGCGCTCGCCGAGGACGATGGTGATGTGGCTCATGCCCTTCTGGACGCGCGTGGCGCGGCCCATGGCGCGCGGGCGCCAGCGACGCATGAACTTGTTGGGCGCCTTGTCGACGAACGCCGTCTCCACGAAGAGCCCGTCGAGGTCGACCCCGGGGCTCTGGGTGCGGGCGTTGGCGACCGCGCTCTCGATGAGCTTCTTGAGGACGGGCGCACCCGACTTGCGGGTGAACTCGAGCAGCTGAAGCGCCTCGCCGGCCTGACGGCCGCGGACGAGGTCGACGACGACTCGGGCCTTGCGCGGGCTGATGCGCGCGAAGCGGGCGATCGCTTTGCTGACGGACATGGCGTTTCGATCCTCTGAAAGCGGCAGACTTGCGGAGAGCGGGGCGCCCCTTGCCGTGGAAGGCGTCCCGCAGGACCCCTGGTCCGACTCGCGTGGTGCTTGTGGCGCCGCGCGCTCCGGGCAGGGCCGGGCAGGCTGACTCACGCGTGTTCGCGCGTGAGGTGACGTGACCGGTGAGAGATTGACCTCGTCGTACCCGCTCGGCTTTCACCGAGATTCCCGCTGGTCTTTGCGCGAGCGCCGAGACCGGGCGAGCAGGCCGTTACGACAGCCAAGGTTCTTTCTGGATCTGGTTGGGGCAGGTCCGGAAAGGGAGGCGTACTTTACGCAGGGGGACCCCGTTGGCAAGGATATTTTGTGGGTGAAGAGCCGACTTTCGCTCTCCAACCCGCCACCGCAGGGCTCACGACGCTCGCCTCTCCTTATAAGGAGGCGCGGCGCAGGCCTCGATCCCTGCTCACGCGATTAGTTCCCCGGAGCGAGTCTTTCCCCTGGCCGTCACTCGAGCGGCTCGATCTCCATCACGGTCGGCGGAACGACGAGGTCGCCGCCGACGACGCGGCCCTCGATGCGGAAGGTCGAGCGAGTCCCGTCCCCGTTGAGGTCGCCTTGGGCCTCGGCCACGAAGCGGTCGGACGTCGAGGCGTACGTGTATTGGAAGTACTGCGGCATGTTCAGCGAGAAGCCGAGGCACGCGAACCCGGCGTTCTGCGCCGCGTCCCGGCTCCAGTCGCCCGGCGCCGATTGGTACTTCGTGCCGCGGATCGAGCTGGGGCTCTCGGGCACCGCTGCGGTCGCGGACTTGCACAGACGTTGATCGCGCTCGTACGCCGCTTTGGCGAGGACGCCGACCTGGCGGAGCGAGACGCGCGCTTCGGCGACCTTCGCGTTGCCGATGTACTTGCGCACGCCGTAGAGCGCGATGACGGCCATGGGCCCACCCAGAAAGAACAGGCCGCCGAAGATGCACACGAGCACGATGACCCAAGTCGCCACGCCCTTCTTCTTCGGAGGCTGCGGCGCGCCGCTGTACAGCGGGTGCGGGCCGTGGGATCCGTAGGGAGGACCGTACGGCCCGGGCGCTTGTGACTGCATGGGCCATCAGTACCACGCGGTCACGCGTCGACCAGCGTGAAGGCTTCACTCCGCGTTCGTGGCGCGCGCGGTCAGCGCGTCGACGCGCGCGAGCAGCGCGCGCGCGTTCATGCGCCCCTTGTAGACGTAGAGCGAGGCGTCGTCGTCGTCGCCGAGGAGCTCCGCGCTCACGCGGAGTCGCGCGCTCACGGCGAAGACGACCAGCTCGCCGACGCCCGCTTGCGCCAGCTCGATGCGCCGAAAAACCGCCTCGCGGCTCCAGAACCCGAGCACCTCCACGTAGACCGGGCGCGCGCCTTCCCGGCGGAGAACGAGGTCCGGCACGCACACGCCGACGCCGGGAAGATCGAGGATCGTGGTCGTGGGCTCGGCACGCCACCCGGTCTTCGCGCGCTCGATGTCCTCCAAGAGATCGCGAACGTCGTCGGGAAGATGCGCGAGTGGATCGTGCGTGACGCGCGGAGACGCGACCCTTGCGTCGTCGGCCGACGAGAGACTGAACGCGAGGGGCGTTCGCTCCTTCCCCCAACGCAGATCGGCGACGAGCGACCAATCGTCGAGCTCGCGGAGCGCCGGCAAGAGGAGACCGAAGCGAACGCCGTACTTGGTGACGGACTCGAACATGGAGAAGGGACCGTCCACGACGACGCGATAGCCATCGGTGATTGGCTCGGCCGAGAAAAGGAGCTTTCGAAACTTCAGCTTTGCGAAGAACGCGCGAAGCGCACCCGGGCTCGCCGCCCGAATCTCGCACGTGACGCGCACCGCGGTGAGGAGCACTGCTTGCGCGCGCCCGATCTCGAGTGCGCGAACGAGCTCGGCGGCGCCGAACGGCGGCGCGGCTTGGAGCACGTGCTCGGCGGTGAGATCGGCGAAGAGCGCCCGATCGATCGCCGAAGGAGTGAGCCCGCGCTCGGCCGCGACCTCCGCGACCAGCGCGTCGCGATCGAAGCGGCCCTCGCGACGCGCGCGCGCGGCCCGCACGAAGAGGTCCTCGCGAAGCGCCGCGGGCTCGACGGAGGTCTCGGCCTCGAAGACGCACGCGTCGAGCGCGAGCTTCCGCAGCCCGAGAACGACCTTTCGCTTTTGCGGGCCACCGTCCTCGCCGGCGGCGGCGTCCCACGCGAGGAGGACGTCCTCGCGGCGCGCGCCGACCATCGCCCGCGCGGCCTCGAGCATCGCCGTGGCCACGGCGTGCGCGTCGGCGAGGAGCGCGGCGCTCCACGGACGGAGGACGAGATTGGCGCCCGCGCGCCGGGCGTCGACGAGATCAGCGGTAAGCATCGTGCTCTCGACGGCGCTCGCTGGTGAAGGTCTCGGTCGTCTCGTCGGTCACGAGCTCGTAGAGGACGGCGCGCTTGCCTTCTCGCTTGCGGAGCACGCGCCCGAGCCGCTGCACGTGCTCGCGCACCGAGCCGCTCCCCGAGAGCACGATGGCGATGTTGGCATCCTCGATATCGACGCCCTCGTTGAGCACCTTGGACGTCACGACCGCGTTCACGTCGCCACGCGCGAGCGCCGCCAGGATGGCGCTCCGTTCGGTGACCCGCGTCTGGTGCGTGATGACCGGCAAGAGGAAGCGCCGCGAGATGCGGTGCGCGGTGGCGTTGTCTTGGGTGAAGACGATGGCTCGGTCCTCGCGGTGCGTGACGAGGAGGAGCTCGAGGTAGGCTAGCTTCGCGCTCGCCGCGAACGCGAGCTCGCGTTGCCGCCGATAGGCGCGCATCGCGCGGCGCCCGACCTCGCTGCGAGACGAGAGCATGACGAACTCGCCGAAGCCGCGCGGGCTCGACATGCGGATGTGGTTCATCGACACGAACTCGCGGTAGAGCGCGCGCTCGCGGTCGTGCTCTTCGCGCTCCTCGGGCGTCAGCGCGACGAGCGCGCGCACGGCTTCGTACTCGGCGAGCCACTCGCCGGCGAGCTCGCCGATCGCACGACGATGAACCGTCGGGCCCACGAGCTCGTCGAGGAGGGCGTCGCGGCCATCGGCGCGCTCCGGCGTCGCGGTGAGCCCGAGCCGATACGGAGCGATCGCGAGGCGCGCCGCGAGCGCGTAGGTCGGGCTCGGGAGGTGATGGCACTCGTCGAAGACCACGAGCCCGAACGAGGCGCCGAGGTGCTCCATGTGGAGGTACGCCGAGTCGTAGGTCGTGACCGTGATCGGCTGCACCTCGTGATCGCCGCCGCCGACCACGCCCACCGGCACGCCGAACGTAGCGCGGAGGACGTCGTACCACTGGCGAACGAGGTCGAGTGTGGGCGCGACGACCAGGGTGCTTCGCCGCTTCGCGTCGATGGCCATCACCGCGACGTGGGTCTTGCCCGCGCCGGTGGGGAGCACCACGACGCCACGGCCGCGCGCCGCCGTCCACGCGTCGAAGGCCTCGCGCTGATACGGGCGCGGCTCGCGGTGCACGATGGCCCCCGCCGCGAGTGCCTCGTACTTGCGCGCGCGGTCATCGAGCTCGACGCCGGCGCGCTTGAGCCCGAGCACCGCGTCGGCATAAAGCGCGGCCGGTGCGCGGTACGACGCGGTGCGCTCGTCCCAAGCGAAGCCGCGCGGCACGCGATCGTCACCGCGGATCAGGCCGCTGAGCTCGAGCGTACCGGCGGAGAACGAGAGCGCGACCACGGCTCGTCGGTGTACCACGCATCGCCGTGGGTCGGGACGACGCGATGGGGCGGTGCATTTACTTCACGCGAAAACCAAATTACTTTTCACGTGAAGCAAATGGTCTCCAGCGCGACCAAGACCGCGAGCGCTCCGGTGGCGCGACCGCGCCTCGTGTACCTGCTCAGCGTCGCGCAGCGCCGCGTCCACGCCTTCGTGCAAGACCGTACCGGTGGTCATAGCCCGGCCCGCGCGGGCCTTCTCTTGGCGCTCACGCCGGAAGGCGGCACGCCAATGATCGAGCTCGGCCGCGTGCTCGATCTCGGCGCGCCCGCGGTGTCCAACCTGGTCGAGCGCGCGGTGAAGGCAGGGCTCGTGCGACGTCGGCCCGATCCCGAGGACGGACGCGCCTGGCTCGTGGAGCTCACGCCGGCCGGCCTCGCCGCGCGCAAAGAAGCCGCGCTCGGCGCGCGCGCTCTCATGGCGCGCCTCACCGACGGCTTCACCGACGAAGAGCTCGCGGTCGTCGCGCGCTGGCTCGAGTCCGTGCGCAGCAAGCTCCCGCGCGAAGACGACGAAGATCCGACGAGAGGAAGCGAACGATGAGCGAGCACATCCGGGTCACGAAGAAAGACGGCGTCCTCACCTTGGTGATGGACCGCCAGGAGAAGAAGAACGCGCTCACCGACGCGATGTACCGCGCGCTGACGACCGCCATCACGGAAGCCGAGACCGCACCCGACGTACGTGTCGTCGTCCTCCGTGGCGAGGGTGACGCATTCACTGCCGGCAACGACATCGGCGAGTTCGCGGCGGTGGCGATGGGCGGCGGTCCCCCCGAAGGCGTGCTGCGTTTCATCCAGCTCCTCGGCTCGATGAAGAAGCCGCTCGTCGCCGGCGTCCAAGGGCGCGCAGTGGGCATCGGGCTCACGCTCCTCCTCCACTGCGACCACGTGATCGTCGCCGACGACGCGCAGCTCAGCGCGCCGTTCGTCAGCCTCGCGCTCGTCCCCGAGGCCGCGTCGTCGCTGCTCTTGCCCGCGCGAGTCGGTCACGCGCGCGCCTTCGCCGTGTTCGCGCTCGGCGAGGTGATCGACGCGAGCACCGCGGTCGCGTGGGGGCTCGCCAACCGCGCCGTGCCCAAGGCCGAGCTCGCGGCTGCCGTGGACGCGATCGCGCTCCGCCTCGCGAAGCAGCCGCTCGGCGCGGTGGTGGCCACCAAAGCGCTCATGCGCGATCCGAGCGCGCTCGGCGCGCGAATGGCCGAGGAAGGCCGCGTCTTCCTCGAGCGGCTCGTGTCCGCGGAGGCCCGTGAAGCGTTCATGGCGTTCGCCGAGCGGCGCGCGCCGGATTTCACCAAAGTAGGTTGATCGGACCGGCCCCGCGACCATGAGCCGCGGAGCCGGTCGCGTTCGCCTTCAGGGCGCGAAGCGAATCGCGAGTGGGACGTTCGCCAAGTTGAACTGCGTGGCAAATGTCGCCACGACCGAGTTGTCCGAGCTCCGCAGCACGCGAACCTTGTTCGGGCCCACGTCGAACACGGCGTAGAACGCTCCGTCGCGGCTGTAGCCAGCCGGGCGCTCACCGGTGTGCGCCGTCAGCTTCTCGTAGTCTCCGCCGGCCAGGGTGTCGGCGAGGTACTGCCGCTGCCCCTTGGACGCCCCGCCCTGCACGTACTGGTCACGGTTGCTCGTGAAGTAGACGCCGCCGGTGGGAAGGAAGTGGAAGCTGTCGGGCTCGAACGACCCGTTGTTGCCGCCCGTCGCGCCGTCGTGGACGGTCACGCAGAGGTCGCCAGTGCAGCTCGGCTCGTTCGCGTTCTGCGCCATCGTGAAGTACTTGCCGGCATACGCCTTGGTGTGGAGCGTGGCTGCGCCGCTGGCGACGTCGATCGACACGAAGCCGTGCGCCTTGGTCGTGTTGTCGGGCTTTCCTTCGAGGCGCGCCGGACCGAGGATCGCCGAGCCGTCCCACTTCCACGTGTACTTGTCGAGATCGGTGTTGAAGCTCGCGTCCGGGAGCGCCTTCACCACGGTCGGTGCTCCTCCGGTGAGCGGCACCTCGACGATCTCGACGGTGTCGAAGCGTCCGCCACCGGTACGCGAGCGACGGATGTAGCGCACGTGCTGGCTGTCGTCGGTGAAGCGCGGCGCCGCGGCCCACGCGTCGGCGGCGACGGTCACTTCGCTGGCGAGGTTCGCAACCGGTGCAATGTGCAAGGACCCATTCGCGAGGAGCGCGATGTGCGTGCCGTCGGGCGAGACGTCGAACGGCTCGTAGACGCCCGCGCGACCGTAGCTGCCGCCGACGCCCAGACCGAGCGCGAGGTCCTCGGGCGTGCCCCCCGGATCGGAGAGCTTGAGCTTGAACATGTGGAACGTCGTCATGACGTACGCGTATTGAGGCGCCGCGGGTCCCGCGCCGCCGTCTGCCGCGTCACCGCTCGTCGCTCCGTCACTGCCTGGCGTGCCCGAGCCCGCGTCGCTGGTGGTGCCGGCATCGGCGTCGGTCTGCGGGACTGCGCTCCCGCTGCTGCCGTCGCTGGAGCACGCCAGCCATGTCGTCATTCCACAAAAAACCGAAAGAAGTACGTAACTCCGCATAGTTGACGGATATGGATGAGCTGCCTTCGCGTCAACGGGAAACCGGGGTTCCGGCACTTCAGAACGCGGTGTCGTCGATCGCCGTGAACGCCTCGCCCCCCGCGCGCACGACTGCCATCGTCGACTCCGCGCGCGGGAGCTCCGTCTCGAGCCAGTACTCCATCGCCCGAACCTTGCCGGCGCGATACGCGGAGTCCTCCTCGTCACGCCCCGGCTTGGCGAGCGCGGCGGTTGCCATCGCGAGGTGCTGCCACGCGACGACCACGACGCCGAACGCGTCGAGGTATTCGGTGGCGTGGAGCAACATGCGGCTCACGTCGCCGGAGGCGCCGCGCGCACCGAGCTCGGCCGTGAGCGACGCCAACGCCCGAACCGAGAGCGCGAGCGCGTCGGCCCAGCGCGCGAGCCCGGCCCGTCGCGCAGCGCCGACGGCCGCCTCGATCTCTTCGGAGAGCAGCGCGAGGGCAGCGCCTCCGTCCGCCATCACCTTGCGACCGAGGAGATCGAGCGCTTGGATGCCGGTCGTGCCTTCGTGGAGGCTGTTCAGCTTCTGGTCGCGGAGCCACGCCTCGAGTGGGTACTCGCTCGAGTATCCGTAACCGCCGTGGATCTGGAGCGCGAGCACGTTGGATTCGAACCCACGCTCGGCGGGGAACGACTTGGCGATGGGCGTGAGGAGATCCAAGAGTCGCTTGGCGCGCGCTCGCTCCACATCGGTCGCGCCGTGCTCGGCCCGATCGACGAGCATGGCGGTCCGCGCGAGCAGCGCGAGGGAGCCTTCGACGATCGCCTTTTGCCGAAGGAGCATACGACGCACGTCCGCGTGGCGGATGATGGGGAGCTGCGGCGTCGTGGGATCTTTGGCCGTCGGCGCGCGGCCCTGACGGCGCACTCGCGCGTAAGCGAGGGACTCGTGGAACGCCACCGACGCAGTGGCGAAGCCATTCACGCCCACCATGATCCGCGCCTCGTTCATCATCTGGAACATGGCCGCGAGCCCGCGATGCGGCTCGCCGACCAGATAGCCGTGACAGTCGCCCCGCTCGCCGAACGCCAGCGCCACGCTCGGTAGGCCGCGCCAGCCGATCTTGTGGATCACGCCGGTCACGGCGACGTCGTTGTCCACGAGCCCGCCTCCGGTGACGCGGCGCTTGGGGACGCAGAACAGGGAGACTCCGCGCGTGCCGGGCGGGGTCGTCGGGTCGTCGATCCGCGCGAGCACCATGTGCACGATGTTCTCGGCGAGATCGTGATCCCCGCCCGAGATGAAGATCTTCGCCCCGCGCAGTCGATAGCTACCGTCCTCCGCGCGGGCCGCCAGCGTCGCCACGTCGGCCAGGCTCGAGCCGGCGCCGGGCTCGGTGAGGGCCATCGTCCCGGTCCAGCGCCCTTCGTAGATCGGCGCCATGTATTCTGCATGCAGTCGAGCGTCGCCAAAAACCTCGAGCAAGTGGGCCGCCCCGGCAGAGAGACCGACGTAGCCGTACGCGCTCAGGTTCGCCGCCATGAGGTAGGCGCTCGCGAGCGTGGAGACGACGAAGGGGAGTCCCACCCCGCCGACATCCGGCGGTCGCGCCGCCACCACGAGCCCCAGCTGCGAGAGCTCGGGATAGACGGCGCGCAGTCGCTCATGGACCCGCACGCGTCCATTTTCGAAACGCGGTGGCGACTCGTCGACGCTTCGATACGTCGGATAGAGCACGTCGCGCGCGAAGCGTGCGGCCCCTATGAGGACGAGGTCACATGTCTCGCGCGAGTGCTCGGCGAACGCCGGAAGCGCGAGGAGCGCGTCCAGCTCGAGTACCTCGTCGAGGAGAAAGGCGACGTCGCGATCGCGGACGAGCGGGTTCCGGTCCATTGAAGGAGGCTTTTAACACGGGCGCGCGGGCCAGCGCATGGAGTGTCGATGGCCCGAACGGACGAAGAGGATCCAGTGAACCCGACGAGCATCCCGCCGCGAGATCGCGGGTTTGCAGCTGCGGGTGGGGGCCGGTCCCGTCACCGTCACTGGTACACGGCTTGCGAGCGTTGGGTTCATCCCCTTAGGAGCTTCCATGCTGCGCTCGTTCTCTTGGTTGGTTCTGTCGATCGCAACGCTCGGTGCCGCGACCGTCGCTTGCTCGAGCTCCGCCACCGCCGACGACGCGGAGGGCGATGAGCCGTCCGAAGACGCGCTCGAGGCCGCCAGAGCGACGACGGCCGAAGGCTTGCCGGTCTTCACGTCCGAGTCCCCTTCCGGAGGGACGAGCTTCAACTTCTGCACGACGCCGGCGCAAGACGGCTCCGTCAACCTGACCAACGCCGCGTGGTTGGCCATGCTCTCGGCGAACGAGTACGCGCACCTCGGGTACTTCGCGCCGCAGCTCCTCGACTTTGGGTTCGGGCAACCGTCTGATCGGATGTGGGTCGAGTGCGGTCACGATCTCGGCCGGGTGCGTGACTACGAGCTCACCCACGAGACGGAGGTCGCGGAGATCCAGAAGCGCGGCCCGGCGGCCCTCCTGAGCTACTTCCGAGATCCGAATCGCCTCGCCAAGTTCGGGACGTGTGGAGCGAGCTTCGTGCAGACGAAGTACACGGGGCTCGGTCCGGACGGACCGGAGCTCCCCGGCAGCTCGTTCCGTGACTCGCTGATGGGCCAGAGCACGGATGCAAGCTACATCCAATTCCTCAGCGCCAAGCCGTACACGTTCCTCGAGCGGCTGATGGGCCGCGGCAGCGCGCAAGCAGCCATCGCCAAGCACGGAACGCTGCCCATCGTCATCGTGTCGTTCCGCGGCACCGAGCCCCCGTCGAAAGACGAGCCGAGGTTCCGCCAACTGGTGGACCTCATCACCGACGTCGACGCGTTCAAAACGGATCTGACGAACGCCGCGTTCTCGCCGGGCTGGGGCTACGCGCACCGCGGCTTCGTGAACTCCTTCCAGGCGCTCGACGACGTCGACGCCGGCCGCGCGCTCACCCGCCGTCTGCGCATGCTGACCAAGGACGACCCCAACGTCGGCATCTGGATTACGGGCCACAGCCTCGGCGGCGCGCTCGCGACGCTCATGACGGCGCGACTGCTCGACATGAAAGATCAGGGCATCCCGCTGAACGTGAAGGGCATGGTCACCTTCGGGTCGCCGATGGTCGGGAACGAAGTGTTCAAGGCGCGGCTCGAGGACGCCGCCAAGACGCACGGCGTGAGCCTCGTGCGCTTCCGAAACGATCAGGATCGCGTGACTTGGGCACCGAGCTTCGGCCACGAGAGCTTCAACTACCATCACGTCGGTACGCTCGCGTTCCTGAACGCGTCGGGCTTCAGCACGCCGAAGAGCGAGCCTGGGTACCCCGCCGCCACCATGGACGACCACTCGATCGCCGGTCTCCTCGGCACCGCGCAAGCGCGGACGAAGAAGAGCGGCTACTACGTTCGCATCCGCGACGCGATGCGAGCGAACCCCGCCCTCTCCAAGTGCGGTCGATGAGCGAACGCGATTTGAGGGATGGGGACCCGAACGTCGTGGGTCCTCATCCCCCATCGAGTTAAAGCGGGGCGCGCCCGGTACAGGCGCACGGGCAAATGGCAGCGCGGTGACGTAGAGCGAGGGGCCATGACGCTCCTCGCCTCGCTCCGCGTTTCCACCGTCACCTCGCGCGCCCTCCTCACGATCGCCGCGCTCGCCGTCGCCGCGTGCGGGAGCGCTCCGAGCGACGACGAGACGAGCAACGACTCGAGCGACGCGCTCAAGAAGAAGATCGGCTCGTCCACGACCGCGTACGCGAAGGTCACCGTGCCGGCGCCGAGTTGGTTCGACGTCGTGCGGTTCGAGAACACCGTCGCCGTGGGCGACCAAGAGATTCGCCCTGGCTCTGGGCGCGAGCTCCCGCCGGGAAGTTACACGCTGGGGATCGTGTCGCACGGTCACCTGTACGCGCCGGAGTTCAAGTTGCCGGGGCTCTCGCTCGCGGCGGGCCAGAAGCTCACGCTCGATGCGCCGTCGGGCGTGCACATCGCGCGCGACGGCGTGCTCACGTGGGAAGGCAATACCTCCGCAGCAGTCGCGCTCTTCAAGGACGGCAAGCTCGTCGCCGCCGACAGCGGCCTTCAAATGGACGGCACTGACGCGCTCGTGCGCGGGCGCGACTTCCTCGTGCCGAGCGGAGATCTCACGTTCCGCGTGGGCGACGTGACATCGACCATCACCGTCGCGCCCGGCGAGCTCGCCCGCGTGAAGGTTCCGGTGGCCGAAGCCGAGGTGACGTTCGAGGCGATCGATCCGGCGTTCCCCAGCCCGAGCCTCGGAGGCAACGACTTCTTCGTGGCCGACGCGTCCAACGAGCACGTCGAGTACCTCCGCAAGTTCGGAAAGCGCGTGGTGCGCCCCGGCGTCGACGTGGTGGTGCGGAACGCTTGGGGCCAGACCACGAAGGCGCGCGCATTCCCCGGGAAGCCGGTCGCGATCGCCGTGCATCGCCTGGAGATCGACGACCTCAAGGTGACCAAGGACGGAAAGACACAGACGACGCTCACGCAGGTGACCTTCGAGATGAAGGACCCGGTGAGTGGTCAGTACAAAAAGCTCGGCCACAACCTCTACGCGCCGGTGGGGCTCGACGTCCTCGACGGCGAGTATCGCGTCACGCGGACCGCGCCGTACGACGGGGCGATTGGAGACGTCGAGACGGTGTCGTTCCCCTGACGCTCCGCGCGCCGGGCCCACGCCCGGACCGCCGACGGCCTTCCTCGCGCACGGCGACGGACGCGAGTCGATCGCACGCCCGGTCGACGGCGGCGAACGCGTCCTCGTCCACGGCCTCGACGACCAGCGGGGTTGCGCCGCGTACGACGATGCGGCAGCGCTTGTCGACGCCACCACGCGGACCGTTGTCGTCGGACAGGCGAACGACGATCGCGTCGCGCGCGATCGTGAGACGACCGACCGCCGCGTCCACGCGGCGCTGGACGTAGGCCGTCAGCGCCGGTGATGCTTCGAGACCGATGGTGCGAACGAAGAGGGGCATCGCGTTTCTCCTTGGCACGGCTACTCGCCGGGCTCGTGTGGGCAACACGAGCCGAGCAGCTTCCCTTCCCGCGCTCTTCATCGCTGCGGCCGCTGCCGTCGCTTCTTTCGCTTGCGACCGAAAGCCCAGCCCCGCCGTCGCCGACGCCAGCGCATCCGTGACGGCGCCACCGGTCGCCACCGCGAGCGCGACCTCGAGCGTCGTCGGGCCCTCGCGCAGCGATGCGGCGAAGGCCTCGCTGCCCTCGCCGATCGCCTACGACCGATACGTCAACCCGCGCTTCGGCTTCGGTGTCGACGTCCCGACGTTCCTCCACGCCGAGGAGCCGCCGACCAACGGAGACGGACGGACATTCACGTTCGGCGACGCGCTCGAGCTGCGTGCGTGGGGAATGTACGGCGTCGAGCCGCTCGACGAAGCTTGGAAGCGTGACGCGACCCAGCGCGGCGTCACCTACAAGTCGAAACAAAGAGACGGCTACGTCGTCTCGGGCACCGCCCCGACCGACGGCGGATCGCGTGTATTTTACAAACGAACGGTGGTTGCCGGCGACGTCGTCATGGCGGTCGAGCTCGAGTACGCAGCATCGCTCAAGGCGGAGATGGACCCGGTCGTCGCGCGCGTCGCCGGGTCGCTCGCGCGCGCTTCGGGCGTCTCGCCCTGAACACCTCGTGCAGCGGTCACGCTTCGGCCGGTGTCAGATCCGAGAGACACCCGGGCGCGCAACGAGCCCCGCATTTGCCCGATAAACCACGGGAGAAGCGCAGGTACGACCTTTGCTCACCCGGGACATTATGCTCCGCCGCGCCGCCCTCCTCGCCGCTCTCCTCCCCGTGCTCGCCTGCTCGGCCAGTGGTGACTCCGGAGACGAAGGTGACGACGACGCGGCGGCGCTTCAGGTCGGCGGCGGAGCGTGGGACGCCCAGGCCGAGGCCGAGTACGGCGCGTTCATCGCGCGGATCGGCGAGGCGCGCGCCGCGGGCAAGTGCACCACGCTGAATGCTTGCGTCGACGACCCGGCGATCAATCCGTACCGCGCGCCCACGGACGCGAAGCTCGATCTGTTCGCCGACTGCGCGGACGTACCCATGGAGCTCCGCGCCTACTTCGCCACGAAGACGCGACGCGCGTTCAAGTTCGTGAGCGCCGTGGCCAGCGATCACGACATCCCCGGCCAGCCGCCGCCCGAAGGCGAAGACCTCCGTTACACGAGCGGCAATCACCCCATCGCGTGGTCGACCGCGGCGGGCTCGAAGACGATGCAGCGCTTCATGTCCAAGGTGTCGGCGAGCGTCCACAGCGGGTTCTTCCGCATGGCGCCCGAAGTCGAGGACAGCGACACCTATCCGATCAAGCCGAGCCGCGCGTCGCTGCGCCCGGGCACCGTCTACTACGATCCCAACGGTCACGTCCTCGTCGTGTACCGGGTCGATGCGGACGGAACGATCTGGACCTTCGATGGACACCCCGACAACTCGCTCACGTTCGGGCGCTTCACCGAGGGCGCGTACGCGCTCGGCGGTCGCGCGCAGGGCGGCGGCTTCCGCAACTTCCGACCGACCCGAGTGGAGGCCGGCACCCTCGTGAGCCTCACGAACGCAGAGCTCTCCGACTACGGCGACAATCAGTACGGTCACGGGACGGGCTACTTCGATTGGATCCGCGTGTCGCTCGGCGGCACGCCCAGCCCGCCGGAAGAGAAGCTCGGCGCGCTCCTCGATCAACTCTGCCTCGACCTCGGCGCACGGGCGACGGCGGTCGACGCGGCGCACGCGCTCTCCGAAGGTCCGCTCGGGCCCATCCCGCCGAACATCTACGGAGCGACGGGCGACTGGGAGGCGTTCTCGACCCCCGGCCGCGACGCGCGACTTCGCGGGAGCTTCCGCAACGCACGAGCGCTCGTGCTGAAAGCGCTCGCCGCCGCGTCACCGAGCGCGAAGCCTGCCGTCGCGCGCGCCCTCGGCAAAGCGTGGCAGAAGCGAGCGAGCTCACCCGCGTGCGTCACTCGCTACACGAACGGCGCAGGCGCGGAGGTTCGCCTCACGCTCGCCGACGTTCAGGCGCGCATCTACGACCTGTCCTTCGACCCGTACCACTGCGTGGAGATGCGCTGGGGCGCGGTGGGCGCGACCGCCGAAGCCGCGACTTGCCCGACCCGCGACGCCGAGCACCTCGCCCGCTACGACGACGAGCGGCGCAACCGCAACGTGATCGACCGGAGCCCGGTCGGCACCACCGGGCCCGACTACGGCCCTGATCAGCCCGAAGACATCGACGTCCGCAAGCTCCTTGCCGAGAGCGGCGCGTTCTGAGGAGCCGCGAGGCGTTGCGCGCTTGAACGCGCCACCGACGCACGTTCGCGCTCGCCGCCTGGAATCCTTTCCCTATGCTCTCGGGGCATGACGTCCTTCGAGGAGGAGACCGAGGCCTGGCACCGCGCGCGGACGGATCGACTTCGCTCACCGGACGGCTGGCTCGCCCTCGTCGCCAAGGCGTTCCTCGAGCCGGGGATGTCGCTGACCGTCGGAGCCGACGCGAGCTGTGACGTGCGGCTTCCGGTCGGGCCAGCGCTCGTCGGACGCATCGCACGCGATGACGCCGGCATCGTCGCTACGCTGGAGCCAGGCGTGGCCACGCTTGCGGGCGCGCCAGTCGAGGGAGCGCTGCGACTCCGCACCGACGCGAGCCCGTCCCCCGATCGACTCCAGATCGGCGCGATGAGGCTCGACGTCATGGAGCGTGGCGACGCCATGGCGATCCGGGTGCGCGATCCGGAAGCGCCAGCGCGCGTGGGCCTCGGGCGCATCGATCGCTTTCCGGTCGACGTCGCCTATCGCGTGACCGCGCGCTTCGTCGCCGAGCCCGAGCGACGTGAGCTCGTGGACTTCGGCTCCGGGATCGCCGACGAGATGGTGTCGCCGGGCCACCTCGAGGTGACGCTCGGCGCCGAGCGATTCACGCTCCGCGCGCTCTACGAGGACGCGGAACGGAAGCGACTCTACGTCCTCTTCCGCGACGGTACGAGCGGCCACGAGAGCTACGGGCTCGGTCGCTTCGTGTATGCGCCGCTCCCCGACGCGAGCGGTCAGGTCGTGGTCGACTTCAACCGGGCCATGTTGCCCGGGTGCGCGTTCAACGATCTTGCGACGTGCCCCATCCCGGCGAAAGAGAATCGCATCGCGACGCGGATCACCGCTGGCGAGAAGAGCTACGCGCCGACGGGGGCATGAGCCATCGGTTCGATCACTTGGGTCGGACGAGAAGCGCGCGCCGCGTGTTGTAGCCGCCTTGGTCGACCGCATAGACGTAAACGAGGTTCATGCCAGGCGCGTTCGACGGCGTCGTCTTGGCGCGCAACGTCAGCGTGACCGTGTCGCCGTTCTGCCCAGTACCCGACGAAAGTGATGCGGTCATGGTCGGGTCGAGCGGAAACGCCGACAATCGCAGCGGCGGCATCGGCGCGTCGGACCACACGTGCAAGGGAACGTCGACGGGCACCCCGGCCCCGACCTGGACGATGGATGCATCGGCGAAGACCCCGAAGCTCGGTCCGGGCGGCGCCGGTGCGCACGGGTTCTCGCCCTTCGCGGCAGCGACGTTCGACCAGTTGCGCGTCACGGTGAACCCGTCGACGTGCATCGGGTGACCGGTACAGAGATCTGCGTTTTCGCCCGTCTCCGGCGTCTCCGACGTCTGCGCGTCGATCACGAACGTCGAGTGTCGATAATCGGGATCCGTCGACGCCTCCATGACCTCGTGACTCATCCCCCACGTGGTGAAGTCCTTCGCGCTCATGCCTTGCGTCTGGCTGCATCGCGGAGTGATGGCGTAGATCGCCAGCGCGTCTCCGGCGTCGCTTCCCGCCGACGTCCGAAACGACGAGTGGTAAGCCTGGAAGCCGGCGCAGCCCGCGACGCCGCCGTTCATGACCACCGTGCCCGCCGGTGGATACACCGTGTAGATCCGCGATGGCGATGGCGACGGGACCTTGCCGGCCAGGATCGCGGCTTCGATGAGCTGCGCCACGTCGTCCTCCGCGAGGGTGGCGGGCGCGGAGGTCGGAACACGATACGCGCCCACGTGGCTTCCGCTCCCGACCCCCCACTCCGCCATGAGCGACGACCAGAACGAGCTCGTCACCATCCAGGCGTCGAACGCTTCGAGCTCGGGAGCGATCGGATCGCCGGTCCACGTGATCGTCACGATCTCCGGGTGCGCCACGATGGGCCCGCCCTGGTTGGGAATCACCGGATAGGGCGGATGCGGCGTGGGCACGAATGCGCCGCTCGTGGCCGACGCGTCATCGGGGTCGGCGAGATCGCGCGCGTCGCTCGCTCCGCCGTCAGAATCCACTGTCGAAGGGGGCGATGCCGATCCGCTGGCAGCGTCGCTGCACCCAGGGGCACCGAGCAGCGCAGCCAACGAGAGAGAGACCACAGCCGAAGCGAGGCGAAGCGACATGGCGTCGCTGCAGAAGCAACGTATGTACCCGACGCACCTGCGCGAGGATGACCGTGGATTCGCAGGACGCGTTGCTGCCACAGTGTGCCGCGTGCGCGATCCGTGATGAGGCGCTGACGGTCGGCGTCAGGGCGCGAACGCGGTATAGACCGGCCACATGAACGGAGAGGCGCTGGTGGAGCTCAGGCCCGCGACGACCGCAGACGCCCCACAGCTCGGTGAGCTGGCAGGCGCGCTGGTTCGGTTTCATCACGAGCTCGATCCCGCGCGATTTCTCCCCGGCGACGGTGTGGAGGACGGCTACGGCAAGTGGCTCGGCAAGGAGTCGACGAACCCCGACGCGGTCGTGCTGGTGGCCGAAATCGACGGCGTGATCCTCGGGTACGCGTACGGGCGGTACGAAGGCCGGAACTGGAACGATCTGATCGACGCGCACGGCAAGCTCCACGACGTGTTGGTGGCGCCCGAGGGCCGCCGGAGAGGCGCCGGACGTCTCTTGGTCGACGCGGTGTGCCAGAAGCTGCGAGAACGCGGCGCGAAGCGCGTGGTCCTCTCGACGGCGGTGTCCAACGTGGCCGCCCAGGCCCTCTTCGAAGGCCTCGGATTTCGCCCCACGATGATCGAGATGACGCGGAATCTCTGAACGGGCGCGCGGGCTCTACGGCGCAACTTGGTTGCGCCGATCTTGAACGAACCACCGGCGAAATCAGACGAATGGCGATAGCCGGAGCTTCGTGCCGCTCGCCCGATCGGGCGGTACGAATCGTAGGCTCACATCCACTAAGCATCGCCTTAACCGAGGAAGGCGCGGGCGGTTCGGTCCGTAAGAAGGGGCGATGACCATGCAGCCCCACGCGGTCCCCCTCCCGCCCTACGCCGTCCACGCCCCCGTGGCGTACGCGCCGCCCGCGGCAATGGCGCGCGTCCCGGTCGAGATGCCCCGCATCGGGTACCAACCCGTGCAGAGTGCACCCGTCGTGGAGCGGCGCGGTGCGCCCGAGACCTCGTGGGGGCTCGTCATCGGCGGAGCGATCCTCGTCCTCGCCGCGGTCCTCGTGTGGATCGCATTCGCCGTGCAAGTGCGCACGTGGCTCGGCCTCGAGGCGCACTGGGCAGCCAACGCCGCCCTCGTCCCGGAGGCGCGCGAGCTTGGGCTCCACGCCGCCAAGGTCGCCGCGTTGGCGCGCATCGTGGGCTTCGGTCCGCTCGGTCTCTTGTCGACGGCCGTGGGCCTCACCGCAGTCTTGCGCGGCATGAACCCGAAGCCGGCCTGAGCGCGACCCGCGCCGGGCGCTGCGTCACCCGCCGTCGGGGTTCATCGCCGTGATCCAGTTGCGAAGCGCGGTCACGTCGGTCGTCGGCGGGATGTGCGATGCGAGCGGCGGCATCTGCGGGATGAGCGGATCGTTGCGGGTCCCATCGAGGAGCGGAATCAGGCTCTTGTCGGCGTTCCCCGGCAAGATGCGCTTGTAACCGTCGCTCGCGAACTTCCCGTTGTTGGGCGTGACGTTCACGGCCGTCTTGTAGCCGTCGAGATCCTTCACGCGCAAAGCACCGGCGTCGGCCACGATGTCGGCCGCGTTCACGCGCAGCCAAAGCCCGGTCCCGTTGGCGAGCGCTGCGGGGTTCCGGTTGTGGCACGCGGTGCCGCAATTGGCGTGCAGCCACCCGAACGGCTGCCGCGCGATGTTGGTCGAGTCGTTGGGGATCTCGATCGACGTCGGCATCGCGGTGTTGGTGAACAAGCTCTCACCGGCGAGCGAGGCGAGGGTCGTCCCAGTGACGCCGGACGCCCCGAGGCTCACCGCGTCGAAGCCGAGCACGGGCTCCTTGCGCCCCTGGTGACAGAGCATGCACTGGCCGGTCGCCGGAACGTCGTAGCCTGCGTCGCCGGCGTCGTTGACGTTGATCTCGCCCGTGTCGAGGCGCTTCGCCGACTGCTCGTCCGCGCTCCAGCGATACGTCGTGAAGACCCACGTCGAAGCGCCCGTCTTCTCGAAGAAGCGCGTCTCGATGCGCTGGGTGCCGAGGCGGAACTCCTTCCACGCCTTCGTGCCGACCGGAAACACCCACTCGTCGACGTCGGTGTTGTCGATCTTCTGTCCCGACGGGATGTAGATGAAGCGGAGCTTGACGGCGCCGTCGCTCCAGAGCGCGTACGCCGGATCGTAGGCGCGCACGCCGGATGCGATCGTCTTGGTGCTCCAGTCGGAGTAGAGGCCCGTGCAGCGAAGGTCCTTGAAGAGACCGTCACCCGCATCGGACGCGGCGCAATCGAACGCCGCGTCTGCGGCATCGGCCCCGGCGTCGTTCGCGTCCACGATGCTCGCGTCGGTCGGCGCGACATCCACGGTCTGGACGTCTTTGGGGGTCGTCACGTCGCTCGCGCCGCCGCTGTCGGTCGCGGGCTGGGAGCCGTCGGGCGTGGCGCCCGTGTCGCCGGCGCCAGCGTCGATCGGAGCGCTCGCGTCGTCGGACGAACAGCCTTCGTAAAGGAACGTCCCGAGTGAGATGCTGAGGAGGAGCCCGAGCGAGGCGGGGCGAGAGCGAAACAGCGCGACCATCGGTTGCTCACCTTACACCGACCTGGCCCAGCCGGGTTCTCGTGTACGATTCCAGCGAATGTTCGGTCGCCTCGCCCACCGCTTCGACTTCCGCGTCGAGTGTGGTGCCGACTCTCACTTGGGTCACGTCCGCAAGCAGAATCAGGACGCGTGGCACGCCGACGCCGACATGGGCGTCTTCGTGCTCGCCGACGGGATGGGCGGGCAAGCCGCGGGGGACGTCGCGGCGAAGCTCGCCGTGCGCACGGTGAGCGAGGCGCTCTCTGCGGCGTCGACGAACGTGGTTCGCGCCTACGCGGCATCGCCGAGCCTGGAGGGCCGGAGACAGATCTTCGCGACGATGCGCGCCGCGGCCGAGGAAGCGCACGCCCTCGTCGTGCGCGAGACCGAGGCGCGCCCCGAGCTCAAAGGCATGGGCGCGACGCTCGACGTCGTGCTCTTCGCGGGCGACCGCGCCTTCGTGCTCCACGCCGGCGACGCGCGCGTATACCTCGTGCGCCCCGAGGTGATCGTGCAGCTCACGAACGATCACGACGTCCGCGCCGTCATCAACCTCAAAGGCTCGTTGCCCCCTCCGACTCGGACGGCCGTTCCGAACCGCCTCCTCAACGCGGTGGGTGTGGGCGGCGCCATCGTCTGTGACTTCGTCACGTTCGAGATCGCGAGCGGCGACCGCTTGATCCTATGCACCGACGGCGTTCATCAAATGATCATGGACGAGGCGGCGATGGCGCGGCGCGGCGGCGCGGCGGACGCCGCAGCGCGCGATCTCGTCGCCACGGCGCTCGCGCGAGGCGGTCGCGACAACGCGACGGCGATCGTGGTCGACGTCCGAGAGTCGCGGGTGCCACGGAAAGCGCAGGCATCGGCATCGCGAGACCTCGACGTTGCCCTGGCCTGCCCCCTCCTCGCCGATCTGCCGAGGGCGCAGGCGCTCAGACTGCTTGCCGCTGCCGTCGAAGTCGAAATCGAGGGCGGCAAGATCCCTCGCGTGGTCACCCGCGACCGGGTTGCCTACATCGTGCTCGACGGTGAGGTCTCGAGGTCGGATGGAATCGCGCTCGGGGCCGGCGCCGTTCTCTATCCGGAGTCGCTGGTCGACGCGCGGCGACCGCGGACCTTCGACGCCGCGAGCCCCGTCCGTGCGCTGCGCATCCGGGCCGACGACTTCCGCGAGCTCTGCGCCGGCGACCCTCGCCTGGCCGCCCTCCTCTACGAGCGACTGGCGCGGCACCTCGCCCACATCGACCGATAGCGCCGCGGGGGCGCGCCTTTGGCCCGCGGCTCGTGCAGTCGGGGCTGCCCGAAAGAGGTTCTCAAGAGGGGCCTTGTGATAGTCTCCAGGGTCGGATTATGCGCATTTTTCGGTCCGCCTTCGTCGGTCGCCGTTCGCCCGTGTCCTCGCGTTCGGTCGCGCTCGCTGCGCTCCTCACGCTCACCTTCGCGTCGACCCGCGACGCGCGCGCGGACGTACCCATCTCGCAGGAGGCGCGCGAGCACTTCACGGCTGGCGTCAATCTCCTGCAAGACCCGGCGGGCGCACGCATCGAGGAGGCCTATCGCGAGTTCAAGACCGCGTATGCCGCCTCTCCGTCGTACAAGATCCTCCGAAACCTCGGCCTCTGCGCGATGAGGCTCGAGCGTGATCAGGAGGCCATCGAGGCGTACGAAAAGTACCTCTCGGAGGGCAAAGATCAGATCGACGCGGCCGCGGTGCAGGAGGTCAGTCGCGATCTCCAGACGCTCAAGGCCGGCGTCGTGTGGATCACGGTCAAGAGCGCTCCGGCGGGCGCCACCCTCTTCGACGTGCGCACGAACTTCAAGGGCGAGAAGGTGCAGAACGCCTACGGCCCCGTGGGCGAGACCTTGAAGCTGGGCATTCACCAGGGCACGCACCAGATCACCGCCAAGCTGTCCGGCTATCCCGACGTGGTCTGGGACTTCGACACGGGCTCGGCGCGCGAGCTCCCCGAGCACACGTTCGAGTTCAAAGCCGCGGCCGTCGCAACCGTGCAGCCGACGGACAACGGCCCGAAGAGCATCAAGACCACCGAGCGCCCCGTCCCCACCGCGGTGTGGATCGGCGCGGCGGCGACGGGCGCGCTCGCCCTCGGAACCGCCGTCACCGGCGTGATGGCGACATCGAAGCACAGCGACTTCCAGGCCGCGAACGACGGACGTGATCCCGCCAAGGCCGACGATCTCAAGAAGTCCGGACAGACGCTGAACCTCGTCACCGACGTGCTACTCGGCGGCACCGTCGTCGCTGCGGGCGTCACCGCCTACTTCTTCGTGACGCGGCCGACGGTCGAGCGCGAGATCGTTCCCGGCGCCGCGCCGGTCGAAGGGCGCCGCGCGCCGCGCAAAGAACCTTGGGTCCTCGTTCCGACGGCCTCCGCCAAGGGAGGCGGCCTCATGCTCTCTGGGGGTTTGCCGTGGATGTGACGATTGGCGAGCTGATCGACAAGAAGTACCGAATCGTTCGCTTGCTCGGCGAGGGCGGCATGGGTGCCGTCTACGAGGGCGAGAACATCCGCGTCCACAACCGCGTCGCGATCAAGGTGCTGCACGCGAACATCGCGACCAACCAAGCCGCGGTCGACCGCTTCGAGCGCGAGGCGCAGGCCGCCGGTCGCATCGGATCGGAGCACATCTGTGAGGTGTTCGACCTCGGCGACTTGCCGAGCGGCGCGCGCTACATGGTCATGGAGTACCTCGACGGCGAGAGCATGTCGGGGCGCGTCACGCGGCTCGGGCGCATCCCGCCGGTGCAGCTCGCGCAGCTCATGATGCAGATGCTCGAGGGCCTCGGCGCGGCCCACCGCGCGGGGATCATTCACCGCGATCTCAAGCCCGACAACGTCTTCATCACCAAGACGAAGAACGGCGGCGACTTCGTGAAGCTGGTCGACTTCGGCGTTTCGAAGTTCAACCAGCTGTCCGGCGACTCGGCGATGAGCATGACGCGCACCGGCGCGGTCATCGGCACGCCCTATTACATGTCGCCCGAGCAAGCCAAGGGCTCCAAAGACATCGACCACCGCTCCGACCTCTACTCGGCCGGCGTCGTCATGTTCGAGTGCGTGACGGGCCAGGTTCCGTTCTTGGCCGATACCTTCAACGAGCTCATGTTCAAGATCGTGCTCGAGCCCGTACCGGGGCCCGAGACGATCGTGCCCGATCTCGATCCTGCGTTCGCGAACCTCGTGAAAAAAGGCATGGCGCGCGAGGCGAAGGATCGCTTCCAGTCGGCCGACGAGTTCATGCAGGCGCTCGCCGGCTGGCTCGCGGGCCAGGGCGTGCAGACCTCGATGGCGGCGCGCGCGCCCATGGCGTCGGTGCCCGAGTACGCGCCTTCGGCGACACCGTCCCAGCCCAACATCCCGGTCAACGCGTCGACGCAGACGCCCGCCCTGCCCGACCAGCTCGGCGGCACCGCGAACCCGCTCGCCACCTCGACCATGAAGCCCCAGCCGGGCTCGTCGAAGGCCGGCATCTTCGTCGCGGCCGCGGCGGCGCTCGTGCTCGTCGGCGCGGGCGGCTTCTTTGCGCTTCGCCCCAAGGCGAACGCCAGCGTGGGCACCACGACGCCGAGCGCGACGGTGGCGACGTCCGATCCCACGACGCAGCCGCCGACCACTGCGGCCACCAGCGCCGCACCGCCGACCACGCCCGTCAGCGCGGCGGTCACGACTCCGCCGCCGGCCGTCGACGCGAGCGCCCCCGTCACCGAGACGGCCGCCAACACGGCGCCGACGAGCGATCACACGCGCTCGGGCCGACGCAACAAGCCGTCGGGCGACACGAAACCCGACACGAAACCCGACACGAAGCCCACCACGACGACGGCGCCGACGGGTGCCAAGCCGAACAATCAGGTCGGCGGTCGCTCGTTCGACACCAACCTGTGATCGCTCGACTACGGCGCAACCCAGTTGCGCCAATTTGAAACCGACCCGGGCGGCACGAATCGTGAGCTCAACTCAACTGAGCACCGCTATGACCGCCGTTGCGCACGGTCGCGGCACGACGGTGCGTTGCTAGCGCCTTATTTGCAGGGCTGATCGACGTTGCGCGTCGCGATGACGTGCGGTCGGAGATCCGCCGGCACATTCCCGGACGGGAACGGAGCGGGCGCGAGCGTGGGCGTGCCAGCCGGCACGGTGAGCGCGAACGGCACGAAGCCGTAGTCACCCCCGAACTGGACCGCCGCGACGACCTTCCCCGAGTACGGCTCGTACACGGCCGAGTGCGCGAGGCTGGTGAGCGCGACTGGCGTGAGCACCTTGCCGCCGTTCTCCACTGGCACGCCGAAGAGCTGCGGAACCGCCGACGAACGCGGAACGAATAACGTCTTCGCGCACTCCGCGACCATCCCGCGACCCAAGCGAACCGCAGCGCTCATGTTCGGGATGTTGAACGTGCCCACCGAGGTCGGCGAGCCGCTCACGAAGGTGACCACCGAGCCGGGCGCGGAGGCCGCCACCGCCGCCGGACCGGCGTCGGCAGGCGGCATCACGACCGCCGCCACTGGGCTGCCACCGTTCTTGAACAGCGCGGCCGAGGGTGTCGCCGTTCCAGTGTCGGTGCTGGCAACGTCGGTGAGCGCCGGAATCGAAGTCGGCCCCGCGGCGCTCACGGGAATGGAGGCGCCCTGCGTGGGGCAGGTTCCGGTGCACGCGGCAGACGGAAAAACGAAGACGTTGGCGACTCCGCCCTGTTGATTCTGCTTGGGGATGGCGATGAGGGCAGCGGGATTGAACGGCAGGGGGGTGCGGAAGTCTTTGCCGCCGTCGGATACGAGCGCTGCAGGCGTCGTGGTATCGAGAACGACGAGCTGCTCTTGGGTGCCGGCGTCGGTGGAGTGCGCGACGTAGACGAGCTGGTCTTTGAGGACGCCGATCACGTCACCGTTGACCGGCGGCGGAACGTCGACCTTGGTGAGCTCGGTCCATTTGCCGTTGCGGCTGTCGAGCGTGCGGACGTGGATGCGCATGGGCGCGCCGGCGTAGGTGGTGGGACCTGCGGGCGCCGTGCTGCCGAGCACGGTCTCGGCGTTGGGGAACTCGAAGAGGTACCAAACCTCGCCCACGCCATCGGCGCCGGCGCCATGCTGATCGAACACCGCAGCGACGAGCGCCATCTGCTCGCGCGAGAGCTCCCTGCCCGTCACGGGGTCCAACGTGGAGAGGACGTAACCGAGCTTGGTACCGCCGTCGGCGTCTGGCCCGGCGTCTTTCGGGACGTCGGCGCGACCGCCGACGACGATGATGCCCGTAGGCCCCGCCTCGACCGGGACCACCACGTCGGTACCACCGCCGTCATCGACTGGACCGACGTCCGATTGACCGCCCGAGTCGGTGCCGCCGCCGGAGTCCGTGCCCGGTTGCACGACGTCCGGCTCGCCGGAGGTGCCGCCGTCGACGAACGGCTTGATGTCGTCGTACGAGTTGATGAGCGAGCAGCCCTGCGCGATGGCGACGGGACCGAGGATCATGGCGATCCGGGCAGCGAGGCGCTTGGACATTTGGCTGGCAGCGTATCGGCGAGGGGGGGTGTCAGCAAGCTTTCGCGCGGGCTGATACCCGCGTGAACCGAGGGGTCAGTTCTGGGTCGCGCCTTGATCGATCCAGCTCTTGATGACCAGCTTTTCCTCGGGCGTGAGCGCGTCACCGGCCGCGAGCGGCATCGTGCCGCCCACCGCGGCGGTCCCCTGGATCTTTTGGTAGATGTAGCTGTTCGTGGACGAAGTCGGGTTCACGCGCTTCAAGGCCGGAACCTCGCCGGAGGCCACGTTGTAGAGGTTGCCGTAAGCCGTCGTCGCGGGGACGAGCACGAGGCCGTACGGCGGGTTGCCCGGCACGTGGCACCCGCTGACGGCGCAGTGCTGCAGCAGGATCGGCATCACGTTCGACGAGAAGCTCACGGCGGTGATCGCGGTCTTCTCGGTGGTGTTCGTGTCGTGATTGCCAGCGCGGTCGCGCGCGCGCACGACCCAGTAGTACGTGGTCGCCGGATCGAGGTTCGAGACCGTCACCGACGTCGCGCCAGCGAGCGAGCTCGTGGTCGGCACCGTGAAGGACTCTCCGCCCGCGGACGACGCTTGGTAGACGTCGTAGATGATGTCGCCCTGCGCCGTCTGATCGTCGGTCGCGGCCGCCCATTGGATGTCGACGGACGTAGCCGTGATGTTGTTGACGGCCGTGGCACCGCCAAAGGTCGGCGGCGAGCTGTCGGCGAGCGTCGTGGCCGTGCGCTCCGATTTGTTGGAGTCGGTGTTGCCACTGACGTCGCGAGCACGGCACACGAGATAGTAAGTGGTCGCGGGCGACAGACCATCGACGACACCGAGCGTTCCTGACGTGAACGTGTGCGTGGGCGTCGTGAAGTCTTGGCCCCCGGGCGCCTTCGACGCGAACACGTCATAGACGATCTTGTCCCCCGGCGTGGTGTCGTCCGACGCTGGGTTCCACGTCACGGTGATCGAGCTCGCGTCCTTGACCGTGGCCGAGGTGCACCCAGCGAAGACGGGAGCCGCAGTGTCCGTCCCGGTCTTGGCCGAGACCTCCACCTTGTTCGCGTCGAGGTTGCCCGCCGCGTCGCGTGCGCGCACGACCGCGTAGTAGGTCGTGTCCGGTTTGGGCAACGCCTTGATGACGAGGCTCGTCGCGCCGACGTCGCTCACGTAACTCGGCCCGCTGAGGTCCTCACCGCCGGCCGTGGTCGCGAGGTACACGAGGTAAGTCATGCCCGGCGCCGGCGTCAGATCGTCGGTGGCCGCGGCCCACGAGATTTTGATGGAGCTCCCGGCGGAAGTCTCGGCCGCGGTCGCCCCCGCGAAGGTCGGGGCCGTCGTGTCCTTTTGTGTCTTCGCGCTCTGCTCGGCGGTGTTCTTGTCCTCGAGCTTGGCCTCGTTCACCGCGCGCACCACGACGTAGTACGTCGTGTCGGCGGTGACCGTGTTGAGGAGGATCGAGGTCGCTCCGGGCGGTGTCACCGCTGTCGGCGCCGAGAAATTCTGCGCGCCGGCCGACGTCGCAACGTAGACGTTGTAGGCGATCTTGGCGGCCGGGCTCACGGCGTCCTCGGCCGCGTTCCATGTAATCTGCAAGCTCGTGGTCGCGGCCGGCGCCACGGACGTCACGCCCGAGAACTTCGGCGCGGTCAGGGAGGCGCCGTCGACGGTGGCGCCGTCGACGGTAGTTCCCCCCCCGTCACCGCCACCGACCGTGCCGCCGTCGCCGTCGACGACGCAGGTGGCGCCATCGAGGTGCGTTCCCGCGCCGCACGTGACCGTAGGTCCGGTCGCGGCATTGTCAGAGCTGCTGCTGCACGCCGCAGCGACGGCAACGAAAGAGAGAAGCCCGACGTTTCGAATGGAGGATTGGCGCATGGGGTTCCTAAGCGGCGTCAGTTGTTACGCGCACCCTGACGAATCCAGGTGTTCATGAGGCTCGTGTCGATCGGCGTCACTGCGCCTTGCGGCATGAGCACGCCGCACGGCGGCGGGGTGGAGTGGGTCTTCGTGTAGATGTAACTGCCGCCCAAGCTGAAGGACGTCTTGTCGATGTAAACGTAGCCGCCGGCGCAATAAGCGGAGCTGTTGCTCGAGACGAAGTACGCGCCCGACCAGGGGCCGGGGTACGTCGTTCCGGTGTGGCATCCGTTGCAGTTCGTCGTCCACCAGGGATTCACGTTGTCCGTGGCGGAGATTGGCGTGGTGCACGCGACCGACACGATGTTGGACGTGGTGCCAATCTGATCCCTGGCTCGCATCCTGAAGTAGTAGGTGGTGTTCGCCGTGAGTGGAGCGGCGGTTCCCATGTACCAGCTCAGGTAGGCTCCGTTCACGTTTCCGGTTGCCGTCTGAGTGACCGAGAAGCTGCCGCAACCCACCCCGTTGCCACACGAGCACGAGCTCGTGCTGTAGCAAACGTCGTAAGCGGGGGCGGACGCGAGCGGCAACGAGCCAGGCGTGGCAGCTGACCACATGATGTTCGCGTAGTGCGGATAGGCGTTGTACGGGTAGTAGAAGTCGGCCGTACCCGAGACGACGTGCGCGGAGTTACAGAAGATCGACGACATCGTCGGTGGGGTCGGGTTCGTGAGCACGCTCCCCTGGCTCGAGTACGTAGAGCCGCCCGTGTTGGAGGCACGCACGACGAAGTAGTAGGTCGTGTAGGCCGCACGCCCCGTGACGGACGCCGACGCCGTGGTGCCGGTGGACGTGCCGGTGCCAGCGGCGAAGTTGTTGCACGCGCCGTTGACGGTCGTGACGCAATACTCGTAGCTGATCGTGCTCGCCGGCGTCGACGACGCTCCCCACGACAGGAAGAAGCTGCTGGTCGTGATCGACGAAGCAGTCGGCTGGGGCGAGAACGTCGGCGCGGTCGGGAGCGTCGTCGCCGACTTCTCGACCGTGTTCGTATCGGTGTTGCCCGCGAGATCCTTCGCGCGGACGACGAAGTAGTACGCCGTGCCGGGCGAGAGACCGGTGAAGGTGTAGTTGTTCGTGCCGGCGACGCCGGCCACCGTGGCGTTGGGCGCGAGATAGTTCTGCCCGCCCGGGCTGGTCGCGACGTACACGTTGTACGTGATCTGCACGGCGGAGCTGTAGTCGTCGGTCGCGGCAGCCCACGAGAGCGCGATTGAGCTCGACGTGGGACTTCCGGCGCTCGCCAACCCGGCGAACACCGGCGCGTTCGCCTCTTGCGGCGTCGTGGCCGTCACCTGGACGTTCTGATTCGTCGTGTTGAAGTTGCCCGCCTGGTCCTTGGCGCGCACCACGAAGTAGTACGTCGTGTTCGGAAGGAGCGCGGGGAACGAGTACGACGTCTGGTTCGTCACCGTCGCCGTGGCCGAGAACGACGCGTCGTTGCAGCCGCCGTTCGTCGTCGTGACGCAGATCGCGTACTGCATGTTCGCGGCGACCGTGTAGTCGTCGGTCGCGGCTGCCCAGTTGACCGTGGCGGTCTTGTACGTGAGCCCGCTCACCGAGCTCGCGCCCGCGAACGTGGGCGGAATGTTGTCGACGAGCGTCGTGGCCGACGCCGTCGCGGTGTTGCCGTCGACGTTGTTGTACGCATCGACCGCGCGGACGACGAACGTGTACGTCGTGTTCGGGACGAGTGTGCGAACCGCCGTGGTGTACGAGGTCGCCCCGGCCGCCGTGGTGGCCATCGCGGAGAAGGACGTCGTGCATCCGTTCCCGATGGCCCAGCAGACTTGATACTTGATCGCCGCCGACGCGGTCGTGTCGTCGGTCGCTGCCGCCCACACCGCCTGGAGCTGCGAGTCGCTGATGACGTTGACACCGGTCACACCAGCGAAGGTGGGCGCGACGAGGTCGAGGTTGGTCTTGGCCGTCTTCTCGACGACGTTGGTGTCGCGGTTGCCGGCGACGTCACGCGCACGAACGACGAAGTAGTAGTTCGTGTTCGGCGTGAGGCCGGTCACGAGATACCCGGTGGCACCCGGCGCGCTCGTGTAGCTGGGCGCGGCGTACGACTCACCCCCCGCGCTCGCGGCTTGATAGATGTCGTAGACGATCTGCCCCGCCGTGCTGACGTTGTCGGTCGCCGCCGACCACGCGAGCTGAATCGTCGAGTCGCTCTGCACGGTGGCGGTGGAGAGCCCCGCGAACGTCGGGGCGGTGGAGTCGGACACCGTCTGCGCGGAGACCTGGTTGACGTTGGTGTCGACGTTGCCGGCCTGGTCCTTGGCGCGAACGACGAAGTAGTACGTCTGCAGGTTGACCAAGCTGTTGAAGGTGTACGAGAGCTGGTTGGTCAGGGTGACCGTCGGCGCGAACGCCCCCGTGCACGTCGCGGGGTTCGTCGACATGCAGACCAGATACTGAAGGGTCGCCTGCGGCGAGTAGTTGTCGGTCGCCTGGGCCCACTGGAGCGTGAGCGTCGTGGCGGTGGCGCCGATGACCTGCGGGTTGCCGGCGAACGTCGGGGCCGTGACGTCGGCGTTGGTCTTGGTCGTGATGGCGACGACGTTCGTGTCCGTGTTGTTGTACGTGTCGTGCGCGCGAACGACGACCGTGTAGTTCGTGTTGGCGAGCAAGCCTGCGATGTCGAAGCTGGTCGCTCCGGCCGCGGAGGTCCCATTCGTCGCGAAGGCCGAAGTGCACGCCGTCGCCGACGTGTTCCAGCAGACGTAGTAGACGATCTGGTTCTGCGGTGTGACGTTGTCGGTGGCCGCGTTCCACGCGACATGGAGCGAGGTCAGCCCCGTGGCGGTGACGCTCGTCACGCCGCCGAAGGTCGGCGCCGTCGTGTCGTTCTGCACGGTGGCCGTCTTCTCGACGACGTTGCTGTCGTGATTCCCGTTCTGGTCGCGCGCACGGACGACGAAGTACCACTTGGCGCCCGGCAGGAGCCCGTTCACCTTGTAGCTCGTCGCTCCGGCGGCGGTCGTGTACGTCGCGCCGAGGTAGTTCTCTCCCCCCAGAGTCGCCGACTGGTAAACGTCGTAGACGAGCTGACTGGGGCTATTGAGGTCGTCCGTACCGGCCGCCCATGAGAGGTCGATGCTGGTGGGGGAGTTCGACGCCGCCGTCACGAGCCCGGCGAACGTCGGGGCCACGAGGTCCGCGATCGTCGCCCCCGACACCTGCACGCTGTTGGTGTCGGTGTTTCCGTAAGCGTCTTTGGCGCGGACGACGAAGTAGTACGTCGTCGACGGCGTGAGCCCCGTGAACGTGGTGTTCGTGCCACCGTTGGGAATCGTGACCGTCGTCGTGAAGCTCCCGCCGTTGCAGCCACCGGCGGTCGTCGTCATGCAGACGAGGTAAGTGAGGTTCGCTTGTGGCGTCGAGTTGTCGGTCGCGGCCGCCCAGGACACCTTGAGGGACTGGTCGGTCGCCGAGCCCACGTTGCTCGCGCCCGCGAAGGTCGGCGGGGTCGTATCCGGCTGACTCTTGACCGAAACCTCGGTGGTGTTGGTGTCGATGTTGCCAGCCACGTCCTTCGCACGGACCACCACGTAGTAGGTCGTGTTGGGCGTGAGGCCGTTGAACGTGTAGCTGGTCGCGTTGGGCGCCGTCGGCGTCGGAGGCGTGCCGAAGGCCTCGCCGCCGGGCGTGGTCGACAAGAACGGGAGATAGACGATGCCAGACGACGGGGTGACGTCGTCCGTCGCGGGGCTCCACGACACCGTGACGCTCGTTGCAGAGAGTGACACGAGACCGGTCGCGCCACCGAAGGTGGGGGCGGTGACGTCCGCATCGGTGGAGACGTTCTTCTCGAGCTTGTTCGTGTCGGAGTTGCCGGCCTCGTCGACCGCGCGGACGACGAAGTAGTACGGAGTCGCCGGCTGAAGGCCGTTCACGACGACGGAGGTCTGACCGGCCGCGACGTTGATCGTGGGGCTGCCATACGCCTCGCCGCCCGCGGACGCGGCCTGGAAGACGCGATATTTGATGTTGGCGGCGGACGAGATGTCGTCGGATGCCGGCGCCCACGAGAGCTGAATCGAAGTGGGCCCGAGCGCCGTCGCGGACACGAGCCCCGCGAAGGTCGGCGGAATCGTGTCGGCGAGGGTCGTCGCGCTCTTCTCGATCGCGTTCGTGTCCTGATTGCCGGCCAGATCGCGGGCGCGAACGACGAAGTAGTACTTGGTGACCGGAAGGAGCCCGGAAACCGTGAAGTTCGTGGCGCCGGCAACGGTTGTCGCGGTGGGCGCGCCAAACGCTTCACCTCCGGGCGAGGTCGATTGGAAGATGTCGTAGACGATCTCGGTCGGCTGCGCGTAGTCATCGCTCGCGGCGGCCCACGAGAGGTCGATCGTCTGATCCGTGGTCGCGACGGCGGTCACGAGGCCGGCGAAGGTCGGCGGCTTCACGTCGGGCGACGCGGCTGTGGTCGAGCTCTTCTCGATCGTGTTCACGTCGACGTTGTTGGCCGAATCGTGCGCGCGAACGACGAAGTAGTACTTCGTGGAGACGCTCAGGTTGGTGACGGCGAAGCTGGTCGCGCCCAAGTCGGTGGTGAACGTCGGCGTCGCGAAATTCTCGCCACCGGGCGTCGTCGACTGGAAGATGTCGTACTTGATACCGGCCGCCGTATCGACGTTGTCGGTGGCGTCGGCCCACGCGAGGTTGATCGTCGTGCCCACGGTGGTCGCCGAAGCGAGGCCACTGAAGGTCGGCGGTGTTTTGTCGAGCGTGATGCCCGACACTTCGTGCATGTTGTTGTCGTGATTGCCGCTCTCGTCGACGGCACGGACGATCACGAACACCTTCGCCGCCTCGGGCAGCCCCGTCACGGTGGCGAAGGTCGCGCCGGCCGCGGTCGACACGCTCACCGACGAGAAATTCTCGCCGCCCTGCGTAGACGACGCGAAGACGTCGTAGTGGACGGCGGACGCCGCGCTGCCGTTGTCGGTCGCCGGGTCCCAGGTGACCTTGACCTCGTGCGCGTCGGTTCCCGTCACCGTCTTCGCACCACCGAAGGTCGGCGCCGTCACGTCGAGCGTGCTCGCGCTCGCTTCGACCACGTTCGCGTCCTCGTTGCCCGAGCTGTCGACGGCCCGCACCACGAAGAAGTACTTCTGAAACGCGTGGAGTCCGGCGATCGTCGCGCCCGTCGCGCCCGCCGGGGCGACGACTACGGGTGCCGTGAACGTTTCGCCGCCTGCCGCACTGCCGACGTAGATGCGATACGCGATCGTGCCTTGCGCCGTGTGATCGTCGGTCGCCGGCTCCCAGGTGACACCGACCTGCGTCTCGCTCAGCGCGGTCGCCGACTTGATGCCCGCGAACGTGGGCGGCGTCTTGTCGGCCGGGCCGGTGTCAGGCGCGCCGGCGTCTTCGGAGGTCCCGCCGGCGTCGAACGACGGAAGCCCCGCATCGAAGGAGTCGTCGCCACCGGTGCCTTCGCCAGAAGACGAAGTGCATTGCATGCCGGTGAGGGCGAAAACCAAAGCTCCGAACCAAAATGCACGACGCATGAAGACCCCGCGGAACGAGGAGAGATCGGATCGGACTCGACCCAAGCGGACGCGGAAGCGCGCTCGCTCGATCGCCCGACAAGATGGCCCCCGAGACTTGATTGCGTATCGGCTTCTCCTGGTCCTGTAAAGGTGCGCGCTTTCCGCCGTTTCGCGGGGAGTGTGAACTGCAACCCGTCCCGCCGGTCGCTCACGCAGAGCTCATCGGGGACGCGCCACCATGTCGCATGGCTGGAGCCGAGGTAGGGACGCGAGCCGGTCAGGAGAGGCCGACGGCCGAGCGCTCGCTGGTAGCATTCCAGCCATGCGCATTTCGTCGCTCCTTTCGTCTCGTGGGCTTTCGCCGGCCTTGCTCGGGGTCATGACCGCACTCGCAAGCGGTGCCGCGTGCTCCTCCTCTGGGACGAACGATCTCGACGTCGCGAACACGGGCAACGGTGGAGACGGCGGTGGCATTGGCTCCGAGGGCGGGTCCCTTCTGAGCGATGGCAGCACGGGCGGGCTCGATGGCACGACGACAGGCCCAGGCGGCATCCAGGGCGTCGTCATCTCACGCGCCGACCGCTCACCGATCACGGGGCGCGCGATCAAGCTGCGCGACGCGCAGGGCAAGACCCAGGATCTGACGACCGACGGCTCGGGGGCGTTCTCCGCGGCCAATGTGACGTCTCCCTACGATCTCTACATCGCGCCCTCCGGCACGAGCTCGAACGCGTCGGGCAACGTGTACCTCGGCGTCCAGACAACCAAGCTCAAAGTTTGGGGTGACGCGGCAGACTCCGCGCCCGTCACTCCACACGCCGCGACGACCGCGATCTCGTGGGACACGCCGAGCTGCACGGGCGGCGTCTGCAAGGTCTACGTCGTCGTCCGCACGGCAGACGGCACCGAGACGCGCGCGCTCCATCCGGGCTATGGACCGGGGCCGCGTACGTTCGACGTCAACCCGACGTGGATGGCGGGAACCGGCAACACTACGACGGCGACCGTCGCGCTCCTCCTCTCCGGCAGCGACGGCGGCTCGCATTACTTCGCCACCGCGAACGTGAACCTCTCCCAAGGGCAGACGGTGAACGTGCCGCTCGTGCCGGCTTCCGTTCCCGTGCTCGGAAATGGCACGTTCACGGCCACTTCGTCGGGCACGGGCTCGTTCAATCCGCCGGGCGGCATCGCGCGACTCGTCCTCCCGCCGCCGGCGGGAGCGCTCGAGATCTCGACCGGCACCATGAGCTCGCCCCTCCCCTTGCGTCTCCCCACGATCGCCGGAGCGACGCTCTGGTTTCAGGTGACGCAGCTCGCGCCCGGCTCTCCATTCAACTCGGTGGGTGCGACGCTGCTCGGTCAAGCGCCCGCCGGGCAGGCTTACACCGTACCGCTCGGCGACCCCTACCCCATCGCCGCGCCGGCCGAGCACGGGTCCGCGAGCATCGCGGGAGGCAGCGTGGACTTCCACGCGGTGACCGGGACGCGCGTGCACCTCGTGCAATGGATTCGCCTCGACAGCGGCCCCGGCATGATCGTCGCGCTCGCCGACCCGAAGCTCACGCTCGCGCGCCTCGGCGGATTGACGCCACCGGTGACTGCCGGCCCGATCCAGCTCGTCGTCGAAGAGCACTCGCGCGGCTACGATCTCTGGCTCTCCGACATGACGGCCGACGCCAACGACCAGTTCTCATCGACGTCTTACGAGGCGGCGTTCGCGCCGTGATGCGGTGACGCTGCCGCGCCACAACGTCAGTGCGCGTAGACGACGCTGACGCGATCCACGATCGGCGTTTCGAGCCCGTCGCCGTCGACGACGATTCGATAGTAGAAGCTAGCGCTCGCTCCCAAGATCTGATCGAGCGCGACCGTGGTCGTGCCGTCGAGGAGCGAGGTCGCGCTGGGCGGCATCGCGGGAAGCCAAGTCTGCGCGTCGGAGCTCACGAGCAACCGCACCTTTGCGGTCGAGGGCCGCTTGGTGACGACGACCGAGACGTTCACGAAGGCCAGCGCGGGTGGTTTCCCGGCGAGGAGGTCTTTCGACTGGAGCACGCCGGATACGGGGAACACGGGCGCAGTCGTCTCCGCCGGGGTGGTCGCGCCGGTGCGCGTGACCGCCGCGGTGACGACGCGGCCCGCACCGCCAGCCCCACCGAAGTTGTTGTATCCTACACCTCCAGCGCCGCCGAGCGCTCGGACGGCGCCCGTCACCGACAACGACTCGGCCCGCAAGAAGACGGCGCCGCCGGAACCACCGCCACCCGGCCCGGAGAAGTCCCAACACATCGACGTCGAGTTCGACGTCGACGTACATGGCGGTGAGTCTCCCTGCCCGGCAAATCCGTTGGCGTTGATCTGGCCCGCAACGTTGATCGTCTGCGCTTCGAGATAGAGCGCACCGCCGCCCGCGCCGCCCGCACCACCAATCGGGTTCGTGCTCAGGCTGTTGTCGTTGCCGCCGGAGCCTCCACCCGACCCGAGCGTCACGCGGTCGACGCCGCCGTACACCGCGCCGCCGAGCCCCGCGCAGGAGGGATCGCTCCCAGCCGCGCCCACAGCGCCGTGTCCGCCACCGCCTCCGCCGACTCCGCTCCCGCCGCAGTTGTCGCCGCGACCGCCGCCGCCTCCACCGACCGCCGGGGTGCGCACGCGATTGGCGCCGAAGCCGGTTCCCGTTCCTTCGCCGTTCAGGCCATCTTCTTTGGTCGTCGAAGACGGGCGGGGCGCGCCGCGAAATCCGGCGCCGCTCGCCTCGATGAGGCCACTGACGGCGGCGGTCCCCTGAACGCGCACGAAGAGGAGCCCGCCCGCCGTGCCCGCCCACTTGGGCAGTGCGATGGTCCCGCCGGCAGCGACGGCGAGCGAGGCGTAGTTCGGCACGCGAATGATCGTCGGGTGATTCGCGGCGAGGTGGGCGACCGAGAGGGGCGACGAGAGGACGATGGCTCCCGCGCCGGCGCTCGCGACGCGCGCGAGCTCGTACTTGCCAGCGACGTTGGGGTCGCCCTGCATGTCGACGATCGCGATCTCGTCCCCGGTCGCGAAGCCGCTCGCTCCCATCGTGACGGAGAGCGAGACACTGGACGCCGCCGCGTCCGCGGTGAGGACCGTGAGCGCCGCGTCAGGGGTGCCCCGGCCCGAGCAGGAAGCGATCGTGAGATCGATCGCGGTCGCTGGATTGACGACGCACGCGCCATCGGCGCCGGTGCCCAGCGTGAGCGCAGGCTCGAGCGACGCGCCGCCATCGCTCACGCGTACGTTCGTGGTCTCCAGCGGGTCGACCAAGGTCTCGTCGGTGAGCTCATCGCTCACCGTTTCCTGTGTGAGGCACGCAATCCCGCATGCATCGACTTGCGCTGCGTCCGACACCGGAGCGGCGGCGTCGTCGGCGGGGGCCGCGCCGTCGATCGACGACGCGTCCGTCATGTCGGCCGAAGCCGCCACCCCGACTCCGGAGAGGTCGAAACCACAGGCGACGGGCGCGAGCACCCCCGCGATCGCGAGTGACACTCTCGCAGCGCGGCGCGCCCGATGATCGTGCGCACGCCGGCGAAGCTCCGCCCACCCGACCGCCATCATCGAGAGCCTATCGGAACGACGGGGCGCGGAGAAGGCGCGGGCAGGAGCGTCGAAGGGAGCTCAGGTGAGCGGGATCACAAAACGCGAGAGGCCCCGCAGGGGGGCCTCTTCGCGTCGACGTTCGCGCTCGCGCGCGCTCGTCACTTCTTCGGCGGCGGCGCCTTGGAGGGCGTGGCGCCCGGCGCCTTGCCCTTCTTGTCACCCGCGTGGCCGTGGAAGGTGCGCGTCGGCGCGAACTCGCCGAGCTTGTGACCGACCATTTGCTCGGTCACGAACACCGGCACGAACTTGCGGCCGTTGTGCACCATGAACGTGAGACCGACCGCATCCGGAGTAATGGTGCTCCGGCGCGACCACGTCTTGATCATCTTCTTGGACTGCGAAGCCTGGGCGGCGGCGATCTTCTCGGCGAGATGACCGTCGACGAACGGGCCCTTCTTTACTGAACGCGGCATCGTTCCTTCTCCTAGGCCCTATCAGCCCTTCATACCGCGCCGCTTCACGATCATCGTGTCGGTGCGCTTGTTGTTACGGGTCTTCTTGCCCTTGGACAGCTGGCCCCACGGCGAGCAGGGCTGGCGGCCACCGGACGTACGGCCTTCGCCGCCGCCCATCGGGTGATCGACCGGGTTCATGGTGACGCCGCGGTTGTGCGGACGACGCCCGAGCCAACGCGCACGACCGGCCTTGCCGAGCGTGATGTTGGCGTGCTCGACGTTGCCGACCTGACCGATGGTCGCGTGGCAGTCGAGGTGAACGAGGCGAACCTCGCCCGACGGGAGACGCACCTGCGCGTAGTCGCCGTCCTTGGCCATGAGCACCGCGCCCGAGCCCGCCGAGCGGACCATCTGCGCGCCGCGCCCCTTCTTCATCTCGATCGCGTGGATCGTGGTGCCGAGGGGGATGTGGCGGAGCGTGAGCGAGTTGCCGGGCTTGATGTCGGCGTTGCGGCTCGAGACGATCGAGTCACCGACGTTCATGCCCTCGGGGGCGAGGATGTAGCGCTTGTCGCCGTCCACGTAGTGGAGGAGCGCGATGCGCGCCGTGCGGTTGGGATCGTACTCGATGGTCGCGACCTTGGCCGGCACGCCGACCTTGTCACGCTTCCAGTCGATGATGCGGTAGCGCTGCTTGTGACCGCCGCCACGGAAGCGCGAGGTGATGCGCCCGTAGTTGTTGCGGCCACCGGAAGACGTCTGGTGCTCGACCAGCTTCTTCGGCGGCTTCGCGCCCTTCGTGACTTCTTTGAAGTCCGAGACCGTGTAGTAGCGCCGCGCGGGAGACGTCGGCTTGAAGGATTTGGTACCCATTTCCGTTCTTCCTCAGCTCGCGCTCGCGGCGTTCTCGTCGAAGAAGTCGATGTTCGCGCCGTCAGCCAGCGTGACCATCGCCTTCTTCCAGTTCTGCATCTTGGCGTAGCCACGCCCCATGCGACGGTCCTTGCCGCGCATGACGAGCGTGTGGACGTCCTTCACCTTGACGGAGAAGAGCGTCTCGACCGCGTGCTTGATTTGAATCTTGTTCGCGTCGCGAGCGACCTCGAAGACGACCTTGTTCTCGTTGCGGAGAAGGCTCGCCTTTTCGGTGAGGACGATGGGACGACGGATGATCTTCTCGGGGCTCATTTCGCGCCTCCGCTCTTCTTGGCGAGGAGTCGCTGCTCGAGGGCCTTCGCCGCGTCCTGCGAGAGCACGAGGTGATCGTGACGGAGCAGGTCGTAGACGTTGACGCCCTCGGGCGGCAGGAACTGGTGGTCCTTGCAGTTGCGGATCGAGAGACGGAGCTTCTCGTTGGAAGCCGCGTCGACGACCAGCGCCTTCGACGCCGCGCCGGAGGCGCGGGCCTTGGTGACACCGAGCGCGGAGAGCGCGCCGACCACGCCCTTGGTCTTCACCTCGGGGAGCTCGAAGCGATCGACCACGACCAGCCGTCCCTCTTTGAGGAACATGCTGAGCGCGCTCACGAGCGCGCCGCGGCGAACTTGAGCCGGCGGACGGTACGACCAGTCGCGCGGACGCGGCGGGTGAGCTTGACCGCCACCGACGAACGTCGGGGCGCGCTTCGAGCCGTGACGGGCGCTGCCGGTGCCCTTCTGCTTGTAGAGCTTCTTCGTGGAGCCGCTGACGGCCGAGCGCTCCTTCGCGGACGCCGTTCCTTGGCGACGCGAAGCGAGCTGAGCCTTCACGACCTCGTAGAAGAGGTTCTGGTTGACCTCGGTGCCGAAAACTTCGTCCGAGAGGGTGAGCGTGCCGACTTTCTCACGCTTCAGGTTGAAGACGTCGATGCTTGCCATGATTCCCTCTCAGCCTCAGCTCTTGATCTCGACGTCGACGCCCGGCGAAAGATCGAGCTTCATCAGCGCGTCGAGCGTCTGCTGCGTCGGGTCCAGGATGTCGAGCAGACGCTTGTGCGTGCGGATCTCGAACTGCTCGCGGGACTTCTTGTCCACGTGGGGACCACGGAGGACGGTGTAGCGCGAGATGTGCGTCGGAAGCGGGATGGGCCCCGCGACGCGCGCGCCGGTGCGCTTCGCGGTGTCGACGATGTCACTCGCCGACTTGTCGAGAAGCTGGTGATCGAACGCCTTGAGGCGAATGCGGATCTTGGTGGACATGTGCGTGCTCTTTCCTTGGTCCGCTCGTCACTCGATGATCTTGGTGACGATGCCGGCGCCGACGGTCTTGCCGCCCTCGCGGATCGCGAAGCGCATCTGCTCCTCGAGACCGACCGGCGTGATGAGCTCGATGCTCATCGTGATGTTGTCGCCCGGCATGACCATCT
>JBGAJR010000045.1:0-72405 GCA_044224815.1 Polyangiaceae bacterium
ACCTCGCCGAGCTTCCCGCCGGCCTCGACCTCGCGCACCGCCCCAATGATCTGCGCGTCTGTGAACGTGCTCTTCCGACCCATTCTCCGCTCCTTCTATAAGCGACAGAATCGGTGGGCCAAATTTCGGGTGTCAGGTCAGGTCGCTGACGGCCGCTCCACGCCCGCGTCGGTCAGCGGTTCGGGCCCTTCGGACCGAACACGTGGAGCTCGAGGGCCGTCGTGCGCGCCTCGAGTCGGGCGAGCTGCTCCTTGTCGGGACGCGCCTCGAAGTCGCGACGGAGGGCGTTCACGTCGCGCCGAAGCTCCGCGATGCTCTGCGTGTTCTGACGCACCTCGAGCACGAGCTCGCGAACGACGGCCTCGAGCGCTGCGATGCGTTGGGCCAGCTTGTCGTCGCCCTCGCGACGCTCGCGATCGAGACGTTCGACCTGGGCGTCGAGCTTGTCGCCCAGGGCGCGAATGTGCGTGACGACCACGTTCTCGAAGTGCACCGCCTGGGCGCGAAACTCGTCACGGAGCGCTCCCATCTCGGTCCGGAGCTCGCCCATTTCGGTGCGGAGCTCGGTCCGGAGCTCGCCCATTTCGGTGCGGAGCTCGGCCCGGAGCTCGCCCATTTCGGTGCGGAGCTCGGTCCGGAGCTCGCCCATCTCGGTGCGGAGCTCGGTTCGGAGCTCGCCCATTTCGGTGCGGAGCTCGGATCCAAGGGTCTGCAGGTCGCCCTTGGTCGCGTAGCTGTCCAGGGCGTCGCGCTTCTGTCGTTTCGCGGCCATCTCGGATTCTCCAGTCTGCATGACCCGCCCAGCGCGGCAAGCCACGAGGTTCCCCTCTCTTCGGCACCCGCCGCGAGGAAGTTTCGCCTCCTCGGAGCCTCGACCAACACCGAGCCTCAAGAGGTCGGCGTGTCCGGGCCTGTCGGCACGGACTGCGAGCGCTCACGGCATTCCCGGTTCACTCTCGCGCGTGCATCTCAGGATGTAGTGGCCGTTGCCACCGTCGTCGTGCCAAGCGTTGGTCGCCGCGACCGGCGTGAACGACTCCTTGCTGTCGTCGCGTTCACGAATCCGAGCGCCGTTGGGCAGGTTGCCATCGCGCCACGGTGTCGTCTCGAGCTGGATCTCGCGAATGAGCCACTGGTACGAGAGCGGTGGCATGCCCGGCGTCTTGTAGAGCCCCTCGAAGTAAAAGAACGGGTCGATGCCGAGATACACGAGCCCTTCCACGAGCTCGCCAAGCTGCATGCCGTCGTGGCCACCCTCGCGGAACGCCATGAAGGCGCCAGCGTCAATGACCGACACGCCGTCGGCAACGAAGGCAACGCGCGCTCGAACACGGTAGCGCGCGGCGCCCAGATTCTCGGCGTCGAGCGGGCCTTCGGCGGCGCGCCTCCACCCGTCGAGGACGCCGAACTCGAGCGCGAACCTCGCGTGCTGCCCAACCGTGAAGTCACCGTAGTTGCCGTCTTGGATGATCCACGACGACAAGCCGACGTCGACTTCTGATGCGGTGGCATTGGGCACCACGAAAGGCTGCGCGTCCGTCGGCGTCGGCGCAAGCGCCCAGTCACATTGAGAGCCGTCGTCGCTTGCGATCGCGTTGACGACGGCAAGCGTGGGCGCTTGCGTCCGCCGAAATGCGTGACCGCGCTTCGATGGGATCGTCACTTCGACGATTCGTGCATCGCCGATCGCAAGTCGGCCCCGAAGATGGCGAGTCGGACGACGTCGCGCCCCAGCCGAGCGGCCATCCACTGCTGTAGGCGCTGGCATGTCTCGGGGGCGGAGTCAGCCAACTGAACCTCGAATCCGCGCGCGGGCGTCGAGGCCTCCTCGATGACCCTCGCGCCGTCGAACCGCAAGTCGGGGATGGCCACGACCGGCTGCTCCTCCGCCGGAGACGGTGCGACGTCACGACGACGGCGTTCCACCAGTGCGAAGAGCGCGTCGAGCGCTGCGTGGGGCACCGTACGAGCGACGCGGCGCACGCGTCCGTCGACTCGTGCCGTCGCGACAATCATCGACCGACCCTCATCACGCCACGTGCGGAGCGCCACCGGGCCCGACGGCGGGAGCCACGTGCAGCGCAGCACTGGGCTCACCGCTGCGGGGCCGCAGAGCGCCGGCTCCTCGAGGCTCTCCATGGTCGATTGAGCTTCGCGCAAGACGGGCAGCGCACCCGTCGCGCAGCTCGAGGGTGTGAGCTGGCCGAGGCCTGGACGTTCGAACGAAGACGTCGCGCATCCGGCCAGCACCACGCTCGCCAAAATCGCCGCGCTTCCCACGTGGGAGACGTGAGACGTCCGGCGCGTGCTCATTTCCCCGGATCCCATGACGAGACGATGCCCGAAGTCCAGCAGCGGGCGCTTCGTGGCCGCGTACAGCGCGCGTCGAAACCACCTCGCATCCCATCGGTGCAGCCGCTTCCCGCGCAGCTCATCGCGCCTCCTCGTAGAACGCGCCCGCGTTCGGGTACCTCGAGTGAGGGTTCGTCACGAGGGTCAGTCCGTTCGCGAAATGCGTGAACGAGAACCCGCACGTCGTCGTCGTCGCCTCCACCGGGATCTCCGCCCCCGCGAGCGACATCAAGCCGCCTTTCGAGGCGGGGGAGACCACGACGTCTCCGCGCACCGGAATGAGTGACCACCTGTACTTGCCGCTCAGTGACCGCAACACGTCGAGCCGGCCGTCCGTAAGGAGCGTGCCGGCCGTTCGGCACACCCTCAGCAAGTCGGCCTCGAGCTCGCTCGTGCGCCTCACCGCGATCACGCAATCGGGCTCCTTCGGGTCTAACGCGATGTCCGTGACGCCGCCGGCGAGCTCCAGAACGGTCTCCGCGCGTGCGCGCGTCGGGCCCGCGATCTCCACGCTCGACACCCCAGCGCCGAGGACTTCGAAGCCAGCGTTCACGACCGTAAAAAGCCTCGTGCGAGCCACGACCGCGTCGTAGACCGCTGAAACGGTGGCCGGAGCTCGGTTCTTTTCCCACCGTGCCCCGTCGAGCTTCTTGCGGAGGATCTCGCGACGCGTCACGACCAGCAGCTCTGTTGGCGTGCCCGTCAGGCTCACGCTCTCCGCGTCGCTCACCAGATCAACGCGCTCCGCACGAGGAGGCTCGGCGGTGAGCTCGACCACGTAGTGGTCGACGTGCGAGAGACCGAAGACGCGGTTTCCCACCTCGGTGATCGAATGGAAGCACCCGATGGTCGGCGAGAGCACCCGGCACTCGCCCGCTCGAAGATCGACGCTCATCACGTCGCCGGTGCTGAGTTGGAGCAGCAAGGTGTGCTCGGACCGCAAGATCGCGTGGCTAGGACGCGCTCGCGTCAGCGCTTCGGCCCCGAAGCACGTGGTGACGCCCACGATTGGCACCGCGGTCGCGATCGGGGCTCCGCGAGGCGTGGGGCTCGCAGTCGGCTCGGCCGGTCGGCACGCAGCGACCGCCACCGCCACCAACATCACTGAGCCGAAGCGACATCCGAGATTCATTGGGTTCGTGTTGGCGCGTCCGGCGCGATTGCTCCGTCGTTCTCGAGGCTAGCTGCGCCGCCAGCGCGGCGGGGCGAGCGCGTTCGGGGGTCGTGGATGAGCTCAGGCCCATCTTTTGGCTCGAGCGACACCAAGAGGTGGATTCGTTCGAGACGAATGGGCTGCCGGTTCACAGCATCCTGAAGTGCGACGATGATGGCGTGCGCGAACTTTCGAGGGTTGCGCCTAATGCGCTCGGGCACTCGATCAGGGCGCCCCGCCCAAGATCGGACGAGCTGCTCCAAGAGCGGCTCGAGGGCCGGGTCTACACACGCCGTGAGTTGATCGCTGGGGAGCGGTCCGAGCCAATCTCGGTCGCGTCGGCTCACCGCGGTCGCCAACGAGACGAGAATCGATTCCTCGTCAGCGAAGAAGTCTCGCGAATCGAGCACGTTTGTCGTTGCGCCCTCTCTACGTGCGTTCTCCCGATCGCGCTCGGTCGCGACCCACGCGGTGAAGCTCGCGACGGTCTCGTTCGACGGACACTCATGGACCTGCGACGGCGGGCGCGCGCACGAGACGTCCCACGCGCGAGCCCACGCGACCACCGCGGCCACACTCGCGCCCAACAAGAGGGTCCGCACGAGACGCTGCCTAGCCAATAGCCATGACTCGCACGGTGACGACCGGGTGTCGACCCGGTGCGGGCGCGCGGATAAGCTTCCTCGTTCGAGAACATGGAGAGCGAACGTCGACGTAGCCCGCGCGTGTGGACCAGCCTCTGGATCGGTGTCGACGGTCACGACGACGCGCTCCATCCGCGCGGCGCCAATCTCAGCGCGACGGGCGTCTTCTTCGAGTTTGCCGAGCCCGTCGGCGAGCCGGGCACCATCGTGTGGCTCTTTCTGTCGAGCGCCGATCGCGTGGTCACGCTCCAGATCATGGCCTGCGTCGTTCGCACCGTGAGCTTGCCGGGCACCGCGCTCGGTCGCGGCGTCGCCTTCGAGTTCATGCCGGAGAGTGACGAAGCCGTCCTCCAGCTCCGAGACTTCATCCATTACGTGCTCGCCCTCGCTGCCGACGGCGTGCGCGCCGAGGCCGCGCGCGCCATGCCCGCCAAAGGCGGCGTGCACTCGGTGGTGCTCGAGACCGACTGGCCGCTCCCGGTCGGCGCGCCCGTTCGCATCGAGGTCATCGCGCGCGGCGTCGATCGCACGACGCGCGTCGAAGGTCGCGCCGTTCGCGTCACGGAGTCGACCGCGCCCGGTCGGCATCGCGTGGAGATCGCCGTGCAGCGCGACGTCGACGGCCCGCTCCGCCGCTTCTCGCAGCAAGGCATCGCCGCCGTGAAGCTCAAAGATCGCGTCGAAGGACCCACGCGTCGCTTCACGCCCGCGCGCGGCATTCCCTTCGCCAAGGGCGCCGCGGCGCACGAGCCTCCCGATCGCGATCGCGACGACGGTGTGAGCGACGCGCTGGAAGGGCTCCTCGGCACGCTCCTCGATCTCCGCAACCAGCCCAAGCCCGAGCCGCGCGGTCATCTCGCCGGCGATCTCGATCGCGTGCGCCTGCCCACGCTCCTCGCCGTCATCGACATGGAGAAGATGACCGGCGAGCTCACCGCGACGCGCGGGCAGACGACGCGCGTCCTCCACTTCTCCGAAGGCCGACTCCTCGACGTGACGCCCAGCGAGGCGCCGCGCGAGGAGCTCCGCGCGCTCGTGGCGTGGCCGCACGGCCAGTTCACGTTCAACATGACCCCGGTCGCGCGCGTCGATCGCGTGGGTCAGAGCACGACGGCGCTCCTGATCGATCTCGCACGCGAAGAAGACGAGGCTCGCCGTGACCGATCCATATCGTGACGAGAACGAGTCGCTGCGCGCCGAGAACGCGCGCCTCAAGACCGCGCTGGCTAAGTACCGTCGCCGCCGGCGCCCGCTCCTCGCCGTGGCCGCAGTGGCGGTCGACTTCGGGCTCGTGATCGCGCTCCGCCCGTTCTTGAACGGCGACGATTTGCGCTTCTGGCTCGCCCTCGGCGTGCTCGTCCTCGTGCCCGTCGTCTTCGTCTGGATCGCGATCGGCGGAGGAGCCTCCGAGGCCTGATCGCGCGGGAGAGCCCGCGCGGCGGTTGTGGTCTTGGGCCATGCGAGCGAGCATGCGGCCCATGGCGTCGTTCGAAGAGACCGTGTTCCGCACCCTCCGCCGCGTCGGCATCCTGCTCATCGTGATCGTCGGCGTGCTCGGCGTCGGTTGCTCGACCACGACGCGCATCGACGCCGGTCACGTCGGCATCCGCGTGAAGCTCGCCGGCACCGCGCGCGGCGTGCAAGACATGGAGATCAAGACCGGCTGGACGTTCTTCAATCCGATCACGGAGCAGATCGTCATCTTCCCGACGAGCGTGCAGAACGTGGTGTGGACGCAGAGCGCACACGAGGGGCGACCGGTCGACGAGTCGATCACCTTCTCGTCGAGCGAAGGCGTGAACGTCAACGCCGACATCGGCCTCTCGTTCCACATCCGACCAGATTTGGCGCCCAAGCTCTACGCGCGCTTCCGTCAGACCGACATGCAGAGCCTCGCGGACGGCTTCGTGCGCAACGTGGTGCGCGAGAACTTCAACGAGGTCGCGTCGCGCATGCCGGTCCAGGAAATCTACGGAGCGGGCAAGTCGAAGATGCTCTCCGACGTGGTGGAGAAGTGCCGGAAGATCTTCGCCGAGGACGGCATCGAGATCGATCAGCTCACCATCAACGGCGCGCTTCGCTTGCCGCCCAACGTGTCGGACGCCATCAATCGCGCGATGGAGGCGACGCAGAACGCCATCCAGAGCGAGAACCGCGTGCGGCAAGTGAAAGCCGAAGCCGAGCAGGCCGTCGCGCAAGCGCACGGTCAGGCCGAGGCCACGCGTCAAAAGGCGCAGGGTGAGGCCGACGGGCTCCTGATTCGCGCGCGCGCCGAGGCGATGGCCAACGAGATCATTCGCCTGTCGATGACGCCCGCCGTTTTGCAGTACCGCTCGATCGAGCGCTGGGACGGAAAGCTCCCCGCCTACAACGGCGGAACGCTCCCGATGCTGACGATCGACGCGGCGAAGCTGACGAGCGGCCTCGACGAAGCGACGCGTGAGAAGCGCCTCAAGGAGCTCCTCGAAGAGAAGTCCGGCGCAACGCCCGCGCCCGCCCCCGCGCCCGCCGTGCCGCAAGCGCCTGCACCCACCCCCGCGAAGCCCGCGCCGACCCCCGCGCCCGCCTCCAGCGCCCGCTGACACCGGCGCTGCGCGTCATCGCATCGGCGACACGACCTCGACAGCGATCTCTTTACACCTAGCGAGGCTCGCGTCTCCGGTGATGAATACGTCTGCGCCCGCCACGATGGCCGACGCGAGGTGTATCGCGTCGGGCGTCTTGAACCCGTAGCGTGCGCGAAGCTCTGTGGCGAGGTCGATCGCCGCGGCGTCGATGATGACGAGCTGCAGCCGCGCGCGCGTGAAAAACGCGTCGTAGGTCGCGAGCAGTGGGGCGTCTCCGGTTCGCATCGGCTTCACACGGCACTCGAGCCGAGCGAGCTCCGAGGTGATGATCCGGCCATTCGCCGCGCCCTCCGCCGCTGCAACGTGCTGAGCGACGAGATGCTGAGCTGCGGCGACTGCTTCGACGAGATAGATGATGGCCGATGAGTCGAGGTACGGGGCGATCACCTGTCTCCCCAGGATTCCCGCTCGTCGGCGATCTGGAGATCGATCTCTTGCTGGGTACGGCTCCCGGGAGGCAGTCGTCGAATGAACTCGAAGATGGTTTCCGCGGGCTTGGGCTGCGCGGACACGGCGCGGACCTCGACCTCGACTTCTCCGTCGAGCTGACCGATTTCCTCGTCGAGATCGATCTGCCGACCGTGAAGGCGACCGCGCACGACCACTCCGCGTTCCATCCGAGAAAACTAGCGCGTTTCCGGACAGTCAGCCACAAGCCGTGGCGTCATCGTGGCACCATGCGTCGAGGTAGACTCGATTCGATGCATGCGCCGAGGGTACTGGCGTGGCTCGCGCTGTCGGAGCTGGCGTGTGCGAACGGCGCTGCGGAGAGAGGCGCCGATCCGGCTGTGGCGACTCTCGACCCACGCACGACGCGTCCGCTTCCGGCGCTGACCGAGCCGATGGCGATACCGGTCAACGCGACGGCGCCGCCGCCCGCGCCCGCGGAAGAGCCTGATTGCCAGACGCGTCCGCGACCCCCCAGAGTCGAAGTGGCCAATCCGCCGCTCCTTGTTCACTCCGCGCCCGAGCCTGTCGCCTCCGCCGCGCCGCGTTCCGACCGCCCGTTGTCTTTGCGCGGCGAGCTCGCAGGACCGAGCGCGAGCCGCGCGGAACGAGAGCTGGCGCAAGAAGGCGCCTGCGCTGTGTACGATCGTGGTCGAGTGATGGCTGCGCTCGCCGAGGCAGACCTCAGGCCTTGCCGAATCGCAGGGGACGCACCCTGCGGCAAGCTCAAGATGACGATCGAGCCGTCGGGGCGCATCTCGAAGGTCGAGCAGGCGATCGGCGATCCCACATCGAGGACCGCCCAGTGCGTCAGGCGGTACATGTCGAGCCGGACGATTCGCTTCGACAGACCGGCATGCACTCCCATCACCGTGGCGTGGACCTATTTCGTCGACCGCTGATCGCAGCACCGCAATCAGTTGACTGGGCGCGGCGCGACGAGAGCGGCTTCGGGCTCGGTGCCGCTGGTTGTAGACTGACTCTCATGCGCGCGCGCATCGCACTCGTGTGGCTCGCATTGACGCAGATGGGCTGCGGTCCGCGCATCGTGCCCGCGAGCGACGTTGCGCCGCCGCGCTCGACCGCGCCGCGAGCGGTCGCGAGTCGTCCGCTCCTGATGACGGAGCCAATCAGTGAGTCGCTCCCGGCGCCACCTGCGCCCGCGCCAATCGGTGCGACGCCTCCGGCATGCGAGACCTTGCCGCGGCCCCCGCGGGGAAGCGCCGCCGGTCCGCTCCTCATTGCCCTGCCCAAGCCCGGCGCTCCCTTCACGGTGTGGGCGGAGCAGATAGAGACGGCATGGGTGGACTTCGGAGGGCCGAACGCATCGCGCGGGCAACCACCCGCCTTCGGGCGCCTTCCGTCGTGCGAGTCCGCAGAAGCGGAGGTCCGAGCGGCGCTCGCAGAGGCGGACCTCCGAGCGTGCCGCGTTGCTGATGAGCCACCGTGCGGGAGGCTCAGGGTCAGCATCGACTCGGCGGGACGCATTTGGGCCACGGAGATCGCAACCCACCACGCCATGTCGAAGAGCGGTCAGTGCGTGACGGAGTTCCTGATGGAACGGCAGGTTCGCTCGGCGAGCTTGCTCTGCGCGACGGCGCTCACGTTCGACTGGACGTACTTCGTCGACCGGTAACGCGCGCCCGCTCACTGGCGTGGTGGGTTGCGGTCCGGTCGAGCTCCTGGAGGCGTGGGGGCCGCGAACAACTGCGAGAGCGCAGCGTTAATCGAAGCGTGAAACGCGAGCGCGCCAAAGCGTTTGGGCGGATCGCGCGTCGAAACATGGTGATTCGCGCCCTTACCCTCGCATTGCTTCTCACGCCCATCGCCGTCTCCATTTCGCTCTCCGCAAACGGGAGCGCGCAGCCGGCGGTGTCGAGCTGTCCGCCCATGCCGGCTCCGACGCAAGACCCCCTTCGCAGCCCGGAGACGCAACAGGCGCGCGTGGACAAGCTGGAAGGGACGCGCTCGATCCCCAAGAACGCGCGGTTGCTCGTGCCTTCGTTCGTCGAGCCGCCCGAGCGCGCCGCGGTGGAGGTGCGCGCGAACGGCGTCCTCGTGCCGTTCGAGCGCGCCGTGCGCGACGGCCAGATCGAAATCGCGCCCAAGGCGCCGCTACCCGAGCGAGCGACCCTCATCGTGAGCGTGAGCGGCATTCGCACGGCGACTTTTCGAGTCGAAGGCGGGCTCGACCACGCGCCGCCGGTGCTCTCCAACGCGACCGTGGGCGCAGTCTCGCTCCGGCAGCCGGGCCCGACCTGCCCGCCGACCGAGCCGACGGATCGCGTCGACGGCACGATCGACATCGACGACGCGTCCGGCGTCACGCTCACCGCCGAGCTCATTCACGAGGACGCTCGGCGTGCGGGCCCAGTCGTCGTGTATGGCGTACATCGCCGCTCGTCGCCTGCGGTCTACATGACGAAAGACGCCTTCATCGTGCGCTTTGCCGCCGGCACGCTCGCGCCCGGTGAGCACGCGACGCTGCGCCTCGTCGCCACGGACGTTGCGGGGAACGTGTCTGCGCCGCTCGATGTGGAGCTCGCCGCTCCCGCGCCGGCTGCGGCGCCGTCCGACGCGGGCCAACGACGGCCGGTCGGGCCAGCCGCGCCCGTGTCTCCAGCCCGCCGCGGGTGTGGCTGACTACGGCGCACCCCAGTTGCGCCGATCTTGAACGCCCCACTGCGTGAGCAGAAGAATCCGGCTTCAACCGAGCATCGCTGTAGGCGGTCGCGCGCGCGACCTTCGCTCCGGGCCTGAACGCTCGCGAGGGCGTGTTATCTTCGAACGACGATGGGCTCCCGGCTCAGCGCCCTGCCGAACGTCGGAGACGTGGTCGACCGATACCGGGTGGTCGCCGAGATCGGGCGAGGCGGCATGGCCGCTCTCTTCGCGGTCCGGCGCACGGGAAGCGGCGGCTTCGACAAGGTCCTCGCGATGAAGATGATGCTCCCGCACCTCGCGGCGGACGCGCACTTCGTGAAGATGTTCCTCGACGAGGCGCGCGTGGCCTCGCGCGTCGAGCATCGAAATGTCGTTCAGGTCTTCGACGTGGGCGCGGCCGACGGCGCGCCCTTCCTCGTCATGGAGCTCCTCCGTGGACGGAGCGCGGCGGATCTGGCCTCGATCGAGCGGGTGCCCATCGCCGTCGCCCTCGACGTTCTCGCCCAGGCCGCAGATGGCCTGCACGCCGCGCACGAGGCCCGCGACGCCGCAGGCGCGCCCCTCTCGATCGTCCACCGCGACATCAGCCCGCAGAACCTCTTCGTCTGCGCGAGCGGTGACGTGAAGGTCGTCGACTTCGGCATCGCCGCGGCGCGCGGTCGGCAGGCGGCGACCCGCACCGACGAGCTAAAAGGGAAGTTGTCGTACATCGCTCCGGAGCAGGTCACACGCGCGTATCCGGTGACGCGCAGTGCCGACCTTTGGTCGCTCGGAGTGGTGGCCTGGGAGCTCTTTGCAGGGCGTAGGCTGTTCGAGCCGAGCGGACACGAGGCGGCGACCTTGTGGAACATCGTCGAAGGTCCGATCGAAGACCTCGGCCGGCTCGCGCCCGATCTCCGCGAGGAGGCGCGCGCGATGGTGCATCGCTGCCTCGCCCGCGTGCCGGGGGAGCGACCCGAGAGCGCCGACGAAGTCGCGCGCGTCCTCCACGCAGCGGCGAGCGCTTGCGGAGGTGGCCCTGCGACGACGGCTTCCTTCGTCGAGCGCACGTGTGGCGTCGCGCTCGCGGAGGAGGCGCAGCGTCTCCAGGCGGCCGCGACCGCGCCTGACGCTCCGCCGATGGCGGTAAGCGCGACGACCCCCTCGCTCCCATCGCCGCGCGAGATCGCGCCCGCCGATGGGACGGCGTCGGTGGCGCTTCCATCACGTCGTCGCGCGCTCGTTGCGCTCACTTCGTTCGCGGTCGTGGCGGGCGCGGTCGCCTTCTTGCTGCGCACGTCGAGCGGCGTCGCTCGCGCGCCGGTGGCGGTCATCGATGCGCCTTCGTCGCCGGTGCCGCCTTCAGCTCTCGCGCTGCCGTCGGCCACCGCCGACGCTGCGATCGCGATCGCCCCGGCGCCGTCGACCGTCGCCGAGCCACCGGTCGCGACGCGCCCGGCGCACGAGCCCAAGCGTGGTGCACTGCGGCCTGGCCGCGCCCCGGCCCCCGCGCCGACGCCCAGCAAAAGCGCGACCAGCCCGCTCCTCGGGAACCCGTTCTGATGCGCGTCGTCTCGTTCGCCGTCACGCTGTCGCTGTGCGCGACGCCCGCCTACGCCGATCCGGTGACGAGCGCGCCGAGTGCCGCCCAGGTTGCGGCCCGTGACGCGTTCGCCGACGGCGAGCGCTCTTTCAGCCGCGGCGCGTACGAGGCCGCGCTCGCGTCCTTCGAGCGCGCGTTTCGGCTCGTCTCGCACGACGCGGTGCGCTTCAACATCGCGGTGTGTCTCGAGCGCCTGCAACGCTATCGCGACGCGCGAGAGCAATACCGTGCGGCGCGCGAGAGCGCGATGCTCGGACCCGAGGAGCGCGCCCGCGCCGCCCAAGCCGTCGAGCGCTTGGGGCATGAGCTCGGCGTGCTCGTGGTCGATGGTTCTGCGCGCGCCGAGCCCGTGGGTATCGACGGCGAGGTGCGCTGCACCGTCCCGTGTCGCATCGAGCTCGACCCGCACACCTATCGAGTCGCGGTGGGGGAGGGCGCAGCGCGCCTCGTGCGCATCGAGCGAGGCGCCGAGCTGCGACTCTCCCGCGCGCCTGTCCTCGAGCCGGTGATGCCCGCCGCAGCCGAGACCGCGCCGTCGCGCGGCGGAGTGGACAGCGCACGCCATTCGCCGGGCTGGCTCACCTGGAGCGGTGCGGCGGTCGCCGCCGTTGGCGCGGGGGGTGTGGTCGGATTCGGGCTGCGCACCCAGCGCCTCCACGATTCGTACGTGGACGAACCATCGGCTTCGACGCGGGATCAAGGGCTCTTTGCGCGCGCCATGACGAACGTCTCGATCGGCGTTGCGGTCGTCGGTGTCGCGCTGGTCGCCGTCGACCTGTTCGTGCTCGCACCTTCTCCGCGAGGAGCGCCGTGAGCGCTCCCGTTCGTTGCGTTGGCCTCGGCGCGCTCTTCGTCGCGGTGCCCGCCTGCCTCACGAGCTTCGATCCTGCGTTGCTCTCGGGCCGTGGCGATGCGGGGGCTGCCGATGCGCGCGTCGACTCGGCGCCTCAGGAGTTGGGCCTCTCGGTCGCCGTGAGCCAACGTGTCGTCGCGGTGGTCGACAAGAGCGGCGCGCTCTTCACGCGCGGCGCGAACGGCGCAGGTCAGCTCGGAACGCCGCCGAATAGCGAGCTCGGGGCTCGCGTCCGCGTGGGCGATGGCTATCTGCGTGTCGCGGTCGGTGGCACGAGCAACCCCCATGGTTGCGCGATCCGCCGCGACCGCTCTCTCGAGTGTTGGGGGTCGAATGACGACCGCGAGTCGGGCGCGCCTTCGGGTGGGGTGGTCGCGCCGCCCCGCCGGGTCGGCGACGGGCAGGACTGGCTCGCGGTCGCTGTCGGTCGAGCGTTTGGGTGCGGCTTGCGCGGCGCCGGCACGATCCATTGTTGGGGATGGGCTGGGGCCGGACGCCTCGGTGTGACGGGGATCGAGTCGAGCGCGGAGCCGATCCAACCGACGGCCAGGAGCGGCTTCAAGGCCATCGCCGCTGGCGACAGCTTCGCGTGCGCGATCGACGCTGCGGATGCGGTCGAGTGTTGGGGGGAGAACGATTTCGGCCAGCTCGGCGGCGCCGTCCCCACCCCGGGCCCGGCACCCATCGCGGGGCCGGATGGATATGCGTTCCTGGCCACGGGGATCGCGCATGCCTGCGCGGTGCGCGCTTCTGGCGAGCTCTTCTGTTGGGGCGACGGGCGCGCCGGCCAATTGGGCGGCGCGACGTCGGCCTCGACACCGGTGCAGGTCGGGGCGGACGCGGATTGGTCGCGCGTCGCATGCGGCGAGACTCACACGTGCGCGTTGAAGCGCGACGGTCGCCTCTATTGCTTCGGCGCCGGCGCGCGCGGGCAGCTCGGGCTCTTGGACGTCACACAAACGGCGGCCCCCGCACGCGTGGGTGATCGCGACGACTGGGTCGACGTGGTGGCCGCCGACCAGGCGACTTGCGCCGTCAACCGCGCCGGGGAGATCTCCTGCTTCGGCGACAACGGCTACGGGGAGATCGGCGACCTCGGCCAAGCCGACCGCTATCCACGGCCGACGCCGCTCGTCTTCATGCCATGATGGGCGAATGAGCGACGAGATGCGCACGACCCCCCGTCGCATCGGCGGCGTGCCGGTCAAGACGCTTCGCGTCACCGTCGTGGGCGGTCCCGATGCGGGCCGCTCCGCGACGGCCATGCAGGACCTCCTCACCGTCGGGACGGCCGAGGCCAACGATCTCATCCTCACCGATCGCTCGGTCTCGCGGCTTCACCTCGAGCTCAGACGAAAGGGCTCACGCATCGTCGTGCGCGACTGCGCCTCGACGAACGGCACCGAGGTCGGCGTCGCTCTCTTGAACGATGGCGAGGTCAGCGTCACGCCGAGCACGACCCTGCGCGTCGGAGACACCTTGCTGCGCGTCGACGACGGCGAGGTCGTGATGGTCGACGCCGAGGGCGTCGACGGCTTCGAGGGTCTCCTCGGGCGCTCGACGGCGATGCGTCGCTTGTTCGCCAGCATCGCGCGGCTCGCATCGACGGCGACGCCGGTCTTGCTCGTCGGAGAGTCCGGCACCGGCAAAGAGCGCATCGCCGAGGCGATCCATCGGCACGGTGATCCCCAACGCCCGTTCGTGACCGTCGACTGCGGCGCCACGGTGCCCACGCTCTTCGCGAGCGAGCTCTTCGGCCACGAGCGTGGCGCGTTCACCGGGGCCGACCAGCGTCGTGACGGCGCGTTCGCGCGCGCGCACGGTGGGACGCTCTTTTTGGACGAGATCGGAGAGGTTCCGCTCGATCTCCAATCGACGCTGCTCGGCGTGCTCGAGCGGCGGCGCTTCCGACGGCTCGGCGCTTCATCGGAGCAGTCGGTCGAGTGTCGCGTGGTGAGCGCCACCAATCGCGATCTGCGCGGTGAGGTCAACGCGGGGCGCTTTCGCGCCGACCTCTACTATCGACTCGCGGTCGTCACGTTGCAGGTGCCGCCGCTGCGTCAGCGCACCGAAGACATCCCGGCCCTGGTCGAGCACTTCTTGCGCGCCGCCGGTCACCCTGGCGCGGTCGAAGAGATCTTCCCGCCGGATGCGATGACGGAGCTCACGCGCCACTCGTGGCCCGGAAACGTGCGTGAGCTCCGCAACGTGGTGGAGTCGCGGCTCGTGATGGGACTGCTAGGCCCGGACGGGCACGACGCCGCCGCGCCGACCGCGAGCGCGGTCCCGCCGCCGATGACCCAGATCACGTCGTACAAGGACGCCCGCCGCGAGGTGCTCGATCGATTCGAAGGCGAGTACCTGCGGCGGCTCCTCGCCGAGACGGGCGGCAACGTGCGTCAGGCGGCGCGCGTCGCGCAGATGGATCGGTCGTACTTGATGAAGCTCCTCAAAGACCACGGCCTTCCGTGAGTCGTGCTCGCGCTCACTGCGTGGCGAGGAAGTAGAGCTTGGCGGAGTGACGGGGCTGGTACGCGTAGCCGCCAAGGCTCGGAAGGCTCTGAAACAAGGTGTGCACCCCGTTGACGGCGTCGACCACGGAGGCTCCGCTCGTCGCGAGCGTGGTGGTTGCCATGTTCGTCGGATCGAGGACGAGGACCTCGGCGCCGGTCGTCGTCTTGACGAACATCTTCTTCGCGCACGTGTCGTAGTAGCCCATGGCCTGGCTCTCGCGAGCGGCGACCGCCGCGGCCTGGCCGCCGGAGAGCGCGACGACCGACCACGTAGCCTTCTTGATGTCGTAGACGCGGACCGACCCTGCGGAAGCCGAGCCATCCGAGAGCAGGAACAGGCGCTCGCCGACCGGATCGATCACCGAAGGTGACTTGTAGAAGTCGTAGAACGAGCCCGTTCCTGCCTGCGCGTCACCGAGGTCGCTCACGGTGCCACTCGCCTGCGACCAGCGGCGCAGGTGGTTGTCGGAGCCGATCTGGTAGACGTCTCCGCTGTAAGGATGCTTCGTCGTCGGTTGCTCATACGTCGGTGCTGGGAGACGCGGGTTCGTACCATCGACGTCCCAATCCTTGGTGGCCGGGTTCCACGACTCGATGTGATCGGTGCTGCCGTTGCCCGAGCCCCAGGTGGCTCCGCCGCCGAAGCGAAACAGCTTCTGGCGACCTTCGATGAACCACAGCGTGTAATACGTGTGCGTCGGCGACGGTCGCCCGTCGAGGTAGAGCGGTTTGTCGATCGTGTACGACGACGACGGCGTCGGCTGGGCTTCCAGCACCCACGACGGCGCGGCGGCGTTGAGGTCGATGCTGTAGACCTCGTTGCCCGCGTAGTCGGCGTGGCCGCCTGCGCCGCCGAGGTAGAGCTTCCCGTTGACCGTGTCGGCCGCGAATCCGTTCCACGCGTCGATGCGCGCGGAGTAGTAGCCGCCAGGTTGCGTGGTGGGGACGACGCTCGCGAGGTCGGCGCTCGCCAACTCGCGCCACTCGCCGACCGCCATCGTCTTGCGCCACGCGGGGAGCTTTGACGTGTCGACGCAAGTCGGAGGAACGAGCGGTGGGCTGCCTTGGCTCGGCCCGCCATCCTTGCCAGTCGTGACCGGAGAGGTTGCGTCCGGCGACGAGGTGGCGCCGTCGGTCGTCGCGCCGCCGTCCGCGCGCGTGCTCGTGCTGGAGCTCGGGCTCGCGGCGCTCTCGGGCAGGCCGCCGTCGCCGCCCCCCGCTCTGGTGCCATCGCCACCGACGCCTGCGTGTGCGGGCGGATCGATCGTCGAGTCATCGGCGCATGCGCCGGTGGAAGCGACGACGAGTGTGAGCATCGCGAAGGTGAGCCGAGTCGCGTTCATTGGAATTCTCCCTCTCGAATCTCAAAAGCCGCGCGGCACGATCGCCCACGGTGCCGTCGTGTCCCACTCCGCCGCCTCGACGACGTTCCAATTCGCGGCGCCCGTCAGCCGCTTCCACGCCGCCGCCGCGCCGGGGGCGCCGTGGTCGACGGCGTATGCGATCGCCGGCATGAGGTTGCCCCAGTAGCCCGAGGCCGCCGCGGTCGGCGCGCCTCCAGAATCACCGAGGAGCGTCGTGCCGCACGCGCTCGCGCCGCCGTTCGTCGCGACGTCGACGTCGTGCCACGACGTGAACGCTTGTGAGATGTCGCTGATGGTCCCGCTGGCGATGTTGATCGTGTACGTCGACGCGCGCGTGAAGCAGTAGTCGCTCGTCCCGGCGCCGAGGAGGCCGACCGGAACGCGATAGAGGAAGTCGCGCACGGCGTTCAGCGCGGTCATGTCGTCGAGCGGCTCGAGATCGCTCAGGAGGCCGTACGTCTGAACGAAGAAGTTTTGCATCCACGGCGAGATCGCCCCGGGCGCATACGCGTTGGTGTTGTACTCGTAGACGAAGCCGAGCGCGTTCGGCCCGAGCGTGTTCGCGACGCTCCGCCAGTGCGCCGCGTTGTTGGCGAGGAGCGCGCGGTAATCCTTGGTCACCGCGTCGTCGGGGCCGATGGCGGCGAGCTGCCCGATCGTGCGCTGCCCCCAAGCGGACCCGCGCGTCTGTCCTTGGAGGATGCGCGAGGTGCCGGCACCCCACGCGCTCGAGCCCACCAGGTAAACCGTCGCCGCCTGGTGCTGCATGGTCTCGAGGTGCACGTAGTCGCCGGTGAGCAGGTACGCGAGGTAGCCGCCGCTCGGATGGTGGGCCGACTCCCACGTGAGCGGGCCGGCCGCGATGTCGTTGACGCCGCCTTGCCCATCGCCCTCGACCGTCCACTTTGGCCGCGCCGTCGGTCGCGTCGGCAGATCGTCGGTGCGGTCACGCCATACGATCGGGTAGCTGCCGAGCGAGAGCGCGTTGGCGACGACGGCGCGAAAGGCGCGCGGATCAGCGCCGGACGTCACGTAGAGCCCGTCCCAATTCGGCAGGAGCCCGATCTGCGGCTGGTAGCCCGTCTCTCCCATCGACGTGGTGAAGTCGCCTTGGCCCATGGGCTTGTAGACTTGCGTTGCCCCGTCCAGCGCGGCGCTCGCTGCCGGTTTCTTGGTCCAGTAGTTGGGGAGAAGGCGCGCCGCGGTGAGGTACGTCGTGTCGTGCCTCGGCGTGATCTTGGGGTCTCCGCCAATCCATCCGTCGGCGACCCAGCGCGTATGCGCGTAGTGGGTGAGCGATGCTCCGCCGTTACCGAAGACGGGGGCACCGTTCACCGTCACGGTGGGCACGTAGCTGGCGTCGGTGTTCGTGCCGTCGAGGTAGCCGTTCTCGACGATCGTGCGCACGAGGGTGCGTCCGTCGCGATGCAAGCGGACGTGAAACCAGACGCGAAGCGAGGGATGCGCGCCGACGGGCGCGGCGTAGTGACACTCCACCGCTTCAGGGCCGGTGAGCCAGGTGCGCACGGGCGCCGCGAGCAACGCATCCAGCGAGACGGAGCCGACGCCTGCGAGCGTGACCGTCGCGGTGGGCTTGGCCTTCGCGATGTCCGCGCACGTCAGCGCGGTGCCACCGACGTAGCTCCCGGTGACGATCTTCACCGTGCGCGGCGCGCCGGCCGTGAGCGTCGCGAAGCCCGAGACGACCGCGTGCTTCACGCTCCCGTCGTTCCAACGCCGCTTGATCTCGACTTGTGCGTCGGGGAGATCGAGGGCGAACGAAGTCGGGACGTCGCCGCGACCGAACCCGAGACCGACGGTGAACGGGAGATCGCCGGACGTCGTGCTCGTCAGGGTGAACGACGTGGGCGTCCGAACGGGCCCGCCGCCGTCTCCGATCGACGGCCCCCCGTCGGGCGGCGGAGATGCGATGCCGCCTTCGGTCGCGCCGGCTCCGCCGTCAGCGTTGGCGACGCCGCTCGCAGGCGCGTCCGCAGTGCGAGGACCCGCCGATGCGGAGGCCTCCTCGTCGCCCGGGCTGCACGCGTTCGTCGCGAACGCGCTCGCAAGCGAAAGGACGACGAGGGCGGACCTTGGAAACAGACACATGCGAGGACCTCCTCGCATGTCACGAGCAGGCGGCGTGCCGCTCGCATTCGCGGGAAATTCCCGGCTGTTTGCAGGGGGTGGCAGGGTCTAGCCTGCCAACGCGCCCCTCCATGGATGGCTGCGCCCCGCCAGCGCCTCGTGTCGAACGAGCCGGCCGGCGATGCAGCGGGCCGGCGACTCCACGACGACGTTCAAGGGCAGGTCGCCGCCCGGATCTTGTCGAACGCGCCCCTCACTCAACGAGCGCAACGGGCCGCTCGCGCCAGCTATTCCCGCGTGCCGATTCGAGCGTTCAGAACCTTTCCCGCGCCCAAAGGCGGGTTACACTCCTCTCGTCATGAATCGATATTCCGCCGCCACCTACACCGCGCGCGCCTCGGCCGACGTCGAGCAGCGCTTCATGGCCTCCGTCTATCGCTGGATGGCGCTCGGCCTCTTCGTCACCGCGGGCGTCGCGCTCGGCGTGGCGAGCTCGGAGGCGGCCATCCGGTTCATCTTCGGGAACCGGTTCGTGTTCTGGGGCCTCATCCTCGCGGAGCTCGGCCTCGTGTTCGCGATCTCGGGCGCCGTCTCGCGGCTCTCGGCCGCGGCGTCGGGCGCGCTCTTCCTCGCGTACTCCGCCATCAACGGCGCCACGCTCTCGGTCGTGTTCCTCGTATACACGGGCGGCTCCGTAGCCTCGGCGTTCGCCGTCACAGGCGGCACCTTCGCCGCGATGAGCGTCTACGGCACCGTGACCAAGAAAGATCTCTCGAGCTGGGGGAGCTTCCTCTTCATGGGCCTCGTTGGCGTGATCATCGCCGGCATCGTCAACATCTTCATCCAGTCGAGCATGATCGGCTTCGTCATCTCGTGCGCGTCGGTCGTGATCTTCACCGGCCTCACGGCGTACGACACGCAGAAGCTCCGCGCGATCGCCGCGGCCGGTGGCGGCACGGGCGCGATGGCGGTCTCGGGCGCGCTCGCCCTCTACCTCGACTTCATCAACCTCTTCCTCGCGCTCCTCCGCTTGTTCGGTAACCGCCGCGACTGATCACGAATCGCCTTCGCGCGCTCGCGCGCGACCGAGCCTCGGGAAGAACGCCGGGGTACGCGCCATGTAGGCCGCGTACCCCGGTCTCGTTTTGGCGAGGTGCGCGTCGAGCATGGTGACGCCCGAGACGCGGAGGAGAAGGAACGTCATGAGCGCGGGCCCGAGCGCGCTCGCGAGCCCGAGCGCGCCCACGTCGATCGCCATGAGCCAGGTGCCCCACGCGAAGAGGCACTCGCCAAAGTAGTTCGGGTGGCGCGATCGCGCGAAGAGCCCGTGGTCGAGCACGCGCCCCTTGTTGGCCGGGTCGCGACGAAACCGCCGCAGCGTAGCGTCGGCCACGGCCTCGATCACGAAGCCGACGAGCGCGATCGCTCCGCCCACGACGTCGTTCCATGCGAGCACGTCGGGAGCGGCCGCCGCGCCGGCCACGAAGAGCGGCGCGGAGACCACGAGCGCGAGCGCGCCTTGGAGGACGAAGACCTGAAAGAAGCTCACCCACCAGTAACGCTCTGGGCCGAAGCGCTGGCGAAACGCGGCGTACCGCGGATCTTCGGCGTGCCCGAGGCTGCGCACCAAGAGGTGCGCGAACAAGCGGAGCGCCCACGCGGTGACGAGCCCGAGGAGCGCGACCTTGCCCGGCGTCAGCCCGGTCACGAGCGCGGTGCGTACGAGGACGACGAGCGAGAGGATCGACCAGAACGGATCGACGATGCTGGCGTCTTTGAGCCGCACACTCACGAGCCAGAGCGCGGTGACCAGCGCGAGCACCCAGGTCGCGTTGCCGATGAAGAGCGCTAGCATCAACCGCGCCTCTCGCTGGCGCGGCGCGCTTCGTGCTCGGCCGCGCGGGCGGCGACCCAACGATCCGTTTCGCGCCACGCTTCGAAGAGCCAGCGCTCGACGTGCTCGGTGGGGACTTCGCTCGCGCGAACGCGGCGGAGGCGCACGTCGATGCGACCGAACACGAGCGCGCCGCGCACGAGCTCGCCGAAGCTCGCAGCGCCTTCGAAGCCGTAGTGATCGAGGAACACGACGTCGGTGCCGCGCATGCGCTCGAGGAGGAGCACCGGGCCGCCGAGCCGCGGCGGGAGCACGTGGCTGAAGGTCTTGGCGATCGCCACGAGCTCCGGGCTCGCGTCGGCTTCGAGCCTCTCGATCGCGCGCGCGCGCTTCTTCTCGCTGAACCGCGTGCCCTCTGGATAGATCAAGACGCCCGAGCGCGCGTCGAGATCGCGCGTCAGCGCGCCGACGGAGGCGAGCTGCGCTTCGCGATCGTCGCCCGAGCGATCGACGAACGCGTTGGGGAGTCGCCGGCCCACGAGATCGAGGCACGGATCCCACAAGAGCTCGCGCTTCAGCACGTAACGGAGCACCGTGCCGTGTGGGTTGGCCACCACCGCCGAGGCGAGGAGCGTGTCGGCCGTGCTGGAGTGCCGCACGAAGAGGAGGAGGGGCGCGGGCGCAGCAGCGTCGGCGCCTTCGACGACGAGTGACATGCCGAACGCGAAGCGGAGGCCGCCGAAGAGGACGCGCGTCCAGGCGCGCTGGATGGCGGCGTTCTTGGCGATGCGCTCGGCGGGAGACGACGCGAGCGTGCGCAGCCACACCGCGCCGGCAGCGAACACGCCCACGAGCTCGCACGCGAAGTAGATGGCGAAGAGGAGCACCGTGCGCGTGAGCGGACGCTTTTGCGGACGGCCCGTAATGAGATCGATTGTGAACGCGAGGAGCAGCCAGGCGGGGAGGCCGCTCCACACCACGACGAAGAGGAGGACGTAGAGCGGCCACGTGATCGCGCGGCGCGCCCAGATGCGCGTGAGCGGCTCGCGAGTGGGCTCAATCGTCTCAGTCATCGTGCGCGGTGACGGGCGTGGCAGCGCGGCCCAGCGCCAGGCGTCCTGCGGCAGCGGTCGTTGCGGTGAGGATGACGCCCCACACGATGTCGACAGGAACCACGATCATTGGCCAGTCACGGAGCACGGCCCAGTTGGTCAGCTCATAGGTGGCGTAGGCGACGAAGCCAAGGGCTGCACCGCGACGAGCGGCCGTGCGCGCGTCGCCCGCGGCGCGCACCGCGTGGAGATAGGTCGCACCCACGTACATGACGTAGAAGAGGACGGCGGCCGGCACGAACGGAGCGGGTCGTTTGAGCGCGCCGAGCTCAGCGTAGATGCGCGACGCGATCCCGCCGATGAAGACGAGATCGAGTGCCACCGTCGTGATCGCGATGGCGGCGACCGAGCGGACGATGGCGAGGGGGCTCGGACGCGATGCGGTCATCGAGACCATGAGAGCACATCAAGCGGAGGGGCCGAGCTGGTGCGCCGAGGCGCCTGGCAAGTTGGACGGCCATGGTTTGACTGCAATTTGATTGCAGCGTCGGACCCTGGAAATTCTCGGCGATTTGGAAAATTTCGGCAGGTGTGAGTGGGTGGGTGATGCCTTCACCACTCAATGAGTCCATCGCGATCCGGACGAGCGACCGACCATTGGTGGTCGCTCGAGAATGCAGTGGAGAAAACGCGGACGAATCGGGGCGGGCCTCGGTCGTGGTCACGCGGTGAGCCCCAGGTCATGGCGCGTTCCATGTGGCGCGGCACTCCCGATGCATCGTCGGGAGTCATGCACATCACCCTCAACAAGCATCGCGTGCTCTTCGGAGCGCTTGCCGCTCTCGCCTCTGCTGCCTGCTCGGCGGCGTCGAAGGAGCCTGAGCATCCGGCTTGGTCGTGCGCGAACGCCGAGGTGCCGATGGGCCAGGTCGTCGAGTGCACGGTGTCGAGCGCGCTCGTCAGCGCCGACAACGTGAGCACGTCGAGCGCGGATGGCGTGACGCCGACGGTGACGAACCTCGACGGCACGATGGGCGTCATCGTGTGGGACTGCCCGCCCGATTCGACGAGCGCGCTCTGCCCGACGCCCATCGACGTGTCGGTGATCAACAACACGGGGACGCAGGCGCCGATCGGCAGCACGTACGTCGTCGGCGGCAGCGGAAGCGGCTCGTCGACTGGCGGGACCGCGGGCGGCAGCGGTAGCGGCACGGGCTCGAGCGACGGGACGATCGGGAGTGGGACCGCGACGGGCGGCTCCGGCTCCGGTACGGGCACGGGTGGAACGGGGAGCGGCACGGGGACCGGCACCGGCACGGGTGGAACGGGTGGACCGATCGGGAGCGGCACCGCGACGGGCGGAAGCGGCAGCGGCAGTGGTACTGGCTCCGCGGGCGGCGGTAGCGGTGGTGGCTCCGCGGGCGGCTCGAGCTCGGGTGGCAGCGGCGGTGGGATCGGTACGGCGCCTGAGTGCGCGTACGGACCGGACCTCTCTTACTGCCAGCCTCCGATCTCGTCCGATGGGACGAGCGGGTCTTCGGGCTCGGGCTCGGGCACCGGCACGGGCACGGGCACGAACGGAAATGGGAACGGCAACGGTAACGGGAATGGCAACGGCAACGGTAACGGCGGCGTTGGTGCCGGCGGCTCGAATGGCGGCGGTCCGATCGGAAGCGGCAGTGCGACCGGTGGCGGCGGCACGACGGGCAATGGCAACGGCAACAACGGAAACGGAAACGGCAACGGCGGCAACACGTCGAACGGCGGCACGGGCTCTTCGGACGGGAGTGGGAACGGGAGCAACGGTAACGGCAATGGCGGCCATGGCGTCGGGCACGGCGGCTTCACCTGCGTCGCGGTCGATGGCGTCACCACGTGCCGCACGAAGACGCCCGACTGCGTGAAGGGCGCGAAGGCCGCGGCGTGCGGCGCGTGCGTTCCTGCGAACGCGCCCGCCACGGATTGCCAACCGCCGACGGATGGTGGCTGCTGGATCACCGGTGGCGGTTGGGTTCCGGTGCCTCCGGTCGCGGGCACGAACGGCAAGGCGTCGTTCGGCGGCAACGGCAAGCCGATGAAGGACGGTCGCATCCAAGGCGAGTGGAACCACGTCGATCACACCGGCGGCGGTCACATCCACGGCGAGGTCGCGTATCTCGTGTGCCGTCACGTCGACGAGCCCGGCCCCGGTCACCCCAGCGGTCCGCAGAAGAACTTCAAGGACAACCAAGCGTACTTCGGCGGTCCCGCGCGGTTCTCGCAGCCCAACGGCGCCTTCACCGAGGGCTACTGGTTCGACGCGTTCGTCGAAGATCACGGCGAGCCGGGCAAGACCGACGAGTACCGCATCGTCCTTCGCAAGACGGCGGACCCCGCGAAGGGCCAGTCGGGCACGGTCGTCTACGACATCAAGCAGCCGATCGTTCTCGGGGGCGGAAACATCCAGCTTCACCCGCCGAACGCGGGCCACCCGGCCACGGCGTCGAGCCTCCCGCAGTGGGTGTCGCTCGAGCCGTGACCTGAGCTGACGGCCTCGTCAGAGACCTCGCACCGATGCGCATGGGTGTACTCTGCACCCATGCGCATTCGTGCATTTGGGGTTCTGGGCGTGCCGCTTACGCTCGGCGGCTGTCGGCCCGCGGCACCTGCCGAAGGCCCGACCGTCGACGTGCCGGCGACCATGGAGGCGTGCGCCGCGTTGGCGGCCGCGCCGCGGAGTGACGACGGACGTCCGGCCGCGTTTCACACCACAGTGCGTCTTCGCATCGAGCTCGCGGCCTACCGCGCGCGCGCGCTGTGCTTCGTCTCGGACGACGGACATGCGGTGATGCTCGACGAGGCCACCCTCGCGGGCGCCGACCGCGCCATCGACCTTCGTACGACGTCACCGGTGCGGGCGCTCGGCGCGCGCTTCCTCGTCGGCGATCCGTCGAGACCGGCCTACCGATGGGAGGGCATCAGCCGACACGACCTCGCGCCCTCGAACGAGACGACTCGCGCGGTCGAGGTGCGGTTGTACGAGAACACGTCGCGTCCGCGCTCCGAGTGGCCGACGCTTTCCTGGCGGGACGATCAAAAGTGATAGGCGATCTCTGCGCGTCCGAAGTGATCGCGGGCGAATCCGCCTTCGAGCTTCTTGGATGACGCGAAGTACGCGTTCGCCTCGAGCTTGAGGCGCCAGTGCTCACCGAAGCGGCGGCTCGCGTCGAGGTGCGCGAACGTCGTGCCGTCGAGCACGTCGACGATGGCGCCGCCCGAGATCTCCGTCGACGCCGTGTCTTCGAAGCCGAGCCGCAGGCCGCCGAACGCGTCGTGATCGAAGAACGTGGGCGGCGCCTCCTTGGGCCTCGAGTCGGCGAGAAACTCGGCGGCCAACACCAGGTTCGCGTCGCCGAAGATCTGACCGATTGTGAAGTCTGCGCCGGCGCCGCCGGCGAAGAACACGCTGCCCGGGCGCCACACGCGCGCGAAGCCCTCTGCTTTGAGCACGAACGATCCGAGCGCCCATTGAAAGTCGAGGGAGCCTTGGTGCATCGGCTCGTAGCGCGGCGCCACGTTGCCCGTCGTGAGCTCGGCGACGAAGCGCGGCTCGCGGGAGAGCCCGGTGAAGAGGCCGATGCCGAGATCGGCGTCGCCGAGATCGAACGACACGCGCGCCGCGCCGCTCGGATGCCATCGCCCGTAGCGTGAGTCGATCTCGGGCGCGTCGACGTCGACCACGGCCGGAAAGCGCAAGCGACCACGCAGGCCCGGAAAGGTGCGCTCGCGGAAGTACGGGAGGCCGTACGCGCGCACCGTGACCTTCTCGGACGACCAACCGACCTCAGCGAACGGTTGGCCCATCTTGGCCGCGCCCGTCGGTGACTCGACGAAGTCGATCTGGTTCAAGACGTCCGTCGGCCGGTACGACTCGAGGACGCCCCACGCGAACGTGCCTACGCCCGCCGACGCTTCGAGCGCGTCGCCGGCGATCTTGTAGCTCGCCTCGCGAAGGTCCGCGTGCGAGCGCCGCTCGTCGACCGGATCGAGCCGATAGAACGGGCGGAGCGTCGCGGTGTGCGTGCCGCTCTCGCTCTTCAGCTTGAATTCTGGTTCGGCGACCAGCGACACGGCGTCGTCGAGCGCTTGGCCCGGGTATTTGGGCGAGAGCACGAACGCGCGGCCATCGGCGGCGACCTTGCCGGCCGTCTCGAGGCTCGCGCCGCACCCCGAGAGGAGCGACGCGAGACACGCGAAGAACGCGAGGAGCGAGATGCGAGCGAGGAGCGAGCCCATCGTCGGTGCTGCAGAGTGGCGAGGGGCTCGCGCGGACGCTCAGCGACCGTCGCCGAGCTTGCCGGCCGAAAACTCGGCGGGGGAGAGCCCGCTCTGCACGGCGAGCTTTGAGAACGCGAGCACCGTCGACTTCTGCGACTGGTGGTTCGTCATCGTCCACGTCTGCGCCCGCCAGAACTTCCCGCCGAGCTTGGTGTAGCCGTCGTAGGCGAGCGTCTTCACCTTGGCGCCGGCGCGATCGTAGAACTCGGTGGCCACGACGCGGAGCTCCTCGGTGTCGAGGGCGAGGACGCGCTTCGAGTAGGCCGAGCCCTTGTCCTTGGGCGTCGCCTCGAGGCGGAAGCACTGGCCCTGGCTGCACGGCGCGGTGCCGAGGAGCTTCCACTCGTACTTGCGGACCTCGCTGCCGGAGAGATCCTCGTAGGTGAACTCGCTCCCCGCGAAGGCGCTCGACTTGTTCGAGGCGGCGATGCGCTTCACGCGCTTGGTGCCCGGGAGGTACACCCACTGCTCGTCGTCCTCGTCGACCTTGGTGTGCGAGAGGAGCGCGGTGCCCTTCACGTCGGCCGGGGCGTCGAACACGATGAGCACTTGATCGCCGACGTTCGCGCTCGGGCGCTCGAGCACCTTGAGCGAGAACCGACGGTGCGCCTCGGAGCCGGACGCGTCGCGGAGCGTCATGTCCACCGCGCCTTGGAAGTCGTGGTAGCCGACGTTGCGCGCGGCGAGCTCCTTCACGAGGGCCTCGGCCTTGTCGCGCTCGCTCCCGCTCTTCACGAGCTCGCTCGCGGGCCGCGCGTGGCTCGCGCCAGCAAACGTGATCGCGAGCGCGCCGAGGACACCGAACGAAAACGCCTTCTTCATCTTGATCGAGCTCATGCTGCACCCACCTTTGCCGTACCCAAGACATCACTGACGTTCGGCCCCGAGTCCGGGGCGAAGATCCCTTGCGGCGACGAGTCCACCGCGCGCCCTCGACTCGGCGCGATCACGAGCACCAGCGCCGGGACCAAGATGAGGTCCGCGAGCGGCGCGATACCGACGACGAGCAAGCTGAGCCAGCCGAGGTGACTCACCATCTGGAAGGCGCTCAGGCCGAGGACGCCGAACCCGAGCGCGAGCACGCCGCTCGTCGAGAGCATGGCCGGCGCCACGTGGGCGAGCGTCCTCTGCATCGCGACGGCCACGTCGGGCTCGTGCGCGCTCTCGGCCTTGAACTTGGTGAGGAAGTGGATCGTGTCGTCGACGATGACGCCGAGGCTGATCGAGCCAGCCACCGAGGCGACGATGTTCATCTGTCCGACGGCGAGCCGCCACACGCCGTAGCCCACGACGATCGGCACCACGTTCGGCACGACGGAGAGGAGGCCGAGGCGCCCGCTCCGGAGCACGATCATCATGCAGATCGAGATGAGGGCGAGGGAGACGAAGTCTCCCTGCACCATGTTGTTGGCGTTCTTCTCGCTGAGCTCGGAGAAGATGACGACCGGGCCGGTCGCCTCGGTCCACATCGCCTCCGGCGCGTGCGCGCGGAGCCACGCGGCGCTTCGGTTCTTGAAGGCCGTCATCTCCTTCGTCGACATGTCGCGCACCGTCACGCTGAGGCGCGTCGTGGTCTTCTCGACGTCGATTCGATCGCGGAGGTCGAGCCCGGCCGGAAGACCCATCTCGTAGAGGAAGAGCTCTTCTTGCGCCTCTTCCTTGGTGCTGGGCAGCGTGTAGTCGACGGCCGCTCCGCCGCGCGCCGCTTGATGCACGCGCTTCATGACGTCGCTCAAGGCGTGAACGTGGTTCACCTCCGGCTGCGCGCGAAGCCACGTCGCGAACGTATCGACGTCGCGGAGGTACGCCGGCGTCGTGACGCCGCCCGGCGCGCCGCTCCCGAGCTGGAACTCGAGGCGGTAGATGCCGGAGAGTTTCTTCATGGTGAAGTCCACGTCGCGGCGAAACTCGATCGACTGACCGAAGTACTGGATGAACTGATCGTTGGTCTCGAGCTGGGCCGCGAGCGCGCCCGCGCCCACGGTCACCACCGCGGCGCCCGCGAGGACGAGCGCTTTCCGGCGAAGGACGATGCGCGCGAGGAGCTCGATGGGTCGCCACGAGCGCTCCGCGTCGGGCCGGCTTGCCTTGAGCGGCATGAGCGCGAGGAGCGCGGGGAGGAGCGTCACCGAGAACACGAATGCCGCGGTCACGCCGGCCGAGGTCATGTTGGCGAGGTGACGCACCGGCGGCGCGACCGAGTAGTTGAGGCACAGGAAGCCGACGAGCGTCGTGAGCCAGGTGTACGTGACGGCCTCGAGGTTTCCAGCGATGGCGTGCACGATCGCCGCGGGCTTCTCGAGGCCGTCGCGGAGGCCGTCGCGCGCGGCGAGCACGATGTGGATCCCATCGGCGACGGCCACGGTCATGACCATCATCGGCGCCGCGACCGCGGGCGGCGTGAGCGGGTAGCCGGCCCAGCCGGCGAACGCCATCGCGAGCGTCGACGAGAGGCCGATGACGAGGCCGACGGCGAGCGTTACGCCCACGCCGCGAAGGAGAAGGCCCATCGCGCCCAGCATCACGATGACCATCACCGGGACGAGGAGCCCGAGGTCCGACACCGAGGCCTGCATGAGCGCGTCGTTCATGAGCGCCATGCCGCAGGGGCGAATCGTGAGCGACGGATAGCGAGGCGCGATCTTCGCCACCACCGCGCGCGCGGCGTCGGCGGTGAGCGAGACCTCTTCGGGCGCGTGGCCCGGGAGGCGCAGGGTGACGTTCACCGCGCCGGTGGCGCCATCCTGCGAGATGAGGCCGCCGACGAGGAGCGGCTCGCCGAGCGCGCGCGCCTTGATCGCAGCGAGCGCCGCGTCGTCGAGCTCGCGCGCGGGCTTGTCCACGAGCGCGTGCTGCGTCATGTCGTCGCCTGCTGCGTCCACCACGATGAAGTTGGAGAGTGAGTCGACGCGCGACGCGAAGGGGAGCTTCCACGCCGCCTCGGTGAGCTCCTGGACCGCTGCGAGCGCATCGCGAGACACGACCGAGCCTTCGTTCGATTTCACGACGAAGAGCACGTTGTCGGTCTTGGTGAAGACCTTCTCGAGCTTCTCGAAGCTCGCGAGCCCCGGATCGTCGGCCGAGAAGAAGATTTTGTAGTCGGTCGAGAACTTGGCGCGCGGGAGGCCGACGGCGAGGAGCGCGTAGCTCGCGAGGCACACGGCGATCGCGAGCTTGGCGTGCTTCGTCGTCATGACGCCGAGCCAGGTGCCGACGGACTCGTAGATGGTTCGCTTCGTCTTCATAGCGCTCCTCCGTCTTCACTCCCGCTCGCGTCGCGCTTCCCGCCGTCTTGCCCGGCGTCCCGCTTACCGGCGTCGTGGCTCACGAGCGCCACGCCCTCCGGCACGAGATCGCCCGCGTCACCCTGGATGTCGTCGATGCACGCGTCGATGCGCTGAAAGATCGTCGCGAGCTCGTCGCACCCGTCGGCGTGGGCGTTCACGCACTCCGAGGCCATGCGCCGCACGCCCACGCAGGCGCCGCCTTGGCCCACGGGCAACATGACGCCGCACGCCGAGAGCTTCTTGTCGGCCCGCGCGCACGCGTCGAGGCCGGCGTCGTCGTTCGTGCCCGCGCTGCACGCAGCGAAGGCGAGCGCCGGGAGCGCGAGGAGCAAGAGCGAGAGGGCCGGGCGCATCAGAAGCCCCTCTCGGCGAGATCGGCGGCGACGCTGGCGTAGAAGCGCGCGACGTCGAAGCCGGTACGCACGTTGACGTCGGGGAGGTTGCGCTGCCCGAGCTGCTCCATGTGATCGGCGGGCACGCAGCCGCGGAACTTGCCCCACTTGGCGCTGGCGACGGCGACGAGCCCGTCGTTCGGGATCGGCGTGCCGTCACTCGCCTTGCCGACGACGTCGGCGAACGGCGCGAGCGGGAGCGCCATGTAGTCGTGTGCTACGTCGTCGCTCGCGCACTCGCGCGTGACGGCCGCGTCGTGCTCGGCGCTCGCCGCGCCGAACGGGCGGCTGTAACCGGCCCACGACTGGTAGTAGACGCCTTCTGCGTCGACCATCTCGCGCGAGAAGCGCTCGGCCTCTTCGGTCGTGATCGCGGCGAGACCGTCGCGCACGTGCGGGTCTTCGACGCTCCGGCCGCTGCCGAGCGCGCCGCCGAGGAGCGCCACGAGCGCGTCGGCAAGCTTCTGACGATCGCCGTCGGGCGCGAGGCCCATGAGCACGTCCGCGGCGCGCGTCCCGTGATGCGCCGTCGCGACCGTGGTCACGCTGGCGATGGCGCCGGCGACTTCCTTTGCGTCGACGTCATCCGCGTCCCACACGAGGCCGGCCGGGCTCGCGACGTAGCGGCAGTCGAGCCCGCCCAGCGAGTGGCACACGAGGTTCACCTTCGCGGCGTGGGTCTCGGCGCGCACCTCTTGAATGCGCTTCCAGAGCGCGGGGCCGCGCGTTTTCACCGGCGACCACGGCGGCAGCGTGGCGAGCGCCACCGTGTGCCCGCCGTCCTCGCGGAGCGTCCGCTGGATGCGATCGCTCCAGCGAAACAACGGAGAGTCGTCGATGCCGTTCACGAGCACGATCGGGAAGCGCGTGGGCCGGTGCTCGGGCGGGTCCATGCTGGCCGCGACGCAGCCCACGCCGTACATGCGGCAGCTCGCGCTCTTGGGGTCACCGTCGAGGGTGATGCCTTGGCCGAGGCCGGTGCACGAGAACGTGTCCATCGCGCCCTGGATGCGGCTCACGTCGGACGGCGTGAGCGTCGCGCAGTCGAGGTCGGGCGCCGCGCCACCGAGACAGCCCTCGAGGCTCGACTTCATCTCGGCGCAGCGCGACGCGTCGCGCTCCGAGTTGGCGGGCGCGGCGCACGCGGCGAGCGCGAGGCCGAGGACGCTCACGAACGAGAGAGAGAGGCCGCGCATCACACGCCTCCCTGCGCGAGCGCGCTCGACACGAAGCGATAGAGATCGACCGGATCGAAGCCGGTGCGCACGTCGCGCGTCACGTGCCCGATTTGCCCGATCACGTCGTAGTGATCGGCCGGCACGCAGCCGAGGAACTTCCCCCACTTCGCGCTCTCGACCGAGACCATGCCGTCGCTGGGGCTCGTGACGGTGCGGCCGTCGTCGCCGATCGTGGCGCCGGCGAAGGGGGCCGTGACCCACAAGAGCTCGCCGAGCGCGTCTTCCGTCCCGTCGTGGTGGAAGAATCGCGCCTTCCCGTCGTCGGCCACGCAGTGCGCGAGCGCGTCGTCGTCGCCGCGCGACTTGCCGAGCACCCGGCTCACGCCGGCGATCGACTGGTAAACGACGCCCTCCGCGTCGTCGACGCGCTCGTTCCACGCGTTGAGCGCGGTCGGTGTGAGGCCTTGGAGCGTCGTCGCGAGCGCGCCGTGATCGAGCGAGGCCGGCACGTCGCCGGTGCCGGAGATGGCCGCGAAGATCGCCGCCGCGTCGCCGTTCCCGAGCGCCTCGAGCGCGGCGTCGGCGACGTGCGTTCCGCGGTGCGGCGTCGCGATCGTGGTGATCGACGCCACGCGCGCCAGCGCGCGCGCGCGCGCCGTGCGGTCGTTCTCGTAGAGGCCGTGCGGGCTCACGAGGTAACGGCAGTCGAGCCCGGCGACCGCGTAGCAGACGAGGTTCACCTTGTCGTAGCCGCGCCCGCGCATGAGCGTCTCGAGCGACGCCGAGAGATCCGCGGCGCGATCGGCGATCGGCGCCCACGGCAATACGTGCACAATCCCCACATCGATGCCGTAGTCGTCGCGGAGCGACGCGAGGACCCGCGGGTTCCAGTCGAAGGTCGGGGTCCCGTCGATGCCGCTCACGAAGACGAGCGGGTAGCGCGCGACCTTGGCGCCCTTCGTCGCCTCGGGCAGCGGCGAGCCTGGGCACTCCCAGCCGCCGAGCTTGCACACGCGCGGGTCCACGTTCCCGGCGCTGTCGGTGGCGAGGGTCGGGCAGCCCTCGTAGTGAATCGCGTCGGCCAGCGCTTCGCGGTCGGCGCGATCGATGCGCGAGCAGTCGATCTCGCGCGCCGGCAGGCCGCAGGTCGCGAGCCCGTGCTGGAGCGACTCGCACGAGCCGGACTCGTCACGGCAGCCGAGCGTGAGCGACGACGCGCCGCCGATCACGAGCGTGAGCCCGAGCGCCGAGAGGCCGCGGAGGACGGACGCCATCATCGCGCGCCTCCTTCGAGGATCGCGTCGGCGGCCTTCTCGGCCAGCATGTACGTCGGCATGGCGATGAACGTCCCGGGGATCTCCGGGAAGACCGAGGCGTCGACGACGCGGAGGTGCTCGGCGCCGATGACGCGGAACTCGGCGTCGACCACGGCCGTCTCATCCTCGGGCGCGCCCATCTTGTTCGTGCAGCACGCGTGGTGGCCCCACGACTCCTTGCGAACGAACTTGGCGATCGCCTCGTCGGTGGCCACGCTCGGGCCGGGCCACACCTCGGTGATCGCGGTCTCGGGCATGATCGCGCGGGCGCGCTTCAGCATGTCGCGCACGGTCCGGACGCCATCGACGAGCGCGAGGAGGTCCGGATCGGCGAGCGGCGCCTTCTCGTCGTAAGAGTGAAAGTGGATGTTCGGTCGCGCGAGCGGATCGGCGCTCGCGAGCTCGACCGTCCCGTCCGTGTTCTTGGTGTGGGCCTTGAGGAGGAGCCACGTGAAGCGGTCCTTGGCCTTGGCTGCGTCGGCCGAGTAGCCGGGGTAGTAGCCGCGCGCGTCGGTCGGGGCGCCGAAGATCTGGAGGTCGGCCACGTCGGGCGACTGGCTCGAGCGATGGAGGAGCGTCGCGAGAAAGCCGGGCGTCGTGTAGACGCCGCTCTTCGACTCCCACGCCTTGAAGCACGGGTCGGCTTCTTCGTCTTTGGCGCCCAGCGTGCACGGCGCGATCACGTCGAGCGGCGCACCGAGCTCGCTCACCACCGCGGCCTCGTAGCGATCTTGGAGGTTCTTGCCGACGCCTTTGCGATCCACAACGACGTCGACGCCGAGCTTCTCGAGCGCCGCCCGATCGCCGACGCCGGAGAGCGCGAGGATCTGCGGAGAGTTGAAGGTGCCGGCCGCGAGCACGATCTCGCCGCCCGCCTTCACGTAGACGCGCTCGGGATCCGAGCCGGGCTTCTTCTTCGCGAGGCTCGCGCCGTAGACGTGGGCCTCGGGGATCACCTCGACGCCGACGGCCGTGGTGGCGCGCTTCGCGTCGTCGCTCCACAGGACGCGCGTCACGAACGTGCTCGTGCGGATCTCGAGCGGATACCCCTCGGCCACGGTGCGGAGGAGGTGCTCGCGCGGTCCGTTGCGCGCGCCGTCCGCGGTCGCGAGCGGCAGCCGAAAGAGCCCCGTGGCTTCGCCGCGGCGGAGCGCGTCGTTCACGTCGTGCGAGAGGAGCGTGGAGAGCCCGGCCGTCGTCATCGCGCCCGGCGCCGCCACGTCGGGATCATTCGCCGCCGCGGCCTCGGCCGCGCCGCGGAGGATGGCCGAGAGCTTGGTGTCACCGAGCGCGAGCGCCGGATCGGGCAGCGAGACCGAGAGCCACTCGCGGACGCGGTCTTCGTACACCGCCATCTTCGACGCGCGGAAGGAGCGATCGCCGGTGCGCATCGCGAGGCCGTCCCAGTCGGACGGGGAGGGGAGCACGGTGACCATGGCGTTCACGGCCGTGGACCCGCCGAGCGCGCTGCCGCGCGGGTAGAGAATCCCCTCTTTGGTGATCTTCGAGTCCGAGGCGTCGATCGACGCGTCGCTCGAGTGCTTCACGAAATACCACCACGCGAGCGCCGGATCTTCCGTGGAGAGTGCATGCATCGCCGGCACGCGGTAGTGCGCGCGATCGCCGACGTCCTCGCCGGCCTCGACCAAGAGGACGTGCTTGCCCGCGCGCGCGAGGCGCGCCGCCAGAGGCCCGCCGCCCGCGCCCGAGCCGACGACGATGACGTCGTACCCGTCCGCGCGGCCGGGGCCCGAGGCCTCGTCGGCCTTTTTCGCGCAGTGCCCCAGTGCCATCGGGGAAAGGGTCACCGCGGCGAGAATCACCGAGCGGCGAAGGGGTTCGAGGGACGCGACGAGCGGCACGCACATCGTCTGACACGCTCGAATGGCTGGCGCCCTGTCCGTTTTGGAAAGGCTCCGTGTCCCCGAACGGCATGGCTCGGAGCGCGCGCGCTTCGTAGACCACGCGGCGATGATCAAGGAGCGCGCGCCGACGACGCTCAGCCGCCGCGAGTCGCTCCTCGCGTTCGCGGTGGCGCTCGCGACGGGCTGCGCGCCGCGGAGCGAGAACGGCTTCGTGCCCAAGGACTGGGAGCCGCGCTCCTCGGACGCGGACGCGATCGACACCGACCTGACGTTCGCCGACAGCGTCGATGCGGCGTTCGAGACGATCTTGCCAGCCGAACGCGACGCCCAAGGTCGGGTCGTCGTCCCCGGCGCGCGCGAAGCGGGCGCCGACCGCGTGCTCTCGACCGAGGGCTTCGGGCTCTACGCGCTCGCGCAAGGCTTCGTGCCGGGGCTCCCCGATCGCGTGGTCTCGCTCCTCGAGCGCGCCGGCGACGCGTTTCGAATCGCCGCCAACGCCGAGCTCGACGCGCTCGCGGCGCTGCGGAGGCCGCTCGTCGCGTTCCGCGATCTTCCGGCCGATCTCCGCGAAGAGGTCCTCGCCGGAGCGTTCGACGATCCGGCGCGCAAGGGCACGGTCTTGGTCCTACGCGCCGCGGTGTTCGCCGCGTACCTGGGCGCGATCACGAGCGACGTGGGGCTCCGCGCCGTGGGCTTCCCCAAGTTCGAAGACTGGAGCGCGCACCTCGCCGTCTCCGGCTATCCGCGCACCAAGAAAGACGGACGCCTACTCGATCCGGCCAAGGACGATCTCGCGGCGATCGCGCAGAAGGGCGATCTCGACGACTACACGTACGCGCTCGCGCCGGAGCCGACGCCGGGCGACGACCTGTCGCTCGTCCTGGACGCGAACGGAGATCTCCGATGAGCCTTCCCTCGTTCGTCGACGTCATGATCCTCGGCTCCGGCTTCGGCGGCGCCGTCCTCGCGGCGCGGCTCGGCGCCGCGGCCCAGGCGCTCGGCAAGAAGGTCCTCGTCGTGGAGAAGGGCCTCGATCACACCGGACGCTTCGATTCGGACGCCAACGACGGGCCGTTCAACGCGCAGGGCAATCGATTCAAGCACGCGCTCGGGCCGGACTACCTCGCGACGCTCCTCGACGTGGCGAGCGATCCGTCCGGTGCCTTCAAGAAGGGCGCGTCCAGCATGAACGTCGCGAGCGGGCGTGGGCTCGGCGGCGGCTCCAACGTCTACGACGCGGTCAGCCTTCGCGCGCCCACCGAGGTCTTCGAGCAGACGACCGACGCCGGCCGCCGCCTCTGGCCTGGGCTATACACGCGCGCCGCGCTCGATCCGTACTACGCGTCGGTGGAGGCGCGCCTCAAGGTGCAGCGCCTCGCCTGGACGACCGACGGCGGCGCGCCGCATTGGGCGCTCGCCACCAAGCGGGACTGGGTCTTCGCCGAAGGCTGCCGCCGCATCGGCGCCACGGCGACGCCGCTCAAGGTGGCGACCCACGACGACGCCAACGAAGGCTGGTGGAACCAGGGTCAGCGCTTCGAGGGGCGCCAGGACCTCACCAAGAATTACCTGCAAGATGCAAAGGACGCCGGCGTCTCGTTCGCCACTTCCTGCGAGGTGCGTACCATCGCGCCCTCCGCCAAGGGCTACGTCGTCACCGGCATCGATCGGCGCGGCGGCTCGGCGGTGGACTTCACGATCGAGTGCAAGGTGCTCGTCGTCGCGTGCGGCGCGGTCGCGTCGACGGGCCTGCTCCTCCGCTCCGAGAAGGCGTTCAACGGCGCACGCGCGCTCGATCCGTCGGGCGCGCTCGGTCGGCACCTCTCCGCCAACGGCGACTACGGCGTGACCGGCATCGTGGGCGACAAATTCGAACGCGACGTCGAAGGCTTCAAGGGCAAGCCCATGTCGAGCTTCTCGCCGACTTTCTGGGCCAAGGACAAGTTCATCCTGATTCCGTTCTACGCCGCGCCGCTCCACCTCGCGTTCGGTCAGCCCTCCACACTCCTCCGCGCCGCCGACCCTTCGGCCCGCGGCCGCGGCTCGGCCAAGGCGCGCGCCGGCGAGCGCGACTTCGGGCTCGACTACAAAAAGCGCCTCGCGCGCTTCGGCTCCAAGATGCTGACCATGGGCTGCCTCGCGCTCGACGCGTGCGAGGGGGAGATTCGCCTCGGCGACGCCGACGCGCCCGAGGTGCGCTGGCCCACGACGCACGAGCGCACCGAGGCACGCTGGACCGCGGCCGTCTCGGCGATGGCGCGGATCTACGAAGCGCTCGGCGGCGAGATGTACCTCGACACGTATCGACGCGACGGCTCGGTGAACACCGCGCACCCGCTCGGCGGATGCCGGATGACCGACGACCCCGAGAAGGATGGCGTCGTGGGGCCCCTCGGCGAGGCGCTCATGAACCCGAACCTCTTCGTCGTGGATGGCGCGTCGATTCCGTCGGCGCTCGGCGTGAACCCGTCGCTCACGATCGCGGCGGTCGCCGAGCTCGTCGCCGATCGCCTGATCCGCGGCGTGGGAACGACGCGCCTCGCGGATCGCCTCGCGTGATGACCGCCGCGCAGGTAGCCTGCCGATGATGTCGGACACCTTCGGTCTCCGCCTCGGCGATCTGCAGACGTTCTTGCACATCGCCTCGAGCGGCAGCGTGTCGGCGGCGGCGCGCCAGCTCCAGGTCACGGTCAGCCAGGTCTCGAAGAGCCTGGTGCGCCTCGAGAAGCGCTTGAATCGTCGCCTCGTGTCGCGCTCGGCGCGTGGCATCGTGCTCACCGAGGAGGGCAAGCGTCTCCTCCCGCGCATTCAAGCGCTCACGTTCGAGCTCCGCGCCCTCACCGGAGGCGAGGTGAGCACCGGCCGGTTGACCGTCACCATCGCGGCTCCGTCGTTTTTGGTGGAGTCGGTCGTGCCGATGCTGATCGGCCGCGTTCCCGAGGCGCGCTACCGCATCCGCAACGCGAGCCCGGCCGAGATCCGCGCCGATCTCGGTGAGCGCCGCTTCGATGTCGGCCTCCTCCCCGGCGAAGACCGCGCGCCGCCCGGTTGGATCGGCGAGACGGCCGGCGACGTGCGCAACGGGCTCTTCGGATCGGCGGCGCTCGTCGAGTCGCTCGGCAAGATGCCCGTCGCCGAGTCGCGTGTCCGTGAGCTCACGTTCGTCCAGCCGCTTCGCACCGATCCGTCGGTCCTTCGGCCGACGAGCGACGGTTGCCCGATTCCGGTCGGCGAGCGCCGGCTCGGCGACGAGGTGCAGACGTTCCCGGTCGGAGCCGAGCTCGCCGCGCGCACCGAGCAGGTCGTCTTCGGTCCCACGCCCGCGGCGCGCCACCACGTCGCGCTCGGCACGCTCCGCGAGATCGAGGTGCGCGGCTGGGACTCGCGCACGCCGGTCCAGCTCTTCATGAGCGACGCGTTGCCGTCGAGCTTCTGCAAGAAGGTCTCGTCCGCGACGCGCGCGATCTTGACCGAGCTGGCCGAAAAGCCGCGATCGAAGAAAACCTGATCGGCGAGGTGAGGTCGGCGCTGGATCGCGGCCGACGCGATGCTAAAGAGGCCGCGTGCGCGCCCTCTTCGCTTCATTGGGTCTCGGCCTCGCGGTGTTCGTCGGCTGTGGAGGGGGGACCGCCACCCCCACCGAGAACGCGGGAGCCGAGCCGTCCGCCGACGCTGGCAGCGCGTCGACGCCGACCGAAGACGCCGCGATGGCGGCGCCGGTCGATGCGGGGCCCAAGCCGGTCAACACCGATGTCGGCAAGTGCGTCTCCACCTTCGGCAACGGCCTGACCGACAGCTTCGGTCGCATCGACGGGACCCTCGTCGCCATCGTGCGTCCCCAAGACAAGCAGTGCACGGCGGTCAACTCCGATCACCTCGTGCTCGAGGTGAAGACCCAGGCCGACGTCTACCGCATGGTGGTCAACGTCAAGAGCGACAAGGGAACCGATCGCCGCGTGCGCTTCCAGGAGCTCGGCGTGGCGCTTCCCGATCCGGCGTGGGAGCCGGGCTGGCACCCGGGCCTCAAGCTCGACTACGTCGGTCTCGGCGCGCACTCGACCACGGGCTTCGAGCCGTTCGAGATGGACCCGCTCATCGCCCGCGTCGTCGGCGATCTCCGCATCGGTGATCCGATCTCGGTGTACGCCACGAGCGGCAACGGCATCACGAGCAGCGCGCACCTCGTCCACCGCGTGAGCGGCAAGAACGACGGAGCCATCGTGGTCGATCCCAAGAGCGACGCGCCGACGTTCCTCCTGTTCCACTTCCTCGAGCAGACCTTCTGATCACTCCTCGGGGTTGACCTCGGCCATCGATGGCGCGAGGTTCATCGCCCCGTTTTGCACCGCACCGCGCATGGTGAAGGTCGAGAGATCGCCGTCGCCGTCGAGGTCGCCCTCCGCGCTGGCCTCGAACGAGTCGGAGCCGCTGGCGCGCGACGCCGCGACGTACCGATAGAGATAGCGCTGCGGCTGATCCATCACGAAGCGGAGGCACGCGAAGCCCTTGTTGGTGGCCGCGTCGGCGTTCCAGTCTTTCCCGTCGGTCGAGCTCGATTGGTAGCTCTTGCCCTTGATGTCGTCTGCGGACGCCGGCACGGTCACGCTCGCGCTGTCGCAGACGGCCTGCATTCGTGCGGTCGACGTGCCTTGCCCCGGCGTTCCCGACGCCATCTGCTCTCGCTCGAAAGCCGCGGCCGCGTCCTTCGCGATCTGCCCGAGCGAGTTCCGCGCCTCCGCGGTCTTGGCGTTCGCCAGGTACTTCCGCACGCCGAACACGCCGATCACGGCGAGGACACCGACGACCGCGACGACGATCATGAGCTCCACGAGCGAGAAGCCACGACCCGTGAGCCGGCTCGCGGCGTGTCGCGGAAACGACGAGACCGGCACGTGAGTGTGCATCGTACAACGATACACGGCCTCGCCCTCGCGCTTGAATTTGTCGCGAAAATTCGCGCGAGCCGCCGTCAACGGCGCGGTGCGAACGGCCCGTCGGTCTCGGCGCGCGCCATGTCCTCGGCCGCGTAGAACGAGGCGACCATCTCTCGCGCGCCCGGCCGCGTGTACACGTCAGCCTTGGGCTCGGCGATGACGTCGACGATCACTTGCGCCACCTCGCCCACGTCTTGCGCGCCGGGGATCTTGCGCGAGTCGGTGCCGCCGTGGAGCGCGTTCAGGCCGAAGTCGGTGGCCACGACGCCGGGCGACACCGTCGTCACGTCGATGCCGGGATGCGAGGCCCGAAGATCCATGCGGAGGTTGGCCGTGAGGCTGTTGAGCGCGTGCTTCGACGCCGCGTAGGCGGAGCGAATCGGCGCGAACGGCACGCGCCCGAGCATCGACGAGACGTTGATGAGGTGCCCGCGGCCGCGCTCCTTGAAGTGCGGAACGATGGCCTGGATGCCGTAGAGCGCCGACTTCACGTTGACGAGGATCATGTCGTCCACGTCTTCGTCGGTGAGCTCGAGCACGGTGCGGCTGATGCCGCGCCCGGCGTTGTTCACCCACACGTCCACGTGACCATGCACGCGAATCGCCTCGTCGCGCGCGCGCTCGACGTCGGCGCGCTTCGTCACGTCCGCTACCACGAAGCGGGCGCCCTTCGCGCGCGCGGCCACCTCGGCGAGGGCCGCCTCGCGCCGCGCCACGAGCACCGGCCGCGCGCCCTCGGCCGCGAGCTTCTCGGCCAGCGCCGCGCCGATGCCCGAGCTCGCGCCCGTGATGACCACCACCTTGTCCGTGACTCCACTCATGCGCGCGAGCTTATAGCCGTCCGGGGTCGGCGCAACCGGGTTGGGCCTTGGGGTTGCGCCTTACCGATTCACCGAGCGCGGGTGTACGATCTCGCGCGTCTCGTGCACGCGAAGGATGCAATCCTCTTCGTCGTTTGTCTCGCGGTGGCGCGCCCCGATGCGCGTGCCGGCGCGGCGCTCTTGGATCTGCCGAACGTGCCGCCCACCGACGCCGCGCTCCTCGTCGACGATCCGCGCACGATGGTGCGGCTGGAGGGCGAGGGGTACGCCTTCGACCGCGTCCTCAGCGAAGGGCAACGCCGCTCGCTCTTGGAGATCGTCCAGGCCGACATGAGCGAGATCGTGCGTGGCCTGACGTCGCGCAGCGCGCAGCGCCCGTTTCGCGTCGTGTGGATGGTCCGCGGTCGCTTCGAGCTCGTGGGCGTCGTCAATCGGCTCGACCGCCGTGTGTTCGACGCGCCGGACGCGCCCACGTGCGGAGAGGTGCGGCTCGTCTATCGGCTCGCGCTCGAGAACAAGGGGCGTCCGTCCACTCGGATGCCCATGACCGTCAACGTGCGGATTCCTCAGCCGGCGGCGCGCGGCGCCGACTGCGGTGCCGTGGCGCGCGCGTGGCGATCGCCCCACGACGTGGGCGCGCTCCTCGCGGCGCTGCCTCCGCCCACCAAGGTCGAGGTGAATTTCCAGTCGGTGCACATTCCTTCGTCGCGCGAGGACATGGACGACCACGCCGAATACATCGAGCGGACGCTTTCGATCACGGGCGATCGCTTGGAGCCCGACGTCCTCATGGATACGCCGCGCGACGATCTCTCGGAGGGCGAGCGCGCCGATCTCCTTGCGTGGATCGGATCGAACCTCGACGCGATCGACGACGGACGCGCGCTTATCCCGGCGCGCTTCCTCGCGCAGCGCGCCATTTCGGTCTCGCCGCGTGGCCTCGTGAAGCCGGCCAATCGTCCGTTCGCGCGGCTCTTCGGCGGCGACGACGCGACCGGGAGCGAGGCGCTGCGCCGGGCGGTCCCGAGCGCGGCCCTCGCCTCGCGCGCGCGCGTCACCAACCACGCGCTGCTCCTCCGTCGGCTCGACGAGGCCACGTGCCCGGGCTGTCATCAGAGCCGCGGCATCGCCGGCTTTCATTTGCTCGGAGAGGAGCGCGATCGATCGGTCGCGTTCAACGCGCTCGCGGTCGGCCACTCGCCGCACTTGGGCGCCGACCTCACCTGGCGTCGCGCGTACCTCGACGCGCTCGCGGACGGGCGCCCGTTGCCGTCGTCACGGCCGTTCGCGGTGCGGCCCGATGGTGAAGGCGCGTATGGCGCCGAGTGCGGCGTCGCGCCCGAGTACGCCGCCTGGACCTGCGGGCCCGGGCTCGTCTGCCGCGATCTCCACCACGGTCCGGTCGGCGTCTGCGCTCCGGCGGTGACGTCGCGTGCGGGCGAGCCGTGCGAGGCCGTGAAGACCGCGCCGGCCTCGCGACCCGAAGGGCCGCTCGTGACGAGTCTCGGCGCCGATCCGAGCTGCCCCGCGCCGGTCAACGAAGCGCGCACCGGACTCTTCTGTGCACCCAATTGGCTCGGCTTCACGGGCGGCATGTGCAGCGAGCGCTGCGATGCGATCGGCGAGATCGACGCGCGATCGAGCGCCATCTGCGCGGGGCTTCCGTCGGCCGGATACGAGGCCGAGTGCTTCGTGGGCCGCGAGCCGGTAGAGGCATGCTTGCCGCGCCACCTCGTGCGCGCGCGGATCGCGACGTGCGATGCGGCGCATCCCTGTCGTGATGACTACGCGTGCGCGCGCATCCCGGGCGCGCCGACGGGCGTTGGCGCGTGCATCCCCCCGTATTTCGTCTTCCAGCTGAGGGTGGACGGGCCGGCTCTCGACCGCTGAGGCGTCACCCTGTTGGGGGAAACGACTGCCGCCATGGACGCAGGGCGATCCGTCGAGGCGCGCACAAGGGGCGCGCCGACCCGGCGAAAACCGCGCGTTAGGGCCTATGTAGGCATGGCACCCACGTTGCAGGACGTCGGGAGAACCATCCCAACCGGGGGAAACGGAACCATGAACAAGCTTCTTTTTGCATCGTCGCTCTTCGCGCTTCTCGGCCTCGCGGTCGCCTGTTCGTCGGGCGGCTCGTCCGATGATCCTTCGGTCGACAACACCGACGATGAGCTCAAGAGCGGTCAGATCTGCGGCGGCATCGCTGGCCTCACCTGCCCCAAGGGCAAGACGTGCAAGATCACCGCGAATCATCCGGATGCGAGCGGCCGCTGCGTTACGCCGAAGATGGGCGAAGAAGGCAGCATGTGCGGCGGCATCGCCAACATCCAATGCAAGGCCGGGCTCGAGTGCCAGTACGACGACGACACGTCGAACGCGCCGACGCACCCGGTGATGGGCATGCCCATCAAGCCGGACGCCGGTGACCACTCCAGCGGTCCGCCGCCCGGCGCGCTCGGTCTCCCGATCCCGTCCGACCCAAGCGGGACGTGCGTCCCGGCCGCGCCCATCAAGCTCGGTCTCCCGATCAAGAAGGACGCCGGCCCCTCGAGTGGCCCGCCGCCTGGCGCCCTTGGACTTCCCATTCACCACTGATCGACGCGCGAAACCCCCCGGGCGCCGGTGAGACTCGCTCTCACCGGCGCTTCGCGCTTTTGTGACCCATGGTTCTTCGTCTCCGAACGTCGAACTCGAGGACCATGCGGAAAGAGCGTCTCGCCGTTCACGCGATCGTCGTCGCGGCCGTTGCCGCTGCCTTCGTCGTTCGCCCCGAGCCGCTGGCTGCGTCGCCCGCCACCACCGTGAGCGCGAACGCGAACGTGGTCCCCACCAAGTTCGCCAACAACGATCCGGACGACGATCTCATCGTCGCGCCGCCCGCGCCACGCGCGACGTGCGAGGACGATCTGCGCGCGGCCGGCATCAAGTGGCGACCGGCCAAGCTCCCGGTCCACGAAGTCGGCAAGAAGCACAAGTGGAGCTGCGGCGCCGAGCAGGTCCTCATCTACGAGTCCGGTCCGGCCAAGATTCGCTACGAGCCCTCACCGCTCGTGACGTGCAACCTCGCGCTCGCCCTCGCGCGGCTCGACGCGGTGATCCTCGAGGAGTCCACGCGCACGCTCGGCAAGCCCGTCGTGCGCATCAAGCAGCTCGGAACCTACGCGTGCCGCGAGATGGCGAACTACCCGGGCTGGGTCAGCGAGCACAGCTACGCGAACGCGATCGATCTCGAGACCTTCGTCCTCAAAGACGGGAGTGAAGTCTCGGTGCTCAAGTTCTTCGACAAGAGCGCCGAGGGGCCGAAGAAGAAGCAGGGGCGCTTTCTCTTGGACGTCGCGCGCCGCGCGTACGACGAAGACGTCTTCTCGACGGTGCTCACGCCCTTCTTCGACGCGCTGCATCGAAATCACTTCCACGTCGATCTCTCTCGCTATCGAAGCGACGGGACGCGTGAGGTGACGCCCTGATCAGCACGCAGCGCGATAGTCGTCGGCGCGAGGCTCGAGCTCGCGGCGGAGCTTGCCGCGCGCGCGCTCCTCGAGCTGGCGGACGCGCTCCTTGCTGATGCCGAGGCGCTCGCCGAGCTCGTTCAGGGTAGGCGGGCTCTCGGTGAAGAAGCGCTCCTCGATGATCATGCGCTCGCGATCGGAGAGGACGCCGAGCGCCGTGGCCACGTCGGTCCGCGCGCGCGCGTGGCGCTCGTCCTCGCGCACGCTCTCCTCCGGGGTCGCGTCTTCGGCGCGGAGGAGATCCACCAGCGGGACCTCGGAGTCGCCGAGGCTCGCGTCGAGGCTGGCCTCGCGCCCGCTCAGGATCGGGAGGAGGCGCTCCACGCGCTCCGGCGAGAGGCCGGAGAGCTTGGACAGCGAGTCGACGTCGCGCGCGGCGCTCGTGCGGTACGCGCGCATCGCTCGCCGCTCGGCCTTGGTGGTGCCCACCCGGACCACGCGGTAGGTGCGGACCACGTAGGTGCGGATCTCCGCGCGCACCCAATAAGCGGCGTAGGTCGCGAGGCGCACGCCGCGCGTGGGATCGAACTTGAGCGCCGCCTTGAGGAGCCCGATGTTCCCTTGCTGAACGATGTCCTCGAGCGGAACGCCCCAGCGTCGGTACTCGAGCGCGATGGCGACGACGAGCCCGAGGCACGACGTCACGAGCCGCGACGCGGCGCCGCGATCGCCGGCGCGCGCGCGCTCCACGAGCTCGATCTCCGCCTCCGCCGATAGGCGCGGCAACGCAGCGACCTCACGGCGGTATGCCGCGAGCGAATCCTCCGAGGAACGCATGGACCTCTCCCTTCACGCGGCAGGTGTGCGCGCGCGGACGTCGTAGTCAACGACTGTTGACTTTGGGGCGGGGGAGCCCTCTTGTCAACACGTGTTGACTTTGGTGCGTCCCGGGCAGCTTGTCAACGCTCGTTGACATGAAGAAATGTACTGGGAGAATGGGCTAGGAGAGCCGCGTGACCTCGAATGTAAAGAAGCGCAAAGGAGCGCGTCCGGCGCGGGATGCCGCGGCGACGCGTCAGCGCATCCTCGAGGCCGCCAAGAAGCGCTTCCTCACTGCGGGCTTCGATCAAGTCGGCGTGCGCGAGATCGCCGGCGACGCCGGCGTCGACCCGGCGCTCGTGAATCGTTACTTCGGCAGCAAAGACCAGCTCTTCGCCGAGGCGGTGGTCGGGCCGGTCGAGATCGAGTGGCTGGCCGATGCCACGCCCGAGAACATGGCCGAGCTCATGACCGATGGCATCTTCAAGAAAGACGACGGCCATGGCGTGGAGGTGCTCGAGGCGCTCGTCCGGTCGGCAGCCGACCCGAACGCTGGGGCGGTGGTCCGGCGACACATCGAGACGTCGATCATCGAGCCGTTCGCTCGCCTCATCGGCGGCGCCGACGCCGAGACGCGTGCTTCGCTCATCGTCTGTGTATTTTCCGGCATCACGATGATGCGCGACGTCCTCCGCTTGCGGCGAATCCAAGGCGAGGGGCTGGAGAGCGTCCGCTCGGTGCTCGTGGCGATGATCGATGCGTGCGTGCGCGGTCCGGCAAAAGCGGCCGCCAAGAGCGCCACGCCACGCAAGGCGTCGCGCGGTCGCGCGCCTACTGACAGTTGACGACGCCCGCGTCCGGGCAGTTCTCGTGCGGCGGGATGTAGTCCAAGCCGCCGATCGTGGCTTCGTTCGCCGAGAAGCCGATGCCCACCGAGATCGCGTCGCACGCGAGGTCGCGGCCGTCTTCGGCCGGGTTCACGCGAAGGTCGGCGATCTGGCACACGCGCGGCGCGACTCCGGGAAAGAAGGGAAGCGTGCACGCCGCAGAACCGTCCACGTCGAGCTGACCCAAAGCGTGGACCGCCTTGTCGAGCGCCCAGCGGCCGACGATGACGCCGTGCTCGAGACGCGGCGGTCCGTCGACGAGAGTCGCGACGAACGCGCCGCTCGCGAGGTCGACGTCGAGACCCGCGATCGGGAACTTGAACGAGAAGAGTGCCACCAAGGTTCGTCCGGACACGTACGCCTTGGTCGACAGGAGCGACGCGATGCGTAGCGATGGATCGCCGAACAGGTAGCCCGGGTCGACGGTCCACCGATCGGTCTTGGTGAAGGTCGGCGGGCCACCGTCGCGCGCGGTCTCGGTGCCGTTCGATGGGTAGAACGAGACCTTGACGCTGCGGTCGTCGGCCTGGCCGTTGTATCCGGCGACCTTGATGAGGAGCCCGGCACGACCGGCCGCGAGCTCGCGCTTCACGAAGCGCTCGGGATCGAGGCTCTCCGGCAGCGTGATCGATTGGGAGAGCTCGGCGAGGGCGTTGTCACGACCGTTCTCACCGTCGCAGTGCGGTTGGGCGGCGGCGACGCGGCACGTGTCCTTGTCGGGGCGGCACGTGCACGCTTGATCCAAGTCGAAGCCTGCGTTGCCGAGCGCGGGATCGACCCGAAAATCGAGCTCGCGCAGCGCGAAGACGTACTCGACGCCGTCTCCGTCGACGTCGGCGGCGGGGGGCGGCGGAATGTGCGCGGTCACGCATCCCGCGTCGACGGTGGGCGCGTCGACGGCCGTGTCGGCGAGTCCCGCGTCGGGCGTCGCCGATGGGAGCGAGAGGCCATCGGCGACGGTGCACGCGGCGGCGCACGCGATCGCGACGGCCGCCGTCGCGCCGGCTGCGATCGCGAGTCGGCGCCTCATCGCCGCGATCTTATCGCAGCGCGCGCGGGTCAGCGGCGCACTTCCGCGGGCGGCGGGATGCTCGACCGCGCACCCGGCCCGCGGACGAGGAGCGGGTGTGCGTCCTGCAAGTCGCGGAGAAAGGGGCGCCCCGTGGGTGAAGAATCGAACACCGCGCGCTCGGTGAGCCCGTGCTCGATGTGGGCGATGTCCTTGGCGGAGCGAGAGAGCGCGCGCTGCGCGACGGCGATCCACGCGAAGAGCCCAATGGCGATCGCGACCAGCACACCGGTCCCGGCCGTGACCATCCAGTGCTCCGGGAATAGCTCGCCGGCGCCCATCACTGCGATGAGCGCAGCTCCGACGAGCACGGCGATGAGACCTACGGCGCGGCCGAATTGCTTGTGACGTGCACGTCGTTGAGCCTCGCGAGCGCGCGCGAGCGTGGTCTTGGCGTCGCGTCCGAGGAGCGAGTCGAGGCGCCGCTCTTCGGCGCGGGCCTCGACGTAGCTCTTGGCGGTCGCGGTGAAGCCGTCGAGCTTCGCACCGCGGTCGGCGATGATTCGGAGGCGCACGAACGCGGAGGTCCATGCGTCGGTGCGACCGCGCTGATCGAGCGGATTGACGTCGCGCTCGGGCAGGCGGGCAAGAAACTCATGGGCGAGTAGCGCCGCGGCGAAGACGTCGGTCTCGGCGACGACCTCGACCCGCCGCGCCATTTTCTCGGCGTCGGCGAGCGCTTCATCGAGGCGCGCTTCGGCCGACACCGGTCGTCCCGAGGGCGGGCGACCCGACGGCGGACGCCCAGACGCGGGGCGCGGGCGCTGCGACGCCGGCCCCGCGGACGCCATGCGCTGGGAGGGGGGACCTCCGCTCATGCGACGAGAAGGCGGCGGCGAGCTCATCGCGCAAGGATCCCTTCGATGACGCACGGGCGGAAGCCGGTCATCACGGTGTCCCGTACCGCGACGATCGGGAGGCGGCTCGCGTCGTCGGGCAAGCCCGCGGACCGGAGCAGCGACTTGGCGTTCCGCTCGGCGTCGCGGTCGCGCTCCACGTCGCGATGCACGAACGGAATGCGACGTCGCTCCAGGTATTCGGTTGCGGCGTCGCACGCGCGGCACCACTCGGCGCCGTACACGAGGACGGCGGCGCTCCCGCGATCGACGGGCGCCTCCGCGCTCGTGCCCATGAACGACGCGCTGCGGAGGCTGCGGGCCAAGCGACCACTGTCGATTCGCCGCTGGCAGTCAACCGCGATGTCGTCGATCTCCTGCGGGGCATAGTACGGCGCGCGCGCTTCGTGACACGCGGACGTGGTCGCCACGAGCGTGATGCAGGCGGTGCGGAGCATGTCGTGGAGCGCGGCCACCAGGCTGGCGTACGTCAGTCCAAATCGAATGGCAATCGCTGGTGCTTGGCGCGGGGGCGCGAAATCATCCCGCTGAGATCACCCCGACTGCCCGTAAAGGGTCGCGAGCTCGCCGACCATGCGTTCCAGCCACGGGCGACGCCCGTAGTTGTCCTGCTCGGCGTCGAAATCGGCGACTTCCTTCTTGAGCAGACCGGCCTCGTCCTTCAGCTCTTTTTTTGCAGCGGGATAGAGGTACTGCTCCTCCTTCTCGAGGTGCGTCCGCTGGAACTTGATGAGGTCTTTGGCCAGGCGTTGCAGCTCGGGGTCGTCGGCCGGGCAGCCGCCGGGGCGGAAACCCCAGCGATAGACCTCGTGCAGGAGGTGTCGCTCGTGGCGATGCTGCTCCTTCACGTGCGCCGAGGGGCCGAAGCCGGGGGCGAAGCCGTGCCGCGCGAGCGCGGGGAGGAGCACGCGCTCTTCGCGTTCGTGGTGGACGAGGTCGACGTACTCGCGGAAAAAAACGAGGAAGCGCGGAAGGTCCGCGGCGCGCGCGCGGGCGTCACCCTGAGCAGCGAGCGCCAAGTAGCGCTCGAAGGCGTCGATGATCTCGCGGATGGTGCGGTGTTCGTGGTCGAGGTTCGCGAAGAGCGCGTCCATTTCCCGTAGGGTATCGCAAGCGCCCCGACGGTGTCGCACCCAAGTGCGCGCGCCCCGCGTCCGGGCGGCGCCCGTTCTATATTGCGCCGGTGCCGCACCGCGATCTCCAGTCGATCATCGTCGACAACATGAGCAACGGGGTCTGCCTCGTGCGGGCCGCCGACAGCGTCATCGTCTATGCCAACCCTCGCTTCAACCGCATCTACGGCTACGAGCCGGGAGAGCTCGAGGGGCAGACGACTGCGGTGCTCCGGTCGGTCGAACGCGAGGTCGGCCCGGAGGTCCGGGCGCTACTCGACGAGCTCCGCACCAAGGGCGAGGCCGAGTACGTCATCCAGAATCGCGCGAAAGACGGGCGCGAGATCATTTGCCGGGCGCGCACCACGGCGTTCGAGCACCCCGAGTACGGGCTCGTCTGGGTGGCCGTCCACGAGGACATCACCGAAGTGCATTCGAAGGACGCTGCGCTCCGCGCGAGCGAGCAGCGCCTCCGCACCCTCTTCGAATCGATGCCGGTCGGCGTCTTCGAGACCGACGCGCGTGGCCAGTGCGTTTACGTGAACCCGAGCTGGATCCGCATGACCGGGCTCTCGCTCGAAGCGTCGCTGGGCCACGGCTGGCTCAAGGTGATCCGCCCCGAGCATCGCGAGGCGCTGATCGCCGAGTGGAGCGAATGCGTCGCGCGCGGCGCGCCCTACTCGCACCAAGTGGAGCTCGATGCCCAGTCAGGGAGCACGGTTCACGTCGAAGCCCAAGCCCGGCCGCTCCACGACGCGCGCGGCGCGGTCATCGGCTTCCTCGGCACGTTGACCGACGTGACGGAGCGCGTCGAGGCGGAGGCGGCGCGCCGCGAGGCCGAGGCGACCTTCAGGCAATTGGTGGAAGGTGCACCCATCGGGGTGCTCGTCCACCAGGACGGAAACATTCGTTTCGCCAACGCCGCGCTCGCGAATCTCCTCGGACGCCCCGGGCCGGAGGCGCTCGTTGGCCGATCGGTGTTCGACGTGCTCATCGCGCCGGCCGATCACGCGCGCGTGCGCGAACGCATGGCCACCTTGAACAGGAATCAGGTCATTCCGCCCGCCGAGGTGAAGGTAACGAGCGCCACCGGAGAACGCGTCGTCGAGGCGCGGTCGGTGCCCTTGCGCTTCGACGGCGCCGCGTCGGTTGCGGTCATCATTCGCGACATGGAAGCGCAGCGCGCCACGCTGGCGGCCAAGGAGGCGCTCCTCCGAGAAATCCACCACCGGGTGAAGAACAACCTCCAGGTCGTCTCGAGCATGCTCCGCCTCCACGCCGAGAAGGCGGACGCGGAGAACGCGCGAATGCTCTTCGCGGACAGCGAGGAGCGCGTACGCGCGATCGCCATCCTCCACGAGCGGCTCTATCGCTCCGACGACTTCGGAGCCGCCAACATGACGGACTACCTCGAGGCGCTCGTCGCTGCGCTGTCGCGCGCGCACTCCGGGCCGAACGCCCCGGCGATCGAAGTGCGCGCGTCGGGCGTGCACCTCGACGTCGATCTCGCCGTTCCATGTGGGCTCATCGTGTCGGAGCTCGTGACCAACGCGCTCAAGCACGCCTTCGTTCCTCCGCGCTCAGGCGCGACCGTGTGGGTGTCGCTCGTCCAGGTCGGTGGCGACATCGAGCTCACCGTTGCCGACAATGGCGCCGGCCTGAGCTCCACTTTCGATTGGGGCACGGCCCGATCGCTCGGGGTTCACCTCGTGCGCACCTTCGGGCGGCAGCTCCGCGCGACGATCGACGTCGAGCGCACGGGCGGCACCCGATGGGTTCTGCGTTTCCCTCGACTCGCCGAGGAGTGAGTCGCAATCCAGTTGTGCCAGTTTCGCCGTCCCGTTCTCAGACGGCGTCTGGATCTCGGACGAATCGCGATTCTGGCCTCGCGCGGCGGACGCTGGCCTCCGCGCGGGAGTCGCGGAATCGCGCAAAACGCGCGGCGTACGCGTGGTCCGAAAATCTGGCCAGGTGAACGTGAGCGCACACCCGCCGATGCGCAGGCCTTGCGCGGTGTCAGCGGTCGCGAGAGCGACACTTCTGCGTCGTCGCCTCGCAGCGGGCGAAGCGATTGCGCCGCGGAAGTTGGCTTCGAACGTGCACTTTCTCTCCTTCGTGAGCGCGCTGCATCGCCAACGAATGAAGAGTGAGCCTCGACGCGTCGCGCATCGCGGTGACCTCCTCGACTCACTCGGCGCGGGCGTGCTGGGTGTCGCCCCGAACGGCCGGGTCCTCGTCGCCAACCGCGCGGCGTGCCGCCTTCTCGACCGTGCCATGGAGGCGGTCGTCGGGCACGACGTCGCCGAGCTCTTCGCGCCCCTCGAGGCGATCGCGGCGGACGGAGGCTCGGAGCGACGCGAGGCGCGTGTCCAGACCGAGACCGGCGTGAAGACCTTCGGATTCACCGCTGGGGTCTACGTCGATGCCGACACCAACGAGCTCTGCCACAGCGTGGTCTTCCAGGAGATCACGGCTGTCCTCGAGCTGCGGCACCAGCGCGACCGCCTCCTCCAGATGGCGGCCCTCGGCGATGCGCTTCCGTGCATTCTGCACGAGCTCAAGAATCCGCTCGCGGCCATCTCCACGATGCTGGAGCTCATGGTCGAGGAGGCGGCAGGCTCGCAGGCCCAGAACGACCTTTACTCGCTCCTCGCCGAGGTGCGTCGCATCCACCTCACGTTGCAAGGCGTCGGTGGCTTCGCGCGACCGGTTCGCACCTCGCGCCACGAGGCCATCGACCACGCCGTTCAGGAAGCGTGTCGTGTGCTCGAGCCCACCGCCGAGCGCCGCGGCATCAGCCTTCGGACCGAGGGCCCCGCGCTCCCGCTCTTGCCGCTCGACCGCAACGTCGTGAGCGGCGCGGTGTTCAACTTGGTGCGCAACGCCATCGACGCGTGTGGCGACGGCGCGAGCATCGTCGTCACCACGGCGCTGGAGGGCGACACGCTGGTCCTCTCGGTGAAGGATACCGGTCCGGGGATGACGCCCGAAGTGGCTGCGCGCTGCACCGAGCTCTTCTACACCAACAAAGCCACGGGGTCGGGCATCGGCCTCGCGCTCTGTAAGCAGATCGCGGACGGCTCCGGCGGCTCGCTGGACGTCGAGACTGCGGTCGGCGTCGGCACCACCGTCACGTTGCGTTTTCCGCTCGTCCAAGCGCCGCGGTCTTCCGAGGCCGCCCCCGCGACGCGCGAGCGCTGACCCTCATCCGAACAAGGAGGAACCCCCATGTCTCGTGTGGATTCGTTGAATAAGATTTTGCGCGGCCTCCAGAGCTCGTCTCCGGACGTCGAGGCGAGCGCGCTCATCTCCGACGACGGCTTGATGATCGCGAGCGCCCTGCCGCAGCACATCGAGGACAGCCGCGTAGCCGGTATGAGCGCCACGTTGAGCAGCCTCGGCGCGCGCGCCGCCGGTGAGCTCGAGCGCGGTGACGTCGAGGAGGTGCTGGTCCGCGGAAAGAACGGCTACGCGGTCACCATGGCCGCCGCGAGCGGCTCGGTGCTCCTCGTCCTCGCGGGGAAGCAGGCCAAGCTCGGCCTCGTCCTCCTCGACATGCGGCGCGCCGCCGACGACCTCCGCAAGGTGCTCTGAGAAAGGACCTGATCCCATGCCGCACACCGTTCTCTTCGACAACGGCACTCACAAGAACGTCCTCCTCGAGGACGTGTCGGGCGAAGGCCTCGCCGTTCAGGCCAACCAACACGTCATCGTCGACGCGAAGTCTGGGATGATCCTCGACCCTGGCGGTCACAAGGTCTACTCGAAGGTCCTCTCCAACACGCTCGCGCTCCTGTCGGGCGCGAAGCTCGAGACCATCCTCCTCTCGCACCAAGACCCGGACATCGTCGCGGCGGTCAACGGCTGGCTCATGACGACGGACGCCAAGGCGTACGTGCCGTCGTTGTGGACGCGCTTCGTCGCCCACTTCGGCGTCGATCGGCTCGTCGAGTCGCGGCTCCTGCCCATCCCGGACCAAGGCATGAAGCTCCAGCTCGGCGGCGCGGAGATGCTCATCGTACCGGCGCACTTTCTCCACTCGCCCGGCAACGTGCACCTCTACGATCCGGTCTCGAAGATCTTCTACAGCGGCGATCTCGGCGCCTCGATCGGTCAGAAGTACATCGAGGTGCCCGACTTCAACGCCCACCTCGAATACATGGAAGGCTTCCACCGGCGCTACATGGCCAACAACAAGGCCATGCGCGGCTGGGCCCAGATGGTGCGACCGCTCGACATCGAGTGCATCGCGCCGCAGCACGGCGCCGTCTTCCGCGGCAAAGAGAAGGTGAAGCAGTTCATCGACTGGGTCGAAGGATTCCAGTGCGGCACCGACATCCTGCCGGCGCCGGCCCTCCCGACCTGAGCAAGACCATGGCGGCCGTCTCCTCTCACGCTGGCGTCCTCGTGGTGGAGGACGAGCCGACGCTCCGCGCGTCGGTGGTTCGCGGGCTCTCGCGCGCCGTGTCGGCCGACGTCTACGGCGTCGGCACGGTTCGCGAGGCGCGCGCGGCCATTCGTGACCGCGCGCCCTCGATCCTCGTCTCGGACATCGATCTCCCCGACGGGACGGGACTCGAGGTCGTCGCCGATCTCGAATCACGCGGCATCCACGTGCCGGTCATCTTCGTGTCGTCGTACGTGCGGCACTATGCGGACCAGATCCCGCGCCGACCCGGCATCGAGATGTACGAGAAGCCGATCAGCCTCGAGCGGCTCCGTCGCATCGTCGAGCAAGCCCTGTCGCGCGCGGAGCCGGGCTCGCCGTTTGGCGCGGCGGATTACATCCAGCTCGCCGGCATGGGGCGGAAGTCGGTGCTCATCCAAGTGCGGTGCGCCGACGGAACCATCGGCGCCATCCAGATCCGCGGCGGTGAAGTGTGGAGCGCCGAGGACTCGCGCGGCGTCGGAATGTCGGCCTTCAAGCGCCTCGCGTTCCTCGATGGGCACGTCACCTGTCGCGCGCTCGCGCCCGGCGAGGAGTCCGCGCGGAACCTCGAGGGGGCGTGCGAGGAGCTCCTCATGGAGGCTGCGCGGCAGGCCGACGAGGCGCGCAGCGGGAGCAGCGCACCGATCGTGGACGACGGATGGGGGGACGTGGCTCCGTCGTCGGTGCGCACGGCCGCGCGTCCGGTGTCGATGCCGCCCGGCCCGGCCCGGCACCTCGACTTCGACGATCTCTACAAGGCCGGTGTCGAGTCGCTGCTCGATCGCCGCTACCCGGAGGCCTTTGCGGCCTTCTCGCGCGCCGCCGAGCTCAAGGAAGATCCGCGCGTCGTCGCCAACCTGAAACGCCTCGTCGACATGGGGTTCGGAAAATGAAGAAGAGCGGCCTCGTCCCCGGAGAAGACGTGCCCGTCGTCGTGCCGATCGCGCTCCTCGCGATCGGCGGAGTCTTCGCGTCGACCGCCGTCTCGGCCGCCGAGCCCGTGCCCGAGCGGGAGACGGCGCCCGCCCTCGTGATCGCGCCGGCCACGGCGGAGGCGCCCCCGCCGCCGCGTGTCGAGGCAACCGCACCGATCGCCGCCGCGAGCGCGGCGCCGCGTCCGTGCGCGCCGCTCGTCGTTCACTTCGCGATCGGCGCGAGCGAAGGGCCGCCCGCCGCCGCGGACCCGCTCGGGAAGCTCGCCACCTTCCTCGCCCGCAATGCGAGCGCGCGCGCCGTCGTCGAAGGTCACGCCGACGCCGTGGGCGACGAGCTCGCGAACCTCAAGCTGAGTCAGAAGCGCGCCCAGTGGGTCGCTACCCGTCTTTCTGCGGCGGGTGCCCCTGAAAACGCGCTGACCACGCGCGGCCTCGGCGCATTCAGTCCGGTCGTCGGCGCCGGCGATCCCACCAAACCCGAGGGCGAGCCCTTCAACCGACGCGTCGTCGTCACCGTTAGCGGCGCGGACGCCTGCGCCCCCGTTCCCGAGGAGGAGATCCGATGATCGCGATGGTGAGTGTGCTCGCTCTCGGCGCCGCGTGCGCCTTCGGTGGCGGCGGCTTCTTGCTCGGCGCGCGGCTCGGACGCGGCGCTCGGAGCGCGCTGCGTGCGGAGCTCGAGGCGAGCGCGCAAAAGGCGCAGGTGCTCGAGACCGAAGTGGCCGCGTCGAAGCGCGAGAGCGCCGCGACGGCCCTGAAGGACGAGCTCCGCGTGCTCGCCGACGCGGTCTCGTCGCAGGAGCGATCGCAGGAGGCACTCAAAGCCGAGATGCAGGCCCAGGTCGCGTCGATCGCCCGGCTCTCGAACGATCCGGAGACGCTGAAGCAGGACCTTCAGCGCCTGGTCGCGCCGCTCGTTCAGCAGCGCGACGCCGAAGCACGCAAGATCGGTGACATGATGAAGGAGGTGCTCGCTCCCATGCTCGATCGCGATCGGCTGGGTCGCGAGCTCATGCAAGTGAAGGTCGGGACCGGCCTCCGCGATCTGCCCCGCGTGCTCGACGCGATCTGCGAAAAGGGTGGCTTCAGCTCGGTGGTGCTCTCCGACGATGAAGGCCTTCCGCTCGCGTCGAACGGTGCGGCGCGCAACGTCGAGTCACTCGCGGGGACGTCTGCGCTCTTCTTCACGCTGGTCGATCGCGCGGCGGAGCGGCGCGAGGCCCGCCCGAGCGCGGTGCTCGTGCAGGACGAGGGCAATCAGGTCACGCTGCATCGCATGTTCACCGTGGGCTCGAGCCGCTTCGTGCTGACGGCGGTGGGGCGTGGCCTCGCCGTCGCCCCGGGCGCGCTCGACGCCGCGCTCCCCAAGCTCGAGAACGCGCTCGCGCGGCCCGAAATGGTCGCGTGAGCGCCGCGCGCCAGCACGCCGCGGTCAGCGCGCGAGCTTCTTGTCGGCGAAGAGCGCGCGGGCCGCGGCGCGCGCGGTTCGGCCTTGCGGCTCGTCCAGGAACGGGCGCGCGCCCTCGTCGTGCTCGTAGCTCATGAGGTTGTTGCGAACCTTCGAGTGCGGATTGCCCAAGAAGTGTCCGAGCTCGTGCGCGAGCACGAACGGCTTGGCGTACGCGGCGACGATGACATAGCGCTTCTCGGGCTCGCGGAGCGACCGCCACGCGACGCCCATGCGGGAGCGGCCGGGCTCGTCGACGTCCTCGAGGCGTTCGGCAACGAAGACGTTCACCGCGCCCGGCGCGAGCTTGGCGCCGAACGCGTCGCGGTCTTGGCGCGTGACCACCTCGCGCGGGACGCCGTCGAGATCGGCGCGCGGGGCGGCGGCGTGCACGAAGGAGAGCCGATGTGGAGCGAACACCTCGTTGGCGTTGGCGAGCCAAGAGGCGATGGGCTCGACCGACAGACCCGAGACGAGGCGCACGAGGAGCGGGAGCGGAGGCAGCTCCGGCGGTGGCGCGGCGCGCGCCTGGCGCCACGTGACGGCCGCCGCCGTCAAGGTCGTCACGAATGCGCGACGGTTCATGGGAGCAGCGCGCGACATCGTCCGAAGAGTCTACCGCGGAGGCTCGGGGATTGCGCGAAGGTGATCTAACCTCCCGTCGATGGCGTTGCATCGCTCGCTCGGCCTGGGGTTGGTCCTGTCACTCTTTGCGAGCGCGTTCGGGTGTCAGAAGCCGGAGCCGCCGGCCGCGCCGAGCCCTGCGGTCGCGCCGGCCCCTCCGCTCGCCAAGACCGCCACGCCGGTCGCGCGCACGACGCCGGTCGTGGTCGCGTTGGTCGTCGACCAGCTCGCGGCGTGGATTGCGAGCGAGAGGTGGCCGCGCTTCCCCGCGAGCGGAGGCTTCGCCCGTCTCGTCCGCGAAGGCACGCTCGTTCCGGCGATGCGGTATGCGCACGCCGTCACCGACACCGCTCCCGGCCACGCTGCGTTGTTCAGCGGCGCCGTCCCGCGCGAGTCGGGGATTTTCGGCAACGAGACCATCGACGCTGCGGGGGAGGCGCTCTCGGTGGTGCGCGATGACGACGCAAAATTAGTGTATCCTGCAATCAATCGCGCGCAGGTCTCCTCGTCGGCCAAGCGACTGCGTGTGGAGAACGTCGCCGATCGCCTGCGCGCCGCGCACCCCGGCGCGTTCGTCGTGAGCGTGTCGATCAAGGATCGCGGCGCGATTTTGCCGGGCGGCCATCGACCGACGGCGGCGGTGTGGTTCGACACCAAAGAGGTGCGCTTCGTCACCTCGACCGCCTTCGGCGCGGCGCTGCCGGCGTGGGTCGAGACGCACGGCTCGCGCGCTGCCGTGATGGGCGCGCTCGTGCCGTGGGAGCGCGCGCTCCCGGACCTTCCGGCCATGACTCCCGACCAGCAGCCCGGCGAGGGTGACGAGGCGGGCTACGGCACCACGTTCCCCCATCGCACGTCGGGGCTCGCGCAGCCGGGGCGCGCGTTTCGCACCCATCCGGCTGCGGACCGCACGCTCCTTGCGCTCGGTCTCGACGCGCTCGCCACTGCGCCGCCCGGAGAGCCGGCGCTTCTCATGGTCTCGCTCTCCACGCACGACTACGTGGGGCACGTCTTCGGTCCGGACTCGGTCGAGGCGTGGGAGGAGCTCGGGCAGCTCGACGCGTCGCTGGGCGCGTTCTTCGCAGCGCTCGATCAGCGCTATGGCTCGAATGGTTGGTACGCGGCGCTCTCCGCCGATCATGGGTCGATGTCGATGCCCGAGGTCATCGCCTCGCGGCCGCACTGCGCGCCGGGCGCGCCGACGGATCCGTGGGAGCGACCCTGCGCGGGGGGCCAACGCATCGACACCGACGCGCTCGCGCTCGCGGTCTCGCGCGCGGCGTCGCTCGCGGCCGGGGCCGGGGCAAGGGACGTCGTGCGCGGCATGGCCGATCCTTACGTGCTCATGGGCGACGGCGTGCGCGGCCTCGCGCCCGAAGTCGCGTCGCGCGTCGACGCGGCCATCCGTCGCGCCGCCGAGGCGGTGCCGGGCGTGCGCAAGATCGTGCCCGTCGATGGCCTACCGGCGACGTGTCCGCCGATGGAGAACGACGAACGGTTGGGTGAAGACGCCCGCATCGACGCGCTCGTCTGTCGCTCGGTCGCTCCGAAGAGCGGCGCGCACGCGGGCGGCTACTACGTGGTGACCAAGCCGGGCGCGTTCTTCGACGCCCGCATCGTGCGTGGCGCCGGAACGAGCCACGGCTCGCCCTACCTCTACGATCGCACGGTGCCGATGGTGGTCCGCGCGCCGGGCCGGGTCGCGGCCGGCGCGCGCGTCACCGAAGCGACCGACTTTCGCGCATTCGCCCGCACCCTCTCGAGCCTTCTCGGCGTCCAGGCGCCGGCGGCCGCGAGCGGCGGTCGCGATCTCGCTCGCTGACGGCGAGCTCCCCCCGCTGGCCTACGGCGCAACTCAGTTGCGCCGATCTAGAAAGATTCCAGTCGTGATCAGACGAGTACCTATGAGCCGGAGATTCGTGCCGCTCGCCCAATCGGGCGGCACGAATCGTAGGCTCAGTTCAACTGAGCACCGCCGTAGCTGGCCGAACGGGAAGAAAACCATTGCCGCGTCGCCGCCACTCTTCTCATGATGCGCGCCATGGCGAGCAACGGACGCCCCTACCGCACGCTGATGGTTCAAGGCTTCGAGGTCCTCGTGGGCCGCGGGAGCGAAGAGAACGACGTCCTCACCTTCGAGGTCGCCGAGCCGCACGACGTCTGGATGCACGTCGGCGGTGGCACGCCCGGAAGCCACGTCGTCATCCGCAACCCTACGCGCGGCGAGGTCCCGCGACCGGTGATCGAGATCGCCGCGGCGGCGGCGGCCTACTACTCCAAGGCGCGCGGCGCTCCCAAGGTCGACGTCGAGTACTGCCTCGCCGGTGCGGTGAAGAAGCCGCGCGGCGCTCCGGCCGGCCTCGTGGAGGTCGACAAGTGGAAGACGGTCAAGGTGAAGCCGGCCATCCCCGCGGGGAGCGAATGACGTCGTGCACGTCGTCTACCTGATCTCGGTCCTCCTCCACATCCTCGCCGCCGCGAGCTGGGTCGGCGCGATGGTCTTTCTCATGGTCGTCGTCGTGCCGATGCTCCGGCGCGATCGCGCGAGCGGCGCGGCGTTCTTGAACGCCAGCGGGCCGCGCCTCCGGAACCTCGGGTGGGTCGCGTTCGTCGTTCTCTTGATCACCGGAACGTTCAACCTGGCGCACCGCGGCGTCGGCTGGTCGGACTTCACGAACGTGGCGTTTCTCGGGTCGACGTTCGGTCACGCGGTGGTGATGAAGCTCACCCTGTTCGTCGTGGTGCTTGGCCTCAGCGCCTACCACGACTTCTATCTCGGACCGCGCGCGAGCGCGGCGATGGCGCGCGCGGCCCAGGGTGAGCCGGTCTCGCCCGAAGAGACCGAGAAGATGCGCCGCAAGGCGAGCCTCATCGGTCGGGCGAACGCGCTCTTGGCGCTGGCGATCGTCGCGCTCGCCGTGGTCATCGTCCGCGGCTGGATCTGAACGACGCGTGCGCTCAGTTCGGCGCGTGAAAGACGAAGCCGGATGCGTCGGTCCAATAGATCTCGGAAGGACCGACCGCGATCCCGCGGGCGTTGCCCGGATACGGCGACGTGACGCCGAACGTCGCGCGATCGATGACCACGATCCCACCCGAGGTCGCGAGGTAGATCTTGGTCGCGTTCATCACGAGCGCGTTGACCGATTTCCCGATCGTGGTGCTCTTCTCGAGCGTTCCGCCCATGTCGTACGACGTGACGGTAGCGTTCGAGCCGACGGTTGCGACGACCAGGTTCGTGTTGTCGGTGTCGGCATCGACGACGGCGGGGCCGGGCTGACCCCAGTTCGTCTTGCCGTTGCACGCCGTGGTCAGGCAGCTCGAGACGCCACCGGACGGCGGCATCCAGAAGACGCGGCTCGAGACGCGGAACATGGCGGGCCCCGAGATGGGGTTCGTGCTCGAGGTGAGCTTTTGGGCGTTGCAGCCGCCCAGGAGGCAGATCCAGATCGTGTCGCCGGTCGCCCAGGCCGCCGCGCCGCTCGTGAGCGCTGCGCCCGCCGCCGTGACGGGGCCGGTGACGATGGTGGTCGTGGCGCCGCTCGGTTGGATGGAGTCGATCGGCCCGGACACGTTCTCGTAGAACACGGTGGTCGGGCCGCCGGCGAAGGAATGCCGGATCGTCGGGTTCGTCACCGACGCAGCGGACACGCTGGGGGTCGGGCCGCAGCCGGTGGCTGGGCAGAAGACGATCTGCGAGGCGCCCCACTCGGCCCACACCACGTTCCCGTTCTCGTGAACGATCGATCGCGGATCGGAGCGGCCCTGCGCGAGGATGGCCGGGGTGCACACGTTGCCGAGCGCGCAAGTCTGAAGCGGGGAGGGACACGAGCAGCCGGTGCTCGTGTCCGGTGGGACGACCACGTCACTGCCCGTGTCGACTGGAGAGGCGTCTGCGGGTGGGCTATCGGGGTGCACATCCGACGCCTGCGTCACGTCGTCGAGCGCGGCGCCGTCGTTCGGTGCGCTTCCGTCGTCGATCGTGGTGATCGCGTCGGCGGCGATGACGTCGCTCGGTGACGGGGTTGCGTCCGTCTCGGGGCCGCCCGCGTCGGCCTCGACCAAGTTGAAGTCCTCGATGCCCGCGATGATGCCGCACGCACTGGACAGCGCCGTCACGGCGCCTGCGGCGACGAAGAGCCGCAAGGTCGAGAGGAGCGAACGTCGAGCCATCGCGGTCAGCTCATCCTACAACGACCGGCGCCTTCACGCTCGCCGCGGCGTCATCGCGACGCATCCTGTCAAGCGGTCGCCTCGAGCGGTCGCCCGGTGCGCGCGCGCACCCCACTCTCGGGCTGAGAGAGCGGCTCGAGGATCCGGCCCGCGACCTGGGGGAGCTCGGCGGCGGCGGTCGACGGGAGCAACGAGCCCGCATGAAAGACCGCGAAATCGACGTAGCCGCCGACGAGGGATCGAACGAGCGCCTCGCGGCGAGCGTACTCGAGCCCGCCCGCTCGAGCGCGCGGATCGCTGACCGGGATCCCCGCGTTGCGGAGGACCTTGGGGACGTCGAGCGATCCATCGTCGTGCGGCGCGAGGCCATCGAAGAGCGCGGCGAGATCGGCGCTCGTTGCGACGTAGCGGCGCAGCGCGCGCCGGAGATCGTCTCCGCAGCGGAGTCGATCGCAACGGCGATGCAAATCGACCAGCGCGTCGTTGAAGATGTCGATCATGTCGCCGGGGCAGCGAATGCGTGGGCTCCCGATTTCGACGAGCCCGGCGAGGGAGAGCTCGTAGAGCTCGCGGGTCACGTCCAGCTCGAGGAGTCCGAGCTCGCGACCGATTTCCTCGACCGAGCGCGAGCCGTCGGCGAGGGCGAGCACCGCCCCTGCTTCGGGCGAGACGGATTCCGTGCGCGCCGGGGGAGCGTCCGACCGGCTGGGGACGTGGCGCGACGAGCTCACGCGCTCGCGGAACATCAGCATCTCGTCCATGCGACGCGCCGCCTCCATCAGGAGCCCGCCGAGCGACGGCCGCGTGCTCGCCGTGCAAGGGACACCGAGGCGCTCCTCCACGAAGCAGAAGACGCCGTCGTCGGTTCGGAGCGCGGCGTAGACGACCTCCTCGGCCTGGCGAACGAGGAGCGCGTCGAGGGTGACCTCGTCGATTCGGCCCGCCGTTCGGACCGTCTCGCCGAAGAGTCGACCTTCGATGTTGGCGGTCATCACGAGCTCGTCGATCTCGTGCCTTCCGAGGACGCCGCTCCGATACATCACCTCGCCGAGACGCTCGCACGCGGCGGTGGTCGAGGCGCCCATGAGCTCGCCACGCTCGATCGCGATCGCGCGGAGGGCGTCGGGGGTCGACACGACCAGCGTTCCGGAGCGACCGGACTGGGCGAGGAGCGCGACGATGTCGCAGAGCGCGCCGGCCACGTGGATTTCGCCTGCGAGGCGCACGGGGACATCACCGCGAGGGAAACCCGCCGGCACGAGGCGACGGAGCGCCGCGCGGAGCTCCTCCATGGGCTTGAGCCGTGACGACGGCTCCCCATGCTTGTCGACGCCACTCTCCGGCAAAAGCGACGAGACTCGTCCCATCCAACCCCCTCTTCGCAAGCCCTGCTCGAGCACATGACGTGCCACACGCGTGTCACAACGGGGTGGCCGGAGGTGGTCCGATTCCACTCAATTTTTCGTGTGGGCGGAGAGTGGCGGCTTGTCCGCCGTTGGGGGGCAATCACCGCGCGTTGGGGGCGTTGGCTAGCGTGGTCGCTCACGCGACCACGCTCTCTCATTCGAGAACCAGCCCGGGCGGCAGCGCTTCCCCGTAACGCGTCGAGCGGTCGACCTTGGTAATGGGAACGTGGGTCGTGAGCGGCAGGACGAGCTCGCGCGCGACCCCAGCCGCTTGGAGCGCGGCGGCGACACGCCGTCGGGTCTTTGGCGAGAGATCGCGCGCCGTATCGGTGAGTCGCGCCATCTGCACGATCGCCTGGGCGATGGCGACGCGTCGCCGTTCGCTCTCGTCCGCGAGAGGCACTCGACTGATCCAAGCTTCGACCGGGCCGGGCGGCACGGCGGCGCTCTCGTCTGCATAGACCGGGACGCGCGCCGCGAGCCGCGCCACGTCGTCGAGGGCACGGCCGGTGAGCTTCTCTCCTGCCGCGGCCACGATGCGATCGCCGAGCGGGATCTTCTTGCTGGCGGGCACGCGCTCGAGCCAAGACAAAAGCTCTCGAAGCTCGACCTCCGCCACTGGCGGACGCGGTGCCTCGAGGAGCGGCGCGAGCGCATCGAAGATGGCTTCTTGTGCGCTGCGATCGAGCCCGGCCGCCACGCGGCGCCAAGCGACATAGAACGACTGCGCGACGGGCGCGCGCTCGCCGAAGGTCATGCGCGGCGCAAAGAGGGCGAACAGCGCGCGGGTGCGGGCGTCGTCTCCCGGCGCGCCGAAGCCGGGGCGGAGCGTCAGGCCGGCGAGCGACCAGAACGCGCGCTCGTGCTCGGCCGTCCAGCGCCTCGCTCCCCGCTGCTCGAGCAAGACGTCGAAGAGATCTCGCGAATCGGAGAGGCTCCACCCGAGTCGATCGCCGAGGATTCCTTCGAGTCGGCGCGTCAGCGTTTGCGCGGCGTCCGTGGTCTTTTGCGCGAACGAGAACGTTTGCGCGATGGCCGCCTCGGCGCTTCGCAGCTCCGGGGAGCGAACGCGCTTCGTCGTTTCCGCGTGGCGCGGCTCGGTCGCGATCGATGCGCGGTCGTCGCCTCGTCGCTCGGAGGCCTTCTTGTCGCGCGGCTCGCGGACGTGGAACGCGAGCGCGAACGTGCGATCGCGGCCGCCCACTTCGCGCAGCGAGAGCTCGAGCGTGCCGACCGGTGTGAGCTCTCCCGCGAGAACGACGTCGACGAGCCCCGGTCCTCCTTTGGCCGCGGTGACGAGCGGACGAAGACGAGCGAACGCCTTCTCGGTGGGCTCGACGACCGCTCCCGGCGCGTGAACGACTCCGGTGCGCGCACGATAGAGGTCGAACCTCGACGGCTCGCCCGTACGCAGCTTGAGCGTGGGGCCGGCGAGACGGCACGGCTCCCCCTCCAGCGTTCCGCGTGGGACGACGCACACCGCGCGCGGCGCACCGCCCGGTCCTTCGACGCCGACGTAGTAGCTGCGCGGCGCGCCGGCGCGGATGCGCTCTCCGCCCGATGCGCGAAGGACGCCGTATCGCGCCGCGCCGCGGGCGACGGCAAGATCGGGGTCCGTCCCGGAGAGGAGCGGCACCTTCGCGTCGAGCCAACCGCGCAAGCTCGCCGTCAACGCAGCGCCGAAGGCGCGTGCCCGGAAGACGCCGCCGTTCAAGAGCACCGCGTCGGGCGCGCGGCCTTCGGCGTAGCGCTGGAGGAAGCGCGCGACGTGGCGTGTGATCGCAGTATCGCGTTCGAACGGCAGGCCGCGCGCGACGAGCGCCGCGCGCTTCGGACGAGGAAGCGGCCCTTCGTCGAGCGCTGGGAAGAAACCATCCACCATGAGCGCGCGCACCTCGCGCCTGGTCACGCGCACCGTCACCGTTCCACCGACGAGGCGCGCCCCGCGATCCTTCGTGATGGCGATCGCATGGCTGTCGTTCGGGCTCGCGTCGTCGCCGAGGAGAGCCTCTTTGGCGACCCGAACGCGTTGGACGAGCTGGGCTGCCACGAAAGGATCGTCGCGTAGCTCGTCGGGGAGCCGCGTCGCCACCAGCGCTGCCAAGGCGAGGTCCATGTTGTCCCCGCCCAAGAGCAAGTGATCGCCGGTCGCGACGCGTGTCACCGAAATGCCGCGCTCACCTTGCGCGACGCATGCGAGCGAGAGGTCGGTCGTGCCCCCGCCGACGTCGACGACGAGCACGTAGGCCTCGGACTTCTTCTTTCCGAGGAGCGCGGAGAGCGCGCCGTCCTTGGCCATGAAGTCGTAGAAGGCGGCCTGCGGCTCCTCGAGGAGGCTCACTCGAAGACCCGCGCGATGGGCGGCCTCCAGCGTTGCCGCGCGCGCACCCTCGTCGAACGACGCCGGCAGCGTGAGGACCACGGCAGCGTCGTCGAGCCGACGTCGAGTGGTGCTCTCGAACGCTCGCGCGAGGTGCTCGAGGATGCGGGCGCTCGCGTCGATGGGCGTGAGTCGCGGTGACCCGGCCGGGGCGCCGGCGGGGAGCATGAACGTGTCCGGAGCGAGGGAGGCGTGCGAGAGCCAGCTCTTGGCGCTGGTGATGGCGCGGCCCGGCACTTCGGCCCCGCGCGACCGCGCGAGCTCACCCACGATGAAGGGCCCACTCGCCAACGGATCGTGCACGCCTTCTTCGGCCAGCGGCGCGTAGAGCACCGAAGGGAGCGTGCTTCGGCGCTCACGACCCAACGGCACGAGCTGCTCGATGGGGAGCACCTCGATCGGCGCGCCAGCGTCCGTCCACGCGACGCACGAATGCGTCGTTCCGAGATCGATTCCGACGACGAAGGGAGCGGCCATCGTGGCTCGTGGGACATGAGACCACGTCTCACGTGGCTGCGGAGCCTCCTTCGTGGGCGACGTCGATCGCGCTCGCCGTTCGTTCGATCGCGACCTTGCTGCTAAGAAGAAGGGGTGCGTGGGGTGGGGGCATGGGAACGCGGCGCTACGCTCGCGGCCGGAGTTGCGCTCGCCGCGTGCGGGGCGCGGGGCGATCTCCCCGACGTCGTCGCGCGGGACGCAGGCGCGACGACCGCGGTCGCCACGAGCCCATCCCCCGCGGAACAGCGCCCCGCCGGCACGGCCTGCGCGTTCGATCGCCAGTGCGCGAGCGGCCGGTGCAGCGCCGATCCACGCAGCGCAGCGTGCGGGGTGTGCCTCGTCGTTCGCGCGCTCGGAGAGCGATGCGATGGCGCGCGCGACACGTGCCGGCGCTCGGCGCAGTGCGCAGGTGGCGTGTGCGTCACGTTGAAGGGGGCGATTGGCGACGCCTGCGCGATTGGCTCGCTGGGTGAGGACCGCGGCGACTGCGACGACGACCTCGCGTGCGTCGCGCCTCCTCTGGCGCGCGCGGGCGTGTGCGCGCTCCGGCTGGCGGCGAACGCGCCGTGCACGCCGCCGCTCGGCGTTCGCATCTCGACCGCGTCGCCTCCATGCGGCGTCGGGTTCTTCTGCGACGTCCAGTCGGCACGCTGCACGGCGCGTGTGCCGGCGCACGACGGTGAACCTTGTGACGCGTTCGGGCGCGGGCAACCGTGTGCGACGGGCCTCCTGTGCGATCTCCATCGCGGCGTGTGTCATCCGCCGACGTTGCCGCTCGGCGCCCGCTGCGCGAGTGGCGATGGCTCGGGCAACGAGTGCGCAGGAGGCAACGTCTGCGGAAATCTGGCCCACCCTCAAGGTGGCGGCGGTGACGTGGCCTTCACGTGCCTCGCGCCGCCGCCCGAAGGCGAGCCGTGCATCTGGCAGACCTGCGCGCGCGGCCTCTATTGCGCGAACGGCGAAGCGCAATGCACCGGCTGTGCGCTCGCGCGGTGCGAGCGCGCTCACGCAGAGGGCGCTTCGTGCAGCAACGACGTAGCCGGGACCGTGGCGTGCCTCGAGGGGCTCGAGTGCCGCGCAGGAACGTGCCGCAAGGAGTGTCGCTGACCGCGGGCTCGCGTCGAGCGGTCGGACAAAAAGCTCGCGGACCTCTGCCCGCGCCCGCGTCGTCGTCGGCGGCTGCGTCGGCTGCGCGCTCCGTCGGCGCCTCGGGCCCCGGTGCGGGCGTGGCGGGCCCAAGGCCTCCGGTCGGCGCAGCGGCCGCGCAAGCGACGAGCGCTACACAACCGATGACGACCAGGCGCGCTCGCATCCGACTCCGACGGCGGGCGTCGTCCGTCGATTCACCCCGGCTCACGGTTTAATGGAGCGCCCACGCGCACGCGGCGAACGAGGCCGCCGCAAGGACGACCCCGCAGAGAAACCGCGTCGCGCGAGGGAAGCGATGGGGAGAGCGCCTCTCCCTGCGCGCGCCGTCGGGCGCAGGGCCGCTCGCTCGCGGTGCCGGGTCGGTTGGCGGGATGGTGTCGGCGAGCGTGTCCGCTTCGGGCTCGAAGATCGTGCGCCGCGCTTCGGGGAGCTCGTCCGCAGGGTCCACGTCTTCGTTGCCCCCGCGCACCCGCGCCACGATGCACGTGACGTTGTCCGGCGCGCCTTCTTCGAGCGCTGCGGCGATCAGCGCGTCGCATGCCGCGCTGGGGTCGGGATGCTCCGTGAGCAGCGCCTTCATGCGAACGTCGCCGACCGGGCCCGACAAGCCATCCGAGCAGAGGAGCAAGACGTCACCGTCCCGGAGCTCGAGATCGCGCACGTCGACGTCGAGATCGAGGCTCGTCCCCACCGCTTGGAGGATCACGTTCGAAGCGCCGAAGCTCTCGGCTTGCTCTTCGGTGAGCTGTCCGCGCTCGATCATGAAGCGGACCAGCGTCTGATCACGCGTGAGCTGCGTCAGCGTGCCCTGGCGAAGAAGGTACGCGCGGCTGTCGCCCACTTGGGCCACGAGGAGCCGGCGATCGATCAGCGTCGCTACGGTGGCCGTGGTCCCCATGCCCGATAGGGCGGGCTCGCGCTTGGCGTGATCGAGGATGGTGCGCGCCGCGATCCGCAGCGCATCGACCAGCCGCGCGGCCACGCTGCCCGTGTCGCTGCGGGTCCCCAGCGGCCGCGCGAGTCGCGCCCGCAACACCTCGACGGCCTCCGTGCTCGCGACGGCGCCTCCCGCCGCGCCACCCATTCCGTCGCACACCGCGAGCAGCGCGCCCGCCTCGGACACGTCGGTGGTCCCGTCCCACGGCGGGCCGTGCGCCTCTCCGGCGAAATTGGCCACGAGGGCGCGATCTTGGTTCTCACCCCGCACGTGACCTACATGGCTGCGCGAGGCGACGAGGAGCTCGATTCGGAGCGCGTCGGCGTTCATGCATCTAAAGATGATGCTGAAACTAAAGTTGTCAACTGATTCAATTGGCGGGCGCGACCCCGGCGTTCGTTACAGTGTTCGGGAGGAGGCGGACGAGGTTGGCCGATTGGCAAGAGCGACTGGCGGAAGCCATGGAGGCGCGAGGCGTTTCGGGCAGTGAGCTCGCGCGCCGCAGCGGGTTCACGGCGCAATACATCAACTCGCTCAAGTCCAAGGAGCGCGGGGCGCGGCTTCCGCTCGACACCGCGCAGAAGCTGGCCGCCGCGCTCGGGATCACGGTGGAGTGGCTCACGACGGGCACCGGGGCGCGCGAGCGGCTGAGTGACGTGTTCCCGACGTTCCGCGGCCCTGGCGAGGGCGAGCGCTACGCGTCGCGCGCCGAGGTCATCGCGCTCCTCTCCACCACGGCCGAGCCCGAGGTCATCGCCGCTCTGCGCTCCACGGTTCCGGACGACCCCGAGCGCGATCCCGGGCGCGAGTTCTGGATCAAGCGCGCCCGCGAGCTCGCGCGCGATCTCCGCCGCATCAAGTCCGATCCCGATCTCGCGCCCCGACACCCCGACGCGCCGCCCAAGAGCTCGTTCCGCGCGACCGGCAAAGGACGCAAGGCCGAGTAGCAAGCGGCTGCCGCTTCGCGCGAGGCGCGCGCTCGATCCGGCGCGCGTGGTCACGCGCTCGGCGCCCGCGGCCATGTGCGGCGGTGTGCTCGGCTGGCCCCGGGATTGCTGCTCGCTCGGGCATGACCCTCGATCGCATGCGCCGCGGTGTGGCGGCGGCCGTCCTCTCATCGCTCCTCGTCGCCGCGTGCGCGAGTGACCCGGCGTCCGAGGACCCTCCGCCTCCCGCAGACCGTCGCGACGCGCCACCCGCCGCGTCCTCGGAGATCGTCGCTGCGCCCGACGCGAGCAGCCCTGCGTGCCGCGTCGGTGAGACGCGCGCGTGCGACGTGCCCGGGCGGGCGGTCGGGATCTGCAAAGCGGGCGTGGCGACCTGCGAGCGCGCTTCGTCGGGTGAGCTCGCGGCCACGCGCTTCGGCGCGTGCGTCGGCGCCGTCGGCCCGCGGGCCGAGACCTGCAATGGCCTCGACGACGACTGCAACGGCGTCGTCGACGACGGCCTCTCGTGCGGACCAGTCGAACCCGTCGACGCCGGGCCGCCGCCCCAAGATCCGGACACCGGACCGCCGCTGTCAGCGTGCGACGAGCGCTGCACGGGGCAGTCGTTCGTGATCGATCAGACGGCGAAGTACGGCCTCTGGGTGAAGGTCGTCCTCTGTTCGCACACGCGTTACGACCTCTTCCTCGGCCCGAGCGCGCAAGGTCCGTTCTCCAAGATCGGCGATCTCACGAACGGCGGGCAGGATCACTGCGAGCTCGTCAATCCGGCCTTCACGCTGGGCAACGAAGCCGACATCAAGAGCGGGAGCTGCCCCACGTGCGATCTTGGCCACGGCGGTCGTGCGCGTCTGCACCCGGCCGATTTCGGCACGACGCTCTACTACCGCGCGCTCATCGGCGATCCATTCAAGTACACGACCGACATCACGACCGACGCCTACAACGCGGACACCGCATGTTGGTACGAATGCGGAGTATCCTTCTGACGGTCAGTCGAGGAAGACGGTGCCCATGAAGCGCGCCGTCAGCGGATAAGCCGGCGTGTAGTGGACGTCCTCGCAGCCGTAGAAGCGGCCGTTCGCTGCACCTCCGTCCGGCGCGGGGGCGAGCCGCCCGCTCGAGCCGCAGCCGAAGCCAGCTGGCACGGCCGCGCCGACCGCGGGCTCGTTGGGCATCCGTCCGGTCGTCGCGAACTGCGCCGAGCGGAACGCGCCGTTCAGGAGGTTCTCGACGTCGAACGCGACGTCGAAGCGACGATGCCGGTAGCCGAGGTGGAGATCGATCTGGGTGAAGCCGGGCGCGGTGAGCGCGCCGTCGTCGGTCGCGGGCCGGTCGCCGACTCCATAAAAGCGAAGGCCACCGCGCGCCACGCCGGGCCCGAGACCGTGTCGCGCCGAAAGACCGCCCGCCCAAGTCTGCTTGGGCGCGAGCGCGAGGCCGTTGCCGTTTCCGGCGTTCTCCCTGAAGCGCGAGTCAGTGAAGGTGAGGTCGAGGTCCGCCGCGAGCCAAGGGAAGATCTCGTAGCGCGTCTCGACCTCCACGCCGCGGCGCTTGGTCGCGTCGCTCACCTCGGTCGTGCCTTCGTCGCCGCTCCACACCGTCTCGTGCTCGAGGTCGAGCATGAACACGGCCGCCGCGAGATCCCACTTGCGGAAGAGTCGCGTGCGCGCCCCGACCTCCTCGCCGATCGCGCGAGTGAGCGGCGACACTGCGGGCGTGGAGAACGCTCCGCGTACGTCGTTCGAGTGAAATCCGTGGCCGTAGTTGGCGTAGACGTCGAGCGAGGCGTCGTCTCCCGCGAGCGGGCTCACGATGAGGCTCGTCTTGGGCGAGAACTGGTGGGCGCCATCGGCGCCCGTCGCCGGGCCGGTCGGATCGCCGGCGCCCGTGAGCTCGTCCACCGAGTAGGAGAGAAAGTCCGCGCGGCCGCCCACGTCGAAGCGCAGCCAGCGGGCGGGCGAGATCTCCTCGTTCACGAACGCGCCGACGAAGCTCTCGTGCACGTTGGTGGAGCGGACCGTGCTCGTCACGCTCCGGTGGAGCGTGTTCGTGAGCTCACCGTGGATGTCGTCGTTTCGGCCGTCGCCTCCGATGGTCGTGTCGAAGCGCACGCCGTGCGCCTCGTGCATGATCCGGTAGCTCGCACGGCCGCCGTAGAAGCTTCGGCGGTCGAGCTGACCGATCTCGTCGCCGTCCACCGGATCACGCAGGGAGAGCGTGAAGTTCGAGTAGAGGTTGAAGCGGTACGTGCCGAGGTAGGCGAGGGCCTTGAGCTCGCTCGTTTCGGTGGGGCGAAGTTTGTATTGTACAAACAACTGGTGGCGCGCCGTCGCGCCGCCCTCGTCCGGGTCGATCGACCCGAAGCGCGACACGATGCCTTGCTCCACCGCGCGCGCGGCGATTTGCCCCGAGCCGTGCCAGCTCGACGCGTAGCTCGACTCCCCGATCGAGAGCGACGACGTGGGCGTGAGCGCGAACGTCAGCTTGTTCCAGAGCTTGTACTTGTCCCATCCGTCGGGGTGATCGAACGGGCCGTCGGAGCGGCCGACCTCGGCGGCGAACGTCGCCTTCACGTTCTCCATCTTCGGGCTCGCCACGAGCAGCCCGCGGTAGCTCGGACCGCCGTGCCCCGGGGATCCGCCCACGCCGAAGCCGAGCGAGCTGTGCTCGAAGTCGTCGCGCGAGACCATGTTCACCGCTCCGGCGGTGGCGAAGTCGCCTTGATGCGCGAAGTACGGTCCTTTGGTGACCTCCACGCGCTCCACCACCTCGGGGATGATGAAGTTCGTGTCGGCGAAGCCTTGGCCGTGTCCGTGCGACACCATGTTGATCGGGATGCCGTCGATCGAGAGCGCGATGTCGGTGCCGTGATCGGCGTCGAAGCCGCGGAGAAAGTACTGGTTCGCTTTGCCGCCACCGGAGTGCTGCACCATCACCAGGCCGGGCGTCACGCGGAGGATGTCCTGCACGCTGCCGATGGGCCGGAGCTGGAAGTCGCGATCGCGAACTTGGAACGACGAGGCCGCGCTGATGGGCCGCGTCGCGAGGACCAGCGTGGACTGGTCGGCGCCCGACTGCGCGATCGGCGCGGCCTCGCTCGGTGGTGTCGGCGGAGCGGGCGCGGGCTGAGGCGGCGCGGCCGTCGGCGCTGCCGGTGTTGCCGGCGGCAGGCGAAACTCGTAGGTGAACTGCACGGTCGCGCGGATCGGAGCGCCACCACGCCGTGCGGGCTCGAACGTGAAGCGTCGCGCGGCCAAGACCGCGGCCTCGTCGAACCCGTTCCCGGCTCCCGCGGTCACGCGCGCCTCGACCACCGCTCCGGTTTCGTCGACGGTGAGCTCGAGCCCGACGTTGCCTTCGCGGCCCGCCGCCCGAGCCTCTGGCGGGTAGGGTGCTTCGGGGTGGCTTTTGAGGATCGGGGGGACCAGCTCGGTGGTCGAAGGCCCCGGGGGCTCGACCACACCGCCGTCAGGCGAGCTGGACTGGGCCAACACGGGCCTCGCGACCGCGAGCGAGACGGCGAGGGCAACGTAACCGATCCTCTGGGATTTCAGGCGCATGGGGAGGTTGGCACGGGGACGGCGGGCCGTGTCACCGGGTAACACGGCTGGAATCGTTCGTGCTACGGCTTTCCCTACGATCCGCCGGCTTGCCCGGATCGTAGGTTCCGCGAAGGCGACGATGACGAGGCTCTTCCTCTCGACCAAAGCGATCCCCGTGGCGGCGTCCTTCGCCGTCCACGTGGCGCTTGCCTCGGTCGTCGGAGGTCACGCCGCTTCGTCGTCGCGCGCGGTCCCGGGACCGACCGAGGTCGCGATCGAGATCGAGCCCGCGCCGGCTCCAGTCCCGGCGCCGCCCGTTCCCGAGGTGGAGCCCGCGCGTGACGTGCGGGCGAAGCCCGCGTCGACGCACGCACACTCGCACGCGACCCACACCCACGCTTATCCCGTCGCCCCCGATCACGACGCGCGAGCGCACGACCCGTCGCTCGTCCACGCGCCGCTCGCGGCGCCTCCCGTCGCGGCGCCGGTCGCAGTAGTTGCGGCGCCGGAGAGTGAGCCGGTGCGATTCACGCTCCCCGTGACGACGCGCATCGGCACCGTCGGAGGGAATGGTCACGAGCACGGAAGCGAGCCGGGCGCCGCTCCCGCGGGTAACGACGCGTCGCCGCTCGTCGAGGCGGCCGTGTCGACCAAAGCGCGGCTCCTGTCTGCGACGCCCGCGCTCTATCCGTCGGCCGCTCGCACCGCCGAAGTCGAGGCCGACGTGCCGGTGGAGATCGTCGTCGGTCGAGATGGTCGCGTCGAGGCCGCGATGGCGGTCGGGCCCGCGAGCGGCTTCGGCCTCGATCGCGCCGCCGAGGTCACCGTTCGAGGCTACCGCTTCACGGCGGCCACCAAGGACGGCGCTCCCGTCCGCGTGCGTATGCGCTGGGTCGTACAGTTTCGGCTGCGCTGAGCGGACACACCGAGCCTGATGGCGCGTGCCGTATGCCGTGATCGTCACCCCGCGCGCTAGGATCGCGTTCGTGACCTCGCGCGTCGCCGCCGCTTCGGTTCTCGTCTTCATGATGGCCGCGTGCACGCCCGCGGCGTCATCGCCGCCGTCACCACCCGCACCTGCGTCGTCGGTCGGTCCAGGCCCATCGAGCGCGCCCGTCGCTTCGGTCGCTTCGGTCGCTTCTGTCGCTGCGGTGCCGTCGGTGCGATCCGTCGCGCCGCAGCCCGGCTTTTGGCCCGACCGCGCGTGCACGACGGGCACGCGCGCGCTCGTGCTCGAGGACGACTGCGGATGCGACGCGACCATGACGTGCGACGTGACGACGTCGCCGGGCGTCCTCGCGCTCACCGTTCACGCGCGGCAGACCGTCTGCAAGGACTGCGCGCCGCACACCCGCGTCACGTGCACGCTGCCCAAGGACGCGCGCGGGTCGTGGCGCGTGACCTTGGGCGGCGCGGAGCTGCTCCCGTCGCTTACCCTCGCGCCGGATGGATCGCTCTCCGTCCCGGCGTGCGCGCCGCTGCATTAGAACGTTAGAACGTGCCCACGACGAGCGCGCCGGCACCGCCGAAGGCCGCACCGCCGGCTCTCTCGGTAGCGCTGCTCGGTGCGAGCCAAGGAACGACGCGGACGGTCGCTCGCGCCGCCGAGCTGGCCTCGCGCGGCGCGTCGCTCGGCGTGAGCGACAAGCGCGGCGACGCCGCGGCGTAGGTGATCGCGCCGAACGTCGCTGCCGTGAGGCCGATGCCGGCCCCCGCGATCCACGCGATCTTCACGCCGTCCGAGAGATCGCGGCACGGGTTGCGGCTGGGGAGCGGCGCACCCATCGCGTCCTTTGGATACTCGGTCTGGCACACGAGCAGCGGCACGACGATCGCGGCGGCCACGACGAGCGCGCCGCCGGCGAGGAGGCCGAGCCCCGCCGTGCGAAGGCCGGGCGCGCCCGGCGACTTCTCCAGCCGACTCGGTCGCTCGAGGAAGAGATCTTCGGTGCGATCGCCGACGGTGACGCGCACGAATCCGGTGGGCACGGTGAGCGTGCACGGGCCGGCGCAGCGCAGCGTGCCCGAGGCCGTCACGATGCGCACGTCCTCGGAGACCTCCGCCGTGATCGGGACGGACGCGGGCCGCGCGTCACCAGGACGATCGCCGCCGCCCCAATCGGGTGGCATCGACTGCGCGCTCGCGATTCGTGTGCATAGTGCAATGAACGAGAACGCGGCCGCGCTCGCAGTCGCGCGGCGGCTCCGTCTCTTCTCTCGCGTCGTCACCACGGTGAGACACGTTAGCGCGTCGCGGCCTTGGCGAGAAAATGCCTGCGTTTCGTGTGTGACCGTGACGCGTGACCGTGACGCGTGATCGTGACGCCGGCGTGGCTAGAGCTTCGTGACCTCGCACCCGTAGAAGGCCGCGCTGTGCTCCGTCGTGAGCTGGAACGCCGCCTTCGGCTTGTCGGCCTTGAACGTGTAGAGGTAGTGGCCGTCGTCGGGGTTCAGGTTCTGCA
>JBGAJR010000046.1:0-72600 GCA_044224815.1 Polyangiaceae bacterium
CAGGCACCCTGTCGGCCTCGCGCACGATCCGAACCATCTGCTCTTCGGTGAACTTGCTCTTCCGCATCGCGTCTCTCCCTGCTGCGAGGCGAGAGTCGACTTTGTAGCATCAGATGGGCCAACTTCCGGCAGGCACGTCAAAGCTCTCGCCCAGCGACGAGAAGATCATTCGCCGATTCTGCGACAAGCGGCCGCCCCTCTACTACGACCTCGACGACTGACGACCGCGCAACCGCGCGCCCGCTCGGGAAAGGCTCGCATTCGCGCGACGGGCTTGTCGCTCGGCCGCGCCCGGCCCAAGCTCGCGCGCGAGGATGGGCTCATGACGTATGCCTCGCTGGCCGAATGCGTGACCGATCTCGAGCGCGCGGGCGATCTCGTACGCGTGCGCGCGCCGGTGTCCCCCAAGCTCGAGCTCGGCTGCATCCAGCGGCGGGTCTTCGCGCGCGGCGGGCCTGCGATGCTCTTTGAGCGCGTCGAGGGCACGCCCTTCCCCGTCGTGGCCAACCTGTTCGGAACGCGGTCGCGTGTACACTACATATTCCGCGACGCGCTCGCCGGCGTGCGCGCGCTCGTGGACGCGCGCGTGGACGCGACGCGGCTCGTCCGTGCGCCCAGCCGCGCGCGCCACCTACCGTTCGCGGCGCTGCATGCCCTCCCGCGGGCCACGACCCGTGGCCCCGTGCTCGCGCGCACGACGCGCATCGGTGAGCTTCCGCAGATCGTGTCGTGGCCGCGCGATGGCGGTCCTTTCGTGACGCTCCCCCAGGTCTACACCGAAGACCCCGACCGGCCGGGGCTCATGAGCTCAAACCTCGGCATGTACCGCGTGCAGCTCGGCGGAAACGCGTACGCGCCGGACCGGGAGATCGGGCTCCACTACCAGATCCATCGCGGCATCGGCGTTCACCACGCCGCGGCGATTCGCCGCGGTGAGCGCCTTCGCGTCGCGGTCTTCGTGGGCGGGCCGCCGGCCATGACCGTGGCCGCGGTGATGCCGCTCCCCGAAGGGTTGCCCGAGCTCGCGTTCGCCGGCGCGCTCGGCGGGCGTGCGATCCGCATGGTGAAGCGCGCTCACGGCGGCCACGTCCACGCCGACGCCGACTTCGTGATCGAGGGCTACGTCGAGCCGAGCGAAACCAAGCCCGAGGGGCCGTTCGGGGATCACCTCGGCTACTACGCGAAGCAGCACGACTTCCCCGTCTTGCACGTCGAGGCCGTGCACCATCGCGAGGGCGCGATCTGGCCGTTCACCACGGTGGGTCGGCCCCCGCAAGAAGACACGATGTTCGGCGAGCTGATCCACGAGCTCACCGCGCCGCTCGTCCCCGAGGTGCTCCCCGGAGTCGTCGGCGTGCACGCGGTCGACGCCGCCGGCGTTCATCCTCTGCTCCTCGCCGTCGGCAGCGAGCGCTACGTGCCATACCGGACGCGCGAAGAGCCGATGGAGATCCTCACCCAATCGAACGCCATCTTGGGCCAAGGCCAGATGTCGCTCGCGAAGTACTTGGTGATCGTCGCCGCGTCGAAGGCTGACCCGCCGCCACCGCTCTCCGACGTGGGCGCCTTCCTCTCGTACGCCCTCGAGCGCTTCGAGCCCGCGCGCGATCTCCACTTCCACGTACGCACCACGATCGACACCCTCGACTACTCGGGCACCGCGCTGAACCAGGGCTCGAAGCTCGTCCTCGCGGCGTGCGGCCCCAAGGTGCGCGCGCTCGGCACCTCGCTACCAGCGCAGGCTGCGTTTCCGTTCGCGCCGCGCGACGTGCGCGTGGCGCGACCCGGTGTGCTCGCAGTCGAGCTGGACCGCGCGACTCCGCTCCGAGATTTCGCCGACGCGCTCGGCGGCGTGCGCGACGGGCTCGCCGGCTTTCCCCTCGTCGTTCTCGTCGACGACGCCGCGTTCACGGCCCGATCGCTCGACGACTTCTTGTGGGTGACCTTCACGCGCTCGAACCCGGCCACCGACATCGACGGAGCAGGTGCCTTCGTCGAGCACAAGGCGTGGGGCTGCCGAGGACCGGTCGTGATCGACGCGCGCAAGAAGCCGCACCACGCCGACGCCCTCGAAGAGGACCCCGAGGTCGTGCGACGCATCGAAGCGCTGGCCGCGCCGGGCGGCCCGCTCCACGGCTTCTATTGAGCGCGCGCGCGCGCTCGCCCGTCACTTGATGCCGACGCGATCGCAGCCGAAGACGACGTCGATCTTGGCTTGGTCGTTCGACTTCACCTTCTCGCACGTCTTGGGGCAGAGAACGACCTTGGTCGGCGCGTTCGCGTCGTTGAAGTACCAGCCGTTCTCCTCGGCCTTGGAGCAGTCGGCGGCGCTGCCGACGTACAAGAAGACCGACTGCCCGTTGGCGTCGACGTAGTTGATGTTGATCTTGGCCGGATCGGGCGGACCGCCGAGCGACGGGATGTTGTAGTCGCACGGCACCGCTTGGCGGCGGATGCTCGTGAGCGCGTCCAAGAAGGCCTTCTCGACGTCCTTGGTCGTGTCGACGAGGATGGCGTTGCCGGTGCCACCAGCCTGTCCGATCGCGTTGAGCGCCGTGAGCTCGCTGCCGACGCCGATGACGAAGACGCTGACCGAGGGCGAGCCCTCGAAGGACGCCTTGGCCGCGGCGACGGCGTTGTCGATCGTGTTCGGCGTCGAGCCAGTGAGGCACGTGTCGTCGGGGATGCCGTCGGTCGCGAGGACGATGACCGGCTTGCGATCCGGGTGCGCCGACGCGAAGCCCTTCATGTACGTGTTGAGGCCTTGGAGGAGCGGCACCATCGGCGTGCCGCCCGACATCTGCTGGCCGTCGAGCGAGGCTGAGATGCTCGTCGCGACGCCCGGCAAGTCCGCCACCGCGACGGCCGGCTGCGAGTAGGCGTCGACCGCACATTGCTTCCGAATCGGGAAGTACTGGAGGCCGAGGCCGAGACCATCGAGCGCCTTGTTCGCGGAGAAGGACTTGAGCGCGGCTTGCACGCTCAGCCACTTCTTGTCGAAGTCCATCGAGAAGGATGTGTCGAGGCCGATCATCAGATCCACCGGCACGACCTCGGCCTTCTTGGTGGCCGTGGCGCACTGCTTGTTGGTCGTGCCGCCACCATCACCGTTGCCGGAGATGATGGATCCGCCGCCATCGTTGTCACCGCCATCGGTGGTGTCGCCGTTGTTGTCGCCGCCGCAAGCGCCCACCGTGGGGGCGAGCGCTCCGAAGGCGGCGGCGCACGTGAGGAGAGTGCGGAAGAAGTTAGTCTTCATGTTCGTCCTCTCCTCGATCAAGCCGGGCAGATCATGGTTCCGCCGCATCCATCGGGCTGCGGGCCCGACTTACCAGCGCAGTCCTGCGGCGCCTTCTTGGGCGTGCAGCCGCACTGGTTGGGTACGCCGCCACCGCCACAGGTGTTGAAGCCCGTGCACGGGTTGCAGTTCGTGAGCGTGCCTCCGCAGTTGTCGGGGAAGTTGCCGCACTTGCCGGCGTACTGCGGCGAGCTGCACGTGAACTTCGTGCAGCACGTGTTCCCCACGCAGGTCTGATTCGAGCCGCACGGGTTGCAGTTGAGGTTGCCGCCGCAACCGTCCGACATCGACCCGCAGAAGCCGCCGGGGCAGGTGGCCGGCGTGCAGCAAGCGCCGGAGCTCGTGTTGCAGACCTGACCCCCGGTGCACTGGCTCGTGCAATCGAGCGTGTGGCCGCAGCCGTCGTTGAAGTAGCCGCAGCCGGAGAAGTCGCCGCACGTCTTCGGCGTGCAGCACGCCTGGTTGAAGCACGTCTGGCCCGCACCACACGGATCGCAGTTGATGGTGCCGAAGCACCCGTTGTCGAACGTGCCGCACTTGCCCGCGTATTGCGGAGACGCGCAGGTGTACGCATCGCAGGTGCACGTGCCCGCGTTGCAAGTGAAGGGCAAGGTGCATCCGCAGTTCAGGTCCGGGAGCCCGCAGCCCTGCGGCACTGGCGTACCGCACTGGTTGCCGCAGCTACCGCTCGGCGTGCAGCACGTGGTGCCGTTGCAGACTTGGCCGCCCGTGCACGTATTGCACGTCACGTTCTGACCGGTGATGCACACGCTGGGCACGGTGGTGTTGCAGGAGCCGGCTGCGCAGTTGGCCTCCGCGCAGCACGTCCCCGGGGTGCCGTTGGGCGCCGGGTTGCCGGGCGGGCCGCCGACGATGCACGACTGTCCGCCGCCGCAACCGCAGTCGATGGTACCGCCGCAGCCGTCGTCGAGGTTCTGGCCGCACTGGCCGGCGTAGCCGAGCGGCGCGGCGTCGTTGCACGTCTTGCGGACGCAGCACAAGCCGATGGTTCCGTTCGAGACGGGCTTGTTGCTACTGTCGACGCAGCGCTTGCCGCCGCCAGCGCAGTTGCAGTCCACCTTGCCGCCGCAGCCATCGTCGAGCTGCTTGCCGCACTGGCCCGCCGCGACGAGTTGGCTGCAGAGCTTCGGCTGGCAGCACGTGCCGGCCGCGAGGCACTTCTGACCGCCGGGGCAGCCGCAGTTCAGCGTGCCCTTGCAGCCGTCCGACGCGGTACCGCATTGCTGTCCCGCGGGGAGCGCCTCTTGGCACGTCTTCGACTTGCACGGCGGTCCGCAGATGCCGTTGTCGTTGCAGACCTCGCCCGCGACGGTGCACACACCGCACGTGATCTTGGAGCCGTCACACGTGCTCGTGATCGTGCCGCAGTTCTTGCCGAGGGTCTCGCACTCGGGCGGAGTCGGGAACGGCTCACATCGGTTGGCCACGCCACGCACGCCGCAGCCCTGCCCGGCCGGGCAGCTGAAGCCCTGGGAGAGCGAGCAGTCGATCACGCCGCCGCAGCCATCGGAGATGATGCCGCACTCGACGCCCTTGTTCTGGCGAGCGGCATCGCAGAATGCCTTCTTCGCGGCCTTCGCCTCGTTCGCCGTGGGCGTACCGCCGTCGGCGTTCTTGATCCACGGCGGCGTGCACGACGGCTCGCAGACGTTGAAGACCGCGTTGCATCGGCTCTTCTGCGGGCTCGTGCAGTTGCCGCAGTTGGTCTTCACGCTCGGATCGCCCGAGCCGAGCCACGCGTTGCCGCACTCGTAGCCGAGGTCCTGGCAAGTGACGACCGTGGCCGGCTGGCACTTGTTCGTGTCGGGGTTGCACTCCTTGCCCGCCGGGCAGGAGCCGCACGAGATGTACTTGCCGCAGCTCGTCTTGACCTGACCGCACTCGGCCCCGAAGTCGGCGCACTTGGTCTTGGGCGTGCCGCAGGTGTGGAGCTCGAGATCGCAGACCTCGCCCGTCGGACAGCCGCCGCACAGCTTCACTTCGCCAGAGCACGCATCGCGCACGGGTCCACACTTGCCCGTGCAATCGATCGGCTGCGGGACGCACGGACCCGCGTCGAGGAACGGCCCTGTCTCTTGGACTTCGCCGGAGTCCTGCGCGGGCTGCACGACGTCGGGCTGATCGACGACGCCCGCCTCTTGGGGCTCATCGACTGGTGGCGTGGAGGTGTCGCCGTTCGATCCGCACGAGATGGTCAGCAGACCGACCAACCCGCCGAAGGCGAGAAGGGCCGTCAGGTGCGTCGCGCTGAAGCGCGCCTGCTTCGAATCCATGTTGCTCCCTTTCGAGCGGCCGATGGCGAATCGGCCAAGAAACCCCGCTCCGGAAGCATACGGGATGGAAAGCGCGGCGGGACAACAACCCTTCAGTATTGCAACTGAATTGGACGAGAATTGTCTACATCCGACGACGTCGCCGGGTGGGGCGCGGGGTTTCGCCGTTGCCGACTACTCGGCGCCGACGAGCTCGATGTCGAAGATGAGGGTGGCGTTCGGGGGAATGTTGGCGCCGAGCCCCTTCTCACCGTACGCGAGCGACGGGGGGACGGTGAGCCGTCGCTTGCCACCGACCTTCATGCCAGGGATCCCCTGCTCCCAACCCTTGGTGACGCGCCCCTGCCCGAGCGTGAACGAGAAGGGCGAGGTCGCGTGGCTGGTGTCGTAGACGACGCCGTCCGCCTGACGTTTGCCCGTGTATCGCACGGTGATCTTGTCGCCCGATTTCACGGCCTTGCCTTTACCGGGGCTGAGGTCGACGACCTGAAGACGCGTGACGCCGCCGCCCGCGCCGGGCTTGCTATCGACGAGTGAAGCGGGGGACGCGGTGCTCGGGTCGCTCGCGCCGCTCGTGGACTTCACTTCGGCCGCTGGCTTGCTGTCGGTCTTGGCGGTCTCGACGGGCTTGCTCTCCGCCGGCGCGGCAGCGTTGGGCTTGGTCTCGTCGCCGTGCCGACGACGGTGGGAGGGCAGCGCGCCGATGTCGATCGAGGGCACGCCGCTCGGCTCGGTCGCGGCCGCGGGTGCGTCGGCGTTCGGCGCGGCCGACGGGGCCGCGCCAGGATCGCCGGACGGCGCGGCGCCCGGAGCGGCGACCTCGGCGGCGCTCGTGCGCGTCTCGACCGGACGGGCCTGTTCGGCCAGCGCTTGCGCGCGCTCGCGGAATCGTTGGACCGCAAAGTATCCGATACCGCCGAGCGCGCTCACGCCGAGCACCGCCGCGATGGCCACCGTGGCGGCGACGATCGCGCCGCGACCCGACGAACGGGGCGCAGGCGGAACGACGAGGTGCGCGCTGGTCATGGCGCCGAGGCTGCCGGTGTACGCCATCGCCGCACGGTGGAACGCCGCCTGGAGATCGACGTACGCCTCTTGGATGGAGGCGTGGCGCTCGGCCGGGTTGCGCGCGGCCGCCCGCGCGAACCACGCGTCGAACGTCTGCGGGAGCGAGCCGCCGCGACCGAGCTCGTAGGCGCGAGTCGTGGGCACGGGCAGCGGGTCCTTGGTCGCCTCCCGCGCGATGGCCGCGTCGGCATTGCCACGGAAGAGTCGCTGGCCGGTGAGCATCGCGAATGCGAGGAGCGCGAACGAGTACACGTCGCCTGCGACGGACGCTTCGCCGCCGTCGATCTGCTCGGGGGATGCCCAGCTCGGATCGCAAGGGGTGGAGCTCGGAGAGAGCGCCACGCGCGCGTCGCCCAGGATCTTGGCGAGGCCTGCGTTGAGGAGCTTCACGCCCGGAACCATCGTCGGGCCGGGGATGAGGACCACCGCCTCCGGCCGAAGCGCGCCGTGCACGATCCCCGCCGAGTGAAGTTGCCCGAGACCGGCGCTCACCTGCCCCAGGAGGTCCATCACCTCGGCCACCGGCATCCCGGCTCCGCGGAGCGCGGCCGCGAGCAGCTCGCCGCGGAAGGGCTCGGTCACCACGTAAGGCACGTTCGCGGTCGCGTCGACGCCAGCGGCCTCTACGAGCGGCACCACACCGCCGGCGGCGCGGTTCGCATCCATCGCGGCGCGCGCGAACCGCTCGCGAAAGGCGACGCCCGGCACGACCGGGGTGAAGAGGAGCTGGAGCGCCCTCATCTCGCCGCTCGGTTGGTGGAGCGCGCCGTAGAGCGCCACCTGGTTGGTATGCGCGAGCAGCTCCACGACTTGGTATTCGTTGGCGAACGTGGTGCCTTGGGCGAGCGGGGGCAGGGCGATCATCGCCCCGGGGTTTACGACAAAAATCGCCGTTGTCTTCCCGCTTGCAGCGATTTCATAATTTTGTCCCAGCCGTGCGACGCGATCGGCCAAACAGCCGGACTCATTCGCCTATTTTGGTGAGCACGAGGACCGGTCGACCGGCCGTACGGCTTGCGCCGAGGGGGACCTCGAAGGTCATTACGGTCCCGGTCGGCCCGCCTTCGTCGACGAGGCTCTGCGCGAGCACCCACCGCTCCGGGTGCTCGGAGTCGATGGCGGCGTGCTTGGCCGCGCGCGCCTCGGCGTCGACGCGAATCTCCGGGTGCTCGGCCCAGTATGGAGCGAGGGCCCGCTCCAGCGAGCCGATGGTCCACGGCTCGATGCCTGCCGCGCTCACGACGCCTTCGGGGAGCGCGAGCAAGTCGGCCGCGAGGTCGTAGCGGCGCTGCGCGAGGAGACGCACGACACGGAACGCCTCGTTGCGGACGAGGATGCCGAACGCGCGCGCGTCGCGCGTGATGTCGCTCGGCGCGTCGGGCTCCGTGGGCGCGGGGCGCTCGATCTTGGCCTCCACGCCGTAGAGACGGAGGCGCTCCCATTCGTCGATGAGGCTGGAGTCGACCTGCCGCACCATCGCTCCGAGGTAGAGCGCAATCTCGCGGAGCTCGGGCGTGCGCGCCGAGGGCGCCACCGTCTGCTCGAGCGATTTGTACACGTCGGAGAGGTAGCGAAGGAGGAGGCCCTCGACGCGCTCGAGGCCGTACTCGCGCACGTAGTCGGTGAACGACAGGTACTGCTCCACCATGTCGCGCGCGATCGACTTGGGGCGGATGTTCTCGAGCACCCACGGGTGCTGCTTCGCGAACGCGTTGAAGGTGTCGTAGATGAAGTCGGCGTTGGGCTTGTCGAACTCGATCTTCTCGAGCTCGGCCATTCGCTCCTCGTACTCCATGCCGGCGGCCTTCATCTCCGCCATCTTCTCGGTCTTCTTCTTGTCGACCTGCCGCATCAAGATGACGTCGGGGTTCTCGAGGATCGACTCGACGAGCGTGAGCACGTCGAGCGCGAACGTCGGCGACTCGCCGTCGAGCGAGGCCACGGTGTCGACCAAGTAGAGCGACAGCGCGTGGTGTAGCGAGAAGTCTTCTTGCAGATCGGCGTGCACGAGGAGGCGCTTCTTGCCGCCTTCGGTCTCGACGGACTCGAGCACGCCGGCGCTCACGAGCGACCGCACGAGATCGCGCGCGCGGCGACCGTGGATGCGCTTCTCGGCGGGACGGTCGTGCGAGTCGCGGATCAAGCGACCGAGCGCCATGCAGCCGCCATCCGGACGCTCGAGCACGTTCAGGATCATCGCGTGCGAGACCTGGAAGCGGGAGACGAGCGGCTCCGACGCCGACGTGCGCAGGCGCTCGAACACCTGCTTGTCCCAAGGCACGTAGCCCCGCTCGGGCGGCTTCTTGCGCACGATTTTGCGGAGCTTCTTGGCGTCACCCGCGGCCTTGGCCTCGAGTCGAAGGTTTTCGATCACGTGCTCGGGTGCCTGCGCGACGACGAAGCCCTTGTCGTCGAAGCCCTTGCGACCGGCGCGACCGGCGATCTGCTGGAAGTCACGCACCGTGAGGAGCGCGGTCTTCTCGCCGTCGTACTTGCAGAGCTTGGTGAAGAGGACGGTGCGAATGGGAACGTTCACGCCGACGCCCAGCGTGTCGGTGCCGCACACGACCTTGAGCAGCCCCTTCTGCGCGAGCTTCTCGACCATGAGCCGATACTTGGGGAGGAGGCCGGCGTGGTGCACGCCGATTCCGTGCCGCACGAAGCGCTGCATCTCTTTGCCATACGGCGAGTCCCACCGCATGCCGACGATGGCGTCCTTGATGGCGGCCTTCTCCTCTTTGGAGGCGAAGTCGAGGCTCATCAGGTTCTGCGCCTCTTCGGCGGCGCCGCGCTGCGTGAAGCTCACGATGTAGACCGGAGCCCGGCCCGCGCGAACGAGCTCCATCACGGTCTCGTGGAGCGGCGTCTCGCGGTACTCCCACTCGAGCGGCACGGGGCGCTCGAGCGTGCGCACGACGGCCGTCTCTCGGCCGTTGAGCTCCGAGAGGCGCTCCTTGAACGGCGTGGGGTCGCCGAGCGTGGCGGACATGAGAAGGAAACGCGTGCGCGGGAGCGCGAGGAGCGGGACCTGCCACGCGACGCCGCGATCCTTGTCCGAGTAGTAGTGGAACTCGTCGAGGATGGCGGCGTCTACCGGCGCCCCCTTCCCTTCGCGGAGGGCGATGTTGGCGAGGACCTCGGCGGTGCAGCAGATGATGGGCGCGTCGCGGTTGATGGACGCGTCGCCGGTCATCATGCCGACGCGCTCGGCGCCGAATTCCGTGCAGAGCGCAAAGAACTTCTCGCTGACGAGCGCCTTGATCGGGCTCGCGTAGAAGCTCTTGCCGCCGTACGCGGTGACGAAGAAGTGGAGCGCCGTCGCCACCAGCGACTTCCCCGAGCCGGTGGGCGTGCCCAAGATGACGTTCTGCCCCGCGAGCGCAGCGAGCACGGCCTCCTCCTGCGCCGGATAGAGCTCGAGCCCCTTCTCGGACACGAAGCCGAGGAAGGCGTCGAGGAGCGCGTCGGGCGAAGGCGCGTCGCCCAGGGCGGCGAGGCGCCGCCCGAGCGGAGTGGTCTCGGTCATGGGAGAGTCGGGCTCGATACGCGCGCGCCGGAGCTCAGACCGCGGCGACCCACTTCATGAGCGAACCGCAAAGATCGGACTGCGGGTTGCGGGAGCGCTCCATCTGGAGGGCCTTGCGGAAGGTGTCGGCGGCGCCCTTCTCGTCGCCCGTCACGACTTGGCAGATGCCATAGAGCTCGTAGTCGTGCGGATCGTCGTGCTCTTCGATGAGGGCCTTGAGCGGCGCCATGGCCACGCGATACGCGTCGACCAGGTGCGCCGGCGGCCCGTTCGGCGGGATCTTCACGTTGACGCAGAGCTTGATCGCCTGGCGCTGCTCCTGCGGAGTGAAGGTGCGAAACTGCGCGCTCGAGAAGAGTTGGGCGTAGCCGGCGTAGCCTTCCACGTCCTTCTTCTCGCGGAAGAGCGTGAGGATGTTCTTCACGGCGGCGACGAGCACTTCGTTGGCCATGGGAGGCAGCATACTGCGGACGAGGGGCGGGCGTCTCGTCCGCACAGACTCCCCTTGTCGTGTCGGCCCCGCGCGTTCCGCCCTCCCCACCGGCTCAGCCTCGTGCGAACCTTGACCCGGACCCGCTTTCGGAAAGACATCGCGTGCCCTCCATCGACGAACTCCTCCGGCACCTTGCCCGCACCGACGTGACCGAGCTGGCGCTCGCCGCCGGGCGACTCCCCTGCGTCAAAGACGGAAAGAGCGCCTACGTTCCGGTCAGCCAGCAGGCCATCGACGAGCCGGGATTGATCGAGGCCCTGCGGGCCTGCGGGGGCGGTGCGGCCGTCCAAGCGCTAAACGAGAAGCCGACGACGTGGAACGCGCGCGTGCCAGGGCTCGGGGTCGTGGCAGTGGTGGCGGTGAAGCGCGGCGGCGCCACTCAGGCGCGCCTTGTGGTCACCAGCCGCGACCCGGTGACGACCGAGTCGGGCGGTATCGAGCGCAAGTCGACCGTCGACGGTGGTGAGCTCGCGCCTCCATCGTCGAGCACCGACCTCGCGAAGCAAGCCGCGACGGCGAGCGCAGCGCCACCGCGCGCCGCGAGCTCGACCGGCGAAATCGAGCTCGAGCTCGATCTCAGCGGTGGTGGCGTCCGAACGAATCCCGCCGCCGAGCGCCGCCGGACTCCGGTGCCGGAGGCTCCCGGGGGCATCGTCGCGGCTCCGTTCGGCGCGCCGCCGCCCGCGCGGGTCTCCGCGCCAGCGCCCGCGCGGGCGTCGCTTCCGTCGCTCGATCTCACCCTCGACGCGACGTCGGGTCGCGTGTCGAAGCCGCCGCCGCCCGTCGACCGCGGCGCCCCCCTCCCCGACGAGCTGCGCGAGCTCCTCGGCGCCGCCCGAAAGCGCGGCGCGACGGACGTCCACCTCGTCGCCGATCGTCTGGCGACCTTTCGCGTGACCGGCTCGCTCGTTCCGCAGGCTGGCTACGTGGCGTCGGCGAGCGTGGCCGCGATGCTCGAGCCCATCGTGCCGCCGCGCCTTCGCGCGTCGCTCGCGCAGTCCGGCTCGTGCGACTTCGCGATCCACGACGCCGAGCTCGGTCGCTTCCGCGTCAACGTCGCGCGCCAGCGCACCGGCCTCAAAGGATGCTTCCGGCTCATCTCGCACGAGATCCCGCAGCTCGCGCTGCTCGGGCTGCCGATGGCGATCTCCGAAGCCACGCACCATCACCAGGGCCTCGTGCTCCTCACCGGCCCCACCGGCTCCGGCAAGTCGACCACCCTCGCGGCGCTCGTCGACATCCTGAACCGCGAGACGACGCACCACATCATCTCGATCGAAGATCCGATCGAGCACCTTCACGTCGCCAAGAAAGCGCTCCTCAGCCAGCGCGAGGTGGGGACGCACACGAGGAGCTTCGAGGCCGCACTCAAGGCTTCGCTCCGCGAAGACCCGGACGTCATCGTGGTGGGCGAGCTCCGCGATCGCGAGACGGTGCGCATGGCGCTCACCGCGAGCGAGACCGGACACCTCGTGCTCGCGACGATGAACACGCCGAGCGCCGCCAAGACCATCGAGCGCCTCATCGACATGTTCCCTACCGCCGACCAGGGTCAGGTGCGCATGACGCTCGCGGGCGGCCTGCGCCTCATCGTGGGACAGCGCCTCGTACCCTCGCTGCAGGGCGGCATGGTGGCCGCGGCCGAGATGCTTCCGGGCTGCATTCCTTTGTGGTCACTCATTCGCGAGAACCGCACCTTCCAGATCCCGAGCCTCCAGCAGCGAGGCAAGCAGCTCGGCATCATCCGCCTCGACGATCAGCTGAACGATCTCGTGCGCGGCGGCCGCATCGCGCTCGACGCAGCGCGCTTCGTCGCCGAAGCCCCCGAGACCATCACCGGTCGCTGACCGCCCGCGAGAGACCATGGCTCACATCGACGCCCTCTTCGATCGACTCCTCCAGCAAGGCGCGAGCGACCTCCACCTCGGCGTGGGCTACCCACCGCTCGCACGCGCGCGCGGCGACCTGGTTCCTATTGCGAAGAACGCGCTCTCGCGGTCGGACATCGAGACCCTGCTCTTCGAGATCCTGACGCCCGAGCAGCGCACCAAGATCGAAAACGACCTCGACCTCGACTTCGCCTACGCGTTCGGCGAAAAGGCGCGCTTCCGCGCCAACTACTTCCACAAGGCGACCGGGCTCGCGGCGGTCTTCCGCACCATCCCCACGCGCATCCGCACCTTGAACGAGCTCGGCTGTCCGGAGATCGTGCGCAAGCTGTCGGAGCGGCGCGCCGGGCTCGTGCTCGTCACCGGACCGACCGGCTCCGGCAAGTCGACCACGCTCGCGGCGATGCTCCGCCACATCAACGAGCAGCGCGCGTGCCACATCCTCACCGTCGAGGATCCGGTCGAATTCGTGCACGAGCCCATCAAGGCCCAGATCACGCACCGCGAGATCGGGGCCGACGCGGACAGCTTCCCGAGCGCCATCCGCAGCGCAGGCCGCGAAGACCCCGACGTGATCCTCATCGGCGAGCTCCGCGGGAACGAGACGATGAAGCTCGCGCTCCAGCTCGCGAGCTTCGGCGTCCTCGTCTTCGCCACCGTCCACACGAACAGCGCTCCGGCCACGGTCGATCGCTTCATCAACGTGTTCTCCGCCGACGAGCAGCCACAAGTGCGCGGCATGCTCGCCGAGAGCCTGGCCGGCATCGTCGCCCAGCAGCTCGTGAAGACCTCCGACGGCAAGGGCCGCGTGGCGGCGCTCGAGATCCTCGTCGGCACCTCTGGCGTCGCGGCGATGATCCGCGAGGGCAAGACCTTCCAGATCCCCAGCGTCATGCAGGCCGGGCAAGCCCAGGGCATGCAGACGATGGACATGGCCTTGGAGCGCCTCGTGATGGAGAAGCGGGTGAGCCCCGACGAGGCCTACGAGAAGGCGGCGGACAAGGAGGCCTTCCAGAAGGTGGTCCAGCGCGCTAAAGACTCCGCTCGTTGAGCGACCTCCCCCAAAGCCGCTTCGGACGACTGGCCCGGCTCGCCGCCCTCGGCGTGAAGACGGGTGCGAGCGCGCTCGTGGGACGAGACGCGCCGCGCGCTGCCGCCGACGAGGCCGCGCGCGTCCTCGGAAACCTTCGCGGTCTCGCGGCCAAAATCGGCCAGATGGGAAGCTACGTCGACGGCCTGGTCCCCGAGGGACAACGCGACGCGTACGAGGCCTCGCTGCGCGTGCTCCGCGCGCAGGCCCCACGCTCGCCAGCGGCCGCGGTGCGAACGCTCGTCGAAAACGAGCTCCAGGGCCCCATCGATCGCTTGTTCGCGGAGTGGCACGACGAGCCGATCGCCAGCGCCTCCATCGGCCAAGTTCACAAGGCGCGCTTGCCCGACGGCGCCGAGGTGGCGGTCAAGGTGCAGCACCCCGGCATCCGCGAGGCCGTGGAGAGCGACCTGTCGAACGCGAGCGTCCTCGAGGCGATCGTCGGCACGATGGGCGGGCGGCGCTTCGACTCGCGCACGCTCTTCGAGGTCGTGCGCACGCGGTTCCGAGAGGAGCTCGACTACGCGCTCGAAGCCGAGCGCCTGGCGACGTTCGCCGCGCTCCATGCGGGCGATCCGACGGTGCGCGTGCCCACGCTGCACCGCTCGCACTCGAGCGCGAGCGTCCTCACGACGAGCTTCGTCCACGGAGCGAGCTTCGAAGAAGCGCTCGGCGCCTCCGAAGCAGAAAAGCGCGCGTTCGCCGAGACGATGTGGCGCTTCGTCTTCAAGGGAAACCTGGTGGGCGGGATGTTCAACGCCGACCCGCACCCCGGGAACTACGTGTTCCACGACGGGGGCCGCGTCACCTTCCTCGACTACGGCTGCATCCAGGTCATCTCCGAGAAGCACCTCCCACTCGCGCGCGGGCTCCACCGCGCCGGGCTCGCGCGCGACGAGGCGGCGTTCGCGGCGAACGTGAGCGCAATGATCGACGCCAAGCCTGGCGAGCTCGAGCGCCTCGGTCGACAGTTCTCGCGCCGCTGCTTCGAGCCGATCTTCGCGTCGCCGTTCTTGGTCACGCGGGCGTACGCGGCGAGCCTAGTCGACGACTTCAAGGCCATGACGGCCGTGGCGCGAAAGCTCCCCGAAGACGAGTTCTTCACGATGCCGCCGGAGATGCTCTTCATGAACCGCCTCCAGTTCGGCTTCTACTCGGTCCTCGCCCGCTTCGACGTCGAGGTCGACTACGCCGCCGTCGAGCGCGAGTTCGTCCCTGCCGCGGGCTGAGGACATCCGGCGAGATGTGGGGAGGCGCCCCACAAAGCGGCGACGACTTCTTGTCATCGACGTTGCACGATTACGCGGAACCTAGAACGCTAGAGGGGCTCGGCGCCCGGGAATCCGAGGCGTTCGCTCAAGAGAGAGGTAGCCCCGTCGATGGCCGTTGCCGCACGTGTCTTCACTTCCCTGGTCACCGCACTGCTCAGCGCGGGAGTCGCACTCGCGTTCGCTCCTGGTTGCGGCACGTCCTCTTCTACCTTCACGCCCGGCGACGCAGTCGATGGCAGCATCCCCGATGGCACCATCGGCCCCAATCCCTTCGCCGACGGCGGAACGGGCGGACCGTGCACTGGGCTCGCGTGTCAGGTCGACAAGAACTGCGGCAACGCCGGGCCGACCACGCTGACGGGCACCGTCTTCGCGCCCAACGGGACCCTGCCGCTCTACAACGCGGTCGTCTTCGTCCCCAACGCGCCCCTCGATCCGATCCCCGAGGGTCCCTCCTGCGATCACTGCGGCAACGTTTCGGGCCAACCGATCGCCGCGACGCTCACCGACACGAGCGGTCACTTCGAGCTCAAGAACGTGCCCTACGGCACCGACATCCCGCTCGTCGTGCAGATCGGCAAGTGGCGGCGCGAGATCAAGATCGCCAACGTCCCGCGCTGCGCGTCGACGCCCGTCGACAAGACGATGACGCGTCTCCCCAAGAACCAGTCCGAAGGGCACATCCCCAAGATCGCCGTCACGACAGGCGTCTGCGATCACCTCGCGTGCTTGCTCCCCAAGCTCGGCCTCGACGCGAGCGAGTACTCGTCCAACACGGGCCCCGGTCGCCTGCATCTCTACCAAGGCTCGGGTGACACTTGCGCCGCGATGCTGCCCGATGCGGGCGCCGACGCCGGCGGCTCGTGCACGGGCGCGCCTGCGCCGGCCCCCTCGGGCACGCCGTCCGCGTCGACGCTGTGGAAGGACTACGACTCGCTCAAGCGCTACGACATGGTGATCCTCTCGTGCGAGTGCAACGAGCACAACGAGATGAAGCCGGACTCGGCGAAGCTCGCGCTCTACGACTACGCCAAGGCCGGCGGCCGCGTCTTCGCCTCGCACTTCCACTACACCTGGTTCCAGAACAGCCCGGTGCAGGATCTGAAAGACCTCGCGACCTGGGTGGGCGACAGCCCGTTCGGTCACGCGCTGGGCGGCACCGAACGGACGCCGAGCGGGAACTTCCTCGTCGATCAGTCGTTCCCCAAGGGCCAGGCGCTCGCGGACTGGCTCGTGAACGTCGCCGCCAGCACCACCAAGGGCGAGATCCCGATCAACCAGCCGCGCGCGGACGTGGTCGGCGTGAACAAGGCCAAGGGCGCGACGCGCTGGGTCTACAACGCACCGGACGGTCTCCCCGAAACGACGAAGTACCTGAGCTTCAACGCGCCAGTCGATCAGCCGGTCGAGAATCAGTGCGGCAAGGTCGTGTTCGGTGACATGCACATCACGGGGCAGCTCACGACGACGCTCCCGGACAACAAGTTCCCGGCCTCGTGCCCCACGGTGCTGACTCCGGAGGAGAAGGCGCTCATCTTCCTCTTCTTCGATCTCGCCTCGTGCGTGCAGAAGGAAGACGAGCCGCCGCCGGTCCCCGTCATCAAGTAACGCGTCCGCGCTCCGCCCCTCGCTTGGAGATCGACTCATGATTCCCCTCCCCCAACGCCATGACGCGCGCGCGCGCGCGCGCTTCGGTCGCACGCTCGCCTCGCTTGCCCTCTCGCTCGGGGCTGCGCTCGCGTTCGCGCCCGGGTGCGGCTCGAGCGGGAGCTCGAGCAACGGCGGCGGCGGCGGAGACGGCGGCATCGGAGATCTCTTCGGAGATGGCGGTGGCTCGAAGGGCCCATGCAAGGGGCTCGAGTGCGCGGTCGCCAACTGCGCGGGCACCCCCACCACCGTGACCGGCACGGTGTACGCGCCCAACGGCACGCTTCCCCTCTACAACGCCGTCGTGTACGTGCCCAACGCGCCGCTCGACGACATCCCCGAGGGCGCGTCGTGCGATCGCTGCGGGAACGTGTCGGGCAGTCCGGTGACGTCGACGCTCACCGACACCACGGGCCACTTCGAGCTCAAGAACGTGCCCGTCGGCAGCGACATCCCGCTCGTCATCCAGGTCGGCAAGTGGCGGCGCGTCGTCAAGCTGCCGAAGGTCGACAAGTGCGTCGAGAACCCGGTCGACAAGACCGTGACGCGCCTCCCCAAGAACCAGTCCGAGGGGCACATCCCGAAGATCGCGGTGACCACTGGCCACTGCGACCACTTGGCGTGCCTCCTCCCCAAGCTCGGCCTCGACGCGAGTGAGACCGATCCCAAGTCGCCGACCGCGCGCCTCAAGATCTTCAAGGGCACCGACGACGATCAGCCGGCCCCCGCTCCGTCAGGCAGCCCCGACGCCACCACGCTCTGGGGCAACATCGACACGCTGAAGCCGTACGACATGGTGATCCTCTCGTGCGAGTGCGACGAGCACAACGAGAGCAAGCCGGACTCCGCCAAGCGCGCGCTCTACGAGTACGCCAAGCTCGGCGGCCGCGTCTTCGCGTCGCACTTCCACTACACGTGGTTCCAAAACAGCCCGTTCCCCGAGCTCAAGAACCTCGCCGAGTGGTCCGGCGCCGGAAACGCACCCGGCGGCGAAGAGGAGCCGTTCCTCGTCGATCAGTCGTTCCCCAAAGGCAAGGCGCTCGCCGAGTGGCTCGTCAACGTGGCAGCGACGACCAAGCTCGGCGAGATCCCGATCAATCAAGCGCGCGCCGACGTCGTGGGCGTCTCCAAGTCGACGACCACGCGCTGGGTCTACAACAAGCCCTTCGGCACGGCGGAGACCACGAAGTACCTGAGCTTCAACGCGCCGGTCGATCAGCCGGTCGAGAACCAGTGCGGCAAGGTCGTGTTCGGCGACATGCACATCTCGGGCGCCGACACGACGACCTTGCCCGACGACGGCTTCCCGAGCTCCTGCCCCAAAGACCTCACGCCCGAAGAGAAGGCGCTCATCTTCCTCTTCTTCGATCTCGCGTCCTGCGTGCAGAAGGACGACGCCCCGCCGGTCCCGCCGGTCAAGTGACGCGCGGCGCGCGCGCGCCGCCCGCCTTCCCGCGCGCGACCGCGGCGACCAAGCCGCGAAACCAGGCGTGCGCCGGATCTTCGTGGGCGCGTGCGTGCCAGCCCTGGTGGATGCGGAAGCCCTCGAGCGCGAGCGGAGGCGGAAACGTCACGAGGTCGAATGCCTTCGCCATGGGGAGGAGCATGCGCGAGGGGCCGGTGAGGATCAGATCGGAGCGCGCGGCGACGATGGGCGCGACCAAGAACGACGACGTGCGCACCGCGACGCGACGCGCAAGGCCTCGCGCCGCGAGCGCATCGTCGACCGGCCCGCCTGGCGTGCCGCGGGGTGCGATCTGAACGTGCGGCACCGCGCAGAACGCCTCGAGCGTGAGGATGCGCTTCACCGTCGGGTGTCCGCGCCGCACCGCGCAAACGAACCCGTCGTCGAAGAGGTGGGCGGACATCGCGCCAGGCGGCATTTGAGCTTGCAGGCCGACGACGAGATCGACGCCCGACGCGAGGAGCGTCTGCGTCTCGCCGACGAGCGGCCGGAACGACACGTCGACCGAAGGCGCCCGCGCCGCGAGCTCGTGCACGACCCCCGCCACGAGGTGCTGCTCGACGAGGTCGCTCGTGGCGACGACGAACGTGCGCGTGAGCCTGCTCGGCTCGAAGCGCTCGCGACGCACGAGGGCGCGCGCGCGGTCGAGGACGGCTTCGATCTCCGGGGCGAGGGCATCGGCACGCGGAGTCGGCAAGACGCCACCGGGCGCACGAACGAAGAGAGGGTCGTCGAAGGTGGCACGAAGCTGGGAGAGCATGCGGCTCATCGACGGCTGGCTCGTGCCGAGTCGGGCCGCAGCGCGGGTCAGGTTGCGCTCGCGATAGAGGTGCTCGAACGCCGTGAGGAGCGCCGTGTCCGGAACGTCATCCATTTTCTGAATAATCTATATCCACATCCATTCGTTGCGAGACATATCGACCCGCCGCATCCTCCTCTCGTCGCCGCCCGTCGTGGCGGCAAAGACAGCCAAAGCGAGAAAGGGTCACGCACATGTTCACGGTCTTCGGCGCTACGGGGAATACGGGGTCGGTCGTCGCGAGCGAGCTCCTCGCCAAAGGAAAGCGCGTGCGCGTCGTCGTGCGGAGCGAGGCCAAGGGCGGGGAGTGGAAGGCAAAAGGCGCCGAGGTCGCGATCGGCGACGTGCTCGACCCCACGACCGTCACCGCGGCGCTCGCCGGCGCGGAAGGCGCGTACATGCTCGTTCCGCCGGACGCCCAGGCGACCGACCTCGTCGGACGAGGGCGAGCCATCGTCGACGCCTACGTGCGCGGGCTCACGACGCATCCGGTGAAGCACGTCGCCTTCCTCTCGTCGATCGGCGCGCAAGAGGCATCGGGGACCGGCCCCATCGTCATCACGCACAACGCCGAGCAAGCGCTCGGCAAGCTCGCCGGAACGCGCTTCACCTGGGTCCGCGCGGCCTACTTCATGGAGAACATCCTCGCGAACGCGCACCCGATGAAGGGTGACGGCGTCCTCCCGGTCTTCGGCGGGGGCGAGGGCTACCCCTTCCCGATGATCGCGACGCGCGACATCGGTCGCGTCGCCGCCGAGGCGCTCGCCGAAGGCGCGCCGGCAGCGAACGCGATCATCGAGCTCTCCGGTCCGAAGGAGTACAGCTTCGTCGACGCCGCGACGGAAGCGACGCGCCTCTTGGGGCGCAAGGTCCAAGCGACCCCCCTCCCGATCGAGGCGATGGTGCCCGCGCTCGTGGGCGTCGGCATCTCGGAGAACGTGGCGTCGCTCTACAAGGAGATGACCCAGGCGTTCCAGCGCGGTCTGGGTTTCGACGGAAAGGGCCGCGCGGTGCGAGGCAAGGTCACGCTGGGTGAGGTGCTCGCAGCACTTACGTGAAGGGCGATGGGGCGCGCGCGTCGATCAGCGATCGCGCGCGCCCGCCGCGACGGCCGCGTCGAAGAAGTCGAGGTGCCCCGCCACGTCTTCGTAGCCGTTGAGCCACTGCGCGTTGGGATGACAATCGGTGTGGCGCTGCGTGACGCTCCCCACGTAGAGCCCGACGAGCGTCATCCGTCCCGCGTCGTCGCGCGCGAGGGCGGCGTGGCCCTCGTCACCATCGCGATGACAGACGGCCGCGCCGTCGGTTGGACGAATCTCGAGGATCGAGTCGCCCATGATCTCCGGGCGGAGGACCACGCAGCCCTTGGCGCTGACCGGAGCGCCCGACTCGTCGTACGCGACGACGCGCACGTCGCACCCCGCCCACTTCGGCGACTGTCGGGAGAGCGCGGCCGGCGGTCCCTCGGTGACCGATCGCGCGAGCACGACGTAAGCGAGATCGTTCAGGCGGAGCGCGTGCGCGGCGTCGATGGGTGACGTCGCTTCGACGTGGGCCGCCTCGTGGTAGTGAACCGACGCGGCGGGCACGCTCGTCGCGCGCCCGGCGCGGAACGCGAGGCGCGCGTCACGAAGCGCGTAGACGCAGTGCGCTGCGGTCACGACGACGTTCGGTGCCACCAGCGTCGCGCCGCACGCCGGCGTGGATGGCGCGTCGGCCGTCGCGAGGTAGCCGACCGGAAGCCACTCGGCCTCGGTGGCGCCGCCGACGAGCGCGCCGCTGCTCGGGTCGTCCACCGCGGCGCTGCCGCCGCAACCGACCGAGAGGGAGATCCATAGGAAAGCAGCGGCTCGCTTCATGGCTCGCTCCGTAGCACTGGCCGTTCCATCGAGGCTGGCACGCGCGAGTTGGATTTTCCCTGCTCGGCCCTCCCGGGAGTGTCGCGAACGGGCGACCTCGACGCGGGCTCGATCCAGACGGCGAGACCACGATCGGGCCGCGCACGGCGCGCCCACCGGCTCAAGCGGCGGCGATCGTCGCGGCGAAGAGCGAGCGCTGCGGCGAGGCGCCCGCGCGCTCGAGCGTGAGCCCGAGGACGAAGCCAGACGCCGTGAGGCGCATGCGGAGCGCGTCGACGTGTCCCTCGCGATGGAGATCGGAGACCACGCGTCGCACGTCGGTGCGCGGGAGGTCGACGGACGCCGCGAGCGCGTCGAGGGTCATGGCGCCGAGCGTCGCGGCGCGCTGGTGGCGGAAGAGGGCGCGGAGAACGAGGGTCGCGATGATCTTGCGGGAGAGCGAGCGTTCCATGGCCCGCGCTCGTGCACGATGGATGCCACGACGCGCGCCGGCGGCGCGATCGCCGCGAAAGCGGAAATTCCCGGGCGGCCGCGCCGAGCCGGTTCGCGAAACGCTTATGGAAGCGCCTGGGACAACCGCGGCCCACGCGGCCCTTCCGTGCACCATGCATGGAAGCGGTCCGGGCGCGCCCACCCCGCTGTCGCCCCCTCGGCCCGCCTCGCCCTTCCCATCCGTGCCTCTCGCCTGCCGTTCCGAGGATCACGGCGAGCGGCGCTTGCGGTAAGGTCCGGGCGTGGCTGACGAATCCGTTCCTTTCGTGACCCGGCTCTTTTTGGCCTGGGTGTGCTTCTTCAAAGTCCTCTTCGACGGGCGCTTCGCGGCGCGCGTCGTGGGCCTCCGCGCCCCCGAGCTCCCGCCCGCGGACGCGACGCCGCGTGAGAAGGTCGTGGAGAAGGTCGTCGAGAAGGTGGTCGAGCGCGTCGTCGAGAAGGCGACCCCCGACGCCGCCCTCCAGCTCCTCGCGCTCCTCCAGCGTGAGGGGCGCCTGGTCGACTTCCTCGAGCAGGATGTGGTGACGTTCTCCGACGAAGAGGTCGGCGCGGCCGCCCGGGTCGTCCACGAGGGATGCCGCAAGGCGCTCCGCGGGCACGTCGGCGTCGAGCCGATCCGCTCCGAAGAGGAGGGCGTGAAGCTCACGCTCGAGAGCGGGTTCGACGCCAAGTCCGTCAAGCTCGTCGGCGACGTCCAAGGCGCGGCGCCCTTCAAGGGAACGCTGCGGCACCGCGGCTGGCGCGCCACCAAGGTGTCGCTCCCCGAGGCGACGCCCGGCCACGACGCCACGATCCTCGCGCCCGCGGAGGTGGAGCTGTGAGCGCCAAGTACGTCGTCGGCATCGACCTCGGCACGACCCACACCGCCCTGGCTTACGCGCCGCTCGACGAAGAGAAGGCGGAGATCTCCGTCCTCGACGTTCCCCAGCTGGTCGCCGCCGGATCGATCGAGCCGCGTCCGCTGCTCCCCTCTTTCGTGTATTTTGCACATGAGAGCGAGGGGCCGATGTCCCTCCCGTGGGCCAAGAACCGCAAGTTCGCGGTGGGTGAGCACGCCCGCGCGCGCGCCGTCGAAGCGCCCAATCGCGTGGTCGCGAGCGCAAAGAGCTGGCTCTGCCACCCGAGCATCGATCGCCGCGCGCCGCTCCTCCCCACCGGCGCGCCCGACGACGTCGACAAAATCTCCCCCGTCGATGCGGCGATTCGCGTGCTCGAGCACCTCGCGGAGGCGTGGAACCGCGCTCACCCCAAGGCACCGCTCGCGGACCAAGAGGTCGTCCTCACGGTGCCCGCATCGTTCGACGCCGGCGCGCGCGAGCTCACTGCCGAAGCGGCGGCCGAAGCGGGCTTTGCACGCGTGACGCTCCTCGAGGAGCCGCAGGCCGCGCTCTACGCCTGGATCTCTCGCTCGGGTGACGCGTGGCGAAAGCACGTGAAGGTCGGCGACGTGATCCTCGTCGTCGACGTCGGCGGCGGCACCACCGACTTTTCCGCCATCGTCGCCGTCGATCGCGACGGCTCGCTCGCGCTCGAGCGCGTCGCGGTCGGCGATCACATCCTCCTCGGCGGCGACAACATGGACCTCGCACTCGCCCACCTCGTGCGAACGCGCATCGAGGAGAGCGGCAAAGAGGTCGACAAGTTCCAGTTCGCCTCACTCGTCCACGCGTGCCGCGCGGCCAAGGAGCGACTCCTCGCGGAAGAGCGCGTCGACAAGGTGCCGATCGCGGTCGCGTCGCGCGGCTCCAAGCTGATGGGCGGGGGGCTTCGCTCCGAGCTCACCAAGGCCGAGGTCGATCAGCTCATCGTCGAAGGCTTCTTCCCCAAGACCGAGTCGTCGGCGCGCCCGGCCGCGCGCGCCCGCACCGCGCTCACGCAAATGGGCCTGCCCTATGCGTCGGATCCCGCGGTGACGAAGCACCTCGCGGCGTTCCTCGGGCGCCAAGCCGACGCGGCTGGAAAGGGAGACGGCGGCTTCCTCAAGCCGACGGCGCTCCTCCTGAACGGCGGCGTCATGAAGGGAGCGGCGCTGACGGCCCGCCTCAAAGCGACCATCGACGGTTGGCTGACCGACGCCAAAGCCCCGCCGGTGCGCGTGCTCGACGGCGCGGATCTCGATCTCGCCGTCGCGCGCGGCGCGGCCGCCTTCGGCCTCGCGCGTCGGGGCCGCGGCCTCCGCATTCGCGGCGGCACGGCGCGCTCCTACTACGTCGGCATCGAGTCATCGGTCCCCGCCGTTCCCGGAATGGAGCCGCCGCTCACGGCGCTCTGCGTCGCGCCCTTCGGCATGGAAGAAGGGAGCCGCGTCGATCTCGCGGCGCACGAGCTCGGGGCCGTGGTCGGCGAGCCGGTGCGCTTCCGTTTCTTCGGCTCGACGGTGCGCCGCGCCGATCGCCCGGGCACCACGATCGAGCGCATCAAGCCGAGCGAGCTCGACGAGCTCTCGCCGGTCGAGGTCACTTTGCCGGCCGAGGGGCGCCGTCCGGGCGACGTCGTCGAGGTCCTCCTCTCTGCGCACGTCACCGAGGTCGGAACGCTCGAGATCGAGGCGGTGCCGACCAAGGCCCTCAAGAAGGACGAGCGCTTCAAGGTCGAGCTCTCGATCCGCGACACGTCGCAATCCTGAGCCGCGCGAGGACGCGAACCGCATGACGACGAAGTCCGTACGCATCGTCGGCATCGATCTCGGGACGACCCACACCGTCGTCGCGTCCTCCGCGCCCGACGGCGCGGAGGTGTTCCCGGTCCGTCAGCTGGTGGCCGACCGAGAGATCGAGGCGCGCGCGCTCTACGCGTCGTCGCTCTACGCGCCGCTCGAAGACGAGCGCGCCGGCGCGCCCGACGTGTGCGGCGACGCGCCGTGGGTGACTGGTGAGCTCGCGAAGCGACGCGGCGCGGAGGTTCCGGGGCGCGTGATCGCCTCCGCGAAGAGCTGGTTGTGTCACCCCGGCGTGGACCGCCTCGCTCCGATCTTGCCGTGGGGCGCCGAAGACGAATCGCTCCCGCGCCTGTCGCCGGTCGATGCGAGCGCGCGCATTCTCGCGCACGTTCGCCGCGCGTGGGACGAAGCGCACCTCGACGCGCCGCTCCACGAGCACGAGGTCGTGCTCACCGTGCCGGCGTCGTTCGACGAGGCGGCGCGCGAGCTCACCGTGCAGGCCGCGCTCCGCGCCGGCATCGAGGTGCGACTCCTCGAAGAGCCGCTCGCCGCGTTCTACGACTTCTCGAGCCACACGAGCGCCCGTGAGCTCGAGGCACTCACGCGCGACGCACCGGGCGGAGAAGCGTTCGTGCTCGTGGTCGACGTCGGCGGTGGCACGACCGATCTGTCGCTGCTCGCGGTGCGCCCCGCGGCGACCGACGACGCGGCGCCCGACATCGAGCGCGTCGCGGTCGGTCGTCATCTGCTCCTCGGCGGCGACAACATGGACCTGGCGCTCGCGCACGCGGTCGAGCCGCGCCTCGTCGGCGAGGGGAATCACTTGGACCCCGCGCGCTTCACGCAGCTCACGCAGGCGTGTCGGTTCGCCAAGGAGCGCCTGCTCGGCGACGACGCTCCCGACGCGGTCCCGATCGCAATCGCCGGCTCTGGCTCGCGCTTGGTGGGTAGCACCCTCCGCGCCGAGGTCCGCCGTGACGACGCGACGCGACTCGTCTTGGACGGCTTCTTTCCTCGCGTCGCCAAAGGCGATCGCCCGGCGCGCGCACGGAGCGCCCTCGTTTCGTTCGGCCTTCCTTACGAGCGCGACGTGGCCATCACCAAGCACGTCGCCGAGTTCGTGGCCCGCCACGTCCCCGAAGGTCGCCGCGTGACGGCCCTCCTCCTGAACGGCGGCGTCTTCCGCGCCGCTGCGATCCGCGCCCGCCTCGCCGAGGTGATCGGCGCCTGGTCCGACGGTTCCGCGCCGGTCGTGCTCCCGCACACCGACCCGGACTTGGCCGTGGCGCGCGGCGCGGTGATCTACGGACTCGCGCTGCACGGGCTCGCGCTCCGCGTGCGCGCCGGCGCCGCGCGCGCCTACTACGTGGGCGTGGACGCCGGTGGGGGCGCGCAGAAAGCGATGTGCGTCGTCCCGCGCGGCGCGCGGGAAGAAGACGTGCACCGAACCGCGGGAAGCGGGCTTTCGTTGGTCGTCGGGCGACCGGTGCGCTTCGACCTTTTCGTTTCCGACGACGCACCCACCGACCAGACCGCGGGCACGATCGTCACGGTGAACGACGACGACTTCGAGCGCGCGCCGCCGCTCGTGGTTCGGTTCGCGCCGAGCGATCGCCGCTCGCCCGTGGGCGACGAGACCGTGGAGGTCACCATCGAGAGCAAGCTCACCAGCGTGGGAACGCTCGAGCTCGCGTGCGCCGAGCGTGGCGGTGCGGACCGCCGCTTCAAGCTCGCGTTCGCACTCCGCGACGGCGACACCGACGGCGACGCGTTCGCCCCGCCGAGCGAGCTCCCCCGCTCGCTCGTACCCTCACGCGCGCCCTCGCTCGCGCCGCAGAAGTCTAAGCGCTTCGACGAGGCTCGGGAGGCGATCGATCGGGTGTTCGGCAAGCCGCGCAGCGACGCGCCCGCCGCAACGGGGAGCGCGCCGCCACCACGACGCGAGGCCAAGGACCTGGTCCGGGAGCTCGAGCGCCTGCTCGGCGAGCGCCCGACGTGGACCATGGAGCTGACGCGCTCCGTGTTCGACGCGCTCGTCCCGTTCGCGCGCGCGCGGAGGCGCTCCGCGGATCACGAGCGCGCATTCTGGATGATTGCAGGATACACGCTTCGTCCGGGGGTCGGCGATCCCGAGGACGCCGCGCGCGTCGCCCTCGTGGCGCCGCTCTTCGCCGAGCGGCTCGCCTTCCCCGACGAGGCGCGCACCTGGACGCAGTTCTTCATCGCTTGGCGGCGGATCGCCGCCGGCCTCGACGAAGCCGCGCAGACGGCGATCCGTGACTTCGTCGATCCGTTCCTGGCCCCCGCGAGCGCCGGGCTCAAGAAGCCGAAGAAGCCGAAGCTCGAGGCGGACTTCGAAATGCTGGAGCTCGCCGCGGCGCTGGAGCGGGTGCCGGCGACGCGGCGCGCCGAGCTCGGGAGCTGGATCTTGGAGCGCACCTGGACCGAGCGTGACCCGCGCCTCTGGGCGGCCCTCGGTCGACTCGGCGCCCGCGTCCCCACTTATGGAAGCGCCCACCACGTCGTGACCATCACGACGGCCGAGCGCTGGCTCGACCACCTGCTTCGCGAGAAGTGGGAGGCGCTGCCGACCGCGACCTCTGCGGCGGCGGCGCTCGCTCGCCGCACCGACGATCGTGCGCGCGACGTGTCGGAGCGGGTCCGGGCCGAAGTGCTGCGACGCCTCGAGACCGCCGGCGCGCCCGACGCGATGATCGAGAGCGTGCGCTCCGTCGTGAGCCTCAGCGATCAGGATCGACAGGCCTTCCTCGGCGAGTCGCTGCCGCCCGGTCTGCGGCTCTCCGCCGGCTGAGCCTACGCCTGGGAACCATCGGGTCCCCTGGGCGGGCGGCGGCGGCCTCCGACCTCCTCGCACCGATCGTGCCGAGGCGACGTTCAAATCTGGTTTTTGTCCCACCTCTCTCTGTAGGTTCATCGCGGCGCAATTTGGATGCGCCGCGACCGCGCGCCTTTGCGCCAGCTCCGCCTTCCAAGGAGGGGGTCAAGATGACCGACCAGATCGACAAAGAGACGCTGCCTGCCACGGAGACCGCCGTCGCAGACGCGCCCACCGCCAGCGAGAGCGCAGAATCCTCCGCGGACCAGCGGCGCTCATTCCTCAAGGGTGCGGGCGCGCTCGGCGCACTGACCGCGCTCGGCGTCCTCTCCGGGTGCGACGACAACAAGAAGAAGCGTGGCTCGGAAGAAACCAAGGAGCCGACGCCGACCGCTTCGGCCAGCGCCGCGCCTGCCGCGGGCTCGAGCAAGATCACGTGGAAGGTGCAGACTGCCTGGGACGCCGGCACCGTCGGCTTCGCCGCGTTCGAGAAATTCGCGCGCAGCATCAGCGAGCTCTCGGGCGGCAAGCTCGAGATCGAGCCCCAAGCGAACAACGCGCTCGCCAAGACGTTCGACCTCTTCGCGGCCGTGAAGAGCGGCGACGTCGACGCGATGCACTCCTTCCCGATCTACTGGGTCAAGGACATGCCGGTCTGCGCGTTCCTCTGCTCGTACCCGCTCGGAATGGACCGTCCCGACCAGTGGGAGACTTGGTACTACGAGCTCGGCGGCCTCGATCTCGCGCGCAAGGCGTACGAGGCGAACAACATCCACTTCGTCGGAATGGTTCAGCACGACCTGAACCTCATCCACTCGAAGGTGCCGATTCGCTCCTTCGAGGACTTCAAGAAGAAGAAGATTCGCTTCCCGGGCGGCCTCATCGGCGACGTCTTCAAGGCGGCCGGCGTCGACGTCGCGACCTTCCCCGGCGGCAAGGTGTACGGCGCGCTGAAGGACGGCCAGGTCGAGGCGGCCGACTTCACCGGCCCCGCGGTCAACTTCAACCTCGGCTTCGCCGACGTCGCGAAGTACATCATCATGGGCCCGCCCTCCACGCCGTGCCTCCACCAGCCGTGCGACTTGATGGAGTTCTCGGTGAACCTGAAGAAGTGGCAGGAGCTCTCCCCGGCGCTCCAGGGCCTCTTCACCGCGGCCGTCCGCAAGTTCTCCTGGGACCACTACGCCTACATCCAGCGCGAAAACGTGAAGGCCTGGGGCAAGTTCCGCGAGAAGGGCGTCGAGGTCATCCGTTTGACCGAAACGGACGTCGGCAAATTCCGTAAGATCGCCGTTCCGCTCTGGTTCCAGTGGGCCAAGAAGGACCCGCTCGCCACGACGGCGTTCAAGTCCCAGATCGAGTTCATGCGCTCCGACAACATCGCGTACGTCAACGACGCGATGCTCGTCGACGAAAAGGGCCAAAAGCTCACGATCTGAGCGATGATGCGGCTTCGGGGCGGGGACCGTTCGGCCCCCCGCCCCCAAGTCGCGTTCCAATCGCGCGCGGGCGCCGAATCAGGGTACGCTCCCGCGCAAACGAGGCGATCGGCATCGTGATGCAGAACGGTTCGCTTCGGTGAGATTCCTGCGCTGCCTCCGTGCGAGGCGCGCCCCCAACAACGCAATCGAGTGCGGGTGAGAGCATGAGTCAGTCGTCCTCCGGCAACGCAACGGAGTTCCTCCAGCGGATCGTCTTCGTCTCCGCGGCCTTGATGGACCGACTCCGCTACGGAGCGAAGTTCATCGTCATCGGCGTCGTCGTCGCCGTGCCCTTCTTCGCGCTCCTCTACCTCCAGAGCACCGCGACGACCGAGCGCATCGACTTCGCGAACCGCGAGCGAGACGGCATCGAGTACATCGTCGCCGCCAAGGACTTCTACTACCAGCTGCAGCGCCGCCGCATCGCCGCGCTCGCCGAGGTCGGCCTCGAGGATCCCGGGTACAAGGCCGACGTGACGGCCGCGACCAAGGACGCGGACGCTGCGGCCGAAAAGCTCGCGAAGCTCGACGGTGAGCTCGGAGACGTTCTCGACACGAGCGAGAAGTGGAAGGCCATCAAGACCGACTGGGACAAGCTCAAGACGGGCTCTGCGCGTACGCCTGGTGACGTCGACCGTGGCCACAGCCGCCTCATCGGCTCGGTCGCCGACCTGATGCAGTCGTACGCCGCCGCCAACAGCGATCTGCCGGTCGACGCCGACCCGCAAGTGACCCGCCACGTCACCGACTTTCTCCTCGGCACCGCGCTCCGCATGGACGCGGTCGCGCACACGGTCCTCGCTGGCGTGACGCCGGCTCCGGACGTCACCAACCAGACGGAGCGTAACTTCCAGCTCACTCAGCTCGCCACGCGCCTCGCCAGCATGGACGCCGAAGTGCGCAAGCTCAGCGTTCGCGCGGCGACCGCCGACAAGAGCAGCAAGAAGGACGCAGTCGAGGAGCAGCAGGCCAAGCTCGACGCTGGGCTCAAGACCTTCGGCGGGTCACTCCAGCGCCGCTTCTTCACCGGCAACGTCGCCAGCCTCGAAAAGGCCGAGGGCAAGGCGTTCGTCACGGAAGCGCAGAACCTCCTCAAGCTCAGCCTCGACTACTGGTCAGCGCTCGCTCGCTCGGTCGACGGCAACGTCAGCACGCGCCTCAACGCGGCGCGCGGCGTGAAGGTCCTCGCGACCGCGGTCTCGGTTGCAACCGTCCTCGTCCTCGTCTTCCTCTTCCTCGGGTTCTACGCCTCGGTGCGTCGTTCGATCGACGCCCTCCGCAGCGCGACCCAACGCATGCTCGCCGGCACCAGCGAGAGCTTCAAGCTCGAGGCCCGCGACGAGCTCGCCGAGATCGCCCAGTCGTACAACCAGATCAACCAGGCCCTCGTCGAAGCCCGTGACCTCCGCGGACAAATCGCCCGCGACAACGAAGAGCTCCAGACGAACATCCTCACGGTGCTCGAGGTCGTGGCCTCCGCCGCCGAAGGCGACCTCTCCAAGAAGGTGCCCGTCACGGGCGGCGCGCTCGGTAACGTCGCCGACGCCATCAACGCCATGTTCGAGAGCGTCGCCGGCCTCGTCTCGAAGATCACGCAGGCCGCTCAGCGCGTGACCAAGGAAGCCCGCGAGATTCAGGCGAACTCCGACGCGCTCTCCAGCGGCTCGGCGCGCCAGCTCGACAACATCGTCACCGCGACGACGTCCATTCAGGACATGTCGAACGCCATCTCCCGCGCTGCCTCGAGCGCCGAGCTCACGCTCGACGCCGCGCAGAACTCGCTCAAGCAAGCCGCTTCGAGCCGCGACGAGGTGCTCAAGGTCGTCGAGGGTATGCGCGGCGTCCAGCAGGTCGCCAGCGACACGCTCGTGCAGCTCAAGACCCTCGGTGATCGAACCGAGGCCATTACGGAGATCGTCAACACGATTACCCGTATCGCCGAGCAGTCGAACCGACTCGCCCTCAATGCCGCCATCGAAGCCTCGCGCGCCGGAGAGCACGGCCGCGGCTTCGCCGTCGTCGCCAACGAAGTCCGACGCCTGGCCGAGCGCAGCGCCGACGCCGCGCGCGAGATCACCACGGTCGTCGCCACCATCCAGACCGAAGCCAGCCAGTCGGTTCGCGCGATGAGCGACGCCACGCGCAACGTCGAAGGCCAGGTGCGCTCCGCCGAGAGCGCCGGCAAGACGCTCGAAGGGCTCGCCGAGTTCTCGAAGCGCGTGTCGGAGGCCATCCAGCAGATCAACGTGACCGCGAAGCAGCAGGCCAAGGGCGCGACCGACGTCGTGAAGACGATGGACGTCGTCTCCACCGTGTCGAAACAAGCCGTCGAGCGCGTCGAGCAAACCAGCCAGACGACGCGCCGCATCGTCGATCTCTCGGCCGAGCTCAATCACGCCGTGCAGCAGTTCCGCACCTGATAGGCTGAGGGACCACTCGGGGGGTGGCCGCGCGTCGCCCCTCCCCTCTCGCCTGACCATCGATGAAACGCGAACGCCTCGAAGATCGGCTCCACCGCCTCGATCTTCCCTTCGACGAATACGGCGTCGACCCTTACGGCATCTCGAAGAAGCATCTCTTGTGGGCGTGTCGCGCCCTGGAGCCGTTCTATCGCCGCTACTTCTCGGTCGGCGTGCACGGCATCCACCACGTGCCTGCGCACGGACGAGCCATGCTCATCGGCAACCACTCCGGTGGCGTCGCCCTCGATGGGGCGATGGTCATCGCGAGCATGTTCTTCGACATGGATCCGCCGCGCCTCGCGCAGAGCATGATCGAGAAGTTTTTGAGCAGCCTGCCGTTCGCGTCGATCTGGACGAGCCGGTGCGGGCAGTTCGTGGGCTTGCCCGAGCACGCCGAGCGCATGCTCCTCGACGACCGCCTCCTCCTCGTGTTCCCCGAAGGGGCGCGCGGCACGGCGAAGCTCTGGAAGGACCGACACTCGCTCGTCGACTTCGGCACCGGGTTCATGCGCCTGGCGCTCAAGACCAAGTCGCCGATCGTCCCGTTCGGCTTCCTCGGCGGCGGCGACGCCGTCCCCACGGTCGCCAACCTCTACGGCATCGGGAAGCTCCTCGGCGTCCCCTACGTGCCGGTCACGCCGTGGATCGCGCCCCTCCCCTTGCCCGTGAAGCTCGACGTTTACTACGGCGAGCCGATGATGTTCGAAGGCACCGGCGCCGAAGACGACGAGACCATCTTCGGTTACGTCGAGCGCGTGAAGGCGGAGATCGCTGGCCTCATCGAGCGCGGTCGGCGCGAGCGCAAAGGAGAGGCCTGATGAGCACCTCTCGCGCCGGTGGGGCTATGCGCATCTTGATCCCCGGGATCGCCGGCGGCGTCGGGCGCAAGGTGGCCCTTCGCCTCGCCGAGGCGGGTCACGAGGTCGCCGGAATCGACGTCCGACCGTGGCCCGACGTGCCCAAGAACATCGAGGTGAGCCGCCTCGACATTCGTAAGCGCGCCGCCGAAGAGGTCTTCCGGAAGTTCCGCCCCGAGGTCGTCGTGCACATGGCGACGGTCACCTCGCTCGTCGTCCGCGGCGAGGAGCGCTACCGAATCAACCTCGGCGGGACGCAAGCCGTCTTCGAGCACTGCGCGCGCTACGGCGCCAAGCACGTGGTGTTCGTCGGACGGCACACGTTCTATGGCGCGGGCCCCGAGGCGCCGCTCTTCCACACCGAGAACGAGCCGCCGAGCGGCCTCGGTGGGCATCCCGAGCTGTCCGACCTCGTCGCCGCCGATCTCTACGCGTCGACCGCGCTCTGGCGCATGCCCGAGCTCCGCACGTCGGTCTTGCGCATCTGCTACACGCTCGGGCCTTCGGGTCACGGCACGCTCGCCACGTTCTTGCGCGGCAAGCGCGTCCCGGCCGTGCTCGGCTTCGATCCTCTCTTCCAGTTCATGCACGAAGACGACGTGGTGACGGCCATCATGCTCACCATCGAGAAGCGCCTCCACGGCGTTTACAACGTGGCCGGACCGCAGCCGGTTCCCTTCTCGGTCGTGATCCGCGCCACCGGCCGGACGCGCGTGCCGATCCCCGAGGCGCTCCTCGCGCTCGCGCTCGGCAAGGGCGGGCTTCCCAAGCTCCCGCGCGGCGCGCTCGGGCACATCAAGTACCCGGTGGTCGTCGACGCGAGCGCCTTCAAGAAGGCGTCTGGCTTCGAGTTCGAGCTCGACGAAGGCCAAACGCTCCGCGACTTCCGCGCCGCCTTCCCGCCGCCCACGGAGGCATGAGCGTGCTCGGCCTCCCGCCGGAGCTTCGTGCGCCCGCGTCGGAGGGCGGGTTCTCGCTCGTCTTCGCCAAGGGCCCTCGGCAATGGTTCGTTCACCTTTGGTCGAATCAGCTCGTCACCGCGGAGATCCCCAAAGCGCCGCCGCTCGTGTTCCGAAAGGAGCGCTCGTTCAAGTTCGTGCTCCCCGAGCGCACGAAGCTCGAGACCTCCGGCTTCTACTCCTCCACCGCATCCAGCGCGACCCAGCGGAAGCGCGCGGTCGCGGCCTACGAGCGCGCCATCCGGACGAAGCTCGCCGAGGGCTACACGCTCACGGCCGACAGTCGACTGCTCGAGAGCGCGGCGCCCCGGCCACGGCCGCCGCGGCGCTCCGCCGCCAAGGTGGCTTCGCTCCGCGGATGGCCCGCGCTCGCCCACTGCGGAGAGGTCACGCGCGCGAGCGAGGATCGACGCGTGACGAAGACGCTCGCCGCGCTCGCGGACTCGACCGAAGCGGCCGTACGCTTCTCGGCGCTCAAGAAGGCTGCCCGCGTGCGCGGCGCGCCGGTCGTCGTGCGCGGCGACGTGCTCACGCCTCCCGGCGCGAGGTCGTTCGTTTGGATCCTCGGCGACCTGCACGTGCGCGGCAACCTCTCCCTCTCGATCGACCTCTTCGTGAGCGGGAACCTGGTCGTGGATGGCGTGATCCGCGACATCACCGAGTGGACGCACGTCCTCGTCTTGGGTGACGTCTCCGCCCGAGCGATCGTCATGGGCTCTCAGCTCTATGCGGGTGGCGCGGTCGACGCGCCAGTCGTCATCGTCGACGGCACCGGGGAGCTGGTCGCGAAGAAGGGCACCTCGTCGACACTCCTCGTGGAGCAGGGCTACGATCACACTCTCTCGGGCAAACCCCGGGCGAAGCACCGTGCCCGATTCGACGAGGACGCCGAGCGGGCGCTCGTCACGCTCGAGCGGGTCCTCCGCCCGACCTTCACGCGCCCGGCGCGGCTCGCCCTCGCCGCCAAGGGTGAGCGCTTCTACTTCGACAAGCGCCCGCTCGTCGCCGCGCTCGAGAAGAAAGCGCACGTCTTCGCGTGACGACGACTCACTGATTGAGGAGGCCGCTGCCCGTGCCGCGTGACGGCGCGATGCTGGTGCCTTGGCTCGCCAGATCGAAGGCCTGCTCGAAGGCCAGGAAGAAGCCGAACGGCGAGACGCCTGCCGGGAGCGGACGCTTGAGCGGGAACGCCGCGTCACCACGGAAGACGACGCGATCGAGCTGCGGAAACAGGATGCGGAAGCCGGCGCCGACCGACTCTTGCAGCTTGAACGAGTCGAAGCCCGAGAACGCGTGGCCAGCGTCGACGAAAGCAGCACCGCCGAGAAGAATGGTGAAGATGCGCGCGGTCGGCGACCGGTACTCGAGGTTGCCCGCGACGAGGTCCTTGCCCACGAAGAAGCCCGACGGATAGCCGCGGAGGCGCGTGTCGCCGCCGAGGAGGTTCGAGCGATTGAGGTAGTTGCGGTAGCGATTGAGAACGGTACCGTCGAGCACGAACCGACCGAAGCCGAGCTTGGGCGTCGTGAAGCGAACGTTGCCGAGCACGGCGGCGTCGGAGATGCGCGACTCCTCGAGCTCGTTCAAGAGCTCGCCGCCCACGCGCACGAGACCGTCGCCGACCGCCCAGGTGTACTGCGCGGTGGCGTCGGTGCCGAAGAACGTGCGTGACGATCCGAGCGCGGAGAAGACCGGGTAGATCTTGGCCGAGACGTCGTAGCCGAGGCGAAAGTCCTCCTGGAGCCCGATGGTCTCGAAGTCGAGCACGCGATGAAAGCTCGTCGTGTACGCGCGCGCGCGCACGGCGGGACCGACGCGCGTCTCACCCACTGGCAAGCGACGCAACGTGTACTCGCGGAGGACCTCCTCGGGGAAGCGCTCGAGCGTCGTCGGCGGGAGATCGTAGGCGCGCCGGCTCATCTCCGCGCCCAACGTCACGTCGAGCTTGTTCTCCACGCCGAACGAGCGCGTGACGGCCACGGTCTCGGTGAAGCGCTGCGCGTGGTACTCGTCGCGCAGTGCGTCGGCTTCGGGCGTCACTCGGGCGTTGAAGAGCGCCACCGTGGTATCGACGTAGCGGCGCACGCGCTCGTTGCGCCAATCGTTGCCCACGAGCCACGCCCACTCGGTGCGTGAAGAATACAAGGGGCGCGTGACGATGGTGGAGCCGTACGACCCCTCCGGATCGCCGCTCGCCTTGTTGAAGATGACGTTGGCGTCGACACCGAAGGAGTAGCGCTGCCCCTGGAGGCGCGGGACCGTGTAGCTCACCCCGAGCGTGTAGGTCTCCGGTCGAAGGATGAAGCGCGTGGCGACGCTCTGGTGGGTGCCGGCGAGGTTCGTCTCGGTGGGCTCGAGGCGGAGCAGCTCGAGACCGCCGCTACCGACCTTGAGGTCCCAGCTGAGACGCAGGCTCCACACATCCTTGGTGAGGACGAGGAGTCGCACGGTGTCCGGCGTGGTCCCGCGCACCGGAACCACGAGGACGAGCGAGAGCTGGGGGAGCGTGCGGAGGTTGCGGGCGGTCTCGTCGGCGAGATCGCGGTCCCACGGCTGCCCTACCGAGAGGAGCACCTCGCGGCGAAGCACGGCCGGCAACGTGGTCGCGTGAAAGACGTTCAAGACCTGGAAGAAGCCCTCGCGCTCGTCGAAGACTTCGAAGGGTGCGACCTCGAGCGCTTCGACGATCTTGCCCTCGGGCGCCGGCTCCAGGGTGCGGTCGACCTTCTTGAGCGCGATCTCGAGGGTCTCCCGCTCGTAGGGCGAGAGCGGGCCCTTCCCCTTCGACTGAGCGCGCGCCAGCGGCGCGGTCATGAGCACGGCGACCGCCGCAGCCAGGGAGAGTCCCGAAGCGACGCCGCGCCACCCGAAGCGCGCGCGGCGACGTGAGCTCGTGCGGGCCGTCATACGGAGAGAAGGATCCCTTCTGCGGGCTCGCCCGTCGCGCGGGCGACGGCCTCGACGTACACGGCGAGCTGCGCGCCGTAGACCGCGCGGCGCGTCGGCGCCTCCGCGGCGGGTACGCCACGCGCGATGGCGTCGGGGTCGGGCCCGTCGAGCTCGGCGTCGGTCTTGTAGTCCACCACGACCCAGCGTCCGCCCTCTCGGAACGCGAGGTCAAGCACGCCTTCGACGATCACCCCATTTTCGCCCACCATCTGGACGGCGCACTCGCGTCGCACCTCGCTCGCGGCCCGGGCTCGGCCAAAGAGCGGATGGGCGAGCGCGGCTTCCACCGCGACCCGCGCGGCCGTCGCCTCCTCCACCGAGGCACCGACCATGCGCCGCTCGACATCGATCACCTGCGCGATGGCGTCACCGTCCGCATCGAGCGGAACCGCCGCGAGGGCCGCGTGCACGAGGATGCCGAACCGCTTCCCCCGCGGTCGCCCCTCGCGCGGCGCCTCGGTGACGGCCACCTCGGGAGGCGCCGCGGCGACGGCGCCCGCGGACTTTCGCTCCGTCGGCGTCTCCACGACGAGCGATGGCGTCCTTCCGCGAGCGCGCACTTCTTCGCGCCGCGACTTCCATGCAGAGTGCATGCGCTCGCCCGCGTCGTCGGCGCCGCCGGCGGTGTCGGCCGCGAGCATGCGCTGCTGGCGGAGACCGCCATCATGCTCTCGATCGAGCTCGAGGAGGTGCGGATCCCACCACACGACGGCGTGCGCGCCCACCGCGGGACGATGGCGCCCCGGCATCACCGAGCCTTCGGTGCCGAACGGCGCGTTGTCGGGGCGCTCGCGAACGCTGTCCCTGCCCATCGCCGGGCAGCCGGGAGCCGGCTCGGCGCGACGTCGCGAGTCGTTCTTGGGGTGAATCACCGGCCGCAACGGATCGAGCCACGTGTCGAGGAGCTCCTCGTCGCCGCACACGGGCACGACCAGGATCTCCTTCGCGCGCGTCGTGGCCACGTAAAGAAGGCGCTTGGCCTCCTCGTGATCGTGGCGGAGGGCCGTCTCGCGGCCGTCGACCAGCTCGAGCGGCGCGCACGAGGCGAGCGGCATCGCCCACAAGCGACGCTCTGCGTCGACGAAGCGTGTCGGATTGCGCTGAGCCGCGGGCGCGGTCGGATCGCAGAGGATGACGACCGGGAACTCGAGCCCCTTCGCGCGGTGCACCGTCATGAGGCGCACGCCCTCGGTCCCTTCTTCGACGACCGGCGCCTCCGCCGCACCGCCGCGATCGGCGTCGCCCTGCAGCTTCAGCACGAAGGCGCGAAAGGAGGTCGCGCCGGCGGCCTCGAAGCGGCGCGCCAGATCGAGGACGCGCAGAACGTTGGCCAGCGCTTGCTCACCCGTCGGCCAAGTCGCAAGGCCCGCGTGGGCGCGCGTCGCCTCCAGCAGAGATGCCAGCGTGTCGGCGATCGGGCGTCGATTTCGCCCGCGGTGAAGCTTGAAGAGAATCTCCAGCGCGCTCTGGACCGGGGTCGTCAGCTCGTCGAGCTCCTCGGGCGGAGGCTTTCGGAACGTGACGATTCCCTTGTGGCGATGTCGGTACGCGAGGAGCGCGTCGTCTTGAATCGCGAAGAACGGACCGCGCAGCGTCGCGAAGACGGAGAGCTCGTCGTCGGGCCACTCGATCGCCGAGAGCGCATTGCGCACGGCGAGGATTTCCTCGCGCGCGTGGTACGAGCGCCCGCCCAAGAGGACGTGCGGAATGCGACGCGACTCGAGGGCGCGGACGTAGGCGCGCGTCACGTCGTCGCCGTAGTTCTGCAGCCGTTTGAAGAGCAGACAGACGTGGCGCGGCTCGATCGGCACGTCCTCGCCGCGCTCCTTGATCGTCCAGCCGCTCTTCCTCACCATCCAATCGACGAAGGCACCGACCGCGTCGGGGAAGGACTCGTCGATGCGCCAGGTGACCACCTTGCCGTAGTCGCCGTACGGGCGCGGGACCGGAAGCGCCACGATGCTCGGACGCACCGGCGGATCCTCGCGGAACGGCTCCAGCGCCACGTACTCGGCCTGCGATCCATCCTCGTTGGCCTTCATCACCGGCTCGAAGGCGGCGTTCACCATCGTTTGAATCGACGGCACGCTGCGGAAGCTCGTCCGGAGATGCAGCACCGACGCGCCGCCCGCCACGAGGCGGCGCTTCAAGCGCTCGTAGAACGTCACGTCGGCGCGGCGGAAGCGATAGATCGACTGCTTCGGATCCCCGACGAAGAAGAGCTTGCCCTGCTCGGGCTCGGCGTCCTCGAGGCGCGCTGCCGACGGCTCGCGTGCCGCGAGGAGGAAGAGGATCTCCGCCTGGAGTGGGTCAGTGTCCTGAAACTCGTCGACGAGGAGATGCGTGAAGCGTGATTGGAGCTCCACGCGCACGTCGGCGCGCTCGCACAAGAGATCGCGGGCGACGAGGAGCAGGTCCAAGAAGTCGAGCTTGCCTGCGCGCTGTTTGAGGCGAACGTACTCGGACACGACGTCGCGCAGCTCGTCGCGGAGCTGTGCCGCGAGCTCGGCGTCCGCGAGATCGAGCGTGCGAAGGAGGCGCTCTTTGGTCTTCTCTCGAACGTCGAGCACGTTTGCGCGCTCGCGCGTCTTCGAGAACCACTTCCCCGAGCCCTTCCAGCCCCAGAGCCGCTGCCGGCCGAGCGCGCGGAGCTCGGCCTCGAGCCCGTCGTGATCGCGCTCGCCACCGCGCACACGCTCCCGGCGCTCCACCTCGGCGACGACGCGGCCGATCTCCTGGAGGCTCTTGACCAGCCAGCTCTCTTTGTTGTCGCTCTCGTCGGCGAGCTTGGCGAGATCGCGAAGCTCCGAGAAGCGCGCGTCGAGCTCGCGCAGGCGGTCGAAACCAGCGGGCACCGCCCACGGCGCGTCGTAGTCACGTTGCTCGATCAGCGAGAGCGCGGCGCGCCGGAGCTCGTCGCGCGGGCCAATCGCGTCGCGGCGCTGGCTTCGGCGACGGAGGACGCGCGCTACGCCGGGCGGCGGCGCGGAGAGCGCCCGTTGGAAGAACGTGTCGAAGCAAGCGTCGAGGATGCGGTCCTTCTCCTCTTCGGCGGCGACGTCGAAGAGCGGATCGATGCCGGCCTCGACCGGCCGCTCGCGGAGGAGGTCGGCGCAGAACCCGTGGATCGTGCCGATGCGCGCCGTCTCGAGCTCGGAGAGCGCGAGATCCAAACGCGCGCGCGCGTCCGGGCTCGTGTCTGCGGCGGCGCGAGCGCGCTCGATCTCGGCGCGCAGGCGGAGCTTCATCTCGCCCGCCGCCTTCTCGGTGAACGTGACCGCCACGATGCGGCCGAGCGACGTCGTTCCGGTGGTGAGCAGGGCGAGGATGCGGGCGACGAGCTCGGTCGTCTTGCCGGTGCCGGCGGCGGCTTCGACGACGAGCGTGCTCGTGAGATCGGTTCGAATGCGACGCCGCGCGTCGTCGTCGACGAGCGGCTTCTGGGGGACCGGCGCCATGCTCATGCGCGCTTCCTCAGCTCGTGGAGCGGCTTGAGCTTGTCTTGGAACTTCACGCGATTCGCGCGGAGCTCCTCGTACGGCCCGCAAACCGACTTGTAATCGCAATACTCGCACTCGCCCTTCTTGGGCGCGGCCGGCAAGAAGCCCTCGGTCATGGCGGCGCGGATCGTGGACACCACGGCCTTCGCTCCCTCGCGCGCGTCGTCGTCGAGAGCGACCCACACCGGATGGAACCCGGCGGCCGCGGTGCAGTAGTAGAGCCGACCGCCTTCGACGATGCGGTTCTGGAACATCTGCTCGAGCGCCAGCGCGTAGAGCACCGGCTGGAGCGTCTGACCGCCGCCGATGATGGTCTCGCCTTCCTTGGCGCGGACCTTCCCCGTCTTGTAGTCGGTCGCGCGGAGCGTCCCCTCCGCGCTCTCCTCCACGAGATCGATCGAGCCGCGCACCTTGAGCCCGATCGGAAGATCGACCGGCTCGGTGACGCTGGCGGCATCGCGCGCGCTTCGATCGGTCAGCCCGAACGCGAGCTCGAAGTGCGTCGGTCGCCAGCGCGGGTCGTGGGCCTCGCGACGCAACATCTCGCGCACGTCGGCGGTGAGCGAATCGACGGCGTCGCGGTACACGCGGTCGATCGCCGGCGCGAGCTCTTCTTCGAAGCGCGCCGCAACGCGCTCCACCACCTTGCGGAGACGGAGATCGGCCTCTTCGAGACGCTCCGGCGCGATGGGCAGGAGCCCCGCCGAGCGGAGCTCGACATGGAGCTCGAACTCGATTTCGTGGAGGAGGGAGCCTCGCTGCAACGGATCGAGCTCCTCGATCGGCGCCGGCTCCTTGCGTGGGGCGAGGCGGTGCAATGCTTGGAGCACGAACCGATACGGACAGGCCGCGAAGTTCTGGAGCGCCGTGGGCGAGAACGAGCGCACGTCCATGGAGTGGGCCGCGAGCGCCTCGCGGGCTCCGGGGCGCGGCTCGACGAGCCCGTCGGCGCCGCTCCATTTGCGTACCCAGCGCTGACCGCGAAAACGGAGCGCGCGTCCGAGGTGCGGATTGGCCGCGAGGAGGAATCGGGCCATGCCGACGGTCTCGGCCTCGGGACGCTGGAAAATCCCCTCGAGCAGCGCGAGATCGTGCTCGGCCTCGTCGATGGCGTCGTCGGGCGTGCGCGGCGCGGGCCAGCCGATGCGTGCACCGCCCACCTGCTCGGCGCGGCGCGCGAGCTCACTGAAGCTCGGGAGGCGCCCCTCGACGGCGCGGAGGAGCTCGAGCGCATAAAACGACGGCGTGCGCGGTCGCCCCTGCTCGATGTCGACCCGCGGGTAGCTGAGAACCACGCGCCGCCGCGCGGCACCGACTGCAACGTGGAGCGCGAGACGCTCGGACTCCGTCCGCTCGTGGTTGGTGGTGAGGCCGCGCGCGAGCCGCACGCGCTTCTCGTCGAGGAGGATCGGGTCCTCGGAGATCTTCTGCGGGAAGAGACGCTCCGCGAGCGCGGGCACGAAGACGACGTCGAACGAGAGGCCGCGCACCTCCTCCGGGCTGCCGACGAAGACCTTCCCGTAGCGCCTCGCGTCCGGCTTGACCGGGAGCTCGGTGAGGCGCGGCTCGAGCGCGAGCCGAACTTCGTCGAGACGCACTGGCCCGACGTCACCCATCGGGTCCAGCTCTGCGAGGAGCGAGAGGACGCGCGTCGGCCGCCGGAGCGCACGCGACGCGAGCGCGGAGAGCCGCTCGATCCACTCCCCCCACGTCGCCTCGACGGGGAGCTCGGCCAGCTCGGCGAGCAAGGGCAAGCCGTACGCACGGAGCGCGCGAATGTCGGCCGTCATGCGATCGAGCTGCGCGGCGCGCGGCCCGTCAGGGTCGGTCAAGCTCGCGCGCTCGCTCGCGAGCTCGCGTGCGTAGCCGTCGAGGCGACGACGCCATCGGTCGAGCCCGCCGATGACCGCGGCCTCGACGAGGAGATGCTCCCACCGGTACGGCGCACGCAACGACCCGCCGATCACGGGTCCATCGCGCGCGACCGAACCTTCGGTGGGGCTGCGCTCTTCCTCTTCATCGTCGAGATCGACGACCTCCGCCGCGAAGCGCGGCGCGAGCTCTTCGTCGGGGGCGACGTACGTCTCGGCGCGCGGGCGCGCAGGCGGCGGCTCACCATCCTCGGCGGCATCGGGTACCTCTCCGAGCGAGAGGTACTCCGCGAAGCGACGCGCGGAGAGGCCGTCGGCAGCGCAACCGAGGAGCGCGAGGAAGGCGCGGCCGGCGGGGTCGGGCCGGCGGCTACCGCGCGAGAAAAAGCAGGGCACGCTCGCGCGGCGAAACGCTTCGAGCAAGTGGGCGCGGTACGCGGTGGGAGCGCGGAGCACCACCGCCATGCGATCGAACGGCGTGCCCTGCGCGGCCTCTCGACACACGCGACGCACCATCTCGACGCACTCGCGGCTCTCGCCGGGCGCGGAGAAGATCTCGAGCACGGCCGCGTCCGTCGCCCGCTCCTTGATGGCTTCGCCGGCGAAGAGCCCATCTTGCAAGGGAGACAGCGCGCCTTCGCCAGCGAGGGCCCGAACGTCCGCGGACGGGAACGCATCGCGAAAATGAGCGAGCGAACGAGCGTCCCCGCGCGGCACGGCGACGAACGCGCGCGTGACGACCGACGCGAGCGATCCGACGAGGGCGGCATCGAGGGCCGAGGCGACGGGCACGTCGACGAAGGCCACCGACTCGGAAACCACAGCGCCCGCGCGCACGGCGGCCGCCGCCTCGGCGAACACGACGGCGCGATCGGCGAGCTTCCCGCGAGCGAGCTCCTCTTCGAAGGCGCTGAGCAAGGCGTCGAGATCGCGATCGCCGAGATCGCCGCCGCGAATGCCGGCCATGCGCAGCTCTTCGAACGAGCGGGCGAGCGCGCGCGCGAAGCCGGGCCGCTCGACCATGCGAGCGAAGCGCCCGAGACCGCCCTTGGCATGCTCTTGGTGGACCACGCGCGCGGCGACCGCGGCGAGCGGGAGCTGCCCCATCGGCACGAGACCGCGACGCGTGAGCCCGGGCGCCGCCCAGGTGGCTGCCGCGCGGCCGAGCGTGGTGCGCTCCCAACCGAAGGACGCCCGAGCGGCGCCGATGCCTGCGAGCGCAGCGCGACAGACCTCGTGGGCCGCGTCGACGGTCCCGCCCACGACGAGGACGCGCGCCGCTGGGCCGCGCTCGGCGAGCCACCGCGACGCCTCCGCGAGCCGAGCGTGCGCTGCGGCAGCGTCCACGATGACGCAGTGCGCCGAAGCCGGTCGCGCTCCGGAGGCGTCCGCGCCGCGCGATTTGGGTGCCAACGCCTTAGTCTTCACCGAGTGGCGCAGCGTGCCAAACCCGGCGCGCCGCAGCAACGGAGGAACGCATCGGCTCAGCGTCTTGCCCGCAGGCAGGACCGGAGTAGGCTCGAAGAATCGCTGGGGGGCGTACAAAGGATGATTCTCCGGACAGCGCGCCTTCACCTCGAGCCGATACGCCTGCCGCTGGTGGAAGCGGTCTTGCGCGGCGATCGCGACGCGGCAGAGCGCATCGCGGAGGCGAAACTGCCCGCGGCGTGGCCCGGAAGTGCGCTCATCGAGCGCGCGTTTTCGGCGTCGCTCGACGCCATCCGAAAGGATCCCGACGGACGGCTCTGGGGCGACCGCTTGATGGTCATCACCGAAGGTGGCGCTCGCGTGATCGTCGGAAGCATCGTTTTCCACGGGCGGCCGGGTGACGGCGGCATCGCCGAGGTGGGCTACGGCGTGGAGGACGAGTCTCAGCGCAAGGGCTACGCGACGGAGGCCGTCCAGGCGTCCGTCGAGTGGGCGCTCGCCCAGCGGGAATGCCGCGCGGTCGAGGCGGCCACGTTCGCGTGGAACCTCGCATCGATTCGCGTGCTCGAGAAGGTCGGCATGCAGTGCGTAGGCACCCGCGACCACGAAGTGTTGGGCGAGATGCTCATCTACGAGCGCCAGCGCTGAGGTAGCCCCTGCGCGTCCCGGCTGCGACGCTCGCGCCCGTTCGCTTCTTGAAGAAACGTTGACTCGCCACGGATGCACGACGGTGCCGGCTATGATGCTCGGCATGCGCGCTCGCTCGTGGCGACGTTGGGTCGTCTTCTCCCCTCTCTCGACGTTCGTGCTCGCGCTCGCCTGCGGCGGCGCCCCGGCCGAGCCCGTCACCCAGGCGGCGCGGCCCGAACCCGCTCCCACCGCGACGGCGAAGCGCTCGACCCTCACGGCGCACGACGTCGACGCGATGCTCGACGCGGCGAGGCGCGCACGCGGCATCACCAATAGCGCGGCCGCTGACGACGCCACGTTCTTGCGACGCGTGACGCTCGACGTCACGGGGACCATCCCGCACGCGGATCGCGCCGCCGCGTTCCTCAAGGACACGTCCCCCGACAAGCGCGCGCGCTACGTCGCGGAGCTCTTGGCCTCGCCCGAGTACGCGAGCCATTGGGCGGCGTACCTCGACGATCTCCTCATGGGCCAAGCGCGCGCGGGTGATCTCGATCGTCAGACGTTTCGCGCGTGGCTCAAGCACGAAGTCGCGACGAGCACGCCGTGGGACCGTTTGGCCTTGTCGCTACTCACGGCCACCGGCGAGAACACAGCCGGGGGTCCACGCCGGTCGCTCGCCGAGGCGGAGGCGACGATCAGCGACGGCGGCGCGGTCTCGCCGCCCGTGAATTGGATCCTCAAGTTCAGCGGAGCGCCACAGGACCTCGCCGGCAGCGCGTCGAAGATCTTCCTCGGCACGCAAATCCAGTGCGCGCAGTGCCACGATCACAAGACCGAGAAGTGGACCCAAGACGACTTTCGCTCGTTTGCCGCTTGCTTCGCGCGCGTTCAGCAGAAAGTGGTCGGGAACCGCAACATGAAGGGACCGCGCGTCGTCGACGTCGCGGACGGCCCGAGCCCGGCGCCGAAGATCCTCAAAGATCCCGACCTCGCCCCGCTCGCGAACGCCACGCCGCGCGCGCTCGACAAGAGCGCGGTGACCGGCGTGCCGCGCCAGAGCATCGCGCAGTGGATGGTGAAGAGCCCGTGGTTCGCGCAGGCGTTCGTGAACCGCATGTGGGGCCACTTCCTCGGCCGAGGCTTCGTCAACCCAGTCGACGACCTCCGGCCATCGAACCCCGCCGAAGCGCCCGAGCTCTTCGCGCGTCTCGCCGAAGACTTCGCCGCCAGTGGCTACGACATCAAGCGACTGATCACGCTCATCACGAGCACCGAGGCGTACGCGCTCTCGGCGGCGCGGCCGGACGGCGCCGCGGCCGACGCCGAAATCGCGCTTTGGTCGCGCTTCCGCATGACGCCGCTCGGACCCGAGGAGCTCGTGAACGCGCTGCTCGCCGCCACCGACACCGGCACGATGCTCGCGCGGCGCAGCGGCGACGACGTGGAAGATCTGAAGATCAAGCTGACGCGCGCGTTCTCGTTCGTGTTCGACGTCGACGAGGAGTTCGACCAGGCGCGCTACGAAGGAACGCTCGCCCAAGCCCTCACGCTCTTGAACGGTCGATTCACCACGGGCGGCGCGAGCGCCCGACCCGGCACCACGGTGCACTCCCTCGCCACGGGGAAGCTCGCGCCGTCGGAGCGCATCCATGCACTCTACATGCGCACGCTGTCGCGCCCCCCCACCACCGAAGAGACCGCGGCGATGACGGCCTACCTCGCGAGCGCCCCTCCGCCGGGGCGCCCTCCGTCGGCGCCGCCACCGGCGCCCGCCAACGGACGCGGCAAGGGCAAGCCGGGAAGCAAGCCCATCCCCGGAGCGACCGCCCTCCGTCGGCTGCCTCCGCCAACCACCTCCGGAGATCGCGAGACCGCCGCGCTCGAAGATATCCAATGGGCGCTCCTCAACTCGAGCGAGTTCGTCCTCAACCACTGACCACGGAGCGCCTCATGCATCGTCGTGACTTTCTCACGCTCGCCGGCAGCACGTTCCTCCAAGGCCTCCTCGCGCGCGCCGCGTTCGCCGCACCGTCGGAGGGCGCCCCCGCCGCGACGCGGAGCGCGACCGCACAGTCGGTGATTCTCCTCTGGATGAACGGTGGACCGAGCCACCTCGACACGTGGGACCCGAAGCCCGGCGCCAAGACGGGCGGCCCGACCAAGTCGATCAAGACGCGCCTCCCCGGCCTCGAGATCGCCGCCGACATGCCACGCATCGCGGACGTCGCCGACCGGCTGTGCGTCGTTCGCTCGGTCAGCTCCAAAGAGGGCAATCACCAGCGTGCGCAGTACCTCGGGCACACGAGCTACGCGCCGAACCCCACGGTGGAGCATCCGTCGTTCGGAGCGTGGATCGCCAAGAAGCTCGGCCCCACCGCGGCCGGCCTTCCGGCGTTCGTGAGCCTCGGCGGGCCGAGCATCGGCCCCGGCTTCTTCGGCGCGCCGTTCGGCCCCTTCATCGTGCAGAAGCCCGGCGGCGCACCCGAGAACACGATCGCGAGCGTCGACGACGAGCGCTTCGCGCGGCGCCTCTCGCTCCTCTCCGGCATCGAGTCACGGTTCGGCGCGCGCGCCTCGTCCCGCATGGTGAGCGATCGCCGAACGATCTACGAAGCCGCGAATCGCTTCATGCGCTCCCCTGACCTCGCCGCGTTCGATCTCTCGTCCGAGAGCGACGCCCAGAAAGCGGCCTACGGCGACTCCGACTTCGGCCGCGGTTGTCTCGTCGCCAAGCGACTCGTTCGCGCGGGGGTCCGCTTCGTGGAGGTCACGCTCGACGGTTGGGACACGCACCAGGACAACTTCGGTCGCGTGAAGAAGCAGCTCGACGTGCTCGATCCGGCGCTGGCCGCGCTCCTCACCGATCTCGGTCGCGAGCGCGGAGCGGACGGCCGCCCGCTCCTCGCGACGACGCTCGTCGTATGCATGGGCGACTTCGGCCGCACGCCGCGCATCAACGCCAACGACGGACGCGATCACTACCCGCAGGCATGGAGCGCGGTCCTCGCGGGCGCCGGGATCGCCCCCGGCGTCATCGGCGCCACCGACGCAGCGGGTGAGAAAGTCGTCGGCAAGACGGTGGGCGTCGCCGACCTCGTGGCCACCGCTGCTTCGCTCATGGGCCTCTCGCCGAGCGAGGAGGTCACGTCCCCCATCGGGAGGCCCATCGCGGTCACCGACTCCGGGGTCGCGCTCGCCGCCGCGCTCTCCGAGCCGGCTCACGGTCGTTAAAAACCCCTTCCACACCTCCGAGACGCTCCGTGGACCCGCCCAACCGGCGGGTCCGACTGGCATTTCGGTCGCCGATCTGCGAGACCAGCCCGCGCGGTCACCCGGGGGGGACCGCCATCGCGGAGCACCATGGTCTCGAAGTGGGTTTCTGTCTCGGCTTGCTTGATCGGCTCGGTCGCGCTCTGGGCCTGTTATTCGGGCACCGGAGAGGACGACGTGAACGGTGCGGCGGCAGGCTCGTCGTCGACGGACACGCGCGGTGCCTCGTCGACGCCTTCGACGACGGTCCCGGGGTCGGACCTCTCGTGCGAGATCGCCACCTTCCTCGCCGAAAAGTGCCAGTCCTGCCATGGCAAGACGCCGCGCAAGGACGCGCGCATCTCCCTCCTCGGTCGCGCCGACCTCGTGGCCCCGAGCTCCGACGATCCTTCCAAGAAGGTCGCCGACGTGGTTCTCGAGCGCATCAAGGCCAGCGACGCGAGCGGGGAGCGCATGCCGCCCGCTCCCGACGCACCGGCCACCAAGGACGAGATCTCGCTCTTCGAGAAGTGGGTCGCCTCAGGAGAGCCCACCGAGTCGTGCGGTGCGAGCGACACGCCGCCGCCGCCCCCGGCAGCCGATGATCCCTTCGCCACGCCGTCGGCGTGCGTGAGCAACAAATTCTGGAAGAACGGCGACCAAGGCTCGGACGACATGCATCCCGGCAAGCCGTGCCTCAGCTGTCACGGCCAGTTCCCCCAGAAGGCGTTTTTCAAAGCGCCGTTCGACATCGCCGGCACCGTCTACTCGAACGGTCACGCGCCCGACGACTGCTACGGCGCGACCGGCGTGAAGGTCGTCATCACCGACGCGAACGGCAAAGAAGTCACGCTCGACGTGAGCGCGGCCGGCAACTTCGGCCACTCCGGCGGCTACGGCTTCGCCAAGCTCGCCACGCCGTACCGCGCGAAGGTCGTCAAGAACGGCAAAGAGCGCGTCATGAAGGACGCGCAGACGAACGGCGACTGCAACCACTGCCACAGCGAAAAGGGCGACGAAAAGGCGCCCGGCCGCATCATGGCCCCCTGACGGAAGGCCGTGACGGCGCCCGATGGGCGGCGTATTCTGTAAGGAATGGGCCGAGCTTCATGGGCGGCGATCCTCGCGGCGTTCCTCGTCGGGTGCGTCGACTTCGGGACGCTGAGCCCCTCCGCCGACGCGGGCCCGACCGCCACATGCGACGGAGGCGCGTGCCCGGACGCAACTTCGAAAGTGCCACCCGACACCGTCGACGCGAACGTTCCGTGCGCGCCCGGCGACGTGTCGAGCTTCGCGCCCACGTGGCACCCGCCGACCGGGAAGTTCCAGAACAAGTGCACCAACAGCCAGGTCGACAACTACGTCGCCTGCCTCTTCAGTCAAGCCGCCAACGACGCGAGCTGCCGGGACTACTTGCAGCGCCCCGACAACGCAGTGTGTGGGCAGTGCCTGATGTCCAAGCTCGACGACGCCGCGTACGGCCCGCTGATTCGACTCGGTCCAGACGCGATCACGGTGAACGTCGAGGGCTGCGTCGCGCTGACGACCGGCGACGCGACCGCGGCGAGCTGCGCCGCGAAGGCCCAGGCGCTCGGGCAGTGCCGCGCCGCCGCGTGCGTGCCGTACTGCCCGCTCACCGACCACGCCTCGCTTCTCAAGTACAACGACTGTGAAGCAGCGTCCGACAAATCGAGCTGCAAGAGCTACGTCACCGCGTCGGCGTGCATCGCGCCGCTCCTCGACGTCAATGGCCCCTCGGCGGGATGCGCGAGTGGGCCGACCCCGCTCGCCGCGGCGACCGCGGTCGCTCGCTTCTTCTGCGCCGCGCCGTGACGCTGCGACGGGCACGTCGCATGTGACGCCCGTGACGCACGGTTGAGCGCAACGCTTCACGCGGCCGAACGACCGGCGCGCGCGGCATCCGCCGTGCATGGCGGGCGACGTGCCCCGTAGCCTGCTCGCCCGCCTCAACGTCGGCCTCGTCTTCGTCGCGACCACTTCCCTCGCCTCGTGCTCCGGATCGCTCGACGAGCCAGGCCCGAACACGGGTCACGATGCGGGCTTCGCGCCGATCGCCTCGACGGACGCGGCCGCGCCCTCCGATGTCGGCGCCGCACGTGACGCCGGCGCCGTGAGCACGTGGAGATGCGCGGATGCGATCGACACCTGCGCCGCGTGGAACGTGCGCGCGACGTGCACGCCGTCGCCCGACGGCGGAGCGCGCGTCCTCGAGACGTGCGCGGGAGGCTGCTTCCAAGGCCGCTGTGCGAACGACGCGTGCACCGACGAATGCGTGCTCGGCGAGACTTCGGCGCGCGGGACTTGCGTGCTCTTCGACCTCACGACGAAGGCGGAAGTCCCCGCCGCGCCGGTCACGAGCCTGACGGACCGCGCGCGGGACTACGACGCGTGGCTGCATCGCTTGTCGCTCCACGAAGGCGTCGTCTTGGATCCGCGCTTCACCGACGCCGCACACACCAAGCTGGAGCACCTCGGCGGAGGCGGCGACGCGTCGATCTGGACCGGGACCGCCCTGGCGGCGTTCGCCCTCGAGGCCGTCGCCACCGGCGCTCCGATCGCCCAAGCCCACGTGCGCGATCTCGCCGCGACGATGCATCGCGCGTTCGCGGTGAGTGGCGACCCGGGTTACCTCGCCCGGCTCGTCGTCCCGACCACGAGCGCCGAGCCGATCGAAGAAGTGCGCTGCTCGAGCCCACGCTGGCACTGCAACGCCCCGTATGCCGGCGGCACGGTTCACTGGATGGGCGACACGAGCCGCGATCAGTACACCGGAGCGATCCTCGGCGAGGCAATGGCCCTCCTCGCAACGGACGACGACGCCACGCGCGCCGCCATGCGCTCCGATCTCGTCACCCTCGGGCGTGAGCTCATGACACCGCACGACGTCCCGGTGCACGCGGAGATCGATCTCTACGGCGTGCCGATCACCGTCGACCGAACGATTCGGCTCGAAAACGTCGTCGTCGCGCCGTCGGAGATGGTCGGCGGCAAGGTCGTGATGAGCGGCGACCCATCGGCCCAGAGCGGCTCGATGCGCGGGCTCCGCGAGTTCCTGCCGGACATCGGCGCTCTCGTCGGCCCGCTGACCGGCGTCTCGGCGAGCATCCCTCGGGCCGCGTCCGCCATGATGCTCGGCGCATTCTTCTCGGTCGCCGTTCGCGCTGCGCGCGGCGTTCCCGAGTACGCGAGCGACTACACCGCGCTGTCGTCGTACCTCGCGCAACACGGTGCTGAGTGGATCGACGTGGCGAAGCGCTGGTCACTCGAGGCCGGCGCGTGCGACGACACCTATTACCCCAACCACTTTGCGTTCGTGACGGCGGCGCTCTGGGCGATGCTCGACGAGGATCCGGCGCGCGCACAGCGCGTACGAGACGAAGTGCTCGACGGACGTCTCCAGAGCGCGTTGGGCAAAGACAAGAACGTGTACTTTACATTCCTATGGGGCGCCGGACGAGGCCTACCGCCGAGCACACCCGAGGTGCGGGCGGCGGCCGATCTCCTCACGACGTTCCCGCCCGGGCCGCGCGTGCGGACACCGGTGGACGCACGCGCTCGGTACACTGCGACGGCGGCTTGCACGGCTCCCCCCATGAGCGACGAGGCGGTGGCGCTGCCCGATCGACCGGTGACCGACTTCATGTGGCAGCGCTCGCCGCGCGTCACGTTCGACGGCGGCGATCCGCGCGTGGTGTTCCCCGGCGTCGACTACCTCGTCGCGTATTGGCTCGGGAGGCGGAGCGGCTTCATCGCCGACGACCGACCGCACACCTGCGCCCGCTTCCTGTGACGCGACGACTCAGAGGGCGTCGAACTCGGGGCGCGCGAACTCCTTGCTCAGCACGGTGACCCCGCAGCCGGTCGAGGCCTGCGAGAACCGGAGCGCGCTGCGATCGCCGCGCCATAACGCGCTCTCACCGCTCACGCGTTGGGGCGGGCCGAGCTCCTTCGTGAGCGTCTCCTTGAGCGGACGACACTCCTCCACGCTCTTGAGCGAGAACTGAATCGTTCCCAGCTTGCCGCGACGAAACACGAAGAGGACGTTCTGGAGCGTGAAGCCCCCGTAGCTCTTCGCCGGCGATCGGTACGACTGGACCTCGGCGCGCGGCTTGTCGCCCAGCGCGACGAGGCCACGATACGCCTTCGGAGACGAGCCGAACGTCGCCCCCAAGAAGCCGCCCTTGGCGTCGAGCGCCGTCGCGACCTTCCCGCCGCCTTCGGGCGCGCGGGGCTCATCGGTCGACGTCGTCGTCGATGTCGACGCGGTCGCGGCAGACGCGTCGGCGGTCACGCGTTCATTCGCTGTCGCGGGCGGTGCTTCCGTCGCTACGGTCGGCGCACCGACCGGCACATCCGCCGCGCGAAAGTCGCCGATCGGCACCTCGACGGGGAGCGGACGTCGCGGCGGGTCCGCGCATCCGGCGCCGAACGCGAGGACGACCAAGAGTGCCCCCCCGAGGGCGCAGTCGGGTTTCACTTCTCGGACGCGGCGCGCTTCTTCGCGGGTGCGGTCTTGGCCTTCTTCGGTCCGGGCTTCTCCGCGACATCGACGGCCGGCGGCGCTTCGCTGCGCGTTTTGACCGGACCGCCCTTCGGCTCGAGCGGCGCCTTGAGCGAGCGCGCGAGGAGCTCGGCCAGATCGATCACCTGCGCGCCACCGCCGGAGGCCACGGCCTCGTCGACGTCATCGCGCTTGGTCTCTTGCGCCTCGACCTTCTTCTCGACGGCGGCCTCGACCGCGGCGCGGTACTCGTCGGGGTGCTTCTCGGGGTCGAACGGCCCCGCGAGCTGCTCGATGAGGTTCAGCGCCAGCGCGAGCTCACGGTCGCCCGCGACTTTCACGTCCGGCACCACGATCTCCTTCGGATCGACGATCTCGTCGGCGAAGCGCATGACCTCGAGCGCGAAGATCTTCCCGTGCGGACGCAGGAGCCCCATCTGGGTGCGCGTCCGCAGCTTGACCTTGGCCACCGCCACCCGACCGCTCTTCAGGAGCGCCTCGCGAAGGAGGTCGAAGCCGCGCGCGCTCTTCCCGCCCGGGCCGACCCAGTAGCTCTTGCCGATGTAGACGAGGTCGACCTCCTTGGGATCGATGAACTCGACGATCTCGATGCCGCCGCTGGCCTCGTCCCCGTCGAGCTTCTTGAGCTCTTCCTTGGTGAAGAGGGCGTACTCGCCCTTCTGCACCTCGTAGCCCTTTCCGATCTCGGCCCATTCGACGTCGCGGTTGCACTTGGCGCACCGCCGCGCCATCGAGATGCGGCTGCCGCACTCGGTGTGGAGCTGGTGGAACTGGGGCGTGAGGTCCTTGGTCGCCGTGTAAAGCTTGGCGGGAACCGTCACGAGACCGAACGCAATTTCCCCTGACCACATCGCGCGCATCGGAAACGCTCCTCTCGACGACGGCGAACGCAGGTACGATCCCCGTTCGAACGGGGCTCGACCGGCGCAGGCGCGACGGCGATCATCGACCACGAAATCGTATGGCCAAAGCGCGGGGTACCACCACTCGACGCCCGTCCAGCGGGAAGGCGAAAGAGACGCCGAATCGCCTGGAAAAGTACGTCGAGAAGCGAGACTTCACCGCCACGCCCGAGCCGCAGCCCAAAGACGAAGCAAGAGCCGAAGCTCCGCTCGAATCGTCCCATCCTCGCCGCGCTGCCGTAAAGAAATCGACGGGCGAGGTCACAGCCGCGCCCATCTTCGTGGTGCAGAAGCACGACGCGCGTCGGCTGCACTACGACTTTCGGTTGGCTCTCGGCGACGTGCTCGTGAGCTGGGCAGTTCCGAAGGGGCCGAGCTACGACCCCAAGGTCAAGCGCCTCGCCGTGCACGTCGAAGACCACCCTCTCGACTACGCGTCGTTCGCGGGGCGGATCCCGGCGGGGCAGTACGGTGCCGGGGAAGTCGAGATCTGGGACCAGGGAACGTACGAGCTCGGGAACCGTGACTTCGATCTCCCGGCGATGCTGGCCAAGGGCCACGTGCACGTCGTGCTCCACGGCGCCCGGATGCGCGGCGGCTGGCACCTCGTACGAACCCGCGACGAAAAGACGTGGCTCTTCTTCAAGGCCGACGACGCGTACGCCAACGCGCACTTCGACGTGCTCGCGAGCACATCGAGCACGGCAGCGGGGATCGACGCGGACGCGCCGCGCCCGACCGGTGACGCGCGGGCGCTGGTCAAGGGCATGGGAGACGTCGCGCGCGCGGTCTCTTCACGGCTCTTGGGTCCGCCCTCGGAGTACCTGTTCGAGATCAAGTACGATGGCTACCGCATCCTCGGCGGCAAGGTCGGCGGCGGCGTACGCCTCGTGAGCCGCAACGGCCTCGACTGGACGGACCGCTTCCCCGAGATTGCCCGCGCCGTCGCGCGACTTCCGGCGCGCGAGCTCGTGCTCGACGGCGAGGCGTGCGTGGTCGACGAGAGCGGCCGCCCCTCGTTCGAAGCGCTCCAACGCCATCTCTCCGGCGAGAAGGACGTCGGCCGCCTCGCCTTCCCCGCGTTCGACCTCCTCTGGCTCGACGGCCGTGACCTACGCAATCTTCCGATTGAGGAGCGACGCGCGAAGCTGGAAGCGCTGGTCCGCGGTGCAGACGCCCCCCTCACCTTCTCGACCGCGATCCAAGGCGAGCTCCACGCCGTCCTCGAGGCGGCGCGCACCGCCGGGCTCGAAGGTCTCGTCGCCAAGCGGCGCGGCTCGACCTACGTGTCCGGCCCCACGAACGCTTGGATCAAGATGAAGTTCGAGCTCCGGCAAGACTGCGTCGTGTGCGGCTACACGCCGATGAGCGGCACGCACGTCGCGGGCGCGCTCGTGCTCGGGCTCTACGACGCGCGGGGTCGGTTCGTCTACGCCGGCCGCGTCGGGACCGGCCTCTCCGACGCGCTCCGGGTCGACTTCCAGAAGCGCCTCGATCGCGCGGCCGTCGATCGCTGCCCGTTCGAAGAGGATCCACGGATCCCGGACGTGCACTGGTCCCGACCGGAGATCTGCATCGAGATCGGGCTTCGGGAATGGACGCGTGACGGCAGCCCCCGTTTCCCTCGCTTTCTCGGCTTCCGCGAGGACAAGAGCGCGCGCGAGTGCGTACGCGAGAGCACCGAGAGCTTCGTCGACATGTCGCGCGCCCCTCGCGGGACGCGTCGCTCGCGCGAGCGTGAACGCGGCGACGAAGCCGATCACGCGAGCGCGATCCCCGAGGCACCGGAACGTGCGCGCCCGGCCACCGTGGTCCCGCTCACCAACGCGGACAAGGTCCTCTACCCGAAGGACGGGATCACGAAGCGCGACATCTTCCGCTACTACACCGACATCGCGCCGGTGATGCTGCCGCACCTCCGCGGTCGCCCAATCAACATGCAGCGTTGGCCCGACGGGATCCACGAAGAAGAGTGGTTCCAGCACAACGCGCCGCCGCGCGCGCCGCCGTACGTGCGCCAGGTCCCCTTCGACCGCGACGAGGCGAGCGCGGTGGAGAAGAACGCGCGCCAAAAGTGGCGCATCATCGTGGAGAACGTCGAGACGCTCCAATACCTTGCCAACCTCGCCGCCCTGACGCTTCACCAGCGCTCGTCGCACCTGCCCCCGAACGCCACCTCGGACGAGGCGATCGCGCGCGCGCTCGCGACGCCCGACTACGTAGTCATCGACCTCGATCCCGGTGAGGGTCCGTTCTCCGATCTCATCCGCGTCGCGCTCGCGGTGCGCAAGCTACTCGAGGCGCTCGAGCTCGAGAGCTGCGTCAAGACGAGCGGCAAGCGTGGGCTCCACGTTCTCGTGCCGCTCGCCCCCGGCTACGCGCACGACGACGCGATCGTCTTCGCGAGCGAGGTGGCGCGCGCCGTCGCGAAGGTGTTGCCCGACATCGCGACGACGGAGATGCGGAAGGATCGGCGCCGCGGGCGCCTCTACGTGGACGTGGCTCAAAACGGCCGGGGGCGTTCGATCGTCGCGCCCTACTCGCTCCGCGCCCTCGACGGCGCACCAGTATCGACCCCCATCGATTGGTCCGAGGTGCACGACGGCCTCGATCCTTCCGCCTTCAACCTCCGCACGATGCTCGCGCGCGTCGATGCCCGGGGCGATCTTCTCGCCCCCGTCCTTTCGGGCCGTGGCATCCTGCCGCGAGTCGGCGGCTCGAAGCCGCAAGGAGACCCGTCCCCATGACGCGCACTTCGCTCACTACCCTGTCGGCAACGCTCGTGGTGCTCGGATGGTGCGAGAGCGCGCTGGCAGAGGACGCCGGGACGAAGAACCTCGCGCGCGACGAGAGCAGCGATCTACCGGCGCTCGTTCGCGAGCTCGCGAGCGCAGAGCGCGCCGTCGGCGACGGGCTCTCCGCGAGCGACGGCTGCGCGATCGCGTGCCGCGCGCTCGACTCGATGCGCCGCGCCAAAGATCGCATTTGCGCGCTCGACGCGGGCGCGGCGTGCGACGACGCTCGGCGACGCACGTCCAGTGCGGAAGCGCGCGTCGCGCAATCGTGCCCCTGCGCGCTCAGCGACGATCCGCCGGCTGCGAAGGCGGCCGACATGAAGAAGCCGGCCGCAGCGCCGGAGAGCGCCACGTCTCCCGGCGCGGATGTCGCGAGTGCGCCGCAGCGCGGCGGCTGCGCATCGTGCGCGACGGTCGGCCAGCGCGGGGTGAGCCCACTCGCGCTCGGCGCCACCGCGCTCTTCATCGCCGCCGCCTTCGCGCGGCGGCGACGGCGCGATGGCAGTGCTCAGTTGAACGACAGTTGAACGAGCGGCACTCGTCTAGCATCTCTGTAGATCGGCGCGACTGAGTTGCTCGTGGCTGTCAGAACGGCGCCTTCACCGAGCACTCCGCGCCGTTCGTGGAGTCGCAGACCTGGAGCTTGAAGTGCGCGCCCGCGGTGGCCGGCACGAGCTCCTCGAAGCCGCCCTTGGGCGCGGTGTACGCGTTGGTCCCTTGCGGAACGCCGCTCGGGAACGCTTGCGCCATCGGCTTGCCGGCCCACACGTAGCCAGCGGGCGGCGGGTTGAGTGCCGTCTGGCTGTACATGAGATCGACGTCGGAGAGGCCGATCGCCTGCTCCGTGAGCGCGCCCTTGCCGTCGACGTTGTCGTCGGACACGACGGCGACGATGCCGAACCCGAGCTTCACGGGTCCGGTGCACGCGGCGCCTTGCTTCGCGCAGAACGCGTTGGCGTCGCTCGGCGGGGTCACGCCCGTGAGCGGAATCGAAAGGAGCGTCTCCGTCCCCGCGAACGGGGCGTCGTAACCGATCTCCGGCTGCCCCCCCGCGAGCGGCATCCACACGACGAGCACACGACCAGCGTGCGGCTTGAACCCCTGCCGCAGCGAGGTGACGTCGAGGCACAAGGTCGCGGCACCGCAATCCGAGGCCGTGGTCGACGGCGTCGTGGGCGTGGTCGGCGGCGTCGTGGCAGGCGGCGGCGCGACGATGGCGGGCGTGCTCGCCGACGCCGAGGCGCTCGGCGCCGGGGCCGCGACCGCGGCCGAGGGTGCCTCGGACGAGGGCTCCTCGCCCCCGCCCCCGCACGCCGTCGAGAGGACCGCCGACAGGACGAGCCCGGTGAGCACAACGCCGCTTCGCATCTTCGTCATCACGCTCTCCTCCGCGAAACCCACGACGGTCGTGCGTTGCAGCGGCAATGCCAGACGTGGGGTCAGCCGACGGAGCTCGGATATCCCGAGAAACGCGGCATGGCGCGGATCTCCCACCCGCACGGCGGCGCCGGGCCCCGGCGTTCTCGCGCGGAGACAGCGTGGATCATGCGCGCGCGGCGGCGCGCTCGTTCACCCGTACGAGCGCATGGAGCGCGGCGCTCGCGACGAGACCGACGAGCGCACCAAGGACGCCAGGGGATGGCGAATCGCCACGCCGCCCTGGCGGCGCTCCCACGAGCGCGGTCAGGGCGGGGTGACGACCCTCGCCATCCCATCATTGGCGTCCTTGGTGCCTCGCTTCCTCGATCGCTTCTCCGTCGTACGGTTGGAACGGCAGCCAGCGCGAACCCTTGAGCCGAATTCGACCGGCCTCGAGCACGAAACCTACTCGATGCGGAACTTCTTCCCCAAAACCACCGGGTCCCCTTTGAATGGCTGGACCCGTACGCGCCGAAACGCCTTCGTCACGCACTCGCCGACCTTCGTTCGGGCGAACGACGGCGTATCGATCACCGCGCTCTTCACTTTTCCGCTCCCGAGGAGGGTGATCACCACGTGCCCCTCCCCGCGTGGTCCCTTCGCGAGCTTGCACGTCCCGATGGGCGCCGCGTCGAACGCGCGCGCGACCGCCATCTTGTCGAGCCCCGGCGGAAGCTCGGCGCCGACGCTCGCGCTCCACGCGAGCAGCACGACCGCCCACGCTGCGCTGACCCATCCACGCGCGTACGCTCGCATGGGGTGGCCTCATCCAAGAGGTGCGCCACGACGCGCACCGCCCCTGGGTGGTGAGATTCCCTGGGTCTTCGCCGAGCCGGGGCGCGCGTGTGGTGTCTTCGCTAGGCGTCACTGACGGACGCTTGATCCATCGAGGGGCGCGTGGTCGCACGTGCGGGCCGGTGCCCAATCGCTGCGCAGAGAGCGTGAGATTCCAGCGCGAACGATCAGTCGCGCCGCTCGAGCGTCACGAACGCCACGTCACTGGCTTCGGCCGGCACGCGCGACGTCTCAATCCACACCGCGGGATCGAACGGCGGCATCGTCGTGTCCCCATCGACGTCGCGATTCACTTCCGTCAGAAAAATCCGCGTCGCGAAGGGCAGCGCGAGGGCGTAGATCTCGGCCCCGCCGATGACGCGAGGCTCCTCGTCGCCCAGCTCGCGCGCATGCGCGATCGCGCGCTCGAGCGAGGACGCGACGTAGCAGCCCGCGATGACCAGCCCCGGTTGCCGCGAGACCACGACGTTGTGCCGCTGCGGAAGCGGGCGACCGATCGACGCGTACGTCTTGCGACCCATGATGATCGCGTGCCCGGTCGTGACGCGCCGGAAGTGCTTGAGGTCCTCGGGCAAGTGCCACGGGAGCCCACCGTCCTTGCCGATCACCCCGTTTCGCGCGCGCGCGAGCACGAGCGCGAGCGGCGCCCGCTCGCTCGTCACACGCTCACCGGAGCCTTGATGGCCGGGTGCGGATCGTAGCCCTCGAGCGTGAAGTCCTCGTACTTGAACGCGAAGAGATCCTTCACGGCGGCGTTGATGCGCATCGTGGGGAGCGCCCGCGGCTCACGCGCGAGCTGCTCTTTGGCCTGCTCGAAGTGGTTCTTGTAGAGGTGCGCGTCACCGAACGTGTGCACGAAGTCTCGCACGCCGAGCTCGCACGTCTGCGCGATCATCATCGTGAGGAGCGCATAGCTCGCGATGTTGAACGGCACGCCCAGGAACACGTCGGCGCTCCGTTGATAGAGCTGGCACGAGAGCGCGCCCTCCTGCACGTAGAACTGGAAGAGCGTGTGGCAGGGCGGCAGGGCGACGTCGTCCGCCTCGCGCGGGTTCCATCCCGTCACGATGAGCCGGCGACTGTTGGGGTTCTTACGAATCTCGTCGACGAGCCGCCGCAGCTGGTCGACGCCGTCACGCTCGTAGCTCCCGTCCGGTCGCCGCGTGGCGCCGAAGTTGCGCCACTGATGTCCATAGACCGGACCGAGATCGCCGGCCTCGCGACCGAAGCGCGCCGTCTGCTCGGGCGTCGCCCACTCGTCCCAGATGGAGACCTTGGCCTCTTGCAGCGGACGGACGTGCGTCTCGCCGCTCACGAACCACAAGAGCTCGTGGATGATCGACCGGAGGTGCACCTTCTTGGTCGTGAGGAGCGGAAAGCCGCGCCGCAGATCGAACCGCATCTGGTGGCCGAACACCGAGCGCGTCCCCGTGCCCGTGCGGTCGTGGCGATCGATGCCCTCCTCGAAAATCCGGCGCAGGAGATCGAGGTACTGACGCTCGGGATGCGGCGCGTTCAAGATCGCTCCCCTTCCGCGCGCTTGTCCGCCGCGCTGCCCCCCATGCACGGCGGCGACGCGGGCACGGCCTCCGTTTGGGACCACTCCACCGGCGTGCGCGAGACCACGGCGAGCGCGTGCACCCCGTCCTTCATCTCCTGAGCGAGGGTCTCGTAGACCATCTTGTGGCGATCGACGCGACCGAGCCCTTCGAAGGCGGCCGACACGACGACCACGCGGAAATGGGTCTCGGCGCCCTTGGGCACGGCGTGCATGCCGCTCTCGTTCTCGACCGCGAGGTGCGTAGGCGCGAGCCGCGCTTCCAGCTTTTGTCGGATTCGCTCGGCGATGCTCATCGGCTCAGTGGAGTAGCAGTAGCCTCGCCGCTCGCTTTTGGCAACGCGTCCGCCCGGCGGCCTGCCAGCCGGACGAGCAAGAGATCGCAGCCCCGCGGCGAGCAGCGCGAGATCTGCATGGCACCGCCACGGATGACCGCCTTCACGCCGTGGGCCGACACGACCTCCCCTCCCAGCGCGAGTGCCACGCGTCCGCCCAGGTGACGCTCGGTGAACGACGCGAGCCGTGGCGCCTGGTCGGCGGGGAGCACGAGGCTCACCGCGACGCGGCCGTCGCTCGTCGCGGCCCGTGACCCGTCGGCGCGCCCGAGCGGCACGAAGTCGCCGGGATCGATCGCCAGCACCTCTGGTCGACCTTCGTCGTCGGGATCGGCGAGGCGCGGATCGAAGACGACGGCGCGCGCGCCAGGCTGGGCGGCGGGCTACGACGGGGTACAGGCCATCGGGCAGCGACGCGCGCGCGTCACGCGCGCAGGCACCGAGCACGACCGCGGCGCTCACGAGCGCGACGACGCGGCGGCGCGAGAGTGTGCGAGCCATGCTCACGAGACCCGCGCGCGTGGGCGAACATTCCCGTCAGCGCACGGCGATGAGCACGTACGACGCGTAGCCGGCCAGCGCCGCGACGAGGATGATCGGGATCCAGAGCAGACGGCGGCCCCAATCGACCTTCCGCGGCGGCGCCTTCGCGAGCGAGCTGCGGATGGCGAGAGGCTCGCCCGGCACTGGCGCTCGCGCCATGTCGCCACCCGCGCCGAGCGACGACACCGGCGGCGTCACCGGCGACGGCGGCGCGATCGGTGACGCGACGGCGCCGATCGGCGGCGTCTTGGTCTCGCTCCGAAACGACGGTGGGCCCAAGACCGCCGGATCGGCGCGGACGTCCGCGCTGCGCGGCGCGGACGCGAGCGGTCTCGCGACGGCTGCCCCCCCGGCGCGACGGCGCGACTCGGGGCCCGGCATCGCCACGACCGGCGTAGGCAAGAGCTGCGCGGCCGGAGCCGGCGGCTCGTCCCGACGGAACTGCTTCGTCATCGTCTCGCGCACGTCCTCGCCGTCGTCGAGGACCGCGGCCGGACGCGGCAGAATCTGCGGTGCGCGCGCCACGGTCGGATCGGAGTGCGGCCACGGCGTCGAGATCGACTCACGCGGCGCGGTCGAGTCCGCGCTTTCGTGCGCGGAGCGCAGGTAGTCGTCGAGGGCATCGACGACGAGGTCCATGTGCACGAACCGCTTCGCCGGATCCTTGGAGAGTGCACGCATCACCACATCGGCCACCGGACCGGGCACGGTGGGTGCGACCTCGCGCAAATGGCGTGGTGTGCCCTTGAGGATCGCGAAGGGCACGGGCAAGTGCGCCTCCTGCGTCGTCGACACGGGGTGAGTCCCGCCGCTCAGGAGCTCGAAGGCTACGGTCGCCCATGCGTACTGGTCGCTGCGCGGATCGAGCTTCTCGCCGAGCACCTGTTCGGGGGCCATGTAGAGCGGCGTTCCGACCACGATGCCGGTGTGCGTCACGACGGTCGCGTCCATCGGCGCGCGTGGATCGGCGAAGGGCTTGGCCACGCCGAAGTCGAACAGCTTCACCTGCCCGTCGTCGCACACCATGACGTTCTCGGGCTTCACGTCACGGTGGACGATGCCCTTGGTGTGCGCCGCCGCGAGGCCACGCGCGGCCGCACACAACCACTCGATGCGCTGGTCGATCGGGACACGTTTGTCGCCCATGTACTGCCCAAGGGCTCGCCCGCGCGCGATCTCCATCGCGATGTACGGCGTGCCGTCGATCTCGCCGACGTCGAAGACCGCGATGGCGTTCGGGTGGCGAAGGCTGGCGGCGGCCCGCCCCTCGCGCACGAGTCGGCGCGCGGCCTCGATGCCACCGCTCTCGTCGGGCTCGACGATGATGTCCGGGTTGACGACCTTGAGCGCAATCGTGCCACCGCGTTCGAGGTCGGTCGCCTCGTACACGATGCCCATTCCGCCTTCACCCAGCACGGACTCGATGCGGTAGTGCCCGAACCTGTGCCCCTTCTGGAACATCGCGCGGGTGAGAAACGCCTTTCTTGGAACGCCGGGGGACGAGAGTCTTGGGGACGGGCTCAGGCCTGGTGGCCCGCCAGCTGGCGAAGCGCCGAGACGACCTGCGAGCCCTGCGGGACCGAGGCGATCTCGAGGTTGTCGGCGAGGCCGATGCCGGGCACGTCGGCGCCGGCGAGGAGGCGCGGCGGGGCGTGGAGCTCGTAGAAGAGCTCCTCGACGGTGCGGCGAACGAGGTGCTCCCCGAAGTTGGTGACCTCGGTGTCCTCGTTGACGAAGAGCACACGGTTCGTCTTCTTGACGCTCCGCTTGATCATCTCCCAGTCGTACGGAATGAGCGTGCGAAGATCGATCACCTCGACCGAGACACCCTCGGCGGCGAGATCCTCGGCGGCCTTCGCGCAGATCGGCGCCATGCGACCGTAGGTCACGCACGTGACGTGGGTGCCAGGCCGAACGATCTTCCCTTCCCCGATCGGGATGAAGAGATCCGGCGTGTCGGGCCACTCGGGCGCCCACTTGGAGCGATCGCCGAGCGGCGCGTCGATCATCTTGCTGAGCGTCTTCTCGTCGGCGGGCTCGCCAGGAATGCCCTCACCCGGGGCGCTGCGCACGCGCATGAGGGCCTTGGGCACGAGGAACATGACCGGGTTGGGATCGGCGATCGCCGAGAGGAGGAGGCCGTACGCGTCGCGCGGCGTCGACGGCATCACGATCTTCCAACCCGGGATGTGGGTCGCCATCGCGTCGAACGAGTGCGAGTGATAGATGCTGCCGCGAATCCCCGAGCCCACCGGCGTCATGAGCACGATCGGGAGATTCCACTGCCCGTTGGAGCACCAGTACGTGTTGCCCGCGAGCTTGAGCAGGTCGATCGTGTTGTAGATGTAGTCGCAGAACTGGATCTCGGCGATCGGGCGCTGACCGCCCATCGCGAGGCCCATCGCCGTTCCCACGACGCCGCGCTCGTCGAGCGGCGTGTTCCACGCGGTCTTGAGGCCCTGCGTGGCGGTGAAGACACCGCCGAGCGGCGGACCGACGTCCTCGCCGAAAATGTCGGTGACGCCATGGCGCTCCTCACCGACGTGAAGCCCCATGCGCAGCGCTTGAACCATCGTCGACATCGCTCAGGCCTCTCTTCAGCTGCTCTTGTTGGATGCGTCGCGGGCCGCGGGCGCGCGGTAAGGAACCGGCTGACGCCCCACGACGTCGCGGTCGGCGAACACGTGCTCGCGAATCGTCGCGCCGAGCGGCTGCGGCTCTTCGCGCACGCGCTTCGACGCGTCGAGGAACTCCTGCGTCACGCGCGCGCGCATCTCGTCGATCTGCGTGCGGGTCAGGAGCCCGGCCTTCTCGAGCTTGCCTTCGAATCGACCGAGGCAGTCCACCTCGGCGTCGACGAAGTTGGCGCCAGACGCCGACGAGTGGCCGTAGAGGCGCGAGACCATCGCCTCCATCAAGAGCGGCTTCCGCTCCGTGCGCACGTACTCCATCGCCTCCTTGATGGCGAAGTACGCGTTCTCCGGATCGTTGCCGTCGACCACCATCGTCTTGATGCCGAACGCCTTCCCGCGATCGGCGATGCACCGATCGCCATGCTGCGTCGCCGCGGGCGTGGAGATGCCCCACTGGTTGTTGGTGACGATCATGAGGAGCGGCACCTCGGCGCCCGGACGCGAGCACCACACGAGGCAAGTCGCGAAGTCGCCCTCGGCCGTGCCGGCGTCGCCGCCCTGCACGATCGTGATGCCGCGACCGCCGAAGCGCTTCTGCGCCATGGCCGTGCCGGGTGCCATCGAGAACTGCACCTCGATGGGTGACGTGACCGGCACCACGTTCCAGTCGCGCACCGAGTAGTGACCGGCGAAGTTGCGCCCGCCCGAGTACGGATCGGTCGCGGTGTTCTTCATCTGGCGCATCGCATCGATCGGATCGGCGCCCATCGCGAGGAGGGTCCCGCTCGATCGGTAATGCAGATGCAGGTAGTCGTGCTCGAGGCCTTTGCCCTTGTTCACGAGGAGCCCGAGCGGGACGTTGAACGCCTCCTCACCTGGACCGCCGATCCAGAAGTAGCCGTCGCCCTGCTTCTGCATCTTGATGAGGCGCTCCTCGAGGAGGCGCGTCCGCAGCATCAAGTCGTGCATCTTGAGCAGGAGGTCGGGCGAGAGGCTCCGGGCCTTGGTCGCTTCGTGCGCGGTCGTGGTGCTCACTTTGGGTTCCTCTGTCTCGTGGCTCGGCGGACGTCGGCGCGGACGCTAGTCGCGGGGTGCGGCGCTGAAAAGGGCTGGCGACTCGTCCTCAGGGGACCACGAGCACGCCGCCGAACATCGTCGTGGTGCCGTGGAATCCGCACAGGAAGTCGTAGGTGCCGGCCGTCCCGAACGTGATGACCTTGCTCCCCACGGTGCCGCCGTCGTCCGCGAGGTTGGTGCTCGCCGGGATTGGGCTCGTGGCGGTGCTTGCGCCCGCGGTGAGCGGGTGCGAGTTGAAGTCGCCCGTGAACGTCACGGTGGAGCCGGCCTTGATCTTCACGCAGTTCGGAGAGTACTGCGCCGGGTTTCCATCGCTCGGGAAGGTGATGTCGACGTTGGCCTGCGCCGTCAGGTCGTGCGCATCGAAGTCAGCGAGCGAGCAGTAGGCCGAGGCACTCGCGTCGGCGGCGTCGGCAGCATCGGCCGCGTCGCTCCCCGCATCGGTCGCGCCGTCGTCCGCAGCGTCGGTACCTGCATCGGAGCCCGTATCTGCAGCCGCATCGGAGCCCGCGTCCGAGCCGCCATCGACGACATCGGGGGGCGCATCCACCGGGGCGTCGACCGCACCGTCGTTCGCGTCTTCGCCGCCATCGACCGGCGCGTCCGTGACCGGCGCGTCCGTGACCGGCGCATCCGTGACCGGTGCGTCGGTGGTCCCATCGGTCGTCGTTCCGTCCTTCCCACCGTCGGCGGGAGCGGTGCCATCGTCGGAAGCATCGGCGGTGAGCTCCGGGATCTGGCCGCGATCGAAATCGAGGGCGAGCGAACAGCCAACAGCGGTCGTGGTCACCACGAAGAGGGCAAGCAATCTTTTGCGCACGGGAGCCTCCGAGACCGGGCGAGACTATCACGCCACGGCGGCGCGCCTTGGGCAAAAGCCGGTGAACTCCGCGGATATACGACATCGACGCCACCGCATCCCCGCCCACCTGTCCTATGCTCGAGGGCGTGAAGACGGTGGACCTCGTCGCGCTCGATCGCGACCACCCAGGGTTCCGTGACGTTGCGTACCGGGCACGCCGGAACGAGATCGCGAGCTTGGCCGAGGCGTGGAGCCCCGGAGAGCCCCCGCCGCACATCGCGTACGACGCGCGCGAGAACGGGGTTTGGAAGACGGCCCTCGCCGAGCTCCGTCCCCTCCACCGCCGGTTCGCGTGCGCGGCGTTCGAGGCCGGGCTCGTGACGGTCGACTTCCCCGACGACGCGATCCCCTCGTTCGATCACGTCAACGAACGACTCGCCCCGCGCACCGGATTCCGTCTCGCGCCGGTGGCCGGACTCGCCTCCCCCGCGGAGTTCATGGGCGCGCTGGCGGACGGCGTCTTCTTCGCGACGCAGTACGTTCGTCACCACAGCGCGCCCTTGTACACGCCCGAGCCGGACGTGCTCCACGAGCTCATCGGTCACGCTGCGCTCCTCGCCGACGAAACCTACGCTGGCCTCAACCGCGCGTTCGGCGAAGCGACGCGACGCGCCTCACCCGCGGAGATCGAAGCGCTCATCCGCGTCTATTGGTACACGCTCGAGTTCGGAGTCGTGGGGCGTCCCAGTGACTATCGGGTGGTCGGCGCCGGCCTCTTGTCGTCGTTCGGCGAGCTCGGGCGATTCGAAGCGGAAGCCGAGAAGCGGGTCTTCGACCTCGACGTGATCAGCCGGACGCCGTTCGATCCCACGGACTACCAGCGCGTGCTCTTCGTCGCCGAGACGGAGGCCGACCTCACGACGCGCCTCCGCGCGTGGCTCGATCGCATCGGCCGTTGACTGCGCGGCGCGACGCGTGACGCGTCACGCGTCCTTGGCGCCGGCGATCCGCGCGTGGTCTTCGAGCGTGGCCTCGGACACGCCGTGCGTCTTCGCGAGCGTGGTGATCCATCCGCCGATCTGTCGTCGTACGGCGGCGTCGGCGATCTTCTCGGCGAGCTTCAGCGCGCAGAGGAGCGGCGCGAAGAACACGACGACGAGCGCGAGCGTGCCGATGCGCGCCCCCAGGTGGTCGGCCAAGAACCCCTGCCCCGCCGCGGCGAGCACGATGCCGCTCACGATGCCGACGGCCAGGCTGGTGAACGACGCGCGCTTGCGCGTCCCTTGGATCTTTTCGTGCAGCTCTTTGGCGGCGCGAAGCTCCGGATCGTCGGCTTCGGGTGAAGCGGGCGGCGCGCCGTCGGTCTCGCTCATTTGACCGGCGGCTGCGGCTCTTCTTTCTCGTCCTGCACACAAGACGAGAGATCGAAGAACAAGAACGCGAGCGCCTTCTCTTCCGGCGTCAGCGTGGTCGAGCACGTGGTGGGGAACTGATCGTCGGGGATGCCGGGGAGCGGCTGCTCGTCACCGGCGTAGAGGTGCATGTCCGCGAAGGTGGCCTTGCCGCACTGCTGGTCCCACGACTTGCCGACCGGCGCGTTCACGGTGAGGTACTTGGTCGCTTCCGGGATGACGGGATCCTGAATGACCGGATACGCGGCCCACTTCTTTGCGTAGACCCAGCGCTGCGCCGACGTCGACGTCACGCCGCCGACGTTCTCTCGCGGCTGCGAGATCGGCATCTCGCCGGCCGTCGTCGACGCTTGCACGACGGTGAGCCAGTCGGCCAGCGCCTTTCCCTTGGGGAACGACTGGTCGATCATGAACGGCCCCGGCGGGTTCTCCGGGTTCGAGCTCTTGCCGAACCACTGCGCCACGCTCTTCAGCTCGGCCGGTCCGTTCTGGAACCACGTGTAGTGGAAGTGCGAAGCGAACACGCGGCCGCCCGCGCTCGCGTAGTCGTAAACGGCCTGCATCGCCGCCGCCGGCTTCGTCTCGTTGTGCTCGCCGCACTCGCACGAGAGGAGAAGCATGTCGTACGTCTTCAGCTGATTGACGTCGCTCCAGAACGGCTGCGCGTCGGGCGTTCCACTCGGCGCAGGCGCCGGCGTCCCGGCGTCACCGTTGAGCGGGCGCGCCGCGCTCCCACGATAAACGTGGAGGCGACCCTGGTTGTGATCGAGCGAGTACTCGCTCGCCTCGACGCCGAGCTTGGGGAGCAAGCACGCGAGCTGATCGCACCAGCCCGTGGTGACGGCGATCTTGGGGATGTGCCCTTCGCTCGAGTTCTTGGGGAGGCGCGTCAGGTTGATGTCGGTGATCGGATTGTCGACGCACTTGTCGGTGTGGACCTTGAGCTCACGCCGCCACTTGCCGACCTGGATGACGACGGGGATGTCGTCACCGACCGGAACGTTCTTCAAGACGAAGCGCCCGTGCGTGTCGGTGATCGTCGCCACCACCGGATCGCCGGACACGTTGCCGCAGCGATCGCACGACGCGCCTTCCGGCACCGGATCGAGGGGCTTGTTGGGGACGTAGACGATCGCGTTGTAGAGCGGCAGCGTCCCGTTGGGCGCGGTGACCGTGCCGCTGAGCGTCGTGTACGTGCCGGCCTGGTCGCACTTGACCTGAAGGCACTTCAGGTTGTCGCAGTTGGGCTTGGGCGCGGCGTCATCGCCGAACTCGGGCGGCGTCGTGGTGGCCGTCGCGGTGGGTCCACCCTCGGGCACACGCGTCGTGCCGAACTCGGACGACTCGGAGCCGCAGCCTGCCCACACGCCCGTAGCGCTCAGCGAGAGCAGGATGAACGATGCGCCAATGGCCTTCGAACGTCGCAAGCGTATGCCTCCCGAAGCCCCCGAAATCCCCATGAAACCGGGCCCAAGTACCGGCGATGTCTTAGCGCGTCAATGGCACGTTTCCAGGAACTTTCCATGTTCGCGGGCGCGTGATCGGAGCGCCCGCCTCGCGCGCAAACCCGCGTGGATCTAGGCGAGAGCAAGCCTCGCGACGCGCGCTCGAGCGTCGCAAAGCGGTGACATGCCCATGCGGTGGTACCGTCTCGATCGCGCAACGTCACGAAGAGCGGAGATTAACTGGCGCGCCCGAAAGCGCGGGCCCGCGCTCGAGCGCCGCGTTTCAACCCTCGGCGTTGCGCATGAAGTCGGCCACCTCGGCGAAGCGCGCGTCGAGGTACGCGCGGACGTCGGGGTCCACACCCTCGGCTTCCATCGCCGCGCGCATGCAGCGCACCCACGCGTCGCGCATGGCGATGTCTACGCGCACCCGCCCGTGCCGCATGCGGAGGCGCGGATGCCCATGGGCCGCCACGTAGTCTTGAGGACCGCCGAGCCAACCGACGAGGAAGAGGGCGAAGCGGTCGCGCGCCTCGCGCACGATGCGGCCGTCGGCGTCGAGCGGGTGGAGGCGCGCGAGCGCGACCTCGTCGCGTTCCATGACGTCGTAGAACGTTTGCGCGAGCGCGATGACCGCGTCACGACCTCCGAGCCGCGCGTAGGGCGTGTCCTCTGCGGTGGGGACCCAAGGCATGACGTCGTTCTACCACGCGCGTCGCCTCGACTCGGGCGGCGCAAACGCCGCAGTCAGGGCAGGCCGTGCAAGACCGTCTCGACGCGCCCCAAGACGCGACGCCGATCGACGAAGCCGAAAGCACGCCCGTCGCGACTGTTGCCACGATTGTCGCCGAGCACGAGCACCTGTTCCGCGGGGACGCGCGTCGGCGGAAAATCAGGGCCAGAGCCGGCAGCGACCGACGCGAAAGGCTCGCGGGCGCGCTGTCCGTCGATGAAGACGGCGCCGTCGCGCACCTCGACGAGGTCGCCCGCGACCGCCACGACCCGCTTCAAGAGGACGTCGGGCGACTCGGGATCGTCGAGATCGAGGACGACCATGTCGCCGCGCGCCGGTCCGTCCCCGTGCGCCAGCCAGCGGGTGGTCAGCGGCACCCGCAGACCGTAAGCGATCTTCGAAACCACCACGCGATCGCCCACGTGGATGGTGGGCTCCATCGAGCCCGACGGGACGCGGTAGTGATCGGCGAAGGAGGCGCGGGCCGTGAGCACCACGGCCGCAGCGCTGGCGACCGACGTGAGGAAGTGACGGCTCATCCCACGAGCAACCCGCGCCCTCACGAAGCCATTCCCGACCGAATTCGGTCCGCCCAAATGACGAACGGGGACCGCGCTCGCGCGCGATCCCCGCTTCGTGGGTCACGAGGCCGATCGCTCGGCCTCGCGGTGCTTCGAGGTCACTCCGCCGGAGTGGCCGCCGCCTGCCCCTCGGTCTTGACGCCGCTCTCGATGCGCATCCCGTAGAAGGAGCGGTACACGAAGACGACGGAGACGAGGAAGAACGCGAGCGCGAGGTAGATGCGCTGGCCCGGGATCTGCTCGGCGAGCTCGACGGCGAGGAGGCCGAAGAGCGTCGTGAACTTGATGACCGGGTTCATGGCGACCGACGACGTGTCCTTGAATGGATCGCCGACGGTGTCACCGACGACGGTCGCATCGTGGAGGGCCGTGCCCTTCGCCTTGAGCTCGACCTCGACGACCTTCTTCGCGTTGTCCCAAGCGCCGCCGGCGTTGGCCATGAAGAGGGCCTGGAAGAGGCCGAAGAGCGCGATCGAGATGAGGTACCCGATGAAGAAGTACGACTCGACGCAAGCGAAGGCGAGCGTGCCGAAGAACACGGTGAGGAAGATGTTGAACATCCCCTTTTGCGCGTACTGCGTGCAGATCTCGACGACCTTCTTGGAGTCGGTGATCGAGGCCTTCTCGACGCCTTCGAGCTTGATGTTGGCCTTGATGAACTCGACGGCGCGGTAGGCGCCGGTCGTGACGGCCTGGGTCGACGCGCCGGTGAACCAGTAGATCATGGCGCCGCCGGCGATGAGGCCGAGGAGGAAGGGCGGGTGGAGAAGCGAGAGCTTCGCCATCTTGTCCGTGTTGGTGAGGCCGTCGGTGAGGACGACGATGATGCTGAAGATCATCGTGGTGGCGCCGACGACGGCGGTGCCGATGAGCACCGGCTTCGCGGTGGCCTTGAAGGTGTTGCCCGCGCCGTCGTTCTCCTCGAGGAAGTGCTTGGCCTTCTCGAAGTTCACGTCGATGCCGAAGTCCTTCTTGATCTCTTCCTTCACGCCCGGGATGTTCTCGATGGTCGAGAGCTCGAACACCGACTGCGCGTTGTCCGTGACCGGACCGTAGGAGTCGACCGCGATGGTGACCGGACCCATGCCGAGGAAGCCGAAGGCCACGAGGCCGAAGGCGAAGACGGCCGACGCGTCGATCTTGCCGACCGTCATGAGGACGCCGAGGCCCTGCATGCTGATGAGCCACGCCGCGCCCATGAGGACGACGAGGATGACGCCCATCCAGTAGGCGCTGAAGTTACCGGCCGTGAGACCGGAGAGGATGTTGAGCGACGGGCCGCCCTCGCGCGACGACGTCACGACCTCGCGGACGTGGGCCGACTCGGTCGAGGTGAAGACCTTGATGAGCTCGGGGATGATCGCGCCGGCGAGCGTGCCGCACGTGATGATGAGCGAGAGCTTCCACCAGAGCGTCGGGTCGCCCGCGAGGTCGCCGATGAGCGACTTCGACACGACGAACGTGAGCCCGACGGAGATGATCGAGGTGATCCACACGAGCATCGTGAGGGGCGCCTCGAAGTTCATCTTGTCGGCGGTCTGGTACTTGCCCTTCGCGAGGACGTCGTTGATGAAGTAGGCGACCGCGCTGGCGAGCACCATGACGATGCGCATCGCGAAGATCCAGACGAGGAGCTGGACCTGAACCGGGAGGTTCGCCGAGCCGTCGGGGTTCTTGACGGCGAGGAGGATGAAGCTGATGAGCGCGACGCCGGTGACGCCGTAGGTCTCGAAGCCGTCGGCCGACGGGCCGACCGAGTCACCCGCGTTGTCGCCGGTGCAGTCGGCGATGACGCCCGGGTTACGCGCGTCGTCTTCCTTGATCTTGAAGACGATCTTCATGAGGTCCGACCCGATGTCGGCGATCTTCGTGAAGATGCCGCCGGCGATGCGGAGGGCCGAGGCGCCGAGCGACTCGCCGATGGCGAAGCCGATGAAGCAGGGGCCGGCGTAGTCACCGGGGATGAAGAGGAGGATGCCGAGCATGATGAGGAGCTCGACGCTGATGAGCAGCATGCCGATGCTCATGCCGGCCTTCAGCGGGATCGCGTACGTCGGGAAGGGCTTGCCGGCGAGCGCGCCGAACGCCGTGCGCGAGTTCGCGAAGGTGTTCACGCGGATGCCGAACCAAGCGACCGCCGACGAGCCGGCGATGCCGACGAGGCTGAAGACGAGGATGATGGCGACGCGGCCCACTTCCATGTGCTCGATGGCACCGAAGTAGACGACGATGATCGCGCCGATGAAGACCTCGAGCAGAAGAATGAACTTCATCTGCGTCGCGAGGTACGTCTTGCACGTCTCGTAGATGAGCTCGCTGATCTCGAGCATCGACTTGTGCACGGGCGCGTTCTTCAGCTGCATGAAGATGACGAGACCGAACACGATGCCGAGCGCACAGACGCCGAGGCCCATATAGAGGAGCGAGGAGCCGGGCATCCCGCCGAGGAACTTCGCGATCGTCGGATCGCTGAGGTTCGGGACGATGAGGCTGGCCTCACCGCCGCCGTGGTGCGCGGGGGCGGAAGCGCCACCCTCGCCGGCCCACGCCGGGACGGCGAAGAGCATCGTCAGGAGCGCAGCCCAAAGGGGCAGCATGAAGCGCTCCAGGGTTCGAAACGCGGATTTCATCAAAGGACCTCTCCGAGTGGGAGCCCTTCGCGATCCGTGGGCGGGTGCTTTCAGTCTGCCCGAGGAACGCGGAAGGCCCGCGATCTCGAGGGGTTGGCCGTCTGACTTAGCGCAGACGCTTCAGCACGCCTCGTCTTACCCCCTCTTGGCCCGTGGCCAGTGGGAGGAGGAAGCGCGCGCGATGTAGCAGACGGGAGAGTGTGTGTCTAGGTCGGCCAGAGGGGAGAGAGAAACAGGCAACAGGCAACGGGCAACAGGGAATGGGATTGGACGGGGCGGGAAACGAACGAGAGAACGAAGACGGGTTGCTCCCTTCCCGGGTGGGGAGCTTGAGGGAAGCGTCCGCCGCTCCCCTCATCAAGGCGGTGCTGGCAAAGCAGCGCCCTCCGGCGTGCGATGGGATCCGGAGCGACGGGCCTTGACGCTCGGTGATCGTGACGTAGCGTGGCCCCGTGAGCGATGCACGCACTGCGCTCGAACGCGCGATCAAAGACCTTGAAGGCATCGAACCCTACCCTTGGGAGCAAGCGAAGCGTTGGGTGGCCAAAACCAGACCCCTGATCAGGGCGCACTTTGCCGAACACCTCGAACACTTCGACAAGCTGGCCGAGCCAAGCTGGTCGATCGGCGGCGCGTACGTCGCGGGCACGGACCTCTACGGGAACCCTCACGACAATTTCGCTGAGGTCGACGCCGAGAACGCACGCGCTAACCAAAGCATCGCGACCAATGCGAAGGCGCAACTTCTCCACTTTCTCGATGGTGTGAAGGAACTCACTGACATCGTCCCGCTAGGCGGCGCCAAGCCCGAACCTGTCGATCCAAGAAAGGTGTTCGTCGTGCATGGTCGCGCCCCCGTGCACGCTGGGATGCATGACTTCCTACGAGCGCTCCACCTCGAGCCCCTGGAGTTTGACGTAGAAGCGGCGCGCCTTGGTGGATCTCCGACCAACGCGGACGTCGTTCGCCAGTCAATCACGACCGCCCAGGCCGTCGTGGTGCTGTGCACGCCCGATGAGTATGCGGAACTAGCAGCTGGCCTCGAGACCCTTCACGACGAGGACACGGACAAGGCTCGATGGCAGCCACGCGCGAACGTCATTCTTGAGGCGGGCTGGGCGTTCGGAGTCAAGAGGACCAGCACCATCTTGGTCATGTTCGGGCCCGCAAGGATGCCTTCCGACTTCGACGGCGTGAACTACGTGCGCATGGGTACTGGCAGCATTCCAGAGCGGCACAAGCTCGCCGGTCGCCTGAAGGCCATCGGTTGCGCGGTGAATAGCGATGGGGCCGACTGGCACACGAGCGGGAACCTCACCGTGGAGACTCCGACGCGACCGGCGCAGAAAGTGAAGCCCGGGAAGAGTGCGCCCTCGACGACCATGTCCGACGACGCGATCAAGATGCGCCTTGAACAGTACCTGCGGGAGCGAAGTGCATGGCTGAGTCCGTCGCCGAACGGCCTGGCGTTGTTCGCAGACATCGATGAGGCAGCGGGCGTACCTCCCGGCAGTGCGGCCCGCTTGCTCGAAGCGTGTTTGCCAGCAGTGCCGGGCTGGTCATCGCCGAAGCGATCCGAGGAGTCGATCGAGCTTCAGTACACCAGGCAACGCAGGTCCATCAATGTCCCGGTGCGCGGGTTCTAGCGGCTACTCCCCGCGCGTGCGTTCGATCTCGGCAGCCACGGCTAGCGGCCGATTCTTCACCAGCTCGATGTACGCGTCGCGGTCTTGAATGCCGGTGTTCAGCCAGTAGGAGAACCGTTGCTCCGCCGATGCCACGAACTTGCGTGCAGACAGCACCACAATCGTGTTCACCGGCGACACCTCGCGTGCATCGAGGTGGTGGACGCCCCACGTCGGCGGACAGCCACGTCTAGGCCACGTTCCGTAAAGTCCGTGGCGGTACCCGACGGGCATGAAGACGTGCGCATCTGCGTTACCGAACCCGCGCGGAGTGTTCGGCGATCTCGTGCCGGTCGGCAGAAGGACCACCGGATCGTCGCTGCAGACGAAGTGCTCATCCTCCGGCGCGACAACGACAGCCCACGATCGAGCCGCGAGGAGATCCACCAGTGGGCCGAACGATGGCAGCGTCGCAAGAACGTGAGTCGTCACATCAATGGGGTCGACGGGGTCCTCCTCTTCGTCCAGGAGGTCAGCTGCCATTCGTTCGATCTGCGTGCGCGTCCCGCCGATGGCGATCAGCAAAATCGGCGCATCGCGATCACCGAGCACGGAGGATGGCGATCGGAGCGAAGCGACGAGTTCTCTCGGGGTCTGTTTCGGGTCGTACCTCTGAGGTGGCAGCGTAGTTCGGGGT
>JBGAJR010000047.1:0-70003 GCA_044224815.1 Polyangiaceae bacterium
GAGCCGCCGCCTGCGCCGTCTCCGCTGCCCGAGCCCTCGTCCGACGTGGTCCTCCGCGCTTCCGGGCTCGCGCTCGGGGCGCTCCGCAACGTGTCGTTCGAGGTCCGCGCCGGCGAGATCGTGGGCCTCGCGGGCGTCGAAGGAAACGGTCAGGACGAGCTCGTGGGGATCTTGGGCGGCGTCCTCACGCCCGAAGCGGGGAGCTTCGAGTCTCCCGGCGGCCGCCCGGCGGTCGTGTTCGGCGATCGGCAGGTCGAAGGCTTGGTGCTCGGCGCGAGCCTCGAGGACAACCTCCTCTTGGGCGAGCTCGGCTCGTTTTCGCGCGCGGGATGGCTCTCGCCGTCCGCGATGCGCGCCGAGGCGGAGCGGAGGCGCGATCTCGTGGGCGTCGTGCCCACCGGGCTCGACAAACCGGCGGGCGAGCTCTCCGGAGGCAATCAGCAGAAGGTCGTCGTCACGCGCGCGCTCGCGCGCACGTCGGGCGCGTCCGCGGCGCGCGTCCTCGTCCTCGCGCACCCGACGCGCGGCGTCGACCTCGGCGCCGCGCGAACCATTCACGATCGCGTCCGCGACGTCGTCGCGGCGCGAGGCGTCGGAGTCCTCGTGCAGAGCGCAGACCTCGACGAGCTCCGCAGCCTTTGCCACCGCGTGCTCGTCATCTCCCGCGGGCGAATCGTCGCCGACTTGCCGCCGGCGACGGCCGACGTCACCTTCGGGGAGCACATGCTCGGAGCCGAGCGGGGCGCCGCGGTCGAGCCGGCGTTGGAGGTCGAGCCGTGAGCCTTCGTGAGCGCGCGCTCGTCGTCGCCGTAGCCGGCGTCCTCGTGTGGCTCTTCTTCGACGCGCTCGTCATCGCGTTCGGCGAGTCGCCCCGCGAGCTCATCGCGCTGCTCCTACGCGGAACGTGGGGCACGCCCTATGGCGTGGGACAGGTCCTCTACAAGGCGACGCCGCTCCTCTTCTCGGGGCTGAGCGTCTCGTTCGCGCTCCGCGCAGGCCTATTCAACATCGGCGCCGAGTCGCAGATGGCGGTGGGGGCCCTCGTCGCCGCGCTCGTGGGCGCGCACGTCGGTGGGCTGAGCCCCTTCGTCGCGGTGCCTTGTGTCCTCGTCGCCGCGGCGGTCGCGGGCGGCGCTTGGGCCGCGCCGGCGGCCGCGCTTCGCGCACGTTACGGGGTGCACGAGGTCATCTCGACCATCCTCTTGAATCGCGTTGCCGACGCGGGCATCACCTTCGCGCTCGCCGCCGGGCTCGCCCAAAAGGCGACGGTGCGCACGGCCGACGTCGCGGCTTCGGCGCGCTTGCCGCGCCTCGATCGGTGGTTCCCCGCGTTGCACGGGAGCGCGGTCAGCGTGAGCCTCATGGTGGCGCTTTCGGTTCTCGCGCTCGTCGTGCTTTCGTTCCATCGCTCGCGATTCGGTCGCGAGCTCTTCCTGGTCGCGAACGGTCCCGACGCGGCGGCGGCCGAGCGCATCCCCGTTGCTCGCCGCCGCTTCCAGGCCCTCGTCGTCGCCGGCGGCATCGCGGGCCTCGCCGCGAGCGCCACCGTGCTCGGCTTCAAGGGCGGTTACGAGGCCGGCCTCGGCGCGGGCGCCGGCTTCACCGGCATCGCCGTCGCGCTCCTCGGCCGCGAAAGCTTCTTCGGGCTCGCGTGCGCGGCGCTCCTCTTCGGCACGCTCCAGCAGGGCGGGCTCGTCTTGAACGCGCGCGTGCCGATGGAGCTCATGGACGTGCTCCAAGCGATCGTCATCCTCGTCGTCGGAGCGGCGGACCCGGCTGTCCGTCGCTGGTTCCGCGAGGCGCGACGGCCGGCCGATGCGCCGGCCTCGACGGGAGGGGCGGCATGAGCAGTCTCGCCCTCACGGTCGTCTCCGAAGCCCTGCGCACGGCGGTTCCGTACGTGTGCGCGGCGACGGGCGGTGTGCTCAGCGAGCGGAGCGGCGTCGTGAACATCGCCCTCGAGGGCATTCTTCTCGCGAGCGGCCTCGCCGCGGTCGTCGCGCACGTGTCGAGCGGAAGCCCGATCGTGGGCCTCGCGGTCGGGATCCTGGTGGGCGCGTCGATGGGGCTCCTCCACGCCCTGCTCGTCGTGCGCGGCCGCGTCGACGCGATCTTGAGCGGCATCGCCCTCAGTGCGCGGCCGCGTCGACGCGATCTTGAGCGGCATCGCCCTCAACCTCCTCGCCGCCGGCGGGACGCGCTTCGTCTTGCGCGCGCTCTATCGGTCGAGCTCGAACTCGCCGGCGATCCCGGGCTTCCGCTTCGGCGACGGGCAGTCGCTGCTAGTCGTCACCCTCACCGATCCGCTCTTGTGGCTCGCGGTCGCTTGCGCGGCCCTGGTAGGGTTTCTCCTCGCGCGGACGCCCTTCGGTCTCCGCGTGCGCGCGGCCGGCGAGAATCCGCGCGCGCTCGAGGCGGCCGGCGTCCCGGTCGCGCGCGTGCGCATCGCCGCGGTGGTGCTCGGCGCGGCCGTCTGCGCGGTCGGCGGCGTCGCGCTCTCGTTCGATCAGCACCAATTTCAGTCCGGAATGAGCGGGGGCCGCGGCTTCATCGCTCTCGCGGCGGTCGTCCTCTCCGGTTGGCGGCCCGGGCGCGCGGCCCTGGCGTGCCTCGCGTTCGCGGCGCTCGACGCGCTCCAGGTGGTCCTGCAAGATCGTGCCAAGGTGCCGCACGATCTCGTCCAGATGATCCCCTACGTCGTGACGCTGGTGGTGCTTGCGACGGCCGGCGCGCGTGGGCGCGCGTGGGCTCGGCCGCCCGCCGCGCTCGGAAAGGCCGACGCGTGACGCGCCCGCTCACCAGCGCGGTCCGCGCCATGCGGCCTGGCGTCTTCGCCGACCTCCAGGCCCGCATCGACGCGGTCGCGGCGGCGGGTCGCGATCTGGTCGGCCTCCACATCGGCGACACGTGCGTCGCGCCGCCGGACGTCGGCGCCACGTGGCAAGACCCCGTCGTGCTCGGCGCGTACGGGGCCACCGCTGCGCTCTCGGATCTTCGGCGCGCGCTCGCGGAGCGATTGACGCGGCTCGGGCACGGGCCTGCGAGCGTGGACCCGGAGCGCGAGATCCTCGTCGGTGCGGGCGCGACGCACGCGCTCGCGTGCGCCCTCCGCGCCATCGTCGGGGAGGGGGACGACGTGCTCCTCGTAGCGCCGTACTGGCCGCTCGCGCACGGGGTCATCGTGGGCACGGGCGCGCGCGCCGTCGAGGTCCCGCTCACCGACCGGCTCTACGCCGATCCCTCGCTCGACGTGGCGGCCGTCCTCGAGGCCGCGCGTACGCCCGAGACGCGTGCAATCTACATCATTACGCCGAACAACCCCGACGGGAAGGTGTGGCGGCGCGACGAGCTCTCGGAGGTCGTGGAGTTCGCCGCGCGGCACGATCTCTGGATCGTGTCGGATGAGGCGTACGCCGACTGGGTCTATGGCGGCGAGCACGTGTCCACGGCGTCTCTCCCGGGCGCCGCCGCGCGAACCATCAGCGCGTACTCGATGTCGAAGAGCCACGCGATGGCGGGGGCGCGGATCGGCTGCGTCGTGGCCGCGCCGGAGGTGATCGCGGCGGCGCGCCGCGTGTCGGTGCACACGGTCTTCAACGTGCCGGTGGCCATGCAGCGCGCGGCGTGCGCGGCGCTCGCCGCGGACCGAGAGTTCGCGGCCGACACGCGCGCGCGCTACCTCGCGGCGCGCGACCTCGCCGAAGCGGCGCTCGGGGGCTCTGGGCTCCGTTGGTTCTCTCCGGAAGGCGGCGCGTACTTGTTCCTCGACTTTTCGCCGGTCCTCGCGGGCCGACCGCTCAGCCGCGTCATGGAGCGCGCGATCGACGAAGGCGTGCTCCTCACGCCCGGTGAAGCGTTCGGCGACGCGTACGCCAGCTGGGCGCGTCTCTGCTTCACGGCCGTGCCGCCGGCGCGCCTCTCGGAAGGGATCGCGCGCCTCCGTCGGGCCATCGGATGACCGAAGACAACGCGTCGCGCAGCTCACCGCCGGCGAAGCCGAAGGCCGCGCTGATGAAGCGCGCGTTCGCGATCTTGCTCGCCGGTGCGGCCGCAGCCTTCGTCGCCGTCGTGGTTCCCATTCGGGATCGCTGCATCGAGCCGACTTCGGGCGCGAAGCTCGTCCGCGTCGACGACGGGGCGGGCTGTCGGTTGGAGCGCGTGGGTGAGCCGTCGCTCGTGTTCGCTCCCGACCGCTGCGCCGCGCTCTCCTGCGAGGTGGGGCTCGCGAGCATCCTCGGACGCGCAAAAGAGCGGCCGGTCGGCTTCCTCGGCATGCTGGCGCTCTACTTTCTCGGCACGTTCGCCTGGGCCCTCCGCTGGCGCGAGCTGCTCCTCCTCGCGCGGCTGCGCATCTCGCGCCGCTACACGTGGCGTGTCACGCTCGAGGCGCAGGCCGGTGGGATCATTCTCCCGGGGAGCGTCGCGGGCGATGCGCTCCGCATCGGCGCGATGGTGGGGAAGGGCGTGCCGCTCTCCACGGTCGTCGCGTCGGTGCTCCTCGATCGCGTCATCGGTCTCGTGACCTTGGCGTCGGTCGCCGGGGTGATGGCGCTCTCGACGGGCGCGGCGTTCGCCGCGATCGGAAAGGGCGTGGCGATCACCCTCGCGGCCTTCCCGGTCGGGCTCGCGGTGGGGCTCGTCATCGTTCGCGCCCCTCCCGTCGCGCGCTTCCTCACGGAAGGGCCGCTCGCGCGCATCGCACGTGAGCCGGTCCTCTACTTGAACGATCCGAAGGCGATCGCGACGATCTTGCGAGCGACGGCCGCGAGCGTCGTCGTGAGCGTCACCCAGTTCATCGTGATTCGTGGGCTCGTCTCGGTGCTGGGCGGCGTGCCGACGGAGCCCCGCTGGGTGGTGCTCGGCGCGGCGATGGCGTTCATGGTCGCGGCGGTGCCGCTCCTTCCGGGCGGCTGGGGGACGAGCGACGCCGCCTTCGTGTTCTTCTTCGGCTTCGCTGGGCTCTCGGCCCAGATCGCGCTCGGCGTGTCGCTTCTCTATCGGGCCTTCTGGTACCTGAGCGGGCTCGTCGGCGCGGCCTTGCGGCTCGCTTGGACGCGGCGCGAGGGGCCGACGGCAGGTGGCCCATGAGCCGCGCGTCGCGTGCTTCGGGCGCGCTCCTGGTGCTCGCGCTGCACGTCGCCTTCGTGTGCTTGATCCAGCTCGAGGCCTGGTGGGGCCTCGCGGGGACGCGTCCGCCGCTCGCGGCGACGATGCTCGGTCAACCGGGGACGCTCCTCGTGGGAGGCGCTCTCGGGGCGCTCTTCTTGGTGTGGCCGCGGGGCGTGGTCGCTCGCGCGGCGTACGTGGCGATCATCACCGTCACCAACCTGTATTTGGCGATCGATCCCATCGCGTATCGCTTCTTCGGCGACCACCTTCGTCCGTCGCTCTACGAGGGTTCCATCTCGACCGCGGGAGGCATCTCGGCGTCCGTCATGGCCGGGGTGGACCGCTGGGTGATTCTGAACCTCGCGCTCGCTGCCGTCGCCGCCGCGGCGCTCTACCACCGCCTCGGGCGCGCGGAGTCGCCCGCGCCGGGGCGCAGAACGTGGGCCGCCACGCTGCTCATGCTCGCGGTCGCCGGCGCCGTGGGCGCGTTCGCGCCGCGGGATGCGTCGCTGGGGCGCGATCCATTCGTGACGCTGGCGCGCGATCTCGTCGGGCTCGATCGGGCGGCGCCGAATGCGGTGGCCACCGAGACTCGGATCTTCGATCTCCGTTTCGGTCGCTATCGCGAGGACGCCGCCGAGACGGCACGCCTGCGCGCCAGCTTCTCCGCGCTCCGTGCGATCCCGCGTCCGCCGAACGTGCTCTTCGTGATCCTCGAGTCGGTGGGTGCGCGTGCCGTGAGTCGCCTTTTGGACGGCCCCGACGGCGCGCGGCTCGCGCCGACGTTGAAGAGCCTCGCGGAGCACGGCGCGCTCTTCGACACCGTGTACGACGTCTTCCCGAGCACCCTGCGGACGCACGTGCCGCTCGCCACCGGTGGGCCCACGGTCACTTGGGGGAGCATCCTCGACCAGACGGCGCGCCCGTACCGCGGCCCGACCATGGTCGGTGCGTTCCGTCGCGCCGGTTATCGGACGGCGCTCTTCTCCGCCGGTCGGCTCGACGTGGAGAACCTCGGCCGCTTCTACGAAGGGCTCGGCTACGACCGCCTCTTCGACTTCGCGACAGCACCGGCGGACTTCGCGCGCGCCTCGCGCGTGTCGTCGTATGGCGGCGACGAAGACGCCGTGCGCGGTCTCGCGACGGCGTGGCTCGACGAGGGACAGGCTCCGTTTTGGATGCAGTTTCTCACCATTTCGAGCCACCACCCTTACGACACGCCGGCTTCGTTCGTGCATCCCGTTCCGGGCGACGAGCCGCGCGCCAAGTACGAGAGCGCGATCGCGTACACCGATCTCGTGCTCGGGCGCCTCGTCGACGATCTCCGTAAGCGGGGCGTGCTGGATCGCACGCTGATCGTCGTCACCGGTGACCACGGGGAGGCGTTCGGCGATCTGCATCCAGGAAACGTGGTGCACAAGCGCGCGCTTTACGACGAGAACGTCCGCACGTTCTTGCTCGTGTCGGCGCCCGGGGCCGCGGTCCCTCCGTCACGGTCGCACCGCATCGGCACGGTGGGCGACGTCATGCCCACCATCCTCGCCGCGGCCGGGCTCCCGCCCGAGGACGTTCTCGGGCAAGATCTCTTCGCCGACGCGTACGCTCCGCGCATCGTCTACTTCCACAAGAACGCCCATCCGGCGGCTTGGGGGCTCCGCGACGGAGCGTGGAAGTTCATCGCGCGCATCGCCGGGGAGAAGTCTCCCGAGCTCTACGATCTCGAGAGCGATCCCGACGAGCTCCGAAACGTGGCCTCCGCGCACCCGGACCGCGTGGAGCTCTACGACCGCTTGTGCGCGAGCTGGACGATGGCCACGGAGGCGGAGCTCGTGCGACGCCTCGGCGGCGCGCCGACGCTCGAAGAGGATGCCGGCGTGAAGGTGGCCGACCTTCGCGCGCCGGGGCTCAAGCTTGCGGCGGTCGGCGCCGAGCGAGATGACGGGACGTTCGTCCCGCGCGACGCGGTGCACCCGCTCGAAAAGATCGTGCTCTGGACGCGATGGGTCCCGTTCGACAAGGAGCGGCCGCTCCGCTTCGAATGGATCGCACCAAGTGGGCGGCGCTTCGTCGGGCAGGCGAGCCTTGGCGACGAGGTCATTCGACTCGTGGCGCCCCTCCAAGATCCGCTCCCGCACGAGCCCGGAACGTGGAACGTCGCGGTGTACGACGCGGCCGGCAGCGCACCGCTCGCGACCCGCTCGTTCCGCGTCACGGGCGAGGCCGCGCCCACGACGCCGGTCGCCGAGCGCATTCCAGCGCTGACGCGGCTCGAGGTGGGGCCCGCGCCGGCCGCAGACGACGCGGGCGTCCGTTCGAGCGATGCCGGACGCCGAGCGCTCCACGCCGGCGAACGTCTCGTCGTGACGACCCGCGGGGCCCGACGAATGCATCCCTACCGCGTGTGGTGCGGATTCCGCGCTCAGTCGGGGGCCGAGAGCTGGGTTCCGGACGTGTACTTCGGTGCGAACGGCGCGTGGGCGGGATGCGCGACGACGGCGAGCGAGCGCGGTACGTTGCACGTGCGCGTCATGACCTTCGAGCGCGATGCCGAGCTCGGCGCCGCAGATGCCGTGATCGAGTAGCGACATGTCCAAGGCCGAAGAACCCGCCGTCTCGCCACGCCTCCTCGCGCTCGCCCTTCCGCTCCTCATCGCCGTGCCGTACGTGAAGGCGCTCGACGTCGGCTTCGTCTGGGACGACCGCGCCGTGGTGCTCGGTGACCCGGCGGTCACCGTGGGCCGGCCTCTCGTCGATACGTTCACGCGGTCTTTCTGGCCCGAGAGCGACATCCCGCGCGCGTTCTTTCGGCCCATCACGACGCTCTCGTATCGCCTCGATTGGCTCCTTCACGGAGAGAACCCCACCGGGTTTCATTTGACGAACGTGGTGCTCCACATCGCCGCGGCGCTCCTCCTGTTCGTCGCGGCGCGTCGGCTCGGGGCACGGCCGCTCGGCGCGTTCGCCGCCGCGCTCGCGTGGGCGCTCCTCCCGCGCCTGACCGAAGCGGTCACGTGGATCTCGGGCCGGACCGACGTGCTCGCGGCGGTGCTGTCGTTCGGCGCGCTCGCCGTCTGGCCCTGGCGCGTGCGCTCTCCGGCGCGCGTCGTCGTCGCCACCCTCGCGTTCGTCGCGGGCCTCTTGGCGAAAGAAGTGACGCTGGCCGTCGTGATCGGCGTCGTCTTGGGTGAGATCGTGAGTCGCCCCGCGGAGGAGTCGCTCCGGGCGGTCGCGACGAAGCTCGCACCGCTCGCGCTCGGGCTCGGCGGCTACGGGCTCTTGCGGCGGGGCGCGATCACCGCCGCCGACGAGACGCCCGACGGGCTGCACGGCCTTGGCGAGCGCGTGCAGGCTGCGGCGACGGCGCTCGGCCACTACGTCGCGATGGCGTTCGACCCGTTCCGTCCGCGCCTTCAGATCGGCCTCGTCACCGCGCCGTCGCTCGGGTTCGCCGCGCTCGGCGCCGTGGGGCTGGTCGCCTTCGTGGCCGCGGCCGTGCTCGTCGTTCGGCGCGTGCGCGACGAAGCCCGAGCCGGCGCAGTCGTCGGGCTCGCGATCGCGGCGGTGGCCATTGGCCTCGTCGTCCACCTCATCGCGATCCCCGTCAATGTCTCGGCGGCGGATCGATTCATGTACTTTCCAATGGCCGGGCTCGCGCTGGCGATCGCCGTGCTCGCTCCGCGCATGACTCCGCGTTTGGCGCGCGGCCTCGGCGGCGTGGCCGCGCTCGTCGCGGTCGTCGGCGGCTTCTTCGTGCATCAGCGGAGCGCGACCTGGGCCGACGAACTTTCGCTTTGGGCGCAGACAACCCGTGAGATCGGGCTCGAGAGCCCCATCGCCGTGACCGAGCTCGGAAACGTGGCATTTCGCGCCGGGGCGTATGCGTCCGCGCTCGAGGCGTACAGCGCGTCGGCCCAGCGCCTCGCGTCGACACCGGGGCCGGCCGAGCGACGCGCGTCGGGCAACGTCGCGGCGAGCTTGGGCGCGCTCGGCAGGTACGACGAAGCGGTGACCGTCCGGCGCGCCCTCGTCCAGCGGTACACCGGGATCGGAGCCATGTGGCTCGACGTCGCGCGCGCCGAGCTTCACGCGCTCCACTTCGCTGCCGCAGAGCGCGCAGTGGACACCGCGCGCGGAGAGGGGGCGCCTCTCGACGCCGTGGTGGCGCTGGGAGAGCTCGTGCGCACGCTTCGTGTGGAGGAGGCTGCGCTTCGCGAGGCCGGACCGACCGCGCCGCTCGACCGCCGGGCGCGCTTCGAGGCGCGCGCGGGGCGCGAGCGAGAGGCGCTCCTGGCTTGGCGCGCCGTCATCGCGAGCCCCGGCGCGATCGCGCCGCCCGTGCTCGACGAGGCCGCGGGGTTCTTCGTCGAGCGGGGCACGGCCGACGACCTTCGCGCGATCGCGCGGCGCGTGCCCGAGCCGCGCTACGTCGCCGCCATCGCGCTCCGCGAGGAGGCCGATCGGCGGCGCGCCGCCGCCGACGAGGCGATCGCCGCGCTCAGCGATCGACTCGGCTACGCGCGATGAAGCGCGACCCCGTCTCGCAAGACGAGGCGGGTCTTGGCGGTTCCCCACGGCTGCGCGAGCGCGGCCTCGTGCGGCAAATCCCACACGACGAGATCTGCCGGCCCTCCGACGCGCAATCGTCCGAGGTCGGGCCGCCCGAGCGAGCGTGCCGCGACGCACGTGACCGCGCGCACGGCTTCGTCGATTCCGAGACCGTAGAGGCAAACCGCGAGGGCGAGCGCAAGCGGCAGACTCTCCGTCGGCGCCGTTCCGGGGTTCGCGTCGCTCGCGACGGCGATCGCAACACCGGCGTCGCGGAGTCGTGCGATCGGTGGCGGGGCTTGCCCGAGGGTGAAGCTCGCCACGGGGAGCAGCATCGCGACGGTGCCGGCTTCCGCCATCGCGCGCGCGCCTGAATCGCCGACCTGTTCGAGGTGATCGGCGGATGCGGCGCCGAGTCGCGCCGCGAGCTCCGCGCCGCCGACGTCGGCGAACTGCCCGACGTGGAGGCGGACGCCGAGCCCGAGCGCCTTGGCCCGCGCGCCGAGCGCCTCGGCCTCGCTGACCTGGAATGCGTTGCGATCGACGTAGGCGTCCACGAACCGCGCGAGGCCTCCGGCAGCGACCGCCGGCAGCGTCTCCTCGACGACGCGACGCACGAACGCCTCACGGTCGTGGCCCTTGGGGAGCGCGTGGAGACCGAGGAAGGTGGGGACGACGCGCGGCAAATCGCTGGCGGCCGATACGGCGCGAATCGCGCGCAGCTGCTTGAGCTCTTCGTCGTGCGTGAGCCCGTAGCCGCTCTTGACCTCCACGGTCGTGACGCCGAGCGCAGCCATTCGGCGGAGACGGGCCGCGAGCGCTGCGCCGATCTCTTGCTCCGACGCGGCGACGATCGCGCGCTGCGTCGAGAGAATCCCTCCGCCTGCCTTTGCGATGGCCTCGTAGTCGCCGCCGGCCATGCGCACGGCGTACTCGGCGTGGCGCGAGCCCATGAAGGCCGCGTGGGTGTGCGCGTCGACGAGGCCCGGCGTGACGAGGGCGTCGCTCGCGTCGACGAGGCGAGCGACGTCGCTGCCGAGATCTCGGGCCGCGCCGATCCACGTGATCGTGCCGCCCTCGACCACGAGCGCGGCGTCGTCCTGTGCATCGACGCCGTCGCCGTCGGCGGTGACGAGGCGCCCGCAGGGGATCGCGAAGCGCGCGCTCATGCTGCACCTCCCGCGAGCGCCTGGATATGCGCTTGTCTCCCCGGATCGTCGAAGTGGGCGCGCAGGGCGCTCTCGGCGAGCGACTCCGGCGGGTACCGCCGCCGCAAGGTCGAGAGCCGCGCGCCCGCCTCGTCGACACGGGCTCGAAACGCGGCGCTCGCCTCGGCCGCGCGCACGAGGGCTTCGCGCGCGCGCGCGACGCGCGCTTCGTCGGAGCAGATGAGGAGAGCGTCGCACCCTGCGCGGACCGCCGCCACCGACGTCTCCTCGATCGGCGCGCCGAGCGCGCGCATCTCGAGATCGTCCGAAAAGAGAACGCCGCCGAAGCCGAGCTCGCCACGGAGGATCTCGGTCGCGATGCGTGGCGAGAGCGTCGCCGGCGCCGCGGCGTCGAGCTCCGTGTAGAGTACATGGGCCGACATGAACGCGTCGAAGCCGGCTGCCGCGGCGGCGCGGAAGGTCGCGAGCTCCACGGCGTCGAGGCGGGCGCGGGCGTGGCGAACCACCGGGAGCTCGAAGTGCGAGTCGCGCTCCGTGTCGCCGTGGCCGGGGAAGTGCTTCCCGCAGGCCGCCACGCCCGCGCGCCGGAGGCCGCGCGCGAAGGCGAGGGCGCGCGCCGTCGCGAGCCCGGCGGTTTCGCCGAAGGCGCGGTCTCCGATGACCGGGTTCGACGGGTTGGAGTGGACGTCGAGCACCGGGGAGAGGCCGGTCGAGAAGCCGAGGGCGCGGAGATCTCCGCCGAGGAGCGCGCCCGCTTCTTCCAAGAGGCTCTCGCCCCGCGATCCGAGCTCGAGCATCGGCGGGAGGCGCACGACCGGCGCGCCGAGCCGCGCCACGCGTCCTCCCTCTTGATCGATCGCGATCAGCGTCGGTCCGAGCCCGCTCTCGCGCGCGGCGGCGGCGGCGGCGCGCGTGAGCTCGCTCACCGCGAGTACGTCGCTCGTGAGGTTTCGCTTGAAGAGGATGATGCCGCCCAGCGCGCCGCGGGCGAGGTCACCGCGGATCGTGTCCGGCAGGCGCGTCCCCGAGAAGCCGGCCACGATGAGCTGGCCGCAGGTATTTTCCAGGCTCACGAGGCTCACGAGAGCGATGCGTAGCACGCGCGCTCGGTCGTTTGGACGGCGAAAGTGTCCGATGCGACACTCTTCGCATGGCGTCCTTCTCCGCACGAAACCGGCCTTCTCTGGCCCTCCTCGGGCTCGTCGTGCTTCTCGCGGGCGGGTGCGCCTCTTCACCTCGAACGAGCGCACCGGCGCCCTCCGAGGCGCCCGCGCCTTCGCTGCCTGCGAAGGGCCCATCGGTCGCACCTGCCGCGTCGACGAAGAGCCAGCCCGCTGCGAGCGGGGAAGGGAAGAGCAAGGCCAAGCTCACCGTGGCGGAGGCGCGGCGCTTCACGCTCGAGCTCATCAACAAAGATCGCGCCTCGATGGGGCTTCCGCCCGTGGTGCTCGACGACGGTGCGGCCGAGCGCGCCGGACAGCGCCACGCCGAGGACATGGCGGCGCACGGATTTCTCGGCCACTTCGGCAGCGACGGCTCGGTTCCGGAGCAGCGCTACACCGAGGCGGGGGGCGCGGACTTCGTCATGGAGAACGCGTCGTGCGTGACCGACGAAAAGACGCGCGAGCTCGACCCGGCGCCGCTCGTCGATCGTGAGGCGCTGGTCCGCGCCGAGTCGATGTTCTTCAACGAGACGCCGCCGAACGACGGCCATCGCAAGAACATCCTCAAGCCGTTCCACAAGCGCGTCGGGATCGGCATCGCCCTCGCCAAGGCGACCGAGACCGAGCTTCCCGGCCTTTGCCTCACGCACGAGTTCGTCGACCCGTACGGGACGTACACGCCGCTCCCCAAGCGCGCGAAGGCTGGGGGGACGATCCACGTCGAAGGAGAGATCCGCGCGCCGGCAAAATTCGGCGGCGTGGGGATCGCGCGACTCGATCCGCCGAAACCGATTCCGGTGCGCGAGCTCAATCAGCGGCGCTCTTACGCGATTCCGGAGCCGTACCGAGTCTACTGGCCGGCGGGATTCAAGACCGAGATCCCGGTGACCGTGACCGGAAACCGATTCAGCATCGACGTGCCGCTCGGCCGGGGCCCGGGCCTCTACGCCATCAGCGTCCTCGGCCAATATCCGGGGCAGACCGCGTACGGCATGATCGGGCTACGGACGATCGTCGTCGACTGAAGCGACCGCGCGCTCGGCTCACTTCCGCGGTGCGCCCTTGAGCTTGGCGTGGAGCCCGACGGGCGTCGCGCCCGCCGCAGCCGTGAACGTGCTCGGCGCGGTCCCTTCGAACGAGAGAATCTCGGCGCGCTCGCCGAGCGTGGCGCTGGCCGACGCGATGATGCCCAGCGTCGGGTGATCGCCGTCCTGATCGGTGGCGGCGGCGGCAGCGCGCACGCGCGCGACGAGCGCGTCGCTGCACAGCGCGGTGGTGCAAGCGCGGTTGCAGCCGGAGTAGCTCGTGCCGCTCGCGCCGACGAGCGCATCGGCGAGCCCCGCGCAGTCGACCGCCTCGGCGAGCGCGGCCGCCACGCTGGGCTTCGGGCTCGCGGCGCGATCGGCGCCGAACGCGACGAGCGCGCCGACGCGGAGCGTGAAGACGCCCTCGAGGCGAAGAACGTCGGCGGCGTCGGCGCTCCAGTCGAACGGCGCGGGCGCCGCGATCCACTCGCCGTCGATGGTCGCTCCGGCGACGCTCACCGGGGCGACGCGCCCGACGCCGGCGTTGGGCGGACCGATGGTGAACGCGAGCGGGGCGGGCGGCGTCGCGATTCCGGCGGTCAGCAGCGCGCTCGCCCGGGCCCGCACGCTCGGCGGTCGCGCCGTGAGCCACGTGCCCGCCTTTGCGTTCCAGCCGCCGCTCGTTCGCTTGGTCCCGAGCTCCGCGGCGGCAGCGGCCGACGTCTCGGCGGCGGTCGCCACCATCGCGTCGAGCAGCCACACCGCCTCGGTCGCGCTGCTCGGTAGGAAGTGATCCAAGAACCGTCCGACCGCGCCGGTCAGTACAGCCGTGTACGCGGCCCGCTCGTCGCTCGTCAGCTCGAACGACAGCGACGCGTCGAACGTCTGGTTCATGTCGATGTCACGGCGGTAGAGCGTGACGTCGAGCGCGTGCACCGAATCGACCTCGAGCGGGCCCAAGTCGACGCAACCGGCCGCATACCGTCGCGTTCGCACGAGGACCGCGATCGCCTCACCGGCCGGAACGGCGGGCAGGATCAAGGTCTCGCCCTTGGGGCCTTCGGCGCGAGGGCTGCCGTCGGTCTCGGGCAGAGCCCCGTCGGTGAGCGATGCGCACGAGCGTCCGACGTAGACGCTCGCCACGAACGACGGCGCCTCGCGGGGCCCGTCGTAGGTCGGCGTTACCTGCAGGGTCGCGGTGCCCTCCGGCGTCACCGCAATCTCGATTCGCGTCGTCGACGCTCCTTGTCGCGCGCGAACGGCGAACGTCGTCGCCGAGCTCGGCGCGGACAGCGCGACCGTCGCCGTGCCGCTCGCCAAGTCGACGACGCCGCGGTCGAGCGAGGCGTCGAGGTAGGCGCCGTCGAGCCAAACGCGTGCCGGCTCTCCTCCGCTCGGACCGCGCAGCGAAAGCAGGAGGCGCGAGCCGGGGTTGATGCGGAAGGGCCCGGTCGCATCCCATCGGAGCGTGCCCGCGGTGGGCGGGGCGAGCGCGAGCGCCCCGCCGTCGCCGTCGCTCGATCCGCAGGCGGTGGCGAGGCCGAGCGCGACGAGGATCGCGGGGGCCAAGGCGGCCGATCGAGCGCGCGCGGCGAGCCTCATCGCCGGCGAGTATACCGCGGCTCCGATCAGCGGATCGCCTGCGACAGCGCGGACTCCCAATCGCCGGCGCACTCCGGCTTTTCGTAGCGTCCGTGGCCCACGCAGGCGTAGGGCGCCGGGACGGGTCCCAGGAGGAGGTACTCGCCGCGCGACACGAACGGGAGATCGCGTCGCCATCGCCCGTCGACCAGCTTGGCGCGCGCCTGTCGCTTCTCCCGCTGGAGCTTGCGCTCGGGCGGCTCGACTTGATCGGCGCTGGCGAGCTCGCGCTCGAGCTTCGCGAGGCGTGCCTCGATCTCCGCCACTTGCGCCGGGTCTTGGGTCAAAGCCTGTGCACGTTGCAAGTATTCGAGCGCCGCCGCTCGCCGCCCGGCCCGCGAGAGGACGCTGGTTGCGCTGATGGCGCGATCCACGACCGCGCCGAGCTCGGCGGCACGCACGATCGCTTCCGAGCCCTCGAGGCGCCAGCGCTCCTTTTCTTCGTCGTTCGTGAGGAAGCTGGGCGCGAGGAACGCGACGAATTGACCGTATTGGAGCCACACGTCGCGGTCGTAGGGCCGCTCGCGGAGCCCACGCTCCAGGTATGCGCGCGCCTTGCGCGCGTCGCTCTCGGTGCCCTGAATCGGACGAAACACGAGCAGCGTATCGACGAAGCGGTACAGCGCCGGGAACGACGGATCGAGGGCGATGATCGCGTCGACGTATTTCTCTAGGTCGGGAAACGGCCGCTTCTCGGCCCAATGGCGTCCGTATTCGACGAGAAGCTGGGCCCAGATCATGTCGGCCGCGGCGGCGCGATAGCCGAGCGTCGCGCGCGTCAGCTCTTCGGGTGGAGGCAGCACGTACACGTCCTCGCGCGCCTTCACCTGTCCGAAGGTCGACGCGAGCGCAGGGCGCAGCGTCGCGACGGCGCCCGCGCCGAGAACGAGCGCGACGGTCAGGCCCCAAGCGGCGCTCGGTCGCCGCGGGCGCGCGTCCACGCCCGCCACGCTACTCGAGCTCCTCGCTCACGATGAGCCCGCCCACGGCGTGCGCTCCGTCGGGGTCTTTGACGAGCCGGAGCTCGAACGCGCTCAAGACGCCGTCGCCGTCGAGGTCTCCGTGGGCGCGCGCGACGAGGTCGCCCTCCGAAGGGCGGTCCATCGCGAAGGCGTAGCGGTGGCTCATGCCCTCTGGGGCGGCGGAGAAGTGAATCGCGCGCCAGCCCGGCGCATCCCAAGTGCCCGGCGGATCGAGCACGCGCTCGGCGCGCGGAACCGTGGCCGGCGTGAGCGGTGTCGCCTCGGGCAGGTGGCCATCGGCCTTGGAGAGCGCGATCACGCCCTCTTGGATCCGCGCGAGTCCCTCGGTGGCTTCGACCAGATGCGACGCGCTCACGTTGCGCACGAACGCGGGTACCGCGACCGCGAGGAGCGAGCCTACGACCGCGACCGCCGCTGCGATCTCGACCGAGGAGAAGCCGCGCAGGCTGGTGCGAGCACGGGCGCGCATCACTCCTCGGCGTTTTCGCGCTCGACTTTGGGTGACACGACGGCCTTGAAGCTGTCGTCGGGCGCGACCGTGAGGCTGAAGGTGGAGAGGTTGCCGTCCCCGTTCAAGTCGCCGTGGGCGATCGCGGTGGCCTTGGCTTCCTTGCCCTGGCCGCTCGCCTCGAACGAGTACGCGTAGTACTGCGCCTGGCCCATCGTGAAGCGGAGCTCGATCCACGGTGACGTCGACCAGTCGGCGAACGTGCTCTGGTAACGCTTGCCTTTGACGTCCTCGAGATCGGGCGGAACGCTGGCGCGGGAGCGGGGAGGGAAGTGGCGCATCGCGCGCGCCTGCTCCACCTTGGTGCCGGCGGGCTGATCGCGGTCCGACGTGTCGTAGTAGGCGGCAGCGGCCATCCCCAGCGCTTGCACGGAGCCGACGGCCTCGGCAGCGCGTGAGTGCCGGACCCAGCGCGCGGCGGCGTACATGCCCAGCGTCGCGACGACGCACGTGAGCGCGAGCGCGTTCATGAGCTCGAGCACCGTAAACCCGCGATCGCTACGCCGACGCACCTGCCGCACTTTATCGCGATCTGTCGGCCGTCGTCTCCTTCTTCGAGCGATGGGGGGCCGTCGCTCGAATTTTCGGCGCTACAAAACGCCGCGCGCCGGCGGTCCGCGAGGACGCCGGCGCGTGGGGACGAGTCGCGCGGGGCGCGATGCGTCAGTCTGGACTCACTCCTCGGGCGCGACCTCGACGAGGCTCGGCGCGACGTTGAGCGAGCCATTTTGGACAGCGCCAATGATGGAGAACGTCGAGAGCGTGCCATCGCCGTTGAGGTCACCGTTGGCCGTCGCAGTGAACGCGTCACTGCCCGAAGCGACGGCGGACGCCTGATAGTCATACATGTAGTACTGGGGCTGATCCATCGAGAACTTGAGGCACGAGAAGCCCTTGTTGGTGGACGAGTCGAGGCTCCAGTCCTTACCGGGCGACGTATCCGCCTGGTACTTCTTGCCGGCGATACCGTCCTTGGTGGCGGGAACCGGCTTCGACGCCGAGTCACAGACCGCGCGGAGGATGCCCGTCGAGGTGCCCTGGGTGAGGATCGAGCCGGCCATCGCCTCCTTCTCGTAGGCCGTGATGGCGTCCTTCGAGATCTGGCCGAGCGAGTTGCGGGCTTCGGCCGTCTTGGCGTTGGCGAGGTACTTGCGGACGCCGTACACGGCGAGGACGGCGAGGATGCCGACGATGGCGACGACGATCATGAGCTCGATGAGCGTGAAGCCCTGCTTAGCCTTGCGAATGATGCGCATCAGTGTCTCCTCTTCTTTCTTCCTGCTTGGAGCAACCGTTGGCGGGAAGCTCCACGCCGTTCGGCCTGCGGTTTGAGCTCGTCACCCGGCCCTCATGTGGGCTGGGTGGGCGCCCGGGTCATTCCCCCTCGAGATCGACGAACACCGAATTGGTCCAGGACGTCCCGACGACGGTGCAGTGCGCACCGTTACCGTCGGAGTCGCCCTTGGCGGAGGTCACGAACCAGTCTTGGGTGGTCTTGCCACCGAACGACGGGGTCGTGGCCATGTCGGACGGAGCCGCCGGAGGATCGTCCCCCGCGCGGCCCGACACGACGGCGTAACGGAACAGAACCGGCCCATCGACGTGCAAGGGGAGCAAGCTCCACTTGCCGACGCCTCCGCTGCAGTCAGGATTCCACGGCACCTTCTCGGGCTTGATCGTGGTGACGGGGCAGAGGGTCCCGTCGAGGCTGGTGGAGACGGCGGCATACGAGCCGGTCTCCGCGCGAAAGCTCTCCTGCGCGACACGGATGGCTTGGACCATGTGAGTGGCCTCCGCCGTGTGCGCCGAATTGACCATCTTCCGATATCCGACGACGCCGAGCGTGGCGAGGATGCCGACGATGACGACGACGATCATCAACTCGATCAGCGTGAACCCGTGCTCGCGTCGGTTGATCTGCGAGCGACGGCGAACGCGGACGAGGGCTCGCGAGGGCTCGCGAGTCTCGCCGCTATTCGATCCATCATTCGCGGGACCGTTGCTACGCACGCGTTTGGATAACAGAGCAGCCAATGTGCCAAGAGTCCCATGGCTCGATTCGAAAGGTCAAACATCTGCAACCACGCGAAACCACGCTTAGTCGCACCTTTCGCCACGAACGCGCCGTGACGAAAATTGTCGCTCGCGCCCGTTCGCGCCGACGAAAATGGTCCGTCGAGCGTCCGGCTGACGCGCGTGAAGTCGGGCGGCATGCGACATGTGCAGTCTGCACTCACCGCCAACGTGACTGAGCCACCTCGCGCAGCGCTCGTCTTCAGCGGCGCGACTGCGGCGGGTCGGACGAGGGACCGCCGTCGCCCTCGTCGGGGCCACCGTCGTCCAAGCCGATCTTCTGGAGTCGGTAGCGCAAGCTGCGGACGGTGACTCCGAGGAGCTTGGCCGCTTGCGTGCGAACGCCGCCTGCGCGATCGAGCGCCTCGAGGACGAGCCTCCGCTCGACCTCGCCGAGCACCTCGTCGAGATTGCATCCGTCGTCCGGGAGCGAGAGGAGCGCCGGCCCTGGAGCGGCGGCGGCGCCGCTCACCTCCGCGGGTAGATCGCCGAGCCCGATCACAGGGCCGGCGGCGAGCGCGACGGCGCGCTCCACTAGGTTTTCGAGCTCCCGAACGTTGCCTGGAAATCCGTAGGCGGCGAGCGCGCGAAGGGCGTCGGCTTGGAAGCCGCGCACCTCTTTGCCGCTCTCGCGCGCGCATCGCTCGAGGAAATGCGACGCGAGCATCGGCACGTCCTCGCGCCGGTCGCGCAGCGGCGGCACCTCGACGCGGATGACGTTGAGTCGGTAGTAGAGGTCTTGGCGGAACTTGCCGCTCTTCACCTCGTCCTCCACGTTGCGGTTCGTCGCCGCGAGGACGCGCACGTCGATGGGCGCTTCGACCGTCGAGCCCACCGCGCGCACCTTCCGCTCTTGGAGAACGCGGAGGAGCTTCACTTGGAGCGGCGTCGGCAGCTCGCCGACTTCGTCGAGGAAGATCGTTCCGCCGTCGGCGTCGCGGAAGAGGCCGGAGTGCTTGGCCGTCGCGCCGGTGAAGGCGCCCTTGTCGTGACCGAAGAGCTCGCTCTCCATGAGCGCCTCGGGGAGCGCGCCGCAGTTCACGACGACGAAGGGCTTGGCGGCCCGGTCCGAGAAATCGTGGATCGCGCGCGCGATGCGCTCCTTACCGGTGCCGCTCTCACCGGTGATGAGCACGGTGCTCTTCCCGCTCGCGGCGCGACGCGCAAGGTCGAGGATGGCGCGCATCGCCGGGGAGTGGCCGAGGAGCGTGGGCGGCGCCGCGTGCTCGACCTGCGCGCGGAGGCGCTCGTTCTCCGCGACGATGGCGGACTTCTCGAGCGCCTTCTGCGCGAGGGCGCGGAGCTCCGCGGTGCCGAACGGCTTGGTGATGAAGTCGTACGCGCCGCCCTTCATCGCCTCGATCGCCTTCTCGACGGTCGAGTGGGCGGTCATCACGATGACCTCGGTCATCGGGCTTCGCTTTTTGGCCGCGGCGAGGAGATCGAGCCCGGATCCGTCCGGCATCATGAGATCGGTGACCACAAGCCCGAAGCGCTCGGGCGCGCTGGTGAGCGCCTCGACGCCCTCGTTGAACCCCGACGCCAACGTGACTTTGTAGCCCTCGCGACGGAACAAGATCCCGAGCATGTCCCGGAGCCCAGCCTCGTCATCGACGACGAGCACCTGCGCCCCAGCAGCGGACGAAGACTTCAAAGCGGCCACGTTCGAACGCTATCCTATCTAGAGCAGGAGGGTTCCCCTCCTGCACCACCCTTGGCTCGGCGCTCCCCTCCGCTTCGCTTCGGTGCGCTTCTCGCCGAAAGGGGACCTCGCTATGAGCTCGGCCCCCCTTCGATCCCCCGTCGGAGAGAAGAGCGGAGACACGCCCCTAGCAAGCCTCACGCACGCGCCCCTGCGGCGCGTGCGTGCGAAGGTTTGTGAACCTGAGAGCAGGGGAGGCTCGATTCGTGTCAACGAATCGAGGGGAGCGCAGCTCCCAGTAGACCGAAGTTCCCCTCCTGCACCCCCCTTGGCTCGGCGCTCCCTCCGCTTCGCTTCGGTGCGCTTCTCGCCGAAAGGGGACCTCGCTATGAGCTCGGCCCCCCTTCGATCCCCCGTCGGAGGGAAGACCGCTTCGCTTCGGTGCGCTTCTCGCCGAAAGCGAAAGGGGGCCTCGCTCTGCGCGAGTCCCCCTTGTTCGGAGCTGCCTGTGCTGGGTTGGGAGCCGAGAGCTCTTCTCCCTTACTCGCGGAGCTTCTGGATGACCTTCTTGCTCTCGCCGGCGCCGACGGTGACTTGCACGACCTTCTTCAGGCCCTGCTCGCTGTTCAAGAACGTGACCGTGTGATTGCCCGCGCTGACGGGGACCTTCACGCGGGGCGTGTTGCCGATGGGCTTGCCGTCGAGGAGGACGGACGAGGCCGGGATCGAGTTCATGTCGAGCGTGCCTTCGCCCGCGGCGACCGCCGGCTTCTCGGGCTTCTCGGCCGGCTTCTCCGCCGGCTTCTCGGGCTTGGCAACGACCGGCTTCTCGGGCTTCTCGGCCGGCTTTTCGGCCGGCTTCTCGTTCGTGCGATCGCGACCCGACGACGACGACGAGCTCATGGAGCCCTTCGACTCGAGCTCCACGTGGATCGTCTTCTCGGCCTGGCCGTCGGCGAAGCTGATCGGCATCTTGAAGTCGACGAAGCCGTTCTTGGCCGCCTCGAGCGTCCACGACTGTGCGGTGTCGATGTCGACCGAGATCGGGAACGTCGGGATGTCTTTGCGCACGCTCCCGCTGACGAGCGTGACCTTCGCGCCCGGCGTGCCGAGCGTGATGGTGGCCTTGCCCTTGAGCACCTTGAGGACGACGTTGTCGAGCGACAACATCTCGTCTTTGGCCACCGTGACCGTCTTGTCGAACGCCTCGTAGCGATCGCCCGCGGTCACGCGGACCTTGTGATCGCCCGGCGTGAGGTCGCGGACCTCCTGCGGCAGCGCGCCGATGTCCTTGCCGTCGATCGCGAGCTTCGCGCCCGTGGCGGCGCTCGAGATCTTGATGCCCGTGCCCTTGGCGGGCGCGGCTACCGTGCTCGAGCCGGAGACGGCGATTTCCAGCGTCGCCTCGCTACGCGCCTCGACGACCGCCGACTTGTCGACCGCGTCGGTGCCGACGAGCGCCTTGACCGCGTGCGCGCCGGGGCTGAGCTGCTCGACGATGCACGGCGAGGTGTCGCAGACCTTGCGGCCGTCGACGAAGATCTCGACGCGCGCGAGGCTTGCGCCCTTGCCGTCGGTGGCGTTCACGCGGAGCGTGCCGGTGCGCGGGATCGCGAACGCGAGCACACCACCCACCGCCACGAGGACGAGAAGCCCGAGGCCCACGAAGAGACCCGTGCGGCTCGGCGGCGGGCGGACCATCGCGGTCTGCTCCATCGCGCGCGTCGCCTGCGGCGCGGCGGGCACCGGCTGCCGCGAGGGCATCGGCATCGGTGCAGTATGCACTTGTCCCTGCGTCGGCGAAGGCGGCGCAGACATGCCCGGCGGGACCGGGCCACCCATCGGGGCCATCGGCGCCGTGGACGTTCCGGGCGGCGGCGGCGGCGGAAGCGGTCCACCGCTCATCGGGCCAACGGGCATCCCGTTGGGCATCGCTCCAGGCGGCGGCGGTGGCGCCGGGTTGGCCGAGGCGCGCGCGAATCCACCCAGCGCGTTGGGCGGCGGCGAAGAGAGCGGCCGGAACCCGATCCCAGGCATCGTCGGCGGGGGCGGAGGAGGCGCAGCCGCGGCGGCGCCGGGCGGCGCGGGAACGCGCGCACCACCGGGCGTGCCCGCGGCCGGGCGCTCACCGCGCGGCGTCGTCGTCGGTTCCTTGCCGTCCTTCTCCGGAAGGACGTGAGTCGCCTCTTCCTCGTCGTCCCACTCCATGTCGAGGCCAGGCTTGGCATCGGTGGCGTACGGAGCGGGGCTCGTCTGCGCCGGTGACGGCGCGTCCTTGGCGTCTTTGGCGTCCTTCGCTCCGGCCTTCACCGTCTCTTTGGTGGGCTCGGAGGGCGCGTCCTTGGTGATGTCGGTGGCGGCGAGCTCTTTACCCGACGACTTGGGAGCCTCTTTGGCCTCGGCCTTCACGGGCGGCGCGTTGGGCGGCGGCAGCGGCGCGGCCGCAGCCGCGGGCATGCTGGCCGACTTCGGCGGCGGCGGCACCACGTTCGGCAGCGCGGCCTTCTGCGAGCCGGACGGCCGCGTCGAAGCCGGCGGGAGCGGCGGCGGCGCGGACGGAGTCGCGGCGGGCGGGAGCGGCGGGGGCGCGGACGCGGCGGGCCGAGCGGAAGCCGGCGGCGGCGGGGGCGCGGGGGGCGCGGCTTGCGCGGCGGGCGGAGCGGGCGGCGCCGAGGCCGCGGGAGGCGCGGGCGGCGGAGGCGGCGCAGGCGGAGCGGGGCGCGCCGCACCGGGCGGCGGCGGGGGCGGCGGGGGGCGGGGGCGGGGCAGCGGACACCGGCGGCGGCGGGGGCGCAGCAGACACCGGCGGCGCACCCGGCGGGGGCGGCGGCGGCGACGGGTTCATGCCGAGAAGGGTGTTTTTCCCGGTGGGCGCGGCGGCGGGCATCCCGCCCGAAGCGGGCGGCGGAGGCGGCGGGGGCGCGGCCGAGCCCTGGGGGGGCGGCGCGTTCTTCTTGCCGAGGCCCTCGAAGATGTCGAGGTCCGAACCCTTGTTGTCTCCAGACATCGTGTTCCCGTCCTGTGCGTCCTGTCAGTCGCCGTCGTCGTGCAGCCGGAGAACAGCTGCCCGTCGCGGGTCACTCCCCCCTGAGGGAAAGGCGCGCGATCTTGAGGGTTGCCGAGCGCTCTCCCACGCGTGGCGGGGATTGTGCGACAACGCCTCCGGCGCGCACCCTAGCGCTCGTCTTGCGCCTTGGCGAGCAACTTCCGTCGGAATTTTGAGGCGCCCGTCACTTGGGCGAAGCGCCGGGCTTCTCGCCACCGTGGCGTGGTGTCGGGGCTGGCTTTTGCGGTGCTCCCGACCCCGCCGGAGCCGGGCTCTCCGGCGCGGGCGGGGGTGCGCTCGAGCCGTCCGAGGCGGTCGCGGACGGGGACGGCGCCGGCTTCGACGCCTTCTTGAAGTACCGGACGCGCTGCGCCTGCAGCGGCTGCCAGACGTTGGGCGACACGATCGGCGTGTCGAAGACCTTCTTGGCCGCGGGCGCTTCACCGCGGACCAGGCGCGCGACGAGCCCCTCGCGCGGCGGGCTCGTCGGCTCACCGGCGAGATCTTGGGACCCGCCGAGGAGGACTCGGCCCTCGGGGACCGCGTAGCGCGCGGAGCAGCCCAGCTTGGTGAGGAGCGCGTCCAGCGCGTCGACGGTCGCCTTGTCGCGCGGGGTCTCGGGCGCGAGCTCGATCCACGCGAGCATGCCGTCCTCGTCTTGCACGCCGACCGCCGTCGAGACTGCGCTCGGCGTCACCGAGCGGAGCGGCATGACGGCGATGAGCGGTGACGCATCGCCCAGCGTGTCGCCGAGCCCGAAGAATCCCTTGCCCAGCGTCAGGCTCGGGTCGCCGCGGTGCGGGTGCTTTCCGTAAAGCGTGGCGACCGTGGGCGCCTGCCCGTCGACGCCCGCTGCGCGCACCGCGCGCGGATCGAGGCGAAGGACGCGCGCCTTGCGATCGGGGTGTGCGGCGTCGAATCGAACGAAGGTCGTCGCAGACGCGTACGGGAAGCCGTGCTGGGGAAGCCCCTTCACGCGCCAAACGCCCTCGCCGGGTTGCGAAGGCCCGGCCGGCGATGCGAGCTCCGCACCGGGGAGGACGCTGCGCAACGTGAGATAGAAGAAGTCGCGCGCGTCGCGCTGGATGTACTGGGGGAAGTTCATGTGCATCATCCCCTTGATCATCCGGCGCGCGCGGTACTTGAAGCCGGGCATGTCGCGGAATGCACCCTCGTACTCCCAGTCGGCTTGAAGCGGCCGCCCGAGCGGCTTCCACTGATCTTCGGGGCGCACGTCGTAGAACTCGAAGCCCGCGAGGCCGGGGTTCATGTCGAGGTGCACCGAATACGTGCACTTTGCAGCCAACATCGACGCCGCCAACGCCTCCGCCGACGCGTCGTGTCCCCAGAAGTAGCCGACGAAGCCGGCGTCGGTGAGGCAGACGCCGCTACGCGTGGTGTGGATGTTGTCGGCCCAGCCCTTGGGCGTACCGCCCCACCACGTGCGGCCCCAGGGGTTGTGCTTTCCGTTCTCGATGAGCGCCGTCATGTTCTGACGGAAGCTCAAGACGTCGTCGGGCACGTCGGGGCCCGGGCCCCACGAGCCGAACCCGGTCGTGCCGTCGCGCATCTCGAGGATGGTGGCGGCGTACGGCTTGGGCGGGAGGTACAAGACGCCGCTCGCCTGCATGCCGAACTCGCCGTGCATCGCTTGGAAGCCGCCGTTGAAGCCGGCGACGACGTGCTTCATCACCTCCGGTGCGCGCGGGATGACGCCCGGCCCGGCCTCGCCGGTGGCGCTCACGGGCTCGACGGTGCCGGCTTCCATGTGGAGCGCCACCTGTCGCGGATCCCATAGCGTGATGTAGATGCGGGTCGCTTGGCGCTGCTTGTCGGGCCGCACGAACGTCGTGACGAACGGCGAGGGCACACCAGGATTCGTCGCGATGAAGGGATCGCCTTCGAGCGGGATCCATTTGCCCTCACCGGGGATCGGAGGCGCGAGGATCGGCGTGACCGGTGGCGGGGGCCAGCCGATCTCCGGGTCGGTGAAGATGACCTTCTCGCTGGGCGGCAGCGTGCCGAGCTCTTCGGCGACGGCGCTCTCGCTGCTCTTCTCGCCGACGACCTTCGTTCGCGCTTGGGTGAGCCAATCGAGCGCGGTGAAGGCCACCGCCTTCACGACTTGCATCTTCTCTTCGCCGAACCAGGAGATGCCGCGGACGCGGTCGACGGCCCAGGTGACGAGGTTGCCCGGGCGCGCGCGCACGTACGGCGAGGCGCGCACCCAGCTCGCGCCGTCGAGCACGCTGCCCGCGCGTGCGTCGATGAGGATGCGCCGGCCGTCGGCCAGCGCGACGAGGTTCACCGTCGCTGCGCCCTTCGGGTCCTTGGCGTCTTCGAGCTTGAGGTCCACCACGTCGGCGGGCGGATCGAGCGCGAACGCGTTCTTCACGACGCCGCTCCGCTGCCCGGTCTGCTGGAGGTTCGTGACGCCGGTCTGCCACCTCTGGACGCGCGTGAAGTCGGAGAGGTCGTCGGGGGAGCGACCGGCGACGTCCATGGTGTGGACGCCGGTCACCACGCCGTCGACGCTCGAGGCGTAGGCGATCAGGCTCGCGCCGTGGCGGACCGGCACCGACTCGTCGACGCCCGACGAGCGCGTGAGGTTGTAGACGCCGCCGACGTCGAGGAGGACGCCCTCCGGCGAGAGGCGTACGTGCACGAGGTAGAGATCGTTGGGCTCGCCAGCGCCGTGCGCGCGCACGAGCGCCTCGCCGTCGTGACGGAGCGCGCCAGTCAGGCCGGTCGGACCGGTGAGCCAAACGACGTCGCGCTCCTCGGCCGCGAGACCTTCCGAAGCGAGCGCGTGCGCGAGCGCGGCCGAGCGATTCTTCTCCGGCCGCGACTCGCCGTCGTGGAACGCGGCCGCCAGCGCGAACGCCCCCGTCACCACGAAGGGAACCGGGCGGACGCGCGCCGGTAGCCGATCGAGCGCGACCTCCACGCGGCGCAGCCCGTCCGCGAAGACGCGCAAGGGTCGGGGGAGCTCGCTCCGCGGGATCACCAGGCTCTGGCGGTACCAGCTTCGTCGGTCCAGATCCACTTTCGGAGCCCAAGGGCAGCAGGTGGCCACTCGATTGGTGGGCGCGCCAACACAGTTGGCCGACGCCCACCCTCATTGCCCGACAAAATGGCCCCTGCGCGGCCGGCGCGGCGCGTGCTAGACGACGAGGGTGCGCGCTTCTCCGATTCCCCGGCGGGCAGTGCTGGCCTTCGCGGTGAGCCTCGCCGCGTGCGCGGCGCCGACCTTGCCGCTCCCCCCGCCGAGCACGCCGACCGTCGAGACCGTCGGCCCGAACCGGTACCTCTTGGCGAGCGTGCGCGGCGCCGAGGCGCACGCCATCATCGTCATCTACAACAACGATCCGAGCGTGCAGCCTTCGGATCGGGTCGACGCGGCCGAGGCCGACGTCGAGGGCAGTTGGCAGAAGGTCGTGACCGCGAAGCCGGGGACGATCCTCGACGTCTGGCAGGAGTCGGGCACCGTCCGGAGCCCGCCGATCACCATTCAGCTTCCGAAGTAGCGCGCCTGCCTCGGCGCGCGCCCCTCAGCTGACGATGCGGAGGCCGACGCGCCGCTTCTTGGGCGGCGCGCTCACGTCGCCTTCGTCCACCACGTCGCCGACGAGGTCGTAGTCGCTGGCTTGGGTGATGCGGACGCGCCGGATTTCGCCGGGCTGCACCTCCGCCCCCGACAAGAAGACCTGGCCGTCGATGTCGGGGGCCTGGCCGGCGTGGCGCCCCTTCATCACGAACTCGTGCTCCTCGCTCGTGCCCTCGACGAGGACCTCGAGCTCCTTGCCGATGCGCTCCTTGTTGCGGGCGCGCGAGATCTTGCGCTGGAGCGTCATGAGGCGGCGGTTGCGCGCGCTCGCGATCTTGGCCGGAACCTTGTCCCCGAGATCGTGGCTCGCGCACGACTCCTCGTCCGAGTAGCGGAAGACTCCGACGTGATCGAAGCGCGCCCACTCGACGAAGTCGCAGAGCTCTTGGAACTCGGCGTCGGTCTCGCCAGGGTGGCCGACGATGAAGGCGGTACGGAAGGCGAGATCGGGGATCGCCTTGCGGAGCCCGTCGACCACGCGCTTCTGGCGATCGATGCCGTGCCCGCGCTTCATGCGTTTGAGCATCGCGTCGGCGGCGTGCTGGAGCGGCATGTCCACGTAGCGGACCACGCGTGGGTGCGACGCCAAGAGCTCGACGAGCTCGGGGTCGAGCGTTTCCGGGTACAGGTAGAATACACGGACCCAGCGGATGCCCTTCACTTCGGCGACGCGGCGAACGAGCGCGGCGAGGCGCGTCTTCTCCTCTTTGGGGATGCTGGCGCCGCCCTGCTTGAGGTCACGTCCGTAGGCCACGGTGTCCTGGGAGATGAGGTTGATCTCCTTGGTGCCGTCGGCCGCGAGCGCCTCGACCTCGCGCACCACGTCGTCGATGGGGCGCGAGCGCTGCTTCCCGCGGAATTGGGGAATCGTGCAGAATGCACAGGTGCGGTTGCAGCCCTCGGCGATCTTCACGTACGCGCTGGCGCGCGGGCCGGTGCGGACGCGCGGGTCCTTGGCGCGCACCACCCAGTCGGCCGGGTTGCCGACCAGCATGCGCTCCTCTTCGTCGCCGCGGAGGACCTCGCCCAGCTTGAGCATGTCGCTCGAGCCGAGGAAGTGATCGACCTCGGGCATCTGCGCGGAGAGCTCGGTCGGGTAGCGCTGCGAGAGGCAGCCGGCCACGACGAGCTTCTTGAGAGAGCCCTCTTTCTTGAGCTCGGCGAGCTCGAAGATCGTGTCGATCGACTCCTTCTTGGCCTCACCGATGAAGCCGCAGGTGTTCACGACGACGGTGTTCGCGCGCTCCGGCTCGTCGACGAGCTGGTACCCGGCTTTGGCGGCGACGCCGAGCATGACCTCGCTGTCGACGCGGTTCTTGGGGCAGCCGAGGCTGACGAAGTAGATCGTTTTCTTGGGCACGGCGGGGCGGGGCGCGGCGACGGCCGCGGCGGCTTAGTAGCAGGTGACGTCGTTGTTGTCGTGGTTCGGCGTGCCCTTGAGCGCCCCCGCGCCGAACGTGCTCACCGAGTTGCTCCACTTCGACCAGGTCGCGCGATCGCTCCAGGCGCAATCGGCGGGGAAGGCGAGCGAGGTGCCGGCGCTCGACGACAGCGACGGGTAGGTGATCTTGTCGATGCTCGTCGCGCCGACGGTGATCTCCACCGTGTCGCCGTCGTTCTTGAGGACGTCGGTAGTGCTCCACGAGACGACCGGGGCGGGGAGCCCGCCGTTCTTGGTCGGATCGGCGTCGTCGGCGACGACGAACGAGCCATACGGCGGGATGATGAGGTCGTTCATCACCGTGACCGCGTCGCTGCCGGTGCCGCGCGGGCTGGCGATGGTGACGCCCTTCACGTTGAGGCTGCACGACCGCGCGCTCTGGATCTCGACCCACTCGCCCGTGTCGCCCTGGCCGCTCTTGGACGAGATCATGATCTCGACCACCCGGAGATCACCCGGTTGGATGTCCCCCGCACAGAGCGTCCCGGCGTCGTCCTCCGCGGCGCGGCCGTCGTGGCCGCCGTCGCTCGGTCGCGTCGGCACGTTGATCACGCCCGCGTCACCCTTGGAGACGCCGACCGTCGTCGACGGCGTGGGGTCGTCGTCCTCGTAGGCTTGGTCGTCCTCGAAGAGGTCACCCGAGTCCGGCGACGCTTTCGACTTGCGGGCCGATTGCGCGCCGCACGCCGAAGCTCCCACGACGAATGCGACAACGGCAGCACCCAGGAGGGCGGCGCGGGCGAGGTGTGAGAACATCGGACCTGAACACATCCTAGCTTGACCTGGACAGGGCGCCAGTCCGGTTGGCGCCCTCGCCCAAATCCTGCGTCAGCGGCCCGATTCGCGGCTGCGGCGGCGGCGAACGAAGCCCGTCAACGCGAGGGCCGCGAAGGCGCCCCAGCCGGCGGAGCCGCCCTCCGTCGACCCGATATTGCAGGAGATTCCGCCACCTTCGAGGATGCCGTCGTCGACCGGCGGGGTACCGCCGTCGCCGCCAGCGGTCGTCTCCTTGCCGCCATCCGCGGTCGTGCCCCCGTCCGCCTTGCTGGCGTCGGAGGTCGAGGCGTCGGTGACGGCCGCGTCGGTGCCCGCGTCCTCGACGGCCGCGTCAGTGCCGGCGTCGAGGCCCGCGTCGTTGTCACCGCCCTCGACGGCGGCGTCGATGGCCGCGTCGGTGGCCGCGTCGTCGACGGCCGCATCGGTGACCCCCGCATCGGTGGCCGCGTCGTCGACGGCCGCGTCCGTGGTCCCGGCGTCGGTGCCGGCGTCGTCGACGGCTGCGTCAATGCCCGCGTCCACGCCGCCATCGACCGGCGTCGTGCACACGTTGCCCACGCACGCACCGCTCCGGCATTCGGACGGCGCTCCGCACGTCGTGCCGTCGAGCTTGCCGCAGAGGTTGTCGGTCGCCTCGCAAACCGCGGAGGCGCAAACCGCGGCGCCGACGGGACCGCTGCACGTCCCGACGAGCGGCGGCGTGTGGCCTCCGATGGTGGGGATGGGCGCGCCGTTGGCGAGCTTGGCTTGGCACGTGAGTGCAACCGTGTTGCAGAACTGGTTCGAGGCGCAGTCGCCGTCGGTGGCGCAACCCGACACGCTGGGAACGCAGACGGCCCCCGTGGTCGAGCACGCGCCGCTCCGGCAAACCGTCGACGCGTTGCCTGCGTCGCACGGACCGGCCCCGTTGGTGAGACCACACTTGGCGTCCGTCTTGTCGCACACGGCGGCCACGCAAACCGCAGCGCCCGCGAGGTCCGTGCACGTTCCGTCGAGCGGCGGTGCGTGCCCGGCGATGGTCGGCATGGGCGCGCCGTTCGCGAGCTTGCTGTGACACAAGAGCAAGGACGTGTCGCAGAACTGGTTCGATGCGCAGTCGGCGTCGACCGCGCAGCCGCCGGTCGGGATGCAGACCGGCGCGTTGGCGGAGCAGGCGCCGCTCCGGCAGACCTTTCCCGCGGTGCCAGGCGTGCACGACGTCGAGCCGTTGGCGAGGCCACATGCGTTGTCGGTCAGGTCACAGACGCCGGCGGTGCAAACGGCGGCTCCGACGAGCGCGGAGCAAGCACCGGTCAGCGGCGGCGTGTGACCCGCGATGGTCGGCACGGACACGCCGTTATCGAGCTTGGCGACGCAGGAAAGGCTGCTCGTGTCGCAAAACTGGTTCGAGGCGCAGTCGGCGTCGACGAGGCAACCGCCGACCGGAACGCACTTGAGCGCGTTGGGCGAGCACGCCGTCGAGCGGCACACCGTGCCGGCGTTGCCGACCGTGCACGGGCCGTCGCCGTTGGCGAGGCCGCACTTGTTGTCCGTCGTGTCGCAAACGGCCGCGGTGCACACCGACGCGCCGACGGCGAGCGAACAGGTTCCGGTGAGCGCAGGGACGTGGCCGGTGATGGTCGGGATCGCGGTGCCGTTGGTGAGCTTGGCGACGCAGAGGCTTTGCGCCGTGTCGCAGAACTGGCTCGCCTGACAGTCTCCGTCGACGGCGCACGTGCCAGGCGCCACGCACACCCCGGCGGAGCATGCGCCGCTCCGGCACACCGTGGCCCCGTTGCCGGCCGTGCACGGGCCGTCGCCGTTGGCGAGGCCGCACTTGTTGTCGGTCACGTCACACACACTCGCGACGCACACGGCCGTGCCGACCGGCGCGGAGCATGTGCCGGTGAGGGCCGGCGTGTGGTTCGCGATCGTGGGGATGGCCGTCCCGTTCGACAGCTTGGCGGTGCAGAGGTGGCTCGACGTGTTGCAGAACTGGGCCGCCGAGCAATCGCTGTCGGCCACGCACGCCGGCGAGCAACCGCTCGTGGTGCACGTGATGGGATCCGAGACGAGCCCGGTCAGCGTCGTGGCGCCCGACACCGACACCGGGTCCGAAGAGATGTTCTGCGCGTTGGCCGACGAGCCGCACACGACGCGGAACGTGGATCCGAGCGGCGAGAACGAGACGGGGAAGTCGTTCAAGTCGACCGCCCAGTCGATGAAGAGATCGCCGCCCTTGCCGCCGAGGTTCGTCCCCGCGGCGAGCACGCGCGCGTGGGCGATCGTGGTGCCTTGGGTCGAGTCGACGAGCGCCGAATACGTCTGCAGTGTCGTCTCGGCCTTGTCGGACGGCGAGTCGAGCGTGCCCTGCGTCGTGTTCTGGGAGAACAGGACGGCGTCGCCAGTGACGATGCCGTTGACGTTGGCGATGAGCTCGTACGTCTGGTGATTCGAGTCGGTGTCGAGCTCGCACGCCCAGCCGAACGGGTTCAGCGTGGTGGCGGTCTTGAGGGGCGTCGACCCGAGGCGCATGCGGAAGTACATGCGATCGGCGTCGGCCGCGATGTAAACGGCAGGGTTCGCCGTGTTGCCGACCACGTCGCGCGATCCTTGGGTGTCACCCGTCGGGTCGCCGATGTTCGTGCCGTTGACTTGGATCGGCATCCATTTCGGATCCGTGGGCCACGTCATCGGCGCCGGCGAGAGCGCCTCCGAACGCGTGCGCACCGAGCCTTCGGTGGTCGAGCCACGCTCCGCGCACGCGGTCACGATCGCCGCCGCCATCACGAGCCCACTCGCTTTTCGAACGATCTGCTTCATCGTCGTCTCCGTCACTCGATGTGGAACTCGACGCGGCGGTTTTGGCGCCGGCCAGCTTCGGTCTTGTTGTCGTCGATGGGCTTGTCGGGGCCGAAGCCGGCGCTGGTGAGGCGCGTGGCGTCGATGCCATGCGAGACGAGCCACTTCACGACGCTCGCCGCGCGGTTGGCGCTCAGCTTGCGGTTGAGCGCGGCCGAGCCCTTGTTGTCGGTGTGTCCTTCGACGCGCACCTTCTTGATCTCGGCGTGGCCCTTCAAGACGTCGAGGACGGCGACGAGCACCTCCTCGCTGTCCTTGCCCGGGAGAATGTCGGCGCTGTTCGTCTTGAACTTCACCTGATCGAGGATCTTGATCTGACCCGCCTGCACGAACGCCTTGGGGCAGCCGTTGCGCTTCGGATCGGGATCCGGCTTGCCCGCTTCGTCGGGGCACGCGTCGTCCTCGTTCTTGATGCCGTCCTTGTCCCGATCGGGATCCGGGCAGCCGTTGGTCTTGGGATCACTCGTCTTGATGCCCGGCTTGTCGACGCACGCGTCGTCCTTGTCGTAGACGCCGTCGCCGTCGGTGTCGGGGCAGCCATTGAGCGAGACGTCCGCGTTCTTCGGACCCTTCACGTCGGGGCACGCGTCCGCGCTGTCGACGACGCCGTCTTGATCGCGGTCGGGCGGGCAGCCGTTGGTCTTGGGGTCGCTCGTCTTGACGCCGGGCGTGTCGACGCACGCGTCGTCCGAGTCGACGATGCCGTCCTTGTCGCGGTCGCTCGGCGGCGGCGGCGGCGGGCAGCCGTTCTTTGCCGGGTCGTCGCTCGCGACGCCGGGAACGTCGGGGCACGCGTCCTTGTCGTCGGTGATGCCGTCGTGATCGCGATCGAGCACGACCTCGGGGCTCCACTCCACGGAGAGGAGCCCGCGCACGACGGGCGCGCCGTAGCCACGGGTCAGTCCAGCGCCGACGCCGCCGCCCACCCGAATGTCGGGCGTCACCTGGTAGTGCGCGCCGAGCAAGCCTTCGAGCGGTGTCGAGCGCGTCTTGAAGCCGTCGTCGACGTACGTGGTGCCGAAGATCTCCGGACCGACGAGCAGCTTTCGATCGGCGAGGTGCACGCCGGCGGAGGCCGCGAAGTACGCCTCGTTGCCGATCGGAGAGCCAGCGTAGGTCTCGCTGCGCGAGTGGTAGACGAAGCCGAGGCGCGCGCCGTACGCGAACGCGCCGACGTCACCGGCGACGAGCGCGCGCGGCATCACGCGCACCTCGCCGTCGCTCATGTATTGCGCCTTGTCGCCCGTCGGTGCCCACAAGGAGAGACCGATGGCGAGACGCAGCGGGTCGCCGTAGTCACCGAGGAGGCGACCGTCGACGCTGAGGCGGAGATCACCGAGCCCTTGGCCACTCTTGGGCGCGGGGTAGGTGAGGCCGTTCAGCGATCCGGTGGTGCCGTCGGCGTAGAGCTGGATCGGCAAGCTAGCCGCGACGCGGAGTCGCTCCCAGAGGACGAGCGAGCCGCCGAGGTGGCCGATGAGATCGTGGTTGAGGACCGGGGCGCGAACGCTGCCGTCCGGCGCGTAGATGACGAGCGGTCGGTACGCGTAGTCGCCCACGAGGCCGAACGCGGGGCGCGTCTGGCCGCGGAAGTCGAGCGACTCCGTCGCGAACCATTCGCTGCCGCGCTCCGACGGATCGAAGCGGTCGACGGCGTAGCCGTTCTGTTCCTGGGCGACCGCGGAAGCCGTCACCGACGAGACGAGCGACGCCGCGAAGACCGCCGACGCCGCTGCCATGAAAGATCGAGACCGAAGCATGCGACCGCGAGACTCGCGGATCGGTCGAGCTTCGGTCAAGGAGAATCGACCGAGAAATCGGCCTAATTGCTGGTCATTCCGCGTATCAGGTCGCCGAAGCGATCGAACAGATAGAGCGAATCATGCGGGCCGGCCGCGGCCTCGGGGTGGTACTGCACGCTGAATGCGCGAAGGTCGGGGACGGCGAGCCCCTCGCTGGTGCCGTCGTTCAAGTGGACGTGAGTGGAACGCGCACCTGCAGGCAATGTGGCGAGGTCGACGCAAAAGCCGTGGTTCTGCGTCGTGATCTCGATGCGCCCGGTCGCGAGATCCTTCACCGGTTGATTCGCGCCGCGATGGCCGAACTTTAGCTTGTACGTCTTGGCGCCGAGCGCGAGGCCGAGGATCTGATGCCCGAGGCAGATGCCGAAGATGGGCTTCTTGCCGAGCAGCGCGCGCACGGTGTCGGCGGCGTAAGGGAGCGCCGCGGGATCCCCAGGCCCGTTGGAGAGGAAGATGCCATCGGGCGCGAGCGCGAGCGCCGCTTCGGCCGACGTCGAAGCCGGAACGGCGGTGACGCGGAAGCCGAGATCGACGAAGCACCGGAGGATGTTCCGCTTGATGCCGAAGTCGTAGACGACGACGTGCGCGCCCTCTGCGTTCGCGCGCGCCGGAACGCTCCACGCGCCGCGCCCCTCGGTCCACGCGTACGTTTCGCGCGGCGTCACCTCGCGAACCAGATCGCGGCCGTTCATGCTCGGCGCGGCTTGGGCGCGTCGCACGAGGTCCTGCGGATCGCCGACGCCGATCGCTGCGTTCTGCGCTCCGCGATCACGGATGTGACGCGCGAGCCTTCGCGTGTCGACGCCCTCGATCGAGACGATCCCGTTCTTCGCCAAGTAGGCGTCGAGGCTCTCGGTGCTGCGCCAGTTGGAGCGGATCGGGCTCGACTCGCGAACCACGAAGCCGGCGAGGTGGAGCTTGCCCTGGGCCGACTCGACGTCCTCGACGTTGACGCCGACGTTTCCGATCTCGGGCGCCGTCATCACCACGATCTGGCCGGCGTACGACGGGTCCGTGAGGACCTCCTGGTAGCCGGTCATCGTGGTGGTGAAGACGAGCTCGCCCACCGAGACACCGCGGGCGCCGAGCGGTCGCCCCTCGAAGACGGTGCCGTCGGCGAGGGCGATGAAGGCGCGGTCTTCTTTCGTCGGATCCATGCGGGCGCTCCTCGGTGAGTCAGCTGCGCGGGAGCTCGTGCACGACCTCGCCGGCGACGACCGTATACCGCACCCGGCCGGTGAGTGTGCGGCCCATCAGCGGTGTGTTCTTGCTCTTCGACCGGAGCTCGGCCGGTGCCACGGTCCACGCGAGGCTCGGATCGAAGATGACGAGGTCCGCGGGCGCGCCTTCGGTGAGGCGGCGTGGGCCGCGGCCGAGGACGCGCGACGGGCCGCTCGTCAGCGCGCCGACGAGGCGAGCCATCGAGAGGTGACCGGCGCGGACGAGGTCGAGGAGGGCCGCGAGGCAGATCTCGAGGCCGATCATGCCCATCGCGGCGTCCACGTACTCGCACGCTTTGTCGCCCGTGCCGTGCGGCGCGTGATCGGTGGCGATGCAGTCGATGGTGCCGTCGGCGAGCGCGCGGCGGAGCGCCTCGACGTCGCGCTCTTCACGGAGCGGCGGGTTGACCTTGCACGCGGTCTCGTAGCCGATGACCGACGAGTCGGTGAGGAGGAGGTGATGGGGCGTCACCTCCGCGGTGACGGCGAGCCCGCGCGACTTGGCCTCGCGGAGGATGCGCACCGAGCCTTCGGTCGAGGCGTGCGCGAGGTGGTAGCGCGCTCCCACGTACTCGGCGAGGAGCACGTCGCGCGCCACGATGACGTCCTCGGCGACGCGCGGCCAGCCGCGGAGGCCGAGCCGAGCCGAGACCGCGCCCTCGTGCATCTGCGCGCCCTCGGTGAGCGCGTGATCTTCGGCGTGCTGAATCACGGGGAGATCGAAGCTCGCCGCGTACTCGAGCGCGCGGCGCATCACGCCGGAGTGCGTGACGCATCGGCCATCGTCGGAGATGGCGACCGCGCCCGCTTCGCGCATGTCGCCGATGTCCGCGAGGGCTTCGCCCTTCTGCCCTTTGGTGATCGCACCGATCGGGTGGAGCCGCGGTCCGCCTGCGCGACGCGCGCGATCGACCATGAGCTCGGTGATGAGGCGGCAGTCGTTGACCGGCTGCGTGTTCGGCATCGCGCACACGTCGGTGAAGCCACCCGCTGCGGCCGCGCGGAGCCCGCTCGCGATGTCTTCCTTGTGCTCGAAGCCCGGCTCGCGGAAATGCGCGTGGAGATCGAAGAAGCCTGGCGCCACGATCGAGCCTGCGGCGTCGACGATTCGGGCGCGCTCACCGAAGCCGTCGCCCGCGCCGCGACCGATGCGCGTGACTTGACCGCGCTCGACGACGACGTCGACCGGCCCTTCGCGCTCGCCCGTCTCGTCGACGGCGCGCGCCCCGCGAAAGACGAGGGCGTCCGCGTCGCTCTTCATCGCTCCCCTCAGAACTGGCCGACCGCGCCGATGCTCGCGCCGCCCAGCGATCCGTTGGCGCTGGCCGTGGGACCGAAGACCGGCCGCACGAACGCGCTCTTCTTCTCCTTGGGGGCGGTGAAGAAGAGGACCGCGCCGCCCGCGAGCGCGACGCCGCCGACGATGAAGCCGACCGTGGAGATCGTGCCCATCGTCTTGTAGCTGTCGACGGCGCTCTTCTTGTCGGCGGGGCACTTCCCGTCGGGGCAGTCGGTGTTGAGGCTCGAGTGTTTGCTCATCGCGAGCGCGCCGGTGATGCCACCCGCCACGAGCCCGACGCCGCCCACGCCCATGAGGACGAGGCCGATCGTCTTGGTCGAGCCACCACCCGTATCGGCTTCGATGGGCGCCGCGGGTCCCGCGGGGCCGGGGCCCGGGCCGGGCGCCGGCCCGACGACGGGCGGCGCAGCGACGGCGTTGGGATCCTTCTCGAGCGTGAGGGTCGCGGTGGCCGAGCCGGCCTCGGGCACGGTGACGCGCGCTTCGGCGGGCTTGTAGCCATCGGCCGTCGCGCGAACGACGTGCGCGCCCGGGTTCGCCGCGCGCTTCACGCCGAGTGCGGCGTTGGGGAAGGGTTGATCGTCGAGCGTGACCTTGGGGCTCTCGGCGCCGGTCACGCTGATGACGACGCTGCCGATCTTGCTGGCGACGGAGGCGACCTCGGCCTTGGCCGAGTCGACGGCGTTCTGGAACGCGGGCGGCGAGCCCGCAGGCGCGCCCTCGCGAATGATGCGGTTGTACGTCTCCTGCGCCTCGACGAACTTGCCGTTCGCCGCGTACGCGCGAGCGAGGCCCAGCGCGAGGGTAGGGGCGTGGAACAGCGAGTCGGCGCGCTTGAAGCGGTCCTCGGCGGTCTTGAAGTCCTTCTTCTCGAAGGCCTCCTGGCCTTCCTGGCCGAGCTGGCGCGCGGTGGCCTTGTCGGCGTCGTTTTGCGCGTAAGCGACAGACGAAATCGAGAAGACGGAGAGCGCAAAGACGAGCGGCGCGAGTCGCGAGCGAAGACGCATCGAGGGGCCCCTTTCCCGAGCCCCACGTGTATCACGATTCGGGGAGGCGACCGGAAGCTCCTGGCCGCGGCGCCACGATCGGAGTCGCCGCGTGCGAGGCGGCTTGACGGCAGCACGGGGTCTTATGTACGTACCGTGCCTCGCCGCGAGGGTGGCGGAATTGGCAGACGCGCTGGATTCAGGTTCCAGTGGGGTAACACTCGTAGGGGTTCAAGTCCCCTCCCTCGCACCGCCCGGGCGCACCCGGCCGCGTGACGCTCACTCGAGGAGCTCCGCAGCCCATCGTGACGCGCGAGGCTGCGCACGCCACGACGTGCTTGTGCTATGCATGCATCTCCGCGCGCCGCTCGACCGCGCCGGCGAGACGAGCGACGACCCTCGTGTCATCGCTTCGCGGGGAGTAGCCCAGCGAGGAGCGAGGAGCGTTCGGCGTCCTTGGCCGCCGCCTCCGCGAGCGGTGTGAAGGATCGATCGACCTCCATGCGGTACGAGCCCACGTGCTCTTGGGCGTGCGGGAGGCTCCACTCGTCGGGCGCCATGAGCGAGAAATACAGCTCTCCGGAGGCGCGACGATAGACGTGGTAAACGCCGCCCGGGACCTTCTCGAAGCTGCACTTCACGCGGTGGAGCTCGGCGTCTCGCTGCGTGGCCGCGAGCACGCGCTCGGCCTCCTCGCGGAGCGCGCGCATCTGCTTGGCGATGAGCTCGAGCTTGCCGGTCGCCATCATCGCGAGGGTCGCGTCCGCGCGCTCGATCTCCGCGGCCGCGTCGACGAGCCCGAACGACGGCGCCATTCGGCTCATCGCGTAGGGGGCGGCGTGGCTGGGACCGGTGTACGTCGCGAGCCCGGAGGCGCGCGGCGTGCTCCCGCTCTCGGGCTTGTCTCCGTCGCTCATTCTTGGGCCTTTTTGCCACGTTTGGTGCAGCGCGTCGACTGGCGCGGTCCCAGCTCAAGCGGATGTGCCGCGCCGCTTTCGAATGCGATATGACGGCGCCATGACTGCACGCACCGTCTCCGAGGTCATGACGCGGAACGTACTGACGGCTTCCGCCGATTGGAGCGTCGACGAGCTTCGCGCGTTCTTGCTCGAGCACTCGATCAGCGGGGCGCCCGTCACCGACGCGAAGGGCAAGCTCGTCGGGGTGGTCTCGACGACCGACGTCGTCCGCGCGGCGTCCGAAGGCTCGCCGTCGGAGCTCGACCGAACGCTCTACGCCTACAGCCTCGATCGACCCCTCGGTCGCGAGGACCTCCGCGCGCTCGACGTGCACGCGATGTCCTCGGTGCGGGTGGGCGAAATCATGACGCCGATGGTGTTCGAGGTGCCGAGCAACGCTTCCATCCGGGAGGCGGCCGACATGATGACGCGCGGTCGCATCCATCGTGTCTTCGTCAGCGAGCATGGAAAGATCACCGGAGTGGTTTCGGCGCTCGATCTCGTGCGCGTGCTCCGCGACATGCTCGTCGACTGACGCTCCTCGGCTCGGGCCGCGCCCGGCGTCCGGGCCGCGGGAGCGGGTATTTGCCCGACTTTCGCATGCGTTGACGATTCGGGCCGGCCCGCCCGTCCAACGTCGGGCGGGATCCGCCTCCCAGGCCGATGCGCAAGGTCTTGCCCGGGTGGCTCCGCTCGTTCGAGCATGCGTCTCACGTTTCCGAGCTTTCGAGGAGGTTCCCCGATGTCGATGGTTGGTCTCTCGCGCTTCCTTCTGCCTGGCGCCCGCTCCGTTGCCCTCGGGAGCGCCGCGGTCGTGCTCGCGCTGGTGGGCTGCTCGTCGGATCCCGAGCCGGCGGACAAGTACCCGAGCGTCGAGTCGTTCTGTGAGGCCAAGGCGCAGACGGAGTGCGACCAAGTCGCCGCCAAATGCGCCGCGCGCACCGAGGCCTGCGTCGTCGCGCGAAAGTTCGACTGCCAGAACTTCGTGACGGCGTCCAAGACGGGCACGCGCACGTATCAGCCGAAAGCGGCCGAATCGTGCGTGTCGAAGGCCGGCGAGATCTTCGCCAAGAACGTCATCACGCCCGACGACACCAAGGCCCTCGCGGCCGTTTGCGACAAGGTCTTCAAGGGCACGCAGGCCAAGCTCCAGGCGTGCACGTCGGCGGGCGATTGCACGGGCGACCTCATCTGCGACAAGGGCGTCTGCGCCGATCGGGTGGAGAAGGCCAAGGGCGACTTCTGCGGCAACCCGGGCGAGGTCTGCGACGCGAGTGCATACTGCACGCAAGCGGCAGCCGGCTCGCTCCAGTGCGCGGCCAAGAAGGCGGCCAACGAGACCTGCGACGCCAAGAACCCGTGCGTCGATACGCTTCGGTGCGCCGGCACGTGCGCCGACCGCTTCCCGAGCGGCGGCACGTGCGACACCGACGCCGATTGCGCGTCGGGCGCGCCGTTCTGCGACCTCTACAACGGCAAGAAGTGCAGCGCGGGCATCATCCCGGCGCCCGGTACGCCCGCCTGCAAGCAGCTCTTCGGCGGCTCCTGACCCATCACCGTCGCGATCCGCAACTCGATTGCGGATCGCGCGCACCCAAGAAACGAAAAAGGGCTGCCCCCGTTCGGGAGCAGCCCTTTCGCGTTGGGCCGTCAGGCCGAGTCGGTCAGTGCTTGACCGTGATCGGCGCCTTCTGGTCCGACTTCTTGACGGTCGTCGGCGGCTTCACCGCGTCCGGCTTCTTCTCGTTCGGGTTGCCGCTCGAGGCCGGCGGCGGCGTGGTGCTCGCTGCAGCCGACGGCGTCGGGGCGGCGGTCGACGGCGGGTTCGCCTCGACGGCCTTGCCGTCCATCTCCGCCACGTGGAACTCCGTGCGGCGGTTCTTCTGCTTGTTGTCCGCCGTGTCGTTCGGCGCGACCGGGTGGTCCTGGCCGTAGCCCTGCGCGACGATGCGGCCCTTGTCGATGCCTTCCTTCTCGAGCCACTTCGCGACGGCCTCGGCGCGCTGCTGAGAGAGCTGCTTGTTGTGGTCGGCGGTGCCCGAGTTGTCGGTGTGACCCTCGACGCGGAGCTTGGTGACCTGCGCGTTCTGCTTCATGAAGTCGCGCAGCGTGTTCAAGATCTCGGTCGACTGGGGCGTGTTCTTGATGGTCGCCTTGTCGACGTCGAACTCGAGCTCGCCGGGGATCTGGACCTTGTTGTCCTGGATCTTCGCGCGGCCGACGGCCATGAGCTTGGGCTTGGGGGCCTCGGGCGCGGGGGCCGGCGCCGGAGCGGGGGCCGGCGGCGGGGGCGGCGGCGGCGGGGGCTCGGGCGCCTTCGCCGTCTCGGTGCCCATTTGAGCGTGGCAGCTGCAGCCGTTGAACGAGAACGCCAGGCTAAGCGCCGTGAGGGCGAGCAGCGGAGAGATCACTTTGCGGACCATGAACGGAGCCTCCTCCCTGAAATTGACGGGCCCTCGAGGAGCGCCCGGGGACATTCGTCCCGTAGAAGGCGCCCGCACGGCGGTGGGCCTCCACTGGGACGGCCGGGAGGGTAAGGGAATTCAGTGGAGGTGGGAAGACGGTTGCGCTGTGAGGGCCCGGTCGCTCCTCCGGCCAGTCGTGATCGGGACCGCGTTGGCGCGTGCGAGCGTCTGGTAGGGTAACGCGTGTGACGTCGGCCCTTCGCGATCGGATCCTCGCGCACGAGACCCAGCTTCGCGAGCGCGCCGAACGTGGCGACGACGGCATCGGTCTCGCGCGCGCGCACGCCGCGTTCATGGACGGCTTGCTGCGCGACGCCGTCGCCGACGCGCTCCGCGGGCACGCGCGCGGCGCCCGCTTCGCTGTGGCGGGTGTCGGTAGCTACGGTCGCAAGACGCTCGCGCCGCGGAGCGACGTCGACCTCCGGATCCTCTTCGCCAAGGAGAGCGACAAGGACGCATCGTCCGAGTGGATCGAGCGGCTGCTCTATCCATTGTGGGACGCGAAGCTCGCCGTCGGCCATCAGGCGATCGTCGCCGAAGAGCTGCTCGCCCTCGCCCACAAGGACCTGGCGAGCGCGACCACGCTCCTCGACTTGCGATTCGTGGCCGGCGACGAGGACCTCGTTCGCGAGCTCATCGATCGGGCCTACGCGGGCGTCTTCGAAATCGGCGCGGTGGGCGACTTCATCGCGCGCCTCGAGGACGAGATCACCGGGCGCCACGAGCGCTTTGGTGGCTCGGTGTATCTCCTCGAGCCGGACACCAAGAGCGGCGCCGGTGGTATGCGCGACCTCGACACCGTGCGCTGGGTGGCGCGCGCGCGCTACCGCGTGAGCGACGACCTGCCCGAGGGCGAGGCGCGCGGGCTCGCCTTTACGCGCGAGCTCGTCCGGACGGGCGTCCTCGTCCTCCGCGAGGCGCAGGAGATCGAGGCGGCCACGGAGTTCATGTGGCGCGTGCGGAACCGCCTGCACCTCCGCGGCCAGCGCCGCTCCGATCGATTGACCTTCGACGCGCAAGAGTCGATCGCGCTTGAGCTCGGCTACTCCGACGCGGGCGGAAGCTCCCCGCCCGACTCGGGCACCATGGCCCGCATTCGCGCCGCGGCCGCGGAGCGCTTCATGCAGGACTACTACGTGCACGCGCGCGCCGTGGCCCGCGCCCGCGAGCGGCTCTTCGAGCGCGCGCGCCCGCCCAAGCGCCGCGCCAAGCCGGTGGAGGTGGACCTCGGCCAAGGCACGCGCCTCTTCGACGGGCAGGTCACGCTCGCCGGCACCAAGGAGCTGGCCGACGATCCGGCGCTCGCGCTTCGTGTGTATGCTGCATGTGTTCGCCAGCGCGCGCCCGTCTTGCCGTTCGCGCGCGACGCCATCGCCCGCGCTGCCGGAGATCCCGCGTTCTCCGAAGCGCTCCGCGCGAGCCCCGAGGCGGCCCGCCTCTTCGTGGAGCTCGTGTCCACCATCGGTGAGGTGCCGACCAAGCGCGGCTCGCTCGTGGGCGAGCTCCACGACGTGGGGCTCCTCTTGGCCATGATCCCGGAGTTTTTGCCGGTGACCGGGCGCGTTCACCACGACGTCTACCACGTGTACACGGTGGACGTTCACAGCGTGGCGGCCATCGATTGCCTCCGCGCGCTCGCGCGCGGTGAGCTCGCGCACGTGCACCCGCTCGCGAGCCGCCTCGCCGCCGAGATCGCGCAGCCAGGCGTCGTCTTCTTGGCGACGCTCCTCCACGACGTGGGCAAGGGCTATCCCGACGCGCAGGGCTCGCGGAAGAACCACTCCGAGAGCGGCGCCGAGCTCGTGCGGAGCATCTTGCCGCGTCTCGGGGCTTCGCCCGCCGAGACCGAGGAGGTGGCCGCGCTCGTGGCCGCGCACCTCACGATGTACCACGTGGCGACGCGGCGCGATCTCGACGACGCCGCCACGATCGAGGAGTTCTGTCGCTCCGTCCGCGGCCGCGAGGGCCTGCGCGCGCTCTTCCTCCTCACCATCGCCGACATCACGACGACGTCGCCCACCGCGATGACCTCGTGGAAGGCAAAGATGCTCGAGAACTTGTATGTTGCATCCGACGCCTACCTCTCGGGCGGCGTCTCGCGCTTCGACGAGGAGCGCAAGGACGCTGCGCGACGGGCCGCGCGCGACGCGGCGCGCGAGCGCGGGGACGACTCCGCGGCGGTCGAGCGCTTCGTCGCGTCGATGCCCGATCGGTACCTCTTCGCCAACCCAGCGGCCTCGATCGCGGCGCACGCGCGCGCCGCGACGGAGCGGGGCGCGGCGCCGGCCCACGTCTCGCTGGTGGGTGGAGGGCAGGGGGATGCCTTCGAGCTGTGCGTGGTAGCGGTCGACCGGCCCGGCCTCCTCGCCAGCATCGCCGCGGCGCTCGTCTCGGCGCGCCTCGAGATCCTCGCCGCCCAGATCTACTCGCGCGAGCTCTCGACTCCCGGCGGAGCCGTCACCGAAGCCGTCGACGTCTTCTGGGTGCGGCCGCGGTCGAGCGCCGACGACGACGTGTCGCGCCTCCTCCCGCGCCTCGAGCGCGATCTCGCCGACGTCTGTGGCGGTCGCGTCGATCCGGAGGCGCTCCTCCGCGCCCGCACCGGCTCGACGTCGCCGTGGGGGGAGCGGCGCGGGCCGGTCGTCACGACCGAGGTCGTCGTCGACGAGCGGGCCTCGGCGCGCGACGCCGTCATCGAGGTGTTCGCTCGCGATCGCCCCGGCTTGCTGTACACGCTCGCGCGCACGCTCCACGAGCTCGGCCTGTCCATCTCGGTTTCGAAGATCAACACCGAGGGGACGCGCGTGGCCGACGTCTTCTACGTGACCGAGGTCGGCGGCGCAAAGCCGGCCGGCGCGGAGCGCATCCGCGAGATCAAAGAGCGGCTCGGCGCGGCCGCCGAGGGCTGAAGAGCTGTCCGAGAATCGGGCGGCTCTGAACCGATCGTGGGGAGCTCGAGGGGCAAAGCCCCTCGAAACGAGACCGAGCGAAAGAGCTGGCCACGATTGTGGACAGCTCTTGAGCGCCTCGTTCCTTGCTCGCGCCCGCGGGTTTGCGCCTATCCTTTCGCCCATGATTCGCGCCCGCTCGTTCGGACTCGCTCTCTTCCTCACTGCCGCCGCGTGTGGCGGCTCGCCTGCGCCCGCGCCCAAATCGCCCGACGCCCCGCCGAAGATCGAGGAGAAGCCGGAGCCCGCGGCCGCCGCGGCCGCGGGCAGCAAGCCCGAGGCCGCGCCGCCGTCGAGCGAAGAGGTCGCCAAGGGGATGAAGGCGCTCGACGCCGGAGACAACGCCGGCGCGAAGGCCGCGTTCGAGGCGGCGCTCAAGAAGAACCCCAAGGACGCCGATGCGCTCTTCTATTCGGGCGTCGCCGCCGAGCGGCTGGGCGACAAGGCCGGCGCGGAGAAGCGCTACAAGGCAGCGCTCGAGGCGCGCCCGGACCTCGACTCGGCGGCCGTCAATTTGGGTGCACTCTACATTGATGGCGGGCGCTTCGACGAGGCGCTCCTCGTGACGCGCCAAGGCCTCCAAAAGGCGCAGAAGAACGCCGCGCTCCACTTGAACCTGGCCGTGGCCTTGGCGTCGAAGAACGACGTCGGCGCCGCGGGCCCCGCGTTTGAAGAAGCGATGAAGCTCTCGCCGAGCGATCCGATGGCGCAGGTGACCTACGCGCAATGGCTCACGGTGTGGAAGCGCGCCGACGAAGCGGCGACGCGTCTCCGCGCCGCGCGCCCGATGGCCAAGGACGTGGGCGTGCTCGCGGCCATCGGCCACGAGATGCGCCTCGCCGGAGCCTTCACCGACTGCGTGCCGACCTTCGACAAGGCGATCGAGATGAAGGACGCCGCCGAGCTTCGCACCGAGCGCGCGCTCTGCAAAATCGGAGCGAAGGACGACATCGGCGCGCTCGATGACCTCACGACGGCCGTGAAGAAGGAGGCGGGCTACGCGCCGGCGCACTTCTACTTGGCGAACCGCCTCGCGAGCGGCGGAAAGTTCGCCGACGCCGTGAAGGAGTACGAGGCGTACCTGAAGCTCGCGCCCAAGGGCGATCTCGCCAAGCAAGCGCAGGAGCGCGCCAAGCTCGCGCGCGAGCGGGCCAAGAAGGGCAAGTGACGCGCTAGCTAGCCGGACGGCGGCCGGAAGCCGCGGCTGACGCGGCCGCGTCCTTCGCCGTCGACCTGGCCGATCGCGACGAGCACGCCCTCCGCGACGAACGCGGCGTGCTCGGCCGGCGGCGCACCCGAGAGGTCCGCGCTGGCGATCGGCCGACCGGCGCGTGCGTCGGCGACGCCGCCCGGGGTCAGCGTGAAGACGGGGAGCGCGCGGGCGGCCGCGTCCGTGAGCGGAACGAGCGCCGCGCCGAGATCGCCGTCGAGGCGCGCGGCGTCTTCGACGCGGAAGGCGCCAGAGCGCGTTCGACGAAGGCTCGAGAGATGCGCTGGGCAGCCGACGCGATCGCCGAGATCGCGCGCGAGCGAGCGCACGTAATAGCCCTTCGCGACGTCTACCCTGACCCGCGCGGTGTGTCGGGTGAGCGCCTCGAGACAGAGCGCGCGGGCCGCGACCGGTCGGGCGGGGAGCTCGACCACTTCGCCGCGTCGCGCGAGGACGTGGGCCCGCTCGCCGGCCACGTGGATCGCCGAGAACGCCGGCGGCACTTGTTCGGTGCGCGCTTCTTCCAACGCCAGGGCTTCCACGAGCCGCGCCTCGAGATCGGCGGGCACCTCGCCTTCGCGCGTGGTCGTGCCCTCGGCGTCGAGCGTGTCGGTCGCGCGGCCGAAGGTGATCTCGGCGACGTATGCCTTGTCGTCGGCGGTGAGGTACGGGACGAGCTTGGTCGCCTCGCCGATCGCGACGACGAGGACGCCCGTGGCCATCGGATCGAGCGTGCCCGCGTGACCGACCTCGCGCGTGCGGAGCGCGCGCCGTACCCGCGCCACCACGTCGTGACTCGTCATGCCGCTCGGCTTGTCGACGACGAGGACGCCGCTCGGGCCCGCGGGACGCACTGCCGCCATGCGCCGATCAGCCGAAAAATACGGAGCGGCGCGCGCGCACGAGGTCGTCGACCATCTCTTGGATCGTGCCGCGCACTTGCTCGCCGAGCCGCCCGATGAGGAGCTCGTCGTCGGCCGTCTCTGGCCCTTCGTGGAAGTGAATCGGCTCGCCGAACTGGATGCGCCACTTGGTGGGCGCGGGCGCGAGGCCGACCGGTCCGAGCAGCGGGAACGTGGGCGTGACCGGGACGTACGGAAAACCGAAGGGCTTGCCGAGCGAGTCGAGGCGCGCGAGGAGCGGCTGCGTTTCTTCGCCGCCGAGCACGGCCACCGGGACGATGGGAGTCTTGGTGCGGAGCGCGAGCTTGATGAAGCCGCCGCGACCGAAGCGCTGGAGGCGGTAGCGATCGCGGAAGAGCTTGCCGGTGCCCTTCATTCCCTCGGGAAAGACGGCGACGAGCGAGTCCTGGCGAAGGAGCCGCTCGGCGTTCTCTTGGCACGCGCGCACGGCGCCGATGCGCGTCGTGAACGAGCCGATGAACGGGAAGTGGAAGATGAAGTCCTCGGCGAGCCAGCGCACGTCGCGGCCCGCGCCGTCGCCGTTGGCGCGCTTCACCGCAGCGCGGATCATGAGCCCGTCGAAGGGGACGGTGCCGGAGTGATTCGCGACGAGGAGGCAGCGCCCTTCGAGCGGAATGCGCTCGGTGCCCGTGGCCTCGACGCGGAAGTACTTCTCGTAGAGGAAGTCGAGGAACGGTTTGACGCGAGACTCGTAGACGGGGTCGTAGCCGAAGTCGTCGACCTCTTCGGAGCGGTTGCGCAGACCGAGGCGACCCCACTTGCGGAGGTAGTAGTTCGTCGAGAGGAGCTCGCGCGCCGTGTCGAACGCCGTGGGCTCGGTGTCGGGGGCGAGCGCGCGCGATGACGCCGGGGGCATCGGGATGGAAGCGCGCGAGGGCGGAACGCTCGGCGGCGGCACGCTCGGCGGCGGCGGGACCGGCATCGGAGCGGGAGCCGCGACGCGGCGCGGGGTGTCGACGGCGTCGTCGATGTCGTCGTCATCGTCGTCGTCGTCATCGAGCTCGGGCAGCGCGCCCGTCGACGCACGCGCGATCATGTTGTCGAGCTTGCCCTCGAGCTCGCGGATGCGCGCCTCGATCTCGTCCGACGAGAGCGTGGGCGGCGCCTTGGGGATCGGGGGGGGCGTCGCGCTCGCGCGCTTTTTCGACTCGTTCGCGCGCGTGGCGGAGGCGAGGAGCTCGTTCGCTTCGCGCACTGCTTCGGCGATGACCTCGGAGCGGCGGCTAGTCGGCCCAGCCGAAGGCGGCGGCGGAGCGCTTGCGCGAGAAGGTCGCGGGCGCTTGGAGGCGGGCGCCTTGGCGGCCTCTTCTTTCGGCGCGTCCGGCTCCTTGGCCGGAGCGGCCTTGGCGGCGCGCGAAGGCGGCGGAGCGCTCTCGCTCGGGCGCGGCTTGGCCTTGGGCGCGCTCGCACGCGCGCTCGGCTTGGCGACGCTCGACTTCGACTTCGGCGTGGCCTCGCTGGGCTTCTTTCGGGTCATCCCGCGGTCTCCTGCAAGAGCTTCACGTCGCGGAGGCGCTGCGCGCTCGCGAAATCGACGACGGCCTCGCGCGTCGTGTACGCGGCGCGGAAGCCCATGCGCGTCCGCGCGAGCGAGCCCTCCGCCACGCACAGGAAGCGGAGGTACTTGAGGAACGTCGGCGGCGCCTCCGCGAGCTGCGCCAGCCACGCCGCGGCGGTCACCGGCTCGGCGATGGGGTGGGGGACGGGCACGGCGATGCGCCCCGCGAGCTTGATCACCGTCGAGAGCGGAAGGACGCCGTCGCCCACGATGTTGAACGTGCCCGGCACTTCGCGATCGACGGCCAGCTTGATGGCGGCGATGGCGTCGATCTCGTGCACGAACTGCACGAGGGGATCGAAGCCCATCATGGTGGGGACCAGCTTGCGCGAGAGGTAGCGCGTGATGTGGTTCGACACCGTGGGCCCGAGGATGGGCGCCGTGCGCAGCACGGTGAGCGTCGCGCCCGCCGTTCGCTGCGCGAAGCGCGCGGCCTCGGCCTCGGCGGCGATCTTGTCGGCGAAGTAAGGCTCGCTCGCGTCGGCCCGCAGCGGATGCTGCTCGGTGAGAAAGTTGGGGTTCGAAGGATGCGCGCCGTAGAGCATCGTCTGCGACCAGAGAACGAGCTTGCGCACGCTCGCCTGGGTCGCGGCCACGAAGAGGCGCATCGTGCCCACGCTCTCGAGCTCGTGCGCCCAGGCCGACGCCTTGTGCGGCGACGCCAAGAACGCGAGGTGCACCAGCGTGTGCGCGCGCTCGGCGAGGAGAATTTCGGTGAGGCGGGCCTCGGCCGACGGATCGGCGAGATCGACCTCATAGCTTCGCGTCTTCTTTCCGGCGGTCGACGGGGGCCGCGCGTCGATGGCCACGATGCGCTCGACGCGAGGGTCCTCCTCGAGGAGCCCAATCAAATTGGCCCCCAAGAACGACGTCGCGCCGGTCACCGCGATCACCGGGAGCCGCGGCGCGGTTCTCCGCAAAGACGGGCCCGAGGCCTGGACGCTCATGCGGCGCCGAGACTATCCCAACCCAGGCCGCGGTCCGAGCCAGTTTCGCTGGAGATCACGGCCTGATAACCTTCACCGACTCGCGTGACCACGTCGAGCCACCCGGTTCCGCCCCGGCTCGGGCCTTACGAGCTGATTCAGCTCCTCGCAACGGGGGGCATGGCCGAGGTGTACCTCGCGCGTCGCGCCGGCCCGCACGGCTTCCAGAAGCTCGTGGCCGTGAAGCGCATCCTCCCGCAGTACGCCGAGGACCCGGACTTCGTCGCCATGTTCGTCGACGAGGCTCGCGTGTGTGCGCGGCTCGCGCACCCGAACATCGTCCACGTCTTCGACTTCGGGGATCAGGACGAAGAGCTCTACATGGCGATGGAGTTCGTGGAGGGCTCCACCGTCGCGCGCCTCGTTCGCGCCGCCGCGCAAAAGGACATGGAGATCCCGCTCGAGGCGTCGCTGCACATCGCGCTCAGCGTGCTCCGCGGCCTCGAGTACGCGCACGGCGCGCGCGACGAGCGAGGGAAGCCGCTCGCGCTCGTTCACCGCGACGTCTCGCCGGGCAACGTCCTCCTCGATCGGTCCGGCGCGGTGAAGCTCACCGACTTCGGCATCGCCCGCGCCGCGGAGTTCGAGCGCCGCACTGACGCCGGGCAGCTCAAGGGCAAGCTCGGGTACATGTCGCCCGAGCAGGTCATCGGCAAAGAGCTCGACCATCGGAGCGACCTCTTCACGCTCGGTATCGTGCTCGCCGAGCTCGTCATGCTGCGTCCGTTGTTCTCGGGCGGTCGCGAGCTCGACGTCCTCCTTCGCATTCGCGACGCCGATCTCTCGGCGCTCGATCGCGCGGCTCGCGCGATCCCCGAGGACGTGAAGGGGGTGCTCTTCAAGGCGCTCGCGAAAGAGCGCGAGCACCGCTTCCCGCACGCGCGCGCCTTTGCCGAAGCCATCGAGGAGGTCGTGCGCCGGCGCCGACTGCAAGTCGGGCCGAGCAAGCTCGCCGCCGTGCTCGAGAAGCTCGGCTTGAGCCAACCCGGACCGCCCGAGAGCGGCGATCCGATGAGCGTGACCTCACCGCTCACCAGCGACACCGGCAAGAAGAGCCTGCTCCCCGCGAGCGAGAAGTCGACCGGCCAAGCGATGCAGAACGTCGCGCCGCAGATCTACCGCGTGCGCATGGACGGCATCGTGGTGGGTCCGCTCAGCTATCCGCGCGTCATCGAGCTCTTCGCGACCGGCGAGATCGGCCCCGCGACGGAGCTCTCGCGCGAGTCGCGCCCGTTCAAGCCGGCGTCGGACTTCAGCGAGTTCGCGCGGTTCGTGAAGAGCCCCGCGCTCCGCTGGGACGACGACGTCCTCAAGGCGACCGAGCGCGGGCCCATCCACCCGCACACGCTCCCGTCCAAGCTCTTCAAGCTGGCGCACAACCGCGAGACGGGCGTGCTCATCCTCACGAGCGCTCCACGTCGGAAGAAGATCTATCTCGTCGAAGGCGTCCCCGAGTTCGTGGCGTCGAGCGACAAAGAAGAGCTCCTCGGTCACTACCTCGTTCGCCGCGGACAGGTCTTGCGCATGGAGATCGACATGGCGCTCGCCATGCTCCCCAAGTTCGGCGGCCGGCTCGGGGAGGCGCTGGTCGGCCTCGGCGTGCTCCGGCCGATCGAGCTGTTTCGCGCGATCCACGAGCAGACGCAGGATCGCTTCGTCGAAGTGCTCGGTTGGCGCGAGGGCGAGATGGCCTTCATTCGCGGCGCGCGCTCCCAAGAAGAGACGTTCCCGCTCGGCGTCGACGCCGTCGAGCTCATCGCGCGCGGGATCCACGAGCGCTACTCGTCGCGCGAGCTCGCGCGCATGTTCCAAGGGCTCGAAGACGCGCTGATCGAGCCGGTGCCGCACCCCGCGATTCGCGTCGAGGCGCTGCGCCTCCCGGAGCGCGAGGGGCACGTGCTTCGGTCGATCACCATGCCGACGTCGCTGGCCGACCTCGTCGGCGCGCGCACCCGCGGCATCGAGATCCCCGACGTCCAGCGCGCTATCCTCATCGGCATCGCGTTCGATGTCCTCGTGTGTGAGGCGTGGGCCGGCGAGCGCGCCACCCTCATTCCAGAGCCGATGTGACCACGAGCTTGGGGGGGAAGATCGCGCGCGGAGGTTTCGCGGCGCTGGCCGTTCTCCTCGCGACGGCGCCGAGCGCGCGCGCCGACGACGATCGCACTCCGACCGAGGCCCCGCCGCCGGTCGTCCTCACGCCGCCGCGGCTCCTCACGCGCGATCCGCCGCCCTATCCCGAGGGCGCGAGCGGTGACGCCGACGTGGTCCTCGTCCTCGAGGTCGACCGCGAAGGTCACGTGGCACGCGCGACGGTGGAGCGGGGCGCGCCGCCCTTCGCCGACGCGGCGGTCGCGGCTGCGCGCGCGTTCCTCTACGAGCCTGCGCGTCGCGACGGAAAGCCGGTGCCCGCCAAGGTGAAGGCGCTCGTCACCTACCGCGCCGTGGACGCGCCGGTGAAAGGCCCACCGTCCGCGGCCGCGGCCGAGCCGGCGCCGGCCGCGCCGAACGCGTCGAACGCGCCGCGCGCGACTCGCTCGCCGAGCGAAGAGGAGGTGCGCGTCGCGGGGCAGCGCCGCGAGGCCGGCCTCGTCGCGACGTTCAAGCGCGCCGAGGTGCGGGAGATCCCCGGCACGTTCGGCGATCCCTTCCGCGCGCTCGAGGTCATGCCCGGCGTGACGCCGATCGTGAGCGGCCTCCCGTTCTTCTACGTGCGCGGCTCGCCGCCCGGAAACGTGGGCTACTTCCTCGATGGCATCCGCGTTCCGTACTTGTTCCACGTCGGGCTCGGACCGTCGGTGGTGCATCCCGGCATCGTGGAGCGGGTCGATCTCTACGGCGGCGGGTACCCGGCGCGCTACGGGCGGTACGCGGGCGGTGTCGTGACCGCCGAGACCGAGGCGCCGCGCACAGACGCGCACGGGGAATGGAACGTACGCCTCCTCGACGCGGGCGCGCTCGCCGAGACCGGTTTCGCCGGCGATCGCGGGACGATCCTCGTGGGCGGCCGGTACTCGTACACGGCCGCGCTCGTGAGCCTCCTCGCGCCGAACGCCGTCCTCGATTACCGGGACTATCAGCTCCGCGCGACGTACGACCTGACCCCCAAGGATCGGCTGACGTTCTTCTCGTTCGGCGCCTACGATCTCTTCGGCGAAAAGAAGAGCGGCGCGCTCGACGTGGCCTTCGGCGCCGAGTTCTACCGCGGAGACCTCCGGTGGGATCACGCGCTCGAGGACGGCGGCCGCGTCCGCACGGCGGTGACGATCGGCCTCGATCGCACGCTCCTCGGGGACGATCGCGTCGCCCGCATGCGCACGGTCTCGCTCAGGAGCGAGTGGCAAAAGCCGATCAGCGAGCGCGCCCTCGTGCGCGCCGGCGCGGACGTGGTCTTCGAGCGCTACGACACCGAGCTCCTCGGCGACCGATCCGGCGACGCGGAGGCGGAGCAAGAAGCGCGCGTCTTCCCGAGCCGCGACGACGTCGACGTGGGCCTCCGCGCCGACGTCGTCTACAAGCCCACGCGCGCGTTCGAGGTCGTCCCCGGCGTGCGTCTCGATCTCTTCCGATCGGGCGGCGTCTCGGCGGTGTCGGTCGATCCGCGCATCGCCACCAAGCTCGCGCTCTCGCCGCGCGTTCGGCTCTTGCAAGCGCACGGCGTGGCGCACCAGCCGCCCTCGTTCGTGGCGCCGATCCCCGGCCTCACCATCGGCTCGCTCGCGGGTGGCCTCCAGCGCGGCGTGCAGACGAGCGCCGGCGTCGAGGCGGACCTGCCGCTCGAGTTCACCGGCACGGCCACGGTCTTTCGATCGGCCACGCTCAACCTCACCGACTTTCTCACCAGCGCGGCACGCTTCGACGGCACGAGCGACGATCGGACGTTCGACCGTCGCGCGACCGGTGATGCCTACGGTCTCGAGCTCTTCGTGAAGCGATCGCTCACCAAGCGCATCACCGGGCTCGCGTCCTACACGCTGTCGCGCGCGACGCAGCGTGAGAACGGTCAGGTGGTGACCGGCGCCTTCGACCGCACCCACGTCCTCAACGTGGCCGGGGCCGTCGATCTCGGGGCGCGCTGGCGCCTCGGCGCGAAATTCGTCACGTATTCGGGGAGCCCGATGCTCTTCGGTTCGAGCAGCGCCAAAGACGGGAAGATCGCGTCGGGACGTACGGACGCCTTCTATCGCGTCGATGTGCGCCTCGAAAAGAAGTGGATGCTCGGCAAGCGCGCGTCGATCGCGTTCGTGGTCGAGGCCATCAACGTGACCCTCACCAAAGATCACATCAACGATCAGGACATCGGCCCGATCACGGTGCCGAGCCTCGGCGTGGAGGGCGTGCTGTGAGGCGCCGCGCCGCTTTCGTCCTTTCGGGCCTCTCGGCCCTCTGCGGAGCGAGCTGCCTCCCCGATCCGGCGCCGCGCGCGACCGTCTCGATCACGCTGCGCGGCGGCGATCGGCACCTCGTGAGCGAAGACGGTTTCACCGTCGATCTCGAGCGCCGAGTCATCGTGGGCGGCGTCTCCACGAGCACGAGCATCGCTGGAGGCTCGAGCGGCGGCGCCTACGTGCGCGATCTCGACACGGCGCCGTTCGAGCTGCCCGACATTCGCGCCAAGAGCTCGCGCTACGTCGTCGCCTACGTGACGAGCTACTACGATCGCCGAGAGCGCGGTCCCGGCGTCACCGACGCCGACATCGCCGCGCTCTCCGGCGCCTTTGCCGGCGAAGGCGCGCGGACCGGCGTCTCGTCGTTCGTGCTCACCGGCACCTTCGCCAAGGGCGGCAAGACGTGGCGCTTCGATTGGCATGCGTCGGCGTACGAGAGCGTCGTGTGCGGACGACGCACGGTCACGGTGCCGGAGGCGATCGCCTTTCTGCCCGACGCTCACGTTCACCTCGACGTGCTCACGCGCACCGAGCGGTTCTTCGTCGTCAGCGGCGCCACGCCCTCCGAGGATGGCAGCCCGAGCGAGGGGAGCCCCGGGTACGGGTTCCGCATCGCGCCGTTCGTGGCCGCCGACGCCGACGATGACGGCGTCATCACTTGGGAGGAGACCAACGCGGCCGGCCTTCGCCTCGTGACCACGGACCCGCTCTTCGAAGTCAGCCTCGACGGCGAGCCGCTCGTGTGCGCCGTCCCGGGCGCCGACATCCCGATCGGCTTCTGAGCCGCGCGATCAGAGCGTGGCGCGGAGGACGCGGTACGGCGCCTCACCAGCGACGTGCGCGAATCCGTCGAAGATCGCCGACGGGCCGGTCCACGCTTCGGCCGCGTGGATGCCGTCACGCGGATAGGCCTCCACGGCGCGCGCGCCCGCTTCTTTGGCGAGCCGGAGCGCGCCCACGACGAGCGCGCGCGCGACGCCGCGCTCGCGGACGTCGGGCCGCACGAGAAAGCAGCCGATCGACAAGATGCCGTCGTCATCGCCGAGATCGTGCGCGCGGTAGGTGGGGAGGCGACGCAGCTTGGGCAACGTCGCGCGCGGCGCGAGCTTCATCCAGCCGACGATCGCGCCCGCCTCGTCGATCGCGACGAGCCCGCGCGCGCGCGCCTCGCCGGCCGCGACGTCACGCCGCGCCTCCTCGGGGTTCACCTCGGGCGTCTCCGCGCAGCGGAGGAGCCATGCGTTCTTGTCGCCTTCGAAGTGCCAATACCGGCAGTAGCAAGGCGAGCCGTCGGCCTCGAAGAGCGCGACGAAGCCATCCATGTGCTCGGGCGCGAGCCACTCGAGGCGAACGGGGAGGGGCTCGCTCACGACGCCTTCTGGGCGAGGGCCGGCATCGCGTTCTTCGCAGGCGAGCGCGCTTCCCACGCCGCGGCGAGCGAGAAGAGCGTCGTCTCGGCGAGCGCGGGCGCGATGATCTGGAGCCCGACCGGGAGACCGCTCTTGGTCGGCGCGCACGGCACGCTCGCAGCGGGCACGCCCGCCAAGCTCGCCGGCAGCGTGTAGACGTCGGAGAGGTACATCGAGAGCGGGTCGCTCGTCTTCTCACCGAGCTTGAACGCGGGCGTGGGCGCGGTGGGGCACACGATGGCGTCGACCTTGGCGAACGCGGCGTCGAAGTCGCGGCGGAGGAGCGTCCGCATCTTCTGCGCCTTCAGGTAGTACGCGTCGTAGTAGCCGGCCGAGAGCACGAAGGTGCCGAGGAGGATGCGGCGCTTCACCTCGGTGCCGAAGCCTTGGTCGCGGGTCTTTCCGATCATGGTGCGCATGTCGGCGCGCGCCGGCTCGACGCGCAGGCCGTAGCGCACGCCATCGAAGCGCGCGAGGTTGCTCGACGCCTCGGCGGTGGCGATCACGTAGTACGTCGCGACGGCGAAGCGCGTGTGCGGGAGCTCGATGGGAACGACCGTGCAGCCGTCGGCCTCGAGCGCGGCGATCGCGGCGCGCACGCTCGCTTCCACCTCGGGATCGAGGCCTTGCGCGAAGTACTCCGCGGGAACACCGATGCGGAGCCCGCGCACGCTCGCGCCGCACGCCGCCTCGTAGTCGGCCACGGGCGCCGCGACCGTGGTCGCGTCATGCGGATCGTGGCCGGCGATGACGCCGAGGATGCGCGCCGCGCCGCGCGCGTCGGTCGCGAACGGTCCAACTTGATCGAGGCTCGACGCGAACGCGACGAGGCCGTAGCGCGACACGCGCCCGTAGGTCGGCTTCACGCCGACGGTGCCGGTGAAGCTCGCCGGTTGCCGAATCGAGCCGCCGGTGTCGCTCCCGAGCGCGCCGGGCGCGAGCCGCGCCGCGACCGCCGCCGCGCTGCCGCCCGACGAGCCGCCGGGCGCGCGCGTCGTGTCCCACGGGTTTTTGGCCGGGCCGAAGGCGCTGTTCTCGTTGGACGAGCCCATCGCGAACTCGTCCATGTTGGTCTTGCCGGGGATGATCGCGCCGGCCGCGCGGAGGCGCGCGACCACGGTGGCGTCGTAGGGCGGCGCGTAGCCGGCCAAGATGCGCGACGCGCACGTCGTCGGCATGTCATGCGTGCAGAGTGCATCTTTCAGCGCCACCGGTACGCCGGCGAGCGGGCCGAGCGCTTCGCCGCGGGCACGGCGCGCGTCGAGGGCGTCGGCCGAAGCCAGGAAGCCTTGGCGATCGACGTGCAAGAAGGAGTGGAGCTCGCCGTCGAGGGCGTCGATGCGCGCGATCGCCGCCTCGGCGACGGCGCGCGCCGTGAGCTCGCCCTTTTGAACGCGCTCGGCGATGTCGGTGACCGAGAGCCCGGCGATCACGAGCCGCTCTCCACGAAGGTGGGGACGAGGAAGCCTTGATCGCTCGCGCGCGGCGCGCCCGCGAGGACGCGCGCGCGATCGAGCGAAGCGGCGGGCTCGTCGGCGCGGAGGCCGGTGGCCCCGTCGGGCGGCGTCACGAGCATCGTCGGCGGGACGTCGGTCGTGTCGACGGACGCGAGCTCGTCGACGTAGGCGACGATGCGCTGGATGTCGCCCGCGAGGGCGTCCGCTTCTTCGTCGGTGAGGCTGAGGGTGGCGAGCTCGGCGACGTGACGGAGCGCCGCGCGATCGAACGACGTGGCCATGCGGGCCGGGACGGTATCACACCGTCCGCGGTGACGCGGTCAGGCGCTGGGCTTCGCGCCCGCGTCCGCGGCAGCGGGGGGCGGCGCGGCCGGCGGCGGCGCGGCGGGCACCGCGGCACCGGCATCGGCGGAGGGCGGGGGCGTCTTCGGATCCTGCATCGCGCCTTCTTCGTACTCCGGCGGCGGGCCCGGCGGCCGCGCGGGCGCGCTCGCGCAAGCGGCGGTCCCCGCGCCGAGGACAGCCACGATCGAGAGCGGAGCAGCGCACGGGCGAAGGGGAGCGAAGAAGCGCATGGGCGGGACGCTCTCTGCCGCGCATGCCTCGGGAATGCAACCCGAGAGTCAGCGCGCGGGCGCGTAGCGCGCGCCGTCCCACGCGAAGCGCTCGACCGTCGTCGTTCGCGTGGGCGCGGCCGACTCCCCGATACGGCTCCGGCTCGTCGTTCGCCGAACGACGACGTCGGCGAGGCCGGCCGGTGCGCCCTTGGCCGCGCGCCGCGCGGGCTCGACCGCGACCGTGGCCAAGACGTCGAGCTCGTCGCCCGGGCCGCGCTGGTGATCGTGATCTTCGACCGTCGCGCGGAACACCTCGGTGAGCGCTCCGCCGCTCGGGCGGAGCAGGTGCAGCGTCGTCGCCACGCCTTCGCCGGCGGGGAAGGTCCGCCCGCAGGTGACGCGCGCCCCGATGGCCGTGGTCGCGGCGTCGAGGCGATAGGGCGCGAGATCGAGCACCGCCGTCGGTCCGTCGGCGGGCCCGGCGGTTTGGGTGCAGTCTGCACGTTCTACGGCGATGCGCCCTTCGGCGGCGCGGGTCGGCGCGCCGGCGTCGCCGCCGCCCGACACGATCGCGACGCGCAAGGTGAGGTGACCGCCCTTGGCGTCGACGGACGCGCCGTCCGTTCGGAGAACGACCCAGCCGCCTCCAAAGCGACGCACCTCGGTGAGCGCGTCCACAGGGCCGAGGCCGGCCGCCGCAACGATGGCGGCGCGCGGGTCGGTCTCGGGCTCCGCCCGGGGCGCCGGTCCGGCGTCCACCGCGCTCGGGGCGCTCGGAGCGCTCGGCGCCGGGGCAGCCGAAGGGGCGGCTCCGGCGGTCGGGCCCGGGCTCGGCCGGCACCCCAACGCCACGCTAAGGAGGAGGAAGGACCCGAGGGCGAGGCTGCGAGAGGAGAGGGTCACGGCGAGAGTGTCGCCGAGAACGCCCCCGGTGGGGCGGCTCTTCCGGGAATCATTGACTTCTCCCCAGGGACGATTAGGTTTCGCGGTCCTCGCCCTCTTTAGAAGGCGGGCCGGGCGGATTCCCGCTCGGAAATTCCCCACGTTCCCCTGCGCAAGCTCGAGGCCCGGTGCACGCAAGTGCTGGTCTCGGGAGGGGAGCGGAGGCTCAACCGAAAGGAAAGCGCACCATGACCCAAGTAGTTTCGCCCGTTCCGGGCCGTCCCGAGTTCCCGCTTCCGCTCAAGTCGCTCCTCGACGCGGGCGTCCACTTCGGCCACCAGACGAAGCGCTGGAACCCCAAGATGAAGCAGTTCATCTTCGGCGCCCGCAACGGCATCCACATCATCGACCTCGACCAGACGGTGCGCCTCTTCGCGCGCGCGTTCTACTTCGTCGAGGAGACGGTCTCGCGCGGCGGCAACGTGCTCTTCATCGGCACCAAGCGCCAGGCGCAGGAGATCATCCGCGAGGAGGCCACCCGCTGCGGTGCGCACTTCGTGGTCAACCGCTGGCTCGGCGGCACGCTCACCAACTTCCGCACGATCAAGCAGGGCCTCGAGCGCATGCGCCAACTCGAGCGCATGAAGGACGACGGCACGTACCTCCAGCTTCCGAAGAAGGAAGTCTCGCGCCTCGAGAAGGAGCGCGAGCGCTTCGAGAAGTACCTCGGCGGTCTCAAGGCCATGAACAGCCTCCCGGCGGCGGTCTTCATCATCGACCCGGCCATGGAGACGATCGCCGTCCAGGAAGCTCGCAAGCTCGAGATTCCGATCCTCGCCATCGCCGACACCAACTGCGATCCGGATCTCATCGACTACCCGATCCCGGGCAACGACGACGCGATCCGCTCGATCCGCCTCATCACCGCTCGCCTCGCGGACGCGATCCACGAGGGCAGCCAGCGCCGCAAGGACGCGCCGGCCGAGGGCGGCGGTGGCGGTGGTCGCGATCGCGGCCCGCAGGCCGACGTCTATCGTCGCGGCGCTCCCCGTCGCGACCAGGGCGAGAGCCAGCCCAACTGACGCGTCGTCGCGCCCCGCGGCGCGACTCTGATGCGTCACCCCGCGCGCCCGGCCGGTCTCCGGCTCGGGCGCGTCGCTCGGCTCGGTCCGTCTGCCGCGCTCGTCACGAGCGGCGGGCGCGCGAGCCTCTTTCGAGCTAAAGACCGACGTACTTTTTGGGACCACCGGTCCCGCGACAACGAGGAAACACCATGGCAGCGATCACCCCGGGAATGATCAAGGAGCTCCGCGAGCGTACGCAGGCGGGCATGAGCGATTGCAAGAGCGCGCTCACCGAAGCCGACGGCGACATCGAGAAGGCCGTCGAGGTCATCCTCAAGAAGGGCATCGTCAAGGCGGCGTCGCGCGAAGGCCGCGTCGCGACCGAGGGCGAGGTTCGCACGTGGGTCGACGCCGAGAACAAGCGCGGCGTCATCGTCGAGGTCAACTGCCAGACGGACTTCGTCGCGCGCGGTGACGACTTCCGCGGCTTCGTGACGACGTGCCTCGAGGTCGCCAAGGCGGCCAAGAAGGGCGCGGAGCTCGGCGCCGAGACGGTGAACGGAAAGCCGCTCGACACGCTCCGCCAGGAGATGGTCGCCAAGACGGGTGAGAACACCGTCGTGCGCCGCTGGGACACGCTCACGGCGTCGACGCCGAACGAGCTCGTTCACGCGTACATCCACATGGGCGGCAAGCTCGCCGTCCTCATTCGCGCCGAAGCCCCCAACGCCGACGCGCGCAAGAACCCCGAGTTCTCTGCCTTCATCGAGAACTGCGCCATGCAGATCGCGGCCATGAATCCGGTCGTGGTCCAGAAGGAGCAGATCACGGCGGACATGCTCGCCAAGCAGAAGGAAATCTACGCGGGCCAGCTCAAGGAAGAGGGCAAGCCCGAGGCGGCGTGGCCCAAGATCATCGAGGGCAAGGTCAACAAGTGGTACACCGAGGTCACGCTCCTCGGTCAGGACAACGTGTGGCAGCCCGACGCCGGCACCATCGAGAAGGTGCGCGCCGAGCTGAGCAAGAAGCTCGGCGGTGAGATCAAGGTGCACGAGTTCGTGCGCTTCGGCCTCGGCGAGGGCATCCAGAAGAAGACCGACGACCTCGCGGCCGAAGTCGCGAAGCTCACCGGCGGTTGACGCGCGGGGCGGCAGAGGACACGTGAAGACGCGCCTCGCCGCCATCAGCGTCGACCTCGACGAGATCCCGAACTACTACGCGATCCACGGGCTCACGCCCGATCGAGCCGCGGCGACCCTGGTCTACGACCTGGCGGTCCCGCGGCTCGTTTCGCTTTCAGCGTCGCTCGGCGTCCCGCTCACGCTCTTCGCCGTCGGCTCGGATCTCGAGCGCTCCGAGTCCGCGGCTGCGCTCCGCGCCGCGCGCCTCAAGGGCGCCGAGATGGCGAACCACACCCTCGACCACCGCTACGATCTGACGCGCCTCACGCCCGACGAGATGCGGGCGCAGGTCTTCGGCGGCATCGACGCCATCGCGGTTGCGACCGGCGAGGAGCCGCTCGGCTTCCGCGCGCCGGGCTACACCATCACGGGCGAGCTCTTCGGGATCCTGCGCGAGGCCGACGTGGCCTACGACGCGTCGGTGTTCCCGTGCCCCGCGTACTACGCGGCCAAGACCGCGGCGATCGGGCTCATCGCCCTCCGCGGTCGCACGAGCCGCTCGATCGTCGATACGCCCGAGGTGCTCTTCGCGCCCACGCGGCCGTATCGCATCTCGGATCCGTATTGGCGCGTGGGCTCGGGCATGCTCGAGATCCCCGTGCAGGTGACTCGCGGCCCGCGCCTCCCGTTCATCGGCACCTCGGTCACGCTGGCCGGCCCCGATCGCGCGCGACTCCTCGCCGAGCTCTGCGTGGGCGAGCCGCTCGTGAACCTCGAGCTCCACGGCATCGACGTCCTCGACGCGGCCGACGGCCTCGAGCCCTTACGGCCGCATCAGCCCGACGTGCGCGTCCCGAAAGAGCGAAAAATCGCGGCGCTCGAGGCCGTGACCGACGTCCTCAAGAAGGCCGGCTACGCGTTCGTGACGATGCGCGAGGCGGCGGCGCACTTCAAGAAGCGCCCCGCGGCCTGAGCGAGCGCGCTCGTCCGCCGAGTCATCGCGTCAGCGCGTCAGCGCGGGCTCACGCGAAGCGGGAGGGCGTCGCGCGGGCGGAGCGTGATGGCGGCCATCAGATCGAGCGACGTCTCGGGCGTCGTGGCGAAGTCGAGGTGACCGGCGAGCGTCGAGATCATCAGCGCGCCCTCCATCATCGCGAAGTGGTTACCGATGCACACGCGCGTGCCGCCGCCGAACGGCATGTACGCGTGCTTGGGCAAGCGCTCCGCGAGGCCATCGAGCCAGCGCTCCGGCCGGAACGCGAGCGGATCGTGGAACTGGCGCGGGTCGTGATGCAGCGCCCAGGCCGACATCAAGATCTGGCAGCCGGCCGGGATGGCGTAAGGGCCGACGACGACGTCGCGCGTGGGCTGGCGACCGATCATGTACGCGGGCGGATAGACGCGCATCACCTCGCGGAACACGGCGTCGGCGTAGGTGAGCTTGGGCAAGTCCTCGAGCGTCGCTTCGCGATCGCTGCCCAAGACGGCGTCACGCTCACGCCGAAGCTCGGCCACGACCTCGGGATGCTGCGCGAGGAGATAGAGCCCGAAGGCGAGGGCGTTCGCGGTGGTCTCGTGCCCGGCGAGGATGAAGGTCACGGTCTCGTCGCGGAGCTGATCGTCGCTCATCGCGGAGCCGTCGTCGTCGCGCGCGGCCACGAGGCGCGAGAGGAGATCGTCGCCGGTCGCGCCCTCGGCGCGCTTCTTCGCGACCAAGCCCGCCACGATCGCGGAGAGGGTCCGTGACGCGCGGCGCACGCGCCTTCGGGCCGCAAACGGGAACCACTTGGGGAAGAAGCGTCGCCAGGTCTGCACCAGCGACTGGAACGCCTGGCTGATCGCGTCCATCTCGGTCGCGATCGCGGTCGTCATGTCGCCTTCGAGCTGGGTGCCGAACAACGTGTCGACGACCACGTCGAGGGTGAGCCTCGCCATGTCGGCGTGGACGTCGCGCGTGCCGCTGGCTTTGACGCCGCGCACGAACTCGACCGTTCGCTGCACCATGGTCGCGCCGTACTTGCCGACTTGCTTCTTGGTGAGCGAAGGCGAGATGAGCTTGCGCTGCCGGCGCCAGAGGGCGTCTTCGCTCGTGAGGAGGCCCTGGCCGAGAAACTCGGCCAGGCTCGCGGTCACCATGTCCTTGTGAAAAACCGCGTCCTTGTCTTGAAGGACCTCGGTGATGACCGCCGGATCGGCGAGGAACACGAGCGTGTCGCCGAGGGCGCGAATCGCGCACGCGTCGCCGTACCGATCGCGCAGCATCTCGAACCCGGTGGTGGGCGCGGCCACGAACGTGAGGAGCTCGCGGAAGCCCGTCATGCCGCGTGGACCGGGCGGAAATTGCGGCGCGGTCGCGAGCGCGGTGCTTCGTTCGGGCGGGACCAGGCCGGCGGCAGACATCGCCCCGAAGAAGAGCGCGCCGGGGTGGCGCGAGCAAGCCCGAACGTCCCGGATCAGGCCGAGAGGAGCGCGCGCCGCACGCCCTCGGCCTCGCGCGCATTGCAGCCGAGGATCGACGAGAGGGCGCGCGCGTCGGCGCTCTCTGCTTCGCGGGCGGCGCGCTCGGCGACGTCGGCGCGGACGGCGCGCGGTCCGAGCGGAACGAACCCGAGGGCCAAGAGATCTTCGTCACGCCCACGCCGCGCGATGGACGTGCGGCCCGGCGCCACGACGGCGGCGGTTCGGCCGGCGCAGACGAGGAGCGTCGCACGCACGTCGATGGCCCGGGGCTTGAGGAGCGCGCTCGCGTAGATGACGCGCGTGCCGATCACGATGCCGATCGAGGCGAGGCGCGCGCCCATCGCTTCGTCGCCGGCGAGCGCGTCGGCGGTCTCGACCGCGCGCGCGCGGAGCGCGGTGCCGAGCCCCGCTTCGAGGAGGTGCGCGAGGCCGCGGAGACGCGGATCGTCTTCGCTCGCGAGCGCGCGCACGGGCGCGAGGAGCCGGCCCGCGGTGTCGCGCGCGAACGCGAGGAGGCGCCGCTCGAGCTGGAGGCGAAGGCCGCCGCGAAGCTCGCGCTCGAGCGCCGGCTCGAGCTCCACGCGCGCGCCCGGCAATGCGAGCCGCGGCCCACGCACGAGCCGCCCCACGCGGAGCTCGTCGGCCCACACGACCGCGTCGCGATCGAGGCGAAAACGCTCGTGCGGCGCGTCGACGAGGGCCTCGAGCGGCGACGCGATCGGCGCGGCCGCGATCTCTCCATTGGACGCGAGGCGCAGGCGCGAGAGCGCCGCGAAGGGGTGGCCCTCACGAACCATCGGACGCTCATCGGCGACGGGCGTGCGCGCGTGCGGCGTCTTTTGTGATGGCCGCGGCCGCGCCTTCTCGCCGCTCCGCGCGGTGCGCCTTCGCTCGGCGACGAAGCGCTGCGTGAGCGCGGCGTGGAGGGCGTCGCTCAACCGATCCTCGAGCGCGCGCGTGGCCTCACGCCACGTGTCGCGACCGTCCATCCACTCGTCCTTGTTGGCCACGTACGTCCACGTGCGGAGCGCGGTGATGCGCGCGAGGATCGAGTCGACGTCGCCGCTCCCGTGCTCGAGCGCGCTCACCGCGCGCGCGATGAAATCGTCGCCCACGTGGCCGCGGCTCACGATCTCGAGGTAAATCCCGCGGAGATCGTCGACGTAGGCCTCGAAGAGGAGCTTTCGGAAATCGGGGATGCTCGCGACCTCCCAGAGGAGGCGCACCGCGTCTGCGGAGCCGAGCGTGCGCGCGATCTCGGGCATCGCGGCGAGGCGGGCGAACGCGCGTGCGTCGTCGGCATCGGGGACCGGCACGAGCGCGGGGTGAGGCGAGCGCACCGCGAGCGACGCGAGGAGCGCCATCGGCGACGACAGATCGAGGAGGTGCGGTCGCCAGCGGATTTTATGGAGGGCAGGGAAGCGATGCGACTCGATGGCGAGCGCGATCGGCGGCGGAAGCTCGAGCGGCGCGAGCCCACCGAAGGTTCCGTCGCGTACTTAGCGGCCCGCGCGCCCGGCGATTTGTCCGAGCTCCGCAGGATCGAGCTCGCGCACGTCGCGGCCGTCGAACTTGTGACGCGCCGCGAAGGCGACGTGTCCGAGATCGAGGTTGAGGCCCATGCCGATCGCGTCGGTCGCGACCACGTGCTCGACCTCGCCGGCTTGGAACATCGCCACCTGCGCGTTGCGCGTGCGCGGCGAGAGCGCTCCGAGCACCACGGCCGCGCCGCCGCGGACCGCGCGCAATCGCTCGGCGAGCTCGTAGACCCGGTCCATCGAGAACGCGACGACCGCGGTCTTGGGCGGGAGGTGCGAGAGCTTGGCGGTGCCCGCGTAGCTCAGACGCGAGAGGCGCGGGTGCTCGTCGATCTGCGCCGTCGGAACGAGCGTTCGGACGAGCGGCCGCATCGTGTCGGAGCCGAGGAGCCACGTCTCGCGCGTGCCGCGCGCGTGAAGCAGCCGATTCGTGAACACGTGACCGCGCTCCGGGTGCGCGCACAGCTGCACCTCATCCACGGCGACGAGCTCGAAGTCGCGCTGCGTCGGCATCGCTTCCACGGTGGCGACGACATACCGCGCGCGCTTCGGACCGAGCTTCTCCTCGCCCGTGACGAGCGCCACGTCGTCGCGCCCGATTTTGGCGACGAGCCGATCGTAGACTTCTCGCGCGAGGAGCCGCAGCGGCAGCCCGATCAGGGCAGTCTCGTGCTCGAGCATCCGCTCGATCGCGCGGTGCGTCTTGCCGGTGTTGGTGGGCCCGAGGAGGGCCACGATGCGAGAGGCGTCGGGCACGGGCGCCTCCATTTATAGCGCGCGGGCGACGGACCCGCTGGATGTCGCGCGCGGGCGACTTCGATCCACAGGAGCCCGGACGATCCTCGGGCGCTGTGTGGAATTTGCTGGCCTAGTCGCAGCGCGGATCACGGGCACCCCGCTTGCACCGTTCACGATCCATGAATCGCTCGCGCCTGCGCTCGCTCGACACCCTCGATCTCGATCGCGTCTGCGGAGGGGCCACCGCGGCGGCGCCTCAGGCCGTGATGGTGCGCGCCGGCTCGCTCCCGTCGGAGGTCCTGCGGCAGCTTCGCGGCGAGGTGCACGACCCCACGGGCGACTCGCTCGATCCCACCGGTGGCGCGACGCACGCCCCCACGGTGACGGCCCCGCACGGGACGACGGCGCCGACCGCGACGTCGCACGCGCCGGCCGCCTCGCACAACACGGGCGGGAACGACACTGGGAGCGACTCGAACGACAACGGCGACTCACCGACGGGCGCCTCGCACGCGCGCGCAGGCCACCACGCGCCGAGCCACGCCTCTCCGAGCCATGGCGGCGGAGGCGACGAGGAGACCGAGCCGGCGCCGGGGCCGAGCCCCACGCACGGCGGGAGTAGCGAGTTCCCGAACGGCGTCCCGCTGCCGCCCCCGCGGCCCGCGAGCGCCGATCTCCAGAGCTTCACGCAGCACGACGCCGAGAACCGCGCGAACGGCTACTACGGCGCGTTCGGCGATGCTCCGACCGGTCCCTCGGCCGCGGACCTCCAGGCCTTCACGCAGCACGACACCGACAACCGCGCGAACGGCTATTACGGCGCGTTCGGTGATGCCCCGACCGATGCCGCGCACACGATCAACTCGATGGTGCCGGCGCCGGAGTATCCGACCGAGGCGCCGCACATCGACACGACGGGCGTCACGCAGCAGTACTCGGACTCGGATCTCGCGCAGAACCGCGCCGACACCTTCTCGACCTACCAGGACTCTGCGAGCCCCGCCCCGGCCGCGCCGGCGCACTCCGACGACGTGCCGACCGGCCCGACGATGGTCGCGTCCAACGACGACGACCAGAGCGCGTCGACGGTCGTCTGACGCACGCGGAACAATCGTTCCGTCAAGACCTTTACTTCCGCGCAGGCGTGCGAACCTTTCGCGCGAAGCGTGGAGACTTCCTCTTCGTGCGCCGCGGCCCGGGGCCGCAAATCTCGCGCGCGCCATCCAACGCGCGGCGCCCGCTGCGCGATTTTCGCACTGTCGGCGCTGCCGCTCCTCTTGGGCGCGCGCGCGGCGCACGCCGATCCTACGCCTCCCGAGGCGCAGCCCGAGCCGCCCGATCCGTACGCCACGTACCGGTATGCGAATGGAGCCGCCGATCGAACGTTCTTTCGCGCCATCCTCGAAGGTCTCGGCGTCCTCAGCGTCGGCTACGTCGAGTACCTGGTCAGCACGCACCAGTCCGATCGCGGCTCGCACCTCGTCTACGACGGCTCGATCTTTCATGACAAGCTGAGCGGAAACGCCCAGTCGTTCGACGCCAATCAGTTCGGCACGAACTTCATCGGCCATCCCCTCGGCGGCACGCTCTACTACACGGCCGCGCGGTCCAATCGCTTGTCGGTCGCGCAGTCGTTCGCGTGGGCGTTCACGGGCTCGCTCATCTGGGAGTACCTCGGCGAAATTGGAGAGAAGCCGAGCTACAACGACATGATCGCCACGCCGTGGGGAGGCTTCGCCAACGGCGAGACCTTCACGCAGCTCTCATCGTTCTTCGCGCGCGGGAGGCTCACCGTGCACAACCGCGCGCTCCAGTTTCTCTTCGGGACGCCGCGCTCGGTGCACGATTGGGCCGACGGGCTCGATCCCGAGCCGGCCGAGTCCTACGACGCGCTCGGGTTTCCCACCGACATCTTCCACGACTTCCGCTTCGCCATCGGCGCCGGGGCGACCTTCCAGACCGGCGCGAACGGGAAGGGGACGACGCAGTATCACGACCACTCCGTGGCCCTCGATCTCGAGGTCCGGAACCTCCCGCGCTACGGGCGGGCGGGTAAAGAGTCGCGCTTCTTCGACGACGGCAACATCGCGGCCCTCCGCGTGAACGTCCAGGAGTCGGAAGGTCGCCTCGTCCACGGCAAGTACGAGGCGCGCATCACGCCGGCCGGCTACTATGTGCATGATGCAGTCATCGACCGGCGCGGACACCTTCGCGGCGCGAGCGACATCCTGGGCGTGTCGTTCGGGTACGAGTACGGCGTCCACGACTACGATCGTGATCGGCGCCGCCCGATCGATCTGCTCTCCAAGGTGACGCTCGTCGGCCTCCTCGCCGAGCACACGTCCTACTTCAGCGGGTGGACGGTGCGGACGGGGCTCGCGGTCGATGCGGACTTCGCCGGCGTGCGGTCGTACGCCTTGCCGGCGTATCTCGAGCGGCACACCGACCTCGATCTGCCGTTCGTGCTGCGAAACGAAGGCTACTACTACGCCGTCGGCCCGTCGGTGACGCCGCGGATCACGGTCGCGCGCGCGCCGTTCGAGGCGATGGCGTCGCTCTCGCTCGAGGATTTTCAGGGCGTCGTCGGCGTCGACGTCGATCAGTCGGCCCAGACCTTGAACATCACGCGCTCCGATCGGCGACTCGGCGCGAGCGGCCGCCTCGCGTGGCGGCCGTATGGGCCCTTCGAGGTGGCGGCCTCGGTCGACGCGCGGCGGCGAGAGGGGCGCATGGGCGAGGCGCGCGAAGCACGCTCGGAGAAATCGGTGATGGGCGCCATCGGGGTGCGGTTCTAGGATCAGCGAGGCCAAGACAGCCATGAAGCGTCGAAAGCAAACCATCCCTCGCCTCGTCGTCGGCACGATCGCGATCTGCGCCGCGAGCGCGATGAGCGCCCGTGAGGCTCGGGCCGAAGACGCCGCCAAGGCTTCGGCCCCGGTCGCGAGCGCCTGGGAGCAAGCGTTCCGAGCCGCCCGCGCTGAGCTCGATCGCGGCGATCTTTCGCTCGCGTACGTTCACTTCACCGAGCTCGCCGCCTCCGCCAAGACGCCCGAAGATCGCCGCCTCGCCACCGAGCTCGCGGCCGTGTGCCGCACCCAGCTCGAGCACAAGTACGGCCCGCGCGTGCCCGTCGGTCCCGGCGCGCCGCGCATCCGCACGAGCGACGAGCTCAGCGTGCTCTACGGAACGGCGTTCCTGTACGGGCTCGGCACTGGCGCGTGGTTCGTGCTCGAGGCGCGCCCGTCGAGCGTGCCGGCTGCGATCGGTCCGTTCGCCGGGATCACCATCGCGTCGGTCGGCGCCGTGTCGATCGTGGATCGCTACCGGCCCTTCGAGCCGGGTGTGCCACAATCCATCGCGGCGGGCACGTACCTCGGCCTCGGCCAATCGGCCTGGGTCGTCGGGTACCAGCAAGCCCGCGCCGCTCGCATCAAGGACGCGAGCGGCTACGACACGGCGTGGGGTGCGCCCGAGGTCGCGACCGTGCTCTGGGCCGGCGCCACGGGCGGCGCGGCCGTGGGCGCGATCGTCGGCACGCAGCGGCGGCCGTCACCGGGGCGCGTCTCTTACACGTTGTCGCTCGCGCTCTGGAGCGGCGCGCTCTTCGGCTTCGGCGCCGGCGCGGTCTTGCCCAGCGAGCGGCGCGTCGAGAACGCGCTCATCATCGGCGGCGGCGCCTACAACGCCGGCATGTTGACCGGTCTCGCCACCGGCGCGTCGGTCTCGCCGAGCCTCACGCGCGTGCGCATCGTCGATCTCGGCGGCGTGACCGGGGGCCTCGTCGGCGCCGCGACGTACCTCGCGTCGAGCGAAAAGAGCCAGCGCGCCACCTTCGGCGCCACCGCCATCGGCGCCGCGGTCGGCCTCGGCACGGCGTGGCTCGCCACCAGCGGGATGCCGTCGGCCGACCCGCTCGCCAAGGTGCTCCCCGCCGGGGTCACCACGGCGCTCGTTCCCACACCCGGCGGAGTGGAGGTCCGTGCAGGTTACACGATGTGACCTGACCGCTCTTTTGCTGCTCGGCGCGGTAGTACTCACGACGGGAGAGGCGAGCGCGGACGAAGGCACGGACGACCAAACGCGTCGTCCGTACGAGGTCTTCGTGTATGCGCGGCCCCAAGAGAAAAACTACTTCCGGCTCGCGCTCGAAGAGGTCGGCATCTTGGCCGCTGGATCGGTCGAGTACTTCCAGACCCAAGATCTCCAGAGCGGCGACTGGGACCTCTCGTATTCGGCCGACAGCTTCGAGTCCAAGGTGCGCGGGCGCGCCATCTCGTTCGACTCGAACAAGTTCGGCACCAACTGGATCACGCACCCGCTCGCCGGCTGGCTCTACTACGGCGCCGCGCGCGGCAATCGGCTCGGGCCCATCGAGTCGCTGTTCGTGGCCACCGTGTCGGCGGCGACGTGGGAGTTCTTCGGCGAGTACCGCGAGCAGGTCGCCATCAACGATCTCTTGGTCACCCCCATCGCGGGCGCGGCCATCTCGGAGTCGATGCTGCAGCTCGGCGGTTGGTTCGAGCGCGGGCGGCCCACGCCCGCGCGCACCGTCGCGGCGTGGGTCCTCGCGCCCGGCAAACGCATCCACGACGCGGTCGACGACGCCGAGCCGCTCCGCGCGCCGGACGTCCCGCGCGGTGATCTCGAGGCGCGTCTTCACCTGTCGCTCGGGCCGACCTGGGAATCGGGCGCGGATCGGCCGCGTCGCGACGTGTCGCTCGGGATTCGTACGCGGCTCTTCGTCGGGCCGAGGTTCGACGAGCCGGGCCGCGTCGGGCGCTGGCTCAACGACGGCAACCTCTCGACGATGCGCCTCGAAGCCACGATGTCGAACGAGTCGTTCGTCGACTTGCGCGCAGCGGCGCGCGTGGCGTTCGCGGGGTACTACTCCAAGAACGTCGTGGCCGTTCCCGACGGCCTCGTGGGCGCGGGCACGTTTCTCGGTCTCGGGACGGGCGTCGACTACCAGCTCCACGAGTACGCGCTCGGGCGCGCGACGCACCAGACCGACGACCTCGCGCTCATCGAGCTCTTGGGGCTGACCCTCGAGACGTTCCAGCGCATCGGTCCGGTGCGCCTCCGCACGGGAATGATGGTCGCGGGCGATTTTGCGGGCGTGACGGCGCTGGCGCGCGACGAGTACGTCCGAACGCGCGGAACGGCCGGGCTCCCCACCGTCGCGGCCGACAACGGCTACACGCACGCGTTCGGCGGCACGGTGGCGCCCACGCTGCGGCTCACGCTACCGCCGGTCACGCTGCTCGCGGAGGCGCGGCTCGACGCGTTTCGGAGCATGCTCGCGCGCGATCGGTACTACACGCGCTACGAGCCCACCGTGTCGGGGAGCGACGAGCGCGTGCTCGGCGCGGTGAGCCTGCAGTATGCAGTCTTTCCGTCGCTCGACGTGGCGCTCCGGGCGGGCCGCACGTTTCGGCGGTCCCGACTCGACGACGTGACGGCCACCTACGGGGAATCGGGGATCCGCTTGGAGGCCGCGCTCCGGTTGTGACGCGCACGTTCGGCGCGATACGCTGCGGGAACGATGCGCCAACGCACCCTTCGTCGAGCTGGATTTCTTTCGCTTCCTGTCGCCATCCTGATCGCCTGCGGCGCCGACGAGAGCAGCGGGCCCGACGTCGCCGATGCATGCGGCGAGGCGTGCGACGCCTCGGCGGGCAAGAACGACGCGACGACCGCGGACGGCAGCACGATGACCGAGGGCGGCGCGGACGCCCACGCGGACGCGACCACGAGCGATGCGGCGGACGCGACGACCACTGAGGCGGGTGACGCGGCGATGGGCGACGCGAGCGACGCGGGTGACGCGGCGATGGGCGACGCGAGTGACGCCATGGTTGCCGACGCCGGTGACGCCAACGTGGTGCTCGCGGACAGCGGCGCGCCGACCGGGCCGACGCTTCTCTTGAGCGACACGACCGCGAACACGATCACGCTCCTGACGACGGCGGGCGCCGTGCTTCATACGTATTCGTCGCCGGTCTCGCACGTGACCGGCGTGAGTCACGATCGGCGTGCCCGTAATGGCTTCTGGGTCATGGACCGCGACGCCGCGCAGACCGTGCACAAGGTGGCGTGGTCGGGGGCGGCGCTCCCGTCGGTCACTACGGCGGTGTTCCCGGGCTCGTCCGTGCGCGGCCTCGATCACTGGGTGCCGCGCGACGCCGGGCCCGACGCAGACCTCCTCACGTACGTGCTCAAGAACGGATCGAACATCGACGCGCTCAACGGGATCAACGTCGGCACTGGCGCGGGCGCGTTCCAGATGGGCTTCTACGACGGGAAGACCTTCGACGCCGGGTTCTGGGGCGTGTCGATGCTCAACTTCTCGGAGTCCGGCAACGAGATGCTCGCGTGGGTGAGCCACGACATCGCGAGCGACGCGCTCGAGCGCTGGCGAACGGCGAGCTACCAGACCGGCGTCGCCATCTCGCTCGCGCAGCC
>JBGAJR010000048.1:0-68483 GCA_044224815.1 Polyangiaceae bacterium
TCGTCGCGCGATCTCCTCGGGGTCCCCGGCGCGCCCCATCTCCGCCACGCGCTTCGCCCACCACTCCGCTCGGTGCCTCATGCACGCACTCAATCACCGACGCTCTCGACGCGCACGGCGCCCACGCCCGTACGGTTACGACCAAACTGAGCGCACACCATGATGAACACGCCGGCCACGGCATCGAGCGCGTGCCACAGGTGTGCCTTCGCCATGTTCGACTCGCGATCGTGCTTCACCGCATTGTAGGCGTCGTACCATGCAAGCGAGGTCCCGTCGGTCGCCCAGCCCTCAAAAGGGCGAAGTGTCCCCGCCCCCGGATGGGTCGTGATTCTGACCGACCATTCTGACAGGCGCATCGGGTCAGCGAGCCGCCGATAGTCGTTCCTATTCCACCGTTGCCTCGTGCCGCGCTGGTAGCCGTTTTCCCGGAGCACCGCCTTCCAACCGCTCTCTACTTCCATTGACGCGAGCATGAGCAACTCACGAATTTCGTGCCCGAACGTCGCCGAATTGGCCTCGGTGGGCTCTACGCAGCGAAAGACCTCTCGCGCGTGGGCGAGAATGTTCTGCGCCGCCTGCACCGACGCAGCCCACGCGGACGGGTGAGTGCGCTCTGGCAGCGGAGCATGGGGTCGCCAAATCCTCGGGTGATGCTCGCCGATCGCTAACGGCGACAGAGACACGTTGTTGAGTTCCTTCGCGAACAACGCACACGCGGACGCGACATCGTTTGCAGGGCCGAGCGAACCGCCCAGCTTGCAGTGTTCCCCTCGAAGCAAGACAGTCCGTCGCCGGGCGTGGGCGGGTGAGCGACGACGTCTTGCTGTAGTTCATGCCGCCTGGCGGACCTCCGACGGCGTCTTCCACGCGAGAGCCTGATGGGGACGACGCTCGTTGTACATGCGCCGCCAGGTCTCGAGCTCACGCCGGATCTCTTCGGCGTCGTTCCAGTCACGGAGCCAGAGCAGCTCCTCCTTCATCGTCCGGATCACGCGCTCGACGACGGCGTTGCCGGTCGGGCGCCCGATCGGCGCGTACGTGTGCTCGACGTTCCAGTGCTTCAGGAGGTCGGCGCACTCCTCGCCCGTGTACTGCGGGCCGTGGTCGGTCCGCAGTTCGAGGCCGTCGGGGACCTCGCTCGGCGTACCGAAGGCCGTCACGAGCGCCTCGCGCACGGAGCTGAGCACCGTCAGCGCGTCCTGCGCCTTCGATACCACGAGGCCGAGGATGCTCCGGCAGCCGCAGTCGATCGTCGGCATGATGGCGACCCAGCCCTCGCGCTTCGTCCAGACCGTCGTGAGGTCGGTGGCGAAGCGGCGGTTCGGGCGGTCCGTCGTGACGTGGCCGCGGGGCGGCGGCTCGCCGTGGTCGCGGTCGCGGGCGAGCACGAGGTTCGCGCCGCGCATGAGCGCCCAGACGCGCTTGCGGCTCACGTTCAGGCCATGCTCGCGACGGAGCATCGCCCAGACCTTCCGGACGCCCCACGCGGGCTTCTCCGCGACGACCGCGCGAATCGCCGTGAGGACGGCGTCGGCGCTCGCCGCCTTCGGTCGCTTCGACAGCCGGACAACGTTCGAGGGCGTCGGCTGCGCACCGCCGTCGAGCCGCTGCTTCGCCGCGTAGTACGCCGCTCGCGAGATGCCGAACGTCTCGCAGAGTGTCGCGACGGGGGCACTTCCCCGCGAGGTCTGCCGCGACATCGTCACGACCTCCCGGGCCGAGTAGGGCGCTTGCTGCGCTCCGTCTCGAGCGCGTTCTCGAGCAGCTCCTTCTGCATCTCGAGCTTCACGACGACACGCTTCAACTGCGCGTTCTCCGCCGCGAGCTTCTTGTCCTCGTCGCTCTGTGTCGGCCCCTGCCGGAAGGCGGCTGACATCCCGGCGAGGGCGTCCTCCTTCCAGCTCTCGACCGTCTCCGGCAGCACGCACAGCCGCTTCGCGACCTGCGCGACCGTCGCCTTGCCGCTGAGGATGTCGAGGACCGCTTGCCGCTTCTCCTCGATGCTTCGCTTGCCGGGCCGTCCGCGCGTCTCTGCTTCGACGCCAGGCCCAGCGGAGGGAACCGCCTCCTCGGATGAATTCTTCTTCTCGTCGCTCATCGACCGAGACCTCTTCATGGTCTCTTCTCCCGACCCGCGCCCGCTGTCCACTCCTCGTGTCCGAGGTGTCAACCTTCACGAGGGGAACGCTCTAAGCGAACCGCCCAGCTGCCCGCCAACTTCGTCGGCCAGGATCGCCAGGCCGTCTCGGACAACTCCGAAACGAGCCATCCCGTTGGGGCTGGTGCCGCGCCAAACGCGCCGTGAGAGATCCATGCCGTTAACCTACCGCGCTCCGTCGGTTGGGAAGAATGAGTCTACGACCTGCCGACTCTCGTGCTCGCGCTCTGCATGATCCCGGAGACGCCAGGCCCGACCCGCCCGCGCAGCCGCTCGTACGCCTGCCGCGCCACTCGCCCAGGCTCGCGCATGACCTCGGCGCCCGTGAAGCGGAGCACCGTCCATCCCTCCTCGGAGATCTCCCGCTCGCGTCGGGCCTCGTACTCGGCCTCGCGCGCGGTGCGGCGGTGGAAGGCGTGGCCGTCGAGCTCGATGGCGAGCCGCAGTGGCGTCGCGACGTGCGTGAGCGTGAAGTCGACGAAGTAGGGGCCGACGGGCACCTGCATCCCGAGCGTGATGCCGAACGCGTCGCGCGCGACCGCGAGAGGCGGGCGGGCCATCGGCTCGAACGAGAACGTCTCGCTGAAGAGCAGGGCGACGAGGAACCTGCGCTCTATGAATGATTCATACGCCCCGTCGAGCAGGGCACCGAAGCGCATGAACTTTCCGTCGACGACCACCACGCTCTCCCCAGGTTCTCCACTCTGCACCGCGGACCGCACCCGCGAAAGTGAACGGGCGCACCCTGAAAACAGTCCGCGACAGTCATTGACTGTCGTCGATGCGCGGCTCAGGCTCAGGGGATGAGCGACGGTGTAGACTTGCCCGTGATGCCCCGAGACCCCTCCGATTCGATTCAGGTTTCCTGCCGCGTGCCCAAAGCGTGGGTCGCCGACTTCGACGCCGTGGCCAAGGCGCTCTCCAGGCCCGGCCTCGACGTCACGAAGACGGACGCGATCCGCGCCTGTCTTGCGCGCGGGCTCCTAGAGCTCAAGGCGGAGCTCAAGGTGGGCAAGGGGCGGCGCTAGGCGCGCACAAAAGCCGAACGCCCCGGCTGGCACCGAGGCGCTCGAGGAGTCGACGTTCATGGCATCGACCAAGAAGAAGCGTAGCAGCCCGCGCGCCCACGACGACAAGGCGCGCAGTCCGGACGAGCGCATCGCCATCGTCCAGGCGCTGATGATGCGCGATGCCTGGGACGACGCGGCGGCCGCGCGGTGCGCAGCAGATTGGGGCGTGACGGCCAAGGCGGTGGCGAGCTACGCCAGTCGCGCGCGCGCCCTCGTGCGCAGCCAGGAGCGTGATGCCGCGCGAACTCGTGTCGCTCGTGAGAGCCGGCTTGAGCGGGCGCGCGAGGTCGCCGATCGGAACGACGCGGAACGGGCGCAGCGTATCGGGCGTGTGCGCGGCGTCGTAAGAACGCTGGCCGACCTCCAGGATGCGCTTCTGCTCCTTGCCTCCCAGGCGCGCGGGCTAGGCGCTGCTGCGGGCGGCGGCGGCTCAGCGACCGGCCCGATTGGCCAACTCGCGGCGGTGATGGACGCGCTCGCAAGCTGCGTGCTGATCGAGCCGGCGAAGGACGCGAAGAAACGGCTGCCGTTGCTCGCGGCGAGCGGCGGCCTACGCGACCCCGGGTCGCTTGCGCGCGTGGGCGTCGACGCGAAACGTCTTGCGCCTTTCTACGCCGAGGCGCGCAAGGCGAACCCTCAGCTTGCCAAATCCGCGAACGCGGCGGGCCAGACGACGAACACCACGTTCGGTGGCGGAGTCGTCGCGTGCTTGACGGCCGCGAAGGTTGTCGAAGCCGGTCGGGACGGGGCATTGCTCGCACGATTCATCGCGCAGCATCCGTGCTGGCGCACCTGGCCGAGCGCGGCGCCCACCAGCACTGCGCAAGCGAAGAGGGCACCGCGTCCCCCATTCGAAAACCATCGGCTGGTCGCCTCAGAGCTCATTTGCATGGAGCGCGGAACCGAAGCCGCACCTACCGCGTTCGACAGACTTGAGGCGTGGTGTCGCGACGTGGCGCTTGGGGTCGCCGATCTCAGTGAACCGGAAGGGGCGGCGATCGCGTTGCTCCGCAGGCTCGGGGTCGACCGGAAGCGTGCGGCAAATGTCGTAAAGGCCGCGCTCGACATGCGCACGTTGCGAGGCGCACAGCGACGCGGCTAACGCCGACGGTGATCGTTAGCTCGGGCGGGCCCGGGTCGGGACACGTGCTTCCTTGGAGGCATGCGAAACGGAACCCGTTTGAAGCGCCGACGCACAGGCTGCCCGCTCAGCCCGCACGACCAGCGGCGCGTCGCGGTCGATGCGGCGTGTGACCCCCGTACCGTGCAACGTTACTTCGACTTCGGTCGCCCGATGTACTCAACCGTGGCGAGTCGAGTCCGGGCCGCCTTGGCGCGGTTGGGATTCTCCGAGCTGGCTGCGCTCGAGGGTCCTCCGCCAGCTGCAAGGGAGGCCGCGTGAGCGACGCGAACTCCCACTTGCTAGCGCTCGCCGCGCGGCTCGTGGCCGGGATCGCCCGAGACCCCGAGGTCGTATCGGCCGTGCGCGAGCTGCTCGGCACCGCGGCGCCGACCCCCGCGCCGAGCTTGCTCACTTCTGCCGAACTCGCCGCCCGGGTGGGCGCGAGCAAAGCGACGATCGCGCGACTCGCCAATGAACCCGGCGCGCCGGTCCATTTCGTCGGCCGCGCGATGCGGTTCGATCTCGGAGAGTTTCAAGCGTGGCTCGCTACGCGCGGCCGCAAGCCGACGAGTGCGCGTCCGTCCAAGAACGACGATGCCATCGACGTCTCGGCCGCCGCCCGGCGCGCCGGACTGCGGGCGATCGGTGGTGGGCGATGAGGGCGCGCCGTCTTCGCCTCGTCGCGGGGCCAGTCGACGACGAGGCCTTCGCCGCTGCGTGCGCGCTCGCGCAGCGCGAACTTCTGAGGCTGCGCTCGGTTCGCGCCGAGATGCCGACGCCGGCGGGGCAACTCGCCGCGCAGGCCGGCAACGACAACGCCACGGCCGAGGTGCGGCGGCTCGAGCGGGGGCAGCGATGACGCTCGACGAGGTTCTCGCGTGGGCTGAGATCGAGGAGCAGGACGCACGGGACCGGAGTGCCGTCGGGCGCGCGGTGCTGGGCGCGACGCTGCTCGAGCTGGCGCAGCGCGAGGCGAGCAGGGCGCTCGCTGAGCTCGACGCGGCCGAGGCCGCGGTGGGTGATGCGTTGGACCGATCGATCGGCGCGCGCGCTGCATGGGTTCACGCGACCGAGATCCTGATGGAGGTGTCGCGGCGGGTCGCTCGCGAGCGTGACACTGCAGCGGTGCGTCGCGGATTGGAGGCCGCGTGAATCGCGAGGTGCAGATCTCCGACGAGGAGATGCTCTACGAGGCGCCCCGCGACCGCGAAGGTCGAAACGTGCTCCGCGTCACCCGGGCCAAGGCGAACGGCTACCCGTTCATCGGTCTCCGCGAGTGGTATCGCGCCGAAGATGGCGAGCTCCGACCCGGCAAGAAGGGGATCACCATCCGCATGCGCGAGCTGCCTGCGGTGCTCGACGCGCTCACCAAGGCGGCCGGCTGATGGCTGAAGTTCTGGAGCTTGATGCCGCACGGCGTCGCCGCGTCCCTTTCGTCCGTGGTGACCACGTGGAGATCGCTGAACGCCTCCTTGAGGACCTCGGCGCTCGTGGCGAGCTCGTCCACGACGAAGGCGAGCTTCACCAGTACCAGGCCGCGTCGGGGCTCTGGCGGGTTGTCACGGACGCAGCGCAGAGCACCGCGGTGCAGGCGTACGCAGGCTCGCTCATTGGCGAGTCGAAGACCCTGAAGCTGCGCGCCGGTGACGTTGCGGGCGCGATGCGTCTCGCGCAGGACCGGGCTACGCGAACCGCTTTCTTCTCGGAGGCTCGCGCCGGTCTCGTGTTCGCCGATGGCTTCCTCGAGGTCACGGCGGAAGGCGCGAAGCTGCGGCCGCACGCCCCGCACCACCGGGCGCGCCTTGGCTACCCGTTCGCCTACGCGGGCAACGTCGCGGCGACCAAGTGGCTCGGCTTCCTCCATGAGCTCTTTCGCGACGACCCCGACCGCGAAGAGAAGGTCGTTTTCCTCGCTGAGTTCTTCGGCGCGTGTCTCCTCGGTGTTGCTCCACAGTTCCAACGGTGCGTGGTTGCGGTCGGGCAAGGGGAGAACGGCAAGAGCAAGCTCTCGGAGATCGTCGAGGCGGCGATGCCGACGGGCGCGTGCGCCGCGATTCCGCCGCAGGACTGGGGTCACGAGTACCGCCGCGCGATGCTCGCGGGCCGCCGATTCAACGCGGTGGCGGAACTGCCGGAGGCCGACATCATCGCGAGCGAGGCGTTCAAGGCGGTGATCGCCGGTGACCTCATCGTCGGTCGCCACATCCGCGAAGCCCCGTTCCAGTTCCGGCCCAGCGCCGGCCACTACTTCGCCGCGAACCGGCTCCCCGGCACGCGCGACATGACCGACGGCTTCTGGCGCCGCATCGTCGTCGTCCGCTTCGGTCGGTCGTTCAAGGACGACCCGACGCGAGACCCACACGTGGCGCGCAGCATCATCGCCGCCGAGCTGCCCGGCGTCGTGTCGTGGATGGTCCAAGGCGCCGTGCGCCTGCTCCGCTCGCGCGCGTTCACGCTGCCGCCCAGCCACATCGCCGAGCTCGAGGCGTGGCGTCGCAACGCGGACCCGGTCGCGCTCTTCGTGAACGAGTGCACGAGGGCGCTGGAAGAGGGCGAGCTGGGTCACCAAGCGCGCGACCTGTACGCGGCGCATCGGAAGTGGGCGCAGGAGAACGGCTACCACGCCGTCGCCGCCAACAAGTTCGGCGAGCGCATGGCACTGCTCGGCCGCGCCTCGCGGAAGCATCAAGACTGCAACCGCTACCCGGTCCGCCTCCTGGAGGACTCTGGAGGCCTTGCGGAGCGCTTTGGGGCCAGTGCTCCAGCGAGAAGCGGTGGCGCGTCATGGCGCTAGCGAAATCCTGGAGCACCTGGAGGACATTTCATAAGCGAAGACATTTTCGCGCGCGCGTGATCCGGTATTTGGCGGACCTTGCCCCAGCTCCTCCAGGATCCGAGACGCAATCGCATTGCAAGTGCGCGGGATTGCTTAAAGAACCATCGGCCGGGACGGGCTTAGGAGTCCTCCAGCGAGCGCTCCAGGAGGGGCCAAACCAGCCATCCGATCGATCGGCCCCGGAACCCCGTGCCTCGTCGGCCCGGGCGTCGCGCTCAGCGCCTCCGGCTGGCGCGCTAGCGTCGGCCCCAACGCGGCTTGTAGATCGCGACGAACGTGCGGGCCTCCTCGAGGGTCGCGGGGTAGCGGACCATCCGCCCGCTCTCTTCGTACTGGGTCGCGAAGCGGAACCCGTGTGCGTACAGGAAGCGCACCTTCTCCCATTGCGCGAGGTCGTTCCGTCGCGGCGCCTTGAACTTGCGGTCCAACTGCACGGCCTCCGCGCCGCAAGAGGGGCACACCGCGGTCTGGGTCTCGCTGCGATGCCGCTTGAAGGATCGCCGACACGAGAAGCATGCGAACGGAAACAGGTAGGCCGGTGCCATGGCCGAGAGCGTAGCGGACGGCTACGTGAGCCGTCGCTCATCGCATCGCGAGCCTGGAAAACAAGTCACTCCGTCGCGGTCGCGGCTCTCAATCGCCCGCGGCCAATCGTCCACTCCGCCAACTCGATGCAGATTCCCAGCAATTGCGCGGGATGGAAAGCGCCGTGCCGCCGTCACTCGGAGGTGGGCTGATGGCGCTTCGTTCCGGTCACGGCAACGGCGCGGGCGTGCCGCGCGTCGAGGTGCTGCCCGCCGACGAGCTCCCGCTTGGTGAGCCCGGGCCGTCCCACGACGCTCGCCCGGACGATAGGGAGCCCAATGGACGCTTTCGACCCGGGAACAGCCTCGCGGGCGTCGCGGGGCGCGCGAACGCAGGGAAGGGCCGCCTGGCGTCACGGTTGGGGCTCACCTCGGTGTCCGCCGGCTCGGACTTCGCGCCGTACAAGCGCGCGGCGTCGACGTTCAGGCGCACACAGTGCGCCGAGCTCGCGCGGACCGTCGGGGGTGGCTTCTGCGGTCCGGGGCCGTCGTCGCTCGTGGCTTCAGCGGCGCTCCAACTCGCGTGGAGCCGGTACCTCAGCGACCGGGCGGCGTCGGAGCTCGACGCGGACCTCGTGGTGAAGGCCTCGCGTCTCGCCGAAGCGTCCCGTCAATCGCTCCTCGCCGCCCACGAGCTTTGCGCGCGCGAGGCGCAGGCCCGCGGCAGGTTGAACGTCGACCCCCACGCGGCCCTCGCGTCGGCACTCAAGCTCCCGGGGGCGCCGTGAGTCTGCGTCCGTTCCAGGTCGAACTCGTGGCTCGGGTGCGTGCCGCCTACGCGTCGGGCGCCCGCTCGGTGCTGCTCCAGGCGCCGACGGGCTCGGGGAAGACGCACACCGCTGCGGAGATCATCCGCCTCGCGACCGAGCGCGGTCGTCGTGTGGTCTTTGCCGCTCACCTCGACACGCTCGTTTCCGACACGCACGCGCGACTCGCATCCGCGGGCATCCGTGCGGGCTTCGTGCAAGCGGGCCGCCCCACGGATCCGACCGCGCCGGTGCAGGTCGCGAGTCTCGCGACGCTCCACGCGCGCGGTACCCGGCCGCCGGCCGATCTCCTCATCGTGGACGAGGCTCATCGCGCGATGGCCGCGACGGTGCGCTCGGTGCTCGAGGCTTACCCGGCCGCGCGCCTCCTTGGCCTCTCGGCGACGCCTCAGCGTGCAGACGGACAACCGCTCGGCGACGTGTTCGCACGCCTGGTGCCCGGTCCATTGGTCTCGTGGCTCACCGGCCAAAGCTTCCTCGTGCCCGCGGACGTGCTCGCGCCGGCCAACGAGGCCGACGCGCTCGCCATGGACCCGCTCGGCGCGTACCGCGCGCATGCCTCGGGCTCGCGCGCCATCGTCTTCGCGTCCAACGTCGCGCACGCCGAAGACATCGCGCGCCGCTTCGTCGAGGCAGGGATCGCGGCCGAGTGCGTCGTTGGTGACACGCCCCGCACCGTGCGGGATGGAGTGCGAGCCCGTCTTCGGTCTCGAGAGCTCCTCGTCCTCGTTGGCGTTGGCGTCTTCATCGAGGGCTGGGACGAGCCAAGCGTTGAGACCGTCATCCTCGCGCGGCCTTTCACGGTGTGCGGCGCGTACTTGCAAGCCATCGGGCGCGGGCTCCGACCGTGGGAAGGGAAGTCACGTTGCACGGTGCTCGACCTGCGCGGCGCCGTGCTGCTCCACGGCCTACCCGACGAAGAGCGCGTGTGGTCGCTCGACGGGACCGCTGTGCGTCGGCTCGAGACCATGACGGCGCTCCAGCGGTGCGCGAGCTGCCTCGCGGTGTACCGGCCGAGCGCGACGTGTCCGCGGTGCGGCGCACGCGCGACGGCGGCGGTGCGGCTCCCGCGCACGCTCACACGCGCGGAGAAGCTCGAGCGCTTCAGCGAGCTCGACCCGGCGGCGCGTGACGGGCGGTACCTCGCGAAGCTCGAGCGCGTGGCTCGCGAGCGACTTCGTCTTCCCGAGCACCGGGTGGCGTCGTGGGCGCTCGCGCAGTTCCGGAAGCGTTTTCACCGAGAGCCCGAGAGGAGTGCAGCATGAAGCGGCAGACGCTCGAACCTGAGATCCAACGGCGCATCGAGGCCGCGATCGGCGCGGAGCCCGACGTGCTCGTGTTGCGCAACAGCGTGGGCACGGCGCGGCACGTCTCTCGTGATGGGCGTGAGTACTTCGTGCCCTACGGTCTCGGCGTCGGATCGCCCGACCTCGTGTGCGTGGTGGCTCCTCTGGGCCGCCTGGTCGGGCTTGAAGTGAAGTGCCCCGGTGAAGAGCCGAGCGCGGAGCAGCGCCACTGCCACGAGGTGTGGCGCCGGTTCGGCGCGTTCATCGCGGTTGTGCGCTCGCCCGAGGACGCGCGCGCCGCGATCGAGGAGGTGCGACGTGTTGCTAGTTGAGATGGCCGCGCGGCGTCACGACGAGGGGTTCAACCGCATCGTCACCAAGGCCGAGCTTTCGCGCTTGTTCGCGTGCCTCCGCTTGGACGTCCGCGCCCATGCCCAAGCAGACCTTGAAAATTGCCAACGCCTTCAGGCCGTAGTCGCGGGCGGCGTAGTCACGCGCGGCGGCGAGGTACTGCACGAGCGCATCGTCGGGGCGATGGGCGTCACGGTAGGCGTCGCCGAGCTTCAATCGGGCTCGAGTGTCGCTCGGGTCCTCCGCGACGATGCGCTCCAGGGCTGCGATGCGGTCGAGCACAAGAGGAGCGTAGCGCATGGCGACTGAGATCACCCTTGAGGCGCTGCTCACCTCGGCGGCCGGGTTCGGCCTGACGACCGCGTCGCCGCTCCAGCGGGCCATTTGCCGCATCGCCGATGGTCTTCCGCTCGGTGACCTCGCCGACGACCCCACCGTGCGCCAAGCGATCGGCGGCGTCGCGGCACTTCCCAATGAGCGCCCCGCGGAGCTCTACGTGCTCAGCGGCATCCGCACGGCGAAGTCCCTCACCGCTGGCGCGCTCGCGGTCCGTGCGTCGCAGTCCTGCGATCTCTCGCGTCTCGGTCCGGGCGAGACGCCGCGCGTGTCGGTGCTCTCCCTCACCACCGACCTCGGCACGGTCGTCTTCAACCACATCGCAGGCAACGTGATGGCGAAGCCGCACCTGAAGGCGCTGCTCCTCGAAGAGCCCAAGGCCGACACGCTCGTGATGCGTCACCCGTCGGGCCGGCCCGTGGAGATCAAGGTCGTCGCCGGGTCACGAGCGGGCGCGTCCCTCGTCGCGCGCTGGTCCGCGGGCGTCATCTTCGATGAGGCCCCGCGCATGCTCGGTGAGGAGGACGGAGTCGTGAACTTCGACGACGCGCGCCGCGCCGTCCTCGGTCGCTTGCTGCCCGGCGCTCAGCTCGTGGCCATCGGCTCACCGTGGGCGCCGCGCGGCCCGATCTACGAGGCGGTGCAAGAGCGCTGGGGCAAGCCGACGCGGCACCTCGTCATCGTGCGCGCGCCCGCGCAGCACATGAACCCGGTCTGGTGGACGCCGCAGCGCATCGAAGAGCTCAAGGCGCGCGACGACCAGGCCTACCGCACCGACGTCCTCGCCGAGTTCTCCGATCCGGAGACGTCGCTGTTCTCATCAGCAGAGATCGAGCGTGCGACCCGTGGCGCGCCGCTCGTGCTGCCGCGCGAGCCCGGCGTCTCGTACGTCGCCGCGATGGACCCCGGTACGCGCGGCAACGCGTGGACGCTCGTCGTCGCGGCGAAGCGGATCCGGCCCAGTGACGGCCGGCTCGTGCGGTCGGTCGTTCTCGCGAAGCAGTGGCAAGGCTCGCGCTCGGACCCGCTCTCGCCCGATGCCGTGCTTGCTGCCATCGCCTCGGTGCTCAAGGCCTACGGGCTGGACACCGTGTGGAGCGACCAATGGGCGGCCGACGCGCTCAAGGACATCGCGTACCGCCACGGGCTCTACCTCGCGATCGAGACGACCACTGCGGCGAAGAAGGTGGAGAACTTCGAGTCCCTGCGGACCAAAGTCTCCGATGGAGACATTGAGCTCCCGCCGGACCCTCAGGTGCGGTCGGATCTCCTCGCGGTGCGCAAGCGCGTGACTCAGAGCGGGATCGCGATCGACCTCCCGCGCACGGCCGACGGACGCCATGCCGACTACGCGGCGGCGATCGCGCTCGTCTGCGCCAAGCCCGTCAGCGAGCCGGCCGAGGCATGTCGAAAGCCCGTCGTGGGCAGCGCCGAGTGGCTGGCAGAGCTCGAGCGCAACGCGGTCGCCCGTCACGACGCGGAGAAGCACGCCGACGACGACTTTGAAGCTTGGTCGACCGACGAATGGTCGAGCGAGCCGTAACAACGATGGAAAGGACTTCGCGATGACCAAGCCTCTGTCCGCACAAGAACTGGCGCGCTTTCGTGAGACGTTCAACCTGCCGTCGGCCGCGGTGCCGCAGGAAGCGTTCGCGGCGTCGAATGACGACCGCGAGGCGCGCATGGCCGCTGCGAACGATGCTGCCGCCTCCGTGACGCTCGGCGACCAGGACAAAGCCGCCGAGCTCGAGCGCATCAACAAGGGGCGCCACCTGTGGGGCGCGCCCGCCCTTCAAGCACTGCCCGACGGGGGCAAGCCGCTCTTTCAGGCACCGCAATTCCAGACGCCTGCCGATGTTCAGAGGCTCGAGCAGATCCGGAGCGGGCACCTCGACCTCACGCCGCTCGAGCCGTTCGCTCAAAAGCCGAAGAGTCCGTCGCTGACCACCGCTGACGGGTACGACCTCTCGCCGCTCGCGCAGGTCGTCAACCGGCCGATGCAGCTCTCCTACCCGCCCGTCCGCACGGTGCCGGGTGGATACCAACCCGCCGCGCGCATCACCGAGGGCGCGCACCAGATCCCGACGGAAGCCAAGTTCGACCAAATGGCCGGGCTCACCACGCAGCAAGACGCGGTGGGCGTCCGCGGCGACGCGGAGCAGGCGGGCGCGCGCAAGGAGTTCGAGACGCTCAACGCGCTCGCGGACCGTCAGAACGACTTCGAGGCGGCGCAGCGCAACGCCGAGGCGCGACGTGCGGCGGCGATGCAGTCGGCGCAGTCCCGTTACGACGTGGCCGTGCAGAAGGCCGCCGAGCAGGCGGACGTGGACCCTGGCCGATTCTGGGCGGAGCGCGGCGCAGGCGTCCAACTCATGGCGGCGATCGGCGTGGCGCTCGGCGCGGCAGGCGCGGCGCTCACGGGCGGCCAGAACAGCGCGGCCCAAATCGTGGAAGCGGCCATCGACCGCGACCTCCAAGCGCAGCGCGACAACGTGGCCAAGGCGCAGGGCAACGTGGGCGCCGCCAAAGGCGTGCTCGCCGAGATGCGCGGCCAGTTCGGCGACGAGCGCCAAGCCGAGCTCGCAGCCAAGGACGCGATGCTCGCGACGACCGCGACGAAGCTCCAGGCGATCGCCGCGGAGACCAAGAGCGAGGACGCGCGAGCGCGGGCGCTTGACCTGTACGGCCAGCTCCAGGAAAAGCGCGGCCTACTCCGCCAGTCGTGGTCGGCGACCGAGGAGGGAAACGTCAAGGTCTCCGAACGCTACGTCCCCGAGCACACGGTGGGCGGTCCTCCGAAGGGAACGCCAGCGAGTGATGCCACGGACAAGCGCATGGTCACCATGCCAGATGGCACGCGCTATCAGATGGCGGACGACCAGGACGGCACGAAGGCGCGCGAACGGGTCGAGGCGGTCGGCAACCTTGAACGCATCGCCGCACAACTCAACAAGCTCCGCGACGATGCTTCGACCTACATCCCAGGAACCGAGAACTACGCCGAGGCGAAGCGTCTGGGCGGCCAATACATGCTGGCCGTCAAGAAGTCGGAGACGCTTGGAACGCTGGACAATGGAGTAACGAAGTTCACGGAGGACACATTCGGAGACCCGACCGGAATCTTCTCTCGCGCGGGCCTCCGCGCTCTTGGATACGCGAAGGATGCGCGGGAAAACCTCAACGCGTTCGTCAAGGCAAACGGCGCCCGTGTCGTAAAGGAGGACTACGGGCGCGACGAAAACGGAAACGTCGTTCCGGTCCAGGCGTTCAAGGCGCAGTCAGCGGCAAACGCCATCATGCCGGAGGGGTTTCGCACGGCTGGAGGGGCGCCAGTTGCGCGTCCAAAGATGCCACCGATCCAGCAGTTCGACCCTGACGCGGTCCAGCTCAAGCTCGACGCGCGACGCGGGAAAGGGTCGCACCGCTGAATAGTGTGGGGCCGGAACGCCAATGGTTCTTTAACCTTGCGAGGAAAGCGCGCCCACGGCGTTGACGGTTAAAGAACCCGGGTGCATGGTGAAGCTGTGGCGAGTGTGAATCGAAGGCATCAGCTCGTGGTCTTCCTCAACGAGGACGAGATCGCGAAGCTGAAGAAGATGGCCGGGGAGGACGAGGCCCCGGCCTCGGTCCTGGTCCGACAGTGGATCGCCGACGCCTGGTCGGCGCGCCACGGCACGCGGAAGCCCAAGACGAAGAAGTAAGCGACCGAGCGGGCGCGCCAACGCCCCTCGGTCATGGCCGTCCCTGAATTGGAGGAACGACGATGAAGAAGTCTGCACCGAAGCTGCCGCGGAACAAGCGGGAGGAGTTGACTTGCGCACTGACCGCCTTGGCGGGGCGAACCGTTTCTCGAGGAGTGGGCTCTCAACCGGAGTTGATGGCGGTCGCGTGCCTGCTCGAGCAGGTGGTTAGGGTCCTCGGTGAGCTCCCCGGACCCGATTCGGCGAGCCTCTTGAACGACTTGACCGACTGGGCGCGCGCGAGCCGCGTGAAGAGGCGTGCGCGTGAGGCGAAATCGAACGTCGTGCGCCTGGAGGACTACCGAGCGCGGTGCGGGCGCCCTGTCGCGTGAAGCGGTCCGGCTCATGGAGTGGTGCAGCAGTAGCCGTCAGAGCCGTGAGCGGGCCGCACGCAGCTTCGCCCGCCCGGGGCGGGGCTGGTGGACACGCCGCCGCACGTGAAGAAGTACTTCTCCGCGGGAGGCGGCGGCGGGTTGAATGGATCTGCGGGGGTAGGGATGCAGTCGTCGTCCTGAACGGCGCGACGAACGCACGCGAGCTCGGGGCAGCATTCGCCCCCAGTCACCGAGACGCAGCCAGCGAGCCCGACCACACCCGCATCGCCGCAGGCGTAGCCGTGCGCTGGACACACGCCTCCGCAATTTGTGGCGAACGGGAAGACGAGGCAGTTCGTACCGAGCGGCCCGATCGGCGATGTGGGGCCGCAACTAGGGGTGACGTCGGCGGGAGCGTCAGCAGCGTCGTCGCCGACCTCAGGCAACCGCCCGTCCACGGAAGCATCCAGAGGCAGTGCCGCGTCGGTTTCGGTCGTGGACTCCACGTCGGTCGCGCCCCGGCCGGCAGCATCCTGACCCGCGTCGGCAGGAACGAGCCGGTCGCGGCTCGCGCATGCACCAACCAAGGCGAGCAAGAAGACGCGCAGCCTGAGAGGCACGACAACGAGGATAGCGCCGAGGCCGGCGCAGGGACGAGAGACGATGGCACGCAAACGAAGTGGAACGCTGGAGCTCCGGAAGAGCGGGTGGTTCGCCCGCATCACTGTCGACGTTGGCTGCAAGTCCGAGCGGCGGTGGTTTCCGCTCGGCAGCTTCGACAAGGAGAAGGCTCGCCGTGTGCTCGCGAAGCTCGTGCGCGAGCTCGACGCCGGGCGCCTCGTCGCCGAGGCCAACGAGACCGCACACGCTGCCGACACGGTCGCGGACCTCGCGTGGCCGTGGAATGAGCGCCGCGAAGCGGACGGTGTCGTGATGGCTCACGACGAGGCCACGCACCTTCGGGAGTACATCCTTCCCGAGCTTGGCTCCCACCGTCCCGAACAGATTCGGCGCGCGCAGTGCCAGGCAGTCATCACTCAGGCCGCGAGGAAGACGATCGGCGAGGGGGCGAAGCAGCGGCGCCTGTCTTACGAGTACCTGAAGAAGATCCGGGGCACGATGTCGCGGCTCTTCAAGGAGCTCCGGCGGCTCGAGCTCATCGACTTCGATCCCGTCGAGCTGGTCGAGATTCCCAAGGGCGCTCCTCGCGCGCTGCCGCCTGAGCAGCTCCGCGACGACGAAGCGGCGATCGTGCTCGCGGATCCGAGAGTGGACCCAGAGTTGAAGCTGCTCGCGATCGTGGCGCGCGTCGAGGCTGGGATGCGCACGGGCGAGCTCAACAAGTGGGACTGGTCGAACATTCGTGAGGACTTCACCGCCTGCGACATCTTCCGCTCGAAGACCAACGAGTGGCAGCACGGGATCGAGATCCCTGAGCTACTCCGGCCGTGGCTTCGCGCGTGGTGGCTCGATCACGGTCGGCCGCGCACGGGCCCGGTCTTCCCCGCGCGGCGCGGGAAGAACAAGGGCCAGTTCAAGTCCGCGGGTGGCGTGAGCTACGCGAAGCGCCTTCGCGTCGCCGTCGTCGCGGCGTTGGGTCGGGCGCACGTGACGGTTCGGCCTGAGCTTCTCACCGGAAGGCCCGGGCAGTCGAAGCGGCTCAATTTCCATTCCTTCCGGCACGCATTCAACTCAGCGCTCGCCCGCGCGGGAGTGAACGTCCAGACCGCGATGGCGTTGGCGAACCACGCCGACGCAAAGACCCACATGCGATACGTCGAGCCGTCGCCGGAGATGAAGCGGATCCCGCTCGCCGCGTTGCCGCTCCTCATGCCCACCAACCCCTCCGAATCGTCCGGGGCGGTGGACGATTCGATGGGGCCGACAGTGGCTAACTCCAGCACGCCCGGCGTGATTCGAACACGCGACCAGCGGCTTAGAAGGCCGCCGCTCTATCCATCTGAGCTACGGGCGCTCGTACGCCCTTGCTAACACGAGAGCTTCGCCGCGACCAAGCATGGCCGCGCGAGCGGCCGGGATGACAACTTGCGCAGGCCGGCAGGGGCGAGTCGCCAGATTGTCTTGGCCGCGAGATCCACGCTCCCGCGGGGGGCGGCATCGTCGCGATCTCGCGACCGCCATGCATCCGGCACGGCAGGTGCAACGTGGGACGACGATGGTCACGATCTCGCCCGACGCCGCCGCGACGCCTTGTCCGAACGAGCGAGACGGCAGCGCACGCCGCCTGCTCCACCGCTGGTTCGTTCAATACAACCCGTTCTACGTGCTCAGCGCAGCGCTCGTTCTCGGAGGAATGCTCGCGTGGCAGGCGGGCGCGGCGACCTCCGAGGCGTCACTCCGCGTCGCGGCCGTGAGTGAGCTCTACGCGTGGTCGCTCGTACTCTCGGCGGCGCTCCTCGTGCGCATCGGGCAACGTCGCTCCGCCGTGATGCTGGCGCTCCTCGCATGTCTCTACGAGTGGGACGTCGCGCTCGTCACCGAGACGTCCGCGTACCTCGGCGCAGCCGGGACCGTGGCTGGGGCGCTCTTCGTCGCCAGCGCGATCGGCAAAGTGGCCGCGCTCGGCGCTGCGCTTCGCGTGCGCTTCTCCCGCGCGGTCTTCGCGTCGGTCGCGATCGCGGCGTCGGGGCTCGTTCTCTTTCCGCGCCTCCTCGTCGGGCACGAGCGCTCCGGCGCCGAGCTTCTCTTCGGCGCGTGGCTTCTCCTTCTCGGCTCGCTTCCTCGCCGCGACGCCGTCGTGAGCAAGGTCGCGCTCGACGCGTGGGGCCGCACGGTCTTGGAGCGTGCGACCAGCGCGGCGTACACGCTCTCCTTCCTGCTCGTTTTCCTTCACGTGGGGTTTTGGTGCAGCCGCTTCGGCGCCGGCCCCGACAGCTTCGTGGCCGCATTCGTCTTGCTGCTCGTGCCGCGCATTCGCAGCGAGCTGGGCGTCTGGGGCGTGATCGCCGTGATTTCTGCGCTCGCCTACGCGATGCCGAGCGCCATGAGCGTCGTCGCCGCGCTGATCGCGCTCTCCCTCGCGCTCCGCCTCGTGTTCCCCGCGTTCTATCTGATTCGTGTCCGCACGATCGAGCCCTCACCGGCGCCGAGCATTCCGTACCGCGCACCCAGCGCCGAGGCGCCCGACGCGAGCCCACTCGGCTCGGCGTTCGAGCTCGTGCCGGGGCGCGTCGTGGGCGCGGAGCGCGCGCGCACGATCGCGGGGATCGTGCTCATGACTCACGTCGCCGTGTGGACCTTCGGGTGGCGCGGCCACGCATGCCTCGGGGCGGCGGGCTTCCCTCCGCACGTGCTCGCGCTCGATCTCGCGCTCGCGCTCAACCTCGTGTTCGTCGCCTGGAGGTCGCGCACGCTCTCGGCCATCGTCCCCGGCCTCCCCGTGCTTGCCGATCTCGCGCTCGAGATCGTCCCGCGCCCGACGACCGCCTTCGGGTGGGGGCTCTCCACGATCGTGTCGGGCTTCGCGCTCTTCCTCGGCTCGCTCGTCGTCAGCTACTGGCTTCGCGACGTCGAGGCACCCGTGACTCAGCGACCCTCGAGCGCCGGGTCATGAAGATCGAGATCGCGCGTCACGGGCGCGCGTGTCCTCGCGCTCGCGCTCGGTGCCGGCAGGACCGGGCTCGCGGTGCGGTGCATCGGCTTGAGCGCGGCCGACAACACGGGCGACGGCGGCGCCGCCGCACTGGGAGCGGCGGAAGCGGGCTCGCGCGGCACCGTCGTGGGCGCGGTCAGCGGGCTTTCTGCCGGTCGGTCTTTCGCGCTCTCGGCGGCTGCCGAAGCGATCGGCGCGCTCGTGACGGCGCGTGACGAAGCCACGTCGCTCGGCGGGGCGCCGTCGGCAGCCAGGCGCGTGCCCCGCAGGAGCACGACCGCAGCGATGCCGCACGCGATCGAGATCGCGGCCGCGACGAGTACCAATGGTCGGCGTCTCGGAGCCTCGCTCCCTCCGTGCGCATCCGACGCGGCCCGCGCGGGCAAGAGCCGTGCGATGCGCGTCGCCGAGGCCCGCGCGGCCGCGGAGCCGAACGGCGCGAGCGCGTCGGCGAACGAGCGCACGTCGGCGTAGCGGGCGTCGGGATCTTTCGCGAGCGCGCGCACCACGACCGCCTCGAGATCTCGTGGCATGGGCGTGCCCACTGCTGCCGAGGGGCGCGGATCCGCAGCCGCGATGCGCGCGCCGACAGCCGCAGCGCCGTCGCCCTCGAACGGACGCGCGCCGGTGACGAGCTCGTAGAGAACGACGCCGAGCGACCATACGTCGGTGCGCGCGTCCACGTCTTTGGTCGCTTGGAGCTGCTCGGGCGACATGTACCAGACCGAGCCGATGACCTCGCCGGCGCCGGTCATGCTCATCGACGCGAGCCGAGTGTCGTTGCTGGCCGTCGCGCTCGCGGCATCGCCACCGCGCGTGACCTTGGAGATGCCGAAATCGAGCACTTTGACGCGATGTCGCCCGTCGCGCGCCTCGGCCCAAAAGAGGTTCGACGGCTTGAGATCGCGGTGCACGATCCCGAGCGCGTGCGCCTCGGCGATCGCCTCCATCGCCTCGAGCAGCGCGTCGACCGCTTCCGGAACCGGCCATGGCCCGGTGCGCGCGAGCTTCGCGGCGAAGTCCTCACCGCGGAGGAGCTCCATCACGGTGTACGGCGTGCCGTCTTCGGTGCGCCCCACGTCGAGGACGCGCGCCACGTGCTCGCTCTCGAGCCGCGAGGCTGCTTGCGCCTCGCGCACGAAGCGGGCCTCGTCGGTGCGATCGCCGCGCCGCATCCACTTGAGCGCGACGCGGCGCCCGAGCTCGAGCTGCCGCGCCGCGACGACGACGCCCATTCCGCCTTCGCCGATGCGTCGCTCGATGCGGTACTTGCCGCCGATGATCTGCCCGCTCTTGAGCCCGGGCGCGACGAGCTCGCCTTCTTGGACGAACGCCTCGCCCGGGGCGGGCAGCGACTCGGCGAGGCGCGACAGCTCGCCGTGCACGGTGGCGGCCGTGGGGCGCGCGCGCGGATCTTTGGCGAGCATCTCTTCGATCGTGGCCTCGAGCGCGATCGGGACCTCGGGCCGCAGGGTGCGCACGAGCGGAGGGCTGAACGCGAGCGTGCGCGCGAGGAGATCTTCGGTGCCATCGCCGCGAAAAGCCGGCGTCCCCGTCAGGCACTCGAAGAGCACGCAGCCGAGGGCGAAGACGTCCGCGCTCTCGCCGGCGGGTTCTCCGCCCCGGACCTGCTCTGGGGCCGCGTAGCCGGGGGTGCCGATCAGCGCGTCTCCGCGCGTCAGGACGGGCGCGTCGGTGCCGAGCTCGCGTGCGAGACCGAGATCGAGGAGCTCCGCATCGCGCGCCTGTCCGCCGGTGAGGATCACGTTGCCTGGTTTTACGTCGCGATGCACCACACGGGCCGCGTGCAACGCGGCGAGCGCGTCGGCGAGGCGCGCGCCCATCGCGATCGCTTCGTCGACCGAGAGCGGGCCACGCGTGAGCCGCGCGGCGAGGGTCGGCCCGCGACGGAGATCCATCACGAGGTAGGGACGTCCGTCGTGCACGCCGTGATCGAGCGCGCGCACGATCGCCGGGTGTCGGGTCGCCGCCGCGGCGCGCACTTCGCGCTCGAAGCGGGCGAGCGCGGACTCGTCACGCGCGGCGAGGAGCTTCACCGCGACCTCACGCTCGGTCGTGCGGTCCCAGGCGGCGAAGACGAGCCCCATGCCGCCTTCTCCGAGCGGCTCGCGGAGCTCGTAGCGGTCGGCCACGACGTCGCCTGGGCCGAGGTCGCCTCCGAGCGCTCGCAAGCGTCCGACCGCGCCACGTCCGAGCGATTTCACGGCTCGACCCCGAACAGATCCCGCGCCTCGGCGCGAAACTCCTCGTCGCTCGCGGTGATCTCACGGAGCGCGTCGAGCGCGGCGGCGCGGAACTCGCGCCTCGCCCACGCGAGGTGATTCGTGACGTCGGTCACGGAGATCCCGTGCTCGCGCGCGAGGTCGGCGTAGGAGGGGCGACGCGCCGCGTCGTCACCGAGATCGTCGAGCACGTACCGCTCGAAGAGCGCGAACACGTGCGGCTTGCCGCGTTCGCGACAGGTTGCCGCGAGCGTCGCGACGGCGCCCGCGAAGAGCGCGCGCGTCCACTCTTCGTCGAAGCACGCGTCGGGAGTGGCGCCCGCGGGGAGCTCGGCCTCCGCGACGTCGAAGTCGAGCGCGAGCCGCAGCGCACCGCCGCCGCGCTTCTCTCTCCGCTCGTCGCGTAGCGCGTCGATCACGAAGCGATCGAGACACGTCCGGAGGTACGTGCGAAAGCGCGCTTGGCTCGCGTCGTACGAGCGCAGCCACCGCTTCTCGAGCGCGCGCGCGAAGAACTCTTGGGTCAGATCTCGCGCCTCTTCGGGCGGGCGCCGGAAGCGGAGCCGGACGTGCGCGTAGACCGGTCGCCAATACGTGCGCGCCAAGACCTCGAACGAGCGCGCCCGCTCCACGGCGTCGTCGGCCCCCAGCGCGGCGATGACCGATCGACGCGTCTTGGGAAAAGGACCGGCGGCGGAGAATTCGGAGGCCATCGCTAAAGGAATCGGGTCGGACGGCGAAAGGAAGGGGGAACGCCGCATTCGTGGCGTCTCGGGCCGAGCATAGCGCCGCCGCCCGCCCCGTCGACCGCGCCCTTACCCTTTCGCATTTCGAGGTTTTCGATGCCCAGCGTCACCTCTCGAGCCACCCCCCCCTCTTGGCTTCGGCTTACGATGAAAGGCGTCTTGCCTCGTCGGCCTCGACCGTTTGCCACCCTCATTGCCTTCGCCGCCGGCGCCCTCGCGCTCGCGCCGTGTGCCGTCGCTTGGGCCGCGCCGCCGGACGGTGGTGCGGCGAGTGAGCCACGGAGCGAGGGAGAGCGCCTCTTCGTCGAAGGCCGCGCGCTCATGCTCGAGGGGCGCTTCGACGAGGCATGCCCCAAGCTCGAGGAGAGCCAACGCGTCGATCCCCACACCGGCACCCTCCTCAACGTGGGCGCGTGCCACGAGAAGCAGGGCAAGGTCGCCACGGCTTGGGCCGAGTTCCAACGTGCGCTGACGGCGGCGCGCGCCGAGGGGCAGGCCGATCGCGAGCGGCTGGCCGACGAGCGCATCGCCGCCCTCGCGCCGCGCGTGCCTTGGCTCTCGATCGCCATCACCGAGCCCCCTCCCGAGCTCGAGGTCACGCTCGACGGAGCACGCATCGATCCGGTCGCGTGGGGCAAAGACATGCCGGTCGATCCCGGTCGGCACGTCGTGCGCGCCGTGGCCCCTGGCCGCTCTCCGATGGAGACGACGATCGAGCTTCGCGAAGGAGAGCGTCGCACCGTCGCCGCCGTGCTCGCGAGCGCTGCGCCGAAGTCAGCCGACACCATCGTGGTTCCCGCCGATCGCGCGCACGCCGCGCAATCGAACGAGGAGGCTCCGGCGCTCGGTCATTGGATCGTCGAGGCGGGCCTCTCGCTCTCGTATTTGTCGATCCACGCTCGCGCAGCCGCAACGGACGCGAGCGCGACCGCAGGGGCGCCGGCGGGCGGCGTGCTCCTGCGCGGCGCCTACGCGTTCACTCCGTTCATCGAGGCGGGCCTCGGGCTCCACGTCGGTCCGCTGCTCCTGCGGGAGGGAGGCATCTTCGTCACCTTCGGGCCAGACGTGATGCTTCACCCGGGGGGCCGCGTGTCGTTCGGCGCGTCGGTGTTCTTCGCGGACGCGAGCACCTCGAAGAGCATGTCGGTGCTGGTCGATCGATCGTACCAAACGCAAAACGTGAGCCTCTCTCTGCACGGGGGTGGCGGCGCCGCCGCGAAGGTCGCGGTGCGCGTCGCCGACCTCCCGCGCGGCAGCATCGAGGCTTCGCTCGCGCCCTACTTCATCGGCGGATCGAACGGTGAGGCGTGGGGCCTCCCGATCTTCCTCTCTTATCGCTACCAGTGAGGGCGGCGCGTCAGCGCTCTCGACGCCGATCTGCAGTGCGCCGTCGCGCCCTGATCGTTAGCGCAGGAAGCGTCGTCGCGGGCGTCGCGGTCGCGCTCTTTCCCGTGACCGCACGCGTCGAAGGCGAGCAGGTGAGCGCGGCGTCATCGAGGCGGGCAGTCTTACCAAGAAACGGCTCAGCCGCCGCCGCGTTGCCAGTAGCCGTTCGGGTCGTCGAGCCGCATGCGTGGCGGTGTCGCGCCCGGCACACACGCGTACCCGGACAGATCGGTGATCCCGAGCTTGGCGAGGACTTCTTCGTCGTAGACCGCAGAGCCCGACGCCACACCCGCTTCGCCGGTGACGAGCCCCATGGTCGCGTCGACGAGCACGTCCGCTTTTCGCCACATCTCCGGCGTCCCGAGGTTGTTGCCGATGACCGCCTGGCTCTCGACCATCGTCACCGGCCACAGCGAGAAGACGCGAATGTTGTCGGCCTTGGTCTCCACAGCCAGGCCTTCGGTCAGCATGGTCATGCCGAACTTCGAGATCATGTACGCCACCTTGGTGGGCGTGACGTTGGCGGTGATGGGCGGCGACATGTTGACGATGACGCCGCCGCCGCGCGCGCGCATCGACGCGAGCGCGTGGTGGGCGCACAAGAACGAAGCGCGCACGTTCACGCCCATCACGAGATCGAAGCGCTTGGCTGGCGTCGCTTCGACGGGCGCCCAATAGAGCGCGCCGGCGTTGTTGATCAGGATGTCGACGCCGCCGAGCTCGCGGGTCGTCCGCTCCATCAGCTCCACGATCTGGGATTCGTCACGTACGTCCGTGGCTTGCACGTACGCCTTGCCGCCGCGCGCCTCGATCGTGCTTCGAACCTCCTCGAGCGTGCCCGGCAGCTTCGGGTTGGGGTCCACGGTCTTCGCGGCGAGGACGACCTTGGCGCCCTCCGCGGCGAAGCGCTCCGCCAGCGCGCGCCCTACGCCGCGCGAAGCCCCGGTCACGATCGCCACTTTGCCTGCCAGCTTGCCCACGGAAGCCTCCTTGAATGCCGCGCTCGTTCCCGCGCGCGGGCCGGAGCTTACACGCGCTCCGGCCCGCGTGGTCACGCGGCGCGCGCCGTGCTACCCACGTGACGTGGCGACGGACGACGAGCACGTGGACGACTGGGTCGTCCTCCGGACGTTCGACGAGCCCATGCTCGCCCGGATGACCCTGGATTTCTTGCGGGACCACGCGATCCCCGTCCAGGTCCGTGGTGACAGCCCGGACGGCGTGCGCAACCTCTACAGCCCGTTCGACATGCGCATCGCGGTGCCGCGCGCGCGGCTCGACGAGGCGCGCGAAGCCCTCGACGCGCTCACGGCGGAGGCCGCCACCGAGACGCCGTTCCGTGGTCCGCTCCCGCCCGAAGAGCTCCGCGACGACGAGGCCGCCAAGCTTCCGCAACGAAAGAAGCAGCCGGCGTTCGCGGCGGTCCTCGCGTTCCTGGTGCCGCTCGGCGCGGGTCACTTCTACGCCGAGCACAATCAGACCGGCCTCGTCGTTGTCGCGGGGCTCGTCCTCTCCGTCGGCTTGCTGGTGAGCGGCGCGGCTCCCGCGGGCGCGGTCTTTCTGGCTCTCGTCGTTCTCGACGGTGTCTTCGGCTTCTTTGCGGTTCGACGCTTCAACGAAGGGCGCGTGCCGCCCGTTGGCAGGCAGCGGCTTCGCGGGCTCGGGCTCGTGCTCGGTGGTGTGGTTCTAGGTGGCGCCGGCTGGTACCTCACCGTCGAAGCGCCGCGCCGCGCCGCGCTCGCCGAACGCGACGCCATGCGTGCGCGTCTCCAATCGAACTGCGATTCGTACGGCGGCCAAGCGTGTCACGATCTGGCCCTCGATCTCTTCCGCGACACCGGGCTCAGGACGCCGCAGATCGACGACCTCGAGGCGCGGGCCTGCCGCTCGGGTCTCGACGACGCGTGTAAGATGCACGATATGACGCCGCTCTTCAGGTTGCCGTGAAAGACGTCGAGACCCACGGGCCGCTCGAGGCGCTCCTCGACAAGGCGATCGGCGGTGACGTGAAACCGCTCTATGAGTTCTTGTGTCGCGTGTCGGGGCTGCCGGGCGTCCGCGTCAACGGCGCCATCGTCGAGGCGTTCGCGGTCGCGTGCGCGGCGCGCGGCAAGAAGTCCGATGCGCTCCTCCGCACCATGGCCGCGCTCCATCCGGACGAAGCACCGGGCGGCACCGTGCTCGAGTTTCTCCCCGTGTGCGCCACGGCGGCGATCGGCGCGCGGGGCGCGAGCGACGAGCGCGCGCGCGGCAGCATGCTCGCCATGCTCCACGAGCTCGCCGAGGACATGCGCTTCCGCGTGCGCGACGCGGTCCCCGAGGCGCTGGCGGCGATCGGGGCTCGCGCCGGCGGCGCGCTCGTCGAGGACGTCGACGGCTTCATGGACGGTTTCTTCCATGCGGCGGCCGTCCTCCGCGCCCTCGCGCGGCCGGAGTGGCTCACCACGCTCGCAGACGCCGAGCCCGTGGTCGAGCGGGTGCGGCAAGCGTTCGCGCTCCTCGACGGGGCCAATCGCTCGGCCCGTCGCTACCCCGGCTTCAAGGCGCTCGAAGATGCGCTGGTCGTCGTTCCGCGCACGCTCGGGCCGCGCTTCGGCGCGCCCCTCTTCGCCTCATGGGCCGAGCTGGCGACGACGAAGGATCCGGACCTCGCGGCGCTGATCGCGCGGGGCATCGACGACACGTCGTTGCGCGGGCGCTTCGCCGACGAGGTGGCCGCCGTCAAGCGAGCGCTCAGCGACGCCGCACCGGTTCCGCGCGACCCGAGCCGGATCGTCAAGGGCACGCGCCGCCGCGGCCGGCGCTGACTCTGTTAATCGCATCGTGAACGCGGGGATAGTCCCTGGTTCACCTGAATCCGCGCGGTCATGGTGGCGTCCAAACCGCCCATGCTCACGCCCGAGGTCCTCATGCGACGTTCCATCTTGTGTACGTCCTTGTTTTCCATTTTTGCCGCAACGGCCGCGTGCAGCGCTGGCGCGCCGGACGATGGTGAGGACGACCTCGCTTCGGCCGAAGGCGAGCTCTCCGGGCTGGCGCAAGGCGACGTCGTCGCGACGATTCACTACGGGGAGAGCACCCAAGTCGCCTCGAGCGCGACGCGTCGCTATCGGGCTGTCCAGTTCGCCGGCGCAAAGGGCGACGCGGTCGACTTCTGGGTTCGCTCGAGCGCGGACGCGCGCGCGTGGCTCATCGCCCCGGACTTCAAGAAGACGATTGCTTCGAACGACGACGGATCGAGCGCGACGAAGGACGCGCACGTTACGGCCACGCTCCCGTCGAGCGGCACCTACACGGTGGTGTTCCGCGAGAAGCACTCGGTGACGACGACGTTCGACGTGTCCCTTGCGGGCACGACGTCGCCGCCACCGCCACCGCCACCGCCGTCCTCGCTCAAAGATCCGTGCGTCAAGCATCCGTGGCCGATGGCCTACGGGTGCCGAGACCACCAGGGTCGATCGACCGCGGTTGGGCCCACCAAGCCCACGATCGCTTGGCAGGCCGATCTCCCGCTCAAGGCCCGCGTCGATCGCCTCCTCGCCGACGCGAACGGCACCGTCTACGCCATCCAGGGCTCGTCCATCACGGCCGTCGCCGCCGATGGCAAGATCGCCTGGCGCACCGGTGCTTACGGGTACGTGGCCGACGTGGCCATCGGCGGGGACGACGCGCTCTACGTCTACGAGCAGGCCACGATCGGCGCGAACAAGCACACGCTCGCGCGCTTCGCGCCCGCCGACGGAAAGCGCACCCAGATCTTCACCGAAGGGCTCGGCTCGACGTACCTCCCGCGCGTCGTCACCCCGCTCCCCGACGGCCGCGTGCATTTCGGCGTCGCCAAAGAGCTCGCCTCGCGCGCGGCGAGCGAGCAGGTGACGCCGAGCACCAAGATCTACGATCCGTCGACCCAGACCCTCGTCGATGCGCCGACTCGCTACTCGTTCTTCCGCGGAGCGGACCTGCCGGGCGGAGGCTTCTTCACGTCGGAGTACGCCCACGTCATGCAGGGCGGGAATCCGACCACGATCTTCTGGCTCGATCGCCATGCGCCCTCGGGGGCCGTCGTGACGCACACCGAGGGAGCGCAGCTCTGGGGCGTGGCGCCGGGCGGCACCGTCTATGGCGTCAAGACCGACCCGCTCGGTGGCACGTTCGGCTGGCCGAGCATCGTGCGGAGCGACGGGACGCTCCAAGTCTTGACCCAGAACAAGGCGGGGACGATCCCGTTCACCTTCGCGATCACTTCCGACGACGCGCTCGTCTACGGCGGCCAGGGCGCGGTCCACGCGCCCAACGCCGCGCCGCCGCCGGTCATCGGCAAGTACACCAAGACCGGCGCCAAGGTCTTCGAGACCGAGGTGCGGGTCGAGGGCGGAAACATCGCCGTCGACGCCAACGGCAACATCTACGCGGGCGGGCAGGGCTTCTCGCCGAGCGGCGCGTCGCTCTTCGCGGGTTGGTCGCTCGGCTACTGGCTCCCCGAGAACGGTCTCGTCGCGCTCGGTCCGAACCGTACGCTCTACTCGACCTATACGCTCTCGACCGCCGACGGTCGCATCTACGCGCTCCGCGACGCGACACCCTGACCCGCACGCTCGGTCGAGTCAGAGAGACAGCACCCACTTCGACCACGCCGCCTGCGCGTCCGCGGGCGACGTGCCGACGACCTCGCTGAACGCGCGCTCGCCGCGCGGATCGGACGCGTGGTTGTCGCGGAACTTGGCGTAGAACTCCCAGAGCTTTCCGCGGCTCTCGAGCCACTGGCAGAGGTAGCGCGCGGCAGCGTAGTGAAGCGCCTCGTCGTCGTCACGGAACGCGTCGTCGCCGAGCGTGAAGAGCTTCGTGAGGCTGACCTTGTCGCGTTCGGTCTTCGATCGGAGCGCGGCCGCGAGGCGCGGATGACGCCAGTTGCGGACGCCGCGGATCTCTCCGGGCTTGCCTAGCGCGGGCGCCTCGTAGAGCGAGGCGATGCCTTCGTTGAGCCAGAGCGGCGCGTCGGGGAAGTCTTCTTCCACGAGGGGATGAACGAGCTCGTGCGAGAGCGTGCCGAGGCCGGGCGCCGCGTTCATTACGATCGCGCGCCGGTCGTAGCGGAAGAACCCGTAGGGAGAGATGCACGCCTCGCCGAGGACGCTCTTGCAGTAGCGCTCATATGGCTCGCGACCGAAGAAGAGCACCACCGTGAGCGGCTTCGACGGCAAGCGCCGAAAGCGACCGTTGGTGAGCGCGTGCAGCACGTCTTTGGCGAAGGACACGCTCGCGCGGAGACCGGCCTCGTTGCCGGGCGGCGCCGCGAAGACGAAGGTGCCGAGCGCCTTCTCGGTCGGAGCCCGCGCCCCGAGGTCGGCCCGCGCGGCCTTCACGAGCACGTCGAGTGGCTCAGGCTCCGCGACTGCGTCCGCCCGTGCGGGGGCCGGGCTCGCGGCGGCGCTCGCGAACGCGGCGAGGACGACGAGGAGGCGAGGGGCACGGAGCATCACGATCCTCGATGGAACCGCCAAGCCGCGCGTCCTTGGGTCAGGCGCTCTGGACCGCGTGGACGATGTCGACGGCGGCCTTGGCCCGCGCCGTCTCCTTCGTCAAAGTCGCGTGATCGACCACCGCTTGCTGGTCCAAGAGATCGAGGTAGTCGAGCTCCAGGGGCCCGCCGCTCGGGAGGATGAACACCCCGAAGATGTGCGCGCTCTTCTTCACCTCGGCCACGAGCGGCCGCGGGACGTGCAGTGCGGCGTGGGTGAGGAGGTGGACGACGATGTCGCGTGGCTCACGGCTCCTTTGGAGGGCGAGCTCGGTGGCGAGCTGCGCGAAGACGCGCGCCGGGTTACGGCCGCGCTCGCCCTTGAAGCCGAGGAGCTGCGCCACCGGGAGATGCCCGCCGCGCGCGCGGTGCAGCTCGTAGAGCCGCGAGTCGAAGAACCGAAAGACCAGATCCTCGCCCGACAGCACGACCTTCTTGCCGAGCGCGATGGAGAGACCACGGGCGAACACTTGCCGATCGCCGCGCATCGACGCCGACGCGTCGATGAGGACGTAGTGGAGTCGCCGCGACTCTTCGCGTGTTTGCTCGCGTGTGTAGAAGAGGAGCTCATTTTCGACGAGTCGCCGCGTGAACTCCACGTCGTCCCAAGCGAGCTCCGACAAGACGAGCGAGTCGATCGAGCCTTTGGTGCCGACGCCCGCGTAGCCATCGACCGCGCGCGTACCCGACGCGTGCGTGCGCCGCGTCTCGAGCACCGACGGCAAGAGCTCGAGCGAGAAGTTCACGATGTCGTTGGTCGCCGGGCTGCCGAGCGCAGCCAAGAGATCGACGTGCGCGAGCGCGCCGGCCGCGCCCGACTCGGGACCGAGCATGCCGAGCAAGCGAAGCGTGTCGAGATCGAGCGCGTCCGCGGAGGTGAGGAGCTGGAGTCGCGCGCGCTCGAGCTCCGCGAGCGCGTCCCACTCGGCCGTTCGCGCGCGCGCGGCGAAGAGCGAAGGCAGCTGCGGATCGAGATCGCGATAGAGCTCGACGTCGAGGGGCGCCGCGGTCCAGGTCGCGCGCCCACCTCCGCGCGCGGCCACCGGGCCGAGGAGTCGCGCGAGGAGGACGACGATGAGATCGTCGCCCAAGCGCAGCGCCTCCGCGCGCCGGCTCGGCTCGCCGCTGGCGATCTCCTCCATGAACGTCGTGTAGGCCCGGAGCGCTTCGGTCGTGCGAGGGTCCTTCGAGGCGAGCGCGCCCGTGCTCACGCGCGGTCCGAACGCGAGCTGGTCGCGCGCCGACGCGTAGAGGAGGCCGACGTCGTGGACGAGAAAGAACGGGAGGCCGAGCCCGAGCCGGAGGAGATCACCGTGCCAGCGCGCGGCGCGCATCGCCATCATCGGCGCGCGCGGCGACACACACGAGAGCGCGAGGCTGCCGAGCGGTCCCGAGATCGCGGGATCGCGCGCGCGGTCGGTGGGGACGGGCACGTTCGTCCGTCCGCCGGTGCGTCAGTCGAGCGCGCCGGTCGAGGGGACGCTCGAGCCGGTGTCGCCACCGATCGACTTCAAGTCCGGCGTCATGCGGAGCTGCTTCGTGCAGTTCCACTCGCTGCCGGTCTCGTCGGCGCCGAGGCCGTACTCGCCTTTGAGCTGCGCCTGCTCCATGTCTTCTTTCTTCACGAAGACGAAGTAGCCCTTGCCGGTCTGCGCGCCCGCGGGGCCGACGACGCCGGACTTGTACTCTTTCCACGTGAAGTGGAGGACGTTGCCGTTCTTCACGCCGGAGAGCTCGCCCCACGCGCTCTGATCCGAGCGCTTCCACTTGCCGCGCACGCTCGTGTCTTGCTCCTCCATGTGGAGGTAGCCGTACACCGGGTGGAAGTAGACGCCGGTCCACGACTCGCCCGCGGGCATGTCGCCCGGCGTGATCTTCGCCGTCTTGGCGCCCGGACCACCGCAGCCCGTCGTGACGACGGTGGCCGCGCCGGCGAGACCGAGGATGACTGCGAGCCCAGCGAGCGAACGAGCGACCTTCATGCGCCCCGTTTTATCACGGCCGTTCTGGGAAGTGCGCGTAAGGGCTGATGTCCTACACGGATCGGACGGCGAATCCCGCCGGAGACACAGCCCACCCTTTTAGCCGGGTGCGGATGTAGGACACGCGAGTGATTTCAATCGGTTAGGGCGGACTGTTTCACGGCACGGTTCGCGCACTACTCCGGGACATGAGCCGTCTCGCCCTTCCCCTGATCGTCGCGATCGCCCTCCCGTTCGTGGTGGCGTGCTCGTCGCCGCCCACCCAGGAAGAGCTCGAGAGCGACTCGCTCGTCTCGTCGAACGGCGCGAACATGCGGAAGGGCGCCCCGGCCGACGCGGGCTCGTGCCGACTGCCGCTGACCTCGGGCGTCCCGGTTTGCGATCAGTGCCTCCAGGCGCGCTGCTGCACCGCGTTCGCGGCCTGCTCGGCGAACCAGCAGTGCGCCTCGCTCGATGGCTGCCTCGCGCGCTGCAACCAGACCGTCACGTCGCAGGCGCAGGGTCAGGCTTGCTACAACGCGTGCACGCAGCAGTTCCCGCAGGGCGCGCAGCTCTGGCTGAACGCCGATCAATGCATGGGCAGCTGCGCGCAGTACTGCCCGCGCTGAGCCTGACACAAGCCGTTTCGTGATCGCGCCCTCGCGCACACCGATCACTCGTCGTCGTCGTCGTCGCTCGCGTCGTCGTCGTCTTCGTCCTCGTCGTCGACGAGGCCGTCGTCGAGGCCGTCGGCGAGCGCGCGCTTCTTGATCGCCTTCGAGAACGAAGTGGGACCGGGCACAGCCTTGGTGCCGGTGAAGATCGCGCCCGCAGCGAGGAACTCGTCGTCGATGGCCTCTTCGTCGAGCTCGGCCGACGCGAACGCGTCGTCGAAGACGTCGGCGCTCTCCTCGACCACCTTGAGGACGGCGTCTTCACCGCGCACGTCTTCGTCGAGGAGATAGTAGGCGGTCAGAAAGAGCCACTTGGCGCGGTTCGACCACGCGGCGGTCCCGGGGTCGCCCTCCTCGTCGAACGCCCCGGCCTCGGACGCTTGCGCGTACATGTGGAGGGCGGCGCGTTGGAGATAGCTCACGAGCGAGACGGCTGCGCGCGTGGCGGGATCGCTCGCGCCTGCCTTGGCGCCGCCCTTCTTCGCCGGGCTCGCCTTCGCGGGAGCAGCGGCCTTCGCAGGAGGCGCCGCCTTCGTGGCGGGCTTGGTCGCGGTCGCTGTCGCCGGAGCCGCCTTGCCCGGTGCCACCGCTTTCTTCGCCGCGGCCTTCGCAGCCGGGGGCGCTTTGGCCGCTTTCTTCGCGGGCGCCGCTGGCTTGGACTTCGCCTTGGCGGCCGGCTTCGCCGCCGCGGGCGTCTTCGTCGTCTTCTTCTTGGGGGAGGGCGTCTTGGCGCGCGACGGGACGGGCTTCTTCGGGGTCATCTCGGATAGGGGGTGGGCTCAGGCAAAAATGAGGAAGCGCCCAAGTCCGCTATCACACGATGCCCGGAGAATGCGACCCGATTGTCGGGCCGCACGCTGATCAGTGGATGACGCGCTCGATCTGGCAGGTCGCGCTGCACCCATCGCCGCTCACGTTGTTGCCGTCGTCGCAGCCCTCCCCGAAGAGGACCTGGACCGCCTTGTCCCCGCAGCGCGGGCCGGGCTTGCAGTCCGGGGTGCAGGCGTTGGGGCCGTAGCCGCCGTTGTCCTTTCCGAGATCGCACGACTCGGTGGGTTGCACGACGCCGTCGCCGCAGAAGCCGCCGCGCGAGTGGCAGTCGAACGAGCATTGTCCGTAGGCGAGGCCGCCGTCACCGGCGTCCAGTGCGCCGGCGTCACCGGCGTCGCTCACGCCGCCGTCCGGGTTCGGGGCGTTCTTCGGTCCGTCGTCGCACGTCTCGGTCTTGGTCTTGATGCCGTCGCCGCACACCGGGACGCACGTGGTCCGCGCCTGCTCGAAGCCGCGCAGCGTGAGCTTGTAGTCCGACTCGGTTCGGTTCCGTTCGGCTTGGAAGACGACGATCTCGTAGATCTTGCCGTCCTCGAGCCCGAGCTTGCCCGCGGTGACGGCGTCGAGCGTGACCTTGCCGTCGCCCGCGTTGTGGATGCCGCCGATGTCGACGGCGAGGTGGCCGTTGATGAACACGAACACGTCGTCATCGCCGCGGAACTCGAGGACGGGCGGCGTCGCGCTCGCGTGATAGGTGAACCAGTACTTCACCTCGCTCGTGAAGTGGTAGTTGTGGTTCGGGCTCGCGGTGCCGCCGAGCGTGCCCGGCTGATTGCCGTAAAGCTCCCCGTCGATGGGGAAGAACTTCCCGTGGTCCTTCGACGCGTAGGCCGGATCGGTCTCGCTGTCGAAGAGGTAGCTCCCGTCGACCTGCTGATGGAGCGTGAGCGTCTTCACCGCGGTGAGGTTCGTGCCCGCGGTGTCGCGGTACCACTGATTGAACGACGTCGCGTCGGCGACGCAGTCGAACGTCACGCCCACGAACTTCGGTCGCCCTTCCGAGTCGAGCGTGGCGGTGAAGAGCGGCCCGACGATCCCGGTGCGCACCGCGCTCGTGTCGCACGAGCCGGTGATCTTGGACTTTTCGAAATCGACGTGACGCGCGGCGGTGCCGCCGTCGGGCAAGAAGTCGAAGCCGCGGAAATCGCGGATGACGAGGGGGAGGGGCAGATCCTTGGGCGGGTTCGTCACCACGTTGGTGCAGTCGAAGCCGGGCTCCTTGGTGCACGTCGACGAGCAGCCGTCTCCGTTTCGCGTGTTGCCGTCGTCGCACGCTTCGCCGGGGAACACGATGCCGTCGCCGCAGATGCCTTGGCACGCGCCGACCACGACGCCGCCGTCTGCGCCGGCGTCGCCGCCGTCGACTCCGCCGTCCGCGGACACCGCGCTCGTGCACACTGGCTCGCGCTTGCAGGTCGTTCCGCAGCCGTCGTACGGGCGCGGCTGCGTGAGCCCTTTGGTGAGCTCTCCGTCGTCGCACTGCTCGGTGCCTTCGATGACGCCGTCGCCGCACGTGGTCGTCGTGCAAGGCTGGATGGGCGGACACTTGTAGCCGTCTTGCAGTTTGCACGCGACGCACGCGAGGGCCGAGGTCGCGTCGGGGGTCGCGCCCACGTCGCACTCTTCGTCGCCGGCGACGATGCCGTCGCCGCACTTGGCCGCGAAGCACGCCGCGCCGGGAAACGGACACACGTAGCCCGGCTCGACGATGCACTGCGAGCTGCAGCCGTCGCTGTCGTTCGGGTTGCCGTCGTCGCATTGCTCGGCGCCTTGCACGAGACCGTCGCCGCAGGTCGTGCTCTTCGCGCAAGGCGCGCCCACGATCGGGCATACCCAGCCGGGCTCGATCTGACACGTCGCGCTGCAGCCGTCGCCGCCGTTCGGGTTGGTGTCGTCGCAGGCCTCGCCCGGATCGAGATCGCCGTTCCCGCACGACGCCTGCGCGTCGCCGCCGTCGTTCGTCACGAAGACGTTGGTGTCGGTCGTTGCCGTCGCGTCGTTCGCTGCTTGCGCGTCCGTCACGTCACCATCGGGCGCGTCGTTCGACTCGGTGGCTCCATCGCCGCCGCAGCCCATGCCCGCCCAGACCGTGATCGCGCTCGCCATGAGCGCGCAGCGAATGATTCCGCGCATCGTGCCTCCCGCGCGGCGCGAGGTGGTCCCTCGCCTGACCGCACCCTCGGAGCATATCGATGTGCGGTGCTTCGTCGCGCCTGACCGGCGGGCGTCGCGATCTTCGGTGCGAGAGCGGGCGCGCGCGTGGGAGAAGGCCCGGCAGCGCCTGACCTCACCCGCGCGCGCTCGTCACGCGTCAGAGATTCTCCCGATCAGGGATTCGCGTCGTCGCTGCCGCCCTCGGGCTCGAGCGCGGCGCCGTGGCACTGCTTGAACTTCTGACCGCTGCCGCACGGGCAGGGATCGTTGCGGCCGATCTTCGGCTGCGGGCGCTGGCTGACGCGCGCCTGCGCTTGCGGACGCGGGCGCGGCGGCGGCGGCACGGAGCCCCCGTCTTCGCCGTCGGCGGGAGCGCCGTCGACGATGCCGCCGTGGCGCATCTCGGCCGACTCGAGCGCGGCGCGGTGACGAGCGAGCTCGGCGCGCTCCATCTCCTCGACCTGCGTCTCGCGTTGCACCTGGGTGCGGAACAGCTGCGTGATCACGTTGCTGCTCGAAGACAGCATCATGTTCACGAAGATGTCGTAGCCCTCCTTCTTGTACTCCTGCTTCGGATCGCGCTGGCCGTAGCCGCGGAGACCGATGCCGTCCCGGAGGTGCTCCATGTTCGTGAGGTGCTCGACCCACGCGCGATCGATCTCGTTCAGGTAGACCACGCGGAAGACGCGGAGGAGGAGCTCGAGGCCCATCTCCTTCTCCTTCGCTTCGAGGATCTCCCGGGCGGTCTTGTAGAGCTCGTGCGCGACGTCGCTCGGATCGCTCAGGTGCTCGATGTCGTCGGGCGCCTTGCCGCCGACGAAGTCGCGGAAGCCCTCCCGCATCTCCGCCCACTTCCAGTCTTCGGGCGGCTGGTTGCGTGGGCAGCTCTCTTCGACCATCCCGCTGATGACGGAGTCGACGAGATCGAGCAAGCGCTCGCGCTGCTCGGTGAGGGAGACGATGAGCTCCTCCTTGATGCGATCGTGGAGGGCCTTCGGGTTCTTCCCGTCGTCGTCCTTGTAGTCGAGCTTGTAGCCCCAGAACTGGTAGACGTCCTGCTGGAGGCCGGCGAGGTTCTTCACCTCTTTGACGGCGTCGATCGACTCGGGGCGAGCGCCCGGCGCGCCGCTCTCGGTCGTGTCCGCGCCGTAGTGGAGGATCATGTCGCGGACGGCGTCCTTGATGGCGTCGCCGATCTCCGGCTTGGCGGGGATCTCGCGGATCTTGCCGGTGGGCTTGCCTTCGTCGTCGAGGATCTCCGGCGAGTAGCGACCGAGGAGGAGCTGCTGGCGCAGGCGGTAGACCGTCTTGCGCTGCTCGTTCATCACGTCGTCGTACTCGAGGAGGTGCTTGCGGATGTCGAAGTTGCGGGCCTCGACCTTCGACTGGGCGTCGCCGATCGACTTCGTCACCCACGGGTGCATGATCGGCTCGTCGTCCGGCATGCCCATGCGCTCCATGAGCGACTTCACCTTGTCACCGGCGAAGATGCGCATGAGATCGTCTTCGAGCGACAGGTAGAAGCGGCTCGAGCCCGGGTCGCCCTGACGGCCGGCGCGGCCGCGGAGCTGGTTGTCGATGCGGCGCGACTCGTGGCGCTCGGTGCCGACGATGTGGAGACCGCCCGCGGCCTTCACTTCTTCGCCTTCCTTCTTGCAGCGGTCCTCGTACTTGGCGACGACCTTCTGGAACTCCTCGGGATCGAGGTCCGGGTCCTTGCCGATCTCCTTGAACTCGAGCTTGGCGAGCATCTCGGCGTTGCCGCCGAGGATGATGTCGGTGCCGCGACCGGCCATGTTGGTCGACACCGTGATGGCGCCTTTGCGACCGGCCTGGGCGACGACGTACGCCTCTTTCTCGTGCTGCTTGGCGTTGAGGACGGCGTGCGGGATGCCCTGCTTCGCGAGGATCTTCGCGATGGCGTTGCTCTTCTCGACGCTCGTCGTGCCGACGAGCACCGGCTGCCCGCGCTCGTGGAACTCGAGGATCTCGCGCGTGACGGCGACGAACTTCTCGCGCTCGGTCTTGTAGACGACGTCCTCGTGATCGACGCGGCTGATGACGCGGTTCGTCGGGATCGTGGTGACCGCGAGGTTGTACGTGGAGTGGAACTCGGCCGCCTCGGTGTCGGCGGTGCCGGTCATGCCGCCGAGCTTCTTGTAGATGCGGAAGAGGTTCTGGAACGTGATCGTCGCCATCGTGCGGGTCTCTTCTTGGATCCGCACGTTCTCCTTGGCTTCGACGGCCTGGTGCAGGCCGTCCGACCAGCGGCGGCCCGGGAGCACGCGGCCGGTGAACTCGTCGATGATGAGGACCTTGCCCTCGTCGTTGACGAGGTAGTTCACGTCGCGCTTGTACAGCGAGTGCGCGCGCAGGCACTGATTGAGGATGTGCAGCGACTCGAGGTTCTGCGGATCGTAGAGGTTGGTGAGGCCCATCAGCTTCTGGGCTTGCTCGATGCCTTCCTCGGTGAGACCCACCGAGTGGCCCTTCTCGTCGACCGTGTAGTGCTCGTCCTTGCGGAGGCGCGGGATGACCTCGTTGATGGTCTGGTACTTGTGGCTCGAGGCCTCTTGCTGGCCGCTGATGATGAGCGGCGTGCGGGCCTCGTCGATGAGGATCGAATCGACCTCGTCGACGATGGCGTAGTTGAGCTCGCGCTGGACGTAGTCGAGCGCGCTGAACTTCATGTTGTCGCGCAGGTAGTCGAAGCCGAACTCGTTGTTCTGGCCGTAGGTGATGTCGGAACGGTACGCGCGCTTCTTGTCGCTGTCGGATTGGGAGTGGACGACGACGCCCGTCGAGAGGCCGAGGAAGCCGTAGAGCTTGCCCATCCACTCGGAGTCGCGTTTGGCGAGGTAGTCGTTGACCGTGACGACGTGCACGCCGCGCCCTTCGAGCGCGTTCAAGTAGCAGGCGAGCGTCGCGACGAGGGTCTTGCCTTCGCCGGTGCGCATCTCGGAGATGCAGCCCTTGTTGAGGACCATGCCTCCAATGAGCTGCACGTCGAAGTGGCGCATCTTGAGCGCGCGCTTGCCGCCCTCGCGGCACACCGCGAACGCCTCGTGCAGGATGTCGTCGAGCGTGGCGCCGTTGTCGAGCTTCTGCTTGAACTCGGCGGTCTTCGCGCGGAGCTGGGCGTCGGAGAGCTTGGAGATCGTGGGCTCGAGCGCGTTGATGGCGTCGACGCGCGGGCGAAGGCGCTTGATCTCGCGCTCGTGGGAGGTTCCGAAGAGTTTCTTGAGCGCCCAGGTCAGCATGGAGGATCGTTTCGGGGGTGGTCAGGCTCGCGGGCCGCGGTGGGCGGCGCGAGGCATCTCAGTCACGGACGAGACAGGACAAGCGGGGAAGCCTACCCCTTCCCGCGGGGGGACTGTTCTTACCACGCTCCGCCCCTCCCCCGTAAACGTCCCGTGCCCGTGCCCGTGCCCGTGCCCGTGCCCGATCTTTGCCATGACAAAGATCCCCGCCGTACCGATCGGTCCGTCTCTTTCGATTGCCCGCCGCCGGCCGCCCGTTACCTGTTCCCAAGTTTCCTTTCTTCCCCGAACGCGTCTCGCGCGGCGTCCCGCCGAGCCCGCTCCGAACCACAAACCCCAGCCATTCCCGTTATCCGACGCGCGTTTGCCGGGCTACGCCGCCGTCTCGACCCCGTCTCCCCAGCCCCCGGGTAGGTTGACCTCACACCCGCGGCGGAATAGAGCGTCGGAACGCTTGCGAGGGGGGAGGCGCCATGCGAGAAATGCGCCCCTTCGGCCATCGGAGCGAAGTTGTCGCGCCGCTGTGGCCTGCAGGTCACGTAGGGAGAACCGGATGAAGAAGATCTCTTCGCTTTTGACGCTCGCAGCGCTCGCTACGTCTGGCATCGTGCTCGTCCCCGCGTGCGGCGCTTCGAGCCGCAGCAACCTGGGGACGACCGAGAAGGACGCCGGTGCGACCGATGCGGCGGACGAAGAGCCGCAGATCTTCGCCGAGGCGAGCACCCCCAAGGACGCCTACAACATCTTCGAAGCCGCCTGCGCCACCGCCGCGGCCGGTACGTCCACCGATCCGGTCGTCCTCGAGTTCGTGCTCGACGGCTCGGGCTCGATGGACAGCGACAACAAGTGGACGGCCGCCGTCCAGGCGCTCAACGCCGTGTTCGACGACTTCCTCGCCAAGAACGATCCCAAGGTCGCCGTCGGCCTCATCGTCTTCGAGGACTCTAACGACCCGACCAACGGCAACGGCCCGTACCCGAGCACCATCGACGTCTACCCGCAGCTCGTGAACGCGTCCCAGCACACCGCGCTCACGAACCGCATCAACAACACCAACGCATCGGGCGGCACGCCCACGTACACCGCGCTCTCGGGCGGGTACAACACGATGCTCAACTACAAGGCCGTCCCGCCGGCGCCGCCCGCCGATCAGTCGCGCAAGGTCGTCATCCTCATGAGCGACGGCGTGCCCAACGGCGGCTCCACGGAGCAAGCGCAGTGCGTGAACGCGGCCAAGAACGCGCTCGCGCTCCCGTCGCCCAAGGGGCCGATCAAGACGTTCTCCGTCGGCATCGGTCCGTTCCCGGGCAGCGCCTTCAGCTACGACCCCAAGTTCATGGGTGACCTCGCCGTCGCGGGCGGCACGCGCGCCTCGCCGCAGTGCAACCCGGCCGCGACCAACATCGGTCAGGTCTGCCACTTCCAGATCACCCCCAACGGGAAGCCCCTCGCGCAGCTCAAGCAAGAGTTCATCAACGCGCTGAACCGCATTCGCGGCATCGCCGTCGGCTGCGAGTTCAACATCGTGTTCGACGAAGAGGCCGGCGACAGCATCGACCCGACCAAGATCAACGTCGTTTGGACCGACGGCACCGGCAAGCAGAACGTCATCCCGCAGGACGACGCCGACGGCTGGTCGTACGACGATCCGAGCGACCCCAAGAAGGTCATCTTGAACGGTCAGTCGTGCGGCGACGTCTCGGCCGACCTCGGCGCTTCGGTGCAGATCGTCATCGGCTGCCCGACGCAGGTCAACTGACCCAAGCTCTTCTCTGACTGCGGCAGACGCGGTGTCGTCCTCGGACGGCACCGCGTTCGTCCTTTGTGCACGCGACGTTCACGGATCGGGCGTTGGCGTCATGAGTCAAGGCCCCGCGCACGCGTCGGCCTCGCGAGCGGATCGATGTAGACTGCAGCGCAGACCCGATGACGATGAGCGACGGCCCGAACCTCTTCGCGAATCGCTACTCGCTCTTCGAGTGCCTCGGGAGCGGCGGCATGGGCGAGGTCCATCGCGCCTTCGACGCCGAGCTGCGTCGAGACGTCGCCATCAAGCGCCTGCACACCGATGACGCACCCGCGTCCGTCGTGGCCCGCACGAGGCTCATCCGCGAGGCCCGCGCCGTGGCGCAGATCAACCACCCCAACGTCGTCTCCGTCTACGACGTCGGCGTTCACGCCGGCGTCGACTACATCGTCATGGAGCTCGTCGCCGGCGGCTCGCTGAAGCAGCGAATCCGGAAGGGGACCGACTGGACGATCGACGAGGCGCTCGACTGGCTGGTCGACACGGCGCGCGGGCTCGGCCACGCGCACGACGCGGGCCTCGTGCACCGCGACGTGAAGCCCGCCAACCTGCTCCTCGGCGCGGACGGGCGCATCAAGGTCGCGGACTTCGGGATCGTGAAGGAGATCGCGTCCGAGGACGGACCCCTGACCGCGCTCCGATCGCTACAGACACCGCCAACCCGCGCCGGCGAGCTCGTGGGCACCCCGTTCTACATGGCACCCGAGCAGGCTCGCTCGGAGGCGTGCGACGGGCGCACCGACCAATATGCATGGGGCATCGTCGCGTACGAGGTCTTGAGCGGCGGTCACCCGTTCCGCGAGCTCAGTGAGTCCGAGCACATCGATCGCCTCGCGCGCGGTCCGTGCGTCGCGCCCGCGCTCTCGCTCGCTGCGCCCGCGGTCCCTCCCGACATCGGCCGCATCGTCGCGCGCGCGATGTCCTTCGAGCCCTCCGCGCGCTTTCCGTCGATGCGCGACGTCGTGAGCGCGCTCGAAGAGGCTCGGCGCGATCTGTCTCTCGGCATGCGCGTGAACGCGAAGCCGCGGCCCGTGGGACCTCCGACGGCATCCACGCTTCGCACGTCCGATACCGTGAGCACGTCCCCGACCGAAGTGCAGAGTGCAATCGGTGTCGAAAAGACCCTCCGGTTGGCGCTTCAGGGCGCGACCGCGGAGTCGCCCGACGAGCCGCGACGCGCGTCGTCGAAGGGGGGCACGATGCCGCTCGCGAGCGGCAGCGCCGCGTCCGGTGCCTCGCAGGACGTGCGCCTCTTCGAGATGATCGGCGAAGGCGGGATGGGGAAGGTCTTTCGCGGCGAGCAGGTCGGGCTCGCGCGTCAGGTCGCCTTCAAGCAGCTCGTAGACGCGGACGGCCGCACGGAGCGCGAGCGCTTCGTTCGCGAGGCGCAGATCACCGCCCAGCTCGAGCACCCGAACATCGTCCCCATCCACTCCCTCGAGGTGTCGCCCGAAGGCGGCGTGGTGGGCTACGCGATGAAGCTCATCGAGGGGAAGACGCTGGAGACGCTCCTCGCCGAGGCGGCCGACGCGACCGCACGGCGAGAGACGCTGCCGCAAGCGCTCAGGCAGACGACCCTCCTCGACCACTTCCTCAAGGTCTGCGACGCCATTGCGCTCGCCCATTCACGCGGGATCATCCATCGCGATCTCAAGCCGTCGAACATCATGGTCGGCAAGTTCGGCGAGGTCTACGTGATGGACTGGGGCATCGCGCGCCGGGTGGATGCACAAGAAGCCGACGACGAGAAGGCCGCGATCGTCGGCCATCACGAGCTCACGCAGGTCGGCCAAGTCATCGGCACGCCGGCATACATGTCGCCCGAACAAGCCGCCGGCAAGAACCGCGAGCTCGACGCTCGCTCCGACCAGTACGCGCTCGGCCTCATCCTCTTCGAGATCGTCTCACTACGAAAAGCGAACGTGGGGAGCGGCGAGGAGCTCATCGCCAACGCCGCGCAGGCGCGCAAAGGGCCGCTCGAGCCCCTCGCGCCTCGCGGACGGATCGCGCCCGAGCTTCGCGCCATCATCGAGAAGGCTACCGAGCGCGCGCCCGCAGACCGGTATCCGTCGATCACCGAGATGACCACCGACGTGCGTCGTTACCTCCGCGGCGCAGCGGTCTCGGTGCACACCGACACGCCGCTCGAGGCGGTGGTTCGGTGGGTGAGCCGCCACGGCCGTGTGGCCGTCGCCGTGCTTTTGGGCGTCGTCGCGCTCTCCGCGCTCGCCGTCGGGTGGACGAGCTATCGGCGCGCCATGGGCGAGCTCGCCGAGCGGCGTCGCGGTGAGGAGCTCACGAAGCTCTACGTCGACGTCGCGGCCCAGTCGCGGCGGATCGACGCCGAGTTCCAGAACATGGAGGAGGCCCTCGAAGGGCTGCGAACGGCCGCCGAGTGGGCGCTCTCCTCGCCGGCGCCGGCTGCTGGGCCGCGGCTCTTCTTCGTCGCGGACTTCACGGACGCGGCGAGGCGCCCCGCCGACTTCACGAGTCAATCGCGCTACCGGTGGCCGGTATCCATGGACGCTCCCGTGATCGCCGTCGCGCCGGGCGCGGATCAAAGCGTGATCTTGCCGAAGCTTCGTCGGCTCGCGCCGCTCCGCGATCACATGGCCGACATGATGATCACCGCTGGTGGCGCGTCGCCAGGCACCATGTCGCCGGCGGAGAAGCACCAGTACCTGCTCGATCGGAAGAGCCCCATCGACTACACGTACGTGTCGCTCCCCGAGGGCGTTCAATTCATGCTCCCCGGGATGGACTCGATGCCGCCCGACTACGACGTCCGGACGGCGGGCTTCTACAAGATGTCGGCCAACAAGCACGGTCGCCGTTGGGGCGCGCCGTACGCCGACTCGACGACCGACGAGGCGGGCGACGATCTCGTGCTCCCGTGTACGCAGGGCCTATGGTCACCGAACGGCGACTTTCTCGGCGTGGCCGGCGTCGAGATCACGGTCACCAAGCTCGTCGGTGCTCTTCGCTTGCCGGGCCGCGCGACGGTGCGGACGAGCCTCGTCGACGCGGATGGCAAGAAGGTCATCGACTCGGGGGACGCCGACAAGCGCTTCAAGACCAACGGGAAGGACGAAGCGATCGCCCTCTCCGACTTCGACATCCCCGAAGTGGCGAGCGCGATCCGAGGCGGGTCGCAAGCGCTCCTCGAGGTCGTGCGCGGCGGCAAGCACCTCGTCGTGGCCTTCGTGCGGCTCGACGCCCTCGGCTGGACCTACGTGGTCGAGGTCGACGCCTCCACACTCCGGAACTGAACGCTTCAGATCCAGCGTTCGCGCTTGTACCAGTCGGCGGTGAGCTTGGTGCCTTCTCGCCACATGACCTCGGGCTTCCAGCCGAGATCGCGCGTGGTCTCCTCGATGCCGCACACCCACGACTGGCGAATGACCTTGGCCTTCTCGCGCGTGAGCATGACAGCCTTGTTGCGGAGCTTGCCGAAGGCCTCGACCCCGACCGCGACCGTGTCGAGGATGGCGAACGGAACGCCGATGCGGACGAGCGCGCGCTTGCCGAGCGCCGACTCCACGTCTTCGACTGCCTCACGCCACACGTAGATCTGCCCGTCGCTCACGAAGTACGTCGCGCCGCTCGGCACGCTCGCCTCCACCGCGCGAATGCACGCCGCGCCGCAGTCGGGGCCGTACACGAAGGTGAGCTTCACCGAGCCGTCACCGGTGATCGGCAAGACGCCGCGCGAGACCGAGCGGAAGACCTCGACCATCTCGTTGTCGCGGGGGCCGTACACCGCCGTGGGACGAAGGATCGTGATCGGGAGCTCGTCCTTCACGGCCTTGCACGCGCGCTCGGCCTCGAGCTTGGAGCGACCGTAGGCCGACATCGGCTGCTCTTGCGCGACCGGCACCGGAAGGCCGCCTTGGGCCGGCCCCGACACCTCGAGGCTCGAGACGAACACGAAGCGCTTCAATCCGGGCGCGTGCTTCTTGGCGGCGGCGAGGAGGTTCTTGGTGCCCTGGACGTTGGTGTCCCAGAACTCGGCCTCGCTCCGCGCCTTCACGAGCCCGGCGGCGTGGATGACGGCGTCGACGCCGCCCTTCATCGCCTCTTCGACGCGGTCGGCCTGCTCGACGCTCCCCTCGGCAAACTCCACGTTGGCGAGGGTCTGCAGGAATTTTCGATTGGACGAGCGGCGCACGAGCGCGCGCACGGTGTGGCCGGCGCGGGCGAGCTGCTCTGCGACGTGGCTGCCGAGAAACCCGCTGCCACCGGTGACGAGAACGCGCATGAGAGAATCCTTGGGGCTCAAACGATCGGCGCGCGCGCGCCGACGCGAAAATCAGGAAGGCTTGGCGGCCGCGCCGGCCTCGAGCGAGCGCTCGTAGACGCGGTAGCGCTTGTAGACCTTGCCGCCCATCATCTTGATGGCGGCGTTGACCGGGCCGTTGTCCTCGAGCGTCCAGCCGAGCTCACCCCACTGGATGCCGATGCGCTTGCCGCTCTCGTGGAGCTCCCCGAAGAGGTAGACCGAAAGGCCGGCGTACTTCCGGTTGTGACGGAACTTCTTCTTGATGCCCAGGATGACGAGGCGCGCCGTCTTGGGGCCTTGCACCTTCAAGCGATAGAGCAGCTTGAAGAGCCCCGTCGGGAGGAGGCGCCCGTGCAAGTCCGGGATCATCTCGTTCAAGTTCGGCAGGGCGACCGCCACGGCAGCGGCCTCGCCGTCGATGAACGCGATGCGCGTGATCTCCGGCTCCAAGATGAGCTTGAAGTCCTTGGCCATCTTGCGCACCTCGTTGCGCGTGAACGGGACGAAGCCCCAGTTCTCGGCCCAGGCGTCGTTGAAGATGTCGGTGACGAGCGTCACGTCGCGATCGAGATCCTTGGGCGACACCGGGCGGCAGGTGACCTCCGGCATGGCCTTGATTTCTTCGTGCGCGCGCTTGGTGCGGGCGTTGAGCGCGCCGACCTCGTATCGCCACGCGAAGACATCCTTGGCCTTGTCGTATCCGCACGCCTCGATGAGGCTGCCCTGGTACGGGCGGTGGTGCGGCATCAAGATCATCGGCGGCGTGTCGAAGCCTTCGACGAGACAGCCCATCTCTTCGTTGATCGAGAGCGACAACGGCCCGCGCGCGGTCTTCATGCCGCGCGAGCGGAGCCAGTCCTCGGCGGCGCGGAGGAGCGCGTTCGCGACCTCCTTGTCGTCGACCGTGTCGAAGAAGCCGAAGAAGCCCGCGTCGTCCTTGTGCCGGTCGAGGTGCTCTTTGTCGATGCTCGCGCTCACGCGCCCGACGCACGCGCCGTTGCGGTAGGCGGTGAAGAGCGCGCCTTCGCCGTGCTCGAAGAACGGGTTCTTCTTCGGGTGGAGCCGATCTTTGAGATCCATGTCGAGCGGCCGAATGAAGTTCGGATCGCTCGCGTAGATGGTGTCGACGACCTCGAGGAAGTCTTTGACGTTTCCCCCCATCGGGGACTGCCTTATCTCGATCATGGCGCCGGGAGGGTTACCCCGGCGCCGCACGTGCGGCAAGGCGCCCCGCGCGGGGGCTACTTGCGAACGGCTGCGTAAAACGACTGATCGCGGCGCCGCACGCGGAGGAGGAGCTGCCCGTCCTGCGAGGCCTGCTGGAGCTGCGCGAGGTTGGGATCGCTCACGCCATCGGTCTCCACGATGACGTCACCCACGCGGAGGCCGGCCCGATCCGCGGACGAGCCCGGGGAAACGACCGTGACCATCGGGAGGGGCTTCGCCGGAAGACCGCGCTGGCTCGACTCCTGCGCCGAGATTTCACGGACGTTGAAGCCGAGGCCCACCTGCGGGACGCCGGCCTGCTGCGCAGGCACGGGCGTGAGCGGCGGATCGGTGCGCGGTCCGAGCGTGACCTGCGTCGAGTAGCGCTGCCCTTCGCGAATGACCTCGCACACGATCGTCTGCCCGACCTCGTGGGCCAGGATCTCGCGCATGAGGTCGGCCGGCTCGCGCACCGGCTTCTTGTCGACCGACGCGATGACGTCGCCGGCCTTGAGGTTGGCCTTGCGGGCCGGCCCTTCGCCGACGCCGCTGATGAGGACGCCCGCGCGCGGATCGAGCTTCATCAGCGCGGCGAGATCCGGCGTGAGCTCCTGGAGGCCGGCGCCGATCGTGGGCCGCACGATGCGTCCGCCCTTGGCGAGCTCGGCGCCGATCTTCTTCGCCAGCGTGGCTGGGATCGCGAAGCCCACGCCCGTGCCTCGTCCGATCGCGTCGCTGGCGACGCCGAGCACGCGCCCATCGAGATCGCACACCGCGCCGCCGCTCGTGAGCGCGCTCGCGGGGAGGCTCGTCTGGAGGTAGTCCTCCACCGAAGCGACGCCGACCGCGCCCTTGCCCTTCGCGCCGACGACGCCGCTCGAGAGGTACGTGCCGCTCCCGAACGGAGCGCCCACCGCAACGACCCACTGCCCGGCGCGCGCCGCGTCCGTGTCGGCGAGCTTGGCGGGCGACAGGCCCTGCGCGTCGATCTTGAGCGCGGCCAGATCGGTCGTGGGATCGCGGCCGAGGAGCTTGGCCGGGAGGAGGCGCCCGTCGGAGAGGCGGACCTGAATCGAGAGCGCGTCCTCGATCAGGTGATTGTTGGTGAGGATGACGCCGTCGGCGGAGAACACGATGCCCGAGCCGGCGCCGTGCGCGAGCGCGGCCTCGGCCTTGTGCGCGATCCAACGCGTGAAGCGGCCTTCGCCGTCGCCCTGCGTGAGCACGTCGACCGTGACCACGCTCGGCGCGACGCGATCGGCCACCGCTGCGAACGCGGCCTCGAGCTTCTTGGCTTCGGGCGGCGCACTCGTCGCGGCCTTGGGTTCGGGCGCGGCGAACGCCGCGGGGGAGACGAGGACGAGCGCGACACCGACCAAAGCACGCGAGAGCATGAAGACCTCCGAGGCTCGGAAAGACGACACAGACGATACAGCAAGCCGGGCGGGGCGCGATCTCACCGGAGCGGATTCACGTCGCCGACTTGAGGACGATCCGCGACCACGGCCGCGCGCCGAGTCGAATGGTTGCATTGTACAGCGGTTGCCCGGGGGCATCGAGATCGGTGATCTCCATCGTCGAAGCCTCCTGCTCCGCCGCGAGGCGCATGGCAAAGTGCAGGATCGGCTCGACCAGCGGCCCGGGATCGGTGGCGGCCGGATCGACGGCGATGCGTCCGAGGAGCGCGCGCCGCGCGGGCGCGAACGGGTAGTCGAGCCAGCTCGTGACGAAGCACGCGTTGCCGCGAACGCGCTCCTCGCGCGTGGCGACGATCTCGACCGGTTCGGTGGGCGCGCGATCGCGCCGACCGAGGTGGGTCGCGATGGCGGAGACGATGGTGGCGTCGAGCGCACGCGGTCGGTCGTAGCGCGCGTCCTTGTTGCGCCGCCGCCGCGCCGCGAGCACCGTCTCGAGGAGCGCGATGGGGAGCGCGTCGTCGGCGGTGGCCACGCGCGGCATCACGCGCCCGCGCGCGATGCCCTCGCTCGCCGCGCGCGCCGGCCTGAGCTCGGTCGCGATGCGCGTCGTCCACGACACCGCCTTGAAGCCGAGGCGCTCGTAGAACGTGTGCGCGGGGTTGGGCTCGAGCACCTCGGCGGCGAGCACGACGGGGCCGCCCTGCGCGAAGTCCCGCGCGTAGAGCGCGAGCGTGTCGAGCAGCGTGCGAGCGAGCCCGAGCTTCCGCGCGCGATGGCTCACGATGAGGGAGCGCACCTCGCACGTGAGCGGTGTGTCACTCTCGGAGCCTTGACGCTCGAGCCATCCTTCGACCTGGCCCGCGACCTCGCCGCCGGCGAGCGCGATGAGGTGCACGTGTCGACCGAGCACCGGATGTCCACCGCGAATGCGCGCGTCCTCGTCGAGGCGCACGGCGAGGCGTGCGTAGGCGCGATCGTCGCGGGTCGACGCGTAGCCGCCCCAACCCTCGTGCGCCTCCCAGAGCTCGCGCCACAAGCGCGAGATGGCCCGGCCTTCGCCTTCGGCGGCGGCGCGGACCTCGATCGCGGGATGGCTGGTCAGGGCGGCCATGACTCTCCTGCGTCTTCTGGCAGTGCGAGCTCGGCGTGATCGAGGCAGAGCCCCTCGGCGGGCGCGGTGGTCCCGGTGAGGGCGCGATCGCGCTCGGCGAGCGCGCGCTTCACGGTGCCGGCGGGCCGGTGGCCGCGTCCGACGTCGACGAGCGTGCCGACGATGATGCGGACCATGTTGTAGAGGAACGCGCTCCCCTCCACGACCACGTGGAGCTCGTCGTCCATCGCGTCGAGCGCCACCTTGTCGAGCGTGCGTGTCGTGTTCTCGCGCGCGTCTCCGGCCGAACGAAACGCCGCAAAATCGTGGGTTCCGAGGAGGTCTGCGGCCTCCTTCTTCATGGCCTCGAGATCGAGGTCCGCGCCCACGCGCCACGTGAAGGGCGCGCGCAACGGATCGCGTACGCGATCGAGGAGCAAGCGGTAGCGGTAGCGCTTCATCTTCGACGCGAACCGCGGATGAAAGTCGGCGGGCACGACGCGCGCGGCGCGCACCGCGACGTCGTCGGGGAGATGCGAGTTCGTGGAGAGCACCCAGCCGCGCGGCGGGATCTCGTGCACCGCGTCGAACGTCGCCATCTGCGCGCGCGCGTGGACGCCGGCGTCGGTGCGGCTCATGCCGCGCGGCGCCGACGCGGCCGGATCCACCGCGCGGAGCGCCTCGTGCAGCGTTCCCTCGACGGTTCGCGCGTCCGCTTGCCGCGCCCAACCGTGGAAGCGCGTGCCGTCGTAGGCAATACGGAGGAGCAGCGTGGGCACGGGAATCGGAGACTACTCTACACCCACGCGCGCGAGCGCACGCGTCAAGACGAGAGGCCGACGAAGTGTCCGGACCGGAGGAGCGGCGCGCCGTCGAGGTCGACGTCGGCGTTTCCCGCCGCCGCGACGAAGTGATGACGCGCGCTCGGCGCGGCGCCGGTGAGATCGGGCATCGTCGCGCCGAACGAGAGGTGCAAGCCGGGCAGCGTCTGATCGACGTAGAGCTCGCCCACCGGGCCATCCAGGCCGACGTTGGTCCCGATGATCACCAGGCCCACCGCGTCGAGCTGATGCTCTCGACGAAGTGCGAGCTCGACTTTGCGCTCGAGGAGCGCGTCCCGCGTGCGGACGGCGCGCACGACGCCGCCGTCGATCTCGAAGCGCACCGGGCTCCGCATCGCGTGACCGCCCGCCGGATCCGCGTCGAGGCCCACGCTCGCGTCGGCCACGTAGACGCCGCTCACGTCGCCGGGGGCCGTCAGGAGCTGTCCGAGCGGGAGCGGATCGAAGCGGCCCGCGCGCACGCTGCCCACGCGCTCGAACCAGCGATGACTGGGGGCGAGCTTCACCGTGAGGTCGGAGCCGCCCGGCGTGCGGACACGCAGGATCGAGTCGGGTCGGACGCGGAGCCGCACCCCGCGACTGGCTTCGGCGATGCGCGCCGGATCGGCCGCGAACCCGGCCAGGATGCCGCGTCGCGTGGCGCCGGGCATCGCGCCGAAGCGGAGCTGCTTCTCGCGCACCACGCGGACGATGCCGTCGAGGAGCGGATCTTCGCCATCGTTGAAGCTCGCGAGGTACACGCCGGCTTGTGCACCGCCGAGCACGTTCTCGAGCTCGGGAGGGAGCACGCGGGTCGGTCGCACACCGAAGCTCGCGAGATCGATCAGCTCCGCCGTCGCGCCAGCCCCGATCGCGGCGTCGACGAGCGCGGCGGCGAACGCGTCGTTGCGGTCGTCGGCGATGGCGACGAAGTGATCGCCGAGCACGAGGCCGAGCGCGCCTTCGACGATGCGTCGCGCCGCGTTGACGAGATCGAAGTCGAGCGACGAGAGGCGCCGCGCCGAACCCAAGAGATCGGGCGCGCGCGATCCGGGTCTTCCGCTCGCGCGTGCGCCTCCGATGCCGGAGGGCGGCCTTGATGGCGCGCGGCTCGTCGCTTGGAACGCCGGGGGCGGGCGCGTCGAGATGCGCGGCGGGGCTCCCGAAGGCTTGTCCTTCGGGCCTTCGTCTTTGGGGTCGTCACCGGCCGTCATCGCGCGCGCCTCCGCGGAGCGATCAGCCGTCCTTCTTGGCGTCGGCGGCGTCCGATGCGTCGGCCGCGTCCTTCACGTCCGCGCCGGCGTCCTTCGTGCTGCTGCTGTCCTCGACGGCCGTGTCGCCGCCCGAGTCGTTGCCCGGGATGATGGCGTTGTCCGGCTTCACGTCGGCGCGCGTCGCGTCGGGGTTCGCGTTCGGTGCCGCGGGATCGCATGCACCGTTCGCGGCTGCGCAGTCGGGCGTCACGCCGCTTTCGCTGCATGCTCCGAGCGCGAGCACGCTCGGCAGAAGTCCGATGCCGAAGGCGATCAGGATGCGGCCACGCAACATGGGACTAGCGGCCACCCGGCTTGAAGTTGATGGGCAGGTTGATCTCCACGCAGCCACCCTTGGGGGCCGGGAAGTTCGCCGCGGAACGGAACGAGTTCGCCACGCACTGCGCGACACCCGCGTTGGACAGCTCGTTCGAGGCCACGTTCACACCACACATCGCGCCGTTCGAGCCGATCTTGATGTTGAGGGTGACCTTGCCCTGGAGCGTGTTGTCCGACGCGAGGGCGTTGTCGTAGCAGCGGTGCGCTTGCTTCGCGCGGAACTGCAGCGCCGCTTCGAGGTCGGAGCTCGCCGAGCCCTTGCAAGTCTTCACTTCGCACGGGTTCGGTCCCGGTCCGCGCACGGTGGTGACCGGGCCCGAGTCCACTCCGGCGTCGACGGGCGGCGGCAGGGGGATGTCGTCGATCTTCAGGGTGTTCGTCGGCGGAGCCGTGGGCGGCGGCGTCACGGTGTTCACCGTGGGCGGCTGCTCCGTGGGCTTGTTGCACGTCTTCCACCCGATCAATGCGCCGATGCCCGCCAGAAGCAGGACGGCAATCCCGGCGTACATGCCGGTGCTGCTCCCTTGGGGGGGCGGAGGCGTGCTGGCACTCATCTCGTTCTCGACCTCGGGCTATCTCTAGTGTCGTGTCGTGCGCCGCTCGGGAGGCGGAGCAACGACGCAAGCGGTGGCGACCGCAGACTGCACGCGGCGCTCGCGAGTATACAGAAATTCCGAAAAACGTTTCATTTGCGGAAGAACGCGAGCCGGGTGTCGCCGTAGCTTCGTGTCGCCTCGGCCTCGAGCCCGGGAAATTCGGGGGTCTCCGTCTTCTCGGCGTGCTCCAGGACGAAAATCGCGCCATCGGCGAAGAGGCCTTGGCTGAACAGTCGGGCGAGGGTGCGGGTCGCCGCCCCGGACTGAACGTCAGCGTAGGGGGGATCGGCAAAGACGAGATCGAAGGGCCCCGCAATGTCGGCCCCGGCGCTCTCGATGGGGCGGGCCACGACGCGCGACTCTGCGGCGACACCCAGCGCGGCCAGGTTCGCGCGGAGCGCGGTGATCGCCTCGCGGCGCCGCTCCACGAACGTCGCGTGGGCCGCCCCACGCGAGAGCGCCTCGAGGCCGAGCGCGCCGGTGCCGGCGTAGAGATCGAGCACGCGGAGCCCAGCGCAGCCGCCCCGGGCTTCCAGCATGGAGAAGAGCGCCTCGCGAACGCGGTCGGAGGTCGGGCGCGTTTCGTCGCCGCGTGGCGCCTTGAGGATTCGGGAGCGGAAGCGTCCGCCGGTGATTCGCAAGTGGACCGGTTTCTCGGCTGATGAAGGGGAGGGGGAGGGCGCGGTAGCGAGAGCTTTGCTCGCCTGCGCCGGAAAAGGATAACGTACGAACATGCGTCGGCATTGGCTCGCGATCGTCCTCGCGGTCTCGGCCATCCTCACGGTCTTGGTCCTGACCCCTCGCACGGCGGAGGCCCAACCCAAGGGCGGTGCGCCGCGGGCGGGGGCTTCCGTCAATCCACCTGGCTCGACGCCGGTCCTCACGTTCGAGACCGACGACGCCGACGATCAGGCGGAGGCGTTCACCCTCGCGCTCCGCAATCGGATCAAGGCGACGCCCGGGTGGACCCTCAGCGAAAACACCTTCTCGCTCGCGCTCCTCACCTCGGCGCTCAAGTGCCGGATCGACGCGCCGTGCTTGCAGCGAGTCGGCGAGCAGCTCAAGACCGACAAATTCTTCTGGGGTCGCGTGGCGCGCCTCGGCAAGACGCAGGTCGTCGTCGAAGCCCACTACTGGCTGCGCGGTAAGCAAGACAGCGTCGTCAAAGAGACCTACGCCGACGATCTCCGCGATGCGAACAACGAGTCGCTGAAGAAGATCGTCAATCGCGTCTTCGAGCGGCTCACCAACACGCTCACCACCGGCATGCTCACCGTGCAGGCTGGCAAGGGCGCCGGCACCGTGGTCGTCGACGGCGGCGAGCCCACGTCGCTTTCGGGCGGCACCGCGGCCATCGAGCTCAAGGCCGGTCAGCACGTCGTCGAAGTTCGCGTCCCCGGTTACCTGCCGGTGCGGCAAGAGGTCACGGTCGTCGTCGGTAACGACACGCCGATCAACGTGAAGCTCGTCGCCGAAGCCACGCCAGTGGCGCCGGCGCCGGAAGAGAAGTCCAACGGCCGCCAGATCCTCGCGTACGGGCTCGTGGGCGGCGGCGTCGTCGTCGGAGTCGTGGGCGCCGTGTTCGGCGCGCAGTGGTTCTCCAAGCGCAGTCAGCAGCGCGATCTCGCGCAAGCGCAGTACGGCGTGCTCGATCCCGACGGCCCCGGCCCGGTCGACGTAAAGGTGACCGATCCGTGTAGCGGCTTCCCAGGCGCGGGGCCCGACGCCATGCGACGTATGGATGAGGCGTGCTCGCTCAACAAGGACGCCAAGACCCTGAGCCTCATTGCGTGGACCGCCGGCGGCGTGGGCGCGGCGATGATCGGAACGGGCGTGGTCCTCCTCGTGACCGGAGGCAAGGGCGACGCGCCCACGCGCGGCGCGGCGCCGGCGCCGAAATCGGCCTGGTCGGTGACGCCGACAATGGGCCCGCGTGAGGGTATGCTCCGGGTCGGGCTCTCCTTCTGATCCTCGCTCGCGGCGAGGATCCGCCGAGCTCGCCGAGACCATGATTCGCGCACGCACTCCAGTCGTCGCCCTCGTCGGCGCGATGCTCCTCGTGGCCGCTCCGGCGTTCGCGCAGCCGAAGCCCGCGCCCGCGCCTCTGCCCGCGCCGAATGGAAAGGACGCGGCTCCCCCCAAGGAGAAGGAAGCGCCGCCGCCCAAGCCCACCTATCGGAAAGACGTGCCGATCCTCACGCTCTCCTCGGAGGACGTGGAGGATCAGGCCGAGGCGCTGAGTGGCGCGCTGCGCTCTCGCTTCCGCGAGCGGCCGGGCTCGCACCTCGACGAGGCCACCACCAACCTCTCGACGCTGATGGCGGCGCTTGGATGCGCGGAGCGTCCGGACCCGCTTTGCCTCATCAAGATCGGCGATCAGATGAAGGTCGAGCGCTTCGTGTGGGGCACGTTGCGCAAGGGCCCCGACAAGCACCAGGTCACCGCCGAGATTCACCTGTGGCGGCGCGGCAAGGCCGATCAAGTCGCGAACGAAACCTTCAGCGACAACCTCCACGATCAGAACGACGACGTCCTCCGTCGCATCGCGGGGCGACTCCTCGACAAGCTCTTCGGCGAGCCGCTCGCGGCCGCGATCACCGTGCGCGTCGCTGGCGATTCTTCGGGGCAAGTCCTCGTCGACGGCACCGCATACGACATGGAGCGGGGCGAGGCCACGGTCGAGCTCAAGCCGGGGCATCACGTCGTCGAGGTGCGGGCGAACGGCTACAAGCCGCACGTGCAAGGCGTCGACGTCGCGGCGAGCAGCGAGCAGGTGCTCAACGTTCGACTGACGCCCGACTCCGGCCAGAAGGAGGAGGCGCCGTCCAAGCCGATCTCCACCCGCACGCTGGTGTCGCTCGGGCTCCTCGCCGTGGGCACCGGTTTCGGCGTGGCCGGCACCATCAAGGGTGCCGAGTTTCTGTCGATCCGCGAGGACAACAAGCGCGATCACGACACGCTGAACGCCACCGACTTCTGTGACCCGTCCAAGCCGCACACGTCTTCGCTCGCATCCATGCAAGATGCATGTGATCGCAAGAAGAGCGGCGAGTCCGCGCTCAAGCTCGAGCTCATCTTCTACGGCGTGGCCGCGCTCGTGGGCGGCGCGGGCGTCGTCATGCTCGTGACCGACACGCCCGACGCGCCCAAAGAGACGGCGCAGACACCGCTCCACCGCCGCCTCCACGTCACGCCGGCCGCGCGCCCCGGCGGCGGCTCGGTCGACGTTTCGCTGCGCTTTTAGGGCCGGCGCCCGCGCGTCAGATCGTGTCAGGTCGCGTCCGTGGGCGCACGGTCGTTCGCGCTCCAAGGTGTCTTCGTCGGCGAGCCCTTCGCCGCGCTTACCCTCTGGAGAATCGAACCATGAAGCTCTCGCTCCGTCCCTCGTTCGCGCTCGGACTCTTGGCCGTCGCCTTCGTCGCTGGTTGCAGCGGAAACGATGGCGCCATCAGCCTCGACACGTCGACGGGGGCCTTGACCGACAAGCCCAACGACTACCTCTTCACGATCAAGGTCGACGATGCGCGCAGCGACGGCTACGCGCTCGACAAGCTCACCGTGAAGGCCACGATCTCCGGCAAAGACGCCGTCACCCTCATCTGCCCGGCCAAGGACGCGAACGCGAACCAAAAGCTCGACAAGGGCGACACGCTCGCGTGCTCCGAGGGCGCGACCAACGTGTTCGACGCGTCGATCGTCGGCAAGGACGCGACCGTCGAGCTCTACGCGACCATCGACGGCAAGGACGAGCGCGTCGGTGACGCGACGTGGACGCCGAAGTGAGCCTCGTGCAGTAGCGCGATCAGCGGAACAGATCCGGCATCCCGTAGAGACCAGGCGCCCGCGCCGCGAGGAATCGCGCGGCGCGGAGCGCGCCCCGCGCGAAGACGTCGCGGCTCGTGGCGCGGTGCACGAGCTCGAGACGCTCGCCCTCGCCGAGGTAGTGGACGCTGTGATCGCCGACGACGTCGCCGCCGCGCACGGCGTGCATTCCGATTTCGCGCGGCGGACGCGCGCCGGGGCGACCGCTCCGGCCGTGCACCACGGGGTGCTCGCCTTCGAGGCCGCGCCGCACCGCTTCGAGCAGCGTGAGCGCGGTGCCGCTCGGCGCGTCGGCCTTCTTCTTGTGGTGGGCCTCGACGATCTCGACGTCGAAGTCGTCGCCGAGCATGGTCGCCGCCTGGGTGACGAGCGCACCGAGCACGTAGACGCCGACGCTCATGTTCGACGCGACGAAGATCGGGATCGCGCTGGCTGCGCGTTCGAGCGCCGCGCGATCGGCGTCGCCGAGACCGGTCGTCCCGACCACGATCGGGAGCTTGGCCTCGGCAGCGATGGGCGCGAACGCGCGCGTGCCCTCGGGGCTCGAGAAATCGATGGCGACGGCGCCGCGCCCGGCCGCGCCGCGCGCGATCATCGTCAGGTCATCGCCTTCGGACGCGCGCGCGATCACCGTGAAGAGCGCCGGCGATTCCCCCGCGATGCGCGCGATCGCTTGGCCCATGCGCCCCGAGGCGCCGACGAGGACGAGCGGGAGCGCGGCGGCGTTCGTCACGCTTCGCTCCGGCGCGCGTACTCCTCGAGCACCGCCGCGAGCTTCTTCTTGGACGCCTCCTCCATCGGGCAGAGCGGACCGCGCACCACGTTCTCGAGGAGGCCGCGCGCGGCCATCGCGGCCTTGGCCGGGCCGGGGTTGGCCTCGATGAACATCGCCTCGTGCACCGGGACGAGCGCGTGGTGGAGCTTCTGCGCGAGCGGCATGTCGTAGGCGAGCGCGGCGCGCGTGGCGTTCGCGACCGCGCGCGGGAACACGTTCGAGGTGACGCTCACCACGCCGCGCGCGCCGACCGCGACCATGGCGAGCGTGAGCGCGTCGTCTCCGCAGAGCACGGTGAGGCGGCTCCCCATACGGCGCACGAGCTCCTGCGCGCGGAGCACGTTGCCGGTCGCTTCCTTGGTGGCGAGCACGTTGGGCGCCGCGTCGCAGATGCGCGCGAGCGTGTCGGCCGCGAGGTCGATGCCGGTGCGGCCGGGGATGTTGTAGATCATCACCGGGCACTTCACCGACTTCGCGACGGTGACGTAGTGCCGGTAGAGCCCCTCTTGCGTGGGCTTGTTGTAGTAGGGGACGACGACCATCACGGCGTTCGCGCCCGCGCCCTCGGCGGCCTGCGAGAGGTGCACCGCGTGCTTGGTGGAGTTCGATCCCGTTCCTGCGATGACCGGCACGCGGCCCTTGGCGCGTTCGACCGATCGCTTCACGAGCGCGAGCTGCTCGTCTTCGGTCAGCGCCGGGCTCTCACCCGTCGTTCCGCAGGGGACCAGGCCGGCGATCCCGCCCTCGATCTGCGCCTCGATGAGCGCGTCGAAGGCCTTCCAATCGATGCTCTCGTCCTGGGCACGAAACGGAGTGACGAGCGCGGTATAGGTCCCTTCGAACTTCATGGGCAGAGGCTGCCCTTTCTGCCGGAGCGTGTCCACTCCCGTGCCCGTGCCCGTGCCCGTGCCCGATCTTCGTCAGGCGAAGGCGGCGCGGAGCTTCTCCGACGGCATTTGCCACAAGAAGTTGTCGCGGAGGGAGACGTCTTCGAGCCACTCGGCGTCCTCGCCCTCGATGATCCCGGTCTCGACGAGGTGGCCCAGGTGGCGGAGGCGATGGACGTGCGCGCGGATGCGCGCCTCGGCGTACTTCATCGAGGTGCCGGTCTTGATGATGAAGTTCCAGTCGCTCGACTGGAGCAAGAGGAGCTCTCGCAGCATCTGATCGAGCGCGCGCCCGCGGAGGCCCGTCTCGCCGCGGTGCCGGTCCACCAAGAACTTCACGTACCTGGTTGCATGATGCACGTGTCGCCACGACCAGGCGGCCTCGGGGCCGACCCACACCTCGCCGTAGCCGCCCGCGCCCCACGAAGTGCCCGCCGGCGTGGCGTGCACGGCCACCGGGTATCGATCGAGGTACTCGCGGAGGTGAATGGTCGACACGGCGGGCTCGGCCTTGGCCATCTCGCGGAACACGTGCTCGAGGAACATCGGCCCCTCGAACCACCAGTGCCCGAAGAGCTCGGCATCATAAGGAGCGACCACGATCGGGTGCGGCACCGTCATGGAGAGTCCGCGGATCTGCTCGATGCGCTGCTCCACGAAGTGCTTGGCGTGCGCGCGCACGTGCTCCTCGGCGATGGCCGGGACGTACGGCTGCTTGTGGACCGTCTTGCCGGTGATGCGGTGGTACTTGAGCCCCGTCATCACCCGCGTGCCGTTCGGCCCGAGCTCCTCCATGAGCTCCGACTCCGGGAGGTCGAAGCCGATGTCGCGGTAGAAGTCGCGATAGAACGGATCGCCCGGGTAGCCCTCTTCGCGCGACCACACCTGACGGCTCGACTCGACGTCGCGCGCGAAGAACGCGACGCCGCTCGGTGAGACGACCGGCGAGTGCACGCCGAACGGCGGGCGTGGACGCGCGAGCGTGAGCCCGTGCGTATCGAGCACGGTGAACCGAATCCCGGCGCGTGCGATCTCCTGATCGAACGCGGGGTGATACGCGCACTCCGCGAGCCAGGCGCCGCTGGGGCGGCGGCCCACCAGCATCTCGAACGCTTGGACGCCGAGCTCGAGCTGCGGGCGAATGCCTTCGCGCGCCGGCAGCATGCCGGGCAGATAGCAGTGAGTGGCCGAGCACGTGATGAGCTCGACGCGGCCGGCGTCGAAGTGGCGCACGAGGCCCGCGAGCACGTCACCCTGGCATCGATCCCAGATGCCGCGAATCCGCCGGAGCTCGTCGCGATAGAACGTCGCGAGCGGCGCGAAGTGGCGATCGCCGTAGACGCGCACCATCTCGCGCTCGGCGAGGGCCTCGAGGCGGGAGAGGTGATCGTGGAAGCGCTGCTGGAGGAGCTCGTCCTTGAGCATGGCCGCGAGCGGCGGCGTCACGGTCATCGTGACTTGGAACGGCACACCTTCGGCCGCGAGCCGATCGAACGCGTCGAGGATCGGCAGGTAGCACTCGATCAGCGCCTCGAAGAACCAGCGCTCTTCGAGGTGACGCTCGTGCTCGGGATGGCGCACGAACGGCAAGTGCGCGTGCAGCACGATGGCGAGATGCCCGAGGGGGTCTTGAGCCATGGGCGCGTCCTACCACGACCACGCCGCGATCGTCGTAACACTCAGGGCGCGACCCACTCGCGCCGGTAACGAACCGACGGCTCTCAGGGGCCGCGCACGCGGAGGACACCGCCGGGGGCGCCCTTCACATGGCAGGTTCCCGCGGCGCATGCACCGCCGGCGGCGCCCGGACCGAGGTACGAAGCCATCAACATCGGGCCGTTGACGGCGTCGCGGATGCCCGGGATGGCGTTCTGCTGGATGTCGAACTGGCCCACGCGGATGAACCAGTTTCCGTTCTCGTCGGTGAACGCGCTCTGCGCCGTGCCGTTCGCGTTGCGGATGCGGACCTCGACGCCGGGCCCGACCGCGGTATTGCCCGTGTTGTCGGTGTAGACGGTGCCGGCCGCGGTGAAGGGCTTGCCGCCCGCGTCGAGCCCGACCGAGTGACACTCGCCGACGCAGTTGTGGCCGGCGGGGTTTTGGCTGCCGCCCGGAATTCGGTCGGCGTGCAGCGCTTGCGTGGACGAGAGCTGGGCGGCCTGCGCGACGTAAGGCTGCTGAAAGACGGCACCGTCGTCGCTCGTCGTCCCGCCATCGCTCGCGGCCGCGACCACGGTGGTCGTGGGCGAGGTCGGCTTGGGGCGCATGGGCGGACTGCGATACGGAATTTCGCCGGGATCCGTCGCGCTGCAGGCCGCGAGAAGCCCAGCAGCCACAGCGCCAGAGAGGGCCAAAATCGCGGACGCGCGCGTCGCCGAGAGAGAGAGCTTGCGCATGACAGAGTCGGGGCGACGGCTGCGGAGGGGCACCGAGCCAGTCGGAACACTCAATGTACACGCGGAGCGGCGGGGCGTCGCGTCGTGCCGCGGAGGCGGGCTTTGTCGGCCTCTTTTGAAGGAATCGCGCATTCGCACACACGGCGCTTTACAAGCGAAGCGCCATCCGTATACTCCCGCGTCCCTCGGTCGGGAGGCCTCCGTCTTTTGGCGGTGCCCCTCAGCCGAGAACCCCCGCCGCCGGGTGCTCCTCATCAGATACGAGGGCAGCCAGCGGCTCCGAAAGCGAGGGATCGGCATGTACGCGGTGTTCAAGACGGGCGGAAAGCAGTACCGAGTCGCGCAAGGCGACCAACTCCGGGTCGAGAAGCTCCCCGGAAACGTGGGTGATTCCGTCACGTTCGAGGAAGTGCTCCTCATCGGCGGCGACGCTCTCAAGATCGGCACGCCGGTCGTGAAGGGCGCCAAGGTTCAGGCGAAGATCACCGGCCAGGCCCTCGGCCCCAAGGTCGTCATCTTCAAGTTCCGTCGCCGCAAGAACTACCGTCGCAAGACCGGTCATCGTCAGCCCTTCACCGCGCTCGAGATCACGGGCATCTCGGCCTGAGGCCGCAGACGTTTTCTGAGGAGTTAAGGCCATGGCTCACAAAAAAGGCGCAGGCAGCACCCGTAACGGACGCGACTCCAACGCGCAGCGCCGGGGCACCAAGGTTTACGGCGGCCAGACGGTCCGCGCGGGCAACATCATCATCCGCCAGGTCGGCCAGACAATCCACGCGGGCCACAACGTCGGCGTCGGCCGCGACTTCACGCTCTTCGCCCTCATCGACGGCGTCGTGAAGTACGAGTGGCGCTCCAACACCAAGCGCAAGGTCTCGGTCTACCCGGCCGCGAGCTGATTCGGCCTGCGCGCTCCGCGAGATCGCGCGAGCGCTCTGCCGTAACTGCGCATCGAGTGAGATCGCTCCGATGAAGCCCGGCCTCATCGCAGTCGATCTCGACGGTACCCTGCTCGACGCGAACGGGGCGCCGCACGCCAAGGATCTGCACGCTCTCCGTGCGCTCCTCGCGGTCGGCGTGCCGGTGACGATCATCACGGGACGGCTCTACTCGGGCGCGCGGCCCACTGCGCTTGCGCTCGGGCTCACCGGTCCGGTGGCCTGCGTCGACGGCAGCCACATGGTGAGCGCCGCCACGCACACGACGCTGATGCATCACGGCATCCGCGGGGACGCGGCGCGGAAGCTTCGTGACGCGCTGGCCAAGAACGGCCCGGCCACGTTTGTGTTCGCGCGCGACGCCATCGTGCACGATCACGTCGGCGAGCCGTATCTCTCGTACGTCGTCACGTGGTCCAACGCCGTCGAGCGCACCACGAGCGTGCACGGTCACGGCGCGTGGGACTACGACGACGGCATCACCGCGGTCGTCGCGCTCGGGAGCGTCCAGCAGATCGCGTCCGCGGTCGAGGACATCCAAGACACCGTCGGCGACGCCGCTCAGGTCGCGATGTTCCCCGTGCGCCGTCAGAGCGGGAGTTGGGGCATGGTCGTGCGCGGCGCAGGCGGAACCAAAGGCTCCGCGCTCGCGTGGATCGCCGACCACTACAAGGTCCCGCTCGAGCAAACGGTCGCGGTGGGTGACTGGCTCAACGACGTGCCGATGTTCCGCGCGGCCGGTCGATCGTTCGCGATGGGCCAGGCGCCCGAAGACGTGAAGCGCGCGGCGAGCGACGTGCTCAAAGAGACGAGCGAGACCGGCGGCGGCATCGCGCGCGTCGTCGACGAGCTCTTCGGCGTGCGCTGACCTCGGTCGCGGCCAGTCACGGTATTCTGGCGGCGTGAGTGAAGACCTCGTCGCGGTGCTTACCGCTGCCATCGCTGCGCTCGAGCGCGGTGACCTCACTCCGCTCTGGAGCGCGCGCCGCCTCGATCCCGCCGCTCCGATGTATCCGGAGGCTCAGCGCGCGCACGCGCTCGGCACGCTCGCCGCGGTCACGCCCGCGCTCAAGGTGGCCACGCGGCTCTGGTGCGCGATGCGCGCCGCCTCGAGCGCGAGCCAGCACGCCACGTTGCTCGGCGAGGTGGCGGCGATCGATTGGAGCGGAACGGAGATGCTCGAGCCTTCGCTGCGCGCCGCCCTCCTCTTCGGGGCGGGCCGGCGTGAGGAGGCGTTCGCGTTGGCGGCGCCGCACCTCGACGCGCCCACCGGACGCTCCGGCGACTCGCCGATCGGGCGAACGTTCGCCGACAACGAAGCCTACTTGGAGTGGCGTTGGGCGACGCGTCCGCACGCGAAGCTCGCAGTCGACGATCCGCTGCTCGCCGAAGTCGATTGGGCCTCGCTCGGGACCTCCTACGGCCGCGGCGCCCGCATCCCCTACTGGCTCCGCGCCGTCACAGGAGACGACGACGCCTCGCGGAAGCGCGCCCTCGCGTACCTCGTGAACGAGCTCGTGCACCAAGGCTCGATCGCGGCCGCCACCAAGCCCGTCGTCAAAGTGCTCGTCGCGCTGGCTGCGCGGGACCTCGCGCCGCGCGCGACGATCGCCGAGCTCTTCGCCGGCGAAGGAGCGCTTCGGCGCTACCTCTCGGCGAAGGAGAAGGCGTCGCTGCTCGCACCGCCCAAGAGCGTCGTGAGCTCGGGCGCCGACGGGCAAACGCTCGGTCGCATCAAGAAGGAGGGCAATCGGCTCTGCCTCTACACGATGGTCGACGGCCTCCTCGACGGGCCCTTCAAGTCTTGGCACGCACACCCCGATCACCTCGCCGCCGAAGGCACGTACGCTCGCGGCAAGCGCGTCGGCTCGTGGAAGATCTATTGGCACACGCGCCCCGCGCTCCAGGAAGAGGGCGCCTTCGACGAAGCGGGCAAGAAGCACGGCGAGTGGGTCCGCTACGAGGCCGACGGCCGCGTCGATCGGCGAGAGACGTACGCCCACGGTGTGCTCGACGGCCCGTTCGAGACGTACTTCAAGCTCGCCGGCGGCAAGGCCGTCCTCCGCGAGCGTGGCGAGCACAAGAAGGGCAAGCGCGAAGGCGCGTTCGTCGAGCACCACCCGACCGGCCACAAGAAGCGCGAGGGCACGTACCGGCGCGGGAAGGAGCACGGCCCCTTCACGTTCTACGACGAGTCCGGGAAGCGCTTGCGAACCGTCGTCTATGACGACGGCGTCGCCAAAGGCTGATCTCGACTCGACGGAAGCGAAGGGCCGAAGCGCTTCAGAGGCCCGCGAGCTTCGCGATGCCGTGCACCACGAAGGCGGCGACGTACGCCGCCGCGTAGGTGTACGCGAGCAAGAACACCGGCCACTTGAGGGAGCGCGTCTCGCGCTTCACCGCGGCGACCGTGCTCAGGCACTGGCACGCGAGGACGAAGAACGCGAGGAGGGCGAGGCCAGTGCGCGCCGGGTACTGCGGCTGTCCGTCGGGGCGCTTCGCTTCGCGCAGGCGCTCCGAGAGCGGCGACGGATCGGCGCCCGCGTCGTCGATGCCGTTGATGATGCCGAGCGTGCCGACCATGAGCTCGCGTGCGCCGAACGATCCGATGAGTCCGACGTTGATGCGCCAGTCGAAGCCGAGCGGTGACGTGATGGGCTCGAGCCCGCGGCCGACCGCGGCGGCGACACTCCGCTCGATCGGCGGAGCGTCCTTGGCGACGCTCGCGCTGAAGGGAGAAGGCAGCGTGAGCACTCCCCACAAGACGGCGGACGCGAGCACGATGGTGGTGCCCACCTCGCGGAGGAAGCGCATCGCCGCGCGCGCCGCCTGTCGAGCGACCACGCGGAGCTGCGGCCTTCGATACGCGGGCATTTCGAGCACGAGCGGGAGCGAGGTGCCCTTCACCGCGGTGCGGCGCAAGACGAGCGACGCGACGAGGCCCGAGAGGAGCCCCGCGAAGTAGAGCGAGACGAAGATCGCGGCCTTGGTGAGGATGGGCGCGCGGAAGAAGAACGTGCTCACGATGAGCGCGTACGTCGGGATGCGCGCCGAGCACGTCATGAGCGGCAAGACCAGCATCGCGGTCAGCCGCTCTTTGGGATCGCGCACGATGCGCGTCGCGTTGATGGCCGGGATGGCGCAGGCGTGTCCCATGAGGAGCGGCAAGAACGAGCGGCCGCTCAGGCCCATCAGGCGAAGCAAGCGATCGACGAGGAAGGCGCCGCGCGCGAGGTAGCCGCTCGCTTCGAGGATCTCCATGGCCACCGTGAGCACCACGATCTGCGGCAAGAACGCGAGCACCGTGCCCGCGCCGCCGAGAATGCCGTCCGACAAGAACGAGCTCACCACGCCGCGACCGAGGCCGTTTTCGATGCGCGCGCGCAAGAACGCGATCGCGCCGTCGAGCACCTCGGTGGCCGGATCGGCGACCAAGAACACAGCGGCGAAGAGCGCGCTCATCAGGGCCACGAAGATGACGGGGCCGAGGAGGGGATGGAGGAGGAGCCCATCGATGCGCTCGGTGAGCGTCGCGCGCGGCGTCTCCGTAGCGGGGACGGTCACCGCGCGCTTCGCCGCATCGGCAACGTCGAAGGTGCCGGCGTCGGGAATCGGCAAGACGAGCGCGCGCTCGATCGCCCCGAGCATCGTGGCCTTGGCCTTGGGCGAGCGCGCGCTCACCACGACGACCGGAGCGCCGACCGCGCGTTCGAGCTCCGGCCGATGGAGCTCGGCGCCGGTGCGTGCGAGAAGGTCGGACTGTGAGACGGCGACGAGGAGCGGGAGCCCGAGCGCGCGGAGCTCGCGCGTGAGCTTCAAGTGCAGCGTGAGGTTCGTCGCGTCGAGGACCTGCACGACGAGGAGCGGTCTGCCGGTGCGCTGCATCTTGTCGATGAAGCGACGCGCGACGCCCTCGTCGGTGTCGTCGTCGACGATCGCCTCCATCGAATAGAAGCCGGGTAGATCGGCGAGCGTGACCTTGGTGCCGCTCGGGAGCGCGAGCTCTTCTTCGAGCACGTCGACGGTGACGCCAGGGAAATTGCCGACGTGCGCGTGACCGCCGGTCACCGCGTTGAAGAGCGATGACTTCCCGCAGTTCGGCCTTCCCACGAGGAGCACGAGCGGCGCGCTGGGCAGCCCCTCGCCGAGGTGAACGGAAGGAACCGGCGGGCGGGTGGCGTCGTCCGACAGCGCGGGTGAAGAGGGCGCGGGATCGGCGGGCTCGGTCACGCCGTGCTCTGGCTCACCGGAGCGAGCTCGAGCTCCGGCTCACTCGCCGGCGTCGCGCGCCGCACCGACGGGCCGCGCGAATCGGCGGCCACCCCGCCCGTCGCGGCCACCGGCTCCACGCGGATCGCGCGGGCCAGAGAGCGGTGAATCGCGAGCTCGGCGCCCGCCGTCGTGCGGACGTGCAAGGGGCCGCCGAGGATCGCGCGGCGCAGAATGCGCACCGTCGAGCCTTCCTCGAGCCCGATGGCGGCGAGCCATTGGACGAAGCGCGGCTCCAGCTCGACCGACGTCACGCGGACGTCCGTCGCTAGCGGTACGCTGTCGAGGAAAGTGAAAACCACTTTCAATAAGTAGCTTAGCCGCCCCCGCTCGGCAAGCCGGAACCGCGAAAAGCGCGTGTCTTTCGACTTCGGCGCGGCCGTGTTCGAAGATCCCGTTCGTGGCGCCGTCTCGGACGCTCGGTCTCCGTCTCCAGATCGTGCTCGCCTTGGGCGGGCTGCTCGTCCTCGCCTTCGTTCCGCTGTTCTTTGCCATCGCAAGCATCGGACGGACCGCGTTGGCGGCCGAGCGGGAGGATGGTGCGCGCGCCATCGTCCGGGTCATCGCCAACGATCTCGAAGCGGTCCGCAAGGCACTGCCGGCCAAGGACGTCCTCGACGGATACGTACGCGCGGGCGCCGTCGACGCGGTAGCGGTCTTCGACGGCGCGGGTCACATCGTCGCAAGCGCGGGGCCCGACGCCGCGGGGCTCGCGCCTTTCGGCCGCGAGGCCGGACGCGAGCGCGCGCGGCCGGTGACCGTAAGCCACGGCCTCGCGCTCGAGGTGATGATCCCGGCGGGAGACCGCACGCTGGTCGCGCGCGTGCGCGCCGGCGATCGCGATCGCGCGCTCCCGCTCGTCAGGCTGGTCGCGATCTACGTGGGCGTGTTCGCGGTGGCGCTCCTCGTCTTCGCGTACTTCGTCCTCACGCGCCTCATCGTGCGTCCGGTCGAGTCGCTCGGGAGCGCGGCGAGCCGCGTCGCGGCCGGGGCCCGCACGCTCACGGTGCCGACGTCGAGCGCGCGCGAGATCCAAGCGCTCGGCGAAACGATCGCCACCATGACCGCGCACCTCGTCGCCGAAGAGGAGAAGCTGCGGCGCAAGGTCGAAGAGCTCACGCGCACCACCAAGCGCCTCACGGAGGCGAATCGCCAGCTCGAGCAGAGCGATCGCTTGGCGAGCGTGGGGCGCTTGGCGGCGGGCGTCGCGCACGAAATCGGAAACCCGCTCGCCGCGCTCATCGGCCTCGAAGATCTCGTCCTCGATGGCGGCCTCGATCCTTCGGCGCAGCGCGACTTCTTGGTCCGCATGAAGAAGGAGACCGAGCGCATCAACGGCGTCGTGCGCGATCTGCTCGACTTTGCGCGCGAAGGGCAAGGCGACGACGCGGGCGTGGCCGACGTCGCCGAAGTGATGAACGACGTCCTCGCGCTCGTGCGGCCGCAGAAGGAGCTCCGAACCATCGAGCTCACGGTCGACGCCGCGCCCGGGCTCTCCGTCGAGCTCGGCGCCGGGCGACTCACCCAGATCGTCTTGAACCTGGTCTTGAACGCGGCGAGCGCGCTCGACGGCAAGGCCGGCCACGTCCGGCTCCGCGCCCGGCCGATCGGCGGCGCCGTGCGCATCGAGGTCGAGGACGACGGGCCCGGCATCCCGGCCGACATGCGCGAGGCGATCTTCGAGCCGTTCGTCACCACCAAGGAGGTGGGGCGTGGCACGGGCCTCGGCCTCTCGGTGTGTCGCGGCATCGCGTCGGCGGCGCGCGGCACCATCACCGTCGATCCGAGCTACACGGGCGGCGCGCGCCTCGTCGTGGAGCTCCCGCGCGTCAACGACGCGCCACCCAGCTCGCGAGCGGTACCACGCTGAGGTTCTCGGCCTGGATGGCCTCGAGGACGCTCGGCACGAGCTTGGGCGCGAGCGGCGCGAAGTCGCGGCGCTCGGAGGCGTCGTGGAGCAAGACGATGGCGCCGTCGCGAAGCCCGGCGCGGACGCGCGCGAGGCACGCGTCGAGCGTGGCCCGTGCGGTGCCGTCGCGGGCGCTCACGCTCCAACCCACGACGACGAGCCCGAGCTCGGTGGCTACGCGCGCGATGATCGGGTTGGTGTGCCCGATGGGCGGGCGAAACCACACCGGGCGCGCTCCGGTCAGCTTCTCGAGCGTGGCGATGCCCGTCTGGAGATCGCTCCGCACGAACGCCTCGCGACGCAGCGCGAACAGCCGGTCGTGCGCGTACGAGTGAAGTCCGATCGTGTGCCCGCGCGCGAGTATCTCCTTCACGAGCTCTGGGCAGGCCTCGGCCTTCTTGGCGATGACGAAGAAGGTGGCCTTCGCACCAACGCTATCGAGCGCGTCGAGCACGGCGGGCGTGGTCTCGGGATCGGGGCCGTCGTCGAAGGTGAGCGCCACGCCTCGCGCGTCTTTGGGGCCGCCGATGACTGCGTCGACGTAGAGCTGCATCTTGAGCACGAAGACGCCCAGCGTGACGAGCGCGCCGTACGCGGAGAGGGCGATGACGGATACGGCGAGCGGGGGCGGCTCGCGCACGAGCGAGTGCACCGTGAGCGCGATGGCGCCGCTGGTCGCGACGACGAAGAGGACGCGGAACGGCGGCATTCCGGTCGGGGGTCAGCGTCGAGCGCGCTTCTGGGCCGGAGCCTCGGCCTCGTCTTCGTCAGCAACGTCGTCGGTCGCGACGCGGCGCTTGCCCGCATCGACGCGGACCTTCTCGCCGCTCTTCTTCTCGCCGCTGGCGTCGGGCGTGTTGTCGAGCCCGAAGAGCGCTCCGAGCACGCCCGCGATGAGCGGGAGCGCCGCGGCCGGGAGCTCACCCAGCGGACCCGAGCCCGCGCCGAAGCGCGTGAGGTCCACCGTGGTGCCGACCCAGGTGCGAAGCGCGAAGAGCGCCCCGGCTGCGAGGAGCGCGCCGAAGAACGCTTTGAGGCCGGCCTCGATCTGTCCGCCCGAGGCCCAGATGGGTTTCCCGGCGACGAGGCCAGTGAGCGCGCCGGTGGCGGCCGCGAGCGCGTAGGCGATGATCGCGGCCGGCGCGACGATGCCAAGGCCCTTCACCAAGGCCGCGGCGATCCCGAGCCCGACGAGCACCCCCAAAAACGCGCCGACGATGAGCCTTCCCAACATTCGCTTTCGACTCGCCTCACAGACTCGCCACGCGCCGACGCGCCGTCAACCGGCGCGTTCCGAACCTTGGGCGAGCCGAGCCGAAAGTCCAGTGTGCCGCTCTCCCTTTCGGTCGTCCGCGAGCGCCAAAGACAGCGCGCGCGGATCATAAACCAGGACGACGAGGCGCTTTCCGCGCGTCACGGCCGTGTAAAGAAGATTGCGGGAGAGCATGACGAAGTGTGTCGTGAGGAGCGGGAGGACGACGACGGGGTACTCGCTGCCCTGTGATTTGTGTATACTGCACGCATAGGCGAGGGTGAGCTCGTCGAGGTCGGCGGCCTCGTATTTCACCCGCCGCTCGTCGTCGAAACGAACGAAGAGGACCTCTTCTTCCTCGTCGACGTCGCTCACGATGCCGACGTCGCCGTTCCACACCTCGCGGTCGTAGTCGTTCCGGAGCTGCATCACTTTGTCGCCCAGGCGGAAGAGGCGCGCGCCGCGCGTCAGCGAGGGGCCGCTCGGGTTGAGCAGCGCCTGGAGCGCCTCGTTGAGCGCCATCGAGCCGGCCGGGCCACGGTGCATGGGCGTGAGCACCTGCACGTCGCGGATGGGATCGTGGCCGAAGCGCTTGGGGATCCGCGAGCCCACGAGCTCGAGGATCGTGTCTCGGGCGCCCTCGGGATCGCGGCGATCGATGAGGTAGAAGTCGGCGGTGGCGCCCGCGGGCGGTGCGATGGGCACCTCGCCGGCGTTGATGCGGTGCGCGTTCTCCACGATGAGGCTCGCGCCGGCCTGGCGGAAGATCTGCGTGAGGCGCACCACCGGCACCGCGTTCGACTGGATGACGTCACGCAAGATCGCGCCGGGCCCCACGCTCGGGAGCTGATCGACGTCTCCGACGAAGACGAGCCGCGTCCCTTCGGCGACGGCCTGCGCGATGGCATCGGCCATGGGCAGATCGATCATCGAGGCCTCGTCGATGACGAGGGCGTCGACCTCGAGGGGATTCTCGAGGGAGCGCTTGAAGCTCCCCCGCTTGGGATCGAACTCGAGGAGTCGATGCAACGTCGACGCTTCGCGTCCGGTCGACTGCGAGAGGCGCTTGGCGGCGCGCCCGGTCGGCGCCGCGAGCCGCACCGCGAGCTTGGCGCTCTCGTATACGGAGAGGACCGCGCGCACGATGGTGGTCTTGCCCACGCCCGGACCACCGGTGATGACCAAGACGCCGTCTTTGGCCGCGCGCTCCACCGCCTGCCGTTGCTCGGGCGCGAGGGCGACGCCCGCCCGCGCCTCGAACTCCGCGAGCGCGCGCGCGGCGCCGGGGAGGGGACGGGCCGGCGCGCGAAGGAGCGTGAGGAGACGCGACGCGAAGCGCACCTCCGCGGCGTACAAGTCGGCGAGATAGACGCGCGGCTCGTCTTCCTCGTCGCGTTTCTCCATCACCACGTATCCGCCCATGCGTAGGGCGACGAGCGCGCTCCGGATCTTGTCCTCGGCCGTCGGATCCTCGGGCGGCAGATCGAGGAGCGCCAGCGCGCGGGCGCGGGCCGCGCTCTCCGGGACGCACGCGTGGCCCCCGTCGGTCGCGTCGTGCATGGCCTGGAGCACGCCGGCTTGGATGCGCGCCGGCCCGTCGCGCTCCACACCGAGCTCTTGCGCGATGCGGTCGGCGGTCTTGAAGCCCACGCCCCACACGTCGAGCGCGAGTCGATACGGCTCGCGCGACACGATGGTGATCGCGTCTTTGCCATAGCGCTTGTAGATGCGGGTCGCGAGCGCGGGCGAAGCGCCGTGCGCCTGCAAGAAGACCATCACTTCGCGCACCACGCGCTGCTCACGCCACGCCTTGGCCAGCGTCTCCGCGCGTTTCTGGCCGAGGCCGGGGACCAGCGAGAGGCGCTCCGGCTCCTCGTCGAGGACCTTCAGCGTGTCGAGACCGAAGGCGTCGACGATCTTCTCGGCGTAGCGACCGCCGATCCCTTTGATCAGCCCGGAGCCCAAGTAGCGACGGATGCCGACGAGCGTGGTGGGGAGGAGCTCGGTGATGTTGGAGGCCTTGATCTGCTCGCCGTGCCGCGGATCGACGATCTTCTGACCGCGTACGCGCACGCGCGCGCCCGGCGCGACGCGCGGGAACGTTCCCACGACGGTGACCTGCGCGCCATCGTCGGCGGAGAGCTTGATGACGCGAAAGCTCGACTCCGCGCTCTCGAACGTCACCCGATCGACGACGCCCTCGACGTAGAGCTCCCCGCTCGCGTCCTTTTGGGCGCGCCGAAAGAGCGGCTCTCCGCCGTGGCCGTGCCCCGGGCTCACGATCGGACCCTACCGCATTTGCGCGTCCCGGGCTCGCGCGGCGACGGCCATTTGTGGCGCCTGCACGTCGCGCCACTCGCGCCTTGGCGGGGCGGGGGCGCTTCGCTAGACACGTTCGGTGGACGGGCTTCTCGCGTTTGCGCTCATGAGCTTCGGATCGATCTTCTCGATCGTCGATCCGTTCTCGGCGCT
>JBGAJR010000104.1:0-9242 GCA_044224815.1 Polyangiaceae bacterium
AACATCCACGACAACGAATCGATGGGCTATCTGGGCGGCGGCACGGGCACGCTGATCGAGGGCAACACCATCGCCCACAACAACTTCTCCGGCAGCGGCTTCAATCACGGGATCTACATGGGCGGCTCCGGCGCGCACGCCCGGGTTCGCAACAACCTCTTCGATCGCAACTCGGTCGTGTCCGGACGTTGCGAAGGCGGGAACCTCACCGTCCACGGCCAGTACGACGACGTCCTCATCGAGGGGAACACCTTCGTCCAAGACAGCTCGTCGGGCGGTTGCTACGGCATCTCGATCAACCCGGGCTACGCGACGGGCGAGTGGTTCCGGAACTTCGTCGTGCGCGGGAACACCGTCGTGAACTTGGGCTACTGCGCGATCTGCATGACCAGCGCGCCGGGCGCGCTCGTCGAGAACAACGTCGTCGTGAACGACCAAGATACGTATCAGGCTGGGATCACCATCGGCGCCGCCGGGCCGAGCGCGGGCGACGAAGCCGACACCGGCGCCGTCGTGCGCAACAACACCATCTTCTTCTCGCACGCGGGGAACGGAAGCGAAGGCATCGGCCTTCGCAACGCGCCCGGATCGAACCTCGTCTTGGCCTCGAACCTCGTCTACTTCGGGGCGGCCTCTGCGGCGGCCCACTGCTTCGCGCACCCGGGCATGGCGAGCATGACCGCCTTCGAGAACAACCTGTGCCACCACGCGGGCGGGACCGGCTCGTTCAGCGCGACGTACGCGACGCAGGCGGCGGCAGCGGCGGCTGGTGTGAACGCAGGAGGAACGGACGCTGCGCCCGCGTTCGTCGCGGCCCCCAGCGCTGGCAACGCGTGGAGCACCGCGCTCACCGCGGGGAGCCCCGCCGTGAACCATGGCAGCGCGACGCGTTCGGCGCCGACCGATCGCACGTGCCAGGCGCGCGTGACCCCGGACATCGGCGCCTCCGAACGCTGAACCGACAACCTCGGCGCGCGCAGCCTCGCCGCCATCGCGCGCGCGAGGCTTGCCGCGCCACTCCCCTCCGACGTAGGAGATCGTGCCATGAAATACGTTCTCTTCTACGAAGCCGCCGAAGACTTCCGCTCCAAGGTGCCCGCTCACTTCGAGGCGCACCGCGCCCTCTGGGGCGAGTTTTCCGCCACGGGTGACCTCCTCATGATCGGGCCGTTCATGGACGCGCCCGCGGGTGGAGCCATGGCGATCTTCAGGAGCCGAGACGCGGCGGAGCGCTTCGCCAAGGCCGACCCCTTCGTCACGCACGGCATCGTCGCACGCTTCACCGTGCGCGAATGGAACGAGGCCCTCGTTCCCTGACCCCGAGGGCGTTCGCGAGCGCGAGCGCGCTCGTGCCTCGCATGTCCGACCCGCGCGTTCACGAGTGACGTACGATGCCGGCCATGGCACGCCTCATCGATCGCGGACTCTCGACACCGAACCGCGCGCGCACGGCTCTCGCACCGCTGCTCCTCGTCTGCATTGGATGCGCAGCAGCCACGCCTCCCGGCCCCAACGGAACGGTGACGCCGCCCGCGTCGTCGGCGCGGAGTGACGAAGGTCCCGTGTACGCGAAGGTCAGCGATGCGGGCGGGCCTTCGGACGCCGACCGCGCCGCGGCGCGAAAGCGTCCGCCGCCCCCGCGCGAGGTGCTCGACGTCGCGGCGCTCCTTCCGCCCGGGATCGAGGGCGGTTGGCAGGGCGAGCCGATCCGCGAGGTGCCGCCACCCGTCATCCCGGCCGGCTGGCACGGTCTCGGCATTCGCTACTTCGCGTCGGCGCGTGCGCGCGAGCCCTGGTACCGCAAGAACGAGAAGGACGAGCGCCTCTTGAACGACGACCGCCGCAAGGTCGTCACCACCTACCTCGTGTGGAACGATCGGACCGGCGAGGGCATCGTCTTGAACCCACTCGCGAGCGACGCCGCGTTCGTGATCGAGACGGCGAAGGCGCAGAAAGGCGTGCGCTGGCTCCACGTCATCGACAGCCACACCGAGTTCAAAGCCACGCCGCCGCTCCCCGGGCGAGAGCAAGTGGAGTGGGAACGCGACGTGGAGTTTCGTGGTGCAACTCAGGTGCATATTCGCGACGCCGATCGCACGTATCGCGAGAAGAAAGAGCTCTTCGATGCCGGCCCGGTCGCGGCCGCACTGGGCGCGACGCCCATCACGCGCGGCCTTTCGGCGCCCGAGCGAACGAAGAGCGGCAAGCTCCTCGTGTTCCGCACCGCGCTCGACGCGCCGCACTGGTGTTTCCTCGAAGTGCAGTGGGGTCCGTTCCGCTTCGACGGCAACTGGGACGGTGACTGAGATGGTCGCGCACGGCCACCTGCTCCCCCGCCTCTTGATCGCATCGGTCGGAGGGCTCGTCATCTCGAGCGGCTGTACGCGCGCGGACCCGCGAACGACGCCGCCTTCGCCGAGCGCCGCTCCGTCAGCGACGACCACCGACGCCAGTGCGACCGGCATCGCGGCGAGCGCAAGCGCGAGCCCGCCCGCTGGGTCGCGCTGCCTCGGACACGCGATCGAATGGACGCTCGCGGGTGGGCTCGTCGCCGAGCACGACAAGCACTCGATTCACGACTGCCGGACGCATCGCGTGAAGCTCGTGAGCGGTCGCGGCGCGCCGCGGCGCGAAAAGCAGTGCGAGCACGAGCTCCTCGACGTCGACGCGGGCGTCCCGTCGATCGAGGCGCTGCGGACCGCGCTCGAGGATCCGGCCGTGACGCGTGCCTTCGCCGCCGGAGGCATCGCCGGTCGCGCGCAATCGCCGCACGACGGCACGGACATGTACGTGACGCTCGACGGAAAGACGCTAGCCATCGGCGCGGGTGCCGCGCCCGAGGTTCAGCAGGTTCGCACGCTCCTCGCTGGGCTCGCGGCGCGCGAGGCCGCGCGCTGCGCGACGACGGACGCGGGCCGCGCGGACACGACGCGCTGAAGCGGGCGACTACGTCAGGGCGCGACGCAAGCCGACGACGTCACGTGTGCGATCTGAAGATCGATCTCGCTGCGCGTCGTGAGCGTCTTGGTCGCGAGATCGAAGACCCGCACGCGCGCCGAGTCGAGCGACCCATAGTGAGGCACGCGCTCGAAGAAGAAGAGCTTGCCTCGCGAGAACGCCATGGGCGCTTCGATCGGCATCGGCCCGACGTCGGTCATGGGCCACTCGACCGGCGAGCCCCACGCCCCCTTACCCACCGAGGGAACGTCGAAGCGCACGAGGCGCCCGCTCTTCTCCGCGAAGATTCGCCCGTCGGACGTACCGGTGATGTTGGAGACGCCCGGCGCGGGAGCGTGCGAGCTCCAGACGCCGTCGGCGCCGAACGTCACGAGGCTCCGCGCGCCTCCGTCGCTCTGGAGGCCGACGAGAGTCTCCGGGCCCGAGGCCGGAGTGACGTAGGTGAACGCGAGGAGAAAGCGACCGGGAATGTTCTCGTGAATGGCATCGGTCCCGCAGGACTGGCCAAGCGGCGTGCCGTACCAAATATCGTACGACGGCCCATACTGGTTGAACGGCCCCTGGTGTTGCCATGCTTCACCGGAGCTCGAGACGGCGAAGACCTCGGCGCCATAGCCGCCCCACAGGTTGCACTTCACGTCGGCCCACGTGCTGGTGTCGGTCACGGGATCGTAGACCCTGGTCGAGCCGCCCGCTTTCGACACATAGATGAGACCCGTGCCAGGAGCGCACGACCAGAGCGCCGTGCTCGCGGCGTCGGTCGCGGCGCTCGCTTCGGCGACACCACCATCCTTCGCCTTCTTCTTCTTCTGCGCAGCGCTCGCTTCGCCGTCATCGTCCCCAGCGTCGGCAGAGCAGCCAGCGAAGACGGTGAGCACGGCGAGGAGCGCGAGTCCGGTCGCGAACGCGTAGTGGCGCATGCCGGCGAGGTAGCGAACGGGGGACCGCGGGGCTCGTTAATCGACCGATCGCGCCGCGCCGATGCGCTCGCCGCGCGGTTTTGTCCCACCGCGCGTCGATCATCGCCCCACAGCGGGCGGGCTGTCTCGTCTTCAGTCGAGATCGAACGCCGTCGTCGACGGCGTGAACGACGCGGTGTAGCGCGCGACGCTCGAGATGCGGAGCTCGTCGACGTACCCCGTGGTCGAGCCGCCGCCGTTGGTGAACGAAAGGAGAATGTCGGCGGGGTTGCCCACGATGTTGGGCCCCGGCGCCGGGGTTTGCGTCGCGAGGAGCTGTCCGTCGAGGAACAGACGGAACGTGTTGCCGGAGCGCGTCACGGCGAAGTGATGCCAGCCCGGATCGAACGAGGCGGGCGTAACGGCGAAGCCATCGCCGAGCGCTGGAGACCCGACGCTCTTGTGGTTCTGGAACGTGAAGCTGAGCGTGCTCGAGAGGTCCCTGCCGAGACCGAAGAGCCACGTGGTCGGCGCATCGTCGGTGACGACGTAGAGCGAGCCTCGCGCCGGAAACGCGAGCGGATACCACCAGTACTCGACCGTGAAGTCGTCGGTGCCGAGCGTGAGATCGCTCGCGTAGGGAATGCGCATCTTCATCGCCGGATCGGAGAAGTACGCGCTCGCGGTCCCGAGCTTCTTCTCGATCGTGGACGTCGTCACGCCGCCGGTCGCGACGACCGCGCGACCACGCTCCTCGGGGAACGACGCGCCCGCGTTCACGCCGTCGAAGTGCATCAAGACCAGCGTCTTCGCACGCGCGCAGTGGCCGGTGGTGCAAAGCCCGGTCGCGCAATCGGTGTTCAGCTTGCACGACGCGTCCACGTCGCACTTCTTCGCGCAGCCTCCGCCGCAGTCGACGTCGGCCTCGCCTCCGTTCTTCACGCCGTCGTCGCACGCGGGCGCCGCGCACTTCTTGCTCACACAGCTCAGAGACGCGCAGTCGCTCGACCCACCGCACGTCGCGCCCGGCGCGCACGCGGCGCACGAGCCGCCGCAGTCGACATCGGACTCGTCGCCGTCGAGCTTGCCGTCGGTGCAAGTGCTCGCGACGCAGAGGCCGTTCGCGCATACACGGGACAGGCACTCGAGGTACGAGACGCACGCGCTGCCGTTCGCGCCGCTGTCGGCCGCGGCATCCGCACCGGCCTCGGCGTCGCTGCCACCATCGCCCGCGTCCGTGTCCGCGTCGCCTGCCGCATCGGCGTCGGTTGCCGCGTCCGCGTCTTCGGCAGCATCGACCGCCGTCGCGTCTTCGCCCGCGTCCGCGACCGCGTCGGCGGTCACACCGACGTCCGCCCCCACGACGTCGGCGTCGACGCGTGCGGTGCCGTCGCCCGCGTCGGGCGAGCCGGGCACGCCGATGTCGTCGACGACGGAGGTGCCGGTGCCATCGACGCTGCCGCACGCGACGACGACGGCGGCAGCGATCCAAGAGCCAAAGACGACGGGGCCTCGCAAGCTTCTCATGACGTCGTCCGAGCGTAGCCCAGTCGGGCGAAGGGCGTCTCCGCCGCCAATCCGCGCGAGACATCGAAGGCGCGTCGTGGCACGTTCTCGGGAAGATGGCCGGCAACGTCGTCAACTTGAACCGATTCCGGAAGAAGAAGGCTCGCGAGGAGAAGGCGAAGCAGGCCGAGATCAATCGCGTGAAGCACGGTCGCACCCAGGCCCAGAAGGACCGCGAGCACGCCGATCGCGAGCGAGCCGCGCGCCTCCTCGCAGGAAAGCGCCTCGAGCCGTCGGCCGAAGGCGATGACGCCGCGGCAGAAGCCCCGCCAGCGTCCGACGACGACGAGTGAAGTCCGGGCGCGCCGCCGCCCGTCAGTGAGCGAGCAGGCGCTGGAGCTCGCCTTTGTGGAGGAGCGCGAACAAATCCATGCTCCACGCGATCGTGCAGTGCACGAGGACGCCCCCGTAGATGGATCGCGTCCGAAGCGCGATGGTGCCGAGGACGACGCCGGCGACCACCGAGCCGACGCACTCGGCGGGCGGCTTGCCGAAGTGGATCATCGAGTAGGGCACGACCATCACGAAGATCGCGATGGCCCCCAGGTGACGCGCGAGCGCGAACAAGAAGAAGCCGCGGAAGAAGAACTCGAGCAAGAAGAACTGGAGCCCGTAGGCGAGCTCCCACGACACGAGGAGCGACCACGACCCCGCGGCGCCCGCGAACTTGGGGTACGTGCGCAAGAACGCCGGGCTGAACGAGACCGCGTACGCGATCGGCAAGACGGCGAGGGCCATGCCCACGTAGAGCGCCCACACCTTGGCGCTGTGCTGTGTGTCGAAGCCGAAATCGCGAATGCGCTGCTTGAGCACCAGCTTGATGCAGAGTGCAGGCAACAAGAAGTAGTTCACGAGCTTGAAGAGCGCCCAATAGAGGTGCGGGTAGAGCTCGGGCGTCGATTGTTCGGCGATGAAGCGTTGTGCGGCCGGCACCTTGAGGATGGCGGTGGGGTTGCCCACGTAGTGCGGCAGGATGAGACCGGCCGCCACCGTGAGGAGAATGGCCGCGGCCTCTCCGGTCGACGGCGCAGGCGCGCGGTAGTCGGCGTCGATCTTCGACCACTCGCCGGCGACGAAGTCGCGCGCGCGAGCCAACGGGTTGGAATCGCTCACGCCGGTGCTCCCTCGCCGAGTCGGCGTACGAACGCCAGGGCGCGCCAGGTGTCGGGACGAACGAAGGCCGCGAATGCGACGAACGACAGCGGGTACGCGAAGACGATCGCCATCGTCAGGGCGACGCCGAGGTGAAACGCCCACGCAGCAGCCGCCCACGCCCGACCGATGCGATGTCCCAAGAGCGCGACCGGCGCGCCGAGCTCGAGCGCGAGGGCAAAGGACGCGAGCGGAGCGAAGAGCGCCGGTTGCGCGACCATGAAGACGCCGAGCGGCGAGTGGAAGCTCCCGAGCTCGATCTTGCGCACGTTGTCGAAGGCGACTTGCGTGGCGAGCACGTGCCCGCTCGCCCACCCGAAACCGGCCGCGCGGAGCTTGGCGCACCCCGCCACGACGTACGTCGCCACCGTCACGAGAGCGATCGCGCGCACCGCCCACCCGTAGCGCCCGTGGGCTTCGGTCTCGGTCGTCGCGCGCGCGCGCGATCGCGCGTCGAGCGACACCGCGTCGGCCGCGGGCGCACAAGCGAGGACGGCGAGATGCAGCGTCATGAGGTTGTCGGTGTGGAAGAGCATGCCCCACGAGCTGCGGTACGTCGTCACGAAGAGGACGAGCGCCGCGTAGAGCGGACCGACCCACCTATAGCGGAGGCCCGCGGTAGCGAGGACGCCGGCGAGGAGCGTGAGCGCGAAGAGGCCGAGGTAGAGCGACGGCGGGATCGGCTCGGAGAGCCACGACAGCGCTCCCACCGGTCGAAAATCATCGGGGGCGTGACGAGTCACCGAAACGAAGCTCGGCGACCAGACCGTCAGGTACGCGAGCGAATACGCGCCCACGAGCACGCGCAGATAGGCGAGCCGAGTCGCCGTCGCCGGCGCATAGAAGAAGCCGTCGAGCGCGGACGCGATGCGCGCGAGCGGCGTCACGGCTTCCCTTCCGGCGCGCACGTCGCGAGCACGTCGCGTCGTCGCGGCTCACGGCTCCCGGTGAGGTAAGCGATGGGATCGAAGTGGGCGGCGACGATCTCGAGTCGCTCGACGTCGCGCCACTCGCTCGCCTCGGCGGCGCGACCGAGCACCGCGCGACAGAGCGCGGCGAGCCTCGCCGGCCCGGCCTCGGCGCTGCGGCGCACCGTGGCCGCGGCCTGCATCACCTCGGGCCCGCCCACGACGAGCGACGGCGGGAGCACCGTGCGCGACGCGCCCCGCACCCCCACGATCTGATGGACGACCACCTCGTCGCGCGACGCGGTGAACATCGGATACGTGGAGAGCGGATAGGAATCTCGATCCAGCGGCCGGAGCGCGGGCGAGAGCGCCGCCGCCGTGAGCCCGAGCCCGACGCCGTAGGCCAGGAGGCGCGACATCGTCAGTCTCCGCCCTCACGGAGCACCCGCGCGCCGTGCGCGAGCGCAGACCATGCATGTTGCACATAATCGATACGAATCACCGGCGAGGCCTGGTGACGCGAGAAGCCCCCAAGCACCGCGCCGGGATCGGCGCACGCGAAGCAGTCGGCCGACGACCACTGCGCGCGCACGAGGAAGCCGAGGACGCGCAAGAGGCGCGCCCGCTCGGCGGCGGTGGGCTCGCCGCGCGCGTGCTTCACGGCGATGGCCGCGGCGAGCGCCTCGCCGAAGCCGCTGGTCGCCGCGGCGTGCGGAACGGAGAGCGCTCCCCACTCGTAGCCGCCGGAGAGGTCGCCATCGGAAGGCGCGTGGCGCGCCAAATCGGACGGTTCGAGGATGAGCCGGGACTTGAAGGCCACGTAGTCGAGGCAGAAGCGCTCGTACCCATCGTGGCGATGGGTCGGAATGGCCGCGCGAGCGGCGAGGCAGTGCCAGTTCTCCTCCACGAAGAAGAACGAGCGGAGCGGCGCCGGCCAATACGCGCCGGCCACGTAGTCCATCGCGCGGCTCACGACCGCACGAATCGGAACCGGATCGCGGAGCGGACCGATGGCGGTCCCGCCCGCGAGCGCGCGCTCGAGCATGACGAGGGCGAGCACGGCTTGCCCTTCGCCGTAGAGGATCTTGGCGTGGCCGCGCGACGCGCCGTCCGGTCCACGGACGCCGTCGAAGCTCCCGCGCGCGTCCTCCAAGGAGAGGAGCGTACGGACGAGGCGCGCGATGAGAACGTCGTGCCGCTCGCCGACCAGCGCGCGGCACGAGAGGAGCGCGACGATCGGCAACGCCACCGTCGTCAGCGTGATGTCCTCCGCCGAAGGAGTGAGGACCGCGCCCTCGCCGAGCCCTCGCTCGCGGCTCGCGAGCGCGTCGATCGCTCGTGTGGCCGCGCCGATGGCGGATTCGTCGTCCTCGCGGCGGCCGGTGGGACCGAGCTCGCAGAGCGCCATCGCGACGCCGGCCTGACGCGCGATCGGCGTGGGCTCGTCGCTCGATTTTCCAGTAAACGGATCGAGCTGATACCGGAGAGCGCCGTCGGCGCCGACGCTGCGAACGACGTAGGCACGCGCCGCCACCTCCGCGGCCGTCAGCGCGGGCGCGGCGCTCGGCTCCGAGCGCGGTGCGCGCATCCGATGGATCGGAACGAGCGAGAGCGACGCGTCGACGGAGAACGTCCGCGTCTCGATGCGAGCAAGCCCGGCGAGACCGACGCCGCTCGCGCCGAGATCGGCGCGCACCGCGGCGCCGTCGACGCCGAGGCGCGCATCGGCATCGACGCCGAGCGACGCGCTCATGAAGCG